>NZ_RZHO01000002.1:5722500-6727705 GCF_022696125.1 Streptomyces sp. GB4-14 | reverse complement strand
GCCGGCAGCGATGCGACTGCACGTGATGCTCCTCGACCGCGACCCGCGTGTCAGCAGTCTGGCCGCCCGGCCTGCCGGCTGAGGGCCAGGGAGTGCTCGCCGACTGCACAGCAAGGCAAGAGCTCTCTCGGGGCCGGCGGTCTGTTGCTGCGGTGGTCGCAGAGATCTGTACGGCGGCGGGCTTGCGGTAGTGGATGCTCGGGCCTGTCGATCCGGTCTACCGGCGCAATGTGACCTGGCTGGCCGGATACCGGCACCCCCGGCACCACGGTGGCGGGTTGCTGGCTGACGCGCTGCAGGAGGCGTTCGCCGAGCCGGCGCCGCTGCGGGAGGGCGTACGCACGTTTCGGGGATCCGCTGCTGGTGCTTCCCGCGCTGTTCCATGCCCTGCGGGCGGGACGGCCGGCGGCGGACCTGGGGGCAGCGATGCAGGAGCGGATGCCGGTGTGGGCCCCGGCGGCAGAGTGAGGGCGGGCAGCGGGATGCCGGGCAGGCCGGTGGTGGAACTGGGATGCCAGGTGTGGTCCGGGGGGCGTACCTGGACGGTGGCGGCCCTTGCTGACGGGCAGGTACGGCTGGTCGCCGAGGACGGTGCGGTAGCGGCGGTTTTGCTGTCGCTGCCGTTCGCCGATGCGGGATTCGACGTCCTGGACGCGCCGGGGGTGTCCGGGGTGCCGCCGCTGGGCTTGCTGCAGTCGTTGCCCGAGGCGGTGCGCGAGCGGGCCCTGGCGTGGGAACGGCCGTGTGCGGGAGGTGGAGACGGGGCAGCCGGGCGGGCCCGGCGGGCGCGGGTCCGCGGGGTGCGGAGTACGGCCCGCAGACGCGGACGCCGGCGCAGCGGGAGGAGGCGAAGGCGGCGGAGCTGTCGGCGGCCGGGATGCCCACCGGCGCGGTGACGGTGCGGCGGATGCGCGCCCGCTGCCGGCAGGACGGGGTGCGGGGGCTGGTGGACCACCGTGCCACCCGCCCGCGGACGGCGCTGGGGCGTGCAAACGAGCGGGTGGTGGCCGCGCGGGAGGTGCTGGAGGCGGGGCGGGAGCGTTCCAGCGGGACACTGGGACGGCTGCGGGTGCACACCGAGCGGCTGCTGGCCGAGCAGTACGGGCAGGGGGTGGTGCCATTGCCCTCGAGTGCGACGTTCAACCGGCTCGCGCACGCCCTCGCCGACGGGCGCGGGCTGCTGGACAGTGCGCGGCAGCGCCGCTGGCGCTCAGCGAGGCCGGCTCCCCCGTTCGTCCCGACGACGGTGATGGCACCGGGTGAGCTGGTGATGACGGACAGCACCGTGCTGGACGCCTTCGTGGTCCTCGACGACGGTGTGGTGGAACGGCCCGAGCTGACCATCGCGCTCGATGTCGCCACCCGGACCACCGCGCGGCCGTGCTGCGCGCGAAAGGAGGCCCGCAGCGTCGACGCGGCGCAGCTGCCGGCACAGATGACGGTCCCGGCGCCCATGAGGCCAGGCTGGGCCGAGGCGCTGGCGATGGAAACACCCGGTGGTGCCGTACGAGCGGCTTGCTGAGCGTGGATGCCCGCTGGAAGGCGCAGCGGCGCGGGCCGGTGATCACCCGCAGACCATCCTCGTCGGCCAGGGCAAGGTGTTCATCTCGTCCTCGTTCATCGCCGCCTGCGAGTCGCTGGGCATGTGCGTGCAGCCCGCACCGCCGGGCAACGGGCCGGCCAAGGAGCACGTAGAGCGCACCTTCTCCTCGATCAACACACTGTTCGTGCAGCACGTGGCCGCCTGCACGGGCTCGCACACCGGCGAGCGCGGGAAAGACGCCGAAGGAGAGGCGGTGCGGACGCCGGCCCCGGCTGAGACCGGCACCGATGACGCCCCTGTGCGCTGTCGCCGAAGATGGGGGCGGCGCTGATCGCCGTGTGCGGGTACGTCCCGGTGCCACTGGGCCGTGAGGACTTTCATCGAGCTCATGCCCGTCAAGCGGCAACAGATCAACGATTACGGCATCCGCATCGACCACCGCACCTACGACCACAAGGTCCCCAAGCCCCTACCGCGGCGAGCATTCGCCGACGGCGGACGGCCTGTGGGGAGATCCACTGCAACCCGCACGGTCCCGGCCGGATCCGGGTACGGCTGCCGAAGCCTGACCAGCCGCGCGGGGTACGGGTGGGAAGCGGTGCCGTGGATCCGCCACACCCTGGATCAGCGCCCCGTTCACCGACTTCACCCGCAGACATCAAGCGCACCGTCGCCCGGCGCGCAGACCGCGTGAGCCACGAACACGACCTGGCGTTCGCCCTGCGCGAGCCACGAACCCGGACCTGGCGTTCGCCCTGCGCGAGCTGCTGGAACGCGGTGCCGCCGGACAGGGCACCCGGGCGGGAAAAGGGTCGTCGCCGCCCGCGCCCGCACCGCCGCAACCGAGGGTGCGATGTGGGGGGTCCCTGTAACGGCACACGCAGAGGAGCGGAAGCCGATGAGCTGGTGAGGACGTCTTCGGACGACAGCAGCGGACGACGAGGAGCCCTTGACCGACGACGGCGCCCTGAGCATCTGGCCGGCTGAACACGCACCACAGAGTGACTCCCCAACCGGCGCGGCAAACCGGCCCGCCTGCGCCAAGACGTCCCCAGGTCACGGTCCACGACCCCTTTCGAGGAGTCCCCGCCAGGGTGAGCCCGGTCTCCACCGGTACCGTCGGCTTCACCCCGCTGACCCTGGCGACCGGATGGCAGGGATGGGACGCTTCGTCCACCGAGCCCCGGCGTCCGCGCGTGACGTCACCGACGGCGCCTGGTCCCAGGCGGAGCGCGAGGACCACCACTCCGCCACTCGCCGTCATGCGCACCCGGCCATGGACAGCGTGTTCACCGCCCTACGCAGGCTGCTGCTCAACCGCCGCCGGCAGGCCGGCGCCCGCCGCGGCCTGATCATCCCCGGCCCGGCCACGACGGGTAAGACCACCACGATGATGGCGCTCGGGCGTTCCTTCCAGCCGGCCGACGCCCGCCGGCACCCGGCCAGGACGGCAGAAGACCGGTGCTGTTCATCAGCGTGCCGCCGGCCGCCACCCCCAAGATGCTCGTCAGCGCATTCGCCCGGTTCCTCGGCATGCCCCTCACCGACCGCCTCAACCAGACCCAGATCACCAGCGCCGTATGCGACACGGTGTGCGAACTGGGCACCCAGCTGGTCCTCATCGATGATGTCCACCTCCTGGACACCCAGCGGCGCGCCGGCGCGGAAACCTCCGACCAGCTGAAGCACCTCGGCGAAACGCATCCCGGCCACCTTCGTGTACTCCGCGATTCGACGTCGAGACCTCCTCACTGCTCAGCGGGTGCGCGGAGCGCAGGTCGCCGGCCGATTCAAGATCTTCCGCCACCGCCCACTGGCGTATGCCACCGAGCAGGACCGAGCGGTCTGGAACGACCTCGTACAAGGCCATGGAAGACCTGCTGAGCTGCGCGCACACCGGCCCGGAGCCCTGGTCAAGCACGCCGCCTACCTCCACGCCCGCACCGCAGGGCGGATCGGCAGCCTCTCCCACCTCATCCGCGAAGCCGCCCTGGTGGCCATCGTGGAAGGCGCCGAACGGATCACCAAGCAGCTGCTGAGCGAGGCCGAACTCGACGCGGCAGCCGAAGCCCAGGCCCGGCCGGCCCGTCCCCGCACGACCGCAGCAGAGGCATCCGGCGTGACCCAGCAGCTCAGCACGACCGCGACCCGCCGTACGCCCGCAAGCGGGCGTACGGGAGGCAAGCCGGCGGCGTCCTGTGGCATCGTGCCCTGCCATGGGCTGCGGCGCGGCAGGACGGGTGGCTCCGCTGCCGGGAGAGCTGACCCTGTCGTTCCTGACCAGGCTTGCCGCCCGCCACCACCTCACCATCCGCGGCCTGCTCGCCGCTGTCACCGACGTCGGCGGCCAGCAGAACCTCACCGGCGTGCTGTACCCGGACAGCGCGATCCACCTCAACGCCCAGGCACGCGTCCGTGTAGCCACCCTGTGCCGTGTTCCACCACGGGTGCTCGAGCAGGCCCTGCCCGCATGGAGGCAGGAAGAACCGTGCGGCAAGTACGGGGCCGGGCCGGCGGGGAGGCTGATGCGTGGCGAGGAGGCCGTCGCTGCCTGGGGGCCAGCCTGCCCCGCATGAGCGGCCCGAGGGCCAGCCAGCCCGAGGCCGGAGACCGACACCCACACCGAGATCCTGTGTCCGCGTTCCCGCGGGTCGGTGAAAGACGTGGTGATCAGGGCGAGGGAGGTGGGCAGGACCAGGGCCCCGCCGACGCCGCTGAGCGCCCGGCCGGCCAGGACCTGCGCAAAGCCGTCGCTCACGGCCACGGCCAGGGAGCCGGCGGCGAGCGCGGCGACGCCCAGGAGGAACACGCGGCGTCTGCCGTAGCGTTCGCCGAAGGCTCCGCCGGAGAGCACCCCGGCGGCCACCACCAGGGTGTAGGTGCTGGAGACCCAGCTGAGGTCGGCCGGCGCCACGCCGAGGTCGACCTGCATGGCGCGCAGGGTGGAGATGGCCGCGGTGACCTCGATGAAGGACATGAACAGGCCGAGGAGCAGCAGCCGGGGGCGGGCGGGGGTGCGGCGCCGGCCAGGGCGCCCCCCGGGCGGTGGCCGCCGGGGGGCTGGGGGTGGTGGTCACGGCCTTTCTCCTCTCAGGCGGCGGCCCGGCCCTGCGGGGGCCGGGCCGCCACGACCAGGCCGTCGCCGCCCCGGTGGGGCGTGCTCGGTCGCCTTGGCCATGCCGAACAGCGGCATGCTCCGGTAGATGACGTGCATGCGGTCGGGACGGGACACGCAGGCCTCGTGCCAGACACCCACGTTGCCGCTGTCGCCGACGCTGCGGTTGAAGTCCCGCCAGCCCGGCACGAGTTCAGCCTGGGCGGGGCTGGCGTAGGCCATCAGGTCGTCGAGGCCTGCCGGACGGGTTCGCCCGGCACGTGGCGAAGGCGCCGGACGCCTGCGTGGACCGCGAGGTCGTGCTCAACTCGCTGCGGGTGGTGCTGCAGGCCGGCTTCCAGACGGCCAGCCGGTTCCTCGCCACCGGACTGCTGACCCTGCTGCGCGTCCCGCCGGGCGAGCGCGTCGTGGTGGACACCGACAAGGGCCGTCCACGAACTGGTCCGCCACTGCGGCCCCGTGCACGTGGAGAGCCGCGCCTGCGTCCGCGACACCGTGCTGGGCGGGCGGCGCATCCGCCGGGGCCAGATCGTCTCCTGCTTCCTCGGCGCCGCCGACCGGGACGCCTCCGTCTTCCCCGAGCCCGACAGGCTCGTGTGGGACCGCACACCCAACCGCCATCCGGGCTTCGGCCGGGGCCCGCACGCCTGCCTCGGCGCCCAGGTCGCCGTGGAGGTCGCCCGCCACGTCCTCGGCACCATCGGCCGCCGGTTCCCCCAGGCCCGGCCGGCGGCCGAGCCGGTGCCGCGGCCCGACGTGACCGAACACGGGATGTACTCCCTGCGAGTTTCGTCCTGAACGCGCCCCCGCAGGCGCCGCCGGAACGAGCCCCCTGCCGCCGAGACCTCCGGGAGGTGACAGCGATGCGTCACGTCCACTGAATCCCCCGCCACGCGGGACGAGTCCCCCACACGCGGGACTGAGCCGAGCACCTGGCCCGCCGGGTACGGGACGCCCCGTACCCGGCGGGCCCGTGGCGCCGGCGGACCGGCACGGCGCACGAGCGAGGAGACCACCTGTGGGACGGACCGGAGCACAACCGGCGCCTGCCCCCGCGGCCGCGGCGCCCGGCTACCGGGCGGTGCTGCGGGCCCCGGGCACGCGGGCCGTGTTCGCCGCCCACACTGTCTCGACGGCCGGGAAACTGGCCGCCGAGGCGCCGCCCACGCCGTCTCGACGGCCGGGAAGCTGGCCGCCGAGGTGGCCCCGTCGATCCTCGTCCACCAGCGCACCGGCTCCCCGCTGCTGTCGTCGCTCGTGCTGGTCTGCGCCTTCGCGCCGCACGCCGTCGGCGGCACCGCCCTGTCCGCGCTCGCCGACCGCTTCCCGCCCCGCCGGGTCCTGGCCGGCTGCGACCTGCTCGCCGCCGCCTGCGTCGCCGCCATGCTCCTGCCCGGCCTGCCCGTGGCCGCGCTGCTGCTCCTGCTGCTGTGCACCGGCTTCGTCGCACCCGTCACGCAGGGGCGCCCGCACCGCGAGCCTGACCCAGCTGCCGGACGACGACCTGTTCCCGGTCGGCCGCTCACTGCTGCGGACCGTCGGCCAGACCGCCGTCGTCGCCGGATTCGCCCTGGGCAGCGTCCTGGTCGCCGCGGTCGGACCGTACCGGATGCTCGCCGCCGACGCCGCGAGCCTGCTGGTGTCCGCCGCCCTGGCCGGCCCGTGCACACCCGCGACACCCGCGCTCGCCCCGGACGGCCGCCGCTCCCCCGCCGGAGTCCTCGCGGACTCCGCCGACGGCCTGCGGCGCCTGTTCGCCGACCGCAAGGTCCGCCCGCTCGTCCTGCTGACTGGGCCGTGCCCGGGTTCTCCGCGGTGGGCGACGGCCCGGCCGTCGCCTACACCGCCCAGGCCGGCGCCCCCGCCACCGCCGCGGGCGCCCTCTTCACCGGATACGCGGCCGGCACGGTGCTCGGCGAGACGGCGGTGGCCCGGCTCTCACCGGCACGCCGGCGGCGGCTGGTCGTCCCCCTGCTGGTGTGCTCCCAGGCCCCGCCGGCCGCGTTCCTCCTGGGACCGCCCGTACCGGCCGCGGTGGCGCTGCTGGCCCTCTCCGGGGCCGGCTTCGCCTGCAACCAGGGAATCGACCCGCTGATCCCGGCGGCGACCGAACCCGCCTACCGCGGACACCTGTTCACCGTGCAGACCAGCGGGATGACGACGGCGCAGGGCGTGGCGACCGCACTGTCCGGCGCGGCCGGCACGGTGGCCGCACCCGGACTGGTCATCGGGGTGTCGGAAGTGGTGGGGACGGGCGTGGTGGTCGGGCTGTTCCTGCGGGGACGGGACTGACAGCCGCCCCCCCCGCCCCCGCAGGTCTCGGATGCCGGGGCCCTCCCGTGTCGGTGTTCAGCCGGCGACGGTCCAGGTGTCGCCGCCGGCGAGGAGTGCGGCGAGGTCGCCCTTGCCGTGCCGGTCGACGGCGGTGTCGAGCTGGTCGGCCATGAGGGTGTCGTAGACCGGCCGGCCGACGGAGCGGAACACCCCGATGGGGGTGTGGTGCAGGGTGTCGGGGTCGGCGAGCCGGGACAGCGCGAACGCGGTCGTCGGGGAGGCGTTGTGGGCGTCGTGGACGAGGATGTCCGCCTCGTTCTCCGGGGTGACGGCGACGACCTTCAGGTCACCGGTTGCCGGGTCGCGGACGACGCCCTTGCCGCCGTCGGCGCCGAAGCGGATCGGCCGGCCGTGTTCGAGGCGGATGACGGCTTCTTCGGCCTGCCGGCGGTCCTTGAGGACGTCGAAGGCGCCGTCGTTGAAGATGTTGCAGTTCTGGTAGATCTCCACCAGCGCCGTGCCGGGGTGGCCGGCGGCCTGGCGCAGCACCTCGGTGAGGTGTTTGCGGTCGGAGTCGACGGTGCGGGCGACGAAGGACGCCTCCGCGCCGATCGCCAGCGAGACGGGGTTGAAGGGCGCGTCGAGGGAGCCCATCGGGGTCGACTTGGTGATCTTGCCGACCTCGGAGGTGGGGCTGTACTGGCCCTTGGTGAGGCCGTAGATGCGGTTGTTGAACAGCAGGATCTTGAGGTTGACGTTGCGGCGCAGGGCGTGGATGAGGTGGTTGCCGCCGATGGACAGCGCGTCGCCGTCGCCGGTGACGACCCACACGGACAGGTCGCGCCTGCTCGTGGCGAGTCCGGTGGCGATGGCGGGGGCGCGGCCGTGGATGGAGTGCATCCCGTAGGTGTTCATGTAGTACGGGAAACGGGAGGAACAGCCGATGCCGGAGACGAACACGATGTTCTCCCGGGCCAGGCCCAGCTCCGGCATGAAGCCCTGCACGGCGGCCAGCACGGCGTAGTCACCGCAGCCCGGGCACCAGCGCACCTCCTGATCGGACTTGAAGTCCTTGGCGGACAGGCGCAGTTCAGTTCTCATCGAGGATCTCCCGCAGTGCGTCGGCGAGCTGCTCCGCCTTGAACGGCATGCCGTTGACCTGGTGGTGGGAACGGACGTCGACCAGGTACTTCGCCCTGATGAGTGTGGCGAGCTGCCCGAGGTTCATCTCGGGGATCACCACCTTGTCGTATCTGCGCAGGATGTCGCCGAGGTTGGGCGGGAAGGGGTTGAGGTGGCGCAGATGGGCCTGCGCCACGGCTTGTCCGGCCCGGCGCAGGCGCCGTACCGCCGCGGTGATCGGCCCGTAGGTGGAGCCCCAGCCCAGCACCAGCAGACGGGCGGCGCCGTCGGGGTCGTCGACCTGAAGGCGGGGGACGTCGATGCCGTCGACCTTGGCCTGCCGGGTGCGGACCATGAAGTCGTGGTTGGCCGGGTCGTAGGAGATGTTCCCGGTGCCGTCCTGCTTCTCGATCCCGCCGATGCGGTGCTCGAGACCCGGCGTGCCCGGGATCGCCCACGGACGGGCCAGGGTGTGCGGGTCGCGCTTGTAGGGCCAGAACACCTCCGTGCCCTCGGCCGTGGTGTGGTTGGGGCCCCGCGCGAACTGCACCGCCAGATCCGGCAGCTCCTCAAGCTCCGGGATCCGCCACGGCTCGCTGCCGTTGGCCAGATACCCGTCGGAGAGCAGGAACACCGGGGTGCGGTAGGCCAGCGCGATCCGCGCCGCCTCCAGGGCGGCGTCGAAACAGTCCGCCGGCGTCCTCGGCGCCACCACCGGCACCGGCGCCTCACCGTTGCGGCCGTACATCGCCTGCAGCAGATCCGCCTGCTCCGTCTTCGTCGGCAGCCCCGTCGACGGCCCCCCACGCTGGATGTCCACGATCAGCAGCGGCAGCTCCAGCGACACCGCCAGCCCGATCGTCTCGCTCTTGAGCGCCACCCCCGGCCCGGAGGTGGTGGTCACCGCCAGCGAACCGCCGAACGCCGCCCCCAGCGCCGCCCCGATCCCGGCGATCTCGTCCTCCGCCTGGAACGTGCGCACACCGAAATTCTTGTGCCTGCTCAGCTCGTGCAGGATGTCCGAGGCCGGAGTGATCGGGTACGAGCCCAGGAACAGCGGCAGATCCGCCTGACGCGAAGCCGCGATCAGCCCGTAGGACAGGGCCAGGTTCCCGGAGATGTTGCGGTAGGTGCCCGGCGGGAACGCCGCCGCCGCCGGCGCCACCTCGTAGGAGACCGCGAAGTCCTCCGTGGTCTCCCCGAAGTTCCAGCCCGCACGGAACGCCGCGATGTTCGCCGCCGCGATGTCCGGCTTCCTCGCGAACTTCGACCGCAGGAACGCCTCCGTCCCCTCCGTCGGCCGGTGATACATCCACGACAGAAGACCCAGCGCGAACATGTTCTTGCTGCGCTCGGCCTCCTTGCGGGTGAGGTCGAACTCCCTGAGCGCCTCCACCGTCAGCGTGGTGAGCGGCACCGGGTGCAGGTGGTAGCCGTCCAGCGAACCGTCCTCCAGCGGGCTGGCGTCGTAGCCGACCTTCGCCATCGCCCGCCTGGTGAACTCGTCGGTGTTGACGATGATCTCCGCCCCGCGCGGCAGATCCCCGATGTTCGCCTTCAGCGCCGCCGGGTTCATCGCCACCAGCACGTTCGGCGCGTCACCCGGGGTGAGGATGTCGTGATCGGCGAAGTGCAGCTGGAACGACGACACACCCGGCAGCGTGCCGGCCGGGGCACGGATCTCGGCAGGGAAGTTCGGCAGCGTGGACAGATCGTTGCCGAAGGACGCGGTCTCCGAGGTGAAACGGTCACCGGTGAGCTGCATCCCGTCACCCGAGTCCCCCGCGAACCTGATCACCACCCGGTCGAGCCGGCGGACTTCCTTGTCACACTCCCCTGTCACGTCAGGGACAATGATTTCCACAGACATACGTGTGTCGGCTCCTGTCGATGCTGGTCCGCGAGTGCAGACAGCCACGTCGGCGGACACGCGGTGCGGTGCGAGGTCGTTCACCCTGCCGGGAAGCTACGCGCCGCTGATGGAGAAGCACTCGTGCGGCCGCCCGGTACGGGCTCGAGCCAGGGCTCTCCAACGCCCCGCGAGCACCGGCCCCAGGGACGGACCGGGACGCTCGAGGTGGTGGAACTCCGGAACGGAAAGGCGTGAGTCCTCGCGAGGCCACCGAACCACCCACCGGCACCCCAACCCCCCCACCCCCCAAGGGCGCCCACGGCCCCCCCCTCCCCCCGGCCACCCAACCGCCTCGGCCACCCCACCGACATCGTCACCTTCCTGGCCACCGACCACACACACTGGATCACCGGCCACATCCCCAACGCAAGCGACGGCACCCACCCCTACCCCCCGGCCCACCCCCCGGCACACGACCAACCACAATCCACACCCCGACCGACACCGACACCCTGCCCGACGAAATCAGCGGCGCATCCGGGGACGCTCCACGTTCGTGACGGCCCGCAGTACCCATTCGGCTGGGCCGTACCGGTACCGCGCGAGCCAGCGTCGGCTCAACTCCAGTTGGACCGCGAAGATGCCGACGGCGACGACCGGCACGACCGTCGGCGGCGTGTCTCCGGTCAGCCCAAGCCCTACGCCGGTGAAGATCAGCACGCCCAGCAGAGACTGACCGAGATAGTCCGACAGCGCCATCCGGCCGGCTGGCGCGAGCGCCCGTGCCAGCCGGCCGCCGCGCGGGGTGGCGAACACCCGTAGCAGGGTCGCCACATAGGCGCTGACCAGCAACGGCGCGGTGAGGATGCTCGCCGCCAGCGCGGCCGGGCTCGCGGTGCCGCCGCCGACCGCGAACACCAGCGCGCCGGCGAGCCCGATCGGGTACCCGACCAGCTCCAGTCGGCGCAGCACGACTGTGCGCCTGCCAATCCCGTCGGTGAGCAACTTCCGCCGGCCGGCGGCCAGCCCGACGAGGAACGCGGCAAGCGCGAGCGGGCCCTGCACAGCAAGACTGGCGGCCATCGTCGGCAGCGAGCGCAGGTGCTCGTCGATCACCGAACCCAGGCCACCGGCCAGCGCATCGGTCGACGCGCGACCGTCGGCGAGCGCGGCGTCCTGGTCCGTGACCATTTCAACGCCGGCCAGCGCAGCCACGGCCATCCCGACCGCGATGACACTGACGATCGCGCCCGCGGCGATGACCGCGGTTCTCGGCTGGATCCGGTGCACGGCAAGCATAACAAGGCCAAGCAGCGCGTAGGTGGTCAGGATGTCGCCCTGGAACAGCAGCACCGCATGCAGGCCGCCGAGCACGAAAAGCCCGCCGAGCCGGCGGACGAACCGCGCGGTGAAGTTCGCACCGGCGGTGCCCGCGGCGGCCAACTGCAAGGTGAAGCTGTAGCCGAACAGGAACGAGAACAGTAGGTAGAACTTCATCTCGAACAGCAACCGGACCCCGAACTCGACGGAGTCGTCCCGCCAGGAGCCGTGCGCCGGATCGGCGACGAGGTGGAACGGGTAACCGGAGGCGAAGTACGCGAGGTTCACGACAAGGATGCCGAACAGTGCGAACCCGCGCAGCGCGTCGACATCAAGTAACCGGGTTGGGGTGCGCGATCGCTGCGTTTCCGTCATGCAAGAACGCTAGGAACGGTGGGGGCGTGGCACGAGCCGGTGTGCCCGAAAATCCGTGGTGGGGTCGGCCCTACCGGTCGACAACCGACCGGCCGCGGGCGAATCGGTCGTGCCGCACCGCAAAGGCCCTCGCCGACTGTTGCTGGCCGGTGAAGAAGCGGACAATGCCACCCACCGCAACGTGCGTGCCCGAGTGGAGCATGTGATCGGCCGCACGAGGAACTACAAGATCCTCCGCGACTGCCGACCGTACCGCGACGGCCTCCACCACGCCGTCCAAGCCGTCGCCCACAGGCACAACCTCGCACTCACATCATGACAAGAAGACTGTGATCAGGGCCCTGACCTGCCCAGACGCAGCCGTGTGCAACACCCTTTATGCTGCCCATCGTGCGTCTGCTCTTGATGTCCGACACCCATCTGCCGAAACGCGCCAAGAAGCTGCCCGAACCGCTGCTGGCGGAGATCCCCCGTGCCGACCTCGTCGTGCACGCGGGGGACTGGGTCGACACCGACACCCTCGACCTGCTCGAGAGCCGCAGCCGCAGGCTCCTCGCCGTGTACGGCAACAACGACGGCCCCGCGCTGCGCGCCCGGCTGCCGGAGGTGGCCCGCGCGGAACTCGACGGGCTGCGCTTCGGGGTGATCCATGAGACAGGTTCCGCGCAGGGGCGGGAGAAACGGTGCGCCGAACGCTTCCCGCACCTCGACGTGCTCGTGTTCGGACACAGTCACATCCCGTGGGACACCACAGCTCCCACGGGACTTCGCCTGCTCAATCCGGGGTCGCCGACGGACCGGCGCCGACAGCCCCACTGCACCTATATGACCGCCGCGATCACCGACGGCCGGCTCTCGGAGGTGACCCTCCACCGGCTGCCGCCGCGCTGACGGTCCGGGCCGGCTCGCCTCGGCGGAAACGGCCCGGGCGCGTCTCCAAGTGTCTCCTGAGTGAACTCCCATGAGAAATGACGTCTTATGGGGTGGGCTGCACCGACGGCTCGATCGACGATCATATGGTGCCTCAGAAGAACCTTCACCATGACGACGTCCCTGCCCTGGGAACAGGTGCCCTAGCGGGCAGGGACGTTCACGACCTACAGGCCAGTCAGATCGTGTAGAGGTTGAATTCTTCCCACGAGCCGGAGACGTCGGTCGAGCGGGCGCGCAGGGCGTACTGGAGCGTGCCGGTGTAGCTGTTCTCCATGGCGACGAACAGGCCGTTCAGCTCGGACTGGATGGCGAAGCGGTCCAGAGTCTCGTTGTAGTAGAGGACGAACCGCTCCCAGCCGCCCGCGCTCGCGGAACGGGCACGCAGCAGGTTCTGCGAGGTGCCGGTGTAGTTCTTCTCGACAGCCACATACAGACCGTTGGCCCGGGACTTCATGGCGAAGGTGCTCTCCTCCCCGATCCACTCGAAGGTGAAGCCCTCCCAGGAGCCGCCGTAGACGTCGGAACGGGCGCGCAGGGCAGCGGTGTTCGGGGCGGCGTACGTCTTCTCGGTGGCGACGAACTTGTTGTTCTTGGCCGATTCCACGGCCAGCGCGGTGGGCTCCGGGGCGGCGGCTGCGCGCGCGGTCTGCGCGTCACCCGACTCCTCGGTTATCCGCGCCAGTTCGGCGGCGTCGTCGATCTTCTCCCAGCCGGACTGCATCGCGGCCGGGGCGACCTGGGGGGCGGCCCCCACGGCGGGCGCGCCCAGCGCCGAGGTCGCCGCCAGGGCGCTGAGGGACAGAAGGACAGTGGTCATGCGTCGCATCGTTGGTTCCCCACCATTCGTGAAAACGGACGTTGCGCGGCGGCCATCGCTCGCACCTGCCGCCCCCGCCCAGGACAACCGCCGCCAAGCCCTTCCCCCGGGGCGGCGGCTTCGTCAGAGTAACGGGAATTACATATGTGGCGACAGGGACTGACGGGTTCACTCCTCGGTTATTTCACGGAAAACATGCCGCATTCCCTATTCCTTAACCCTCCGCTAACGCGCATAGAACGCGATGTTCTCGGTCGCTCTCGGAACCGAACTGTGCGGGGTTCGGGACCTTGCGGCGTTCCCTCGATCCAGCTGGTGCAGCTGCACGTCTGTCCCGCGTTCCGCGTCTCGACGTAGGGAATTCGCGCGAACCGCACCAGCTTGCATCTCGGAACCAGAATGAAGTTGAGGAGGCGAGTTCTGGGGTTCTTCCACGTCGGCCATGCGGAGCATGCCGTTGCGGACGAAGACCGAGGGTGTGCAGGCATCACCCACATGGAGGTGCCCGCCCCGCTCCGGTGGAGGGCGGCGCGTCCGTGCGGCCGCCTGCCGAGGTCGTTGTTCAGGCAGGGACGATCCGGCCGTTGTCGATGCGGAAGTTCTCCGTCGGTGAGCAGCCCACTGACGGCGTGATCAGCAAGCTGACTGCGACGGGTGCGGGCTGGGTACTGGAGGTGGAGAATGCACACACCGCGTGGCGGCCGGTCAGCGGGAACCAGAACCAGGAATCGGCCTCGCCCACCAGAGCACGGTCCGTTTCCCTCCAGGTGCCGTCGAAGGTGAAGACCTCGAGGCGCACGGATGCCGCGAGGGGCTCGGTCCGCGATCTCAGGGCGGTGAGTGTGTACTTCACGTCCTTGCCGAGGACCGATGAGGCGATCCGCCGATGCTCCGCCGACCGGGGCTCGGTTTGCGTCTTTGGTCCCTGACCGGCCGTGGAGCGGGCGGCCTGTGGGCCGGTCGGCTGCGGGTTCCCAGGGCCACCGGCGGTCACGCCGATCGTGGCCGTGACGGCCGTGGCGGTGGCCGCCACGACGACACCCCAGCCTGCGAGCCTACGGAGATTCTTGATCACGATGTCTCCACGTGTGGCGATGGGTGCGTGTCCCGACGTGCTGCGCACCGTCTTCGAACCGGTGCGCCTCACGGTCGACCACGAGGGCTGTTCGACGCGGCTACTTGCCGGGGAGTGACGGACGCACGGGCCTCGGCGCCTCGTCCGGACCGCGGCCGTCCTCGGGCCGGTAAGGCCGCACGTCGAGGAGTCCGAAGGTGAGTTGCCAGGTCGCCGGCGTCAACACCCGTTGGGTCACCTGGCCATGAGCCCGACGGAACGCCCCGGTGCCTCCGGTGACCGCGTTGACGACCGGACCCGGTACGGGAATGCCGGCTTGCCGGCCCTGAACGGTGATCTGGCCTTCCGGCAGCACCGCGGTCGACGCGCACTGTCCCGCGTTGCGTTCGAGGTCGGTGGTGACGCAGAACCCGCCGATGCTCCCGACGACGTGTTCCTCGCCTCCCTCGGTCGACGTCAGATCTCCGCCGAAGACGAACTGATCGCCCGCACTGCGGCCCGCCGTCCCCAGATCGAGTTCCTCGCCGACGGACAGCCGGGCTTCCACACGGATGACGCGGCTCTTCGCCGAGGAGTCGTCGTCAGGGCGGGGTGCGGCAGGGGGAGCTGTCTGCGGGGGGACCACGTCGGCCGATGCGGGCCCGATGAGGGTGAGCCCGGCACAACAGCCGAGAACCGCGATCGCGAGGGTGGTGAAGGGTCGGCCGGCGAAGCTCATGGTCGCCTCCGTGTTCGTGGGATGGAACAGGGCCGGTCCGGTGTTGCCGGGCCTTGTCCGTAGTCGACGCAGCCGGACGGTGGCGTGTGGGGTTGGTTGAGGCAGGAGGGGCGCCCGGTTCCCGGGGCCGTGGGCGAGTGCGTACGAGAAGCCCGGCGGCAGCAGCACTGGACATCCTCGTCACGCTCACCTTGGTGGTGACGTGTCTCGTGCGAGTCTGTGCGTGACGGGCGCTCCGTCTGGCGGAAACGCTAATGGCGGCCGTGGCGACGTGCTCAGCAAGAGCGACGGCAACAGGGCCGTTGGAGTGCATTTCTCTTGAAGACCCGGGCGAGCCGGGTGCCTGGGTGTCCATGGCGGCGCGGAAGGCGCGGCCAGGGCGTCGCGATCGTGGCCGGACCGGGCGAAACGATCGTGGCCCAGTCCGGCGGCGAAGGGCACGACATCGCGGGCCACAGCCCGCCTGGAGCAGACGACGGGACCGGCCTCGGCGGCGCGTCCCTGTCCCGGCCCCCTTCACAACGCCGTCTCCCGGCTGCCGCCGCGTCCAAGTCCGTCAACGCGGACGTTGTGCCGCCCTTCCGCGCCCGCCGGTATTTCGGCGGCGCGTCGTCCGCGATCGCCCTGCGGACGGTGTCCTCGAGAACCCAGCTTCCGTACGATCGCTCGCACCGGCATCTGCTCGGCCCGGAGCAACTGGCGGAAGTCCGCCCAGTCTTCCACGCTGGGCACCCATCCTCCCGGCCTGGCTCAACGAGCCAGCCCCCTGGAGAGGGTCAGCTTTCGAGCGTCGTTACTGGTCCACATTTCAGCCGTCGCCGACAACCCGGGCCCCGGCCCGTTGCAGTCGTTCCACCAAGCCACGGTCGATGCGGTGGAACCGCTGCGCCAACTCGTCCTGCTGAAGCAGCGGCCAAGCGTGTCCTGCCCCTGCCGGGGAGCGGGGCGGCTACCCGATCAGCCGCTGCTCGAGGTGAGGGCGGGAGTGGGGTCGGCCGGGTCCGCTCACGAATCCGCAGGTCGCCGTCCGCGGAACTCCTCAATCTGCGTGCTCCGTGGTCCCGGCACGGGGTCTTCTTCAGGTGTGCGGGACCGCCACGGCCGTGGCGATCAGGCTCAGTTCCGCCGTCCACCGGCCTTCGAAGTGGTCGAGGCGGTGGCCGCCCACCTGGGGGCCGGGGACGAGGAGCGCCGCGCGAAAGCGGCCGTCCTCGGAGAATTCGATGTCGGCCTCCGTGAAGTCGAGCCACTCTCGGGTGAGGGGGAACCACGCCTTGTAGACGGATTCCTTGGCGCTGAACAGCAGCCGATCCCAGTGCACGTCGGGGCGCCGCTCGGATAGCCGCCGCAGCCGGTTCACCTCGGCCGGCAGGGACACCGTCGCCAGTACCTCGTCGGGCAAGGGCCGGTGCATCTCGACGTCTATGCCGAGCGAGGCCAGATCCGCTGCGCGGGCAAGCGCGGCGGCGCAGAAGTCCTCGCAGTGGGTCATGCTGCCGACCAGTCCGGCCGGCCAGCATGGGGCACCATGCTCCCCCGACAGGACCGGCTGCGGCGGCACACCGAGCTTCTCCATGGCGCGCCGGGCGCAGGAGCGCACGACGGCGAACTCCCTCCGCCGTTTGGCGACCGCACGCGTCATCAGCGCCGCTTCCTCGGGGAAGAGCTCAAGGTCCGCGTCGTCCTGACCGTAGGCTTCCACCGTTACGACGGTCGGAGGCACCAGTTGCTCGATCACTCGGTACAGGATACGCCGCAGGCCCATTGGCGGATGTGACCACCGGCGCTACTCGGGTGGGTAACCCACCGACACCACCGACCCGATCGTTTCAAGGACCACCAGCGCAGCCGTGACGTCGTGGCAGCCGCCGCGTGACGGCCCGCTCAGGTCACCGGTCCCGCGCCGAGGGGAGCCGGGTCGTACGCGCCCTCCACGGTGAGGTCACGCAGGCGCGAAGCGGCGGTGAGCAGGTCGCCGTGACTGGTGAAGAGGGCGTTGACGCCGAAGCGGAGCAGGTCGGGCGCGCGCATGTCGGCCACGACACCGCGCCCGGCCAGGGCGACGGCCAGTCCGTGGGCGTGGGGGTGGCGCAGGGTGACCTGGCTGCCGCGGCGGCCGGGGTCGGACGGGGTGACGGAGGTGAAGCCCAGGGGCGCCAGGAGGCTCTCCGCGCACCGCAGGAGGAAGCCCGTCAGGGACAGGCTCTTGGCGCGGACCTGGTGCAGGTCGACGCCGTCGAAGGCGGTGAGGGCCGCTTCGAGGGCGAGCAGGGACAGGATCGGCGGGGTGCCGATGCGGGCGCGGGCGATGCCGGGCGCGGGGATGTAGTCCCGTGCCAGGCCGAACGGGTCGGCGTGGCCGGTCCAGCCGGGCAGGGGCGTCTCCAGCTCGGCGTGATGACGCTGTGCCACGTAGAGGAAGGCGGGGGCGCCCGGGCCGCCGGAGAGGAACTTGTAGCCGCAGCCGACCGCAAGGTCCACGCCGAGGGCGTCGACCTCCAGGGGCAGGGCGCCGGCGGCGTGGCACAGATCCCACAGCGCGAGGGCGCCCGCGTCGTGAGCGGCCCGGGTCAGGGCCCCCATGTCGTACAGCTCCCCGGTGCGGAAGTCGACGGGCGAGTAGCTGACGACGGCGACCCGTCGGCCCTCGGCGGCGAGGAAGCGCGCGAGGTCCGGCGGCGGTACGTGCCGTACCTCAAGGCCGCGGCGGCGGGCGACCGCGTCGGCGAGGTAGCGGTCGGTGGGGAAGTGCCCGGGGTCGGTGACCAGCAGGGGGCGGTCCGGCCGGAGCGCGGCGGCGGCGTCGAGCGCGGTGAACAACTGCACGCTGGTGGAGTCGCCCGCGATCGTCTGCCCCGGCGCGGCCCCGATGAGCGTGCCGATGGCGTCGCCCACGCGCAGCGGTGCGTGCCACCAGCCGGCCGCGTTCCAGGAGCCGATGAGTCCGGTGCCCCACTGGCGCCGTACGACGTCCTCGAGGGCCGCCGGCACGGCGGCGGGCAGCGGGCCCAGGGAGTTGCCGTCGAGGTAGACGACGTCCGGCGGGAGCAGGAACCGTTCGCGGAGGGGGGCCAGGGGGTCGTCGGCGTCGAGCTGTGCGGCCTGCTCGCCCAGGGCGGTGGCGGCGGAGAGTGCGGTGGTCATCGGTGTGCGGCCTCCTCGCCCGCGCGGCCGGCGTCCGCCGGGGGGAAGGCGGCCGCCATGTCCCGGAGGGTGTCGGCGACCGCGCGGGCGCCGGGTGCTCCGGGTTCGATGAGGGTGTAGTGGCCGGTGCCGGGCAGGACGACCGTCCTGAGGTCCCGGTGCACGGCCGCGTAGTCGCTGAACTGGGTGAGCGGGACCTCCTCGTCGGCGGCGCCGTGCAGCAGCACGGTGGGGACACCGGTGGTCCCGGCGGCGCGCAGCAGGGTGAGGGGGTCGACCTCGGCCAGACGCTCGGTGAAGTGCTCCTCACCGCCGAGGAGTTGCAGGGCGGCGTCGTTGCTGAGGCGGTCGCGGCGGGTGGCGGTGAGGTCGGTGATCGGCGCGAGGGCGAGCACACTGGTCGGCAGGGTGCGGGTGTGCCAGCGGGAGCCGGGCGGCAGCAGGCCGCGGGCGGCGCACCACAGGGCCAGGTGCCCGCCGGAGCAGTGGCCCGCCAGGACGTAGGGCCGCCCCTCGGGCAGGGTGTCCACGATGCGGGCGACGTCGTCGAAGGTCTCGGGATAGCCGCCCGCGCCGCCGGACCGGCGGAAGCCCGGGAGCAGCACGCTGAAGCCCTGGGTGGAGAGCCAGGCCGCGAACGGGGTCAGGTGCATCCGGTCGTAGCGCCAGTAGCCGCCGTGCAGCAGGATCACCAGCGGGGCGTCGGGGTCCTCGGACGGCCAGGCGTCGTAGGAGTGGTGGGGGTGGTCCCCGTAGCGGCCGTGCACCGGTGCGAGGACCGGCTTCAGGCTCAGGACCCGCTGCTCCTCCTCGGCCGCGAAGGCGGAGATCGTCCTAGACGTCACCGCGCACCTCCCACAGTTCGGGGAAGACCGGCCGGGCCGCACGCTGCTCCAGCCAGGCCAGCCCGGCCGATCCGGCGCTGCCCGGCTTGGCTCCCATGGCCCGGCGGACCACCAGGACGTGGTCGGTGCGCCAGCGGGTGACGAGTTCGGCGATGTCGGTGAGCAGTTCGCCGAGTGCGAGGTGGGGGTGGTGCTGCGGCCCGGCGTAGACGTGCCGCCAGGCCTCCACCACCCCGGGGTCGCTGTCGTAGGGGCCGGTCACGTCCCGTTCGCGGACGTGACGCGGGACGGGCAGGCCCTGGCGGTGCAGGTAGGCCAGCACCTCGTCGTACAGGGACGGTGCGCGGTAGGTCTCGGCGAGCGCCTCGTGGACGGTGGGGTCGCCGCGGTGGGCGCGCAGCAGCCCGGCGGACTTGTCACCGAGGAGGAACTCCATGTGCCGGTACATCGCCGACTGGAAGCCCGACGCCCGGCCGAACGCGGCCCGGAAGCCGTTGAACTGGGCCGGGGTCAGGGCGGCGATGGGCGCCCAGGCACCGCCCAGGGCGGTCAGCGCGCGGCGGCTGCGCACCAGCGCGTCCAGGGCGGCGGGCAGGTCGTCCTTGGCGAAGGCGACCTTGGCCGTGCGCCACTCGTGCACGATGAGGGTGAACCAGAGTTCCATCACCTGGGTGGTGACGAGGAAGCCCATCTCGTCCGGGGCCTCGGTGAGCGGCTGCTGCAGGGCGTTGAGGACGGACGCGTGCACGTACGTGTCGTAGGGGCTGGCGCCGTCGAAGGGGCGGGTCAGGGTGTCGTCCGTGGCCGGCCCGTCGAGGGTGGCCGTGAGGTCGTTCATCACTTCTCCTAGAGGTGCGGACGTGTCACACACCGAGGTGGGCGCCGCCGGACGCGTCGATCCACTGGCCGGTCACCCAGCGGGCATCGTCGCTCGCCACGAAGGAGACGACGTCCGCGATGTCCGCCGGGTCGCCGAGCCGGCCGAACGTGGAGGCCTCGGAGTAGCGGCGGCGGATCTCCGGAACGGCGAGGGTGGGGTTGATCTCGGTCTCGGTGTAGCCGGGCGCGACGGCGTTGACGGTGATGCCCCGGGGGCCCAGCTCCTGGGCCAGGGAGAGGGTGAGGTAGTCGAGGGCGGCCTTGGTCATGGTGTAGGAGACGATCGGCGGGAAGGCGATACGGGTCGCGACGGACGAGATGTTGATGATCCTGCCGCCGTCCCGGAGGCGGTCCAGTCCTCGCTGGATGATGAAGAACGGCGCCTTGGTGTTGATGGCGAAGACGCGGTCGTAGTCGGCCTCGGTCACCTGGGCGATGGGGCGGGGGACGGTGATGCCCGCGTTGTTGACGAGGATGTCCAGGCCGGCCGGGGCGTCCTGGCCCGCCAGGGCCTCGTCGAAGGCGGCCCACAGGGTGTCGGCGTCGCCGGGGACGCCGAGTTCGGCGTGTACGGGGAAGGCGCGGCCGCCGTCGGCCTGGATCTCCTTGACGGTCCGCTCGGCGGCCGTCAGGTCGTGGCCGTAGTGGACCGCCACGAGGGCGCCCTCGCGGGCGAGGCGGTGGCTGATGGCTCGGCCGATGCCGCGGCTGCCTCCGGTGACCAGGGCGGTCTTTCCCGCGTGGCGGTCGGTGGCGGTCATCGTGGGTCTCCTTCGCTGAGGGGTGGCGGGGCGGGCGGGTCAGGCGTCGAAGTCGAGGGTGAGTTCGGGGGTGCGGGGCCTGGCGCGGCAGACGAGGGTGTAGCCGGCGGCGCGGTCCCGTTCGTCCAGGGCGTGCTCGCCGTCCGCCGTCACCTGCCCGGACAGGACCTTCGCGCGGCAACTGCCGCAGACGCCCTCACGGCAGGCGTACGGCACGTCGGGGTGGCTGCGCAGCAGGGCGTCGAGCAGGGCCGGGTCGTCCGGCAGCACGGTGGCGGCCCGGCGGCGCCCGTCGAGCAGGGCGGTGACCCGGTACTCCCCCGCCTCCGGTGCTCGTCCGGCCGGCCGTGGCGGCGTCGGCTCGGTGCCGTCGGCCGTGAACAGCTCCCAGCGGACGAGCGAGGGGTCGGCTCCCGCTTCGGCCAGGACGCGCCGTGCGGTGGCGACGAGACCGGGCGGTCCGCACAGGGCGAATGTGGTGTCCGGGTCCGGACGGGCGTCCACGGCCGCCAGCAGCCGGCGCACCCCGGACGCGTCCAGCCGCCGGGCGAGCGGCCCGCTCCCACTTCCCCGGTCCTCCCGGGTCAGCACGTACAGGACGGTGAAGCGGTCCACGAACTCGTCCTTGGTCTCGGCCAGTTCGTCGGCCAGCACGGCGTCGGCGGAGGTGCGGACCGAGTGCACGAGGCTGACGCGGCAGGCCGGGTCCCGCCGCAGGGCATGGACGGCCATCGGGGCCAGGGGGGTGATGCCGGTGCCGCCCGCGAGGAGGACGTGATGGGCGCCCGGCACCTCCGGCAGGGCGAAGGTGCCGGTGGGCGGCGAGAGTTCCAGCAGCGCGCCGGCGGCAAGGCGGGTGGTGGCATGGTCGCCGAAGCCGCCGGGGCCGGACCTCTTGATCACCAGACGGAGCGCCTCCGGTGTGCTCGGTGGCGGGCAGACCGAGTAGCTGCGGCGCAGTTCGGTACCGGCCAGGCGGTGCCGGACGACGACGTGCTGGCCGGGGTGGTGGGCGAAGACGTGACGCAGTTCGGTGGGCACGTGGAGGGTGACGGCGACCGTGTCGGCGGTCAGGTGCCGGACCTCGGTGACGTCGAGTGTGTGCCGGCCGGTGCGGTGGCGGGAACCGGCCGGCGCCTGGTCGCGGAGGGCGGGCGGGGGGCTGTTCACGGTGTGCCTCACAGCGCGGTCAGGTGGGGGAAGGGCTCGCGGCACGCCGTGCACCACAGCACCGACTGGCAGCGGGACGGCCCGAAGGCGCTCTGCGGCCGGGTGGCCGTCGAGCCGCAGTGCGGGCAGGGCACCGCGCCCAGGGCGACGGGGACCGGGCCGCCCGGTGCCGGGGACACGGGTGGGGCGATGCCGTGCGCGGCGAGGGCGCGGCGCCCTTCGGGGGTGATGCGGTCCGTCGTCCAGGCGGGGGTGAGGACGTGCCGGACGCGGCCGTCGGGGTGACCGCAGGCGGTCAGGACCTCCCGCACCGCCGCGGTGATCTCGGGCAGCGCGGGGCAGCCCAGGTAGGTGGGCATGAGCTCCACCTCCAGCACACCATCGGCGCCGGGGGCGACGGAGTGCACCACGCCGAGGTCGCCGAGGCCGATCACCGGCAGTTCCGGGTCCGGCAGGGCGGCCACCCGCTCACGCACCTCCTCGGCGCAGAGGCGGGCCGTGACCGGTGCGGGTTCGCTCACCAGGTGCCTCCTGGGAACTGCCGTCGCACGGACTGCAGTTCGGCGATCAGCGGGCCGAACTCCTCGGTGTGCAGGCCCGAGCGGCCGCCGGTGGCCGACCAGGTGGGAGCGGGCACGGCGAGTCCCGCCTCGGTGACGACCTCGGTGACCCGGGCGCGCCAGGTGTCGTGCAGCGCTGCCGGTGAGGGCACGGTGCCGGACGCGGCCAGGCGGCGCAGGACGTCGTCCTCCTCGAAGAGTTCGGCGGTGTAGGGCCACACCCGCTCCAGGGCCCGTTGCATGCGGCGGGTGCTCTCCGCGGTGCCGCGTCCCAGCGTCACCGTCCAGCGGTCGGCGTGCAGCCGGTGGAAGGCGACCTCCTTGGCGGCCCGGACGCCGAACGCGGCGAGTTCGGCGTCAGCACTGTGCGCCAGGGCCTCGTAGTGGAGGACGGCGTAGTGGGTGTAGGCGAGTTGCCGTGCCACGGTCACGGCGAAATCGCCGTTGGGGAGTTCGGTCAGCAGGGCGTTGGTGAACTCGCGCTCCGAGCGGGTGTAGGCGACGTCGTCCTCGCTGCGGCCTGTCCCGTCGAGGCGCCCGGCACGGGAGAGGAGCGTGCGGGCGTGGCCGATGAGGTCGAGGGCGATGTTGGACAGGGCCAGGTCCTCGTCGATGGTCGGCGCGCGGGTGATCCACTGGCACAGCCGCTGGCCGAGGACGAGGGCGTCGTCGCCGAGGCGTGTCAGGTGTCGGGCCAGGTCGGGACCGGCGGCGGCCGGCGGCTCGCCCGGCGGGGGGCCGGGACGCACCGCCGTAACGTCACTCGTCGTGCTCACCTTCGGGACCTTTCTCGGTCAGCGGCGCGTAGTGCTCGGGGTAGCGGTACGGCTTGTGGCGGGCGCCCGCGAAGTACGGGTCGCGTTCGTCCGGGGAGGCCGTGCGCACGGCGTCGGAGCGGACAACCCACAGCGACAGTGGCTCGCCACGCCGGGTGTACAGATCGCGGGCGGCGGCCAGGGCCGCGTCCGCGTCTGCGGCGCGCACCGATCCGACGTGCTGATGGGCCAGGCCCCTACGGGCCCGCAGGAACACCTCCCAGGACGCCGGCGCGCCTTCCCGTGCCGCGCTCATGCGGCCGCTCCCGCCGGCTCGTCCGTCCTCGCGGCGTACGCGACGGCGGCCTCCCGGACCCAGGCGCCGTCCTCGTGCGCGGCCAGGCGGTGGGCGATGCGCTGCCGCGCCCAGTGCGTGTCGTCGCCCAGGGCGCGACGGTAGGTGTCCCAGTCGACGGGCGTGAAGTCGTAATGGCCGCGCTCCTCGTTCCAGCGGATCGCCGGGTCGGGCAGCGTCAGGCCGAGGCGCTCGGCCTGCGGAACGCAGGTGTCGACGAAACGCTGGCGCAGCTCGTCGTTGGTGTGCCGCTTGATGCCCCAGGCCATCGCGCGCCGGGAGACGGCCGCTCCCAGCGCGGCGGTCCGTGCGTCGGCGCCGCCCGCCTCGGTGTCGGGCGGTCCGAACATCAGCGCCACGGCCGGCAGCCACCAGCGGTTCACCGCGTCCTGTGCCATCTCCTTCTGCTCCGGCGTCCCCTCGCACAGGGCGCGCATCAGGTCGTAGCCCTGCCGCACGTGGAAGGCCTCCTCCTGGCAGACGCGGCGCATCGCCCGGGCGTAGGGCCCGTAGGAGGTGCGGCACAGGGGTGCCTGGTTGATGACGGCGGCGCCGTCCGTCAGCCAGGCGATGGCGCCGGTGTCCGCCCAGGTCAGCGCGGGGTGGTTGAAGGTGGCCGAGGCGCGCTGGCGGCCGTGGTGCAGGGCGTCCAGCAGGTCGGCGCGGTCCACGCCGAGCGTCTCGGCGGCGGAGTACAGGTACAGGCCGTGGCCCGCCTCGTCCTGGACCTTGGCGAGCAGGACCGACTTGCGGTGCAGGGAGGGGGCGCGGGTGAGCCAGGCGCCCTCCGGCTGCATGCCGATGATCTCGGAGTGGGCGTGCTGGGCGATCTGGCGGACCAGCATGCGGCGGTAGCCGTCGGGCATCCAGTCGCGCGGTTCGATCGTCTCGCCGTCGGCGATGAGCGCGTCGAAGTGGGCGAGCAGCTCGTCCTCGTCCGGGGCGGCCGCGGCGGCCGCGGTGGCCGCGGTGGCGGGGGTGGTGGTCGGCGCGGTCACCGGGCACCGCCCGGGTGTCCGGTGGCCGTCGCGGCGGTGCCGTGCTGCGGGCACCGTCCCGGGGCCCGGACCCGTACCGGCTGCCTGGGCACGCGCATCACTCCTTCGGCTGGGGAACCGCCCGCCGCGGGGCCGGGCGGAGCGGGTTGCTTCGTTGCGGTAAGAGGCCGCGGGCGTGGCCGGGCTATCCCCGCCGCGTCGGGTTCGGGCGCGTGACAAAGCTCACGGCAGGGCCCGGGGAGTGGGGTCGGCCGCGGCCGCCTCTTGAGGGGGTGACAGTCGTGGACCGCGGCGGCCGGCACGCCGGGGCGAAAGGGGAAACCATGAGCACCATCAGGGAGTTGCTGGTCGAACTCACCGGCACCGTCGAGTACGCCCACCGGATCGGCGACGACGCCGACCTGGCCGCCAGCGGCATCGACTCCGGGGACCTGGTGCGTCTCGTGCTGCTGGTCGAGCAGCGGCTCGGCGTCGAGATCACGGCCGAGGACATGGAGGAGCTGCGCACGATCGGCGACTACGAGCGTTTCGTGGCCGAGCGCACGGTCGCCGGCGCGAGCGGCGGTGCGTGATGTGGCTGACGCAACTGCTGGAGCGCAACCGCCAGTGCCGGCCCGGCCGGACCGCGCTGGTGGACGAGGAACGCAGCGTCACCTGGGCCGAACTGCATGACCGTACGCTGCAACTCGCGCACGGGCTGGCCGACCTGGGGATCCGGCGGGGCGACCGGGTGGCCGTGCTGTCCAAGGACCGGATCGAGGTCCTGGAGAGCTACTTCGCGCTGGCCCGGCTGGGCGCGCTGTTCGTGCCGCTGAACCACAGCCTGGCCGAGCCCGAGGTCGCCGGGATCGTCGAGCGCGTCGGCGCGGTGGCCGTCCTCGGTGAGTCCGAGCTGCTGGACCGGCACACCGGGCTGCCGTCCTCGGTGCGGATCCGGGTGGCCTTCGACAAGCCCGCCTTCGCGGCGCTGGGCACGCTCGCCGCCGAGCGGGAGCTGCCGGACGTCACCGACACGGACCCGATCGCCGTGCTGCACACCTCGGCGACCACCGGGCAGGCCAAGGGGGTGACGGTCGACAGCGCGTCGTTCCGCGCCATCGCCCTGGGCTGGCTGGTGATGGCCCGCCCCACGGACGACATCGTCATGGTCAACTGCTGCCCGCTGTACCACGGCAGCATGGTCGTCTCCCTCACCTACCTGGCGGCGGGCGCGACGGTCGTGCTGATGCCCGGGTTCACCCCACAGCGGGCGCTGTCCGCGGTGGAGACGCACCGCGCCACCCACATGTGGCTGGTGCCGCAGATGCTGCGCTTCATGCTCCAGGCGAAGGCGTCCCGGCGCACCGACCTGTCCTCCCTGCGGGAGGTGCTGTACGGGGCGGCCCCCATGCCGCTCGACGTCTACGCCGACGCGGTGGAACGGCTCGGGTGCGGCTTCCGGCAGGTGTACGGCATGACCGAGGTCGGCGGCCCGTTCGTCACGCTCGGTCCCGACGAGCACCCCGCGCCCGGGGACGTCACCGCCCGCATCCCGTGCGGGCGGGTCGTGCCGGGCATGTCCGCCCGCGCCGTGGACGAGACCGGGCGGGAGCTGCCGCCCGGCGAGATCGGCGAGATCGTGGTGCGCGGGCCGGGCGTCATGCAGGGCTACTGGAACGACCCGGAGGCCACGCGGGAGATCACGCGGAACGGCTGGATCAGGACCGGCGACCTCGGCTTCATGGACGAGGAGGGCCGCATCAGCCTGGTGGACCGCACCAAGGACGTGATCATCCGGGCGGGCCAGAACGTCTACCCCTCGGAGATCGAGCGCGCCCTGATGACCCACCCGGCGGTCCGGGACGCGGCGGTCGTCGGCATGCCCGACGAGGACTACGGCGAGGTGCCGCTCGCGTACGTCGCTCTGGAAGCCGGCGCGGAGCCGGGCACGGCGGAGCTGATCGCGCATGTGGCGGGGCTGCTGGCGCCCTACAAGCGGCCGCGGCGGGTCGAGTTCATCGAGCGGGTGCCGCGCAACCCCGCCGGGAAGATCATCAAGAAGCTGCTGCGGGCGTGAGCGGGTGCGGCGGCGAACGGCGATGACCGGGAGCCCGATGCGACCCGGGCCGGCCACGACGCCTCCGTCGTGGCCGGCCCGGGTCGCTGCCGTACGCACACGGCCCGGGCGAACCGGAGCGGAGCGCGGGCGGTCGGCCGAGAGCGACGCGGGGTCCTGGCGGACGGCGCAGGACGGTGCGGAGCTCGCGGCTGGATCGCCGTCGAGGACAGCCAAGGCCGGTGCGGAGCCCAGGGCAGCTCGGGCCGGTGAAGAACCCGCGTGGCCGACCGCGACCGGCCCGGAACCCGAGCTGGCAATTCCGTCCGCTGCAGGAACCGCGTGGCCGGCCGCCTCGTGGGTTCGGGCCGGGGTGGAGTCCGTGGGGACAGGACCGGGTGGTGGAGAGGCGCTGTCCGCGGTCGATGGTGGCCTGGTGGCGCTCGGGCCGCTCCTGGCCGCTGCCGGGCTCGGGCTGGGCATGGCCGCCGTGTCGGAGCCCGGTCCGGAACCGGCGGGGCCCGCCGAGGCGGCCGCCGCTGCGGCGATGCCGCCGCTGCGGCGGCTGGAGTTCCTGGCCGGCCGGCGGGCCGCCCGGCGGGCCCTGCGTGCGGTGGGGCTGGACTGCGGGGAGATCCCTCGGAGGGGGCGCCTGCCGGTGTTCCCACCGGGGCGGGCCGCGTCGATCTCGCACAGTGCCGGGATCGCCGTCGCCGTGGCCGCTGCCCCCGGACGGGACCTGCCGCTCGGCTGCGACCTGGAACTGCGGCCCCTCCCCCGTGAAGCGGCCCGCCTGGTGCTGTGCGAGGACGCGGAGTCCCTGCTTGCCGACGCGGGGCTGCAGCCTGGTGCGGGCGCGGTCTGGCCGGTGACGGCCTTGTTCTCCGCCAAGGAGGCGGCGTGGAAGGCCCTCACTGTGATGACGGCTGAGGGCCGGGAGGGCCCGGCGGGGAGTCTGCGGGAGTTGCGGGTCTCCCCATGCGGGGACCATCTGCGTGTGTGCCTGCGCGTCGATCCCGCCCAGGCCGTACGGGTGCGGGTCGTGCGCGTCGGCTCGGGAGTGTTCAGCTACGTCACCGGCCGGGCCGGCACCCACGACTGAATCGAACCCGCCGCCCGCCCCCGGGTGCGCCGGGGGCGGGCGGCGGGTTCGGTTTCAGCGCTCCGGTGTGCCACCGTCCCGGTAGGAACGCCGCACCGCGTCGGCCCCCTTGTCGGTCTTGGCGTCGTACTTGTCGCCCGTCCGCTCGTCGACCACGCGCTCGGCGCCCGAGACGCCCCTGTCGGCCTGGTCGGGGTGACCCTTGGCCATCTGCTTGGCCTTGTTCATCATGTCGCCCAGCTTGCCCATGGGGTACCTCCGGGAGGTGTGGGGGCAGGTTTTACCCCGCGCAGGTACCCGTCTGGCCGGGCGTGAATCACCCGCGGTCGCCGACCCTGGCCGCCATGTTGCCCGCCGGGTGGCGGTTGTCGTGGATGAGCTGGTGCGCGAGGCCGATCTCGTCGAAATCGAAGGTCTGGGACAGGCATGGGTCGATAATTCCCTGGTCGATCAGCCGCGTCACCTCGCGTGCCTCGCGGGCCGTGGCGACGTGCGAGCCTTGCAGGCGCTTCTGCCGCATCCACAGGAACCGCAGGTCCACGTCACCGTTGTAGCCGGTGGTGCCGCCGCACAGGACGACCATGCCGCCGTTGTCGCACAGGTACAGGGACGTGGGGATGGTGTCGGCGCCGGAGTGCTCCAGCACGACCCGCGGGCTGCGGCGCTCGCCGAGCACGTCCCAGAACGCCCGCCCGAAGGCGCGGGCCCCGGACAGCCA
The DNA here is from genome assembly GCF_022696125.1 of Streptomyces sp. GB4-14. NCBI lineage: Bacteria > Bacillati > Actinomycetota > Actinomycetes > Kitasatosporales > Streptomycetaceae > Streptomyces > Streptomyces sp. GB4-14. Next base: position 6,699,239 of record NZ_RZHO01000002.1, on the reverse strand, counting down.
GCGGCCCATGGCCTCGTCGTCCGAGGTGTCCGGCAGCCGCCCCCAGTGGTCGAACTTCCGCCGGTCGATGAAGCCCTCGGCGCCCAGCTTGAGGCAGAACTCACCGCGCTCCTCGCTGGAGACGACCGCGACGGGGATGCCGCCGACGTGCCGGACGAGCTGGATGGCGATGCAGCCGAGTCCGCCGGCGCCGCCCCAGATCAGCACCGGGTCGCCCGGGCGCACCGTGTGCGGCGGCCAGCCGAACAACTGGCGGTAGGCGGTGGCGGCGGTCGCCATGTAGCAGGCAGCCTCAGCCCACGACAGCCGGGCGGGCTTGGGGTGGCACATGTAGTCGTCGACCACCGCGAACTGGGCGAAGGAGCCGTAATTCTCCTCGTAGCCCCACACCCGTTGGCTGGTGGACCAGGTGGGGTCGCCGCCGAGGCGGATGTCCTCGGCCCTCTCGTCCCAGCGGTTGGCGAGGACGACCACCTCGTCCCCGAGCTTCACCCCGCGCACGTCCTCGCCGACCGCCCACACGATCCCGGACAGGTCGGAGCCGCCGATGTGGAAGTCCTCGGTGGCGCCCGCCTTCTGCCGTGCGGCGATCACGTCGAGTGGCGAACCGAGCGCCGCCCAGACGTTGTTGTAGTTGATGCCGGCCGCCATCACCTTCACCAGCACCTGGCCGCGCCCCACGGGCGGGACGTCGACCACCTCGGTGCGGAAGGCGTCGACGGGCTGTCCGTAGCGCTCACGGCGGATGAGCGAGGCGTACATCTTCTTCGGGGCGGTGCCGATCTCGGGCGCGTCACCGAGTTCGTAGAGGTCCTGGGTCGCACTCACGCTGGGTCTCCTAGACGCGGGTTCAGGGGGAAGGGGAGGTGGAGGCCCGGCCGCCGAGACCGCGCAGGGCCTTGGCGACCGCCTCGCCGATACGGGCGATGGGTTCGGGTTCGGTCATCTCGTAGTGGCCGCAGGGCACGTGGTGGTCGTGGAGGGTCCCGTCGACGTAGGGCCGCCAGCTGTCGGCCTTGCCCGGCAGGACCGCCAGGTCCGCCGGGAAGTCGGCGGGCTGCTCCTCCGCGGCGCTGAAGAACAGCACGTCCCCGCGGTAGACGCCGGGGGCGAACTGGGGGGCGATGCGCAGGTTGTTGCGCATCACGGCGGCGATGGCGGCGGCCTCGGCGCGGGTCACGGGGACGCTCGACGGGTCGGCCGTGACCCGGGCGTCGATCCGGTCCAAGACGGTCTTCACGGGCGCCCCGTCGACCGCGAGACCGGCCACCCTGGACAGCAGGGCGGCGACCTGGCGTTCGGCCGCCTCGGGGTCGTGGGCGGTGCCGTGCGGCTGGGGGGCGTCCAGCATGGCGAGGAGCTCGACCTGCTCCCCGTCGCGCTGGAGGGCGCAGGCCATGGCGTGGGCGACGAATCCGCCGTAGGACCAGCCCAGCAACCGGTAGGGGCCGTGGGGTTGCACCTGGCGCACCAGGTCGAGGTAGTGGGCGACCATGGCGGCGGCGTCCGGGGCGGGCGGCCGGGTGCCGTCGAGGCCGGCCGCCTGGATGCCGTGGACGGGCTGGTCGCCGCCGAGGTGGGGCAGCAGGCCCGTGTAGCGCCAGGCGATGCCCGCGCCGGGGTGGACGCAGAACAGGGGCGTGGCGGTGCCCTCGGCGCGCAGCGGCAGCAGCGGGCCGAGCGCGGTGGTGGTGCTGTCCGGCGTCTTCTCGGGCGGCTGGTCGGCCGCGGCGAGGACCCCGGCCACCGTGGGTGCGGCCAGCAGGGTCGCCGCCGGGACGTCTAGGACACCGGCCTGACGCAGCCGGCCCGCCAGCAGCACGGCTCGCATCGAGTCGCCGCCGAGGTCGAAGAAGTTGTCGTGCAGGCCGATGCCGCCGATGCCGAGGGTCTCCTCCCAGAGTCGGGTGACCTCGCGTTCGCGGTCCGTGCGGGGCGGTACGTGCTCGGTCGTCAGCCGGGGCCGTGAAGCGAGGCCGGAGTCGGCGGCGGCCGGGGTGTCGTCGGGGGCGGGGTCCGTCCGGGCGCCCGGTGCGTCGATCCAGTGGCGCCGGCGTTCGAAGGCGTACGGGGGCAGCGGCACCCGTCGGGGCGCGCCCGGCACCGGGGGCAGTGCGGTGTCCACGCCCGCGCTCCACAGCCGTCCCAGTGCCTCGGCGAGGACGAACCCGTCGGACGCCTCGGCCTTGGCGTGCCGCATGGTGGTCACCGTGACCGGTGCCTCGTCGTTGAGCCGGCCGGTGGCAAGCTTGGTCAGGGTGTCGCCGGGCCCGATCTCCACGAGGACGGGGTGCAGCCGGTCCCACAGGGCGGTGATGCCGTCGGCGAACCGGACGGTGTCGCGGGTGTGGTCGATCCAGTGCCGTACGGAGGTGGCCTGGGCGTCGGTGATCCAGGTGCCGGTGACGTTGGTGACGTACGGGATGCGCGGCGGGCGCAGGGTGACCTGGCGCAGGTGGGTCTCGTAGGCCGGCAGGACGGGGTCCAGGACGTGGGAGTGGGCCGCGACGGGGATGCGCAGGCGGCGGAACGGGAAGCCGCGGCGGGTGAGTTCGGCCTCGAAGCGGGTGACGGCGTCGAGGTGCCCGGCGACGGTGCAGGCTTGGGGGCCGTTGACGGCGGCCAGGGACAGGCCGGCGTCGAGCAGGGGCCGGATCTCCTCGGCCGGGGCGGCGACGCCGACCGTGGCTCCGCCGGCGGAGCTGATGAGCCGGATGCGTTCGGTGACCAGGGGCAGCATGTCCGCCAGGTCGATGACGCCGGCCAGACAGGCGGCCGTGTACTCGCCGAGCGAGTGGCCGATCAGCGCGTCGGGGCACACGCCCGCTTCCATCAGGGTGCGGGCCAGGGCGTACTCGGTGACGACGAGTCCGAGGAACGCGGAGAGGTCTTCGGGCCGTCGCTCCTCGAAGAGGGCGGTGCGCAGGTCGGCGCCGAGGACGGGCCGCAGGATGCGGGCGCACTCGTCGACGGTGTCGCGGTAGACGGCGTGGTCGCGGTACAACTCCTTGCCCATGCCGGGGTACTGGGTGCCGCCGCCGGGCAGCAGGAACGCCACCCGGACCGGATCGTCGGACAGCGGCGGGGTGGCCGGGGCGGCGGAGCGCAGGGCGTCGAGGGCCTCGGCGCGGGAGGCGGCCGAGACGGTGAGCCGGTGGCGCAGCGCGGGCCGGTCGGTGCGCAGGGAGTGGGCCACGTCGTCCAGGCGCAGCTCCGGCCGGCGCTCCAAATGCCGGGCGAGCGCCTCGGCCTGGCCGCGCAGGGCGCCGGCGGTGCGTGCCGACAGCGGCAGCACCACGCGGCGCTCCTCCTCGGGCGGGCGCGGCGCGGCGGGTGCGACGCGGGGCGCCTCCTCCAGGACGACGTGGGCGTTGGTGCCGCCGATGCCGAAGGCACTGACGGCGGCCCGGCGGGGGTGCTCCCCGTCGGGCCAGTCCTCCAGGGCGGTGGGCACGCGGAAGGGGCTCGCGCCGAAGTCGATGAGCGGGTTGGGCCGGTCGAAGTGCAGGCTCGGCGGGACCTGCCGGTGTTCCAGGGCCAGGACGGCCTTGATGAGTCCGGCGATGCCGGCGGCGGCTCCCAGGTGGCCGATGTTGGTCTTGACCGAGCCGAGCGCGCAGAAGCCGGTCCGGTCCGTGCTGTGCCGGAAGGCCTCCGTCAGGGCGGACACCTCGATCGGGTCGCCGAGTTTGGTGGCGGTGCCGTGCGCCTCGATCAGGCCGATGGTGCCGGCGTCGACCTCCGCCTGGGCCTGCGCGGCGAGGATGACCTCGGTCTGTCCGGCGGCGCTCGGGGCGCTGAAGCCGACCTTGCGGCGGCCGTCGTTGTTGACGGCGCTGCCGCGGATCACGGCGCGGATGCGGTCGCCGTCGGCGAGGGCGTCCTCCAGCCGCTTGAGGACGACGGCTCCCACCCCGTCGCCGGAGGAGGTGCCGGCGGCGTCCGCGGCGAAGGCCCGGCAGTGCCCGTCGGGCGAGAAGGGTCCGTCGGGCACGTGGCGGTAGCCCAGGACGGCCGAGGGGTTGAGGGAGACGGCGGCGGCGAGCGCGGTGTCGCAGCGGTGGTCGAGCAGGTCCTGGCAGGCGGTGTGCACGGCGACCAGCGCGGTGGAGCAGGCCGTCTGCAGGGACACGCTGGGCCCGGTGAGGCCGAGTTCGTAGGAGATGCGGGTGGCGAGGGTGCCGAGGGAGTTCGCCGTGGCCGCGTGGACGAGGGCCACCGAGCCGGGCTGCCCCGCGAAGCGGGGGTGGACGTGGGCCGGGTAGTAGCGGCTGTCGCCCGCCCCGGCGTACACGCCGAACGCCTCTCCGGACCGGTCGGCGCCGAGGCAGCCGGCGTCCTCCAGGGCGTGGTAGGCCGTCTCCAGCAGCAGTCGCTGCTGCGGGTCGACGACGGCGGCTTCGGCGGGGCTGTAGCCGAAGAAGCCGGAGTCGAAGCGGTCGATGCCCTCGACGACCGACGCCTTGCGGATCAGTGACGGGTCGTCGAGGTCGCGCGGGTCGCCGCCCGCGGCGAGGAACTCCTCGTCGGTGACGGGCCGTACGGACTCCCGGCCGGCCGCGAGGTTGTCCCAGAAGGCGTCGAGGTCGTCGGCGCCGGGGAAGCGGCCCGCCATGCCGATGACGGCTACGGCGGGGAAGTCCTCGTCGTGGGGTGCGGTGGTGTCGTGCACGGCCTGTGCCTCGTCTTCTCCGGGTTCGTGGGTGTGCGGTGTGTCGTCGGCCCGGTCACGCATGGCCGCGGTCCTTGCCCTGACGGGCGGTGCGGCGGGCGCGGACGGCGCGTTGCCGGCGGGCCTGTTCCCGGGCGCGGTCCAGGCCGTCGCCGGTCTCCGGGCGGGAGGGCGCCTCGGCGTCCGGTACCGGGCCCGCGCCGGTGGCCGACAGGTGGCGGGCCAGGTCCCGGACGGTGGGGTGCGCGAACAGGTCGACCACCGACAGGTCGCTGTCGAAGGCGCGGTTCACGGCGGTCTGGGCGGTGACCAGGAGCAGGGAGTTGCCGCCCAGGTCGAAGAAGTTGTCGTCCAGGCCCACCCGGTCGCGGCCCAGGACGTCGCACCACACCTCGGCGAGCCGGCTCTCCAGCAGCCGCAGGCCGTCGTCCGTGCCCGTCTCGTCGGGGCGAGCGCTTGTGCCCGCCGAGCGCAGCGTCCACCCGTCGTCGGGCAGGCCGGCCGCGCGGGCGCTGCCGGTGACGGCGCGGTACAGGTCGCCGAGGTCGGTGCCGTCCTGCAGGCCGACGCGCGCGGCCAGGCGGCGGGTCTGGCGGACGGGGGCCACGACGTGGCTGCGCACCCAGGGCGCGGTGCGGTCGGCGCCGATCAGCAGGTGCGGCTCGTCGACGGTGCGGGCGAGGTCGAAGGAGCGCAGCGCGGCGGGAACGTCGAGCAACCGGTAGCCCCGGGCCTCGGTGAGCGCGGTGAGACCGTAACCGCGGCTCATGCCGCGATCGCGCCACATGCTCCAGGCGAGCGACTGCGCCGGCAGGCCGAGGCTGCGGCGGTACCCGGCGAGGGCGTCCAGGTAGGCGTTGGCGGCGGCGTAGGCGGCGTTCATGGCGCCGCCGAAGAGGCCGTTGACCGAGGAGAACATGACGAAGGAGTGGACCGGGTGGTCGGCGGTGAGCCGGTGCAGGGTCCACGCGCCGCGCACCTTCGCCTCCAGCGCCCGGCGCCAGGTGGAGCCGTCCAGTTCGCCCACGGGGCGCTCCACGAGCGTCCCGGCCAGGTGCAGCACCGACGTCAAGGGCACGCCCCAGGCCTCGGTGGCGGCCTCGACCGCGGCGCGGACCCGGGCTTCGTCGGTGACGTCGGCGCGGGCGTAGCGGACCTCTCCGCGGTCGCGCAGCCGCGGCAGGGCGTGGGCCTCGTCCTCGGGGGTGCGCCCGAGGACGAGCAGCCGGGTGCCGGGGGTGCGCAGCAGGTGGGTGGCGATCTCGGTGCCGACGCCGCCGAGGCCGCCGGTGAGCAGGGTGAAGCCGTCGGGCGCGGTCGGCTCGGCGCGGGGCGGGCTGTCGGGCAGGGCGGCCAGGCGGCGTTCGTAGCGCAGTCCGTCGCGGTACGCCACGTCCGCGCCGTCCGCGCCGGCGGCCGTCTCGGCCGTCAGGAGGGCCAGCGGGTCGGTGCCGTCGTCCGGGGGCAGGTCGAGGTGCCGGGTCCGCAGCCAGCCGCACTCCTCGGCCAGCGACTTCAGCAGCGCTCCGGCCAGGGCGTGGGGCGGGGAGGGGTGGTCGCCGGGGCGGACGGCCTGGGCGCCCGCGGACACGTACACCAGGTCCACGGGGCGCTGCCGGCCGGGGCGGGCGATGAGGGCCCGGGCGAAGGCGAGCAGCCGCTCCGCACCGGTCGTGTCGTCCGGCGCCGGGGGGACTGCCCGGAGTCCGTCGAGGTGGAGGACGGCGTCGACGGGCCGCTGGTCGTGCTCCAGCCGGTCCAGCAGCGCGGCGTAGTCGGACTCCTCGGCGGGCCGGACGCGGTAGTGCGCGGCGTCGGTCCGGGTGTACGACGGTCCGTCGCCGACCACCGTGCACAGGCCCCCGGCGGAGCGCAGCGCGTCGGCGAGCCGTTGCGCGAGTGCGCCGGCCCGCGGGTCGCCGCCCGCGAGGACGAGGGTGTGCCGGCCGGACGCCGCGGGACGGGTGCCGGCGCGTTCCGCGCGCTGCCACACCGGGCGCAGGAACCAGTCGGGGACGGTGGCCGCGGTGCCCAGCAGCAGCTGGGTCCGGCGCACCTCGTCGTCGAAGTCGCCCGCCTCGAAGCTCTTGCGGAGCCTGGTGCGCTGGATCTTGCCGATCTCCGTCTTGGGGACGGCGTCCCGCGCCACGGGGATGAGGAAGGACGGGCTCACGCCGATCTCCCGGGTGACCTTCCCGGCGATCTCGCGCAGGGCGCGGGCCGCGTCGGCGGCGGCCTCCGGGGTGAGGTGCAGGAACAGGGCGAGTTCGTCGGTGGGCGAGGACGGGTCGGTGCGCACCGCGACCGCGGCGGTGAAACTCCGCTCGGCGTAGGGCAGTTCCTCGACGCACGCCTCGATCTCGTGGCTGTAGTGGTTCACGCCGTTGACGATGATGACGTCCTTGGCCCGGCCTGTGATGTAGAGCTCGCCGTCGCGCAGGAACGCCAGGTCGCCGGTGTCGAACCAGCCGTCGTCGGTGAACGCCTCGGCGTTGGCCGCCGGGTTGTCGTGGTAGCCGCCGGTCACCGAGGTGCCGCGGGCCTGGAAGCGGCCCGCCTCGCCCTCGGTGAGGACCGTGCCCTGCTCGTCGACGATCCGCATGGCGAACCCCGGATAGGGGCGGCCGCAGCTGACGAACGTCCCCTCCCCCGGGACGGGTTCGGCGGGCAGGACGGCGTCGGTGACCACGGAGCAGGTCTCGGACATGCCCCAGCCGGGGTGCATCACGTCCTGCGGCAGGCCGAAGGGCTCGAGCGTGTGCAGGAACGCGCGGGCGGCGGAGGCGACGACGACCTCACCGGCGTTCATGACCAGCCGCATCGGCGACAGGTCCCAGGCGCGGCCGGTGAAGCGGTGGGCCTGTTCGGCGAGGAGCCCGAAGGCGAAGTTGGGCGCCCAGGTGACGGTGACGCGGTGCCGGTCGGCGAGGTCCATCCAGCGCAGCGGGTCCTGGAGGATCCAGGAGGTGGGGGCGTGGACCTGGCGGCAGCCGAGGTACACGTCGCGCAGGTGGAACATGACCACGCCGGTGACGTGGTCGAGTGGGATCCAGTTGAGGGAGACGTCGTCGGCGCCGAGGCCGTTCATCTGCTCGGTGGCGGCCGAACGGGTCAGCACGTTGCGGTGGGTGAGGCGCACCGCCTTGGGCAGGCCGGTGCTGCCGGACGTCATGAGCATCAGCAGGAGGTCGTCCGGTGCGGCGGAGTGCCAGTCGTGGTCCTCGGGCGCCTCGCGCAGGGCGTCGGCGGTGGTGATGCGCGGCCCGGGCCAGTCCTGCCGGGCGGCGACCGCGCGCAGACCGGCCTCGCGCCCGGCGGAGCACACGATCCAGGGCCGGCCGAGCATCCGCCAGATGCCCTCCAGCTTGGTCAGCGCCGCGGAGGGGGTGTCGTAGGAGGCGGGGACGGTCAGCGGGACGGCGACGAAGCCGCCGAGGACGCAGCTCCACAGCACGGCGAGGAAGTCCTCGGTGACATCGCACTGGAGGATGACCTGGTCGCCCGGGCGCAGTCCGGCCCGGCGCAGTCCGGCCAGGACGCGCGACGCCTCAGGGATGAGGGACGCGTAGGTGCGCCGGTGCTCGCTGCCGTCGGCGTGGACGTGGACGATGTCGCCCCGGTCCCGTTCGGCGGCGCGGCGCAGGGCCTCGGCCCAGCTGGACACGGACGGCTCGGCGAGGGCGGGGCCCTCGCTGACGGCCGGGACTCCGGAGGCTTCCGCGGTGCGGGTGGCCGGGGCGGCTTCGGCGGAGCGGTCGGGCAATCCGGTGTGGCGGCGGTCCAGTTCCTCGGGGGCGTTCTCGACCGACACGTCGACCGTGGTGACGCCGGGCAGCTGGGCGAGCCGCTCCCGCCAGGTCCGGGCCGCGGTCGCGTCGACGGCGGGCAGGGCGCGCAGTGCCGCGCCGTCCACGGTGCCGTCCTCGGTACGGGGCAGGGCGTTGACCGCCGTGACGCGGACGGAGCCGTGGCCCGCGCGGTCCAGGAACTCCTCGACGGGTTCGGCGGCGTCGGACCGCCCGGGCACCACGTACAGGCGCGGCGGGGCGTCGCCGCCCCCGGGCAGGGCATGGGCGTCGCGGATGCCGGGCACGGACAGGGCCGCGTCCTGAAGGACGGCGGGGTCGGCCGCGGCCGGGGCGGAGGTGCGCTCGGGGAGCGCGGGCAGGTCCCCTAGGCGGGTCGCGGGGTCGGCGCTCACCGTGCTCAGGACGTCGTGCAGCGCGCGGGCGAACGCCTCGGCGGTGCCGGCGTCGTAGAGGTCGGTGGCGTACTCGACGTGCAGCGTCAGGCCGTCGGGGCCGCCCTCGGGGTCGTGGCGCTCCAGGACGTCCACGAAGAGGTCGAACTTGGCGGTGCCGGTGGCGGTGGGCCGCAACTCGGTGCGGGTGCCGTCGAGTTCGAGGACGGCCGGCCTGTTGTTCTGCAGGGCGAGCATCACCTGGAACAGGGGGTGACGGCCGGGCGTGCGGGGCGGGTTGAGGTCCTCCACCAGCCGGTCGAAGGGAAGGTCCTGGTGGTCCAGGGCGGCCAGGTCGGCGGTGCGCAGCCGGGCGAGGAGGTCCCGGAAGGCGGGGTTGCCGGAGGTGTCGGCGCGCAGCACCAGGGTGTTGGCGATCAGGCCGATCAGGGGGTCGAGGCCAGGTTCGGTGCGGCCCGCCACGGGCGTGCCGAGGACGATGTCCTCGCCGGCGCCGCAGCGGGTGAGCAGGGCGCTGACGGCGGCGTGCAGCACCATGAACAGGCTGGCGCCCTCGCGGTCGGCGAGGCCCAGCAAGGCACGGTGCAAGGCGGGGTCGACGGCGAGTTCGACGTGCGCGCCGTCGCCGCGCGGCGCGGTGGGCCGCAGCCGGTCGCCGGGCAGGGTGCACTCCTCGGGCAGGCCGTCCAGCGCGGTGCGCCAGTGGGCGATGAGCCGTTCCAGCCGGCCGGGGCCGTCCGGTCCGGGGGCCAGCAGGGCGCGCTGCCACAGCGCGTAGTCGGCGTACTGCACCGCCGGCGTGGCCCAGTCGGGGGCCCGCCCCGCGCGGCGGGAGGCGTAGGCGGCGGACAGGTCGGCGGCGAAGGGACCGAGCGACCAGCCGTCGGCGGCGGCGTGGTGCAGCACGAACAGCAGGACCCGTTCGGGGCCGGTGCCCAGCAGCCAGGCCCCGAGAGGGCTTTCGGCGGTCAGGTCGAAGCGGCGTCGCAGCGCGGCGGTCACATGGGCGGCGGTCTCCGCGGCGGGGCAGTCGATCCGCCGCAGCACCGGGCGCAGCTCTCCCGGCGCCAGGATGCGCTGGTAGGGCACTCCGTCGTGCTCGGTTATCACCGTGCGCAGGCTCTCGTGCCGGTCGGCCAGGTCGCCGAGGGCCGCGTCGAGCGCCTCGGCGTCGAGGTCGGGCCCGACGGGGACGAGGAGCGGGATGTGGTAGGTGGCCGCGCCCTCGTCGAGCCGGTGCAGGAACCACATGCGTTCCTGCGCGAAGGACAGCGGCACCCGCTCGGGGCGCGCGGCCTCACCGAGCACCGGCCGGGGCGGGGCGTCCTGCGCCCGTACGGCGACCCGCCGGGCGATTGCGGCCGGGGTCGGCGTCTCGAACAGGGCGGCGATGGGGATCTCCGCGCCGGTCTCGTGCCGCAGACGGGCCAGCAGTCTGGTGGCGAGCAGGGAGTCGCCGCCCAGGTCGAAGAAGCCGGCGTCCACCCCCACGGACTCCCGAGGCAGCTGCAGCACGTCCTCGAACAGGGCGCACACCAGGGCCTGGTCAGGTGTGGTGGGGCGGGCGCCAGACGCGGCGGCGGTGAAGTCGGGGTCGGGCAGGGCCTGGACGTCGAGCTTGCCGTTCGCGGTCAGCGGGAGGACGTCCACCGGGACGCAGGCGGCGGGGACCATGTGCTCGGGCAGGTGGGCGGCGGCGTGGGCGCGCAGGTCGGCGGGGCTCACGGGCGCGTCGCCGGAGGGGACGGTGTAGGCGACGAGATGCAGCGCGCCGCTGCCGGCGTGGCGGGGTACGACGGCGGCGCGGTCGACGCCCGGGTGGGCGCCGAGGACGGCCTCGATCTCGCCGGGCTCGACGCGGAAGCCGCGCAGCTGTATCTGGGCGTCGGCGCGGCCGAGGTAGTGGAGGGTGCCGTCGGGGCGGCGCCGGGCCAGGTCGCCCGAGCGGTACATGCGGGTGCCGGGCGGGCCGTAAGGGTCGTCGAGGAAGCGTTCGGCGGTCAGTTCGGGGCGGTGCAGGTAGCCGGTGGCGACACCGGCGCCGGAGACGTACATCTCTCCGGTCGCACCGGGCGGCACCGGGCGTCCCGCGGCGTCGAGCAGGTGGACCCGCAGGTCGGCGAGCGGAGTGCCGATGGCGCCGGCGCGGCGCGGGTCGTCCAGGTCGGCGGCGGTGAGCCGGTGATGGGTGACGTGCACGGTGGTCTCGGTGATGCCGTACATGTTCACCAGCGCCGGGCGGTCCAGGCCGTGCCGCTCGGTCCAGGGGCGCAGCCGCGCCGGGCGCAAGGCCTCCCCGCCGAAGACGATGTAGCGCAACGCCCCGGCGTCGCCCCCGAGTTCCGCGTCGGCGTCGACCAGCTGCTCGAACGCGGACGGCGTCTGGTTGAGGACGGTGACGCCCTCCCGGTGCAGCAGGTCCAGGAACTCGCGCGGGGAGCGGCTGACGGCGTAGGGCACGACGACGAGCCGGCCGCCGTGCAGCAGGGCGCCCCAGATCTCCCACACGGAGAAGTCGAAGGCGTAGGAGTGGAACAGCGTCCACACGTCGTCGGCACGGAAGTCGAAGTGCTCGGCCGCGGCGGCGAAGAGCCGTACGACGTTGGCGTGCGGCACGGGCACGCCCTTGGGGCGGCCGGTGGAGCCGGAGGTGTGGATGATGTAGGCGGTGTCGGACGGGCCGGCCGGGCCGTGCCGTTCGGCGTCGGTCAGGTCGGCGCCGGAGCGGCGGGCGAGGTCCGCGGTCACCTGCGGGTCGTCCAGCAGCACGGCGGGGACGGCGGCGTGGGCGAGGTGGGCGTGGGCCTGTTCGGTGACCAGCACCACGGGGGCCGCGTCCTCGACTACCAGCCGCAGCCGCTCGGCCGGCTGGCCGGGGTCCAGGGGCAGGTAGGCGGCGCCGGTCTTGAGGACGGCCAGCAGGGCGGGCAGCAGCCGCAGGCCGCGTTCCAGGGCGAGCGCCACGACCCGGCCGGGCCCGGCGCCGTGCGCGGTCAGCAGCCGGGCGAGCCGGTTGGCCTCGTCGTTGAGCGCGGCGTACGTGAGTCGTTCGGGCCCGTGGCTGACGGCCGTCCGCTCGGGCCCGGCCACCACCTGCGCCTCGAACAGTTCCGTGAGGGTCCTCTCGGCCGGGAAGGTGCGGACGGGCGCGTCGCGGGGGTGTTCACCCGGCAGCAGGACGTCCAGGTCGCCCAGCGGCGTCACCGGTTCGGCCGCGGCCAGCCGGTGCAGCACGGCGAGGAACCTCCCGCGGTGCAGGGCGAGTTCGTCCTCCTCGTACAGGGCGGGATTGGCGTCGAAGGCCAGCCACAGGCCGCCGCCGCGGGGTCCTGGGCGCACCGAGATCTGGAAGTCGTCGACGGCTCCGCCGGACAGGTGGTGCCAGGTGGTGGGGTGTCCGGCGAAGACCGGGGACTCGTCGAACGGGACGATGTTGAGCACCGGTCCGTACAGCCGGCGTCCGGTGCCCAGCAGGCCCAGGTCGCGGCGGAGGAACTCGCCCCGGTAGCGCTGGTGGCGGCGCAGGGCCCCCAGTTCACCAGCGACGGCTCGGACCAGCTCCGCGACGGGCGTGCCGGGGGTGGCTGCCACGCGCAGCGGGAGGACGTCGGAGGCGGTGCCAGGGGTGCGCAGGGCGGCGGTGCCGAGGCGGCTCATCGTGGCCAGTCCCAGCACCAGGTCTTCGGCGCCGGTCATCCGGTGCAGGTAGACGGCGGTCGCGGCGGTCAGCAGGTCGGTGCGCCGGACCCCGAGGCGGGTCGCCGCGGCGTCGAGCGCTTCGGTCTCGGCGGGCGTCAGTTCGGCGGTGCGGCGCAGGAAGGGCGCCGTGGGGGCCGCCGTGCGGGAGGTGAGCCGGGCGGGCTCGGGCAGGTCGGCCAGGCGCCGCGCCCAGTGGTCACGGTCCTGGGCGTACCGCTCGGAGGCGAGGTAGGCCGCCTCCTCCTCCTGGAGCCGGCTCACCGGCGCGAAGACGCTGGGCTCCGGTTCGCGCCCCTCGGCCAGGGCGTTGTAGGTGTCGGCCAGGCGGCGCCCGAGGAGCTTGTAGCTGTAGCCGTCCAGGAGCAGGTGATGTGCCCTCAGCAGCCAGAGGTGGCGGTCGGGCGCCAGGGTCAGCAGGGTGTGCGCGAAGAGAGGGCCTTTCTCCAGGTCGACAGGGGTCGCGAGGTCGGTGCGGACGTGCCCCCACGCCGCGGCCTCGGGGTCCCCGGCGCCGCTGACGTCGACCCGGTGGAGGGGCCAGTCGTCCGCGTCCGGCGCGGGGTGGCAGCGCGGGCCGTCGTCGGTGTCGGCGAAACGCAGGGTGAAGGTGTCGGCCTCGGCGACGACGCGCCGCAGCGCGGTCTCGAACAGGACGTCATCGAGGGGCCCGTGTATCTCCACGGCCTCCGCGGTGTTGTACGCGGCACCGTCCGGTGCGAGCCGCCCGGCGTACCAGAGGCCCTCCTGGGCTCCGGACAGCGGTCGACGTGCGTCCTCCTGGAGTGACATAGCGCAACCCTCACGTGGCAAGCCGTAGATGTCCCGGACGGCGAAGGCCCGGCCGGATCGGACGGTGCGGTCACCCCCGTGCCGCCCGCGCGTGGGGTGACGCGCCGGGCCGCCGGCCCACGGGGCGGGGAAAGGGACCGCACGCCGAGGTCAGGGGGGATCTCGTCACCTGCCCCGGTTTCACGGCACAGCACGGTGCTGCACCGGCACCGACGGGGTCAAGGTGAACCGGCTCCTGGGGCGCCGATTCAGGGGTTTCCCTGAAGTTCGGGGTGCCGGGGAGTGTGCGCCGGGACTCAACTTCTAGGGAAATCACGCGACTTACCCGCGCGCCGGGTCCTGGACTGGATTCGGCCGCGGTCGGCCGTGCACTCTCGGAAGGCCCCCGACCTCCCCGCGGACCACCGCGGTGGCAGCTGTGTCCCGGGGCCGTGCATTTCCGGAACGAACGACGGAAAGAAGGCTGACGGCATGCACCGTGCGCTGTGTCCGGTCGAGACGCTCTACGTGGGCCAGAGAAGCAGGGCCGTGCTGTCCTGCTCCCTGCGCGGACCGGTGGACCTCGCGGCGCTGTCCGCCGCGTTCGACGCGCTGACCGAGGCCAACCCGCCGCTGCGCTCCCGCATCGAACAGGACGGCGGCGATTACGTGTTGCGCGTCCTCGGCGCGGACAAGCGGCCCCGGCTGATCACCCGGACCGGTGACGAGGAGGAGGCCTACGCGGCGGAGCTGAACAGACCGCTGCCGGTCGGTGGCCCGCTCAGCCGTGCCGTTCTGGTCAGCGCGCCGGACGGCCGTAGCCACCTGTTCGTGCTGGTGATCGACCACACCGTCACCGACGGCCACAGCAGTATCGCGGTGCACAACGCGCTGTGGGACCGCTACCGGGCGCTGGTCGAAGGCACCACCGACGACACTGCCGCCGCGGAACTCACGCGCTGGCCCGAGCCCGTGAGCCGGCTGCTGCCTCCGGCCGACGAGGCCGACACGGCGAAGTACCTCGACGGCCGGCTGGAGGAGATACGGCGCCACCCGGTCGAGCTGGTCCCGTACGACGCCGCGAGCGGGGTGAGCGCCCGCCCGGACGGGCACATCGAGGTCCGCCGGCTGACCCTGGACGCGGACCTCACCTCCCGGCTGCGCGGCACGGCGCGCGCCTCGGGCGTCTCCGTGCACGCCCTGGTCGCCGCGACGCTGCTGGTGACCGCCCGGCGGCGGCTGGCCGGGGACGACGGGGCGCGCACGCTCGGCTGCCTCTCCCCCGTCGACCTGCGTGCGCGGCTCACCCCGCCGGTGTCGGCCTCCGACCTGGTCCCGGCGGTCACCACCCATCTGCAGACCCTGGACGTGGCCGCGCGTTCCGAGCCGCTGGAGTTGGCGCGTGCCGTGCACGCCCGGCTGGGCGACTTCCTGGCCCGCGGCGACCACTTCCACGAGATGCGCATCACGCCGGAGATCCCCCGCAATCCCGCGCTGCAACTGGCCACGGTGATCGCCACGAACATGGGCGTGGTCCCCGGTCCGCGGCTGCCGGAAGGGCTGCGGGCTGCCGACGTGCGCCTCGTCCCGGCCCGCGAGCACTACTTCCCGCAGGCGGGACGCAGCCCCATCATGGCGTGCGTGGTCTCCTTCGAGGGCCGGCTCTCCATCGAGTTCCCGCACTCCACCGCCTGTTACAGCCCTTCCTTCATGCGGGCCTTCCGCGACGACGTGCGCGCCGGGCTGCTGCGTTTCACGGACGTGGTGGAACCGGGGCTCGCCCACGCCACCGGCTGAGCGCCGTCCGTTCGCCCGTCCGACCCCCCGCCCGCCCGGCTGTGTAAGGAACCTCTGTCCGCCATGACGACCGTCAGCGAACTGCCCTCCCCCCTGACGCTGCTCCCCCGGGCCCAGGCCGGCGACGAGCACGCGATGAACCACCTGCTGACCGCCATCACGCCCTACGTCGCGCGCATCTGCAGGTCCATCACCCACGACGACGGCGCCGACGCCACGCAGGAGGCACTGCTCGCCGTCTACCGCGGCCTGGGTTCCCTGCGGGAACCGGCGGCGTTCTACGGCTGGGTGCGCTCGGTGACGGTCCGCGAGGCCATCCGCACCGCCAGGCGCTACGGCGCGGAGAGCTGCTGCTCCGAGGTGGACTCGCAGGAGGAGACCAATCCCCTGGACGCGGTGTACATCAGTGATGTGCTGGAGCGGCTGTCCCAGGCGCACCGGCAGGTCCTCACCCTGCGCGCCTACGGGCTGAACGAGGAGGAGATGGCCGAGGTGCTCGCGCTGCCCGTGGGCACCGTCCGCTCGCGTCTGTTCCGGGCCCGCCGCCGGTTCCAGGAGGCGTGGCAGCCCTCGGCGGCGTGACGCCGGCGCCCCGCCCTCCCCCGGGGGCGGGCCGGTACGACGGCGGCCGTGGCGGTGTGTCTCCGCCACGGCCGCCTTCGCGGGGCTCGGCAGGCCCCGGCTCAGCACTACCGCACGCGCTCCGGCAGGACCCGCGGCGGCCACTGCCCGGTGGCGAACATCCCGAGCGCGTGCGCCCGCGCCACCAGAGCGGGCCGGTTGGGGGCGTCGAAACGCCGCAGCATCTGACCGACGCGGTATTCGATTCCCTGACGGCTCAGATAGAGACGGGAGGCCAACTGCACCGTGGATTCACCACTCGCGACACCTTCCAGCACCTGCGCGTCGAGGGCGGTGAGTACGGGTCCGCCGCCGGCCGCTTCTTCGGTCCGGCGCAGAAGGACGACGAGACCGACGATCTCACCCGTGGGCTGTCTGACGGCGATCGCCGTGACTTCGGCCGGGAAATTCCGGCCCTCTCCGTCGCGGCCCGTCACCCTTTCTTTGAATCTCCGGCAACGTCCCGAGGAAAGCGCGGTGAACTGTTCCCGCAATTGTCCGGGAACCGGGGAGCGGAGCAGTTCGAGCAGGCCGCGCCCGCATACCTCGTCGGCGCTCAGGCCGAATTGCCGGGCGAATTCAGGTTCCGCGGTCCTGACGGCCAGCGTCCGGGGGGACACATGGGCCGTGCAGGCGGCTTCCGATGTGGCACCGTCCGGGGCGCCGATCAGGTCACGGCGGACCGGGACAGCCGCAGCGGCGGTCTTCTTCTTACGGGGCGAGGCGTCGGGGAAACTCGTGGTCGCCACGGACGTACCGTCCTTCTTCCTGCGCGTGGGGGGCTGGGAAGGGTGTGCGGACGCGGAGCGGGCCGGTGCGCTGTGCCTGGGTGTCGGCGAGCGCCCGGTGACGGCGCGCCACCTCGTCGGTGGCCGGGGCCGGGTGTCCGCGTCGTTCCGGGCCGGCGGCGGGCGCCGGGTCCCCGGGGCGGGTCGGGGTGAGCAGAGGAAGCGGTGCCGAGGCGACCGTCGTCCGGGTCACCTGGATAACGTTGTCATGACCACTCGATCCCGCAGTGCGGTCCGTCGGCGGACGACTCAGCGGCGGGGCGGGCGAAATGTAAGTTCTGCCGTGACGAGAAGCCCGTTCGGGCAGTGCGCGGCACGGAAACCTCCACGATACGAAGAGGGGGTTCGTTTGAGGAGCCGCCTTCGAGACTAAGGGGAGGCAACTCCTGAGGCAAGAGTTTGTCAGGTGAACTAGGCAACTCGTCAACTGTTCCGCGCCCGGGCCCATTTCGGGCACACACAATCCCCGATGCAAACAATCCCGACGGAGTGGCGACACCGCCTCCGGAATGCGAAACCAGCCGAGCAACGGCTTGTCGCTCCTTGCCGCGCTCCCTAAAATGTGGACAACTCACGCGCCCGTTCGGGCAAACGGAACCGCGGATACCGGGCCGGCCGGGCCACCGAACCCGAGGAGGGAGATGCTGGATCAGCCGCAGTTCGGCCGTCGGCTCAGGAGGCTGCGTGCCGCGCGGGGCCTGAGCCAGGCCGACGTCGTCGGCGACGGTATGTCGACAGGGCATCTGTCGCGCCTGGAGTCCGGTGAACGGCGGCCCACGGAGCGGACCGTGGCCTATCTCGCCCGGCGGCTCGGTGTGGACGCCTCCGCCCTGACCGGACCCACGGACGGCAGATCCCTGACCGCGGTGCTGGCGTCCGTGGCCTCGGCGCCCGCAGGTTCGGACGGCACGGGGGTGCTCGGCCGCGCCGTCGAGGAGGACCCGGGAGAGGATCCGGCCGCGCGCTGGCAGGCCCTGTGGCTGCTGAGCCGCGACGCGGGACGCGACGGCGACTACGAGCTCGAACGCGTCCGGTTGCTGGAACTCCTGGAGCTGAGCCGCGTGTTGGAGGCACCCGACCTGCGGGCCAGGTCGCTGGTGCGGTACGCCCGCTGCACCCGTGCCCTGGGCGATGCCGACGGCGCGGAACCGGCGGCCGTGGAGGCACTGTCCGTAGCCCGCGCCGCGGAGCTGGGTGTGCCCGACACCCTGGCCGCCCTCACGGTGCTGATCGGCGTCGAGACGGAACTCGGCAGGTGGGAGTCGGCCTCCCGGCACGTCGACGAGATGGAACGCGATCTGCTGCCCGGGGCCCCCTCCGCCCTGGCGGCCGAGGCGTTGTGGGCGGCCGCCGAGGTCAGCGACCGCCAGGGCGACGAGGCGACCGCCCTGGCCCGGCTGGACACCGCCCTGGACCTCCTCGAGGGCGGGGACGACCTGGCCCTGTGGGCCCGGTTGCGGGCCGCCGCCACCGCGACAGCTCTGCACATGTCACCGCCCCGGGTGGCCGCGGCCGAGCGCTGGCTGGCCGAGGCCGCCCCCGTCCTCGGCCTGATCGGCACGCCCACGCAACTGCAGGAACTGCACGTGCTCCAGGCGCACCTCGCGTTCGCACAGGGCCGGCTGGACGACGCCCGCGCGCTGAGCCGGGCCGTGCTGTCCCAGGAGCACCTGCGTCTGTCCTACCGCGACCGCGTGCGGCTGTCGGTCCTCGACGGCCGGCTCGCGATCCTGGCGGGCCGCGTCGAGGAGGGGGCCGCGGCCCTGGAACGGCTGGCGCGTCAGGCGACCGAGTCCGGGAGCCGTGATCTCGCGGCCCACGTGTGGCAGGCCCTGGCCACCACCCTGGCGGCACACGTCCACTCCCCCCAGGTCGGCCCGGCGCCCGGTGAGTCCCGGCCGGACGGGCGGGTGGTGCGCCACCCAGCTTGAGTGCCTCGCCGGCGGGCCGACGAAGCCTCCCTGTCGTACTGGAACGGCGTGGGCCAAGCCGTGAACGACCACAACGAGGCCGCCGCTTTCTCGTACGGCCACGAGGGACAGGTGCCGTGGCGAAGCCTGGGCGGACGACGCCGGCCGCGGAGGTGCCCGGACGCAGGTTGATGACCGTCGTGCCGCTCGCTCCCTGGGTCGTTCGGTCAGCCGGTCGCCTTCGAAGCGTGCTCCGGCGCGGACGAGGGCGGCGAGGTGGGGTGCATCCACGGCTCGCCACCACTGCTGGGCGGGCTGACAGCCGCTGCGGATCACGAGCCGTCGGCCGGTCCGTCGCGCTGGTCGACCAACTCGGCCATGGCGGAGCCACTTCGGCCTCCGGGCCCGCCGCAGCATCCGTTCGCGCCCTTCCGGACGATCTCGTCGATCAACGAGAAACGGTTGGCGGTGGTGCCGTCGTCGTTGACTACGCTTGGCACGGGCGTGCCCTCGCAACCGGTCTGGGAGAGGACGGCGTGACGAGGTGGTGCGGGCAGCGATCGGGCGGGGGCGCCGATGCCGTGGTCGACGCCGTATCGGGGAGACGGGCGAACTGCCGGCCGGCGAGCCGTGCTCACGTCCCGCGGCCGCCGTGTACGTGCGCTCTCCACCTGCCGCGCGGTACAACGCGACAGCGTCGTTCCTGTGCTCGCCGGATACGGCGTCCCACAGGTCCACCAGGACGTTCTTCCCCGCACCTGCAGACCCGTCGTCAGCGCCCGCGTCACGGAGGGCCGCCTCAGTTCGCCCGTGCCCCCGGCAACAAGCTTGCACCGGGGCCCGGGCGGGTTCTGCGGGAGCCGTCCAGGCGGACCGCCGCCACCGGATCGACGGTGATCGTGGTGCACCCGAGGGGTGCGGTGAGGGCGCGGAGCGCGGTGACGGAGAGTCTGATCCACGGGTGGTCCTGACCGAGGGCCGCCAGCAAGCGTGCGCCGGAGGTGAAGGCGACGGCGGTACGGCGGCCGCCGGGGGTGCGGAAGAAGCAGGTCACGCAGCAACGGCGGTGCGGCCGGACGGGTACGTACAGCAGGTCGGCCGACGGATGTCCGCCGGGCGTGGGGTCCTCGTTGCGTCGGGCATCAGGCATGGTGGTCCGGTCACCTTTCCGGCCTGCTGTCACCTCACCGGGGTGAAATCGCGCGCTGCGACGAACGCGGGTCGGCGTGCCGGTGCCGCGAAGGGGTCGCCCGCCGTGTTCTCGACGCTGTTGAAGACGATGAACACGTTGCTGCGCGGGTACGGTGTGATGTTGTCGCCGGAGCCGTGCATGCAGTTGCAGTCGAACCAGGTCGCGGAGCCGGAGCGGCCGGTGATCAGTCGAATGCCGCTCGGTTCGGACAGCGCGGTGACGGCCTCGTTCGACGGCGTCCCCGCTTCCTGCATCCTCAGTGACTTCTTGTAGTTGTCCTCCGGTGTGGCGCCTGCGCAGCTCAGGAACGTCCGGTGCGAGCCGGGGATGATCATCAGGCTGCCGTTGGTGGCGTAGTTGTCGGTGAGCGCGATCGACACCGACACGGCGCGCATGCGGGGCAGGCCGTCCTCGGCATGCCAGGTCTCGAAGTCCGAGTGCCAGTAGAAACCGCTCGCGCCGAAGCCGGGTTTGACGTTGATGCGGGACTGGTGGACATACACGTCCGAGCCGAGGATCTGGCGGGCTGTTCCCACCACGCGCTCGTCTCGCACGAGAGAGGCGAACACCTCGCTGATCCGGTGCACTTCGAACACCGATCGGATGTCGCGGGAGGTGGGCTCGACGACGGCGCGTTCGTCCAGGCGGACTGCCGGGTCACGCACCAGCCTGTCCAGCTCGGCACGGAAACGGGCCACCTCGCTGGGGCTCAGCAGTGGGTCGAGGGTCGTGAAGCCGGCGCGGTCGTAGTCCATCAGTTCGGGCCGTCCCAGGGGGCCGGGCGTGCCGGGTGCGGACCACACCACTGGGTCGCGGCGCGGCGTCATCGTCTCGGCCGTGCCGCGGGTCGGGTACATGTCGGTGGTCGGACGGTGGTCGTGCGTTGTCGTCATGGTCGTCCCCATGCCTGGTCGATTGCGGATTCTTCCCGGTTCGGGGTCCCTCAGGCACTCGGCTCCGGGGGAGGATAGGCGCCGTCAACGTCGTGATCCTCCCGGCCGGTCAGGGGCGGGTTGAACACGCACACGCAGCGGAAGTCGGTCTTGGGCCGCAGGGTGTGCCGTTCGTGGCCGTCCAGCAGGTACAGCGTTCCGGGCGTGATCCAGTGTTTCTCGCCGGTCTCCTCGTCGGTCAGCTCGGCCTCGCCCTCGACGCAGAGCACGGCCTCGACGTGATGGGCGTACCACATCGTCGTCTGCGTGCCGGCGTAGAGCGTCGTCTCGTGCAGGGAGAAGCCGGCCTGCTCCCGGGCCAGGACGAGCCGTTTGCTCTCCCAGGTGCCGGATCTGGCCCTGACGTGCCGGTCGGTGTCCTCGATCTCCTTCAGACAACGGATGATCATGATGCATCCCACCTCTGCGTGTGTCCGGGGTGTGCCCACACCCGCCGGTGCGTTCGTATGCGTGTGTGTTCTCAGCGGGGGCCGGCTGACCGGGAGGGCTGTTCGGTCTCCCACACCGCGCGGGCGAAGAGCGCGAGCCCTTCTTCCAGTTCCTGGTCGTCGATGGTCAACGGCGGGAACAGCTTGACGACTTCGTCCCTCGGGCCGGACGTCTCCAGCAGCAGGCCCAGTTCGAAGGCACGGGCGCACACGGCGGTGGCCCGCGACGGGTCGGCGAACTCCATGCCCCAGGCGAGCCCACGACCACGCACCTCGGGCACGGGACCGGGCCGGCCGGTGGCGATGTCCCGCAGCGCCTGCTCCGTCTGGTCCCCGCGGGAAAGGGTCTGCTTCTGCAACCGGCCGTCGCGCCAGTACTCCTCCAGCGCGGCGGTGGCGGTGACGAAGGCCGGGTTGAAGCCGCGGAAGGTGCCGTTGTGTTCGCCGGGCTGCCATACATCCAGCCCGGGACGGAACAGGGTGAGCGCCATCGGCAGTCCGTACCCGCTGACGGACTTCGAGAGCGTCACGATGTCCGGGGTGATGCCGGCCTCCTCGAAGGAGAAGAACGCACCGGTGCGGCCGCACCCCATCTGGATGTCGTCGACGATCAGCAGCATGTCCCGGCGCCGGCACAGTTCGGCCAGGCTGCGCAGCCACTCGGCCCGGGCCACATTGATCCCGCCCTCGCCCTGCACGGTTTCCACGATCACGGCCGCCGGGGTGTCCAGTCCGGATCCCTCACCCGCCAGGAGCCGGTCGAACCAGCGAAACGCCCGCTCCCCGCCCTCCCGCCGCTCGTCGTAGGGCATGGGCACGGCGTGCACCAAGGGGACACCCGCGCCCGCACGCTTGAAGGCGTTGCCGGTGACGGCGAGGGAGCCCAGCGACATGCCGTGGAAGGCGTTGGTGAAGAAGACGACAGCTTCCCTGCCCTTCACCTTGCGGGCCAGTTTCAGGGCGGCCTCCACGGCGTTGGTGCCGGCGGGCCCCGGGAACATCACCTTGTACGGCAGTTCGCGCGGTTCCAGCACAATCTCCTGGAATGTCTCCAGGAAGGTGCGCTTGGCGGCCGTCGACATGTCGAGGGCGTGGGTGACACCATCACGTTCGATGTAGTCGAGGAGCGCGCGCTTGAGCACCGGGTTGTTGTGCCCGTAATTCAGCGCCCCGGCACCGGAGAAGAAGTCCAGAAAAGGGCGGTTGTCCTCGCCGTAGATGCGGCTGCCGTATGCCCGGTCGAATACGGTGGGCCAGCTGCGACAATAGCTGCGGACCTCGGACTCAAGCCTCTCGAACACATGAGAGACGGGATGGGGAAGAGTCATGATGCTCGCTCCTCACGGAGGACGAACGGACTTTCTTATGTGTTTCGAGGGCGCCGGCTCTTCAAAGCAGCGGCCCGATACGGTACAGGAACTCGGCTTCGTGCGTGCCGGGGAAGAGCTCCGCCGGGAACAGAAGGTTCTTTTCGAGTGGTGCCGCGTGCCGTTGGGCGAAGGACCGGAACAGCCGGCGGGAGGCGGCGTTGTCCGCACTGATGGTCGTCTCCAGATGCCGCAGGGCGCCGTCCGCGGTCAGCCGGGCGGTGAGATGGTCCAGCATGGCACCGGCCGTTCCGCGTCCGCGGTGTCCCGGGTCCACGGCTATCTGCCAGACGACGAGGGTCTCGGGCTGCTCGGGGCGGCAGAATCCGGTGACGAACCCGACCGGCCTGTCACCGGACTGCAAGGCCATCACGGAGGTACGGGCGAAATCCCTGAACCACAGCAGATAACTGTAGGGAGAATTCACGTCGAGTACCCGGGAATCGCGGGCGATATGCCACGCCGCAGCCCCGTCCTGGACCGTGGGAACCGCCATGACCAGTGTGTCCATGGAACACACCTCACTCTCGCTGCGCGAACCACCGCGCGCATGCGTCAATCCGCGTTCCGAAGGACTTCGTTCAGTCGGTTCTCTGCGGTCCCGGAAGGTGACCGCTCAACCGGCGCGTCACTGACTTCGGTGCCTTTTCTCAGATTCAATTGTCCGCGCAGACGTACTGCCGTGACGCGTCGGTTCGATGCTACGTCCGTCGGGCCGCGCATGCCTAGGTGAAATTCTCTGTTTAGGGGCGGGGAAAGGTGGAACGTCGCGGAGCGTTCCCCGTCGGCCAGGGAATCCGGCATGGTGATTCCGCCCCCTGTCAGGTTCGTCTCTTACGACGTGAGCGCAGGCTCCCTGCGCGTCAGGCCGAGGTGACGGCGGCACGGGCGACAGCTGCCGTCACCTGCGGCGTACCGTCGACCGATGCGAGACGCTCGCCGCCGCGGCGACCTGTGCCAGGCCCAGGACTGGATACCTGAGTCCACCACTCCCTCGAGGTTGACCGGGCCACCGTGGCCCGAACGCCTGGCCGCCGAACTCGGCGCCAACACCCGCCTCCCGCAGTACCCGCGCCTGAGCGAGCCCGGGATGTCTGGTCTCCGGGGCTCGCGACATGTCCTGGAGTCGACTCGGCCGCAGCCGGACCGGCGTAGGTGTCCCGGCCGCACGATCCGGGGCACCTCACCACGGCTACGCGGTGATGATCGCCGGGTCGCTCACGCCAGGCTGTCCGTTCTCGACGTGCCCCGCGAACCGCCGCAGGAACGCCTTGTCGCCGTCGGCGGTGACGGTCAGGTCGTACCAGCGGCGGCTTCTGGTGAGGTCGACGGTCCGGCGCACGGTCGTGCCCGGGCGGACCGTGACGGCCGAGGGCTTGCCGCCGTAGCCGTCGGCGATCCGCAGCCGGGCCGTGCCGGTGCCCCGGTGGGTGAAGGTCAGCTCGATGTCGTCGCCACGGTGGCGGGCGGTGACCTCGCAGCCGGCCGTGCTGTTCGAGCCCTTGAAGACGCGCACGAAGCCGTTCGGACCGTGCACGGTCAGGTCGTAGGAGCCCGCCGAGTACGCCGAGTTCCAGGTGTCCCGGAGCGTCTTGCCGGCCTCGGTGGTGTACGTCCAGGGACCGTCGGCGCGGTATCCGGAGGTGACGTGGAAGGCGGCGCCGGCCTTCGGCCCGGAGGCGAAGGTGAGGGTGAGCTTCCCGGCGGCCGCGTCGACGGAGGCGTCGACGTGCGGGGCGTACTTCAGCGGCCGGGAGCGGCGCAGTCCGCGCTCCTGCCGGGGCATGCGCGGGTCGGCGGGCGGGGTGGGCCTGTAGTCGGGGTGGCGTTCGCGGTCCTGCGGCTCGTACGCGTCGGTGCCGGGCAGCGGGGCCGGGCGCGCGTCCTTGCGGGAGAAGTCGAACGCGGCCGTCAGGTCACCGCAGATCGCCCGGCGCCACGGCGAGATGTTCGTCTCGCGCACGCCGAAGCGGCGTTCCATGAACCGCAGGATCGAGGTGTGGTCGAGGGTCTCGGAGCAGACGTAGCCGCCCTTGCTCCAGGGTGAGACGACCAGCATCGGCACGCGCGGGCCCAGCCCGTAGGGGCCGGCCGTCTTGCGGCCGTCGCCCGGGAAGAGGTCGGGGGTGACGTCGACGGTGGACAGGCCGCGGGAGGCGTCCTTCGGCGGCAGCGGCGGCACGACGTGGTCGAAGAAGCCGTCGTTCTCGTCATAGGTGATGAACAGGGCCGTCTTCGACCAGACCTCGGGGTTGCAGGTGAGGGCGTCCAGGACCTGGGCGATGTACCAGGCACCGTAGTTGGAGGGCCAGTTGGAGTGCTCGGAAAAGGCCTCGGGGGCGGCGATCCAGGAGATCTGAGGCAGCCTTCCGGCCTTGACGTCGGCGCGCAGGTGGTCGAAGTAGCCGTCGCCGTTCTTGACGTCGGTGCCGGTGCGGGCCTTGTCGTACCAGGGGTCGCCGGGCCGGGCGTTGCGGTACTTGTCGAAGTACAGCAGGGAGTTGTCGCCGTAGTTGCCGCGGTAGGCGTCCTGGATCCAGCCCCAGGAGCCGGCCGCGTCCAGGCCGTCGCCGATGTCCTGGTAGATCTTCCAGGAGATGCCGGCCTGCTCCAGGCGCTCGGGGTAGGTGGTCCAGCCGTAGCCGAGTTCGGCATTGTCCAGGACCGGGCCGCCGCCGCTGCCGTCGTTGCCCGTGTAACCGGACCACATGTAGTAGCGGTTGGGGTCGGTGGAGCCGATGAACGCGCAGTGGTAGGCGTCGCAGACGGTGAAGGCGTCCGCGAGGGCGAAGTGGAAGGGGATGTCCTCGCGGGTCAGGTACGCCATGGTCGTGGTGCCTTTGGCGGGCACCCACCGGTCGTACTTGCCGCCGTTGTAGGCCTGCTGACCGTCGGGCCAGGAGTGCGGCAGGCCCTCCAGGAACTGCATGCCGAGGTCGTCGGCGTCCGGGTGGAAGGGCAGAAGCTCCTTGCCGTCCTTCTCCTGGTGCCAGACCGGTTTGCCGTTGCCGAGGGTGACCGGGCGGGGGTCGCCGAAGCCGCGGACGCCTCTCAGGGTGCCGAAGTAGTGGTCGAAGGAGCGGTTCTCCTGCATGAGGACGACGATGTGCTCGACGTCCTCGATCGACCCGGTGCGGTGGTTCGCCGGCAGGGCGGCGGCACGCTGGATGCTGGCAGACAGGGCACTGAAGGCCGTGGTGGCCCCCGCGAGTTGGAGAAAGCGACGCCGGTTGACTTCGGACATGTAGGACAAGCCTCTCATCCTGAGATGCGGGCGGCCGGGAGATGAAGGAATCTGCGCGGAAGGAGTGTTTCAGGGGCACCGAACGCCGAGGAAGGGGCGCGTGACAGGGGTGTGAAGGTCGCCGGTACGGAGGGTGCGGCAGCGCGCTCGCCGGGGAGGGTCCGGATCGCGACAGAGGGTGGCGCCAGGTGCGTTCGCCGGGCGTCAGGTGCTCTCGCTGAGCTCGGTGAGGGGGCCCGCTGCGGCGGTTCCGGCGCTGTCGAAGCGACGTCGAGGCGGCCGTGGGGGGCGTGACGGTCGACGACCAGGGTCACGACGTCGGCGGCGCCTTGGACGCCGGTGGAGTCGGCCTAGATGAGCAAGGCATCCCGGCCCAGGTCGGCGTCGGCCCGACGCGGACCGAGGGCACCGCCCAAATGGGCGACGCCCTGGGCGCGCTCGCCACCAACGCCCCAGCGGGCCGGACGGCGAGTCCGCAGGAGATCGCTTCCGTGATCGCGTTCCTGGCGAGCGACGAGGCGAGCTTCGTGCATGGTGCGATCGTCCCTGTCGACGGCGGGCGCGTCGCCGTCTGAACCCTGTGGGAGCAGTGCCGGCAGGCGCTGCTGACCAGAGCGGCCGGGCCCGGCGCGACGGACGAATGGTCGTTGCGCCGGCCCCCGGGGCGTCCCGGCGACGGTTCGGGACGTGGCCGAGGCAGTGCCGTCGGCCGGGCAGCACGGACTTCCGCCGACCCGTCAAGGACGCCCGCCGGTCTGCGCAGCGTGGTGCCGCCGGCAGTGGCGGCACCACCCACGCGTATCGCCGCACGCCGGAGAGCACCGCTCCCCGCCTGCAACAGGCTTGCGGCGCATTGAGGAGGCCCTGGCCCTGTTACGGTCGGACGCCGAAGTACAGCCGTAGGAAGTGGCCGAGTTACTGGGGTTCTCAGTGACAGTGACCGGACTCGGTCGTCGGGTCCGTACCGGTGGAGCCCAGGTCGTCGGAGCGGCCGGCGTCGACCCGCGGCCATTGGGCTGTGGGACGTCCGATCGGTCGTTCCTCCCACAGCGGTGGCCAGTCGGGCGCCCCGCCCAGGGTCCGCGTGGCCTGCCCGAGACGCGGCCAGCCTGCCGGCGAGTCCTCCCAGCTCTCCTGTCGCCCGAACACCGTGAGGTCCATCAGCGCGTAGCTGTAGTCCACCGCCTCGGCCCCGCGACGTTTGGTCCAGTAGGTCTCGAAGACACGGTCACCGTCACGCAGATAGCACACCAGGTGGAACAAGCCCAGCTCCCGACCGGCGAGAAGCGACTCGAGCGAGGGCTGGGCGGAGTACCACGGCATCGTCCAGCCCATGAAGGCGCGATAGCGCAGACTCTCCTCGTACGACGTCTGCGCGTCTGCGAAGCCGTAGGCGGTGTTGCGTCCCTGGCAGAACACGGCGAAGGTGATGTCACGGGAGTGCAGATAGGCCAGCTCACCCACGTGGCTCATCACCCAGGTACAGCCCTCGCACTGCTCACCGGCAGGCCGGCCCGGCCACCACATGAAGTAGTAGGCGATCATCTGGCGTCGACCTTCGAACGCCTCCAGGAGCGTCATGGGACCGTCCGGCCCCATCAGCGGACTGTCCGCGGCCACCTCGACCATCGGGAGCCTGCGGCGGGCGGCAGCGATCGCGTCGCCTTCCCGGGTGTGGGCCTTCTCCCTGGCCCGCAGCTCTTCCACCTGCTGCTCGAAGATCACGCGGTCGACGACGGACGGCTGCGCCTTGCTGGGATTCTCGGACATCAGGGACTCCTGGGATCGCTTCGTCGCGACGACGGGCCGCTCCTCAGCAACGTCAGTTGCCGGCCGGAACCGCCGCCACACGCACCCGGCCCGGCTCTACCGTCTCCGAACATACCCCCGCGACATCACTCACCGTCGTGATCGACGACTCCTGCGTGTGCTGCGCACCAGTGAATCGCCCGCCTGGGTCCGCTGACGCGCCCTCAACGCTGCCCACCTGGTCGCCGCGGACCTTGCAGGGCTTCGGCGTAGCTGCGTGACGTCCGGTTCATCGTGAGCTGTGCCATGCCGCCGACGACGCCGACCGCGAGACCGGCGGCTCCGGCAGCGATCGCCGTTTCCCATACCGGATCCGCACCGGTGGTGGACATCGTGGTGATCTCACCGCGTCCCCGGCCGGCGAAGGGCGCGCCCTGCCGGCAGGCGGACCGGTGCTCGACGAGCAGGCGAATCCAGCCGTCGACCTCGGCCCTCCAGACACGGACGTGGTGGTGTCCGAGGTGAGGCGGGGTGAGCGCGTCGTGGCCCTGGGCGCACGTCACGCCGGTTCGAGACGGGAGGCGGACCAGGACGGGGCATGGAGTGGCGGAAGCAATGCGGGCCTTCGCCACGGGCGCACGCCGGGCCTCCCGTCCCGGCGTCGGCGTGTGGGGGGTGCATGCGGCGACACTACCCGGGTCCGCGAACCGGCGGCCGACCGTGCGGCTGCGCGCGGGATCACCTCTGTTCTGCGCTGTGACCTGGGCGGATCCGGGCCCGGTAGGGGCGGGGAAGGGGGCGACGTGGGGAACTGGTCTCAAAGATTGAGGCCGCCCGATACTTCGATGTTCTGAGCGGTGACCCAGCGGCTGTCGTCGGAGGCGAGCGTGGCGATCACCGCGCCGATGTCGTGGGGCTCGCCGACGCGGCCGAGCGCGGTCTTCGCCGCGAGGGCCGGGACGACCTCGGGGAACCGGGTGAATGCGTCGTCGGCGATCCGGGTGCGGGTCGATCCCGGGGAGACGGCGTTGACGCGGATGCGCCGCGCGCCGAACTCCTTGGCCATGTACCGGGTCAGGACGTCCAGACCGCCCTTCATCGACGCGTAGACGGAGTAGCCGGGCTCCAGGCCGGCAGTCGCCGTCGCCGAACTGCTGCTCGTGTTGACGATGGCCCCGCCGTCTGCCATCAGGGGCAGTAGCCGCTGCGTCAGGAAGTACGGTCCCTTCAGCAGGACTCGCATGAGCCTGTCGAACGTCTCCTCGGTAGTGTCCTCGATCAACGATGTCTGTGCGAACCCGGCGTTGTTGACCAGGTAGTCGAAGGTGTCGCGTTGCCAGGTCTCGCGCAGCACCGCGGCCACCGTGTCGCGGAAGGCCGCGAAGGTGCCGGTCTCGCCCACGTCCAGCGGCAGCGCGACGGCGGTGCCGCCCTCCTTCTCGATGGCGGCGGTCGTCTCCAGCGCTCCTTGCTGGTTCTTGCCGTAGGTCAGGATGACTCCGGTTCCGCACCGGGCGATCTCGATCGCGGCGCCCTGTCCGATGCCGGAGCTGGCGCCCGTGACGATGGCGATCTTCATGGTGTGGTCCTCCTGGGTGCAGTGGGGTGGGCCTGAGGAGTCGGCGGCGTCATGCGGCGCGGTCCGGGGACAGAACTCGGGCCAGCCAGTCGGCGCGGGTCCGGCGGGCCGTGGCCGATATGCGGGCCTGCGGGTACAGCGCGTCGAAGCCGTGGAAGCCGCCCGCCCAGACGTGGAGTTCGGCCTGGCCGCCGGCCGCCCAGATGCGGGTGGCGTAGTCGGTGTCCTCGTCGCGGAAGACTTCGGCGGAGCCGGTGTCGACGTAAGTGGTCGGCAGGCCCGAGAGGTCGTCGGCCAGGGCGGGTGAGACGTATGGGGGGATCTCGTCGTCGGTCAGGTCGCCGAGGACACAGCGCCATCCGAACGCGTTCATCTCGCGGGTCCAGACGCCGGGCCCGTCAGCGTACTGGCGGCTGGAGACGCTGGTGTTGCGGTGGTCGAGCATGGGGCAGATCAGCAGCTGCGCGGCAATCGCCGGGGTGCCCAGGTCGCGGGCCAGCAGGGTGACGCCGGCCGCGAGGCCGCCGCCTGCGCTGGCGCCCGCGACGACGACACGGGCGCGGTCGATACCCAGTTCGGCGGAGTGTTCGGCGATCCAGAGCAGTCCCTGGTAGCAGTCGTCGACCAGGGTCGTGCCGGTCGCCTCGGGTGCGAGCCGGTAGTCCACGCAGACCACGACCGCACCGAGCCGGTCGAGCCACTCGAGCGGGATGTCGAGCTGCGAGAAGCGGTCGCCCATGATCATCCCGCCGCCGTGCATCCAGTAGACGCAAGGCGCGGCAGTGGTGCGATCAGTGCGGGCGGGGCTGAAGACCGACAGCGGGATCGGGGCGCCGTCCTTGGCTCGCACGGTGACCTCCTGCCGGTCGACCTGCCGGTGGGCGAGGAGGGATTCGACCGGCGTCGGAGGGAGCCGGCGCAGCTGCGCGAGGACGTCCGTGCTGAGCCGGGACATCAGCGGCATGTCGGCGGCCAGCTCACGAAGCTCGGGGTCCAGTGCGGGTCGTGCCATGGTCATGTCGTTGCCTTCGGTCGAGTGGTGCACAAGCAGCAGTACAACGAGGTCGGGCGGGAAAGGCAGCCGCATCGCCGGGAGCCGAGACGGCGGGCCGGGGGTGCGGGGTGGCGGGGTGGCTTCAGAAGGCGGCCTTCCCGCGGACCGGGACGTAGTCGGTGTACGCGGACTCCCCGGCCAGCAGTCCGTCGAGCCGCGCCACAAGGGCTTGGGCGGCCTCACCGGCGAAGACCCGGTGGTGGTCCTCCTCGCTGGTCCAGCCCTCGGTGACGTGGACGACGTCGGGGTCGGACGTGGAACGGCAGACCAGGTAGACGACGCAGTGTTCGCTCGTGCCGGGACCGCCGTCGTTCAGCGCGGACAACAGCAGGTCGACCAGGCGGTCACCCATTCCGGGCCTGGCGGTCACGGTGGCTTGGAAGCCATAGTTTGCGATCATGGATGACCTCTTCGTCGGTGATGGAGTGAGGTGATTCCATTCAACCGAGCTGACGTGCGGAAACGTTAGAAGGATGCTCTCCGGTACTTGCACGATCCTCGCGATCACGGGAGCCGCGGCCTTGAGGGTGCTGCAATGGACGCATGCACCTCGACGAGCTCCGCACCCTGTTGGCCCGGCATGCCCGGCCCGACTGGACGACCCCCATCGACGGCGTCTTCATCTCGAAGGTCGACCGGTCAGACCCGCCGGCGCCCTCCATGTCCGGCACGGTGCTTGCGGTCATCGCCCAGGGCGCCAAACGCCTCGCGCTCGGCGACCGGGTCTACGAGTACGGCCCCGGGCAGTACCTGGTCGCGTCCGTCGACCTGCCGGTCACCGGGCAGTTCACCCG
This sequence comes from Streptomyces sp. GB4-14, assembly GCF_022696125.1. Lineage (NCBI taxonomy): Bacteria > Bacillati > Actinomycetota > Actinomycetes > Kitasatosporales > Streptomycetaceae > Streptomyces > Streptomyces sp. GB4-14. Next base: position 6,668,423 of record NZ_RZHO01000002.1, on the reverse strand, counting down.
GGCCGGTCCCGAGCAGCCGGCCCTCGGCTTCGGCCTCGCGCTGGAGCCGTCCGCCGTCGCCGAACTGCTGCTGCAGGCCCGGCCGGGAGATGCCCCCCGCGTCGGCGAAGGCGTCCCGTCGGGGATCGCCGTCAGCGACGCGCCCGCCGCGCTGCTCGACGCGGTGGTCCGGCTGCTGCGCCTGCTCGACGAACCCCGCGACCGGACTGTGCTGGCGCCGCTGATCAAACGCGAGATCCTGTGGCGTCTGATCACCAGTGACCAGGGAGCGGCGGTGCGCCAGCTCGGCCTTGCGGACAGCGGTCTGAGCCACATCTCCCGGGCCGTGGGCTGGATCCGCGATCACTACGCGGAGTCTTTCCGGGTGGAGGACGTCGCGCGCCTCTCCGGCATGAGTGTCTCGGCCTTCTACCGCAACTTCCAGGCGGTGACGGCGATGAGCCCCATCCAGTTCCAGAAGCAGATCCGGTTGCAGGAGGCCCGGCTGCTGCTCGCCGCCCACCCGGGTGACGTCACGGGAGTCGGCCGACGGGTCGGATACGACAACCCGTCGCAGTTCAGCCGCGAGTACCGTCGCCAGTTCGGCGCGCCCCCGAGCCGGGACGCAGCCCGCCTGCGGAACACCGCACGCACGCCCGTGGGCGTGCTGGAGTGAGCGGGTTTCAGTTACCTCTCTGGTTGCCGCATGGCCGGGGCGTCGGCTAGGGGCTTTCGCTTGGATCAGCGGGCGGACCACAGGAAGATGCCGGCGATGTGGAGTCCGGCCAGGTAGATGGTCGTCCTTCGTAGCGGGTGGCGATGCCGCGCCGCTGCTTGAGGCAGTTGATGCACCGCTCGACGGTGTTGCGCTGCTTGAATGTCTCGCGGTCGAAGGCCCGTGGCCTGCCGCCCCGGCTGCCTCGAGGCAGCCGGTGGCCACGCTGATCTGCCGGGACCGGGATCACCGCCCGGATGCCGCGCTTGCGCAGGTGGATGCGGATCGCACGGGACGAATACGCCTGTCCGCCAGGACCACGTCCGGCCTGGTGCGAGGGCGTCCGCGCCGCCGGGGAACGCGCAGGCGGGCCATGACGTCTGTGAAGGCCGGTGCATCGCCGGTCTGGCCAGCGGTGAGAACGAACGCGAGGGGTCGGCAGCGGGCATCGGCTGCGAGGTGGATCTTGGTCGTCAGCCCACCGCGGGACCGGTCAATGGCGTGGTCGGCCGGTTCGCCGATCGGGGCCCCTTTTTGCGGGCCCCGGCCGCGTGCTGGTGACCTCGCACGATCGTGGAGTCGACCGACAGTCCAGGCCAGGTCCTCATCGGCGTCGGCGCGTGCCATCAGCGCGGTGAAGGTGCCGTGGACGGCCCACATCCGCAGCCGGTTGTAGACGCCTCGCCAGGTGCCGTATTTCTCCGGCAGGTGGACCCACTGCGTTCCTGTCCGGAACTTGCGGCTGCGCCGACACCAGCGGCTCCCGGCGCAGCACCGTCGAACGCGGCATCGTCACCAGGGCGCTGTTCGCCGGCGTCGTACGTCCGCTGCTCATTCGAAGCGCCGACCGCGGGGCATGGCCAACCCTGCGAGCAGCCACCGACATCAGTGGCTGGCGGCGAGTACTGCGGTCCCAGCGGCTTCCTGGAGAGCGAAGGTCACCCCATGACGGTGTGTTCCACATCTGAGACCCACGACGAGGCCGCACAACGCCAACTGTGGGACCTCTCGCGGGAGCTGACCGGGGTCCGGTACCCGGTCCAGTGCCGCGACCGGTCAGACACACCATCTCGTCCGCCGGGGTGGTGACGGCCGTGCCGCTGGAGCCAGAGTCGCCCGGTCCGTTCGACCAGGCGGGCCGACCAGGGCCGCTCAGCCATCAGTCACGCTGCAGGTGGCGGAGCGGGCACCGGCCGGCCGGAGGTCAGCCCTGGACGGTTGGACGGACCACGATTTCGTTGACGTCCACGGTGGCCGGCTGATCGAGGGCGAAGCCGATCGCCTCGGCAACTGCGGACGCCGGGATGGCGAGTTGGCGTGCGGCGGCGCGCGCCGCCGCCTGTGCCTCGACGGCGCCACCCCGGTCCAGCAGCTCACTCTCGGTGAAACCGGGACTGATGACCGTGACGCGGATGTCGCGGCTCTCCTGGCGCAGCCCTTCCGAGAGGGCCCGCACCGCGTACTTGGTGGCGCAGTACACCGCCGCGGTCGGGTCCACACGGTGACCGGCCACCGAGGCGATGTTGACGATGTGCCCGCCGCCCTGTTCACGCATCCTCGGCAGTACCGCGGCGATGCCGTACAGCGTGCCGCGCACATTGACGTCGATCATCCGGTCCCACTCATCGACGCGGAGATCCGCCATCGGTGCCAGCGGCATCACGCCGGCGTTGTTCACCAGCACGTCGATCCGGCCGTACCGGTCGAGTGCCGCGTCGACGAACGACTCGACACTGTCGCGCCGCGTGACATCGAGCGCACAGTGGTCCAGTGCGCCGTTCGCCCCGCGCACCTCCCGGGCCAGCTCCGCCAGCCGGTCCGTGCGACGTGCCCCGGCCATGACCTGATGGCCCGCGGCGGCCAGGTGACGGGCCGTGGCCTCGCCGATGCCGCTGCTGGCCCCGGTGATCAGGACGACCTTCTTCTCCAAGGGGGTGGACGCAAGCATGAGGGTGATCTCCTTCGTGTACACGAGGTGGCCCGCGATGACGGCCACCGGCACCAGTCCACCCGCCGGGCACGTGCTCAGGAAGGCCGCGGCAGCCTGGGTGCGAGGCACCCAGGCTGCCGCGTCCGCCGCGCAGTACGGTGGGCCTCATGCACCGTGCGTCCGTCCAGTCACTCGGAGACTTCCTCCGCGCGAGCCGCGCCCGCCTGGAGCCGTCCGACGTCGGGCTCCCCGCCGGCAGCGGCACGCGCAGGGTCAAGGGCCTGCGCAGGGAAGAGGTCGCCGTACTGGCCGGGGTGAGCGCCGACTACTACGTGCGGCTGGAACAGGGTCGGGAGACCAACCCCTCGCCGCAGGTCGTCGGCGCGCTGGGCAGGGCACTGCGGCTGGACGCCGACGCGCGCACCCACTTGCACCGGCTCGCAGGGTTGAGTCCCCGGGCCGAGCTCGGCAGCCCGCGCGACCAGGTGCACCCTGACCTGCTGCGTCTGATCGACGCCTTCCCCGACGCCGCGGCCTACGTTCTGGGACCCGCGTTCGACATCCTGGCCACCAACGTGATCGCCGACGCTCTCCTCGAGCCCTTCGACGGGGAGACCAACATGCCGCGGATCCTCTTCACCCACCCGCGGGCCCGCGACGTCTTCCCGGACCGGCGGCTGGTCACCAGCGCGACCGTGTACGCGCTACGCCTGAACGCGGCCCGCTTCAGCGGCGTCCCGGAGATCGACGAACTGGTCCAGGAACTGCTGGAGGCGTCGGCGGAGTTCCGCGCCCTGTGGGAGGACCAGAAAGCCGGTGGTCTCACCCGGGCGTTCAAGGTGTTCGTCCATCCCGAGGCCGGACGCATCGAGCTGACCTACGAGAGCTTCGACGTGCGGGCCGCGCCCGGCCAGGAACTGCTGGTGGGGTCGGCAGCGCCGGGCAGCCGCAGCGCGCAGGCCCTCACCTACCTCGCGTCCATGGCCGCGCCCCGCCGCTGACACGACCTGGCCGCTGCGTGCGGGACCGGCGCCCACCGCTCGCGTCGTGAAGCGACCGCAGAGCGGACGTGCGGGGCGATGCACGACGAGGTCACGGCTCGATGTCGACCACGACCTTTCCGTTGGCCGTGCCGTTCTCCACGGAGCGGTGGGCGTCCGCCACGTCGGCGAGGGTGTAGCGCGTCCCGTCCAGCAGGGGACGCAGCTTGCCGTCGTCCACCAGTGCCGCAGCTTCGCGCAGGATGTCGCCGTGGTGCTCGCGGCCCTGGCCCGTCAGCATCGGCAGCAGAGTGAAGACGCCCGAGTAGGTGGCTCCCCGGAACGACAGGGGTGCCAGCGCATGGGTGCCCCAGCCCAGCGCGCTCACGACATGGCCGGTGTAGGTGCGCACCGCCTCGAAGGAGGCGTCCAGGACCGGGCCGCCCACGGTGTCGTAGACGATGTCGAATCCGACACCGCCGGTGTGCTCCGCGACGTACCTCTCCACGGGAACCGAGGTGTAGTCGATCGGCACCGCCCCCAGCCGGCGGACCACCCGCATCCTGGCCGCGGACACGGTCGCGAACACCTCTGCGCCCTTGGCCGCCGCCACCTGGACCGCGACGCTCCCCACGCCACCGGCGCCGCCGTGCACCAGTACCTTGTGGCCGGCCCGTACGCCGGCCCGGTCCACCAGACCTTCCCACGCCGTGATCACGGCCAGAGGCAGTGCGGCTGCCTCGCGCATGGACAGCGTGGTCGGCTTGTGGGCCAGCAGGCGGGCGTCGACCGCCGCGAACTGTGCCAGCGAACCCTGCAGGTCGCCGACGCCTCCGGTCAGGCCGTACACCTCGTCCCCGGCAGCGAAACCGTTCACCCCGGCTCCCGTTTCCACCACCTGGCCGGCCAGGTCCATGCCCAGTACGGCCGGTGGCTGCACGCGGGCGTGGGCCGCCCGGCCTGCGCTGATCTTCGTGTCCAACGGGTTCACCCCGCTGGCGTGGATCCGTACCAGCACCTGTCCTTCTCCGGGCGTCGGCGGGTCGATCTCCCGCATCTCGAGCGGACCGGTGAACTCCTCCAACACCACCGCGCGCATCAGAGCACCCCTCTCTCATGACTCCCATGTCGGATGGACCGACTAATCGAACAGACTAGTCCGTCTTGTTAAGGGCGGCAAAGGGCCACTGGTGAGTAGCAGGGGACGGACTAGTCTGTCTTGCATGGCGACGCGCGTACGCAAGACGAACACCGAGCAGAAGATCCTCGATGCGGCGGCAGCTCTCTTCCACCGCTACGGACTGAGGGGAGTGGGGGTGGATCAGGTCATCGCGGATTCCGGAGTGGCGAAGTCCACCCTGTACGCACACTTCCGCACCAAGGACGATCTCGTCGCCGCCTACCTGCGGCGCACGGACGAGTCGTGGATGGGACGGTTGCAGGAGGCTGCCGACGCCGCGGGGCCCGACCCGGCCCAGCAGCTGGTGGGCCTCTTCGATGCGCTTCTGGCCTCCTTCGACCGCCACGGCTTCTTCGGCTGCCCCTTCGTCAGCGCCGCCGTCGAGGCCGAGCTCGATTCCAAGGCCCACGCGGCCACGGTCGCCCACACCCGGCGCCGCCAGGAGTGGCTGACCGGCCTTGCCGGAGCCGCAGGCGCCGCACAGCCGGCCCAATTGGCTGCACATCTCGGGCTGCTCATCGACGGAGCCCTGGCCTCCGGACGCCTGCTGCAGGACCGGGCGGTCGTCGACGCCGCCAAGGTGTCCGCCCGGGCAGCCATCCTCGCTCACACCACCCGCACGACGACCGCATGAGCATTCCGGGCAGGGGATGCCGGTCACCCGCTGACTTGGGCCGCACACACGGGCGGGCACCCTTCCGGCCTTTGTCAGCGTTGCGGCACCGTGATCCGTGCTCGCCCGTGCCCTGGCTGAGGCGTGTTCCCTGATCCCGCGCATGGGTGTGTTCTCCTGAGCGGACCCGCGACGGTCCTCGGTGGCCCCGTGAGGCCTGTCTATCCCCGCTTCCCCGCAACCGCACCTTCGGACGTCGTGGAGGTCCGCATCCGCCCCACGTGAAGGTGACCACGGTTCGGGCAGCAGGCAGGACGCGCCGGCACGGCAATCCCCACCTGTGACGTGGCCCGGCTGCGCGGGTCCTCCCCGCCGACACGGGGATGTTCCGTTCCAACGCGACAGTTCCGCGTCGCGTTGGACGTCCTTCCCGTCGACGCGGGGTGTCCGCACTCCCCTCCCGGCCACCCTCCAGGTCCTGGACGACGGCCTGCCTGCCTCCCCGATGACCCGCCCGCTGGCGACCTGACATCCTGATCCTGCCGGGCTACGCCTCTCGCTCGGCGACGAAGATGCAGAACGGGTGGCCTTGGGGGTCCCGGTAGACACGGAAGCGCTCCTCGTCGTCGGGATCCGGCTGGTCCCGGTTGCTGAGGAGACGGCCGCCGAGGGCGAGCACGCGCTCGTGCTGGTTCAGCAACTCCTCCAGCGAGGCGACGCTCAGGTCGAGGTGCATCTGCTGAGGCACCGGGCCGTCGGGCCAGTCCGGCTCCCGCAGGTGCTCCACCTGCTGGAAGGCGAGCTGCCGTCCGCCGCCGGGATCGCGCAGGACGAGCCAGTCCCTGCCGTGCTCGTCCGGTACGCCGGGCGGAGGCGGCTCGTCTCCTTCCGCGTATTCGAGACCCAGCAGGGACCGATAGAACTCGGCGAGTGTGCGGGCGTCGGTGCTGTCGAGCACGGTCTGCACCAGCCGGATACGGCTTGTGTCGTCGGTCATGGGCCCCGTCTGCCCGGTCCGGCCTCGCTCGAACGACCCGGCCGGGGACGCCTGCCGGGCCCCTCCAGCATCGGCAGCTGCACGCGAGTCCTTGCGGATGGACCTCCTTCAACACGTCAACCCGTCGACAGGGGGCCGAGCCTTGACCCCGGGGATCCGCCGACCAGTCGTCGGTGCATCCTGTGCGGGTCACTCAACATACTGACCGTCACATGCCGGGCGTCGGATCCATGTCCGGTTGCAGCCGCCCTGTGTCTGACCGCCGCCGTCCAGACCGTGCGCCGCCGGTGCCGACCCACGCCGGACGCCGCGCACGCGAGGAGATCAGGGCAGCGGGACGCCCGAGCGCCTTCACACGGTCGGCGGCGGGCCGTCTCCCGTCCGAACGACACCCCTAGCTCAGCTCCCAGCAGCGGCCTGACCCGGCCTTCGCGAGTCCTGCCGAACAGGCTCTCGCGGAATGCCCACCAGCAGACCGGCGGTGTCGGCCGTCAACCGGTGATCAGCCGAGGCTGCGGGCCCGTCCGAGCACGCACCGCGCCGGTCCACTGGACCGGACGGACTGCCACGGCCCGGCTCATGCTCAATCCCGCGGCCGGGTCCGGTTCTGCGTCTCGGTGAGCAGCACCGGCTGCACGGGGATCCGGCGTTGCTCCGCTTCTCTGATCAGAACCCGGCAGAAATGCCAGAACCGGGTCTCGTCCCCGACGGGTTCCCGGTCCGCGCGGATGTACAAGCGGCCCTGGTCAGCAGCGCAGAGGATCCAGCACCCCCTGACCGCGACGCCGCGCCTGTCCGCCTCGACGGCCCGGACGTCCTCCCACCGCGCGCTGGTGACGCGGCCGTTGACCGACTGGACGACTCCACCCGTGAACAGATGCGTACGCACCAACGATTTCGGCATGAACACAAGGATCATCCCGGCCAGGTAAGGACCGGCCAGGAACAGCACGCCGAAGATCAGCAGAAGGGATCCCGCTACTTCTTCGAGGCCTTCACCATCACCCACCAGCCAGGTCAGCCCGCCCATGAGGCCGACAACGGCGGCCACGACCAACGGGGCCATGACCAGCCAGAACAGCGGATTGCTCCCATGCAGTCCGTACAGGTGATCGCCGAAACCGAGCTCGGCTGCCGCTGCCCGTACACGAGGGGTCGGCCGCGGCAGCCGCTTCCGTTTCTGCCGGAGCCATCCGAACGGCGCGAACCCGACGACCGCGCCCGCGGCCCCCGCACCGAGCAGAAGGAAAGCCGTGCCCCATCCGCTCACCAGGAAGGCCACTAGACCGGCCAGCATCCCCGCGGCCCCCAAGACCCCCAGCAGCAGCGTGAGCGCCGAGACGACCACCCAGACCGACGGCTGGTCCGGGGCATCAGCCGGTACCGGCCGGCCGGGGGCACCCGCGTCCCGTGCCCGGCTCCCGGCGATCTCGACCACCTTGTCCCGAGCCAGGTTGACGAGGACGGCCGGCGCCACCACACCCACGAGCACAAGGCACCCTGTCTGCCAGCCGCGCAGGAAGAACGCGAGGACGGAGCAGACCACGGCCACCAGCGCGAACAGGGCGGAGAAGCCCAACAGGAAAAGCAGCCCCTGCCACGGGCTTTCATACCCCAGCGCGGCACCCGGCCGACGCACCGGATCCTCAGCCATCTTTCTCTCCCCCTCATCTCTCGACGCTGCCTGCCCGCTCACCGCCGCCGTCAGGCAACGGCACACTCCCTGCCGCAGCAGGAGTTGCTCGGAGTCGATCACGTCAGGGAACCGGTGCGACCAGGCACGCCTGCTTCTTCCCCCCGTCCCACAGCAGCGAAGTCATCCCCATCTTCGAGCGGGCTCCCCGGCGGGAGAAGAGTTTTCCTATACGTTGCCGGGCCGTATCGATAACCACCGGTGCATCGTCGCTCCCGGACTCCCTCGTCGGCGCCCGCCCGCCCCACGGCAGCCGTTCGACCGCCGAACCGACTGCGTCCGACAGCTCAAGCGGCGCGGTCGGCGGCGCAGCCGGTGCGGCCGGCGCGGCCCCTTCGAGTCATCCCCGACCGCTTCGCGCACCGGACCTCATGCGAGGAAGCACCGTTCTCCCACCCCGCCCCTCGCCCGATCGATAGCCTCGGATGTATGGAGCAGGTTCCGTCCGAAGAGCGACCCACCCCAGGGGCAACCGGCCGTCCGGAGACATCCGGCGATGACCACGACCCCACCACCCACCAGCTCAGACTCTTCCTCACGCTGGCGCGGGAACTGCACTTCGGACGGGCCGCGCAACGGCTGTACATGACCCAGCCCTCCCTGAGTCGGCAGATCCGCCTCCTGGAGAACCGGCTCGGGGTCACCCTGGTCGACCGCACGAGCAGATCCGTACGCCTGACCGAAGCGGGCCGGACCCTGCTGCCCGAGGCGGAGAACGTCCTCACCGCGATGTCCCGGCTGCGCAGCCGTGCCGCCGAGCAGTCCCGGCGCGTGCGGGGCCGCCTCGTATTGGGATTCGTCGCAGGTGAATCGGCCATGCCCTACACACACGCCATCCTCGACGAACTGACGCGCCGCCACCCGGCCGTCTCCGTCGAACTGCGCCTGCTGACGTTCGGCGACCAGTTCGAACGCCTCGCCGACGACGACGTCGACGCCGCCTTCCTCCGCCCCCCGCTCCCCCCGCCACTGCGCACGATGACCCTCGCCGTCGAACCCCGAGTCGCCTGCCTGCCGTCGTCGGACCCACTGGCAGACCCCGCCGTCGGCCGTCCACTCACCCTCACCGACCTCGCAGAACACCGCATGGTCGACATGCCCGCCAGCGTGTCCCGCACCTGGTGGGACGACTGGACCGTCAACCCCCGCCCCGACGGCACCCCCGTGCAGTACGGCCCCGTCGTCACAGACATCGAAGGCCTCCTGACCGAAGTCGCCCGCGGACGCGCCATCAGCTTCCTGCCCGAAGCCGCCCGCCGCCTGTACCCACGCCCCGGCATCCACTACGTCCACGTCACCGACGCACCCATGTCCAGTGCGGCGCTGGCCTGGCTGCCCGGCCGCCACGAACGACCCACCGTCGCAGCCCTCCTCGACGCAGCACGCGCGGTCGCTCCCACGTTCGCCGACGCCATGTCTTCGGGAAGGTCGAGGACCGTTTCGTACAGCGCCGAATCGTCTTCCGCCTACTCGAAGAACTTCAGGCTGTAGCCCGCATCGGTCGTGCTCCCGGGAACGTTGGCACGCCGGTAGGTGGTGTTGCTCCACCAGACCGCCGTACCGGAGTACCAGTAGCGGTTGGACCACGAGTACGGGGTGCCTTTGGCGACCGCGTGGTACAGGATGGGGAAGCGGTTTCCGGAGGGCGGAGCGGCGTTGACGTCGCCCCGGGGCAGGATGAACGAGTGGTGGCCGGGTCCGTTGACGTTCACGGTCGGAGTCCAGCCGGACATCATGGACGGCGTGTGCGAGCCGAAGAGGCAGCCGTTGCTCTTGTACCAGTCCCAGACGTACGTGGGGTCGCCGCCCGCCCGCAGCCGCAAGTCGGCGATGCAGTACTTGTCACTCCAACTGCCGTTCGCGGAGTAGACGACGTGCAGCCGCCCGGAGGGGTCGACGACAGGCTGGGGGGCCTCGTTGATGTACGGGTTGCCTACGACCCGCTCCCAGGGCTCGCGCGGCTGCGAGATCACGTACCGGTCGCCGGTGGCCGCGGTGGGGCTGCTCATCCGGGCGAGGTAGAGGTTCTGTTCGACGTTGGTGTCGCCGGACCACCCCGACCACACGAACCAGCGCTGCCCGTTGTAGGTGAAGGGCACCCCGTCGATGGCCCACTTGTCGCCGGGCAGGGACACCTTGACGGCCGCGGAGTAGCCGGACGTCGGGTTGGCTGACCCTATGTGGTACATCCGGTGGGCCGCGCCCCGGCCGGCGGCGAAGTAGATCCGGTACTGGCCGTCGTGGTGCACGATCTCCGGCGCCCACACCTCGCCCAGACCGGCGGTGTCCCGCCACACCTGGTGCTTGGGCGCTGTGGCCACGGCCTCCGGGGTGGCGGCCGTGCGCACCGCGATCCCGCCGTCCACGGCTTTGGCCGAGACATACAGGTCGCCCACCTTGATCAGGGTCGGGTCCGCCCCGCCCACCAAGGAGCGCCCCAGCGTCGAGGGCTGATCCGACACGGTCACTGCCCGCTTCGTCGCGTCTCTGTGCGTCTCCTGGGCGCGCCGGTCGGCAGGCCGCTCGTCCGGCTGGGCAGCGGTCGCGGCCTGCCCGAACACGAGGAGGCCGACGAGCCCCAGCGGAAGGGCGCCGGCGAGCCAACGCGAAGAGCGCATCACTTCTCCTCGTGTACATGACGTGAGTGAGAGCGCTCTCAACGGTTGCGTCGGCGGGTAGCCCTGTCAAGAGGGAAGGGCGAGGCTGATGCGCATCAACAGGTGCGGTGCCAATCACGTCCACTGCCGCGGACAGGCCGCCGCTCGGGCAGTCCCCGGCTCCTTCCACATACCACCGTGTCCCTGGCAAGCAGACCCCGGCAGGCGAAATGCCGGCTCCGACGGCGAAGGGGCGCCCAACTCAAGGGTCTGGGGTGACGATCGGCCGGCGGACCCACCCGCACGAGGGCCCTCCCGGCCGACAGCAGGGGTGTCGGCCGGGAGGGAGGGCTGCACGGCGTCGTGGGTGAACCATCGGCCTGGAGCGGGCCTGGTGTCACTGCAGGGACAGGTGGATCAGGCGGCCACCGCCCTCGTGTCCCGCGTCGGTCGCCAGGGCCACGTAGCGGGCGGTGATGTCCGTGCTGAGGTGCCGGTCGCGGCCACGGCCCGTGAGCTGACCGGCCTCGGTGTAGGTGAGGCCGTCACTGCTGAACTCGACGCGAAGTCCCGGTACATGGCCGTTCGTCCATTCCGTGCGGATGTCGCGGACACGGAGCAGGGCGCCGAGGTCGACGACCAGGCGGCCGTTCGGGCCGGGCGTCCACGCCGTCGCCGGATCGCCGTCGACAGCGGCGGACGGGTCCGACATGCCCGGAGGCAACGGGCTGGTCGGGAACACCGTGCAACCCAGTGCCAGATTACGCAGAGGATAGGCTGTGGCCCGCTTCACGGTGACCGTCGTGGTGCGGCCCGCCTTGACCACCGCCACCTCACTGCGTCCTTGGGCGGTCACCTGCACGCGGCAGGCCGGCCCCGTGAGTTCGACCGTCGTTCCGTCGACCACGCGCGCCCGCAGACCCGCCGGCAGAGGACGGCCGTTGAGCGGGCGTACGGTCAGCCGTGGCGGCAGCAGCCGGGCTTCCGCCGCGTCGAGTTCGGCGTCGTAGGCGGTGCCGCCGTCGGTCAGGGTCTGGAGCCCCTCGAACAGCAGCCTCGCGGGCCCGGTCTGCGGGACGTCGACGCGCGTCGTGACGGGCTCGTCCGACAGGTTGAACAGGCTGAGGTGATCGTCGGTGAGGGCGGCGCGGACGGCTTCGGCGTCCGTTCGTGGCGCGGGTGCCGCGGCCCGCTCGCGCAGGCCACGGGGCGAGGCGCCGGGGAATCCCTCGACCAGGAGGGGTGCGGCCGGGCCGTCGGCCAGGATGATCTCGTCCTGGTGGACCGTCAGGCCGGAGGCGGCGCCCCGCACCACCAGGCCCGCGCGTCCGTCGACGTCCAGCCATCCGCCCCTGCTGATGACGTCGGGCACCGGCCAGGAGGCGAGGTCCTCCCACTGGAGTCCGTCCGCCGACCCCTGCACCGTGTAGGCGCGCCCCGCGGCGGCCTCCCAGCGCAGGGTGACCCGGTCCACCGCGTGCGGAGCCCCGAGGTCGACGGCCAGCCAGCTGTCCGCCCGGGGGCGGTCGCCCCGTGATACCGCCCACCGGGTGGTCGTGCTGCCGTCCACCGCCAGCGCCGGCTCCTTGCCGCTGTCGTAGGAGGAGGCGGTGGCCGTACCGGTCCGGGCCAGATCCGCGCCGTCCGCGCCGTCGCGCGCTACGAACGCGAAGAGCGAGTATCCGTAGGTCGGGTCGGGCCGCACACCGAGCATGCGCAGATGCCGCACCTCGGTGCGCGCGAACGTCACCTCGTCGACGCGCGCGGCCGACGTGGGCGGCCGGGAGTCGGCCGAGGCCACCGTGGCGCTTCCCTCGGCGAAGCGGTAGGTCCGCGCGCCGGTCAGGCCGGGCATGCCCGGCATCGTCAGGTTGTGGATCTCCAGGTGCCCCTCCCCCGCGGCGACGCCCGACGTCGCGTACACGACGGCGCCGGTGGGAAGCGTGGTGAATCCGGCGTACCCGGAGCCCACCTGGAGCATCGTGGCGCTGCCGTCGAATCCGTCCCGGATCCTGCGGTACGTCCGCACCCGGCGCTGCGTCGCCTTGAGCGATGTCGTCGGCAGGAACATCGGCGTGGACCCGCTGAGCTTGAAGAGCCAGTCGTCGTGGCCGGGTTGCCAGGCGAACTTCACGAAGCCGGGCTTGGTCACGGCACCCGCCCATGCCCCGGGCGTCTGGTGCGACACCAGGCCGGGTCCGGGGCCGAAGTCGGTGACACCCGCGGCGTGTTCGAACATCTCGTCCGTGGAGAGGGGGCTGACCGTACGGCCCTGTTCGTTCGCCCACAGGTGCAGGAGGTAGCTGATGGCGACTTCCGCGCGGGCCTCCGGCTCGTACTTCGGTTCGCCCGAGAACTTTGCGATCCGGAATTCCGGCGGGTAACTCTGGTACGCCTCCAGTCGCTCCGCCAGGGCGACTTCCGCCCGGGCCGCAGCCCCGTCCCCCACCACCTGGGCGAGGAACGCGAGCGGGATGACGTCGCGGCCGTAGAGGTGCTCCCGGTCGTCGACCATCGGCATCAGCGGCTCACCGGCGTCACTCATCACACCGAGGAGGGTGCTCCACAGCTGATCGGCGTTCGGCTGGTTGGTGAGCACCTGGGGCAGCGGCCGGCCCGCGGCGATGAAGTGGGCGGCATTACGACCCGATGTGCGCCACAGTTCCTCCTGGTAGTGAGGGCCGAACGAGCCGTGGTTCTCGACGATGAAGGTGTCGTACAGGTTGCGGGCGGTGTTGTCCGAGACGGGAACCCCGTCCACGCGCGCCGGGTTCGCCAGGTCCGCCTGGGGCAGTCCGGCCTCGTTGCGCGACCACGCACCGAAGGCCGTGACCCAGTCACCGTGCCGTGGGTCGTCCACGGCCCAGGCCAGCCCCGGGGCCAGGGACTGCGCGTAGACACCCATCTCCTCGAGCTTGGTGTCTCCTTCGTGGCCGCCGAGCAGTCCCCGAGGGGTCCAGCTGCCCGAGGCCGGGTCGTTGCCCGTGCCCAACGCGGTGGTGTAGGCGGCCTGTTCACGGGCGATGGTGTCGACATGGACGCGAGTGGTCTCGTCGAGGTCGTCCCACAGCAGCCGCGCGGCGAGAACGAAGTACAGCTGGAACGTGGTGTCGAAAAACAGTCTCCGGCCCCATTGGGTGCCGCCCGTCAGTCTGTTGGACGCGGCGAAGTGCTTGATGGTCGCTATCGTCCGAGCCTTGAGGACCTGCTCCTCCGTCCCCGCTCGGACCTCGTCGTAGCTGCCGCGGGTGAGCAGGACCGCATGGCCGAGCACGACGGCGAAGCTGAAATCCTTGTCCGTGTAGTAGCCGCGGGCCGCGTCCCACTGGGTTTCCGTCCACCGGGTATGGTTCAGCAGGACGCGGTGGTAGATGTCCGCCACCGGGTCGGACGCCGTGTGGCTCCGCTGTTGTCCGTGGGCCTGAGCCGTGCCGCTGCCAAGGGCGAGAGGCAGGGAGGCCAGCGCACTCGTGGCGCCGAGAAGCTGGATGAAGCGGCGACGGTCCAAGGGGGATCTCGGCAGCACGTGCGGCACCTCTCAGTCAGACAACGTTGTCAGGCAATGGCGTGAATTCTTCGGTCCGCCAGTCGATACGTCAATAGCTCGGGTGCGCGGAAGCGAGAGACTGGGCGAACGGGGACCGGTCAGCAGTTGCCCCGCACACGGTGAGCGGGTTGCGCAGCACGCTCCTCCAGCGTCCGGAGGGTTGACAGGCGGCACTCGGCGGACCCAGCCTTTGGCAACGTTGTCATCCGGTCCCGCCGCACGGTGCGGAACCGGTCATCGCGCCCTGCGCTCCTGAGGGGACGTCACACACATGACCGATCGATCGGGTCCGTCGCGCCTGCCGTCGCGACGGGCCGTAGTCACCACGGGCCCCGTCCTGCTGGCCGGGTTCGGCCTCGGTGCCGCGCTGCCCGGGTCACCCGCCGCTGCCGCCCCCGCCGGCGCACGGGCCGCCGGCGGTGAGCTGGCCCGGTACCGTCCCGTCACGGCGTCCTCCACCGCCTACGCCGCCACGCCCGGGTCGTTCGTCGTCGACCGCCTCACGTCCCCGGGCGTCAAGGGCAGCGGATGGCGCGCCGAGGGCGGCGATCCGCAGTGGATCGCCGTCGACCTCCAGGCGATCGGCGAGGTCACGCGCATCCGTCTCACCTTCGAAGCCGACGCCTCCGACCCGGTCTACACGCCCCCCGTCGAAGGCAATGTGCACAGCGGCACCACCGGCGACGAGATCCAGTCGAGCTACTCCCTGGTGTTCGAGGTGGAGACCTCCCTCGACAACGAGTCCTGGACAGCCGTGTACCGCACCGCTCAGGGCACCGGCGGCGTGGTCGACATCCAGCTCCCGCGCCCCGCCCGCGCCCGCTGGGTGCGCCTGATGTCCCGGAAACGTTCCAGTCCCCTGCCCCTGGGTCTCAACGGTTTCGAGGTGTACGGCACCGTCGAGGGCCGTCGCCCCGCGGTGAGCGGCTGGACCGACTGGGGGACCCGTCCGGGCAAGCCGCCGAAGCTGACCGTCGCCGACGACGGGACCGTCCCCGTGGAGTCGGGCTGGCGGCTCACCCTGGACGACTGGGCCGGGGCGGACGGCGCCGCCTTGTCGACGACCTCCGTGGACACCGCCGGCTGGCTGCCCGCCACCGTCCCCGGCACCGTGCTCGGCTCCCTCGTGGAGCAGGGCCGGCTGCCCGACCCCGTGGTGGGCCTGAACAACCTGCGCGTCCCCGAGGCCCTGTCGCGCCACGCCTGGTGGTACAAACGGGATTTCGCGCTGCCGCGGGGTCTGCGCACAGGAGCCGGCCGACACGTCTGGCTGGAGTTCGACGGCATCAACCACAAGGCCGACGTCTGGCTCAACGGCAAGCAGGTCGGCCAGCTGACCCATCCGTTCGCCCGTGCCGCCCTGGACGTCGCCGAGCACCTCGCCGAGCACGGCGACAACGCGCTCGCCGTACGGATCTCGCCCATGCCGGTCCCCGGCAGCCCTGGTGACAAGGGCCCCGCGGGCGAGGCGTGGGTCGACGCCGGCGCACAGCAGATGAACCTCAACTCCCCGACGTACCTCGCCTCCTCCGGCTGGGACTGGATGCCCGCCGTACGTGACCGGGCTGCCGGCATCTGGAACCACGTCCGGTTGCGGTCGACCGGGCACGCCGTCATCGGCGACCCGCGCGTGGACACCACCCTGCCGAAGCTGCCGGACCTGTCGGTCGCGGAGGTGACCGTGGTCGTCCCGGTCCGTAACGCCGGCACCGACGACCTCCGCACCACGGTCACCGCGTCCTTCGACGGAGTACGCGTCTCCAGGACCGTCACCGTGAAGCCCGGCCGGAGCGTCGACGTCGTTTTCACCCCCGACACGTTCGCCCAGTTGAAGCTGCGCGACCCCGAACTCTGGTGGCCCAACGGGCTGGGCGAGCCACACCTGCACGACCTCACCCTGACGGCGTCCGTCGACGGCCGGGAGAGCGACCGTCGCACCGCGAAGTTCGGCATCCGCCAGTTCGGCTACGAGTACGACGTACCGCTGCCGTTCACCGCGTCCGGCGACGCCTGCACGCAGACCGTGACGTTCGAACGGCAGCAGGCCCGCTACGTCCGCATCAGATGCCTCACCCGGGCCACCTCCTGGGGAAGCTCCCTGTGGTCCCTCTCCGTCGGCGACAGCGCCCGACCCGGCATCGACCTCGCACTGCACGCGGCCGCTGAGGCCTCCAGCTCCGACCAGGACGACCACGGCCCCGCCAACGCCACCGACGGCGACGACACCACCCGCTGGTCCTCCAAGTTCGAGGACGACCAGTGGATACGCGTGGACCTGGGCTCGCTCCAGTCGTTCGACCGGGTCGACCTCACCTGGGAGCAGGCGTACGCCAAGACCTTCGTGGTCCAGGTGTCGGCGGACGACTCGGACTGGACCGATGTGAAATCCGTCGACAACGGGGCCGTACCGCTCCCCTTCGCCAACGGCAACGCCAGTCTCCAGGTCGAGGACTTCGAGCGGACCACCGCACGCTATGTCCGCCTGCAGTGCGGTCTGCGCAACACCAGCTGGGGCAACTCCCTGTGGAGCCTGAGCGTCGTCGACACCGACGACCCCGGCACCGACCTCGCACTGCGCCGGACGGCCACCGCCTCCACCGAGGAGCCCGACAAGCCGGCCTCCCACGCCACCGACGGCGATCCGAACACCCGTTGGTCGTCCGCGTACGAGGACCACCAGTGGATCCAGGTCGACCTCGGATCCCCGCGCTCCTTCGACCGCATCGCCGTCCTCTGGGAAACCGCCTACCCGAAGACCTACGTCGTCCAGGTGTCCGACGACGGTGACGACTGGACCGATGTCACCTCCGTGTCCAACACCCCCGACCCGCTGAAGATCAGCGTCAACGGGGTGCGGGTACTGGCCCGCGGCGGCAACTGGGGCTGGGACGAACTGCTGCGCCGCATGCCGGCGGAGCGCATGGACGCGGCCGTGCGCATGCACCGCGACATGAACTTCACCATGATCCGCAACTGGGTCGGCAGCAGCGACCGCGAGGAGTTCTTCGCCGCCTGCGACCGCCACGGCATCCTGGTGTGGAACGACTTCCCGAACGCGTGGGGGATGGACCCGCCGGACCGTGACGCCTTCATCTCGCTCGCCCGTGACACCGTGCTGCGCTACCGGATCCACCCCTGCGTGGCCGTCTGGTGCGGCGCCAACGAAGGCAACCCTCCCGCCGCCGTCGACAAGGGCATGCGGGAGGCGGTCACGGACCAGGCACCCGGCCTGCTCTACCAGAACAACTCGGCCGGAGGGATCGTCACCGGCGGTGGACCCTACGGCTGGGTGGAGCCGGAGAAGTACTTCGACCCGATGACGTACGGCAGCAAGGACTTCGGCTTCCACACCGAGATCGGCATGCCCGTCGTCTCCACCGCCGAGAGCATCCGCAACATGACCGGCGACGAACCGGAGTGGCCGATCGGCGGCGCCTGGTACCACCACGACTGGAGCGAGCGCGGGAACCAGGCACCGCAGCACTACAAGGCGGCCGTCGAAGCACGCCTCGGCGAGGCCGGAGACCTGGACGACTTCACCCGCAAGGCCCAGTTCGTCAACTACGAGAACACCCGCGCCATGTTCGAGGCGTGGAACGCCAACCTGTGGGACAACGCCTCCGGCCTGATGCTGTGGATGTCCCACCCCGCCTGGCACAGCACGGTCTGGCAGACCTACGACTACGACTTCGACGTCAACGGCACCTACTACGGGGCCCGCACCGCGTGCGAACCCCTGCACGTCCAGGCCGACCCGGTGAAGTGGCAGGTCGTCGCCGTGAACCACACCGCGGCCGATCTGCGCGGCGCCAGCGTCACCGCCGAGCTTTTCGATCTGGCCGGCCGGCGACTCGGCGCGACGCGGCGGACCCGGCTGGACATCGCCCGGTCGGCCACCGCCGAGGCCTTCACCTCGGCATGGACGGAGGACCTTCCCGACCTCCATCTCCTCCGGCTGACGCTGAAGGACGCCCGGGGCACGGAGGTGTCGCGGAACACGTACTGGCGCTACCGCGACCCCGCGTCCCTGCGCGATCTGAACAGGACCAGGCAGGTCAAGCTGACCGGAGGGATCACCGCGGTCTCGCGTTCGGGGGCCCGCCACTCACTGACGGCGACGGTCCACAACGGAGGGGCGGCGGTGGCCGCCATGGTCAGGCTGTCCCTGCTGGAGGACGCCGGGGGCCGCCGGGTGCTGCCGACGCTGTACAGCGACAACTACCTGTGGCTGCTGCCCGGCGAGTCCCGCACCGTCCGCCTGTCCTGGCCGGCAGGGGCGTGCGCGTCGAGGACCCCGGTCCTGACCGCGCAGGCCTACAACAGCCCGGTGGCGACACTCCGCGGCTGAGCGGCCGGCCCGTGCCGGTCCCGGCGGCCCCGCGCCGGGACCGGCACCTTCTCCGGTACGAGGATTCCCGCCGTACGCGCGGCGCGCGGCCGGAGGCCAGGACGGCAGCCGCGCGGGGCCGCTGTCACCGGGGCATGAGCCGAACCCTGGTCGGCGCGGGCCACCGAGACCTGCCCCTCACGGACGGAGGCCCGCCGGGAGCCCTGTGAACTCGCCGCACCCTTGCTCTCAGCATCAGTGGGCCCCGACGGTGCACCGCCTGCAGACTTGGGCGCTCACTCCGGTACGACGTAGCGAAGCCGAAGGACGCGGGGGTGCCGATCACGTAGGGCAGGACGTCGGGGAGAAGTTGTCCGGCGACGGTTCGTCCGTAGCCCGTCGGGGCGGCCGAGGTGCCGGTGGCCGCGACCACCTTGGCCACCTGGTCGGCGATCGTCCTGCCGAAGGCGGCGACGTCCGTTCTGCCGCCGCGGCCCTGCCACCCCTCCTGCGTGCGCTACTGCATCAGGTGGGTCATGGAACGGGCCCGTTCCCACATGCCGGGGATCTGCTCCACCGGGCGTTGCTGTTCGCCGTGCAGGGCGTTGAGCACGACCAGGCATCCGGTCAGGGCCGGCACCGCCCACTGGACGGCGGTCAGCTGCCGCCGTGCCTTGTCGAGGTCGATCGGGTGCTTCTCGGCCTGTTCGACGTCAGCGGGGTCGGTGGAGGAGGCCAGCTCGACCTTCTTGCCCAGGACACGCGCGTAGGCGGTCGCGGCCAGGGCCGCGGCGGTGACGACGGTCTTGGCCGCGGTGGAGGCGCCCACGCCCTGCTGGGTGGCTACACGGTGCGCGTTCACGGCGAGCAGCCCGCCGCCGCCGAACAGGTGGGCTCCGATCGCGGCGGCGTTGACCGGCGTCCACCTGGCCCAGCCCGAGGAGGAGATCCGGTCTCGGCTCGTCTCCGTGCTTCCTTCGTCCTGAGCCGCGCCGTTGAGGCCCACCGCTCCCATCAGCGAGCCCCCGAACCAGGCGGCCAGACCGACATCGTGCAGGCTGCGGATGACGGTGTTGCGTTCAGACATGGAAAAGCTCCCTCGGGATCGGCCGGAAGGGCTCGGCCTACGTGAACGGCGAAGCCCAGACCCACCGTCGCCGGACCGTGCAGCCACCGCCATCACGGCAGGCCAACCGGGTGAACGCCGCACAGGCTGTGTCACATCCGACCTGGCACCGGCACAGGGGGCAGGAACCGTCCCTACGGCGGGCAGCGCACAATGGGTCAGCAGTTGCCGGATCCTGACGTCGGCTGCCTCCCTCTGCGCCGAAGCGTCACGTCATATGAGCCGATCAACGGGATCGATCGGAACACCCTGGCTTTCACAGGCACGGCATCGAACGTGTCACACCCGCTCATTCAGCAGTTCCCCCGGCACCAAAAGCGAAGATCGGGATCCCGCGGCTCCTTCCGGCGGTTCCATGGGGGCACGGATGCAGGCCCGAACTCGTCGGGTCGCGGAAGACAGGTGACGCACATGCGAGATGAGGCCGCCAAGCGGGTCGAGCTGGTCTTCTCCCTCTTCGACGCCAACGGCAACGGAGTCCTCGACTCCGGCGACTTCGACCTGATGACGGGCCGCGTTCTGGAAGCGGCGGCCGCTTCGGACGACGGTGCCAAGGACGCCATCAGAGCCGCGTTCCGCCGCTACTGGACGACGCTGGCCACGGAACTGGACGCCAACGGCGACGGTGTCATCTCCGTGGACGAGTTCCGTCCCTTCGTGCTGGACCCCGAGCGTTTCGGCCCTGCGGTGGCCGAGTTCGCCGAGGCCCTCTCCGCACTCGGCGACCCCGACGGGGACGGCCTGATCGAGCGCCCCCTGTTCGTGTCGCTGATGAGGGCGATCGGCTTCGAGGAGGCGAACATCCACGCCCTCTTCGACGCCTTCGGTCCGGACGCCGACGACCGCATCACCGTGGCCACGTGGGCCGCCGGCATCGAGGACTACTACGCGCCGGACAAGGCGGGGATCCCCGGCGACCGGCTGGTGACGGCCCGCGCCGTCTGACCCGGCTCGCCAGGGGCCGTACCGCCGGCCGGCCGGTGCGGCCCCTGGCCGGACGTCCGCGTCGTCGGACCCGGGCGTCAGGGGGCGAGCTTGCGCGCGAACACCCAGCGGTTCCCCTCCAGCGCGTCGTTGGGTTCGGGGAGGGGGCCACGCCCGTGCCTCCTCGTGAACTCGAAAGGTGTGTGCATCGAGGTGGACCAGCCCCTGGCCGTCAGGGCGCTCGCCGAGTCGGGGCGTGGTCCCTTGTCGAAGAGGTCGAGCAGGTCGATGCCGATCAGCCGGCGCGTCGCCGTGTAGATCGAGCTGTCACGGTACGCCAGGAGATCCTTCTCCAGCTTGGCCTCGAAGGCCAGCGCACTGCCTGCGGCGGCCAGCCGGTCCACCGTGTCGACGAGATACGTCTCCGCGGGACCCGGCAGGTAGAAGAGGAGTCCCTCGGCCAGCCAGACGCTGGGTGCGGCGGGGTCGAAACCCACGGTGCCGAGCGCGCCGGCCCAGTCCTCACGCAGGTCGACCGGCACGGGAACGCGCTTCACCTCAGGAGCGGCCGACAGGCCCGTGAGCACCTGTTCCTTGAACGCCAGCACGCCCGCCCTGTCGATCTCGAAGACGACGCAGTCGGTCGGCAGGTCCAGGCGGAAGGCGCGCGTGTCCAACCCCGCCCCCAGGAGCACCACTTGGCGGGCACCCGCACCGGCCGACCGGAGGACGAAGTCGTCGAGCACCCTCGTCCGCAGGCCGAAGTAGCGGGCGAACCTCCCCCACAGCGGGTTGTCGTCCCCGTCCGGAACCTCCTCGATGCGCACCGGCCAGTGCGTGCAGGCGGGGGCCGCGCGCACGAAGTGCTCGGCGTAGGCGTCCTGGGCGAGACTGTCGTGGCGGTGGGTTTCGATGGCCCGTGACGCGGCGACCAGGAGGGCGGTCAGGCCCACTCCTCCGTCCACGCCTTCCGCGTCCGTGTGCCGGGGTGTCGTGCCTGCCATGCTGCCTCCGTCGGCGGGAGTAGGAACTGCGAGATGTCATGGGTCGGGCTGGATGGGCGCCCGGTGCCGCGGGCTCGGTCATTTGCTCGCCCTGTCCGGGAGCAGGACGGGTTTGACCGCACGGCCCGCGTCGCAGTCACGTTCGGCCTCGTTGATGTCGGACAGGGGGTAGGTGCGGATCAACTGCTCGAAAGGAAAGCGTCCCGCCCGCCACAGTCCGATCAGCCGGGGGATCAACAGCGCGGGCACGGCGTCCCCTTCGCAGATGTGGCGCACGCTGCGGCCTCGGTCGAGAGTGCCCGGTTCGAGGGTGAGCGGACCGTGGAGGCGCGCCACCAGTCCGAGGGTGCCGGTGGGACGCAGCGCGTGGAGCGCCTGGTTGATGAGCAGGGGTGAGGCGGTGGTGTCCAGCGCGTAGCGGGCGCCGCCGTCGGTCAGCCGCCGGATCCGCCCGGGCAGGTCGGGTGAGGCGGCGGGCAGTGGGATCGCGCCGAACCGCTCGGCCGCGGCGAGCCTCTCGGGATGCCGGTCGACTGCCACGGCAGGCGCGCCCGCGGCAGTCGCCGCCATGACCGCGGTCAGTCCGACGGCACCCGCGCCGAGGACGACGAGCGGGTCACCGGGACCGGCGCCGAAGGTGTTCAGCACGGCTCCGGCACCGGTGAGGGAGCCGCAGCCGAGGGGTCCGAGCAGTTCGAGCGGCAGTGCGGGATCGACCCGTACGGCGTTGCGAGCGGAGACGAGGGCGTATTCGGCGAACGAGGACTGCCCGAACCAGCGGGGTGCCAGCGCCTCGCCGGACGCGTCGGTGAGCCGGGCCGGCTCCTCCTCGCGTCCTCCGAAGAGGTTGAGGGAGGCGAAGGAGTCGCAGTAGGCGGGGGCCGCGCCGCGGCAGGTCGGGCAGTGCCCGCAGGAGTCGAAGCTGAGCACGACGTGGTCACCGACGCCGATCCCGTTGTCCGTGCCGCCTCCTGTGCGCACCACGACCCCGGCGCCCTCGTGGCCGAGGACGGCGGGCACCGGGCTCCGGCCGGCCGATCGCCGGACCGCGAGATCGGTCCGGCACATTCCGGTGCCCGCGATCTCGACCAGGATCTCGCCGACGGCCGGCTCGGTCCGCAGAACCACCTCCTCCATGGTGAACGGGGCGTCGTACGAGCGCAGTACGGCTGCCTGGAATCTCATGCGTCACGCCTCCCGCGGGCGGTGGACGACGAACGGCTGGAGGTTGCCGTACAACCCCCACGGCCCGCCCGCGACACCGACGCCGCTGTCCTTGACGCCCGCGAAGGGCTGGGCCAGGGACAGTTCCGCGTGGTGGTTGACCCAGGCGGTGCCGCAGTCGAGCCGCTCGGCCACCGCCTCGGCGCGGTCGAGATCGGTGCCCCACACGGAGCCGCCCAGACCGAAGCCGGTGCCGTTGGCGGCCTCGACGGCTTCGTCGAGACTCCGGTACGGAAGCACCGGCAGCACCGGTCCGAACTGTTCCCCGGTCACCACCGGGCTGTCGGGCGGCACGTCGACGAGGACGGTGGGTGCGAAGAAGTAGCCCGGCCCGTCCAGCCGGTGGCCGCCCGCCGCGGCCCGCGCGCCGTCCGCCAGTGCCTGCCGTGTGAACCCCTCGACGCGGGCCAACTGCGGGGCGTTGTTGACCGGGCCCAGCTCGGTCGCGGGGTCCAGGCCGGGCCCGACGGCGACGGTCTTCGCCCGCTGGGCGAGGGCTTCCACGACGTCGGCGTACAGCCGGGCGGGGACGTAGAGGCGTTTGACCGCCATGCAGACCTGTCCGCAGTTGCGGAACGCCGCCCAGAACAGCCGGTCGGCGATCCGTTCCACGTCGACGTCGTCGAGCAGGACGGCCGCGTCGTTGCCGCCCAGCTCCAGCGTCACCCGGGCGAGCGAGGCCGCCGCCGCCCGGGCGACCGCCCGCCCGGTGGACACCGATCCGGTGAAGGTGACATGGCGGAAGCCCGGATGGGACACGAGACGGGCACCCAAGGGTTCGCGGCCGGTGACGACGGTCAGGACGTCCTCGGGCAGGACTGCGGCGAGGACGGACCCCAGCATCCGGGTGGCCAGCGGGGTGAACGGAGAGGGTTTGAGGACGACGGTGTTGCCGGCGGCCAGGGCGGGCGCGAACTTCGACGCCGCGAGCTGCAGAGGAAAGTTCCACGGCACGATCGCGGCGACGGGTCCGAGCGACCGCCACCGGACCTCGCTGCGCACCGGCCGGCCGTCGTCGATCGGCCGGGTCCGGGGAGCGATGTCCGCGAAGTAACGCAGACGGGCCGCCGTACGGGCGACCTCCGCGTGCGACTCGGCCAGGGGCTTGCCCTGTTCCCGGGTGAGCGACCGGGCGAGGTCCTCGCCGGCCGCCTCCACCGCGTCGGCCGCCGCACGCAACGCGGTGGTGCGCGCGGCGGGGTCGGCCCGCCAGCCGCTCCAGGCCCGCTGCGCGCGGTCGATCACGGTGTCCAGTTCGCCCGGCTGCTGGTCGGGTGCCTCGTCGAACGCTTCGCCGGTGGCCGGGTCGACGACGGGGAAGCCGGCCGCCCCGGGGTCGGGCACGCGCTCGGGCTCGGTGGTCGGCATGGCCGCGGTCAGCGCGCTGCGGGAAGGCCGGCGGTGCGCTCCCGGTCGTACCGGTCCATCTCCGCCCGGAAGGCGGCCACCAGATGCGGCTGGATCCTGCCGGCGTTGCGGTCGCCGCCCTCGCAGACCGCCCCCCGTACGCCGACGATGTCCGTACCGATGCGGGTGAGTTCGCCGAGGTCGTCGTGCCGGACACTGCCCGCGAGGGCCGCGAGCCGGCTGGAACCGTGGGTCAGCCGGACGAACTCGGCGCAGACGTCGGGCGGAACATGGTCGAACAACCGCGTCCCGTCCTTCACTGCGGTGTCCAGCATGGCCGCGTCGGCGCCGGAGCGGGCCGCGATGTCGGGCACCGCGAGCGGGTTGACGCAGCCGATCCGGTGGGCGTCGGCATAGCCCGAGGCGACGACGAGTGCGTCCGGGTTGTGCTCCTTCACCGCCCGGACGACGGCGCGCATGACGTCGATGCCCTGGTCAGGGGTTGTGCATCCGTAGAGACCGACCTTGATGTACGTGGCTCCGGAGACGACCGCGCCGAGAGCGGCCTGAGCCACCGTGCCGGGCTTGTAGGGGACATCTCCCACGGTCGCGGACACCGGCTTGTCCGCCGGGACCGCTTCGCGTATCTCCCTGATGACCCAGGGGAAGTTCGCGCCGAGAGAGCCCTCGTCGGGCTTCTTGACGTCGACGATGTCGAGGTGTTGCGCCGCCTTGGCGCAGTCGAGCGCTTCCTCGACACCGTCCGGGGAGATGAGAAGCAACACCTGGCCTCCTTCGCCACGACCCGCCCGGTCGCTGACCGAGGGCCGTGGATCGCCTGGTTCCTGTGTGGTGCGCTCATCATTTCCGTCGCTCTTCGCACCAGAAAGGGCGCACAGAGTATTGATGGAGTGCTCAGGGGCGTGCCCTGCGCGCCGTGCGCACCGGAGTGAACGGGTCTGCGGCGGGGCCCGGTCATGCGGGCCGCCTCCATCTCGCCGACCGGATCGTCACTCGTCGGGACCGTCCTCGGTGCCCCGCGCGCGCACGCCGTGTCGTCAGGACCGTCCTCTTCCCCCGGAAGGGGCGCCTGCCGACTCCCTGTCGCCCGCGCCGGGCACCCATGGGCGATGCCGCCCGACTGCTCCGCCCGGAGCCGTGCCATGGCCGACGGCGAGCGCGACAGCGCACCCGGGCCCGCACCGGGTGGCGACGGCCCGGGCGAAGACGCGGAGGAGCCGGACGCCGTGCCGGTGACGCCGCACCACCGGTGAGGCCGCCCGACGCAAGCCGCACCGATGAGTTTCCGCTGCGGGGTCGGTCTGAAAGGGCATGAAGACGCACACTCTTGAGACAGTCGGCGCGGACCTCGTCTACGACGTGCGAGGGCCGCTGCCGGTCAGTGACGGACGTCCGCCCTTGATGATGATCGGGCAGCCCATGGACGCTTCCGGCTTCGTCACGCTCGCCTCGCGCTTCCCCGAGCGGACCGTCGTCACCTATGACCCGCGCGGCCTCGGCCGCAGTGTCCGCAAGGACGGACGAACCGACCACACACCGCGGACCCAGGCCGACGACGTGCACGCCGTCATCGAGGCGCTCGGGGCCGGGCCCGTCGAGATGTTCGCCAGCAGCGGCGGAGCGGTCACCGCGCTCGCGGTGGTCGAGAAGTACCCCTCGGACGTGACCACGCTGGTGGCGCACGAGCCGCCGCTCATCACCCTGACACCGGACGGCCCCGCAGCCGTGCGGGCGCGGGCCAGGGTTCGGGAAGCGTACGAGAAGCGGGGGTGGGGGGCCGGGATGGCGGCGTTCGTGGCCATGACCTCGTGGGCGGGCGAGTTCACCGACGCGTACTTCGCACAGCCCCCGGCCGACCCCGCCGCGTTCGGGATGCCCACCGAGGACGACGGCTCGCGCGACGATCCCCTGCTGTCGGACCGGTCGTGGGCGGTCAGCGGCTATCGGCCGGACGCCGACGCGATCACCGCCGCGCCGACCCGCGTGGTGATCGCGGTGGGTGAGGAGTCCGAGAACCTGCTGACGGCACGCACCTCCGCCGCGGCAGCTGAACTCCTCGGGCTGAAGGTGGTCGTGTTCCCGAGCCATCATGGCGGCTTCTGCGGTGGGGAGTTCGGATACCCGGGGAAGCCGGACGAGTTCGCGCTCCGTCTGCGCCAAGTCCTGGACGGTGACGCGTAAGACACCCCTTAGCGTTCGGCCCGCCCAGGTGGACCGGGCGCGCCGAACGCTCGAGGGTGCCCGTCGGCGACGTCGTTGTGCATACCTGGCGGCGTCCACCTCGGAATGCACCTGCGCCGGGGTCGTCCTCGACGAGCCCGGCGCTCACGGTGAGAACGGTCTCCCGGCCAGGCCTTCGTCGGCAGCGCCGCGCCCGCACCGACTACTGCCGACCCGCCAACCGGAAGACGGTCTCAGAGCAGCGCCCGCGAGCGGGCATGAATGGCTCCACTGATGATGCGCACTGCGTGGTCGACACTTCGCGCCGTGGCCTCGGAGGAAGGCTGCTCGGACTCGTAGACGAACGCCGTGGCACCACGCCGGCTGCCGCAGTAGTCGACGATTCCGTGCTCGATCTGCGTTCGCAGCGCTTCCTCGTACCCGTGGCGCTCATATGCGCCGGAGTCGCCGCCGGCGATGGGCAGAAGGTGGGTGGTGAGCCCCTGAAGCTTCGGTCGCAGACCCGAAGCCGGGGAGTGCTCGAAGGCCCAGCCGTTGACGAAGACGCGGTCTATCCAACCCTTCAGCAGCGCGGGCATCGACCACCAGTACACAGGGAAGATCAACACGAGATCGGTGGCCCGTTCGAGACGGCGGTGCTCTCTCACGATGTCGGCCGGATAGGTGCCGCTCCCCTGGTAGGCCCGTCGGTCCGCCAGGGTGAACGCGGGATCGAACCGCTCCCTGGCCAGGTCGGCGGCCTCGACGGACACGGGATGGAGTGCCGCCTCGAGCTTTTCCCTCACATGATGCGTGAGAGACGAAGGGTCGGGGTTCGCGACGACCAGCAGGGTGTGCATCGACAGCTTCTCTCCCTCGGAGACAACCTACTACTAGTAGCTTACTGGTAGTAGGTTACTCGTGGGTGAGAGAATGCCGGGCATGGCCGAGCGACGACTTTCCAGTGCCGAGCGGCGGGCGCAGCTCGTCGGCATTGCCCGCGACGTGATCGCCACCGAAGGTACGGACGCGCTCACGCTCGCGTACCTGGCGAGCAGAGCAGGGATCTCCAAGCCCGTCGTCTACGATCACTTCTCCTCGCGCTCGGCGCTTCTCCTCTCGCTGTACCAGGACTTCGACCAGCGGCACCTCGCCGACCTGCATGCTGCGCTGGCACACACGCCGCCGGATCTGCGGCAGCGGGTCGAAGCGATCGCGACGGCCCACGTCGCGTGCATCGTCTCCCAGGGCGTCGAGCTCAGCGGAGTGGCGGCCGCACTCGCCGGCACACCAGCCCTCGGCGAAGCCAAGCGGGAATCCGAACGCCGCTACGTGGACATCTGTCGGCACGCCATACGAAGCGCCGACGGCGGTGCGGACCTCAGCGAGGAAGCAGCCATCGCCTTCGTAGGCGCAGCGGACGCGCTCGGCTATGCGGCCGCCCGTGAAACGATCAGCCCGGAACTGGCTCGATCGACCATCACCACCGTGTTGCTCAGCCTCGTCGAAGCCTCTGGCTGAAGGACTCGGAGCCGTACAGCCGCTCCCGTGCCACCAACCTCGGGCGGTTGCGGCAGCTGACCGAGCGGCCGCTGGTCGTGCACTCACCGACCACTGCGGCCGTGGCCGGGACGCCCCCGGTCAGCCCGAGGTTGTCCCGCATGCGAGCCTTGTCGACCCGCCGCAGGCTCCCGAGAGCGTGCGTGGCCTGCTTCAGGCGGGTTCACGGTTGCCGCTGGGCGGCGACGACCTCGCCCGGCGAGCGCCCCACCCTCTGCTGGAGTCGAGGGGCCGGTCCGCGTGGAAACCGCTCAGTCCGAAGACGGCGGCGGGTCCTCGGTGTGGGGCCGGGCGAGGGTTTCGGTGGCGGCCTGTACGAAGTCGTGGACGAGGCGGGAGCGGCGGGCCGCCACCCAGGCGAGGGCCACCTGGTTGGGGCCGATGTCCTCCACGCGCAGCGGGATCACGTCCGGCCGCGTGTAGAAATTGGCGGTCGACAGCGGGAGCACGCAGACTCCCGCTCCGGCCGCCACCATTTCCAGCTTCTCCTCCACCTGGAGGATCACCGGGACCTCGGGGCGCCGCCCGCCCTGCGGTTCCTGTGCCACGTCGCGCCACTCGGGCACGGCGTCGGGATTCTGCAGCAGGTGCTCGGCGGCGAGGTCCTTGATACTCACCGAGGTCCTGCCGGCCAAGGGGTGCGCGGCCGGCACCATGACGACGCGGGGCTCCCGGAAGAGCGGACGCATCTGCAGACCTTTGCGGTCGACGGGCAAGCGCACGATGCTGACGTCGGCCCGGCCGTCCAGCAGCACCTCCACCTGGTCGTCCCACGTGGTGCGCAGCAGGCGCACGCTGACGTCCGGATGGTGCGCGGTGAAGGCGACCATGGCCGGGGTGACCGTGATGCCGGGCATGAAGCCGATGGTCAGCGCCTGGGTGCCCTGGGCCGCCGATCTGACGCGCCTCGTCAGTGCCTGGGCCGAGGCGAGCAAGGGAAGGGCGTCCTCCAGCAGTTGCTCTCCGGCCGGGGTGAGCAGCGTTCCGCGGCGGCCACGGTCGAACACCTCCGCTCCGAGGTCGTCCTCAAGGCTGCGGATCTGCCGGGACAGTACCGGTTGGGCGATGTGCAGCCGCTCCGCGGCCCGTCCGAAATGGAGTTCCTGCGCCACGGCCACGAAATAGCGCAGCTTCCGCAGATCAAGATCCATCCGGAATCACCGCCTGCTCTGTCGGAACGGCTCACCCGATCGGTCGGCCGCTGTGGACCCTGGCCGCCCTGGACGTCCTCCGGCACGGCCAGGGCAGTCGATCACCAATCTACCGGGCGGGCGCGCATCGCCGCCGAGACTGTCGAGGCAGCGATGCGCAGGTGTGCTCAGCCACGGGCGAGAACGGCCAACGGGTCGGTGTGCGCGGGAGTCCAGCCCAGTTCCTCCCTGGCCCGGGCCGGAGTGAACTGCTGGTCGAGCGCGAAGGCGTCGGCGATCGGGCCCATCTGTTCACGGGCCTGTTCTAAGCTGATCGAGGCGACCTTGCCCTCGATGCCCGCCGCCCGGCTGAGCGCCAGGGCGCACTCCTTTGCGGTGGGGTTGACACCACCGACACCGACGTACACCGAACCCGGCTCAGCCTTGAGCGCGGCGACGTACAGCTCGGCGATGTCGTCGACGTGCACCAGCGCCCAGCGGTTGGTCCCATCGCCGATGTAGGGGACGGCGCCGGCCTCCTTGCCCGGTGTGGTGAAGAAGATGTCGATCAGACGACTCTCGCCGCCGTACAGCAGTCCGGGCTGTACCACGACGGGGCGGCCACCGCGCTGAGCGCGTGCGAGGACGGCGTCCTCCACGGGCTTGCGCCAGGCGACCAGCGACGGCGGGTTCCACGGGGCGCTCTCGTCCGCCACGCCCTGGGTGTCGCCGTACACCCAGGTGCCGCCTGTGTGCACGTAGGGGCCGCTGCCGATGCCGTCCTGCATGGCGGCGGCGGCCTCCAGATCCTCGGCACCGGTTGCGGCCTGCGCCAGGTGGACGACGGCCTCCGCACGAGCAGCCGCGGCGTTCAGCTCGCCAAGGTCCTTGAGCCCGCCGCGTACCGGTGTCGCGCCGAGGGCACGGACGGTTTCGGCGGCGCGGTCGCTGCGGGCCAGGGCCTCCACGGTGTGTCCGTGCCGGATCAGTGCGCTGATGGCCGCCCTGCCGATGTATCCGGATCCGCCGGTGAGAAACACCCTCATGGTCTTGGCTCCTGTCAATGGCTCGATGTCCTTGCCCTCACAGCCTCCGTCCGGCAACGGCACCCCGTCCAAGACCTCTTTCGACTCCTCTGATACCCGTCAGGCATAACGCGGGCCAGTGGCCGAACGCACCCAAGCCGTTCGGCGTTGTCCGTGCCGCGCCTCAGGGTGCGGGGCATGGCCCGATCCTGGACTTGTCGTCGAGTTGAACATCGCTCCAGCGCCCGGCGGGCCGGCAGTCGACGGAGACAACCTGACCCTGTCAGCGGTTCCTGGGCGGACGGTTCCGGGACGGCCCGCAGCGTCTGCGCACCCTGGCACCTGGTGCCACACTTCCTGCCGATCCGTGCGTGCGAGGGCGGTGATACCCCCTGCTCCGAAGGGCCGGCAGACGATGCTGCACTCGGGAGACCCGCTGGGGCCCGACACCTGTGCTGCGGAGAGGAGGCACGGCTCTGGGCGTGGTGGACGGCGCCGCCCTCGGTCGCCCTGTGGAGAACGGCTCGTCCGGCGTCGTGTTGCGGGGTGTCTCCGCTTCTCAGTGGTGTCCGCTGCCGTCCGGCGTGTCGCCTGTACGAGGCTTCGCCTCGGAATGATCGTCCGTGTTCACCACAACCGCTGTCTCCAGAACATGTCGTTCCTCGATACGCGCGACGACACGCTCACGAGCCAGTTTACGGGCGGCACGTAGTTTGCCCTCTGCCGCGAACAGCGGAATCCACAACAGCCAGCCCCAGGCGCTGAAAGTGACCACTCCGGTGGTGACGAGCAGGCGGTTCACGCCGAGGGCAGCGGCACACGTGATCACATAGGCGGCAGTGCGGTGAGTCACCAAGTACCGCAGGGGTGCGTTCGCCCGGCCCTGCAACAGCTCGAGTGCTGCGGCCAGTTCCGCTTCCCGCATGTCTTCTCCCGCGGTCGCCGGAGAGGCCGCGTCAACGGTGCCGGCACGGAGCGCACCAGCCACCCGCTCGCTCAGTTCCGCCGACTCCGCCTGCTGCAGCTCGCCGCGGCCTGCGGCTGCGATCAGGTCGTCCCAATATCCGCGGCCCGCCCAGCTCAGGGCGTCGTCAACCCGCTGGCTCTCCGGCGATCCGGCAGGTGCCAGCTCATCGATGCGCGCCCGCAGCGTAGCCACCCGCCCCGCCCTGACCGGATAGTCGAAAGCGTCCGCGCGCAGACACAGCTCCAAGTAGCACACGAGCAGCCCCAGGTCGTCGGGAGCCAATGCCAGACCACTCCGGTAGGCGCGCTCCGCCTCGGCATCGTGATCATCCTCGTCCTCTGCGGCGTGCGCCTGGCCCAGCCATCGGTACAGCACCGCCGTCGGCCCCACCTGGTCAAGCCCTGCCTGTGCTGTCCGCCGCACGGCGGCAAATCCACCAGCCGCGTACAGCTCCGAGCACTGCTGCGCTACGTCCATGTCCCACCCCGGTCGTTCAGACCAGTACCTTCAACTACGGCAAGATCCACGTCAAGATCTGTATGACCGGTCTGCCACAGAAACTCGGTCAGAACCCACGGCCACCTGCCGCGCATCCCGTCGGCGCCCAAAGGGCATAGCCCCGCGGCGAGGGCGAACTCGGACGGCATCGCCCCGCCATTCGATGCCGTTGTCGAGGAGGTAGCGCGTCGATCATCTGCCGGTGGCAGTGGCCTTCGGACGGCCATCCCGGCCCGCCGGCCAACCCGGAACCGGCACCGGATCCCGCGCCCGACGCCCACTCGCATCATTGCCGCGTCAACCTTCGTGTTTTTGATCAGCCATGAAGCCGCGGATCACCGGGAAGCTGTGTGGTGGTGATCCTGGCGTTGATGTCGGCGTGGGACCACCTCATGCCACTGATCGGTGCGGAGGCAGTGATGCGCCGCCCCGTACCACCCGCCTTCCCCGTCGGCGACGGCCACCGTCGCGGAACTCTGCGCCGAGACGAACATCGGCCACCTCTCCCCCGGCGCCCGCCGGGCCAGATCCAGCAACGCAACGTGCGTGAATCCCGATCAGGCGGCCCCCGCCCGCCACCGTTGCCCGGGGCCTCCACCCGCCGAGTCCAGTGACAGCCCGTCCCCAGCTCCGCCGTCCGGGGTGACGGCCGTGCCGAAGGCGATGACCGGGCGGATCAGCCCGTCCTCGTCCACCGCGAACATCAGGTTCCGGCCGTTGCGGCCCTCCACCGAGTCGCACTCCCAGATCCCGACGCCCCGGTGCGTCGCTCCCCGGCTGTCGAGG
The DNA here is from genome assembly GCF_022696125.1 of Streptomyces sp. GB4-14. Classification (NCBI taxonomy): domain Bacteria; kingdom Bacillati; phylum Actinomycetota; class Actinomycetes; order Kitasatosporales; family Streptomycetaceae; genus Streptomyces; species Streptomyces sp. GB4-14. Next base: position 6,636,093 of record NZ_RZHO01000002.1, on the reverse strand, counting down.
CAGAAGTCGGGGTCGGCGGCCGACTGGAGCAACCCGCGGTCGTCGTCGACGCGCCATCGCTGGGTACGTGACGACGAACAGGAGGCCGTGATCACATCGGTTCCGTTGGTGAAGGCGCCGCTCACGTCGAGACACAGGCCCGACGCGACGTTCACCACCTGCGCGAACGAGCCGGAGAGCGGGCGCGTGGAGGAGGGCGGCGGCTTCGGGCTTGCCGTCTTCGTCGGTGAGGGACTCCTTGTCGGGGAGGGCGACTTCGAGGTCCGCGACGGCGAGGGTGACGGCGAGGCCGAGACCGACGGCGGCGTCCTGGACACCGTAGCCGTCACCGTCACCGCCACCGGTGGTGTACTCACCTGGGTGTTCGCCGAGCCCACCGGGTCGGGGGACGGCGATCCGCCCTGCGCCGCCAGGAACACCGCCACCGGCAGCAGGGCCGCCCCCAGCACCGCCGACACCAGCACGGTGCGCCGGCGATCCGGTGCCCGTTCCCGGTCCTCCGGCTCCCGCCCGGATCCGGCAGGGCCGGACCCGCTCCGCCACACGCCGGTGCCACCGGCCGCCCGCTCGCCCGGGTCACCCGCCGCGTACGCCGTGCCGCCCCACGGCAGCAGCCCCTCCGCCAGCGCTGTGCGCGGTGCGTCCCGCAAGGCCGCCAGCTCCTCGTAGGCCGTCGTGCAGTGCGGGCAATGCGTCATGTGGGCCTGCAGATCGGCGCTGTCACGAGGGCTGTCCGGCCGGATGGACTCCTCGATGAGGCGGCCGAAGTCGGGGCAGTCCGGGTCCTCGGAGGCGGTGAGACGGGCGCGCAGGCAGGCACGGGCCAGCTGCTGCAGCGCCGCGGCCGTACCGTAAGTGACGTCCTCCCGGGTCAGGCCGAGGAGGACGGCCGTCTTTTCCGTGGGTTCCCGTTCGACGATCCCGTACCAGATCAGGCCTTGAGTACGGGAGGACAAGGACTGGAACGCCGCGAGCATGGGGGGCACGGGACCGGAGGGGCCGACCGAGTTCAGGACGAGCAACAGCCCCGCGTCCAGGCCGGCCGCCCGGCCGTCCCCCGCCCAGGACCCGGCCGACCGGGCGACCAGCAGGAGGAGTTGATGGCGCCAGGGCAGTCCCGAGTCGATTCCGCGGGCGGTCCGACGGGCCGCCAGCGTGAACGCCTGGGCCGCCAGCTGCCGTGCCATGGACTCGTTGGGGGTGCACAGCCTGGCGTAGGCGAGGACGTGCGGATGATGGCGGGCGCGCAGTTCCTGGAGCGCCGGATACGCCGTGACCGTATCCGCGCGCAGCAGCTCGGCAAGCCGCGCGTCGGACGCGCCCTCGTGGATCCCGTGACCGGGCTCCGCACCGCCACGATCCCTGTCGCCGTCGGCCCGAGCCATCCCGCCGCCTCCCCTTGCAACCGTGCGACCCCGCGACCAGACCTGACGTACCGGCGGGTATGACGGCTCATGGTGGCGCAGGGCAAGTCGTGGGGAAAGGGTTTCCGTGGGTAACTCATGAGCTGCCGGCGAGAAGGCCTCGATGACGCAGTGGCCCTCCCTTGCGCGACGTCTGTCTGCGGCTGCCGGGGTGGTGGGCGCTCCGAGCCCGCTGCTGTCGGGAGAGAGCGAGAGCACCACGAGCAGCTCGTCGGGCGGCAACCGGGATCCGTCTTCGCACGAATCTTGCCGGGAGCAGCCCGCCGGCAGGACGTGGACTCTCTCGGAGCGGAGCGGTGGGAGAATCGCAAGAGTGATGGCAAGAACCAATGACATCGAGAAGGCGGCCGAGGTGCTGCGCGCCGGCGGCCTGGTGGCCCTCCCGACCGAGACCGTCTACGGTCTGGGAGCCAACGCCGAGGATCCCGCCGCTGTCTCACGCATCTTCCAGGTCAAGGGGCGTCCGCCCTCCCACCCCCTGATCGTCCACATCGGCGACGCGAATCACCTGGACGACTGGGTCGAGGACGTGCCCCCGGCGGCGCGCCTGCTGGCCGAACGCTTCTGGCCGGGACCGCTCACGCTGGTCCTGCGGCGCGGTCACCGCGTGCCCCTCGAAGCGACAGGTGGCCTGGAGACAGTGGCCGTTCGGGTACCCGACCATCCCGTCGCCCTCGCGCTGCTGTCGGCCTTCGGCGGCGGTGTCACGGCGCCGTCAGCCAACCGCTTCGGCTCGGTCAGCCCCACCACGGCGGACCATGTCCGTGCCGAGCTGGGTGATGCCGTTGACTTCGTGCTGGACGGCGGCCCTTGCGAGGTCGGCGTCGAGTCGACCATCGTCGACGCCACCGGCGAGACCCCGAGCATCCTGCGCCCCGGCGGCGTGACGCGCGAGGACCTCGAAGCGACGTTGGGGCGTCCGCTCGCGGTCCCCGCGACCAGTCACATCCGGGTGCCCGGTCAGCATCCCTCCCACTACGCACCGCGCGCCCGGGTCGTCCTCGTCGAGCCGGAGAAGGTCGTCGCCGAAGCCGAGCTCGCGCAGGAGTCGGGGCACCACGTCGGCGTCCTTCTTCCGCCCTCCCTCGCCGACGTCCCGGTGAAGGCGCACGCCATGGTGGCGGTCCCCGCCTCGATGGCCGCCTACGCGCGCGGGCTGTACGGGTTCCTGCGCGAACTCGACCAGCAGGGATGTGATCTCATCGTCGCCTCCCTGCCGGTGGAGGAGGGGCTGGGACTGGCGATCGCCAACCGGCTCCGCCGCGCCGCGGGGCCCCGGTCCATGGTGTGAGCAGCATGAACGCCATGCGAGAGACGTGGGCGGCTGTCACCTGAGGCTCGACGCAGGGGGGACGGCACGGGACAGGGGTTCCAGGTCGTCGTGCAGGGCAGCATGGAGTGCGGCGGCGAGTTCGCGGGCTCGTTCTTCGTCCCGCACGCCGTGCATCATGAAATAGACGGGTCCCGTGTAGGCGCCGAAATCGACCTCGCGGGCGTCAACCAGCCGGAGGATCGCAGTCCGGATGGCGTCGTTGACGGCATCGGTGACCCCGCGGCCGGGGCCGGCGGTGAGGGTGTCCGCCTTCACGGTCCAGTGCTGACCCTCGGCTTCGACGGCGACGAACACAGCGTTGTGCGCCATGGCGGTACGGTAGGCGTCGTGGAAGGCATTCGTACCGGTGGCGTCCGGGATGAGGTGAGCGGGGCAGGGGACCGGCAGTGGCTGCACCTGTGCATTCTTGCGCAGGGGTGCCGTCAGCGCGCCCCGCGACGCGACGGCACGTCCCGTTGAGCGGTCAGGACGCGGCGGTCTCCGCCGCTTCGAGCCCGTGGGAGGCGACGAGCTCCGCGGTGCCGTCGGCCAGGCGGTAGCGCAGGCCCACCACGGCGGTCCGGCCGGCGGCGACCTTGTCAGCCAGGACCCGGGAGCGGTCCAGCAACAGGTCGGCGGTGTGCCTTACGTGCTCGGCGAGGACCTCTTCCGGCTCGACCCGTCCGGCGGCCCGGGCGGCCAGCACGCTGGGGGTCACCCGCTCGACGACGTCCCGGACGTACCCGGCCGGCGTCATGCCGTCCTCCAGCGCAGCGCACGCCGCGCCGACCGCGCCGCACGAGTCGTGCCCGAGGATCACGACCAGCGGGCAGCCGAGCACCTCCACGCCGAACTCGATACTGCCCAGCACCTCAGGACCCATGACGTGGCCGGCGGTGCGCACCACGAACAGGTCGCCCAGCCCTCGGTCGAAGATGATCTCGGCGGCCAGCCGCGAGTCGGAACATCCGAACAGCACGGCGAAGGGCTGCTGGGACGGTGCGGTCTCGGCGCGGCGGGCGGCGTCCTGGTTCGGGTGCTCGGAGGTGCCGGCGACGAAGCGCTGGTTACCGGCCAGCAGCAGCTCGAAGGCGTCGCGGGGCGTCGGGGTCTGGATCTCACTCATGACGGCAGCTTACGAGTCGGCGCCAACCGTGACCGCACAGGCCCTCAGGTCATCGCCGGATCGGCTGAAACCGACCGCTCGGGCATCATCCCCAGGCTCCGGGCCTGGGCAGCCATGCCGCTTGAGCCCTGCGGCAACCCCCTGCACGATGCGGCTCTTTGCGCATACCTCATGCAGTCGTCATACCGCGGCGGCCCGTCGGCCCCTCCGGCACCACGCTTCGAAGCTCAGCGGGCAGGCAACTGACAGGAACTGCCCCGGTAGCGACCCGGCGTATCAGTCGGCGACGGCGGGCTCGGCCGGGGCGGCGGGGACGTCACGGACACCCAGGCGAAGGTGCTCGACGTGGTACAGGGCCTGGTCGAGGAGTTCGGCGACGTGGTTGTCGTGCAGGGCGTAGACGATCGAGCGTCCGTGACGCTCGCCGGTGACCAGTCCGAGGTTGCGCAGCAGGCGGAGCTGGTGGGAGCAGGCGGAGGCTTCCATTCCGACGGCCTCCGCGAGGTCGCTCACCGAGCAGGCGCCTTCCTGCAGACGGGCCAGGATGTAGAGCCGCGAGGGTGTGGCGAGGGCCTGGAGGGTGGCGGCGACGTCGGCGGCGCCGACGGCGTCGAGGCGCTCTCGGGTGGTGGCGCTGCTGGTGTCGGTTCCGTGGCCCATGCGGACATCATACCCATCACACCTGAAGACCTGTTCATACATTCCTGTATGGTGGACGTGTTGTCCCGTCCACCCGCGAAGGGTTGCTTTGTCATGCCTTCTGTCCTGGACCAGCGGCCCGCGCCGGCGGCGGCCGGGCCGCGCCCGGCTCCGCCCCCGCGGCGCACCCGGGTGCTGACACTGCCGGAGGTCCGGTGGGCGCTGGCCTCGCTGGTCCTGTTCCTGACCGCCCTCCCGCTCAACCTGCTCGGCGCCCCGGCCTGGTTGTGGGGCCCGCTGTTCGCCGCCACCTACGTCACAGGCGGCTGGGAGCCGGGTTGGGAAGGGCTGAAGGCTCTGAAGGACAGGACCTTGGACGTGGATCTGCTGATGGTGGTGGCCGCTCTCGGCGCCGCGGCCATCGGGCAGGTCCTGGACGGGGCGCTGCTGATCGTCATCTTCGCGACCTCCGGCGCCCTGGAGGCGGTGGCGACCGCCCGCACGGCGGACTCCGTGCGGGGGCTGCTCGACCTCGCGCCGACGACGGCGACCCGGCTGGTGCCCGGCGGCGAGGAAACCGTCGCCGCCGAGGACCTGGAGGTCGGCGACGTCATCCTGGTGCGGCCCGGCGAGCGGGTCGGCGCCGACGGTCAGATCCTGGACGGCGCGAGCGACGTCGACCAGGCCACCATCACCGGCGAGCCCCTGCCCGTCGCCAAGCAGGCCGGGGACGAGGTGTTCGCCGGCACCGTCAACGGCACCGGCGCCCTGCGCGTGCGCGTCGATCGGGATCCGGCGGACTCGGTCATCGCCCGGATCGTGAAGATGGTCGAGGAAGCCTCCGAGACCAAGGCCCCCACCCAGCTGTTCATCGAGAAGATCGAGCAGCGGTACTCGATCGGCATGGTCATCGCGACCCTCGCCGTGTTCGCGGTCCCGCTCGCCTTCGGCTCCGCCCTCCAGCCTGCCCTGCTCCGCGCGATGACGTTCATGATCGTGGCCTCGCCCTGCGCCGTCGTGCTCTCCACCATGCCGCCGCTGCTGTCCGCCATCGCCAACGCCGGCCGCCACGGCGTGCTGGCCAAGTCCGCCGTCGTGATGGAGCGCCTGGGACAGGTCGACGTGGTCGCCCTGGACAAGACCGGCACCTTGACCGAGGGCACACCCCGCGTCACCGACATCCGCCCCCTCCCCGGCTCCGGGCTGGACGAAGACGGTCTGCTCGCGCTGGCGGCCGCGGCCGAGCACCCCAGCGAGCACCCGCTCGCCCGCGCCGTGGTCGACGCCGCCCGCGAACGCTGCCTGCCGCTGCCCGAGGCGCTCGACTTCAGCTCCGCTCCCGGGCAGGGCGTGAGCGCCACCGTCGCGGGACGCACCGTCCAGGTCGGATCGCCCGCCCGTCTTCCGGACGCCACCGGGCCCGCGTCTGCGGCGGTGGCGGAGCTGGAGGAGACCGGGCGGACCGCGGTCCTCGTCCTGCGCGACGACAGCCCGGTCGGGGTGATCGGCATCGCCGACCGGCTGCGGCAGGACGCCGCCGCCACCGTCACCGCGCTCACCGAGCTGACCGGCCGAACCCCGGTCCTGCTGACCGGTGACAACGAACGCGCCGCCCGCCACCTCGCCGCACAGGTCGGCATCACGGACGTCCGCGCCGGACTCCTCCCGCAGGACAAGGCCGCCGCCGTACAGAAGTGGGAAGGCGAAGGCCGCAAGGTGCTGGTGGTCGGTGACGGCGTCAACGACGCGCCCGCCCTGGCCGCCGCGCACACCGGCATCGCCATGGGCAGGGCCGGCTCCGACCTCGCTCTGGAGACCGCCGACGCCGTCGTCGTCCGCGACGAACTCGCCGCCATCCCCACTGTCGTCGCCCTCTCGCGAACCGCCCGCCGCCTGGTCGTCCAGAACCTCGTCATCGCCGGCGTGTTCATCACCGCGCTGGTGATCTGGGACCTCATCGCCACCCTGCCGCTGCCGCTCGGCGTCGCCGGGCACGAGGGCTCCACCGTCGTCGTCGGTCTCAACGGCCTGCGTCTGCTGCGCGAAGCCGCCTGGACCAACCCGGCCCGACGAGGTGCCGAGTGAGCAAGCGCTCCCCCCGTCGCGTCCCCGCCCCCGGAGCCGGGGCGGGAGCAGAACGGCCCACGGTCGCGGTATGCCGCGGCTGCTGCTGCGGAACACCGAAGATCCCCGGACTCGTTCACGCCGCCCAACTGCGTGACCTGCGGCAGGCCGTGGGCGGGGCGGCAAGGGTGCGGGTGACCGACTGCCTCGACGCCTGCGAGCGGGCCAACGTCATCGTCATCCAGCCCTCCGCCACCGGCCGCAGGGCCGGCGGTCGGCCCGTCTGGCTCGGCCTGGTCAACGACCGGGACGCCACCGCCGACATCGCCGCCTGGGTCGCGAGCGGCGGCCCGGGCGTCACCGATCCGCCCGGCATTCTCGACCTCTACACCTTCAGCCCCTCGCGCCGAGTACGCGCCGAACTCGACGAGTAGGGCGCTTCGGGCCCTCGCGCCCGAGGATCCGCCGGCAGGGACAGGGCCATGAGCACATCGTAACGACATCCATTTTCATGTACTCTCCGTCTCGTTCACCGATCGCGTCCCGGAGGTCCTCATGGCCGTGCCCAAACGCAAGATGTCCCGCAGCAACACCCGGCACCGTCGCGCGCAGTGGAAGGCGGTGACGCCCCAGTTGGTCACCGTCACCGTGGACGGGGTGCCGTACCGCGTCCCCCAGCGGCTGGCCAAGGCGTACGAACGTGGCCTGCTGCGGCCCGAGGGCTGACACATCATGTCGCACACCCCCTCCGCGCGCCTGCCCGTCACCGTCCTCTCGGGATTCCTCGGTGCGGGCAAGACCACCCTGCTCAACCACATCCTCGGGAACAGGGAGGACCTCCGCGTCGCCGTCATCGTCAACGACATGAGCGAGGTCAACATCGACGCCGCCCTCGTGCGCGGCGGTGAGGCCGCACTGTCGCGCACCGAGGAACGCCTGGTCGAGATGACCAACGGGTGCATCTGCTGCACCCTGCGCGACGACCTGCTGGAGGAAGTGGACAGGCTGGCGCGCGAGGGGCGTTTCGACTACCTCCTCATCGAGTCCTCCGGTATCTCCGAGCCCATGCCGGTGGCCGCCACCTTCGCCTTCGCCCGCGACGACGGCGCCACCCTCGGCGACCTGGCCCGGCTGGACACGATGGTCACCGTCGTGGACGCCGCCAACTTCCTGCCGGAGCTGGCCGGCGGCGACGAACTGACCGAACGCGGCCTGGACCAGTACGAGGACGACGAACGCACGGTCAGCGACCTGCTGATGGACCAGATCGAGTTCGCCGACGTCATCGTCCTCAACAAGCTCGATCTCGTCGACGCCGCGTCCGCGGACCGGCTGCGGGCCACCCTCGCCCGCCTCAACCCCGCCGCCCGCGTGACGACGGCCGTGCGGGGCCGCGTACCGTTGGGCGAGGTCCTGGGCACCGGCCGCTTCGACCTGGAGCGGGCACAACAGGCACCGGGCTGGGTCAGGGAACTCAACGGCGACCATGTTCCCGAGACGGAGGAGTACGGCATCTCGTCGGCCGTCTTCCGCTCCTCAACGCCCTTCCACCCGGGGCGGCTTTGGACGTTCGTCACGGAGACACTGGACAGCGGCGCCTACGGGCAGGTCCTCCGGTCCAAGGGCTTCTTCACCCTCGCCAGCCGACCCCGTGTGACGGGACTGTGGTCTCAGGCCGGTTCGGTGGCCCGCTTCGAGCCCTCCTCCGCACGTGACGCCGACAGCCACTTCGCCCAGGAGCTCGTCTTCATCGGAACCCATCTGGACACTGAGTCGCTGCGGGCTGCTCTGACCGGCTGCCTTGTGCAGCAAGGCGAAGCCCTGCCCGCTTCGGACCCCTTCCCGGCCTGGGACACATACGGCTTCGACGAGAGCTGCGCGCACGAGCACGACCCCCTCACCACCATGACGGAGCGCTGAGACTCCGGGTCGGGCGGTGGTCGCGGCCACGGCACCGTCCGGCCCGGTACCACGCACGAAGTGAAGAAAGCAGCGCCTCTATCGACCGCGGCTTCGGACACTTCGACGGCCTCCCGAGTCTCACCGGTGCGTTGGCGCGCACCCTTCTCTTCGCCCGGCATGATCGACCTGCGTCGGCAGTTCTTCGCGGATGTCCCGCGACGGGCGGTGATCGCGGCCTCGGTGACGGACCGGGCGGAGCCGCGAAGGCGGTCTCTCACGCCGCCGGGCCGCACCTGATCGTCGCAGCGACCGCACTGCCCTCCCTGCACTAACCCGACGCGCGCGGGGTCCTCGGCCTCCCCGCCGACCACTCCCCGGACGCCCTGCCCGGAACCCGTGGTGGCTCAGTCTCCGCTCCTCCACCGGCAGTTGGCGTCCGCCGTCGCCGCGCAGCGGCTCCCCCACGCCGAGGGGTACCGGCTCAGCCCCTTGCACCTGCCTTGACATCCGCAGGCACGCTCGGCGACGGGCCCGGCCACGACTCCACCGAGTCACGGCCGGACCCGTCGCCCGTCGCACGGACGGAGCGATTACCAGGAGGACTTGGTGACCCCGGGCAGGAAGCCGGCGTGGGCCTGTTCCCGCACGCGGATGCGCGACAGGCCGAACTTCCGGAGGTGGCCGCGCGGCCGCCCGTCCACGCTGTCCCGGTTGCGCACCCGGGTCGCGCTCGCGTTGCGGGGCTGGCGCCGCAGTTCTTCCACCGCGGCCCGGCGTTCGGCGTCGGTGGAGGACGGCCTGCGGATGATCTCCTTCAGCTCCGCCCGGCGGGCCGCGTACCGCTCGACGGTCGCCTTGCGCTTCTCGTTCTGCGCGATCTTGCTCTTCTTGGCCATCAGACCTTCTCCCCCCGGGCGCGGATGCGGGCCACGGCGGCCTCGATGCCGATGCTGTCGACGGTCTTGATCGCCTTCGCGCTGAGCGTCAGCCGGACGTACCGCCCCTCGCTGGGCAGCCAGTAACGCTTGCGCTGGACGTTGGGGTCGAAGCGGCGCGAAGTGCGCCGATGCGAGTGGGAGATGGTGTTGCCGAAGCCCGGTCGGGCGCCGGTCAGTTGGCAGTGGGCGGACATGGTCGTACCTACCTCTCGTCGGGGACGGCTAGTTTTTGTTAATGAAAACCATTCCCATATAGTACCGCTCATGGCACGCAACGAGGTACGCCCGATCATCAAGCTCCGCTCCACCGCGGGAACCGGCTACACGTACGTCACCCGCAAGAACCGCCGCAACGACCCCGACCGCCTGGTACTGCGCAAGTACGACCCGATCGCCCGGCGTCACGTCGACTTCCGCGAGGAACGCTGACCTCCCGCCACACAGCCACCGGCCCCAGAACTCAAGGACGCCCCATGAAGCCCGGAATCCACCCTGCTTACGGTCCCGTCGTCTTCCGCGACCGTGCCGCGAACTACGCGTTCCTCACCCGCTCCACCATGACCAGCGACAAGACGATCGAGTGGGAGGACGGCAACACCTACCCGGTGGTCGACGTCGAGATCTCGCACGTCAGCCACCCCTTCTACACGGGGACCGCCCGGGTCCTGGACACCGCCGGGCGAGTCGAGCGCTTCGAGCGCCGGTACGGTCGACGCGGAGCCAACTGATGCGCGGCGGTACCGGACTCCCTGTCGTCATCGTCGCCGGGCTCCACTCCGAGGCGCGCCGCAAGGTCGTGGAGCGCCTCTTGCACCTGGTGCCCCACAGCGTCGCCCTCCATCACGACCTGTCCAGTGCGGCCGACGGCACCGTCCTGCGTCAGGTGCGCGATGCGTCGGGTGAGCTGTCCCGAGAGGAGGCCCCGCTGGTCAACGACTGCGCGTGCTGCGCGCTGCGCGAGGACCTGGTCCCCGAGTTGGAACGGCTCGCCGATGCCGGCATCACCCGGCTCGCCGTCGTCGAGCTGTGGGACTCCGTCGAACCCAGGGGAATGGCCGAGGTCGTCGTCCAGCACGGTGCCGACGCTGTCCGACTCACCAACGTGATCACGGCGGTCGATCCCGCTCTCGTCCTGCCCTGCCTCGCCAACGGCGACGACCTGGCCGAGGCGGGCCTCGCGGCCGCGGCCGGCGACCAGCGCACGGTCGGCGACACCTGGGCCAGGCAACTGGAGTACGCCCCCGTCCTCGCCGTCGTGGAGAGCGAGGACGCCGACGACGAGGACCGGGCGCTCCTCACCCAACTCCACCCCACCGCCCGTCGGGTGAGCACCGACTCCGAAGAGCTCGCCCGGCTGGCCTTCGCCGGTTTCGACGTGGAAGCGGCCGCCGCCGCCCAGCATCCGGCCTGTGCGCTGCTCCCCCAGGAGGCCGACGAGGCAGGCGTCACCACCTTCGTCTGGCGTCGGCACCGCCCGTTCCATCCCGAACGCCTCTACCAGGCGCTGGAAGACCTCTGCTGCGCCGCGGTCCGCAGCCGCGGAAGGTTCTGGCTCGCCGACCACCCGGACACCCTGCTCGCCTGGGACGCCGCCGGCGGAGCGCTGTGCGTGGAGAGCGCCGGTCCGTGGCTCGCCTCCCTGCCGGACGCCGCCTGGGAGATGGTCCCGCCCGTACGCCGAGCGGCCGCCGCACTGGACTGGCACCCCGAGCACGGCGACCGCTGCCAGCACCTCGTCTTCACCTCCCCCGGCCTGGACCGCGACGGACTCGCGCGGGTACTGGAGTCCTGCCTGCTCACCGACGCCGAGTACAGGGCGGGCCCCGAAGCCTGGAAGCAACTCCCGGCCGCATTCGACTCTCTCCTCGACCCCGTCACGTAGAACCGGCCCCAACCGCCCCGACACAGAAGGAGCACCATGGCCCCCCGCCAAGGCCCCCGCAAGCCGCTCAAGTCCCGCCCCAACCCGCTGGACGCGGCCGGGATCACCTACATCGACTACAAGAACACCGACCTGCTGCGAAAGTTCATCTCCGACCGCGGCAAGATCCGCAGCCGCCGCGTCACCCACGTCACGGCCCAGCAGCAACGACAGATCGCCACGGCGGTCAAGAACGCCCGGGAGATGGCGCTCCTTCCGTACTCGAGCCGGTGAGAAGCGACCGCCAACCCCCTGCGCAAGCGTTTCTGCACTAGATGCGGAAGCACCCGGAATGCACCCCTAGGAGCAGGGGTGCATTCTGCATACCGGTCCACACGAGGAGTTTTGTCAGGGGCTGCTCGGTCTGGTGCGTGCGGTGCTGACCGCGCGAGCGGCACGGTACGGGTCGGTTCGTACAGCGCGGCCCGCGAGGCTGCGCGGCAGACGCCACGACGACCAACGTGGAGATTCAAGGGCTTGACGCCCTGGAGAGCGACACATGGGTGACGGTGACGGGCACGTGGCGTCCTCGTGGCGAACTGGGTTTTCCCTCGGCCTAGCCCCCCGGTGCTGCGGGCCACGACCGTCGTACGGATCGCGGAGCCGTCGGACCCGTACGAAGAGCGCTGACAGGGCCGGCGGAGGGCGCACCCGGCGTCGCTCGTCCAGGTGCACCCGTGCCTCAGCGTCACTGGTCCGGTTGCCGGGGCGAACTGCCGCGCTCGGAAAGGGTGGTGGCGCTGAGGATGCGGTTGAGCGCGCTGTCGGGGCTGCTTGTGAGGTCCTCCCAGGTTCCCTCTTCCGTGATGAGGCCGTCCTCCAGGACTGCGATGCGGTCGGCGCGGCGGATGGTGGCCGGGCGGTGGGCGATGAAGATCGTCGTGCGGCTCTCCTGCCGCAGCGCGGTGGCGAGTTCGGCGTCGCCGGTGTTGTCCAGGTGGGCGGTGGTCTCGTCGAGCACGAGGACGCGCGGTCCGGCCAGCAACGCGCGGGCCAGGGCGATGCGGGCCCGCTGACCGCCGGAGAGCGTGGCGCCCCGCTCGCCGACGAGGGTGTCCAGGGGGGCGATCCGGTCGACGCCGCACAGCCGTGCCGCCTCGGCCAGCGCCCGGTCGTCGGCCTCGGGCGCGGCGAGCCGCAGGTTCTCGGCGAGGGTGCCGTGGAAGAGGGGGGTGTCCTGTCCCACGAGGACCACCGCCCGCCGCAGTTCTGCGTCGTTCACCTCCCTCACATCCACGGGATCGCCGTCGGCGGGCAGCAACTGGACCTCACCGGCGGAGGGGTCCCAGAAGCGGGCCAGCAGGTGGGCGCAGGTGGACTTGCCGGCTCCGGAGGCGCCGACGAGGGCGAGTGTCCGGCCGGGATGGACGGTGAGGTCGACGCCGTCCAGCACGGGGATGCCGCCGTAGTCGAACCTCACTCGGTTCAACCGGACGCCCAGTGGTCCGGGAGGCAGGGGGCGAGGTACGGCGGGTGGTGGTGCCAGGGCGGGGGCCTTGACGGCCGCGTCGACGCGGGCGGCGGCGGCGCGCAGGGCCACGGCCTGGCTCAGGGCGCGGGCGGACTCCGCGACCGGGCCGAGGACGGACAGGGCCAGCGCCATCGCGGCCGGGACCCAGGCACCGTGCAGCCGTCCGGAGGTCACGGACTGTGCCGCCGCAGCGACCACGCCGAGGACCGCGACCACGATGAGGAGGTCGCGGACGGCGGCGGCGACGGCCTCCCAGGTGGCCTCGGCGCGCTGGGCGTCGCCGACCTGCCGCCCCCGCTCCGCCAACTTACGGCGGCGTTCGTCCAGAGCGCCGAAGGCAAGCAGCTCGCGCAGCCCGTCGACGGTCTCCACCGTGTCGGCCGACAGAGCGGCCACCGCTGTGCGGGTGCGGCCGCCGCGCACCGTGCGCGCGCCTGCGTCGGCGAAGGGGGCCACGGCAAGCAGGGCAGCGACCGGCAGCACGGCCACCAGCATCCACGGCTCCACCAGGGTCAGAAGTACCGAACCGCCGGTGAAGACCGTTCCTGCCGCGAGCAGTTGGGCGGTGGTGTGCGCGTAGAAGAACTCCAGCGCTTCCACGTCGGCCATGGCGGTGGCGGCGAGGTCGCCGCTGCGGCGGCCTGCGACCCGGGCGGGCGCGCTGCGGGCCAGTCCGTCGAAGACGCGGACTCGCAGTGCGGCCAGCACCCGGTAGGCGAGGTCGTGGGAGAGGTCCATCTCCCGCCAGGTCATCAAGGCGCGTACGAGAACGAGGGCGACGAGCGCGGTGACGGTGATGGCCGTGGGAAAACGCCCTTCGATGACGGCGATGCCCACGGTGTGCGCGGCCAGGGTCACCAGCGTGACGAGAGAACCCTGTTCGAGGAGCGCGGCGGCACAGGTGCGAGCCGTCATGGCACGGTGTGCCGCGAGGGCCGGCAGCAGCGCGCGCAGCGCACCCCGCACGGGAAGGTCGGACCCGGTGGCGGTGGGACCGATGACGGTGCTCATGCGGCGAGTTCCCCTCGGTGGGCGCGGCCGGCCTCGACGAGCCGGGTGTAGACGCCGCCGGCCTCGACCAGACCGGTGTGGTCGCCGACGGCGTCCACACGTCCCGCGTCGAGGACGACGATCCGGTCGGCGGACCGGACGGCCGCGAGCCGGTGGGCGACCACCAGGACGGTCCGCCCACCGACCGCCTTCAGCAGCTCCCGGACGATGTCCGCCTCGCGTCGTTCGTCGACCGAGCTGGTCGCCTCGTCTAGAACGAGGACCGGGGCATCGGACAGCAGGGCCCGCGCGAGGGCGAGCCTCTGTCGCTGCCCCCCGGAGAGCGTGGCGCCCCGTTCTCCGAGGAGGGTGGCGTAGCCGTCCGGGAGGGCGGTGATCTCGTCGTGGATCCCGGCGGCGCGCGCCGCCCGGGTGAGCTCGTCGTCGGTGGCATCCGGCCGGGCCAGGCGCAGGTTGTCGGCGATGCTGGCGTGGAACAGGTACGTCTCCTGGGAGACGACGGCGATGCCCTGCCGCAGCGAGTCGAGCGCGTACTCGGTCGTCGGGCGGCCGTCGAGGGTGATCCGCCCTTCCTGCGGGTCGTGGTGGCGCAGGAGCAAGGCCAGGAGGGTCGACTTGCCGGCGCCGGACGGCCCGACGATCGCGGTGGTCCGTCCCGCCCGCGCGGTGAAGGAGACCCCGTCCAGTGCGGGTGCGGGAGCACCGTCGTAGGTGAACCGGACATGGTGAAAACCGAGTTCGGGCGGCGTGTGCCGGTGCGCGGACGCCGTCGCGGTGTCGGGGACCGCCGGCACGGACGTGCGCAAGGCTTCCAGCCCGTCGGCGGCCGACACCCCCAGGTATCCGGCGTGCCACTCCCGGGCATGGTCGCGGATCGGGCGGAAGCACTCGGAGGCCAGCAGCAGCACCAGATAGGTGCCGGCCGCAGTGGTGGATCCGGTGATGGCCGACCAGCATGCCAGGAGCGCTGCGGCGGCGGTGCCGCCCTGGATGGCGAGGTCGGTGATGCCGGTGTCGGCCAGGGACACCCGCAACTTGGCGACGGTCGCCCGGTGCAGGGCCGCGGACCTCTCCTCCAGGCGCGCCCGGGTGCGGCCGACCGCGCCCGCGGCGCGCAGGGCGGGCATGCCCTGGAGAGCCTCCAGGTAGTCGGCGCCCAGTCCTTCGTAGGTGTCCCAGTGTTCCTTACCGCGGGCGGCGAGGAGCCGGTCCCAGGCGCGCGGCCCCAGCAGGGCCAGGAGCAGGGCGGGGACGAGTCCGACAAGGGCCCGGGGTTCGACCACGGCGAGGACGGCGAGGACCAGGGGTGGTACCGAGAGGGTGACCAGGAGCTGGGGCAGGTAGCGGGAGACATAGGCGTCGACGCCCTCCACCCCGTCGACCAGGGTGGTGCGGACGGCCCCCGCCCGCGCTGTGGTCAGGTACGCGGGCCCCAGCCGGCCCAGATGGGCCAGGAGTTCGTCGCGCAGTGCCACCCTGACCCGGGCTCCGGCGCGCGTGGCGGTGCGCCGCTGCCACAGGGCGAGCGCGGCGCGGGCGGCGACGACGGCGAGCACGGCGGCCAGCAGCCATGGGAGCTGGCCGGTGCCACCGCGGGCCAGGCCGGCGAGCGCGAGGGCCAGCAGCACGGCCTGTGCCAGGTGCGTGAGGGTGACGGCTCCCTGCAAGAAGGTGGCCGCGAGCAGGGGACGCCGTGCGTGCCGTGCGGCGCGGCGCAGCTCGGGGTGGACGATCATGTCGGATTCTCCTCGTCGGCGTTGCGGGTGCCGAGGGCCAGGGCGTGTACGACCCAGTCACGGCCCGGCGCGGCTCCGAGGGCGGCGCCGAGATCCGCCTGCTGCCAGGAGCCGACGGGCCGGGCCGCCAGCCCGTGGCGCAGGGCTGTGACATGGGCCAGGTGGACGGCGAAGCCGGCTCGCAGGTGGGCACGGCGGATGTGCGCGGCGTCGGCGTCCGCGGGGCAGCCGTGGGCGAGCAGTATGGCGCCGGCGTCCGCAAGCCACGCCTGGCCCGCCGCCCAGGCCGCGAGCGTCGGACGGGCCTCGCCGAACGCGTAGGGCCGCAGGGTGGCGCCCTCGGGAGCCAGTTCCATGAGGCCGGGCCGAGGTGGGCCGACCGCGGCGCACCAGCGCAACAAGCGGCCGTCCCCGGCCCGTTCGGCGGTGGCCAGGATTGCCTGCAATGCCTCGCCGGGTGGGCTGCCCCGCAACGGTGGCGGGGTACTGCGGCGCGCCAGCAGGTCGGCCGGCGTCGGCCGGTCCTCGGGGTCCGCGAGGCGCTTCGGCCCCTGCCCGTCGGGCGGTGGGATGCGCACGACGGCCAGGGGGTTCTCGGTGCGCCCGTCCATCCGCACATCGCATCCTTCAACGCCCAGGACGCGGGCCGCGAGGAGCAGCGCCGCGGCGGCGTGCCCGGTGTCCAGCAGCAGGAGGGGCCAGGCCCGGTGGCTGTAGTGGGACACCGTGCGCTGCACGGTGACGGAGAGGGCGGCGGTCGCGCCGGGCGGCGTGCCCCCGACGGGAGGGCCGAGGTGGTGGACGCGATGGCGCAGGGGGTCGTAGCCGTAGCGGCCGGGCGGCAGGGAGCAGCCGGTGCCGACGACCAGTTCGGTGTCCACCGGGTGCAGCGCACCGGCGGAGGGGGTGGGCCTGAGGCGTCCGGAGGCGTCCGAGGCCGCCAGGGACAGACGCAGCAGGGTCCGCAGGTCGAGGTTCGCGGGGCCGGCCTCCGGGATCGGGCGCGGTGGCCCTGGCCAGTGGCGGACGGCTGTCCCGGCGGGGGTGTCGGGGCCGGGGCTCTCCGGGGAGCGGGCCCGGGCGAGGGCGGCGACCGGGTCCGTCGGCAGGTTCTCGCGGTGGTTCTCCACAGTGGCCCTCACATGTGCGGCGGAGGTGCCAGCGTGAAGTCCCGCGGCGCGCTCGGCGCGGTGGTGCGCCATCCGCGCGCCACGGCGGCCTCGGCCAGGCGCGGGCAGCCGAAGTACCCGAACGCGGCGGGCGCGTTGGGCAGCAGTCCTGATACGAGGACCCGGGCGACGCGCAGCGCGGTCTCCGCCACGTCCTCGGTGGTGAGATCAAAGGTCATGACGCGGTGGCCGCCGCCGCGCAGCGTTCTCCTCAGCCGCTCCCGGCTGCCTGGCTCGACCTCCGCAACCGACACCGTCCCGAGCGCAGGCTCGGTGAACCTCCGGGCCTCGACCGCCATCCGTTCGTCCAGCCACACCTGCACGTGTGCTCCCAGGTCTCGCACGTGCTCGAACTGCTCGCCGCACACGTCGAGGTAGCGGCCGTCGGCCCGGTGGTCCAGATAGAGCCCGCGGGCCAGCAGCCCGGCCTCGACGGCCTGGAACACCCAGCCGTCGGGACCGGTCAGGCCTTGGGTGAAGACCCAGGTGTGGACGGCTTCGAGGACGGCCTTGCGGGCTGCTTCGGCCGGATCGTACTTGCAGGCGAACCCGGCGGCGTACAGGCCGAGGCGCGGGTCGTGGACGAGCGCGGCCATGCAGGGGGCGAACTCCGAGTGCATCTCGACGATGTGAACCTCCAGCGCGGAACCGTCGAGGTCGTCGGTGAGGCCGGGCACGCTCGCCGGGTCGATGCCCCGGGCCGGGCCGTCCAGATGCCACCACAGTTCCAGGGCGTCGCGTTCGACGATTTCCAGCAGGCCGCGCTCGATCGCGTCGTCGAGGTTTTGTCCCGTGGCGATCCCGGCGTAGTTGAGGTGGTGGGTGCGGGGCAGCTCGCGCAAGTCGCCCTGGCGCCAGTTGAGGTGGGTGAGCGAGACGGGTGCCCAGACCTCGGCGGCGGTCCCGTCGGGCAGTCGTTCGGATCCTCGTGTCCACAGCGCGGGGGTGTCGGCGGTGAGCGGGCGGTAGGGGAACTTCTCACGGGCGTACTGCCAGGGTGCGTAGGCGGGCAGATCGGCCGGGCCGTACAGGCGCAGGCCCTTGTCCGCCAGTTCGGCGGCGGTGGCGCGCAGGGGTGCGTCCGGGTGGCCGGGCGGCGGCACACGGTTGCCGCAGTAGCGCTCAATCCCCTCGGCTATCGCGGCGACACGGGCCTGCTCCGGATCGCCGAAGGTGGTGCCGAGGGAGACCCGGTCGGCGGGCCACAGCCCGAGTCTGCGAGCGTCGGACACCTCGGCCGTGAGCGCGGTGTAGCGGGGCGGGGCGCCCGCGGGGTGCGCGACGGGCTTGACCTTGCGGATGATGCCGCAGAGGGGGTCGACGAGGGCTTCCAGCGGCAGAGTTGTCATCGCAAGATCTCCTCGGCAGGGTCGGTGGGGGCGGGAGGGGACGGGAGCACGGGCAGGTACAGCACCACGCTGTCCGGGTCGATCTGCCGCCGCGAGGCGAGCAGGTGTTCGGCCGTCATCGGGTCGTCACCGGTGTGGGGGTTACGTGCGTGGGCCGGGAAGTGGTGTCCGGCGATCTCCAGCCGCAGCCGGGTACCGGCCCGGAGCCGACGGGCGAGTCGGCCGAGCTCGACGGTGAACGTGCTTTCTCGGCCTGTTGGTTCGACACGCCGCACGATGCCGACGGCGAGCGGCTCGGCGGTCCCGTCGGGTGAGAGTGCGACGAGCCGGGCCACCCAGTCGGCGGACGGTGTGTGGGCGGTGGCCCGCAGTCGCACACTGGACGGTCCGACGAGGTCGAGCGGTCGCGGCGACGGCGGTGTGACCAGCAGGCAGCGGTCGGGCGGGCCATCCGCGGGCACGGTCAGGTCGTCGGAGCGAACGGGCCGTGCGGGGTCGGCGGTGAAGACGGAGCCGTGCAGCAGGCGCGTGCGGTGGGCGCGCGGTTGCCCCTCGGCGTTGGCCGGCAGCCATAGGCCGGCGGCACCGAGCGCCAGTGCGCCGTGGCGGCCGGGGGCGAGGTCGCCGGTCAGGGCGCGGCGGGCCCAGCGCACGTACAGTTTACCGAGCTCGAGCCGGTGGGCGGGTCCCGCGTCCGGCCACGGAGCAGCGGTCAGGGAGTGTCCCCAGGGGCCGAGCAGCAAACGCGCCGGAGCTCCTCCCCAGGCGCGCCACAGAGCGACGGTCTCCTCGGTGAAGTGGTCGTGGTGTCCGCCCACCGCGAGCAGGGGTTGCCCGGCGTGCGCCGCCCGCGCCACGAGCCGCCCGCGGTCGTGATGGCGCCACAAGCCCGCCCACGAGGGCAGGGCGCGTCCCATGCGCTCGGGCAGTGCGGTCAACGGCAGGTGGGCGAGCAGGCCGGGATCCTCGGCGAGGGCCTTGTTCAGCGCACTGTCGTCGGAGTCACGCCGGTCGCCGTGGGCGGCCCACCATCCGGCGCGGGAGAGCAGCCGTTCCACGCCGGACGCCTCGCGGGCGGTCTCAGCCAGGCCAAGGGCGGGCACGGCCGCGATGACGGCATCCGGCCGGGCATCCCCTGGGACGTCGAGGGCGAGGACGAGGGCGCAGTGGGCCGCGTAGGAGGCGCCGACGGCCACCAGCCGCCCGTCGTTCCACGGTTGCTGCCGGATCCAGCGGACGGCTGCTGTTCCGTCGGCGGCCTCGTGCGCGTACGGGTGCCACTCCCCTGGCGACGCGTAGCGGCCCCGGACGTCTTGTACCACGGCTGCGAACCCGCGGCGGGCCCAGCCGCGCGCCTCGGCCCGGTGGCGTGTCCGGTCGTAGGGGGTGCGGATCAGGACGGTCGGGAAGGGGCCGTCGCCGGCCGGGAGGCAGGTGTCGGTGGCGAGTTCGCCCACGGCGACCGTCCGGACCGCCGTCATTCACCCTTCCTCGGCGTCGGTGCGACGTCGGGTACCGGGAGGACGGCGTGCTCGGTGACGGTCAGCGTGCGCAGGTCCACATGCCGGAGCCGACGGCGTGCCGGGAGGCCGACCGGGTCGGGGGCGCCGGTGGCCCACCGGCTGAGATCGTCCGCGAGCAGCGCGGCGAGCAGCGTGGCGGCGGGCACAGTGAGCCGGACGGGCGTGCCCGAGGTCCGGGGGCCACTCCAGTACGCGGCCAGTTCCCGGTGGGCGGGTGTGGCGGCGAGCCGGCGGGACCGGACGTGCGCCGACGTGACGTCCCCGGGAGTGACGGCCACCGGCTCGATGTACGCCTGCCAGCCTTCGCGGTGGCAGCGCAGCCACGCAACACCGTGCTCCGGCAGGCGGTCGGCGGCGTCCCACAAGCCGTCCGGCACGGGCCCGTCCAGGCACCACACGACCGCGGAGGGGCTTCCGTCGAGCAGGTCCTCCATCCCCACCGGCGAGCTGCCGGAGGAGGTCCCCGCCGAAGTCGTACGGGGCCGCGCGCCCAAGGCGGTCAGTTGCACGGCGAGCGGTTCGGTCAGGACCGGGTCGCCGAGGATCCTGACGTCTTGGAGAGCGGCGGGCCACTCCTCCGGACCCAACGGGCCTTCCGCCAGATATCCGGCTTCCGCGAACGCCCGGATCACGCGATCCATCCCCTCGTCCACCGGGGCTGCGGTCCCCCCGGCAAGCAGGGAGAGCAAGGCGTCCTCGTCAGTGTCCCCTGTTCTGACGCTGAAGAACTCCCCCTCGGGGGTGCGGACGGCCAGCCCTCGCCCGGGCACGGCGACGACCTCGACACCGGGGACGAGTCGGCTACGGGACACGGTGTTCCTCCTGTCGACGGGAGCGGGGACGGGCGTGGGCCCGCCCGGAAGGCATCGGGCGGGCCCACGGTCGAGGGTGGCCAGGCCCTCGCTTACTCCTCGGTGTCCTCGAAGGGGTTCTCGACGAGCGCGTTGGAGTGAGAGGCCGAGTCGTGAGCCAGCTGACCCGGGTCGGCGATCGGGGCGAAGACCTGCTCGTTCTCCATGAACTCTCCTTCATCAGCAGGGAGATACAGCGTTCGGTTGAGCGCCGCGGCTTCACTCTAATGAATCTGATTTTCATATTCTAGATCTGCGATGGGGTGATCTGGGTAACACACGGGCCACCCACCTTCCGGATCCTCACCGACCCGGCCTGCCACCTGCAGCACCTCCGCCAGCAACCCCGGCGTGACGACCTGCTTCGGTGCTCCGTCGGCCACCACGCGGCCCTCCCGCAGGGCGACGATCCGCTCGGCGAACCGGGCTGCGTGGGCCAGGTCGTGCAGCACCATCACCACCGTGAGCCCGCGTTCCTCCCGCAGACGCACCACGGTCTGCAGTACGTCGAGCTGGTGGTGCAGATCCAGGTACGTCGTCGGTTCGTCGAGCAGCAGGACCCGGGTGTCCTGAGCGAGCGCCATCGCGAGCCTGACGCGTTGCCGCTCGCCGCCGGACAACGCGTCGACGTCACGTTCGGCCCACTCCTCCACCCCGACATCGCGCAGCGCCCGACGCACGACGGGGTCGTCGCCCTCGCGCAGCATGCCCAGCGGGCCGCGCGCCGCGTACCGCCCCTGCCGGACCAGGTGACGGACCGTCATTCCCGGGACCGCCGGAGCCGACTGGTGCAGCAAGGCCACCTTCCGGGCCGTGGCGCGTCTTGAAAGCCGCGTGACATCGTCCTCGCCGAGCAGCACGCGCCCTTCGCCGGGTTTCAGCAGCCCGGCGGCCACCCGCAGCAGGGTCGACTTGCCACAGCCGTTCAGGCCGATCAGGGCGGTCAGCTCGCCCGGCCGGACGGTCAGGTCCACGCCCTGCAGCACAGGCCGTCCGGGGTAGCCGAAGTGGACCCCCTCGAGGTGGATCCCCACGGACTCGATCATGCTCAGTCCTCAATTCGACGTCAGAACGTACGGCTCGGCGTGCGGCGCACGACGAGCAGCAGCAACGCGGCACCGAGACAGGCGGTGAGTGCCCCGACCGGCAACGTGAGCCGTCCGGAGTCCAGCGCCGTCGCCAGCAGCCGCGAGGACAGCTGCGCCGCCGCGTCCGCCCCGCACACCACAACAGCGCCTGTCAGGGCGGCGCCGGGAAGGCTCCGGCGCAGGTCCGCACCGAAGACGGCCACGGCCAGATGCGGGACGAGCAACCCGACGAAACCCAGCGCGCCGACGGCAGCCACGGCGCCAGCGGTCAGGGCCACCGCGCACAGCAGGGCCAGGGACCGGGCCCGGCGGACGGAGAGGCCGGCTGCGAGGGCGATGTCGTCCCCGCAGCGCAGCAGGGTCAACGGCCCCGCCAGCAGCCAGGCGGCGGCCAACCAGAGGAGCGCCCATGGCCACAGCAGGTGCCAGTGCTCCCACACCCGGCCCTCTGTGGTGCCCACCAGCCACTGCACGACGCTGCCGAGCTCGCCCGGCTCCACGAGCAGCACCATGGCGGTGAACCCGCCGAGCACCGCCGACACCAGCACCCCGTGAACGGCGGTCTGCGCGGGATCACCATGGCGGCGGCCGGCGAGCAACCACAGCAGTGCCGCTCCGGCGCACCCACCCGCGCACGCGGCGAGGACCACGGCCAGGGGCGAATCCCACCCGGCGAGCCCCAAGGCGGTCGCGGTGACGGCGCCGAGGACCGCCCCTGGGGTCACGCCCGTCACCTCCGGCCCGGCCAGGGGATTTCGCAGTGCGGACTGCAGGACCAGGCCTGCCACGGCCAGACAGGCGCCCGCGCCGAGGGCGACGAGCAGCCTCGGCAGACGCAGTTGGAACACGATGTGGCGCTCCGTCGCGTCACCGCCACCGTTGAGGACGTCCCAGACGTCCACCGGAGACATGCCGCGCCCGGCCACCACCTCCACCGCCGCGCACACGACGGCCAGTGCCGCAAGGGCCGTGAAACGCCGTGTCACCGTACGTCCTCCGTTCCGGCCGCCCCCGCAGGCGGCAAGGTCGGACTGCCGTGCCCGGGTTCGGTCCGGTGAGCGTGCGATGCTGCTCCGGTGGGAGGTACGTCGTCCGCCCCAGCCGGAGCCGTCTTCCGCAGCCCGGACAGCTGCTCGCGCGTACCGGCCGAAGCGGCCTGTCCGTGCCGGGCCGTCCGGCGGCGGCCGCTCGACCGCATCAGCGCGACGCCGGCCGGCACTCCCAGCAGGGCCGTCCACGCGCCGGCGGGGGTCTCCACGGGAGCCAGCGCCAGCCTGGCCGGGACATCGGCGACCGCCACGACGACCGCGCCCCAGGCCGCGGACCAGGGGAGCCAGCGCACCGCTCCGGCCGCGGGATTGAACCAACGGCTCAGGTGCGGGGCGAGAAACCCCACCCAGGCGACGGGCCCGCACACGGCCGTCACCGGGGCGATCAGCACCACGGCGATGGCCAGCGCTGCCAGCCGGGCGCGTTGAGCTCGCACACCGAGCGCCTGGGCGTCCTCGTCGCCCAGCCGCAGGACGGACAGCACCGGCGCGCACAGCACGAGCGCCGGCACCGCGACGAGCAGCCACGGCCACATGCCCGTCACGTCGTCCCACGTCCGGGCGGACAGGGAACCGAGCAGGTAGCGGTAGATCAGCTGGAGGTCCAACTGGTCGGCCATGACCATCAGCACGAGCAGCGCAGCCTGCAACGCGGCCGCCACCGCCGCACCGGTCAGCAGCACGGCGGAGGGGCTGCGGCCCATCCCGGCCACCAGCAACGTGAGCCCGCCACCGAGGGCGGCCCCGCCGATGGCCAGCAGAGGCTGAACCGCGGCGGGCAGGGAGAAGGCCAGCACCAGCGGAGCGGCCACCCCCAGCGCCGCCCCGGACGACACACCCAGCATCTCCGGAACCGCCAGAGGATTGCGCAACGCCTCCTGGAGCACCAGTCCGGCCGCCCCCAGACAGGCTCCGGCGACCAACGCCAGCAGCAGCCGGGGCACGCGGAGTTCACTCACGACGACCCCGGCGAGGGTGGTCTCCCCCTCCATCACAGCGGCGCCCAGCCGGTGCGGAGGGACGTAGGGGGTACCGAGGCTCAGCGCGCCGACCGAGGAGACTGCCAGCAACACGACCACAAGGAGCGGTTGCCTCCTCCGCGCACCGCGCGACGGCCGCTCCTCGCCCGCCGCGGCGCGATCGGCCACGGCGGGCACTGAAAGAAACGTCCTCACCGCAGCGCGGCCGTGGCTTCGTCGAGCACGATGCCCAGCGAACGGGTGCCGCGCCCCTTGGCCCACACCTCTGAGTTCACCTCGTGGACGTCACCGTTCTTCACTGCCGGGATCTTGCTCCAGAGCGGGTTCCCGGCGAGCTTCTCGGACAGCTTGCCCTCTGCGTCGCCGAAGCTCATCGTCTCGACGAACAGCACGTCGACGTCCTTGGCGAGGATCTCTTCGAGACTGTAACTGCCCTCCACGCCTCGGGACTTCCACGGGTAGTCGGCGATCCTGGGGAACAGGCTGGCGGCCACGTCACCTTCGGGCGTCGCCACGCCGAAGTTCTCGTCACTGCCGTAGATGATGAGCGCCGTCTTGTCGCTCGGGGTCTTCTCGGCGGCGGCGAGCTTCGTCCGGAACGTCCTCTCCGCCCTCTCCCCCTGGGCGGTGCGGCCGGTGAGGGCGGCGGTGTCGCGCAAGTAGCCCACGCTGTCCTGCCACGTCTCGGGCTGCATGGCCCAGAATGTGGTCGCTCCCTTCAGCGCTGGGGCGAGCTTGCCGTGCGTGTCCCCGAGGCCGATCACGAGGTCGGGCTTGTGGGAGAGGATCGCCTCCACCTCCGGGGCGATGAAGCCGCCGGGGATGGTGTCCACTTCCTTGGCCTTCTCCTCCCCCAGGAAGTCCGGGTGGGAGAGCACCGCGCTGTTGGTGGCCGTCGGCACGATGCCCAGTTCGGTCAGGATGTCGTCGCACAGGGCGAACAGGCAGACGATCCGTTCGGGCTTCTTCTTCAAGGAGATCTTGACGCCATTGGTGTCGGTCAACTCCGTCGTCGCCTTGATGGGTTCGACGGTCACCTCCGTCTTCGCCGCGGGCTCGGCCTTGCCGTTCGCGGGCTCTTCGGAGGACGAGCCGCAGCCGACCAGGAGCGAACCCACCGCCGCTGCGGTGAGCCAACTGCGGACGAATCTCGACGGTGAGCGCAGCATCGATGCCCTCGTTTCTTCTCAGGTACCGGGAACGCACTGAAGATACATGATAATCGTTTTCACAAAGCCGGTTCACTGGAGGACTCATGCCTGCTGCCGCTCCCGTCCTGCTCGTCTCCGATCACGTGGCCGGAGCCGTTCACCTGCTGACCGTGCCCGACGGTGCCGTAGCAGGAAGCCTGACCGGCCGTCACCTTTCGGAGCACGCCGGCTTTCTGGCGCTGCCGGGCGGTCGGGTGGCCTGCGTCGACGACCGCCGCGGGGAGCTGCTCGTGCTCGACCCCTACGCCGAGAAACTCGTGGAGCGCGCGGTTCCGGTCGCCGTGCCGGCCGAGCACCTCGCCTGCGACCCCTCCGGCCGCCGACTGGCCCTCACCACCGGCCTCGGCAAGAACAGCGAACCATGGTCGGACCTGCTGACGGTCCTCGACCTGGGCACCGGGGAGGCGGCACGGGTGCGAACGCGCATCGGCGAACCGGGCGTCACCGTGCTGGGCGAGACCGACCCTCTGGTCGTACTGCGGCACCGGGAGCCTGGTGCGCTTGCCGTCCACCGGTTCGCGGACCTCCTCGCGGCTCCGCCTGGCTGCCCCGTGGTCACCCCTCACGCGCTCCTGCCGCTGCCGGACGACGGACACGGGGACGCGCAGGCACCCGACTCGGAGCAGGTGTTCGCGGCCACGAGCCAGGGAGTACACCGGGCCCGCAGAAGGGGCGACATCCTCGTTGCCGAGGCGGTCATTCCGTGGGCGTCGCCGGCCCGAGGCTGGTACCTCCGGCTCGACACCCGGCGTCAGGGACTGTGGACCACACTGCGCGGCGGCGACCCGGACCCGCTGCGCTGGCCGGAGTGGACCAACCAGGCATGGCACCACGAGCTGGGAACCGGCCGCACGCTGCTCACGGACCTCGGTCCCGGGCTTGTGTTCCGGCTGGCCCTCGCCCGGTGCCACACCGCCTTCACCCGTGTCCATCCCGACGGCGACGAGCTGATCCTGCTCGACGCCGACGGCGCCGCCCGCCGCTTCGCCCTGCCCGGCATGGACGGGGCTCCACGCCGCGGCGGCACACCCTGGGAGGGCGTCCAACGCCGCGCGGTGGCCGCCTCACCGGGATGCGACTGGATCGCCGTCACCCGGGGCGGCCACGGCGAGGTGCACATCGTCGACGCGGAGACCGGCCACGAGGCGGCGCGTCCGCGGCTGAGCACACCGCTGCATCACGGCGGCCACCTGACACTGCGCGTCCGGAACGACGGTGCTGACGGTGATCCCGTGGGTCGGTGACGGGCCGAGGGCCGACGCGAGCTCTGCCGCGACGAACCCCTCGGCGAACGCGTACGCGTCGACGGCGAGGCAATCACCGCCCGTCGACGCGGCCTGGCGCGCTCGACCAACACGTGATCCATACCGGGACGGCAGCGTCGCCGCGAAGGGTGGCGGCTGCGGCGGGCGCGGCTCGACGTTTCGGGGCTCACCTGGCGAGTGGGCCTGCGCGTGGGCGACTGGAGCAGGCGCCGACGGACGCGAGGCGTCGGCACAGACCCGTATGCCCCGGTGCGGTCGCCGCGGGGTTGCTTGGGCGAGGCGGCCGGTGGGTGGGTCGGCCCGGCCCTGGGACGGGATCCGAGTTGCCCGAGCGGGTCCTGAGCGGGTGGTCAGGCTCTCGTTCCGGTGAGGAACGCGGTGAGTATGCGGCGCAGGCGCGGTTCCACCTCGACGACGGCGTGTCCGAGCCGGGGGTCGGTGGTGTAGAGCTCGCGGAGGCGGGGGCCCGGGGTGGCCATCTGCCACAGGGCGCCGGCCATGCCGGTGGCGGTGGACACCAGGTCGAGGGTCTGTTGTTCGTCGAGGCCCAGGAGGCGGTCCAGCTCGGCGCCGATGAGTGCGACCTCGTGGAGGGTGACGAGCTTGAAGTCGCGTACGGCTTCCAGCGAGACGTTGCGTTCGAGGTTGAGGGGGGCCTGGGCGAGGAGGTCGCAGAAGACAGGGCGTGCGGCGAGGGTGGTCGCAAAGGCGTCCGCGACGTCGGCGGGGTCGGCCGTGGGCCTGCTCCGCAGGCGGGTGCGGAGTGCGGTGGACCATTCGCGCCAGCCCTCGGCGGTGAGCTCGAGGAAGATCTGCTCCCTGGTCTCGAAGTAGCGCAACAGGGCGGATTTGTGCATGCCCACTTCGGCGGCGATGTCGGTGAGGGTGACGTCGCGGATGCCGCGTTCGCGGCCGAGACTTCGGGCTGCTTCCAGGATCGCTGTCTCGCGTGCCTGTTTGGCTTCCCGGCTGCGGGCCCGCTGGAAGGAGGCTGGCTGCGTCATGGAGTCATCATAGGAACACCTAACGCAACCCTGTTGCATTATTTGGAGAACAGTGTTTCGCTAACTCTATGAGTGAAAGTACAGACAACGCGCGCGGCGCGCAGCAGCGAGTTTGGTTCGTCACCGGCTCCTCCCGCGGGCTCGGGCGCGCCCTGATCACCGCCGTTCTCGAGGCGGGTGACCTCGTCGTCGCCACGGCCCGCCGCCCCGAGGCACTCGCCGCGGAGCTTGAGGATCACGGCGACCGAGTTCTCGCACTGCCGCTGGACGTCACCAGCGCGGATGCGGCCCGCGCGGCGATCGATGCCGCGCTCGAGCGCTTCGGCCGCCTCGACGTCGTGGTGAACAACGCCGGCTATGCGAACGTGGCACCGGTCGAGACCGCGGACGACGAGGACTTCCGCGCCCAGTTCGAGACCAACTTCTGGGGTGTCTACCACGTGACCAGGGCAGCGCTGCCCGTTCTGCGGCAGCAGGGGTCCGGGACCGTGGTGCAGATCTCGTCCGTCGGCGGCCGGGTCGGCGGCTCCCCAGGCATCGCCTCGTACCAGGCGGCGAAGTTCGCCGTCGACGGGTTCACCCGCTCGGTGGCGGCGGAGACCGCTCCGTTCGGGATTCAGTTCATGGTCGTCGAGCCGAGCGGCTTCGCCACCGACTGGGCCGGCTCCTCCATGACCGTCCACCCCGTCCCCGACGCATACGACGCCACCGTGGGCGCCATGAACCGCCGGGTGCGCCAGGGCACCGCCGGCAGCGCGGGCGACCCGGCGCGCGCCGCGGAGATCATCGTCCGCACCGTGCGGCGCGGCGAGGTCCCGACCCACCTGCTGCTCGGAGTGAACGCGGTGACCCTCGCGCTCGACTACTCCCGCCGCCAGCTGGACGAGGCGGGCGCGTGGGAGGCGGTGAGCCGCTCGGCGGACTTCGCCGAGCCCTACCCCGTCGAGCTGCCGCCGCTGACGAAGCGCTGACCGCTTCCTGCGGCCCGTCGGCCGGCTCCGGAAACCTCGCAGGGCCTTTCCCTGGTGTCTTGCCGCTTTGCCACCAGTCCTCGGCCGTACGGTCTGCTGCCCGGTGAGCGTCCAGGGCCGCAGCGCCTCCGCAGCTCGACCGGCGGTGTGCCACGCGGTCACCGCACGATCCAGTTCGCCGGCGGGACGGCTTCGGCCGACGCGCAGGCTTTACCGCAGACGGACCGGGGTGGTGGCCGCCAGACGCACCGTGTCCTGCGGGTGCCTTGGTTCCAGGCCCCGGCGGCGTCCGTCCGAGCCCCAGCCACCCTCAGCGGAGGCCCGGCGGCGCAGCACCGAACCGGTGCGAGCGGGCGAGGAGGTCACGAGCGCACAGGCACGCCTCGGTGACGGGCCGGTCCAGCGGGCCGGATGCGGTGCCGGTGAGCGGTTCATCGGGTGCGACGGGTGGCTCGGGCAGTGGGGGCGCGGCGGGCAGTGCGATGCGAGGGGCGTGGACGGCCCTCGCACCGCCACCGCCTGGACTGCGCTCCGGAGGCCGATCAGCGGCGGCAGGGGGCATCGCCGAGGAGCCAGACCCGCGAGCAACTCACTCCTCTCACGCCACCGGTCTCTCACCGCCCACCCCCGCCCCACCGTCGGCCACCTCGCCGCCTACGCCGGGCCCGCCCCCAGACCCGCAACACCAGCCGCGGCGCACGGCCGTCCGGACCGACCTGGTCCTCGGTCCTCGGTCCTCGGGGAGATCGCCGGATCGTTCGCCTAGCTGGCCAGGCGCCGCCGTGGTGCGATGGAAGGGGGCGGGAAGGAGAAGGTGATGATCCCACCAGCAGCCGAGCGCAGAAGTGGAGTGGCTCCGGTATCAGTCCGTCCGCTGGATGAGTCAGACCTGGATCGGGCCGATGAGATTTGCAGGATGGCCTTTGGGACGTTCCTCGGGGTCCGTGATCCTTTCGAAACCGTCGACTACGTGCACACCCGCTGGGCGGCAGATCCGCGGTCGGCGTTCGCGGCGACAGTCGGGGACGAGCTCGTCGGGTCGAACTTCGCCACCAACTGGGGCAGCATCGGTTATTTCGGCCCGTTGACCGTGCATCCGGACCTGTGGGACCAGGGTATCGGCCGGCGTTTGATGGAGCCGGTCATGGACTGCTTCGACGCGTGGGGGAACTCCCACCTCGGTCTGTTCACCTTCTCCCACAGCGCCAAGCATCTCGAGCTCTACCGCCGGTACGGTTTCTGGCCTCGATTCCTCACAGCCATCATGAAGAAGCAGGTCACGGCCGAAGCCCCAGTGCCCGGCAGAGCCCTCTACGGCGAACTGCCCGCCGCTGAGCGACCCGCCGCGCTGAACCTCTGCCGCTCACTGACAGGAGCCGTGCACAAGGGCCTGAACCTGGAACGCGAAATCGTGACCGCGCTCGCTCAGGGAGTCGGTGACACCATTCTGCTCCGTGGCGCCGGCTCCGAGTTGGACGGCCTGGCCGTCTGCCATTGCGGAGCCGGGTCAGAGGCCGGCGCGAACGTGTGCTACGTCAAGTTCGGCGCCGTACGTCCCGGTCCGGAGGCCGCCAACCGATTCGGCCAACTGCTCGACGCGTGCGAGCAGTTGGCCGCCGAGCGCGGACTGGGCGAGTTGGACGCCGGCACGAACCTGGGCCGCCCGGACGCATATCGGCGCATGATCGACCGCGGTTTCCGCACGTGGCTGCAGGGCGTGACCATGCACAGGCCCAACGAACCCGGATACAGCCACCCCGACGCGTATGTGATCGATGACTGGCGCTGAGCCACCGCCGCCACGCTCGGCCGGCTCGGGCATCAGCCGCTGGCCGGTCAGTCGGCGCGGCGCCGGCTCCCCAGTAGCGGTACAGCCGGGAGACGGCTCAACGACTGATGCTTTTGAAGGGCCCGTCCAATGCGGCCCATTGCAGGAGCATGATCGTCTTTGCGTCGGCGATCTCTCCCGAGCGGATCATGGCCAGGGCCGTAAGAAAGGGAAGTTCGAGGACCTCGATGTCCTCGCCCTCGTCGGCGAGTCCTCGCGTTTCGCCCGCCTGAGCGGTGGTGCTTTCATAAGGGGCGGCGAAGAAGTGCAGGCGCTCGGTGACCGAGCCGGGACTCATGTACACGTCGAAAACGTGCTCGACCTCGCCGACCCTCCTACCCGTTTCCTCCGCCGCCTCCCTGCGGATCGCCTCCTCGGCCGTGTCACCCTCCAGCAGGCCTGCCGCTGCCTCGATCAGCATCCCGTCGGGATGGCCGTTGACATAGGCAGGCAGCCGGAACTGACGGGTCAGCAGAACGGTGGAGCAGGGGACGTTGTGAAGCAGGAGAGTGGCTCCGTCTCCGCGATCGTAGGTCTCGCGCTGCTCGCGGCTCCAGTGCCCGTCACCGTGCCGGTAGTCGAAAGTCGTCTTGCGCAGGACGGACCAGTCGCACGACAGGACCTGCACGTCGACGATGCGCACCCGCGGGTTGCCGGTCAGCTCGCGGCCGTGCCGGTCGAGTCCGGTACGGCCGCGTCCGTCGGGTACGTCGATCCCCGCCGTCACCGGGCAGCCGGGATGTCGTCCAGGCTCGTGTAGACGTCCTTGCCCCAGGCTCGTGCTCGCGCAACCATCAGGTCCGCGCCCTCGGAGGGGCCACCGATGCGCAGGACCGCGTCGCAGCGGAAGAGGAGCTGCTCGGCGAGGGGGTGGAATATCTCCTCGTAGGCGGCGTCGCCGGGGCCGGTACTGCCAGCGGTCTCCAGCAGCGGGAGGGCGAGCGCCTCGCCGGTGACTCCGAGGTGGCCGGCACGGAAGAGCGCCAGGGCGGCCTCGTTCATGGCGCGGACGTTCGCCTCCATCTTGCGCGGGTCGTCACCGGTTCCCGACCGGTACGGTCCGGCGACGAGGATCATCAACGAATGCGGTTGGTGGTTCACAGGATGTCTCCTCCACGAGATCTGAAGCGGAAGCGGACTTTGACGGGGGAACTCGTCCCCGTAGCAGTCCGAGCCGACCGAAAGGGGTCAGGTTCCGTCGGGCGGCGTTGCCTCACACCGTTCTAACATGGAGACGTTCATTTGACCACTTCGATGTTTGATCACTGAGCCTTGCAGAATGACGTCCGCAGGGGCGGCGGTACAGGAAATCGCACGCCGACGCGACAGCGCGATCCACGCGGTCCAGCCATCTCCATGTTCATACGAACACGCCATGTGCGATTTGATGTTAGTGTGGCCGCGTTGACCGACAGTGCGCCCGTCGCGCCGCATCACGGGAGTGAAGGGTGCAGCCTCGCACCTTCCCTGCCGTCGCCGGCTTCGGCGTCGTTCGGTCACCCCGGCCGGCGCCGGCAGTACTTCTCGTTCACGTCCGCTCACCGCCTCCGGATGGCTGACGGGGACCCGGTATGGGACCGGTCGCGCGGCGAGGCGGAAGATGTGGGACACCCGGAGAGATTGAAGACGGTAGTTGATCATGAAGCAGTACGCAGGTGCCGGTGAAGCGGACATCCTCGTGCGCATGGAAGCCAACCTGGCAGAGCACGCGGCCCACCTGCACCGGAAGGTCGTCGGTGCGTCCGTGACCGAAACGGACGACCTGCTGATCGCCGACAGCGGGATCGACGACGACACGTTCAACATCGTGGCGGCGGCACGCTTCGCTCCCGGGCAGGCCGCGGCTCGCATCGAAGCGACGGTCCACACGCTGAAAGCCGCGGGACGCCCCTTCTCCTGGTGGGTCGGACCCACTTCCACGCCCTCGGACCTCTCCCGCCGCCTCGAGGCAGCCGGCCTCGAAGCCTCCGAGAGCGAGACGGCGATGTGGGCACCCCTCGACGCGCTCCCCTCCCGCCCACGCATCGCGGAGTTGGACATCCGTCAGGTGAGGAGCCCCGGACAGCTCGCCGACTATGCCGCTGTGCTGTCCGCGAACTGGGACCCGCCGGCCGCCACGGTGCGGGCCTTCTACCGCGACGCGGCCCGCTGGGCCCTCCGGCCCGACTGCCCCGCCCAGTACCTCATCGGGTACTACCGCGACCAGCCGGTCTGCTCGGCGGAAGTCTTCCACCACGCCGATGTGGCCGGCATCTACAACATCAGCACCCTCACCGGCCACCGCCGACGCGGCTACGGCGGCGCCATCACCGTGGCCGCGCTCCACGCCGCACGCGAACACGGCCGGTCCCGCGCGGTGCTCCAGGCGACATCGGACGGTGAACTGGTCTACCGACGCCTGGGGTTCACGGCGTGCGGCAGCTTCACGGAGCACGCTTTCCACCCGCAGGACGTCGCGTGACCCCGAAGTTCGTCTGCGGCAGCGTCCGGGGACGTGAGACGACGTGCGAGCCGCCCCGCCGGTCCCGCGCACGGCGCCGGCGGCCGTTACGCCAGGTGGACCTCGACCCCGGACTTCCTCAGGGCATGGAGGGTCTGGGGGCCGTTCGGATGGGTCTGCGCGTCCTCAGCCGCGGCATCAGTGACGAAGGCACCCGCCGCGCCCAGCGGAGCAACCCGGCTGAACGCCCGCACCCCGAGTTTGGTGGCGTCGGCGACCACGACGGTCCGTGCCGCCTGCGCAAGACCGACCTGCTTGACCGCCGCGTCGTCGAGGGAGAACTCCGTCCAGCCGCGCTCGGCGTGGACCCCGCCGATCGACATGACGAAGCAGTCGAAGCTCAGGGACTCCAGGGTGCGTAGCGCCAGGGGGCCCACCAGCGAGCGTTCACCCGGACGCGATCGCCCTCCCACCACAAGAAGTTCGATGCCCTGCTTGTCCGCCAGGACTTCGGCTGCCTGCAGGCTCAGTACGGCCACCGTGAGCGGAGCGCGCTCCACCAGGTGTTCCGCGACGTGAACCGTGGTGGTGCCCGCGTCCAGCAGCACCCTTGACCCAGGCTCGATCATCGCGGCGACCGCCGCCCCCAGCCGGTCCTTGGTAGTGGCCTGCCACTCGCGCCGGGCGAGGAAGCCTCCCCCCTCTTCCCGCGTACGCACGGGAACGGCGCCGCCGTGCACCCGGCGCAGCAGGCCCTGGCTCTCCAGCGCGTTCAGGTCCCGGCGAACGGTCATCTCCGAGACGCCGAGGCGTTCGGCCAGTTCCGACACGGACAGCTTGCCCGCGTTCTGGACGAGCCTCAGGGTCAGGTCAAGACGGTCTCCGGCACTCATGGCACTACTTCTAACACCGATCTGTTCGTTCGCACAAACGA
The DNA here is from genome assembly GCF_022696125.1 of Streptomyces sp. GB4-14. Lineage (NCBI taxonomy): Bacteria > Bacillati > Actinomycetota > Actinomycetes > Kitasatosporales > Streptomycetaceae > Streptomyces > Streptomyces sp. GB4-14. The sequence goes on along the minus strand of NZ_RZHO01000002.1, from coordinate 6,602,887 downwards.
GGCCCTGTCGCCGGCCACGCGCGCCGCAGCACAAGCGTGGTCGGTATGACACCCCTCGGCCGCCTCGGGCAGCCGTCCGACGTGGCCGACGCATCGCGTTCCCCGCAGTGCCGGGACGGCCGGTGGATCACGGCCGTCCCGGCACCGGAGAACCAACGGTTGGTCAGATGAGGGGGAGAACGCGGGGTATCCGGAAGGCGATGACGCTGTCCCGACTTCGTTTTCGAGGAGGTCTGCGCTGTGCTCTCGCTCAAGCGCTTACTCGACCGCAGTCTGACCGCACAGGCGGTCCTGGTGTTCCTCCTGGGACTGGGCATCACGGCCCTGTTCCGCAGAGACGAGCACCCAGCTGCCTGGGTGTTCCATAGCGCTCTGTACACCGGCATCGCCGTCGCGGTCCTGGCCGTGCAGCGCCGCCGGGCCGCCCGAGCCGTGGGCACCGACGCGGGCGGACTCGCGGATCTCAACCGGAAGATCCGTCACCACGAGGTGCCGCAGGAGCCCGAGGAACAGGCGGCCGTGCGACGGCTGGTGACCGAGCAGCTCGGCCAGATGGAAAGGGCCCGCAAGTGGCTGCCGTACTGGCTCGGCGCCATGGGCATCCTCACCATCGGCTTGGTCGTACTCGGTGCCGTCAGCGGGTCCCTCGTCCTCCCCCTTGTGTTCGCCGCAGGCATGGTCGCGCTGTGCTTCTGGGTTCTGTGGATGCGCCGCCGTTCCCTGGAGCGACTTCACTGGATGCGCCAGGCCTTGCAGCAGAAGTGAGCAGCCGGAAGGGGCGGGGACGGTGGGCGGGCCGGGAACCGGCGGCCTCGTCGGCCTGGGCCGCCGACGCGCATGCGAGGGACCACGTCGCCCGAGGCATGGCGACCGCCGTCCCTTGGGCGCATCCGCAGCGAACGTGGCGGTCCTCGCCGCACCGGCCCTCTTCCGCCGTCCCGCTGGGCTGACCAGCCGAACTGTGCTGCGGCCACGTTGGTGTCGAGAGCACCGGCGGACGCCGGCCGGACTTCGTGAGAAGGCCGGCGGCCCTTCTCTGCGACGCGTATCGCCGCCACCGGGCGTGGTGACGGCGAGGCGCACATCGTGAAGGTGGAGAGCGGCCACAGCGGCCCGCGGCGGGCCGCTGTGGCGAGGGCATGTCGCGCCGTCAGTGTCCGGCGACGACGCCCGACAGTTCGTTGGTGCTCTTCGGCAGGGTGACCGAGGTGATCTTCTTCCCCGTCTCCACGTCGACGGCGTGCAGCGCCTTCTTGCCGGGCTCGGAGACGTACGCGACGTGCCCGCGGACGAACAGGGTGGGCCGGGCCTGCTGCCAGTCCAGCGGCTCCTGCCACTCGCCCACGACCGGGATCTTCTTCTCGATCCTGCCGCTGTCCGGGTCGATGACGCGCAGGGCACCGTCGGTGCCCAGGACCAGGGCTTCCCCGTGCGGACCGCGGCCCAGTGAGCGGAAGGAGTAGCTCACGCCCAGGTCGACGAGGCGCAGCCGCTTCTTCTCGGTGTCGATGAGGGAGACACGGGTGGGCCGCTCCAGCTCGGCCTCCGGGTCGGTCTTGTAGTCGCCCAGCAGGACCGGCGAGGCGTCGCTGCCGGCCTGGTTGCCGATGCGGCCGTAGTCGTCGGGGGCGTCGATCTTGGTGAACCTGCCGTCCTTGTAGATCAGGATGCCGTCCTCGCAGCCGAGTCCGACGGCCTCGTTCCTGGCTGCCGCCTCGCCATGGACGCCGGGACAGTTCTCGTTGCGCGCGATCTCCTTGTTGTTCCCGTCCAGCACCAGCGCGCCGGTGCGCTTCTCCTCGGTGCCCAGGGTGGTGAGGAGTTCGCCGTTGGCCAGTTCGATGGCGACACCGTGGTGTGCTTCGGCGGAGGTGTAGGTGCGGCCTTCCGGCTTCTTGCCACTGCTCAGATCGGCGGGGTCGAAGACGTTGACCTCTCCGGTGCCGTCGGTGAAGAGCACGGTCTTTCCGGCGTGGCGTACCACGTGGCCGGGCTTGGGGCCCTGGTACTCGATATCGGTGAGGGCCTGGTCGGTGGCGTTCAGGACGCGGAACCCGCTGTCGGTGGACACGACGACGTGGTCCTGGTCGCCCGCGGGGTTGACCCGGTTGAAGCCGGGCAGGTCGATGGTCTTGGCGAGCTTGAGGCTCTTTCCGTCGAGGATGTACAGACCTCCGTCGAAGGTGGCGACCAGCGGATCCCTGACCGTCACCGCGGGCGTGGCGCTCGGGGTCCCGTCGGACGTGGTACGGGAGGCGGAGGAGCTCCCCCCGCCGCAGGCGGTCAGGACGGTGGTGACCGCCAGGGCCAGCGCCGTGCCCGTGAGCGCTCTGACGCGTATCGACTTGTTCATCGGTGTGTTCCTTTCTGCACCGCGCGACGGCGGCATGGAGGGGTGATGTGCCGGCGCCCATGGCCGGTGTGCCGGCTCGGAGGGGTCAGTGGCCGGTCAGGCCGGTGACCATGGCGGTGGTGTTGGCGCGCATCATCCGCAGGTAGGTGTCGGCGCCCCCGCCCTTGGCGGTCAAGGACTCCGAGTACAGCTGGACGACGCGAACCCCGCCGCCCAGCTCCGTCCGCAGTACCTCGGCGAGGCGCTGGGGCTGGGAGGAGTCGGCGAAGACCGTGCGTACGCCTGCCTTGTCCATCGCCTCGGTGAGGGAGCGCAGGTCGGAGGAGCTGGGTGAGGCCAGCGTGGTGCCGCTCGGGATGACCGCGCCGATCACGCGGAGGCCGAAGCGGTCGGCGAGGTAGCCGAAGACGTGGTGGTTGGTGACGAGGGCCCTCCGGTCCCCGGGGACGCGGTCGAACGACCTCTCCATCCAGGCGGTGAGCTCGGTGAGTTGCTTCGCATAGCGGTCGGCGTTGGCGCGCACGGTGTCGGCGTCGACGCCGTCGACGTGTTCGACGACCTGGTCGGCGAGCAGGGCGGTGACCTTGCGCATCCGGTCGGGGTCGGTCCAGAAGTGCGGGTCGGGCTGTCCTGCTTCGCCCTCGGGACCGCCGTCGCCGGCGGTGTGGAAGGTGAGCGGGCCGGCCGCCTCGCCGGCGGCGAAGGTGGCGACGCCGGACTCGCGTGCGGCGTCCACATGCCGCAGTACGTTCTCCTCGAGCCCCAGACCGTTGTGGACGATCAGGTCGGCGTGTTCCAGCTCGGCGGCCTGCACCGCCGACAGACCGAAGGAGTGCGGGTCGGCGTTGGGCTTCATCAGGACGGTGACGTCGGCTTCGCCACCGACGATCTCCCGGGTGACGTCGCCGAGGATGTTGGTGGTGACGACGATGTCGGGCCGGTCGTCGCCGGTGGTGCAGGCGGTGGCGGTAGCGGCTGTCACGAGGGCGAGAAGTCCCGCGATCAGGCGGCGCAGGCGGGCGATGCCCACCCGTACGTGCTGCTTCGCGCCGGTGCGGCTCATCGTCCGGTCTCCGCCATGAGGACGGGCCTGATGTCCAGGTCGAAGGAGCGCGCGATGCGCAGGCCGTCGTTGTAGTCGATCTCGAACACCTTCTTGCTTTCCGGGTCGTTGACGTAGGCGCGGCTGCGGTCGACTTCGATGACGGGGGCGCTGCCGTCGGTACGGGCCCATGTCCCTTCCGTCAGCAGCGACTTGGTTCGCGCCGTCCGTTCTCCGGTTGCGATGTCGTAGCCGTGCAGCGAGCCGTCGGTCTCCAGGACGAGCAACGGGGACCCCTCTCCGGCGGTGTTGACCGCGACGACCGGTCCGGTGTCCACCCGCGTCCAGGTCCGTTCGGCGACGTCGAGGACCCAGACGGCGTCGTCTCCGGCCGCGGCGGTGAGCGTGTCGCCGCCGGGCCGATGACGGAACACGGTGGCCCGTTCCGTCGCGGGGACATGTGTGCCGTAAGGGATCGCCTCGGCGGTGAAGGCACCGTTGTGTGCGCGGACGAGCAGGGCGCCGTCGGCGCAGCCGAAAATCACGCCGCGCCTGGTCACGGCGTCCCCTCGGGGCTCCGCGCACGTCACGCCCGGCGAGGCGACACGGTTTCCCCTGCGGTCGAGGACGACGAGTTCGGCGGTGCCGCTCCTGTTCCTGAAGGCGAGCAGGTGCTCCTCGTACGGGACGACGGCGCCGGTGTGGGTGCCCGGCAGCGTCACGGGAGATGTGATCTTCCCCTGCTCCAGTTCGCTGCGGTCGTACAGGAGGGTGCGCCCGCCCTCGTCGGTCACCGCGGTCACGGCGGCGTCGCTGCGTACCTGGGCGCGGCTTCCTGCGGGAAGCTCGCCCACGTCCCGTGTCGCCGCGCTGTAGTAGTGGACGTGGTCCCCGTGGTCCACCATCCAGACACCGCTGTCGAGGACGTGCGTGCCTCCGGGTGTGTGGAGGTAGCCGAACCTGCCGTCGGTCCCCAGCCGAACGGCGTCTTTCACCTGTGCCGTCGTGTGCACCTGGCCGGTGACGAGGTCGAGGATTCTGGTGTCGCCGTCGGCGGGGTCGTTGAGGAGGAGCCGGGACTGCTGCTCGGCGGCCTCCCGGGCTCCCTCGACGTGTCCGTGCGGGACGGCGGACGGGGAACTCGCTCCAGGTGATGCGGTGTTGCTGCCCGCGCCTCCACAACTCGTGGTGAGCAGCGCGGTGAGCACCAGTGCGGTCGATGCCCACAAGGTGACGTTTCTGCGTACGGTCATGGCGATCGCCTCTGACTTCTTTCAGTCGACTTCGAGTACGGGGGCCGGGGCGGGGGTGTGGCGCGCACGGCGGTCACGCAGGCCGGACACCATGTGGGAGAGGAAGAACAGGCTCACCGCGAGCGCCGCGACGGTCGCGCCGGCGGCGGTGCTCAAGTGCCAGGACAGAAGCAGCCCGCCGAACGTGGCGGTGGCGCCGAGCAGGGCGGCGAGCGCCATGACCCCGCGCACGCTGCGGGCCCAGGGCAGAGCGGCCGCCGGCGGTGCGATGAGCAGTCCGAGGACGAGCAGTGTTCCCACGATGTGGAACGAGGCCACGATCGCCAGACCGAGAAGGCCGAGCAGCACGGCGTGGGCCAGGCGCGGCCGCAGACCCAGGGTGTGAGCCTTGCGCTCGTCGAACGCCAGGGCCAGGAAGGCGCGGTGGCCGAGGACCGACACCACCAGCGCCGCGAGCAACGCCGCGGCGAGCACGAGGAGGTCCTGCTGCCGGACGGCGAGCACGTCACCGAAGAGGAAGCCGGTCAGGTCGACCGCGAAGGACTGCGAGCGCGAGACGATGATCACGCCGAGCGACAGCATGCCCACGAACAGCAGCCCGATGCCGGTGTCCTGGGACAGCCTCGGTGTACGGCCGAGCGCGGTGACGCCGGCCGTCATGACGAGGGCGCTGACCACCGCCCCCACCATCAGATTCCCGCCGAGCAGCGCGGCCAGCGCGACACCCGGCAGCAGCCCGTGGGACATGGCGTCACCGAGGAAGGCCATCCCCCTCAGCACCACCCAGGTGCCCGCCGACGCGCAGATCGCGGACACCAATATCCCGCCCCACAGGGCTCGTTGCACGAAGGTCACTTCGAAAGGGGCCGTCAGCCATTCCATGCGAGGGACACTACAATGAAAATCATGTTCACTAAAGCGCGCCCCTCCCCCTCCTCGCCCTCCGGGCGGACCGCCCATCTCTCCTTCTCCGGGTTGTGCGCCGGTTACCCAGGTCGCCCGGTGCTTCGTGAAATCAGCGCGGAGATACCGAAGTTGGCCACAACAGTGCTCGTGGGACCGAACGGCAGCGGCAAGTCGACCCTGCTCGGCGTGCTTGCCGGTGTGATCCATCCGACATCCGGTGATCTCCACCGCACCGGAGACCGGCCGCCCGCGTACGTACCGCAACGCGGAGCCGTCGGCGACACCCTGCCGCTCACCGTCCGGCAGACCGTGGAGATGGGGCGCTGGGGTGACCGGGGGCCGTGGCGCCGGCTGACCCGCCAGGACCACGCGGCCGTGGACGCGGCGCTCGACCGGCTCGAGATCCGGGACCTCGCCTCACGTCAGCTGGGCGAGCTGTCGGGTGGGCAGCGTCAACGCGCGCTCCTCGCGCAAGGATTGGCACAGGAGTCGGACCTTCTGCTCCTCGACGAGCCGACCACAGGTCTGGATCCTGAGGCGAGGGAGCGGATCGGGGCACTGGTGACGGCACTCGTCGCCGACGGGGTGACGGTCGTCCAGGCCACGCACGACCTGACGGTCGCACGCACGGCGGACGCCTGCCTCCTGCTCCAGGACGGCCGCCTCGCCGGACAGGGGCATCCTGACCAGGTTCTCACCACATCGGCACTGGCCCGCCTCTGGCAAACACTCTGAGGACCGGCAGCGCAGCCAAACCCTGCCGCCCCGCCGAGATCGCCGGCCGGGGGGGGAGGGCGGGCACTCGCCTGGTGCACGTCACGGGAACACTGAACGCACCGCCGACCCGGCTGCCGCTGTCCGTCTTCGAACGGGACTTTCCCGGAGCAGCCCCGGCCACCCGGCGGAAGGTGTCCGGACCGTTACGTGCGGCCGGCCATCTGCTGGAGGCGGAGGCGGCCCAGCTCGTCGCGAGCGACGCCGGAAGGGGCTCTGCGCCGGCGGTGGCGGGCACGTGACTGGGCGACCGATCAGGTCCTCTTCACCGAGGTGTGCGTCCGGGGCGGTGCCGGGCGGAGTCCAGCTCCCTCAGCCTGGTCACCAGCAGTCGGGCTTCCTCAGGGGCGGTGCGGATCCCGAAGACGTCGTCGATCAGCTCGGGCACCTCGTGCGGCCCGACGGCCCGCGTCACCCGGTCCCGGCCCGGGCGTTCCGTCGTCCAGACCAGGGCGTCGAGCGTGTCGTACCGGTCGATGCCCCGCCGCTGGATGAACGGGCGGGTGACGAACGGGGAGCGGTCATGGGTGGCGACGAAGTGGTTGCCGACCTCGTAGTCGACGGGGTACTGCGGGGTCTCGGTGAAAACCTGCCGCACCACCCAGCCGTCCGGTCCCTCCCTTCCGCCCCCGCGCTGGTGCACCGCCCAGCCTGGCGAGCCGTGAGTGATGTCCTGCCGGCGCAGCAGGAGCGGCCACGGGTCCGCTTCGCTGCGGCCGCCGTCGACCAGCTCGATGGGCTCCAGAGGGCCGTGGCCGAAGCCGACGTCGCTCAGCCACCGTGTGCCGTCCAGGTCCACGATCAACATCGCGTGCGTAGCCGGGCGGGGATCGGAGGAGTCCGCGCCGAGCTGTACCCGGCCGGAGACGGCGGTGAAGCGGAACCCGAGCTTCTCCAGCGCGGCGGCGAAGAGCACAACGTGCTCGTAGCAGTAGCCGCCCCGGCCCCGGCGCACCAGCTTGTCCTGGACCGAGGGCACGTCGAGCCGCACCTCGCGGTACAGGAAGCTGTCGAGGGTGTCCCAGCGCACGGTCAGCACATGCGCTCGCTGCAGGGCGCGCAGCGTCTCAAGAGTGGGCGTCCGGTCGCCCTCGTACCCGAGGAGGGTCAGGTAGGCGTCGAGACCGAGGTGTTCGCTGCTCCACATGTCCGGATCCGCCAGGAGAGCCACGCCCGTGACGCTCTGCGACGACTTCGGCATGGCTGGCCCCCTCTCGTCGGCTGCCCTGCGACCGTACGTGTCCACAGCATGCCCCCGGAGCGTCGCCGTCGCCACGTGACACGTCGGACCGGGCGGTGGGCGCTGTCGACGGCCTCCGCCGTTCACTGACATGCCGCCACCGCCCCGTCCGGCCTCGCGGGCAGCGCCTCGGGGAAGCACCCCCTTACGCGGGCGCTCCGCGACGCGGCGCTCACCGTCCACCCGGCTCCCCGGCAGCCGCCCTCCTGGGTCTGCCAGGGCATCGAGGTGATGCGCCGGCATCTCCGAGAACGCTGTGATCCTGGTGCCGGCACACGCGAGTGCGCGACGGCGGATCATGGGCATAGAATCAAATATATGTTCGATGACCTGCCGCCCGACCTCGACCGCCTGCACACTCTGCGGGTCTGGCACACCATGTGGCTGCAGCGCATCGACGCGAAGATCGCCGCGCTCACCAGACGGCGAACCGAAGAAGAACGCGGCCGCCGCAACCGGCCCGCGCCACCGGAGTGGATCGTCGAACTCGGCATCGGCGAGCGACGCCCGCCCCTGCGGGTCCACGCCGGCGACTGTCACATGGCCGGCAAGCGACACCGCCCCGTCGACCGGGACGAAGCCCGTCGCCTCCTCGCCACGGGACTCACCGCGTGCGGCCACTGCCGGCCCGACAGCCTGCTCGGCATCACGGACTTATCCCCGGCCCGCGTTCTGCGACCCGGTGGCCCGCCGACCGCTCTGCCGGCCGGTGTCAGCATGCCGACGGGACACGGAACGGCGATCGCTTCTCGCCGAGCGGTCCACCTCCCGCGACCTTTGTTCTGCCTCACGCCGATGCCACATACCGGGCCGCACCGGCAACGGCCTTGATCAGCGGCTCGGTACGGTTGCTCCTCAGCCAGGCGAGGCCGGCCGTGGAGGGAGGCAGGTCCGTGACCTCGACATAGCTGACGCCCGGGCGCGGGAAGAGGTCGCGGGCCGCAGCCGGCAGGAAACACATACCCTCGCCCCGCGCGACGAGATGAAGCAGCCCCTCCACGTCCGAGGCCACCGGTCCGTAGCGGACCGGTGTGTCGTCGGGCCGGGGGTCCACCGCCCAGAAGTCCCACCACACCCGCGGCACCTGGGGCGGTACGTCGATCACCGGACGGTCCGCCAGCTGCGCGAGGGTGATCCGTGCCCGCTCCGCGAGCGGATCGCTCGCCGGCAAACAGGCCAACCGGTCCTCCGTGGCCAGGTGTTGCACCTCTATGCCGTCGGGTACCGGTGGCCGCAGGAAGACAACATCGATGTCATGGCGGAACAAGGCGTCGAAGTGGTCTGCGAGGTGGAGGCTGCGCACGTCGATCTGGACCTGCGGGTGCCGCCTGTGCAGCAGGCTCAGGACGGCGCGGGTGTAGGGCATGGCCGCTTCGGCCCCGACGGTGCCCACCACGAGTCGGCCCGAGAGCCGGCGCGCCTGCGTCGAGGCGCTGTGGCTCAGCCGGTCCATGGCCGTCACCACGCCCCGCGCGTCCGCCAACAGCACCCTCCCCTGCGGCGTGAGAGTGACGGTCCGGCTGGAACGGTCGAACAGCTGCACACCGAGGCGCCGTTCGAGGTCCTTGATCTGCTGGCTCAGGGCCGACTGCGTGATGAAGAGGCGGGCGGCGGCACGGGAGAAGTGGAGTTCTTCCGCCAGGGCGACGAACAGCCGCAGCTGGTGGGCGCTCGGTGTCCGTGGATCGGGACCCATCGGTGCTCCCGCCCGGGAGACCGTTCCGCCGGCAACCATCATGAATCCCTCATGGATCAGTTCTCATCTCGCATGGACATGAGCAATGACATGCATCGAGTGGGAGTGGAAGGCTCGATCCGAAGCGACGCCCCGTGCAGCCCACCGGTTCCACGGGGTCTTCCGACCATCGCTGCGACCATCACTTTCTCGACAACCGGGGGCCCGCACATGTCCGTGAGAAGAGCGGTGGCGATACTCGCCGCCCTCCTGGCCGTACTCTTCAGCGCGGGCGCCGTTCAGGCGTCGACGCCGCAGGCCGACCGCACCATCCGTGCGACGCCGAGCGCGTCCCGCGGGGCCGATGCCGCGCCTCCCGCGCCCCAGGCATCGTGCACCGCCCGCAACGTCAGCCACTACGACGCCTGGACCGGGCGCACCTGGTCCCGGGACTGGGTGTGCGGCAACCGGGCCGGAGCTCCGCTGTACGGCTGCGCCAGCTTCATCGCGGCCTGCCCGGTGATCGGCTGGATCGACACCTCGTCGAGCTGGTTCGTGTGCTGGGGCCGGGGCGCCTGGCACAACGGCGGCAACAATGTCTGGTACTACACCATGGGGGACCGCGTCGCTCCCGGTCAGGACGTGCACCATGCCTGGGGATTCATCCCCGCCGTGGACGTGTGGACGTCGACCGATCCCTGGCCCGGCATGACGGAATGCAACATCCCGTAGGCCACACGGCAGCAGCCGCCAGGGCGCACCGTCCGGGGCCGCACGCGTCCGGCACGAAGGCTCCTCGACGGGGTGTCGCCGTGCCGGACAGCACGATGCCCGCCTCGGACGCTCCCCTCCCTCATCGCGTTTCCCGCATACACACCGAGGACCGTCACGACATGTTCCGTCTTGCACTCCGCTCCCCCACGCCCTCACACCGCACCCCGCCGCGCATGCTCGCCGCGGCCGCGGCTCTGCTCTCCCTCGCGTTCACCTGCGCGGCACTCCCGCACTCCGGTGCGGCAGCGGCGGAACCGAGGACTGCGGACGACACGCGGTCGGCCGCACCGCGAACCCCTCAGGTGCCCGCCGGTGTCACAGCCGGCGTAGCCGTGTTCGACCGGCAGACCGGCACCTTCACCGAGCAGCTCAACGCGTCGGCCACGTTCCGTTCCGCCTCTGTCGTCAAACTCCTGCTGGCTCTCGACTTCCTGTGGAACCGCAGCCCCGCCGACATCCCGGACGCCGACCGCGCCCGGCTGGACGCCATGCTCCGCAGCAGCCAGGACAGCGCGGCCAACCACTACTGGTCGACCTACGGCGGGCCCGCGATCGCCGACCGAATGATCACGCGTCTCGGTCTCGTCGACACCGCGCGGCCTCCGGCCGGATACGAGGGCTACTGGGGCTACACGGCCATCTCCGCCCGCGACACGGTGAAGATCTACCGCCACATCCTGGAAACGGCCCCGGCCGATGTGCGCGACTTCATCATGCAGCGTCTGCGCCAGTCGACCCGGTGCGCCTCCGACTCCTTCGACCAGCACTTCGGCATCGCCGCCGCCTTCAACCGGCCGTGGGCCGTCAAGCAGGGCTGGTCGGCCTTCTCCGCGAAAGGCACCTGCGGCACGGGCAGCAGCACCTCGGCCCGTGCGCAGGGCGGCTCCGCCGCTCCCGCCACGGGAGCCGCGGGCGTCGACCTGAGCCGGCCGGCGCTGCACACGACCGGCACCGTGGGGACCGGCGACCGCTCGATCGTCGCCGTCCTCACCCTGCACCCGGACGGCACCTCCTACGGCAAGGCCTACACCGACCTCGGCCGGCTGACCCGTTCCTTGAACGTTCCCGGCGGCACGGCGCCGACAGGCACGTGGTACGGAACGTGGGGGTCGGATGTGGCGGTCCGCAAGGACCCGGCGCTCGGAGACAACCTGCTGACCCGGCTCCCGGCCGGCGTGGAAGTGCTGGTGGGCTGCCAGAAGAAGGGCCAGGCGGTCTCCGTCCCGCCCTACACCAACGACTGGTGGGCGTACCTGCCGCAGTACGGGGGCTACGTCACCAACATCTACATCAGCCATCCGGACAACCAACTGCCCGACGTTCCGCTGTGCACAGAACAGCACTGATTCCGGGCGTCCCCGGAAAAGGAGTGACGATGTCGCGTACCGGTCGTTCCACCCTCGCAGTGGTCGGTGCCTTCCTGTGGGTACTGGCGTCCGCCTTCGCGTCGGCTCCGGCCCACGCAGCCCCGGACACGCCCCGCGAGAACGACAGCCACATCATGATCATGCCCCCGGCGCCCCAGGAGACCACCGCCTCCTCACGCGCCGTGGCAGCCGTCTCCCCCACGGTGTCCCCGGCGGCCGACTACGTCCACACGACGTCGGGCAACCCCGTCGAGTGCACCTCCGGCAACCTGTGCGCGGGCGTATGGGATCCCGCCGTGGGCAAGTACAAAGTCTTCTTCCTCTACCGGTGCGCCCAGTACTCCCTGTCGTACTGGAACGGCGTCGGCCAGGCCGTGAACAACCAAGTCGGGGCCGCCGCCTTCTTCTACGGCCAGAACGGACAGGTCCTGGACGTCGCCCTGCCGGAGAACAGGCCCTTCACGTACGACTGGACGCCGGTGTGGTCCATCCGCAACTGCTGAGGGACGCACGCCGGCCAGGACGGCGAACTTCGGCACCGGGTGCGTGGGATGCGGCGCGACCGTACTGAAGCACCCGGAGGGCCGGGCGCCCGCGCGGTCCGTCCCCGTCGCCATCCTCAGGGACGCGGCCATCCCCGCTCAGCTCGACGCACGGCCCCTGCCCCCGTCACGGGGCAGGGGCCGCTCTCCGGCGCCCGCTCGGCGACGTCACGTGGGAAGCCGTGGGAATCGCACAAAGGAGCCAAGGGTGGTGGCCACCCGCTTGGCCCGTCAGGTCTCTGTCGCCCTGTCAGACTCCAGGAGGGGACGCCCGGTGGGGCGTGGACGAGGCGCCTGGTGAGACGGGGTGGGTGTGACCGAGCGCAGTACGGCCGAGCGCGCCGTTCCGGAGGGGACGGGGCCGGCGACGGGAGGCAACGGCATCCCGTGCGCACGCGCGGCGACGGGGGACGGGCCGGGTGGGCGACAGTACGGAGACGGCCCCGGCGGACAGCGGCAAGGCGACCGGGCGGCGCGTGCGGTGCCACGGCACGTGGCCTGCGTGATGGACGGCAACGGCCGCTGGGCGCAGCGGCGTTCGCTTCCCCGCACGGCGGGGCACCAGGCCGCCGAGACCACTGTCATCGACATCATCGAGGCGGCCCGTGCAGCCGGCGTGGAGTGGCTCAGTCTGTATGCCTTCTCCACCGAGAACTGGAACCGCCCCGGGGCGGAGGTCGACTTCCTGATGGGTCTGGTCCGCCGGGTCGTGCGCAAGCACGCGCCTTTGCTGCTGGCCCGGGGCATCCGCTGTCGCTTCCTGGGGGTCGCCGACTCGCGTATCCCCCGTGAGCTGGCCGGGGATTTCGAGGACCTGGCGACGCTGACCGCCGACAACCGGGGGATGACGCTGACCGTGGCGTTCGACCACGGCGGGCGCCGGGACATCGTGGAGGCCGCCAGGTCGCTGATCCGCAGTGGGACACCCGCGGACGAGGTCACCGAGCGGCTCTTCGCAGACCACCTGCCGTTCCCCGACACTCCCGACGTCGACCTGGTCATCCGCACCTCCGGCGAGCAGCGCATCTCCAACTTCATGCTCTGGCAGGTCGCCTACGCCGAGTGGGTCTTCCCCGAGGTGCTCTGGCCGGACTTCCGGGCCCCCGACTTTCTTGCCTGCCTTCGTACCTACCGGCGCCGCGACCGCCGTTTCGGCGGTGTGCCGCCCCGCACGACGGGAGACCCTTCATGACCACCACGGGAACGGCCGACGAGAGGCCCTTGTTCGGCCCGGAATCACGCTTCAGCGGCTTCTTCGACGACCCGCGCTGGGCGCTGGCGATAATCCGTGCCACCGTGCTGGAGGCCGCGCACCCGCAGATCGGTGCAGCCCTCGTCGACAACTCCACGTTCGTCGCCCATCCGTGGCGCCGGCTGCGCAACACCTTCCTGAGCATGCGGCGCATGTTCGGTGCCGACCAGGCGGTTCGGGAGCGGGAGGCCGCACGGCTCAACAGGCTGCACGCCCGCATGAGCGGCTCCGATTCCCGCGGCCGTGCCTATGACGCGATGGACCGGGCGACCCGGGCCTGGGTGGTCGCCACTCTCTTCGAGAGCGCCGTCACCATGTGCCGGCTCAGCGGTCAGCCGCTCGACCAGGACACCATGGAGCGGATGTACGCCGAGTACCGGTCGTTCCTCGCCGCCCTCGACGGCGACGCCTCGGAACTCCCCGAGGACCTGGACGACTTCTGGCGGTACTTCGACCGGGTCGTCGAGGACGAACTGGAGAACACCGAGGCGGCCCGCGTCATCCTCTTCCGGCTCTTCGACCATCTGCCTGCCCCGGCGCTGCTGGACGGGGCGCCGACGCTGTGGGCGGCCGGCCGGGCTGTCGTCGGTCCGCTGCTGGGCGCGATCACCGTCGCCTCGCTTCCCGAGTCGTACCGGCGCCGGGCGGGTCTGCCCGAGATGCCCGGTGCCTCCACGCTCATGCAGGGCGCCTACTGCGCCGCCGGACTCGCCCGTTTCCTGCCCGAGGGCTGGGTCAATGCGGAAAGCATCATCGAGGCCCTCTCCCTGTCGCCCGACAGTGACGATCCTCGGGCACGGACCGTGGCCGCCCTGACCGCCCGCATGAAGCGGGCCTCGGCTCTGCTGCGTCTCCTCACACCGCTGAGCGGCGTCCCCCGGCCGGATCCGGCGCCCTCGGCGGGCACGGGAGAGAGCCGGCGTTCGGCGGAGGAGTTCTTCCGCACGGTGCTGGACCAGACCGGCGACGGCCATGTCGACTGGCCCGACCTCGCCGCCATGGCCCGTGAACTCTGCACCCGCCTCGACCTGGACGAACCCGAGGAGACCCGGCTCTACGACGCCTTCGCCGCCTGGTGGCGCGAGCTGCAGGCGGCCCTCGACACGGACGGCGACGGCCGCGTCAGCGCCGAGGAGTACGCCGCCGCCGTCCCCTCCCTCGCCGGACCCGCGCTCATCCGCGTCGCGGAGGTCCTCTTCGACGCCACCGACAAGGACGGCAACGGAAGCATCGACGCCGACGAGTACCGGACCCTTTTCCGCACCGCCTTCCACCGCGACCTGACCACCACCGACGGCGTCTACAGCCAGAGCGCCTTCGTGAGCGACTTCCTCTCCTTCATGTCGGGCCGCCGTACGAACACCGCGTACGACCCCCTTCTCGCCGACGCCTAGAGCAGGTCCCTCCTCGTCGGCGGCGTCAGAATGCGGCGCCGTCGACAGGGGGGCGAGCGCCGGATGCGCCCGTTCGCGGAGCGTAACCAGGCGCTGGCCACCGCCGGCGGCACGATCGTCACACCGACGACGCGTGCGCAGGTGGATGCCCGTAACGCGCTGCTCCGCGACCCGGAGGCGATGGCGAAGGAGCTGGCCACGGCGGAGGCCGAGGCACGACGGACGACGCACTCCTCCCTGACGCTGCCGGAGTACACGCCGGCGCCCTGAGCCGCCCTCTGACACAGAAGCCGGGCCCGAGCGCCGCCGGGCCGGGCTGCGTAGCCTCCTCGTAAAAGGAGCGAAGGGGATTCCGCATGACTCCGAAACAGCCCAGGACCGAGCTCGACGCTCGCTACAGTTCCGCGCTCAACCCGCGCCCGGGCGCGAAGGACGTCACCGCGACCGACTGGGCCGAGGCCGAACGCGAGCTGCGGACTGCCGAGGTCTTCTGGATCACCACGGTGCGACCGGACGGCCGGCTGCACGTCACGCCGCTGATCGCCGCCTGGCACGAGGGCGCGCTGCACTTCAGTACCGGGCCGGGAGAGCAGAAGGCGAAGAACCTGGCCGGCAATCCCCACTGCGCACTCACCACAGGGCACAACTCACTCTCCGAGGGCCTCGACATCGTGATCGAGGGAACGGCCGAGCGGGTGACGGATCCTGCGCGGCAGGACGAGGTCATCGCCGCGTTCGAGGCGCAGTACGGGGACCACGTCACCTCCCCGGAGGGACTCTTCTACGGCTTCGGCGACAGTATCCGTAAGGGCATCGACCTCCTGTTCGCGGTGGCACCCGGCACGGCGTACGGCTTCGGGCACGACGGCCAGGTTTTCAGCCACACCCGCTACACCTTCTAGCGGGCCTGGGTGCGACGAAGCCCGTATCCGACAGCTAGCCACACCGACCTGCCATGGGTGGCCCGCGGCTTCTGCTGTCCACGTCCTGGTCGCGCCTGGGGCCGGGCGGCCCGCCCTGCCCCCGTATGCCGTACTGGACGGGTGTCGGTTCACCGCTTGCGAAGCGACTCCCGCTGGATGAGCCTGGAGTCACGGGCAGCCGATGTGGTGGTTGCCCCTTGTCCACCCTTCGCAGGATGTCGAGGTGGCGGGCCCGTTCGGCGTACAGCCGCGCGCGACCGATGTCCTCGTCAGGGGATGGTCCGCATGGCCGCGCGGGGACGCCGACCGGGCCGGCTGGGTCCGCATGCTTGCGTGACCTTCGGGCGCGACCGGCCCTCGGATTCGCCGGCGGGCGAGCTGGGGCCCCGACGGCCGACCGCGGAAGGGGAGCACGAGGTGATGACACAACTCGGGCGGGCTCCCGGCCTACCGCGAGTCCAGCGGGGGCACGGCGCGACGAGGGGCCGCTGATGGGTTCGGTGAGGGCTCTCGACGTGAGGCTCTTCGACGAGACGGTGGCGGCGATCGCGTTGTTCGCGGGCTCTGAGCACCGGTTGGTCTACCAGAACGATGCGTGTGCCAGGCTGCTCGGAGCCCGGCCCGTCGGACTGCCCGCGAGGGAGGCGTTCCCCGAACCGGACGCGGAGGAGTTCCTGACGGTGTTGGACGAGGTGGTGACCACCGGACGGCCCCGCCGGCTCCCCGAAACGCGCGAGCCCGACCCCGGCGCCCCTGAGCAGGCGCGGTACTTCGTGTACTCCTGCACGCCGGTCACCACGGCGGAAGGCCGCGGCGCGATGGTCGTCGCGCTGGACACCACGGCCGAGACCGTCGCACTCGAGCGGTACGAGGCGGTCGTCTCGGCCGTCTCGCAGATGGTGTGGGTCCTGCGTGCGGACGGATCGGCGGAAGAGCTCGTTCCCGGCTGGCAGCAGCTGACCGGAAGTCCGGGGCACGGCCGGGTGGACGAACGGTGGGGTGCGTACATCCATCCGCGTGACAGGGCCAGGCTTCGGCTGGAGTGGGATGTCGCACTCGCTCAGGAGCCCCCGGGCGTGTTCGAGACGACCTTCCGGGTGCGGGCCGCTGACGGCTCGTACCGTCATGTGTCGACCCGGTGCGTGCCCATCCTGCGGAACGGCCGTGCGGACGAATGGATCGCTGCGAGCGACGACGTCGAAGACACGTGGAGCGCGACACTGCGGGAACGTCTCATCGCTCAGATCGCACAAGTGTCTGGAGGAGGGCTGGACGAGGCCTTCGCCGCGGTGGTGAAGGCGATCGTGCCGGAGCTCGCCGACGCGTGCGTGATCATGCTGCTGGACCAGGAGGAGTGGCCCCTGCCCGAGCACGCGCCCGTCACGGCCAGACGGGCCGCCTCTTCCACCCGCCACGGCCTGCCGGCACGACCTCCGCTGCGGCATCAGACGGTCGTCATCAGCGACACGGTCCGGGACATGCTGGAGAGACAGGCCCCCTGCACCTTCCACCTGCCCGTGGGAAAGGGAGTGCCGCCAGGCATCGTCCCGACGGTCACCGAGCACTGGCTCATGAGCTCGGAGGCCACCAGCGTGACCCTGTACCCGCTGGTGGCCGAGGACATCGTCCTCGGTTACGCCGTCACCAGCGCCAACGGTGACGCCCCAGCTCCCGACCCCGCCGACATCGAGCTGCTGCAGAGGATCTTCCGTTTCGCCGAACCGCCCATCCGTAAGGCTCTTGACCTGCAGCAAGCACGCCGCACTGCTCTGCGTCTCCAGCACGCTCATCTCACCAGCCCACCGGCCGTGCCCGGCGCGAGCCTGGCCGCCTGCTACGAGCCGGCCAGCTCCGCCAATGAGATCGGGGGCGACTGGTACGACGCCGTCGTCTACGCCGACGGCACCCTCGTTCTCGACATCGGAGACGTCGCCGGGCACGACCTCACCGCGGCCACGGTCATGGGACAGCTCCGCAGCATGCTCCGCGGCCTTGCCTGGAACAAGGGTCCGGAATGCATGCCCTCCACCGTCCTGACCATGCTCGAGAACGCCGCCGAAGGCCTCGACACCGCCTCCTTCACCACCGCCATCCACGCCCGCCTGCAACGTCACGTCGACGGCGCCTGGCACATGACCTGGTCGAACGCCGGACATCCGCCGCCCCTGCTCATGCCCGCCCAGGCTGAGCCGTACTTCCTCACAGGCACCGACGAGGACCCCCCGCTGTGCGTCGACCCCACCCTTCCCCGCACCAGTCACAGCCACATCCTCGCCCCCGGAGACACCCTCCTGCTCTACACCGACGGCCTCATCGAGACCCCCGCAGCATCCCTCGGCGAAGGCCAGCACAGACTTCTGACCGCGGCCGCGCACCAACGCGGCATGCCCCTGTCTGAACTCCTCGGTTCCCTGCAGGACAACCTTTCCGACAACCGAGACGACACTGCCCTGATCGCCTTCCGTGCCGATCCGCCTGACTGAGAAGCCGAAGACCCCGCGGACAGGTTCACCTCCTTCTCCAACCTCGGGTGCCGCCCTTCGCCGGCGCCGCGGTAGCCGCCGTCGGCGATCACGGTGGCGGTACCGGCGGCGTCCTTCGCTCGGGACAACTCCCGCCTTTCCACCCTGACATCTGTCAGGTACCCGCCCGGCAATGCCCCCTGGTAGGCATAGGACATGTCAAACAGAGCCAGGAAGGGAACCACCATGAGGAACAAGCTCCGCAACCTGCTGGCCATGGCCGCCGTCGCCGCTGCGACCGGCGCCACCGTGCTCACGGGCGCGACCGGCGCCTCCGCCGCCGCTCAGGACTGGGCCGGCTGCCCGGACGGCAACGTCTGCATCTACGCCGAGGGCCGCTACAGCAACATCGGCGCCGGAGACATCACCAACAAGTACTTCCGCTACGGCACCTACAACCTGTCGAACCAGGTCAACCAGCACTGGGTCCTGAACAACCAGAACGGCCCGTTCGAGGACGCCTACGTGAAGCTGTGCACCGGTTACAACGGCACCGGCGACTGCAGCAAAGTTCTGGGTCCGGGTTACGGGGAGTACCTGAACCTGACCCCGATCAACTCGATCGTCCTGTACCGGTAGTTCCCAGCGGTCCCGCGCTCTCCTCCGCCATCACCCGGCCCGCCTCGAACTCCAGCGTCTCGTCCTCCATGGCCTGGTCGGTGTCGAGGCGCTTGCCGATTTACTTCTGCGCGGCGGCAGTTGAGTGTGAGCCGGGCGGCTCGCGCAAGCCGCCCGGCTGATTCCACCAGCAACTGCACGCGGTGGAGACTTCGGCAGCTTCCACCCCCGCCGGTGGCCTCGTCGAAGGTCAGTTGCCCACGGGGTACCGGCTGGTGATCGCGACCCGGTTGAAGGCGTTCATCACGGTTGCCAGCCAGGCGACTGCCGAGATCTGGTCCGCGGTGAGTATGGCCGCGGCGGCCTTGAAGTCCTCGTCGCTCACGTGTCCGTCCGGCACGAGTGTGATCGCCTCGGTGAGGCGGAGGGCGGCGCGGTCGGTGTCGGAGAAGTAGCCGGTCTCCGCCCATGCGGGCAGCACCGCGATCCGGTCGGGATTCTCGCCCTTCTTGAGGGCGTCGTGGGTGTGCATGCGCAGGCAGAACGCGCAGCCGTTGATCTGGGAGGTGCGGATCCTCAGCAGTTCGACCAGAAGCGGGTCGAGGCCCGCTGCGGCGGCGGCCTTCGCCACCTCCGACGACAGGGCGATGAGGGTCTTGTAGGCGGCCGGGTGCTGCTCGCCGAGGTTGACGCGCTGGGGGTCGGTCATGGTTCCTCTACTTTCTTCGTGGGATCGCGCCGCGCTTGTCGGGCACGTCTTGGTGGTGGACGGGGCGCGCTCCCGCAGGGACGGAGCCGGCGACAGGTGTCGCCGCCCCGCTGCACGCCCCATGGCTGCGACCGGCTTGGTCCGGCCGGTGGTCTCGGTGAGGACGCGGTGGGCGTCTCGCGGGAGTACGCCTGTCAGGGGCGGACGCGATGGACGCGTTCACGCTCCGTCTTCGACGCCTGCGGCGTCCACTGCCTCGCTCGGGCCACCCGCCGTCGTGCCCGCCAGACGAGTCGCCGAGGACCCGGCCCGGAGACATCCAGCACCTCGGCGATCCGGCCGAATGCGGGACCGATGACATCGCGCAGGGCGAAGGCCATCCGCTCCGGCGGGCTGTCACGTTGCCTTTCATGGCGTTCTGATCAGCTCGGCCAGGGAGCGCCCAGCACGCGCTCGACCGTGGTGGTGCGGCGGAAGCCGGGAACGAAGTGCTCCAGCACATCGGAGTTCACCGTCCCGTTCGTGGTCTCGGGTCGGTGCTTCAGCCCGTCGACGTAGGCCCTCAGGAATTCCTTCTTGAAGTCGCCCCGGGGGTGGGCCGCGGTGATCTCGTCCACCTGGCTGCCGTCCAGCTCGTCCAGACCCAGACCGAGCACGTCGGTCAGAACACCGAGGTTCGTCATGGCGATCTCCGGGCCCATCCGGTCGGGAATCCCCGGGGTCGTGTGCAGCGCGATCGCCGTCCACACCACAGCGGCCGCCGTGGCCGGGAAACCGCGGTCGAGCATGAATTTCTGCGCGTGGTCCGCTCCGTCGACCTCGAAGCGCTGCTCCACGTCGGAAAACGGCGTCATGAGACCGGTGTCGTGGAACATCGCGGACAGGTAGAGAAGCTCCGGGTCGGGCTCCAGGCCCAGTCTGTGAGCATGAATGGCGCCGAAGACGAAAACGCGTCGGGAGTGGTGGTAAATGAGAGGGCTGGTCGTCTCCTGCACGCGGCGGGTGGCCTCCACGACCGCCGCCGTCTCAGGGATCTCCACCCCCGCGATGATCTCGCTCATGACCTGTGCTCCTTCGGATTTCGGTGTGTTACGAATGGACGGTGCGTCCGTTTTCCACAGTGCCAACCACCCGGCCACCGGCGCTCCCTCGGTCCGGCCACGAGTCACCCGAATCCGGACAGGCGGGCAGCGGGATCGTGGGCTCCGCCACGCATCAGGTCGCGATCCTCGTCTACGACGGGGTCAAACTCCTGGACGTCGTCGGCCCCGCGGAGGTGTTCGGAGAAGCGAACCGGCTCGGCGCCGACTACACGATCGTGCTGGTGTCACCGACCGGCGCCGATGTCACCTCCTCCATCGGGATCCGGATCGCGGTCGACGGCGCCGCCACGGAGCCCGCTCCTGACACGTTCCTGGTGGCCGGCGCGGACCTCTACCCGCGCACACCTGTGCCCCGTGATCTGATCGACGCCACGCGCACGCTGGCGGCCCGCGCCGGCCGTGTCGCGTCCATCTGCACCGGAGCCTTCGTCCTCGGCGCCGCCGGCCTCCTGGACGGCAAGCGGGCGACCACGCACTGGCAGGTCGCGCACGAGCTCGCCGCCCGCTGCCGGTCCAGTCACGTCGAACCCGACGCGATCTACGTCCGTGACGGCACCACTTACACCTCGGCCGGCGTGAGCGCCGGCATCGACCTGGCCCTGGCACTCGTCGAGGAGGATCACGGCCCTGATCTGACCCGCGACGTCGCCCGCGCCCTGGTGGTCTATGTGCAGCGTTCGGGCGGCCAGTCCCAGTTCTCCGCCCCACTGCAGGGACCGCCGCCCCGATCTCCGGCCCTCCGCAGGGTCACCGACGTGGTCACGGCGAACCCCGGGGGGAAACACTCACTCGGCGAACTCGCCAAGCACCTCAATGTGAGCCCCCGGCATCTCACGCGGCTCTTCCGCGAAGAGCTGTCCACCACGCCGGCCCGGTACGTGGAGATGATCCGGTTCGACATGGCGAAAGCCCTGCTCGACCAGGGGCATACCGCGACGCAGACGGCATCCCTCGCCGGATTCCCGAGCTACGAAAGCATGCGGAGAGTTTTCGTGAGGGAATTGTCGCTCAGCCCTGCCGCCTATCAGCGCCGCTTCAGGACAACGCGGTGACGGAACCGTGACGGGCGTGAGTCGACACGCGCCGGGCCGGTTCGTCTCAGGTTCCGTGGTGCGGGTGGTCAGCTTTCACTCTCCGGTGGCGGGCGCTCCCGTGGGCAGCGCGGGAGGGGGCGGGCAGGTGTCGGTGGGCGGCGCGGCTGCCGCCGGCCGCGTCGCCCCCTGGCCGGCTCGCGGGTCGCGTTGGAGGGCGGGCAGGGTGAGCTGCCACCAGTCGGAGAGGCGGACGGTGAGCGCATGGGACCCTTCCAGCGCCTCCGTGAGGGTGCAGAACCCGTAGAAGGCGCGGACCAGGGTGCGGGCAGTGGCAGCCGGGCGGACACCGGCGGCCAGGCATCCCCCGGCCCGGGCCTCGGCGAGCAGGCGTGTGACCGCGGTCGTCCAGAGGACGAAGGGGTCGGGGAGCTCCACGTTGATGGTGTGGCGCTCGGCCCACAGGCGGGCACCCGCGCGTGTCACGGAGTCCTCCGCGAGAGCGCGGGCGATGTCGTAGCTCAACGCGACGAGGCGTTCCAGGGGTGGCACGCTCGGGTCGTCGTACCGGGGGACGAGGCTCGGCCAGGTCGCGAAGCCTTCCCGGACGACCGCCTGGGCGATGCCTTCCTTGCTGGCGTAGTGGAAGTAGACGGATCCGCTGGTTCGTCCCGACCGGGCGCTTATGTCGTTGACGCTGGTGCCGGCGTAACCCTGCTGGGCGAAGAGACAGGCGGCTGCCTCCAGGAGTGATCTGCGGGTTGCTCTGGCCCGTTCCTGCAAGATCTTGCGCACCTCGTTCGGCTCCGTAGTGAACGGCCCACAATGTAGTGCGCCCGCGTACGCCCGGTGCAATGAACCGTCAGCCACACGGCGGGATTGCGGCATTTCTTTCGAATCTGAACACCTACGAGTGGAAATTGGCTTCAGGGTGCCGCTCCTGGTTCGCCGAATTCCCCTTTCATCGCACGCGGGGGCGTGACTCCTCGCCGCGAACAGATCCCGCAACTCGCCTTGCTCACAGCGGGGATGACGCCGCCCCGGGGGACCGGCAGACGGCGGGCCGGGCAACCGCTTACACCCTGATCACCTGCGAGGCGAGTACTCGAAACGGTGATTGCGCCGTATTTCGGAGGCTAAATATCGTAGCCGTTGCAATGTTTTCCCTTTGCGGCTGATGCCCCGAAAAGCGAGTCGTCCTTGCCGGTGGGTTCCCGAAGGGCACCGGCCGGCCGCGCTCCCTCGTCACGGGGCCCGCCGCCTCACCCCGCAGTCCCCGCGACTCGTGGTCCCGTTCCCGCCCTCTCCCCCAGGAGGCCTCATGACGCCGCCACTCCGAACCCTGTCGAACTGGTCGCCCGAGGCTGTCGTCTTCGACTGCGACGGCACGCTGATGGACACAGAACGTCACTGGCAGGACGCGCGGAACCGCGCCTTCCGTGAGTTCGGTCTGCGGCCTCCTCCGGGCTTCGCCGACCGCGCCAAAGGTGTGCATTACGTCGACTGCGGCCGCCTGATGGCGGAGGAGACGAACAAGCCCGAGCTGGCCGCGGACCTGACCACGGCGCTCCTCGCACACTTCATGTCCCTGGTGGCGGAGGACCCGCTGACCATGCCGGGTGCCGGTGAGATGGTGCGCCTGCTGTCCGGGCGGCTGCCGCTGGCCGTGGCCAGCAACTGCCCGCTGGAGGTGGTGGAGGAGAGCCTCGGCCGCGCAGGGCTGCGCCGTCACTTCCGCCACGTCGTCGTGCCCACGGGGCCGCCGGACGGTCGCGGGACCGCGCTCGGGATGGACGGCGAACGCGTGCAGGCGGTGCGCCCCAAGCCATGGCCGGATGTGTACACCACGGCGGCACGTCTGTGCGGAGTCCGCCCAGAAGCCGCGCTTGCCGTCGAGGACTCCCTCACGGGCGTCGAGTCGGCGTGGCGTGCCGGACTGCGGGTCCTCGGCGTGGGCCCGCTGCCTGACGAGGCGGACACCGGGCATGCCGACGCCTGGGTGGCGGCCCTGGACGATCCGGAAGTGCTGCGCTGGGTGCGTAACTGGCCGGAGGGCGACGGATCTCAGCCGTGAGAGTCCTCTCGACGGCCGGCAGGTGACCTCGTCAGCGCCGCGCGACGATGCCGGCCGTCGACGAGCCGGATGAGTGAGGTCGAGCGTCGGTACCTGACGAGGGGGTACTGGGGGAATCGCTGCCTACGTTCACTTCCCGGGCAGGGGCAGGTGGAGGCCCGCATGAGGCTGGAGATGTTCGATCCCGCTCCGATCGGTGTGGTGTTCACCCGAGGGCCGGAGCACCGGCTCGCGTACACCAACGCCGTCTACCGGAAGATCTTCGGTGACCGTCCGCTGGGCCGGCCCCTCCGACGCGTCTTTCCCGACCTCGCGCAGTCCGGCTATTTCGACATCTTCGACCGGGTTCTCGCCACCGGTGAGGCCGAGGTGCTCACGGCCGTTCCCATCGACCTCGACTTCGCGGACTCGCCGCAGGAGGAGACACGCTACTTCACGTTCAGCGTCTCCCGGGCCACGGTGAGTGACGGGAGCCGTGGCGTGCTGGGCGTGATCGTGGAAACGACTGAGCAGGTGACTGCCGCACGGCGGATCCGCGTCCTGTCCGAGGAGCGACGCCGCGCACTCCTGCGCTACCGGAGCCTGGTGCGCGCCGGGTCCGAGATGGTGTGGGTGACGGGCCCGGAAGGCGGTGTGACCGAGCCGAGCCCGGGCTGGCAGCGGGTCACCGGGCAGAGCTGGCAGGAGTTCCGCGACGACGGATGGATCGACGCGGTCCATCCCGACGACCGCGCCTCCGTCGTCGAGCGGTGGAGCCGCGCCCTGCGGGAGGTGCAGCCGCGTTTCACCCACACCTACCGGTTGCGGCTGGCCACGGGCGGCTACCGGCACTTCGCGGTCGACGCCGCGCCGGTCCGCGACGGTGACACGGTGATCGAGTGGATAGGCACGTGCCGGGACGTCGAACAGGAGTGGCAGGATGCCCGCCGGGAGAGGCTGCTGGCCCGGGCGACCGCCGTGACGGCGGACACCGCCCGGCCGGACGAGATGCTCGCCGCCCTCACCGCGGTGATCGTGCCCGAGCTGGCCGACAGCTGCACCTCCTACCTGCTTCCCCAGGCCCTGCACCGCACGCCGGGGACCGCCCTGACCGCCGAACGCGTCGCCGCCGTGACCCGCCAGGGCCCTGCCGTCCCGCCCCCGCACCACGCCGAGCATCTGGGCCCGGACAGCCCCCTCGTCCGCGCCGCCGACCTGCGCCGCCCGGTCCACGCCGTCTTCCCGCCCGGCTCCCCGCCGCCCGATATCGCCCCGACGGGCACCGCACCCTGGCTGGCGCCCGACGCCAACAGCGTCGTCCTGCTTCCGGTCGTCGTCGACGGCACCACCGCCGCCCTGGTCGTCGCCTGCGTCAACGGCGACCGCCCGTCCCTCGGTCAACCGGAGATCAGTCTGCTGCAGACGCTCCTGGAACGGGCCCACACCCCGTTGAGCAACGCCCTGGAGTACCAGCGAACCCGGCAGGTGGCGCTCGCCCTCCAGCACAGCCTGCTCACCGAGCCGCCGGACGTCCCCGGCCTCGACATCGCCGTCCGCTACCGGCCCAGCAGCTCGGCCGCCGAAGTCGGCGGCGACTGGTACGACTCTTTCGTGCTGCGCGACGGCGCCACCGTCCTCACCGTCGGTGACGTCGCAGGTCACGACCTGCCCGCCGCGGTCACCATGGGCCAGTTGCGCAACATGCTGCGCGGACTCACCCTCGACCGTGAGGAACCCACCGGCGACATCCTGCGGCGCCTGGACACATCCATGCAGACCCTGTACCTCGAGTGCACCGCCACCTGTGTCCTGGCCCGGATCGAACGCCCGGCGCCGGGCGGCTTGCAGCTCCACTACTCCGTAGCAGGACACCCCCCGCCCCTGCTCGTCGAGGCGGACGGCACCGCACACTTCCTGAACGAGGGCCGCTCCCCCATGCTCGGGCTGCTCCCGGATCCCCGCCACGGCACTGCCGTCCATCCTCTGCCCCCCGGTTCCACGCTGCTGCTGTACACCGACGGGCTGGTCGAACGCCGGAACGAAGATCTCACCGACGGACTGGACCGGCTGCGCCGCCACGCGTCGACCGCTGCCCGGCGCCCACTGGAATCCTTCTGTGACGAGTTGCTCGCCGGGATGCTGACCGCCGACAACGACGACGACACGGCGCTGGTGGCGCTGCGCCTGTCCGTGCCGTAGCACCCAGCCCGCCCCTCTCCGCCACGAGCAACAGGGGCGGGGAGAGCCCTGGGAAGCGGGTGATGCCGAGGCGGCCGACTGACGGCGACCTCGTCGCCGCCGCGGCCGCGTTGCTCATGGGACGTTCGGCGGCATATGTTGGCCGGATGAGTGAGCGTCCGTTGCAGGAGCCGAGTCTGTTGATCCTCACGGCCCTGGCCGACCGGCCCCGGCACGGGTACGCCGTCACGCAGGAGGTCAAGGCGTTGTCCGGAGGGCGCGTCGTGCTGCGGACCGGCACGCTCTACGGGGCCCTGGACCGTCTCCTCAAGGACGGGCTCATCGAGGTGCACCGTGAGGAGGTCGTCGACGGGCGCGCCCGCAAGGTGTACGCCCTCGCTCCGGCCGGGCGGGAGACCCTGTCCGCGGCGGCCGAGCGGATGGCGGCGACCGCCCGCGAGGCCACCCGCCGGCTCGGGCTCTCCGGCCGTCCCGCGACGCAGACGTGATCGGGCCGCTCCTGCGGCTGTATCCGCGGCGGTACCGGATCGAGGCCGGGGAGGAGATCCTCGCCGTCTATCGGGAGTCGGTGGACGGCGCCCGCGCCGTGGACCGGCTGCGGGAGGCCGCCGACATCGCCGGGCATGCCCTGAGGATGCGACTCGGGGTGACTTCCTCGAGTACGGCCGGACGGCTGCTCGCGGAGGCCGCGCCGCAGGTCGCCGGGGTCGCCGCCGCCTACTGCGGGGTGCACCTGAGCCGCTGGTACGTCGCGGGGGCCCTGTCCCCCGCCTTCCCGCCCCTCGACCCGGACAGCTGGACCGTACGGCTGTTCTCCTCCGCGCTGGTGGTGGTCGGTGCCGTCACCGCGCTCACCGGCCGGTGGCGTGCCGGGGTGTGGGCGGCCGTCGTCGGGCTGGTGGCCCTCGCGGTCGCCACCGTCGTCAGCGGCCCGGCCTTCGGTGATCCCGTCGTCACGCCCGTCATGGCGCTGCTCGCGGCCCTGACCCTGGCAGCCGCTCCGCCCGATCAGCCGCCGGGAGCGCGCGACCGTGTCGCCACCGGAGTGACGGCCGCGGCGGTGTGGGCGCCCGTCACCGCCTTGTACGCCGGCGTGCTGCCCGTTAGTACGGACCACGGCCTGTGGCCGCTGCTGGTGCTGGCGGCCTGCGGGGTCGCGCGTGCACTGCGGCAGCGGTCCCTCGCCGTCCTCCGGACGGCTGCGACGGTCGTGGCCTGTCCGTTGTATCTCGCCTTCGCCCATACCGTCGGACCCTGACGCGTCCGGCAGGAGTGCCGGGGCCTGACCGGGAGCCATAGTCAGTTCAACGACATATACTCTCGCTCGTCCTATCTTCGTCCGAGACACCCAGGTGGCCCCTCGATGCCGTTCACGCTCTCCCACCCGGCCGCCGTACTGCCGTTGCTGCGCCACCCGTTCACGCCGACCGCCCTGGTCTGCGGGGCCGTCGCGCCCGACATGCCGTACTTTCTCGGCGCGGCCGGCATACCCGTGAGCGCACAGTCCTGGTACGAGCCGTTTCTCAACGCCACCACGTCCCATCAGGCGTCCGGAATCGCCGTCCCGGCCGTGTTCGGGGCACTGTTGATGGCGGCGTACGCCGTGGTGCGGCGGCCTGTGGTCGCTCTCCTGCCGACCGGGCCCGCCCTCACCGACAGGCAGGGGCGGCGCCGCAGTCCCTTGCGGCGGGCGGCCTGGGTGCTGCTGTCCCTCGCCGTCGGCATCCTCACCCACCTCGTGTGGGACTCGTTCACGCACGCCGACGGGTATCTGGTGACGCGTCTCGGTGTTCTGCGGGCCCATGTGGCCGGGGGCCTCACCGTCGCCCGGGCCGTGCAGCACCTCAGTACGGCCGTGGGGCTCGTGGCCATCGGCGTCTTCCTGTGGCGCAGGCCGCGCAGCAGTACTCCTGTGGCGCCGGGCACCCTGAACGAGTTCCCGTCCAGGATCACCCGCCGGGTCGTCGTCGGCGCCCTCGCCGTCGCCGTCGTGGCCGGTGCCGTCGCCAACACCGCGCCGCTCACCGACTATCGGGGAGTCGGCGCGCGGGACGTCACGGAGGCGGTTCTGTCGGACTGGGTCACCGGTGGCGGCGCCGCTCTCGCCTGCGCCGTTCTGGCGTACGCCGGGGCGTGGTGGGCGCACGAGGCCGTCAGGTCGCGTCGCGCGTGAAGCTCGCCGTGGCGGCCCGGGTTCTGGTCGGCCTGCCGCTCGCTCACACGGCTGACGTCGCCCGACGTGCGGGTCTCACTTCCGCGCGTAGGTGAGGCAGTCCACTTGCTCGTGCTCGTAGCCCACGCTGATGGCGGGGGCGTGGCACTCGAGTCCGCTGTTGTGACGGCAGTCGGCCATCTTGCACGCACCGACCCTGCCGGTGGTCGACGGTTCACCGCCTTCGAGGTCGGCGCCCATGAACGTGTCGCAGACGGGACCGTCGAGGTCCCCCACGGTGATCGCCGCGGCGTGGCACGTGTGGTCGTGGTTGTAGGCGCAGCCCTCGGCCTCGCATTCGCTGATGACGGGCAGCTGCATGACGGGTGTGGCTGCCATGGCGGATCGCCCTTCTCGTGAGCTCGTGCGGCGCGTTCGGAGCTGTCGGTGCTTTCGGTGCTGTCGGAGCTTTCGGCGCGGCATCCGTCCGGGCCGGCCGCTCGCGGAACGCTCCTTCCTTCTCTTCCACTGTCCGCGACGGCGTCGGGCTGCGCATGTCCGCAGGGGGGACGGCGACCGGGAGCCCGCGGGCTACTTGCCGTGCAGGTGCGTGCTCAGGCGTGACAGCAGGGGCAGCGCCGCCTCGAGCGTCCTGCGTTCGTCGGCGTCCAGGACGTCGTTGATCGCGGCGCCGAGCCAGTCGGAGCGCCGACGGCGCTCCTCGGCCAGACGGTCACGTCCCGTCTGCGTGAGGTGGAGCAGAAGTTTGCGTCCGTCCCCGGGGTGAGCCTCGGCGCGCACGAAGTTCTGGGCCAGGAGGTCTTTGACCGTCTTGGCGGCCGACTGGTGAGTCACTCCGCGTCGGGCAGCGATCTCGGCGGTGGTCAGCGGGCCGCCGCGGTCCAGGTAGCCCAGGACGGCGGCTTCGCCGGGCGGCATCGTGTCGGCGGTGCGCACCGTCCGTACGAGTCGGCCGATGGTCAGGCGGAGCTCCTCGGCCAGTTGTTTGTCGTCCATGACCGTCACTTTACCTGTTTACGTCAATCGAGTTGTACAGTTTGGTTGTAGATATTTCCACAGCCTGGAAGGCCCCACCGTGCAGCTCACCAAGCACGCCCATGCATGCGTCACGCTCGAGAAGGACGGCACCCGGCTGGTCGTCGACCCCGGCACGTTCACCCCGGACGCGGCCGAAGCCGTCGCCCGGGCTCACGCCGTGCTGATCACCCACGAGCACTTCGACCACTTCGACGAACAGCTCGTCGCCGCCGCGCTCGAAACGCGGCCAGACCTGCACGTCTACGGCACCGCCGCCGTCGCGTCCGCCCTCGGCAGCCACGGCGGGCGCGTGCACACCGTCGCCGCGGGTGACACCTTCGGCGTGGGGTCGATCCCCGTCAGCGTCCACGGCGACCGGCATGCGCGGATCCACCCCGACATCCCGTGCCCCGACAACGTCGGCTACCTCCTCGACGACGGCGCCGTCCACCATCCGGGCGACGCCTACTGCGTGCCCGACGCCCCCGTGCGCACCCTGTTGCTGCCGACCAGCGGACCCTGGACGAAGCTCGGTGAAGCCGCCGACTACGTCCGCGCCGTCAAGCCCGAGCGTGTCATCGAGATCCACGAACTCATGCTCAGCGACCTCGGCCGGCAGTCCACGGCCAACCTGCTCGGCGAGAAGGGGCTGACCGGCATTCCGATCGAGCGCCTCGAGCCCGGTGCCGGCGTTGGGGTGTGAGACTCCCCGGCGCCTTCCGTCAGCACAGCCCGGCCGCGTGCCGGTCGCGCGACTCCGGCTTCGGGCGGTTGCCCCCGGGGACGGCCGCGCTGTGGCGGACGCCTCGCGCAGGGTGCCCCATCGGGCAGTTCACTCTGTCCTCGTGGCTGGTGCCGTGTCGATCACGGAGTGCGTAGCGTCTGCGGAGGAACCGGCGTATCCCGCCGTGTTCGCAGACAGGGAAGGCACCTCGGACCGCGTACGGCGAGGGCTGCCGCCGAGAGTGGGAGCATGCAGAACGTGCCCAAGGGTGACGACGCGGCACAGTCCGCATCGCCGACTTCCACCACCGTCACCGCCACTGCCGCCGCGCCGCGCCGCCGCCGGGGCCCGGGCGCCTGCTTGCTCGTGGTGCTGCCGGGCGTGGTGACGCTTGGCGCCGTCTTCGCGTTCGTCTCCTTGGTCGGCGACCAGACAGCCGTGCCGCAGGACCGGACGCCGGGTCAGGCGGAGTCGGCCGTCAGCAATGTGGATGGCTCCTACGTCCCTTGGCTGCGCAGGGCGACCGCTGACTGCGCGGGGGTCACGCCCGCGCTGCTCGCCGCCCACATCGACCAGCTGTCCGGCTGGCAGAGTGACGGCGCGAGCCTGTCCGAACAGGGCATCGCCCGTTTCTCCGGCGCCAGTTGGAAGAAGTGGGGCCGGGACGACGACGGCAACGGCACGTCCACGCCCCTCGACACGGTGGACGCGATCATGGCGCTGGGGCGGCAGGACTGCTCGTTGTCGAAGCAGATGACCGCGCTGCGCACCGAGGGCACCGTGAACGGAGATCTCGCCGACCTCACGCTCGCCGCGTACGCGGTGGGGTCGGACGAGGTGGCGGAGTCCGGCAAAGTCCCGTCCTCGGCGCTCCTGTTCGTGACCGAGGTGAAGCAGCGGCTGCCGCGGTACAGCGCTCTGGTCCGGCGCAACCCTGAGCAGGAGGGCGGCGTTCAGACCGCCGGCGCGCGACTGCAGCACCCCGTCGTCACCCTCTCCGTCACCTCGCCTTTCGGCTCGCGCAAGCACCCGCTGACGGGAGTGACCAAGCTGCACACGGGCGTCGACTTCCACGCGCCGCAGGGGGCGCAGGTGTCGGCGGCCTGGGGCGGGGTGGTGGAGTTCGCGGGCATGACGCCTGCGTACGGCTACCGGGTGGTGATCGATCACGGCACGATCGAGGGGAAGCGGCTGCAGACCACGTACAGCCACCTGTCGGCGCTTCAGGTGAGCGCGGGTCAGAGCCTCGCGGCGGGGCAGGCCGTGGGACTGGTGGGTTCGACGGGGCTGTCCACCGGCCCCCACCTCCACTTCGAGGTGCTCCTCGACGGCCAGTACACGGACCCGATGGCCTGGCTCACGGAAGGTGGTTGAGGGCGAGCGGTCAGGCGTCGGGGTCGACGTGCGGGTGAGTGAAGCGCACGGGCTTGTCCAGCGAGCGGGCGTAGGCGATCTCGGCGCGGGTGCTGTCTCCGATGTAGTCGCCGACCACGAGCACCTCGTCGGCGAGTCGGATCTTCGCCCGGTGCAGCGCGTCGAGCCGCGCCTTCAGTGCCTCGGCCTCCACGGGGTCGGCCCAGAGCGCGTGCGGCGACTTCAGGTCGCAACCCGGCTTGACGACGATCTTGCCGTCCTTGGTCTCCCGCAGGTCGGCCTCGGCCATCTCGGTCATGAAACGGGTCGAGCCGCAGATGGCGACGACGGGTGGAAGGCCCAGCCAGTCCTTGGCTGCGGCGAGGTGTTCCTCCGGGGTGAGCGGTTGCGACACTGCTTCTCCTGGTGGTGTGGTTCCGTCAGGCCTTCGAGGCACGAACGAGGACGTCACGGATCATGATGCACACGCGGAGGGAACCGTGGTGAAGGATGCGACGTTGAAGGACGCGACCGCCGTCGTCACTGGCGGGTCGAGGGGGATCGGACGGGCCATCGTCGAGCGGTTGTGCCGGGACGGGGCGGCCGTGGTGTTCAACTACGCCAGGGACGACGAGGCGGCGAAGGATGTCGTCCGTGCCGTCGAGGCTGACGGCGGCCACGTCAAGGCGGTGCGTCTCGACCTCGGCGAGGAGGACGGGCCCGAGCGGCTGATGGAAGCCGCCGAGGCTCAACTCGGCAGTCTCCGCATCCTCGTGAACAACGCCGCGATGTCCTTCACCCCGACCCCGCTCGCCTCGACCGACGTCGGCCTCTTCGACGAGGTCATGGCGGTGAACACGAGGTCCGTCTTCCTCACCATGCGTTACGCGGCCCGGAACATGCCCGACGGCGGACGGATCGTGAACATCTCCACCCTCAACACCGTACGGCCCGCCCCGGGTATCGCCCCCTATGCCGCCAGCAAGGGCGCGGTCGAGCAGCTGACCGCCGTCGCGGCGCGTGAGCTCGGCTCCCGCGGTATCACCGTCAACACGGTCTCCCCCGGCGCGACCGACACCGAGTTGCTGCGTACGACCAACCCGGCGGAAGCACTCGAAGCCGTCGCCGGCATGACTCCGCTCGGGCGTCTGGGGCAGCCGTCCGACGTGGCCGACGTCGTCGCGTTCCTCGTGGGACCGGACGGCCGGTGGATCACCGGCCAGAATCTGCGGGCGACCGGAGGGCTGGGCTGAGCACCGGACGAGTCGGCGTCACGCAGGCTTGCTTCGGTCCCGACCAGCAATGATCTGCCCCTGGGGGATGACGTGAGCGGTCGGCCGCCGATGTCTCGGGTGCCGGGTTCGAGGCCGACCGGCGACGCCTCAGTCCTCGGCGTCCTCCGCGTCGAGGGACTTCAGCCCTTCCTCCCAGCGGTGTCGGCGTTCCTCCTCCGACTGTTCCCACCACGGGGCGCCCCGTTCACCGAGTGCGATCTTGGCCCGGTTCACCCGGGACCGCGCCGCCCGCTCCGCCTGCTCGTCGTCCGCGGCCGTCGCGGAGCGCACTGCCCGGCGTGCCGACATGAGGTGGCGTCGTAGGCGGGCGGCCGCCTCCTCCGGCACGGAGGGGTCGGTCGCCCGCCATTTCCTGCCCCGGATGACGACGTGGTGTCCGTCGGGGGTTCGCTCCGGCGGCTGGTCCGCATGCACACCGACGAGGTGCCCCGTGCGGCTCCGGCCGAACCTGGAACGCCCCGCGTGTCAGTCCGTCGCGGTCAGGACCAGCTTGCCGCGCGTGTGGCCGGCCTCGCCGTGGACGTGGGCCGTGGCGGCCTCCGCGAGGGGGAAGGTCTTCGCCACCTCGACGCTCACCTCACCCGCGTCGATCAGGTCCGCGATCCGGGTCAGCGCCGGTCCGTCCGGCTCGACCAGGAAGCCGGTGGTCCGTACGCCCGCCGCGTCGGCGGCCGCCGCCAGGTCCGGGGAGACACCGCCGGGGACGGCGACCAGCAGGCCGCCCGGCGACAGGGTCTTCAGGGCCCGGGTGCTGGACCGGTCGGGCGCGTCGCCGACCAGATCGACGACCACGTCGACGTCGGCCGCGGCCTCCTCGAAGGGGGTGGTGGTGTAGTCGATCGTCTCGTCGGCGCCGAGGTCCTTCAGCCAGGGGTGTCGTGCGGCACTGGCCGTGGCGATCACGTGCGCGCCCAGGTGGCGGGCGAACTGGACGGCGAAGTGGCCCACGCCTCCGGCGGCGGCGGTGATCAGGACCCGCTGCCCCGGCTGCACATGCGCGGTGTCCACGAGGATCTGCCAGGCGGTCAGTGCCGCCAGCGGCACGGCGGCCGCGTGGACGTGGTCCACGGTGGACGGCTTACGGGCCCACTGGCGGGCCGGTGCGGTGACGTACTCGGCATAGGCGCCGCCGGCGCGCGGGAACCACGGCATGCCGTACACCTCGTCGCCCGGCTTGAGCGTGGTGACGCCGAAACCGACCTGTTCGACGACGCCGGAGACGTCCCAGCCGAGGATCAGCGGGAAGGTCTGCAGGCCCGCCATGCCCTGGCCCGCCCGGGTCTTCCAGTCCACCGGGTTGACGCCGGCCGCGTGGACGCGCACCAGCACCTCGGTCGGCAGGGGTTCGGGGCGGGCCACGTCCTCGGGGGTCAGGACCTCCGGGCCGCCGAACTCCTTGATCGTGACGGCGCGCATGGTGGGGCCGCTCATCGTGTCTCACTCCTGTTCGTCATGGGGTGGTGCGCCGGGGCGTACCCGGCAGAACCACCCTGCCGTGCCGGGGCGCGCGGGCGTGAGTGGCCCGAGGGACACCTGTCGTACTATTCCGGCCATGACGCACCGGGTTGCCGTTCTCGCCCTCGACGGGGTCCTGCCACTGGATCTGGGCATTCCCGCCCGCATCTTCAACGAGGCGCGGGCCAGGGACGGGAGTCGTCTGTACTCGGTGGGGACCTGCTCGATCGGGGGACGGCCGGTCCGTACGCACGAGGACTACCGGATCGTCGTGGAGCACGACGAGTCGCTGCTGTGGACCGCGGACACGGTGGTGATCGCCACCCAGGAGCCGACTCCTCAGCTGCTGGCGACGGGGACGCTGCCCGAGGACGTCACGGCGGTGCTGAAAGCGATCCGGCCGGAGACGCGCATCGTGAGTCTGTGCACCTCGGCCTTCCTGCTCGCGGCGGCGGGGCTGCTGGACGGGCTGCGGGCCACCACGCACTGGACGCTCTGCGAGGCCTTCGCGGAACTGTTCCCGGGGATCGAGGTCGATCCGAACGTCCTGTTCGTCGACAACGGCCGCATCCTCACGTCCGCCGGCGGCGCCGCGGGCATCGACCTGTGCCTGCACCTCGTACGGCGGGACCACGGGGCGAGTGTCGCCGCGGCCGCCGCCCGGCGGTGTGTCGCGGCGCCGTGGCGTGAGGGCGGGCAGGCGCAGTTCATCGAGCACGTGGTGCCTCAGGACGCCGGCCGTTCCACGTCGGCGACCCGGCAGTGGGCGCTGGAGCGGCTGGCCGAGCCGCTCACCCTGGAGGACATGGCGCGGCACGCGCACATGAGCGTGCGCACGTTCACGCGCCGTTTCCGGCAGGAGACCGGGCTCAGCCCGCTGAAGTGGCTGGCCCAGCGCCGGCTCGCGCACGCACGCCATCTTCTGGAGTCCACGACCCTGCCCGTCGCCCGCATCGCGAACGCCTGCGGTTTCAGCGACCCGGTCGCGCTGCGCCGGCAGTTCCACACGTACGTGGGCCTGTCACCGGCGGCGTACCGCCGCACACACGGCGCGCCGGAGGCGACGGCAGGGTGGTGATCCGTCGGCCCAGGGCCCTCAGCTGCCGACGGCGTTCGACCAGTTCTCCTCGAGGACGGCCTGTTCCCGGTCGGGTTCCGCGTCGGACATGCGATGCGTCAGAGTGCCGGGGACGGCAACCGTCATGCCCGCGAGGAGCATGGCCGCGCGATGGCCGGTCCCCGACGGTGCCGCTTCGGGTCGGCGACGGTGAAGTCGATGCAGACGTCGGGCATGTGCGCGAAGCTGTCGAGCACAGGCCGCCGCCGGCTCGGAGGCGGCCACGGTGGGGTGTGACGCGACGGGAGGCATGGTGGCCAAGGTCAGCATCAGTCTGGACGCCGAGCTGGTGGTGGAAGTGATGGTTCTGGCGGGCATCGGTTCGCCGCAGGACGCGGTCGAGGCGATCGTGCGGGACTACGTCGCCCGCGGGCACCGCACGGAGGCGCGTACCGGGCTCAAGGAGCAGGGGTTGCGCGAGGTCGACGTCAAGCCGCGGGAGCCGGAGGGCTGAGTCGCCTCTCCCGTGGCGCGACAGCGGTACGTCGTAGCGCGCATCCCCGCCCCCGCAGCGGGCACCCGGGCCGGGAACTCACTGGTCAGGGGCTGGAAGGGCGTACGGGATGGATGAGCGGGAGCGGGAGGCCGCGTTGCGTCGCGTGGCGCGCGAGCGGTTCGGGTGGACCGATCTGGGCGCTGAGCAGGCCGAGGCGATGCAGGGACTGCTGGACGGCCGTGACGTGCTGGTCGTCATGCCCACCGGTTCCGGGAAGTCGGCGATCTACCAGGTGCCGACCGTGCTGCTGGGCGGTCCCGCCGTGGTCGTGTCACCGTTGATCGCCCTGCAGCGTGACCAGGTCACGGGGCTGCGGGACAGCGAGGCTCCGGATGCCGTGGCCGTGAACTCCGCCCAGTCTCAGTCGGTGACCGACGAGGGCTGGCAGGCGGTGGAGGAAGGTGACGCCGAGTACCTGTTCCTCTCTCCCGAGCAGCTGGCAAGGAAGGACGTCCTGGAGCGGCTGCGTGAGCTGCGGCCGTCGCTGTTCGTCGTCGACGAGGCCCACTGTGTGTCCGTCTGGGGGCACGACTTCCGGCCGGACTACCTCACCCTCGGTGAGGCCGCCGAGCGGCTGGGCCGCCCGCCCGTGCTGGCGCTCACCGCGACCGCTGCGGCCCCCGTGCGGGAGGACATCGTCGAGCACCTGCACATGCGCGACCCCCAGCTCGTGACGACCGGCACGGACCGGCCCGCCATCCGGCTGACCGTGCACACGTACACCGACGACCCCTCCAAGCGCGAGGCCGTCTCCCGCTGGACGGCCTCGGCGCCCGCACCGGGCATCCTCTACACCGCCACCCGCAAGGACGCCGAGGCCTATGCGGAGCGTCTCCGTGAGGACGGGGTCGACGCCGAGGCGTATCACGCCGGGCTCAAGGCGGCCGAGCGGCGGCGGATCCAGGACGGGTTCATGGAGGGCTCTCCCGCCGTGGTCGTGGCCACCTCGGCGTTCGGGATGGGCATCGACAAGCCCGACGTACGGTTCGTCGCGCACGCCTCCGTGCCCGGGTCGCTCGACTCCTACTACCAGGAGATCGGGCGGGCCGGCCGGGACGGGGAGGCGGCCGAAGCCGTGCTGTTCTACCGGCCCGAGGATCTGGGGCTGCAGAAGTTCCTCACGTCCAGGTCGCTGGACACCGAGGCTCTGCGGCGGATCATGAGCACGCTGCTCGAGCAGGACGCGGCGCAGAGCCGCAGTCGTACGGCGGAGCTGTGCGGGCTGTCGCGCCGGAAGGCCGGCGATCTGTTGAACCTGTTGGAGGAGGCGGGCGCCGTGGTGGTCGAGGGGCGGCGCCGTGCGGTGCGTGCCGTGTCCGGACGGTCGGTGGAGGAAGCCGCGGAAGCGGCGGAGGAGGTGTTCGAGCGGGGGCGCCGTATCGACCGTTCGCGCATCGAGATGATGCGCGGCTACGCGGAGACGCCGAGCTGTCGCCGCCAGTACCTGCTCGGCTACTTCGGCGAGCAGCTCGAGGCTCCTTGCGGGCATTGCGACGTGTGCGAGCGTCTGGCCGACGAGCCCGGGCCGGTGGATGCCGGGCGGGCGGACGCCTCTCCCCCGGCCGGGGAGGCCGGGCCGTACGAGCCGAACGAGCGTGTGCGACACGCCGACTGGGGTGCGGGCACCGTGATGCACATGGAGGAGGACCGGGTCGTCGTGCTGTTCGAGCAGGTCGGCTACAAGACGCTGTCGTTGTCCGCCGTGGAGGAGGGTGACCTGTTGACCGGCGCCTGAGGCACGGCGCTCACCTCATGGACGCGGGCGGACGCGCACCCAGCGTGGGCGTGCGTCGCCGCCTCGGCGTCCGGCCACCGACGCGCAACGCGGGCACACCCGCTGCACCTTGTCGGCCGCGCCGCCCGACTCGGGGAACGTGTCGGGCCAGCTGACGTGCGAGAAGCGGGCGAGGCGCGAACGGCTGAGGGACAGGCCGCAGACGGTCTCGTTGCGGCCCGGCTCCCAGGCATGGACCTCCCCGGCGGGCAGCCTGCGGCGGCCGTCCTCCTCGTCGGTCCACTGACCGGAGGCGGCGACGGCGTACCGCTTGCCGCGCTTCATGGCCTGCGGCCGGGCTCGGCGGGACTGCTGCTGGTCACGAGGGCACCGTCCTCACCCTGGGCGGCTGTTCGTACACGGTCGCGGTGCCCCCGTAGCGGCGGGCGCCGCCCGCACCGGACGAGTGCCACGCGGGGCGCCGCCCATGCCCCCTCGGTCAGCCCCACTCGCAGCCGACGCCGTCACCGTCGCGGTCGAGGTGGCTGCCGTAGCCGGGGTCGCCGCGGTGTACCGGCGTCGCGCCATCCGCCCGGGCAGCGGCGCAGTTCTGGTAGTAGACGCTGCCGCCGCCGCCTCCGCTGTAGTCCTCCTCGACGGGCTCCGCGGTCAC
This sequence comes from Streptomyces sp. GB4-14, assembly GCF_022696125.1. Taxonomy (NCBI): domain Bacteria; kingdom Bacillati; phylum Actinomycetota; class Actinomycetes; order Kitasatosporales; family Streptomycetaceae; genus Streptomyces; species Streptomyces sp. GB4-14. The sequence goes on along the minus strand of NZ_RZHO01000002.1, from coordinate 6,565,200 downwards.
GGTCTCGGTGACCTTCACCTTCACCCTGGCCGTCTCCGTTTCCGTCACCGTCACGGTCGGGGCGGGTTCCGCTTCGACGGAGGGTGTGGCGGTCACCGTCGCGGTGACGGTCGCCGACGGCCGGGCCTCGGCCGCCAGAGGCTTCGCGTCGCCCTTGGCGCTGCTGTCCTCGCCGCCCGCTCCGACGCCTATGAGGAAGGCGAGGCCGAGCGCCGGCAGCACGTACCGCTTGCGCGCCCACTTCGGCGCGGTGCGGCCACCGGCCGCATACGGATTGGTCATCATGCCCCCCGGGCGCTAGTTGAAGAACAAACTGTAGCGGTTGTGTGAAGAAAATATGGACTCCGGGGGCGGAGTGCTGTCGTTTGCTCACCGTGGCCTCTGGCGCCCCGTCAGCGACCAGAGGCGGGAAGGCAGTCGAGGCCGGTGTCGCGCATGATGAGGTCGACGGTTTCGTGCAGCGCGCTCTCGGCGGTGACGACCGTTTCGAGGCCGCCGGGCAGGAGGTCGCGCGGCCGGTACCACTCGTGCAGGCAGCTTTCGTCGACGGTGTCGGCGATCGGCTTGGTGGCGTGGCGGGCGAGCGTCTCGTCGAGGGGGACGTCCAGGTAGTACGCGTGGCTGCGGCCACGGTGGTCGGCATGCAGCCGGGTGAGCATGGCGCCGTAGCGGTCGGCGTAGAGGATGCCTTCGACGACGACATGGAAGCCGGCGTCCAGGGCGTAGCGCGCGGTGAGGTCGATCAGGCCGATGTTGGCCGCGCCGGGGCGGTCGTGCTCCCGCAGGACGACACGGCGGAGGTTGTCCTGGGCGACCAGGGCGAGTCCACGGCCGAACCGCGTGCGCAGTTCCGCCGCGACGGACGACTTCCCCGAAGCGCTGTTGCCGCGCAGGATGACCAGCCTGGTGTGCTCGGTGCCCGTCCTCATGGCCTTCACGGTACGGGCGGAAAGCGGGGCCGCGAAGGCGGTCGGCGCACTGCGTCGCAGGCGATGCGGGTCGCCGCCGTCGTGAGGCGCACGCTCCGCCGCGTGGGCGTGTGAGGCACCCGGCCGCTGAAGAGGGGGGTGCCTCACACGCCCAGCACGGCGGGGGCGAGGCGCGGGGTCAGCACATCGGTCAGCGCCCCGGCCCGGACGACGGCCTCGGCAGCGGCGGACGGTCGCCGGTCGCAGTCATCGGTCACCTGCGCGGGGTCACCTGTAGAGCGCGACCGCGCCTCCCCAGAGGGCGCCGGGGTTCAGGCGGTCGGGGAAGCGTTCCAGCATGGCGTGGAAGAAGCCGAGCGGGTCGTCGTGCCGGGCGAGGAGGTCGTCGGCGGCGTCGAGGTAGGCGCGGGTCTCTGCGATCGCGCGGGTGGCGTCGTCGTCCAGCTCCTTGTTCTTGTGGCCGGTGACGATGTGGCGCGGGCGGAGGTTCTCCACGACGGTGATGGCCGCGCGCCAGGCGTCACGGCCGCCGTCGCCGGATTCGGCGAGGTACTGGTGGACGCCGTTGTAGATGACGTCCCCGGCCACGACGAGGTCGAGGTCCGGCACGTGCAGGACGCTGGTCTCGTCCGTGTCGCTGTGTCCGACCTCCACGATGCGCAGCTCGTGGCCCTCGAGGGTGAGGCGGTTGCCGGGCACGGGAACGGCGGTGACGGGGGCGTCAGGGATCTGCCCCGGGAAGAGCTTGTCCCAGAACTGCGGACGGATGGCCGCGTTGCGGTGCATCTCCTTGATCGTGCCCTCGGAGGCGACGACGGTCGCTCCGAAACGGTCCGCCAGGAGGCCGGCGGTGAACCAGTGGTCGCCGTGGCCGTGGGTCGCGACGATATGGGTCAGGTTCTTGCCGGAGGCCGCCACCCAGTCCTCCACCGCCTCCGCCTGGGCGGTGGTCAGCGGTGGATCGACCAGGACCGCGTCCCGCTCGCCGTGGACGAGGGTGACGGACAGGGGTGAGAACATCCGACGGTCGCCGTTGGGGACGGGTTCCGTGACGTTCTGCGGGATGGGGTCGGCCGTGAAGACGTCGTAGGCGAGGGTGCCGCTTGTGGGCATGGTGAGTTCCTAACTGGGTGGGTCCGCGCCGAGGTCACCGTCGGGCGACCGGCCGGCAGCGGCGAGGGCGGCGTGGTACACCGGGCCTCGGCTGATCGTGACGGCGTCCCGGTCGACCGGCTCGCCGTCCGGGTCACGGAATTCGAGGTGCACGGGGCGCTCCCCGTCGGCCGTGCAGACGACTCCCCGACCCGTCTCCTGCGGGCGGTGCCGGTCCCCCCACTCGCTGAGTGCGGCGAGGATCGGCAGGACGTCGCGGCCGGCGTCCGTGAGGACGTACTCCTCACGGCTGCGCTCGCCCTCCTCCCGATACGTCACGCGCTCCAGGAGGCCCGCGCCAACGAGGTCGTTCAGGCGCTGGCCCAGGGTCGCGTTGGGGATGCCGATGCGCTGGAACTCCGCGAAACGGGTGCGGCCGAGGAAGGCCTCGCGGAGCAGCAGGAGGTTCCACTTCTGCCCCAGCACCTCAAGGGTCCGAGCTATGGGGCAGTGGCGGTTGGCCGGCAGCGACATGGCGTCCATGAGCCCCATGGAAGCAGACTTCGAAAAATGAATCCAGGGCTTGGCGACAGAAAATGAAGTCAGGGGGTGTGACGCTCGGCACCGGTCAGAGTGGAACGCGTTCAACTGCTCCGCCAAGGCGCCGGCGACGAGGGCGATTCCGGCGGCGACGGCGAAGGCCACGAGGTAGCCGTGCAGGGTGGGCAGCAGGGAGTCCGTCGACAAGGCTGGTGTGGTGTACGAGGACACGAAAATGTGATGCGCCCAGGTCGGTTTTGGCGACACACTCGCGCCTATGACCGGTCAGATCACGCGCGTCAATCCGCCTCAGCTCCACGCGACCCCGGGTTACCACCACATCACCGTCGTCGAGGCGGGGCGGACCGCCCATCTGGCGGGACAGTGCCCACTCGACGCGGCCGGGGAGCTCGTGGGGCCCGGTGATCTCGACGCCCAGATCGACCAGGTGGCGGCCAACGCCCTCACCGCACTGACCACCGTGGGCGCCGGGCCGGAACACGTCGTCCGCTCCGTCATCTACGTGGTCAGCGACGACGGACCGGTTCTGGGCGCCGCCTGGCGACGCCTGACCTCATCGGTCATCGGACCGGCGTTCACCACCGCGAGCACACTGCTCGGCGTCGCCCAACTCGGTTTCTCCGGGCAACTCGTCGAGGTCGACCTGACTGCCGCCCTCCCCCGGTAAAACACAGCTCGGGCATGTACCGAAAGCGGATCACGGGTCGCCATGTAATGGTCACTGGGCGGGTTCGCTCATATACTGCGGCAGATGCAGTCCATAACGATCAGGCGCGCCGTTGCTCAGGACGCGGAGCACCTCACTGCGTTGATCCAGGCGTCCGGCGCGTATCGGGGCGAGTACGCCTCGATCATCTCCGGCTACCAGGTCACCGCCGGCTACGTCGCCCGGCACCGGGTCTTCGTCGCCATTGACGCGGCGGATCACCTGTTGGGCTTCTACGCCTTGGTGTTGGACCCTCCTGAACTGGACCTGGCGTTCGTGTCGGATGACGTCCAGGGAGTGGGTGTCGGCCGTCTGCTCATCGAGCACATGATCCGTCAGGCCGGGGAGGCCGGCCTGACGGAGGTGCGGGTCGTCGCCCATCCTCCGGCCGAGAGGTTCTATCTGCGCCTGGGTGCTGAGCGCGTGGGAACTGTTGCCCCCTCGCCGCCGAAGATCTCGTGGGAGCGTCCTGAGCTGCGCTTCACCATCGCCGGTCGGGGTGCCGCCGAACACCCGGAGGTCACAGCCACTCGTTGAGGGCCGCGACGAGGACTGGCGTGCTTGGTGGGCCCGACGTCAGCGCCCTGGCCGGTCAGGGCGCCACACGTATCGGACGTCCGGCTCCCGCTCCTCGTTGCCCAGACCGTCGGTCGACTCCTCCGGCACGAAACCGTGTCGCTCGTAGAAGCGACGCGCCACCTCGTTGACCTGGAACGTCCACAAGGTCAGCCCCGACGGACTGCGCTCCTTCGCCACGTCCACGAGGCGTCCGCCGATCCCCCTGCCCTGCCACGCCGGGTCGATGTAGAGCTGGTCCAGGTCGTTTCCTTCCCGCACCATCATCGCGACGACCGAGTCGTCCACCGTCGCCACCCACGTCTCCCGGCCGGGCACGACCACCTCACGGATCCAGGCCCGCACCTCGTCGTCCGTGTGCGCCCGGCGCACGCCAGGGAGCGCCGCCGTGAAGGAACGCAGCCACACCTCGGCCACCGCCGCCGCGTCGGAACCCGCCGCACGGCGAATGACGATGTCGTTGATCTCCACGGCCCGCATGCTCCCAGACCGGCAGCGCCGGCCGCACCCGAGTTCTCTCCCCCACTCCCCCGGCGCCCCTACGCGTACATCGACTCGATCACCGCCCGGGCAGGCGGTCGACCATGGACCTCGATGTGCCCGGCGCGCTGCCGACGATGGTGGGCCGGCCGCCGACCGTCAACGGCCGGCCCGGCACGGTGAGCGACCTCGACGGTGCGGGCCATGCCGGGAGTCACCGATGCCGCTCCGGTCCGCGTCCGCGGATCCGCGAGGCGGTCGGGTCGGCGGCCGGGAGGGTGTGGAGGGCAGCACGCTGACGCGGGCGGCTCCAGGGGACTCCGCTCATGAGGTCCTGGGGGCCCGGGGAGTCAGCACGTCCTGGAGAAGGGTGCCGTACCGCGACACCAGCTCCGTGCGGTCCATGCGGAGCAGTCCCTGGTCCCCGGCCACCCACAGGGCGTAGAGGAGACCTCCCGCCACGGCGGCCGCCATGCGCGCACGGACGTCGGCGTCGGGACCGGTGAGCCGGCGGCGCAGGGGCTCGACGAAGAGATGCTCGTGCGTATCCCTGAGCCGGTCGTGGATGTGCGGTTCGTTGCTGCCGTGAACCAGCGCGAGGAAGACGCCGCGTGCGGAGCCGCCGAGGTCGAGGAGGAGTTCGGCGAGGCGCTCGCCCAGGCGCTCCAGGGGCACGTCGAGCAGCGGTTCGTCGTCGAGCGTCAGGTGCATCGTCTCCAGGAACAGCAGTTCCTTGCTCTTGAAGTGACGGATCACCAGGGCGGGATCCGTGCCGGCCTCGGCGGCGATCTGGCGGACGGTGGTCCGTGAGTAGCCCCTGCTCCGGAAGAGCCGGGCGGCGGCCGAGTGGATGGACTCGCGGGTCGACACGCTGGAGCCGGTCTGCAGCATGCCGGTCAGGATAGGCGGCCATTGGCTTCGCGACTGCGCGTTCACACGTTCGGAGGAGCCGGACACAGATTGCGTGCGTGTTTCGAGAAGTTCGGTCAACAATGTTGACTCCGGCCCGGCGCGGCTGCACATTACTTCACGGTAGAACCAGTCGGTAACCGCTCGGCCAGGCACTCTTCCCCACCCTTGACCGCCCCGTCCTCTCCGTCGGCACGTCCTGCCGTCCGCCGCACCCGCAGCCCCGCCCTCCCCTCCGGAAAGGGATCACATGCAGAAGCATGTCTCGCGTCGAAATGTCATGGCCACATCATGTGCGCTCGCCGGTGCGCTCACTCTGAGCCTCACGGCCGGCGGCACGGCCCAGGCGTCCGACCCGCTGCAGTACGTCGCCCTCGGCGACAGCTACAGCGCGGGCTCCGGCGTCCTGCCCGTGGACACGAGTAACCTGCTGTGCCTGCGGTCCACCGCGAACTACCCCCACGTGATCGCGGACCGGACAGGCGCCCGCCTCAAGGACGTCACCTGTGGCGCGGCCCAGACGAAGGACTTCACCTCGTCGCAGTACCTGGGCGTCCCGCCTCAGGTGAACGCTCTCGGCGCCGACACGGATCTGGTCACGCTGACGATCGGCGGCAACGACAACGGCACCTTCATCAACGCCATCACGTCCTGTGGCAGCGCGGGTCTGCTGACCGGGGGCAAGGGCAGCCCGTGCAAGGACAAGTACGGTTCGGCCTTCGCCGACGAGATCAGGAACAGCACCTACCCGGCCCTGAAGAACGCCCTGGAGGCAGTGCGCGCCAAGGCGCCCAACGCCCGGGTGGCGGTGCTGGGTTACCCCTGGATCACCCCGGAGGAGGCCGACCCGTCCTGCTACCTGAAGCTGCCGATCGCCTCGGGTGACGTGCCGTACCTGCGCGACGTGCAGACCCACCTGAACGCGGCGGTCGAGCGCGCCAGCAGGGAGACGGGCGCGACCTTCGTCGACTTCGCCGAGGTCTCCGACGGCCACGACGCGTGCACGCCGCTCGGCACCCGCTGGATCGAACCGCTGCTGTTCGGCACGAGCCTCGTGCCCGTCCACCCGAACGCCCTGGGGGAACGACGGATGGCCGAGCACACGATGAAGGTTCTCGGGCTGAAGTGACGCCCATGCGCGACGCAGGGCTCCCATCGCCGCCTTCTGGGTGATCAGCGGTGTGAGCCAGGTGATGGGCAGGCGGAACGCGGCGGACGAGTTGCGCAGGAGCTCGGTGCCGGACACGCCGGGCGGACGGAGTTCGGTCCGTCCGCCGCCGCGGTCCTTCAGGGCGCTCGCTACGCGACCGCCGTGCCTTCGAGTTCCACCATCTGGCCGGGGACGGCGAGGCGGGTCACGCCGAGCATCGTGGTGGTCGGCGTGACGCCGGCCGCGCCGAGACGGCCCGCCAGCACGCCGTAGTGCTGGAACAGCAGGTCGACGTCGGTCGTGTAGACGTTCAGCCGGACGAGGTTCGCCAGCGACATGCCCGCCTCTGCGAGCACCGCCTCCATGTTGTCGACGCTGAGCGCCAGTTGGGCCGCCATGTCGCCGTCGTGTTCGGGCTTGCCGTCCTTGCTCATCGCGGTCTGGCCGGAGATGAAGAGGGTGCGGGAGTGCCCGGAGACGACCTCTCCCTGGTTGAAGCCCATCTCCACCGACCATGACACCGGGTTGACCGCGTTGCGTTCCATCACCGCATCTGCTCCATCCGTCAGCGTCTGGGCTGTCGTTGGTTCCTGATCCGTACGTCGGTGACCGACCGGGCCGGTCCGACCTGCTCCGACGTCGTGCGGTGAACCCTCGCAGGAAAACGTGACATCTCCGGTCACGTATTTCGTTAGGGTCTTTCCATGCGCGCCGACCGTCTGGTGTCCCTCGTGCTCCTGCTGCGTCAACGAGGCCGGATGACCGCGGAGGCACTCGCCCGCGAGCTGGAGGTGTCCACCCGGACCGTGCTGCGGGACATGGAGGCGCTGTCCGCGGCGGGCGTCCCGGTCTACGCCGAGCGCGGCCGGCACGGCGGGTTCGCGCTGCTGCCCGACTTCCGGACGGCGCTCACCGGACTGACGCACGACGAGGCGCTCGCCCTTCTCGTCGCCGGATCGCGGCGCGGGGCGCAGTTGTTCGGGCTTGGATCGGCGCTCGCCTCGGCGGTGCTGAAGGTGGTCGACGCGTTGCCCGAAGGGCTGCGGGAGACCGCCGCGGGCGCGGCGCAGCGACTGCTGGTGGACCCGGAGACGGATCTGCTGGCTCGTCCGGTGGCCCCGGAGGAAGTGCCCGACGCGGTGACGGCACAGGTGCGGCGGGCTGTGTTCGGCGGGCACCGGCTGCGCATCCACTACGCGGCGGTGAACCAGCCCCCGAAGTGGCGCACCGTGGACCCGATCGGCCTGGTCACCGTCAAGGACCAGGGCTATCTGCTGGCCCGGCGGGGGTCGGAGGACCGTACGTACCGGCTGTCCCGGCTGCTGGCGGCCGAGCAACTCGACGAACCGGCACGGCGATCCGACTCCGTCGACCTGGGCCGCGCCTGGCGGGAGCGCGAGGTGCGGTTCCGTACGGGCGGTGACACCACGGAAGTGCTGGTGCGGGTGGATCCGGGGCGTCGGGTGCGACTGGCCGCCACGGCCCTGGCGGTGAGGGACGAGGGGGCGGACGCGGATGGCCGGCTGCGGATGACGGTCGTCTTCCAGGACGCACGGCATGCGGAGTGGGCGCTGTGGGAGCACGCGCCCGGTGCGGAGGTGCTGGAGCCGGAGTGGTTGCGGGAGAGGCTGGGTGAGCGGGCGAGGCGGGTGGCGGTGTTGTACGGACAGCCGGGAAAGAGCGGGTAGTTGGACAGGGACCGTCCAGACCGCTCGGGTCACCGGGGTGCGTCGGCCTGACGCTGAGAACTCGCTGTCGTTTCGGCACGGCGCCGTGCCAAGATCGCCGCATGACTGTGCGCTATCCGGCTCCCCTGCGTCCCGGTGACCGTGTCGGTGTGACCTCGCCGTCGAGCGGAGTCCCGGAGGCGCTACGCGCGCGCCTGGAGGTGGCCGTCCGTGACATCCGCGCACGCGGGTACGAGGTCGTCGTCGGGAAGTGCATGGACGGGTCCGGACACGTCAGCGCCCCGGCCGCCGACCGTGCGAGCGAACTCATGGCGATGCTGACCGACCCCACTGTCAAGGCGGTCGTGCCGCCGTGGGGCGGGGAGACCGCGATCGACCTGATCCCGCTGCTCGACTGGGACCGGCTGCGTGAGGCGGAGCCGACCTGGGTCGTCGGGTACTCCGACATGTCGACCCTCATGACCCCGCTCACGCTGCTCACCGGCACGGCGACACTCCACGGCAACAACCTCATGGATACGCCGTACCGCGTGTCCGAGGGGCTGCTGTCGTGGTTCGACATCGTGGCCGCGCCGCCGGGCCGGTCCTTCACGCAGACGCCGCCCGGACGCCACCGGACCGTCGGCTTCGACGACTTCGCCGCGTACCCCGACGTACGGGAGTACACGCTGGACGCGGAGGGCGGCTGGACACGGCTGGACGGCGTGGGGGACGTGGAGGCCGAGGGGAGACTGATCGGCGGCTGCGTCGAGGTGCTGTGCAATGTCGCGGGGACGCCCTATCTCGACATGCCGGCATTCGCCCGCGACATGGCGCCCGACGGGCTGCTCGTGTACGTGGAGGTGTGCGACAGCGACGCCTTCACCGTCTGCCGCAATCTGCACGGCATGAGGCTCGCCGGGTTCTTCGAGGGTGCGAACGCGATCCTCGTCGGCCGGACCCTCGCTCCGGACAGCCCGTCCCTCACCCAGCACGAGGCGGTCCTCGACGCCCTCGGCTCCCTGAACGTGCCGATCATCGCCGACGTCGAATGCGGGCACGTGCCGCCGTACATGCCGATCGTCAACGGCGCGTACGGGCGTGTGGTGCACGCGGCGGGACGGAGTGAGCTGACCCAGACGCTGCGGTGACGGGGCGCCCGGCAGCGCGCCTCGGCCGCTCGGGGGGACGGTACCGTGGTGCACCGTTTCGCTCTCCATGATCGGGAGGCATGCGTGGAGTACGGTGGCCTGTCCCGCGGTACCCGCCTGGCCGCCCACGGTGCGGTTTCCACCTCGCTGGCCCTGTGCAGTAACCGCAGGTTGCGCGAACTCGTGGACGCCGGACGGCCGTTGGGGTCCGGCATCGGCGGAGAGCGGAGGCTGCTGGACATCGACGGGACGCCGGTCTTCGTCAAGCAGGTACGCCTGACCGATCTGGAGCGGCGGCCCGAGAATCTGCACTCCACGCGGAACCTTTTCGAGCTGCCGCTCTTCTGTCACTACGGGGTCGGCGCGATCGGCGGCCCGGGCTTCGGTGCATGGCGGGAGTTGGCTGTACACCACATGACGACGAACTGGGTGATCTCGGGGCAGTACGAGGGCTTCCCGATGTTGCACCACTGGCGGGTGCTGCCGGACATCGGCCGGCCGCTCCCCGAGGAACTGGCCGATGTGGCACGGGCCGTCGCGTACTGGGGCGGCGGGTCTGAAGTGCGGCACCGCATCGAGGCGCTGCAGCGGTCCTCGGAGAGTCTGCTCCTGTTCATGGAATACATCCCCCAAAACCTGCACGACTGGCTCGGTGAGCGGATGGGCGCCGACGGGCGGGCCGCCGAGCGGGCCTGCGTCATGGTGGACGACGAGCTGAGAGCGGGCATCGCGTTCATGAACGCCAACGGCGTTCTGCATTTCGACGCGCACTTCGAGAACATCCTCACCGACGGCCGCCGGCTCTTCTTCACCGACTTCGGGCTGGCATTCTCGTCCCGCTTCGACCTGGCCGAGGATGAAGTCGGCTTCTTCGAGCGCCACCGCATGTACGACCGGTGCTACGCCGTCACGCATCTCGTGAACTGGCTGACCGTGGCGCTGCTCGGACACGAGCCGGAGGAACGCAGAGCGTTCGTGCGGGCGTGGGCGGCAGGGGTCCGGCCAGGGCAGATGCCGGCTGTGATCGCCGATGTCGTCGCGCGGTACGCGCCGGTCGCGGATGTGATGGGGGATTTCGGTCAACGGTTCCGGACGGAGAGCCGGACAGTGCCTTTCCCGTTCGCTGCGGTCCGGCGGGCACTTGAGGAGTGTGATCAGTGAGGAGCCAAGGGGATTCCGTGGATTCGACCGTGCACGCGCCCGTCGAGGATCCACTGTTCGGCGCGGTGGAGGTCGAACTCGACCATGAGGGCGGCACGCTGCGCGTGAGCGGTGGCGGACTGCCGACGGTCGAGATCCGCCGCAGCCCGGACACCGAGGTGGAGACGCATGTGCCGATCGGCACGCGCGATCCCGACCGGCTCACCCTGCTCGTCGACGGCGTCGAGGAAACGCTCCGGCCCGCGAAGGGGTTCCTGTCCCGCAGGTCGTATCGGGTTGAGGTCGTCTCGGCGACCCGGGAATGTCGATATGTGCTGGTGCCGAACTCCGACGACACCAGCCGCCTGCTACGGGACAAGCGGCGGCTCGGCGTCTGCACCTCGACCGGCGACGGGAAGGTGTCGGTCGAGTGGGAGAGCGGTGAGGGCCGTGCTGCTTCTTCTGCGGAGCCGTATGACGCGGCCGTGGGCTACGCACTCGCCGCCGCCTTCGGGACCGGCGCGGATCCGATGTGGCACATGGCCTTGGACGCCGTACTCGACCTGTGGCCTTGAGGAGCAGTCGGCAATCGCGTGCCGGGGAGGACGCGTGAGCAGGTGGAACGGGCGATGAAGGCGAAGCCGTCGTCGTCCTCGGACGGAATCCATGGTGCCGTGGTGAAGCGGTACGTGAATCGCGGGACGCTCACGCGGTACCTGCGTTGCACACGAACCCTGTTCAGCCACACCCCCGGTGCTTCCCAGTCCCGTCCGCCCGCCGCGAAGACGTCCCCGCTTCCACCAGCGTGAGCTGCTGAGCGGTCGGTGCAGCGCCTGCGGGCGTTCTGCGTCGGCGGCTGCGGGTTCGGGGCGACGGCTGCCGGGCTGATCGCCCTCTGGTGGGTCCCGGCAGCCGTCCCTCCACGCGGGCTACGCGCGCGTACCGTCCGTCGGCGGGTGCTCCGCGCGGTTCGGAATCGTCTCGCCCGGGATGACCCGCGGAGGCGAATCCGTCGCCCGCTGTTCCTCCGCTTCCTTCATGGCGCGCGCCTCGGCCTTGAGGATGCGGGCGGACTTGCCCGCGTTGCGCGCCAGTTCCGGGCCCTTCCTGGCCAGCACGATCGCGATGACGACGATGAGGATGATGGCCAGTTCGCTCAGTCCGAACATGGTCTTCCGCTCTCCCTCTGTCTCTCCGGGTCAGACGTTCACGCCGAAATCGGCCGCGATCCCGGCCAAGCCGGAAGCGTAACCCTGTCCGACGGCGCGGAACTTCCATTCGGCGCCGTGACGGTACAGCTCGCCGAAGACCATCGCGGTCTCGGTGGACGCGTCCTCGGAAAGGTCGTAGCGGGCGATCTCCGCGCCGCCGTTCTGGTTGACGATCCGGATGAAGGCGTTGCGGACCTGCCCGAAGCTCTGGCCCCGGTTCTCCGCGTCGTGGATCGAGACGGGGAACACGATCCGGTCGACCTCGGCGGGCACGGCCGCGAGGTTCACCTTCACGCTCTCGTCGTCGCCCTCGCCCTCACCGGTGAGGTTGTCGCCGGTGTGCTCCACCGAACCGCCGGGGCTGCGCAGGTTGTTGTAGAAGACGAAGTGCTGGTCCGACAACACCTTGCCGGAGGCGTCGAGGAGCAGGGCGGACGCGTCGAGGTCGTAGTCGGTGCCGGTGGTCGTACGGACGTCCCAGCCGAGGCCGACCAGGACGGCGGTCAGACCCGGCGCCTCCTTGCTGAGCGAGACGTTGCCGCCCTTGGACAGGGAAACTCCCACGGTGTGCTCCTTCTCGGCGGGTGCGGTCGGGCCCGCGGCTCGGGTCCGGAGCTACGAATCTACATCACTGTAGAGATCATGCGGCAGGGCATGGGACCGTACGTTCCGGACCACGGCGCCGGCGCGCTCGCGCGGGGCGCACGGCCGGTCGGACCGCGGGCGTCTATACGATGTCCGCGCGGCGAACGCACGGCGGCTGGAGGGAGACAGGACGTGGGCGAGCAGCGGCAGCGTCCCCGGCGGCGGGGGCAGGGTGAGCTGGAGGCTCTGGTCCTGTCGGCGCTGCGGGAGGCCGACGGCCCGGCGACCGCCGGCTGGGTGCAGGAGCGCCTGGGCGGCGACCTCGCGTACACGACCGTGATCACCATCCTGACCCGGCTGCTGGCCAAGGGCGCCGTCACGCGGGAGCGGGCCGGGCGGTCGTTCGCCTGGACGTGCGCGCTGGACCAGGCGGGGCTGGCCGCCCGGCGGATGCGCAAGGTGCTGGACTCCGAGAGCGACCGTGAGGCCGTGCTGGCCAGCTTCGTGACCGGCCTCGGGCCGGACGACGAGCGGCTGCTGCGGGAGCTGCTGCGTCCCGCGCGGCACGACGGGGAAGACTGAAGCCTCATGGGCGTCTTCGTCTTCCTGCCGCTGGTGCTGCCGCTGACGGCGTGGCCGATCGCGCGCCTGGCCGAGCAGCATCTGCATCCGCGCACCGCGACGCGGCTGCTGACCGGGGTGGCCGCGGTGATGGCGGCGTGCAGCACGCTCTGCCTCGCCCTGGTGATGGTGGTGGGCACGGCCCAGCTGCCCGGCAATCCGCTGCCCGACGGCTGGTCGGACCCGGAGGTGCGGGCGGCGGTGCCGTACGACGAGGTGGCGGGCAAGGCGGCGATCCCGGCGCTGTTCGCCGTGCTGGTGGTGTGCGGCCGGACGTGGTGGCGGCATGTGCGGGTGCGCCGGCGGGCCCATCGGGCGCTGGCGGGGCTGCGGGACACGGAGGTGGCCGTCCTGCCGGACGGAGCGCCGTACGCGTACGCGCTGCCGGGCGGCGGCCGGCGGGACCGTGTGGTGGTCACGACGGGGCTGCTGGAGTGTCTGGAACCGGCCGAACGGCGTGCGCTGTTCGCCCATGAACGGGCACACCTGTCCGCCCGTCACCACCGCTTCCTGCTCGCGGTCCGGCTGGCCGCACAGGCCAATCCGTTCCTGCGTCCGCTGCGTACGGCGGTGTCGTACACGACGGAGCGGTGGGCGGACGAGGACGCGGCTCAGACGGTCGGCAGCCGCCGTACGGTGGCGCGTGCGATCGGCAAGGCGGCGCTGGTGTCGCGAGCCCCGGCCGCCACGCCGGCCGGTCTGGCGGGTCTGGCCGCGGCGGGCCCGGTGCCGCGCCGGGTGGCCGCGCTGCTCGGGCCCGCGCCGGCGGTGCGTACGTGGCCGTCGCTGTTCACGTCGGTGGGTGTCGCGGCGTGGGGTGCGGCCACGGGGGCCGTCGTGTCGGCCATGTCGTCCGCGAACTCCGCGGTGACGATGGTGCTCATCCTGCACGCGGCGACGCCGTTGTGACGGTGCGCGTGTGACATACGCGGAGGGCCGGCACCGTGACGGTGCCGGCCCTCCGCGCGTCACGGTCGGTCAGAGGTCGAACTCGTGGGGCGGCAGGTCCAGCGCGTAGCACGCCTCGCGGACCACGGCCTGCTCGTCCTTGTCGAAGTCGCCGTCGGCGCCACCGATGACGATGCCGATCTGGATCACGGCCCGCGCCTCCGCGGGCCTCTTCTTCGCCTTGGCGATCTCCTGGATGACGCTCACCTTGCCGAAGGCGAAGTCGGTGGTGAGCTTGTTCAGGTTGTCCTCGAAGCGGCGGCGCAGGTCGTCGGCGGGGAAGTTCTGCAGCACGTCGTTGGTGGCGATGAGCTGGGCGACCCGCCGGCGCTCCGACGGGTCGACGGTGCCGTCGGCGGCGGCGACGAGCGCGCACATCGCCATGCTCGCGTCCCGGAAGGCGCCGCTCTTCAGGTCGTTCTTCTTCGCCATGAGCTGGGTCTGCATCGACGATGCGGACTCCTTGAGGCGGTCCCACAGGGCCATGGAAGCTCCGTACGTGTCGGGCGGGAGCCCGGACGGAAGGGGGTCGTCCGGGCTCCCGATATTTCTACACTACTGTAGAAGTTATCAGCAGGGGGCGGATCACTCGATCCCGTGGGCCTCGATCAGGCCCCGATCAGCCCTCGTCCTCCTCGTCCCCTTCGAAGAAGTCGCCGACCTCGTCGACGACTTCGGCCGCGATCAGGCCGCCGGCGACACCGACGGCAAGGCCCGCGGCACCCGCCGCGACGGCGGTACCCATACCGGGGCCGCTCCGGTGGTGGCCGCCGTGGTCGTGGTGACCGTGGTGGTCGTGCACGGCGTACGGGCCGCCGTGACCGTGAGCACCACCGTGCCGTTCGGTCAACTGGCGGACCCACGCGTCCACTTCGGCGTTCCAGTCAGGGGAGTCGTCGTGGCCGACGGTGAAGCGGGTCAGCGCGTCGTGGCCGACGGAGAAGAGGCCGCCGTGCTTGTCGGCCTCCAGGACCACCTCGACGCCGCCCGGGTTCGCCAGGAAGGTCACCTCGATCTCGTTGACCTGGTGGGCGTAGCGGGGTGCCGGGGTGAGCTCGATCTCCTGGTAGAAGGGCAGTCGCTGGCCGGTGCCGGCGATGTGGCCGTATTCGAGGTCCGCCGACCTGAAGCCGAAGCCGAGTTGCCCGAACGCCTCGAGGATCGCCTCCTGGACGGGAAGCGGGGCGACGCTCAACTGGTCCAGGTCGCCCTTGTCCCGGGCGCCGGCCACCGCGAGTTCGGTGCGCACACCGAGGACGATGCCGAGGTGCTGGCCGTGCAGTTCGGTGACCGGCGTCTCCCACGGCAGCGTCACCGTGAAGGGGACGCTCTGCCGCTGCCCCGCGGCGAGGCGGAAACCGCCGCCGACGGTGAACCGTTCGAAGGTGACGACACCCTCGCTCTCCCCCTCGGCGTGCTCGGCCTCGACCCGGGCCACCAGCTCCAGAGTGATGTGCTCGATGTCGAAGTCGGCCTGCCCGCCCTCGAGATGGACCTGGCCGGTCAGAGCGCCACCGGGCCGGGCGGCACCCGGGTCGAGGACCGTGTCGACCGTGGGGCCGCCCACGCCGAGGGATCCGAGCAGTCGTTTGAACACCATGACGGCGTCCACTCCTTTGTGCGTACGTGCGTGCGTCAGGCCCGTCGCCCGACGACATGTTCTACAGACGCGTAGAAGCATAGGGCGCGGTCGGCCCGTGAACGGAGTGATCGGGGGTGGGCTCGCCGGAAACGGCCGAAAACGGGTTCTCCGCAGCGCGGGCGGCGGCGCGGCCGCGGGGCACCGGGCCGACGACGCGTCTCAGAGGTCGAGGATGACGTCCCCGTCGGGCCGCGAGCAGCAGATGAGGGCCGAGCTCGGCGGGGGCTGCTCCACCGGCTCCGTGGTGTAGTCGACCGCGCCGGACATCAGCGCCGTCTCGCAGGTGCGGCACACCCCCGTGCGGCAGGACCACCTGGTCGGCACGTCGCAGGCCTCGGCCAGCTCGAGGAGGCTGTCGTGGTCGCCGTTCCACGTCGCGCTCACCTGACTGCGCGCGAACTCGACCCGGGGGCCCGGGCCCGAGAACGGCAGGGAATGCGGACGGGGGCGCGCCCTGGCCGCGATGCCCGGTGTGGAGCCGGGGGTGGCCCCGAAAATCTCCGTGTGGATGTGGAGGGGGTCGATGCCGTGGTGCTGCAGGGCTTCGGTGACGCTCCGCATGAAGTGGTCCGGTCCGCACACGTACGCCTGAACGTCACGGGGAAGACCGAGTTCCGCCACGGCGTCGGCGGTCAGCCGGCCGGATGTGGTCCCGGCGTGGCGGGGGTCCCCGGGCCCGGGCCTGCTGTAGAACACGCGGAGCCGGGCGTCGGGGAGCCGGGACAGCAGCCCGCGGACCTCGCTGTCGAAGGCGTGGGTACGCGCGTTCCGCGTCGCGTGCAGCCACCAGACCCGACGCCGCGGGACGTCGGCGTCGTCGGCGAGGGCGTACAGCATGGCGAGGAGCGGGGTGACGCCGACCCCGGCGGAGACGAGCACCACCGGACGGGTGTCCTCCCGCAGGTCCTGCAGGACGAACGCACCCCGGGGAGCCGCCGCCTGGAGGTCGTCGCCGGCCCGCACGCCGGTGTGCAGCCACGTGCTGGCCCGCCCGTGCTCCTCCCGTTTCACGCTGATCCGGTAGCCGGGGGCGCCGGGCGGACCGGACAGGGAGTAGGACCGCACCGTCCCCGGTGTGTCGTCCGGCTGCCGGGTCCGCACGGTGAGGTACTGGCCCGGGCGCGCGGCGGGCAGCGGTGTCCCGTCGGGAGCGGTGAGCCAGAGGGAACGGACGTCCGGCGTCTCGTCGACGACGCGTTCGACACGCAGGGGCCGGAAGCCGTCCCACGCCGGACGGGTGACCGACACCGGGCTGAGTCCCGCATTGCCGGCGGCCCCGCCGCCGCGCGCCTGGTCGAGCAGGGCGCGGAACGACGCCTGCCAGCCCGGGCTGAGGGCGTCCACCCGCAGCGCCCGTTCGAGACGGTCGGCGGGGTGGGGCGGACGGTAGAGCAGGGCGTCGATCTCCGCGACGGTCATGCGTTCCGGCCCGTCGGCGACCTTGACGATCTCCTGGCCCGCTTCCACCTCGCCCTCGTCGACCACCCGCAGATAGAAGCCGGGACGGCCGTGCGAGACCAGCAGGGCGGGCAGGCGGGGCTCGCCCAGGCGCATGCCCACGCGGTAGCAGGTCACCCGCGGCTGGGTGACCTCGAAGACCGCCGTGCCGATCCGGTAGCGGTCCCCCACGCACACCTCGTCGTCGGCGAGCCCGTCGACGGTGAAGTTCTCGCCGAAGTTGCCGTGGACGAGGTCGTCCCGTCCGAGGTGTGCGGCCCAGTGGCGGTAGGAGTCGGCCTGGTAGACCAGCACGGCCCGCATCTCACCGCCATGACCGCGCAGGTCCCCCTGCCCGTCGCCCTCGATGTTGAGGCGCCGGACGCGGCGCGGGCCGGACACCGGGCTCTTGAAGACCCCGGTGTGCACCGTCTCGCCCCGCCAGGGCACATCCCGGGGCAGGCCGACGTTCACCGACAACAGCCGCGCCATCACCGCACCTCTCCGCAGCGGTCGCTACGGAAAAGGCTAGGCCCTCATGCCGGGATCAACGAGGCGGGCGCGGTCCGCCCGCTATCGGGCCGGCGGTACGGGCGTACGCCGTGTGGCGGCATACTCGTACGCCCGTCGACGAGAAGGAGCCCATCGCCGTGACGAGCGACAGCCGGGTCGGACCGCCCCTGTTCGGCAGCGAGCGCGAAATGCTGCGCGCCTGCCTCGACTACCACCGCGCGACGCTGGCCATGAAGTGCGAGGGGCTGAGCGACGAGGAGCTGCGGCAGCGGTCGATGCCGCCGTCCACGCTGTCGCTGCTCGGGCTCGTGCGGCACATGGCCGAGGTGGAACGCGCCTGGTTCCGCCGGGTGTTCCAGGACAACGAGGCGCCCATGGTCTGGTCGGACACGGTCGACTTCCAGGCCGCGTACGACGCCGACGCCTCGAGCAGGCGGGAGGCCTTCACGGCGTGGGAGGCGGAGGTGGAGAACTCGCGCCGGATCGAGCGGGAGGCGTCCTCCCTCGACCGGGCCGGGCACCAGCCGAGGTGGGGCGAGGACGTGTCGCTGCGGATGGTCATGCTGCACGTCCTGCTGGAGTACGCCCGCCACAACGGCCACGCCGACTTCCTGCGCGAGGGCGTCGACGGGACCGTGGGCGCCTGAAGGCCGGGCGCGTCCCGGGGCCCTGGTCAGCCGGGCTGTGACGCGTCCACGCCCGCGCGCTTCCCCGTACCCTCGTCCGTCCTTCGCGAGCGCCGCGCCGCGCCGATCGCGGCCAGCACCGCGCCGACCGCCACGATCGCCAGGCCGCGCAGCCACACCGCGGCCTCGATCTGCGTGGCGAGCAGGACGCACGACGCGATGCCCAGCACCGGCAGGACGACCGGAGTGCGGAAGTGGTCGGTCTCCCCCGGGTCGCGGCGCAGCACCAGGACCGCGGTGTTGACCATGAGGAAGACGATGAGGAGCAGCAGGACCAGGGTGGACGCCAGGGTGGCGACGCTGCCGGTGAGGGCGAGGAGCATCGCCAGCCCGGTGGTGACCGCGATGGCGGCCCACGGGGTGCGGCGGCCGGGCAGCACCTTCGTCAGTGTGCCGGGCAGGAGCCCGTCCTTCGCCATGCCGTAGGCGAGGCGGGAGGACATGATGCCGGTGAGCAGGGCGCCGTTCGCCACGGCGACGAGCGCGATGGCGCTGAACAGCTCGGGCGGCACACCGCCCGCCTCCTTCACCACCTCCAGCAGCGGCCCGCTGGATCCGGCCAGCTGCGCGGTCGGCACGGCGGCGGACGCGGCCAGGCCGACCAGCACGTACACGGCGCCGGCGGTGGCGAGCGCCCCGAACAGGGCGCGCGGGTAGGAGCGGCGCGGGTTCCGGGTCTCCTCGGCGACGTTCACCGAGGTCTCGAACCCGACGAAGGAGTAGTACGCCAGGACGGAGCCGCTGAGCACGGCGGCCGCCGCGCCCTTCTCCGGCGTGCCGAGATCGGTCAGGCGTCCGGGGTCGCCGTCTCCGCGCAGCAGCAGCCACGCGCCGAGCACGACGACGACGGCCAGGCCGCCCACCTCGACGACGGTGGCGACGACGTTGGCGCGGGTGGACTCCTTGATGCCGCGCGCGTTGACCAGCGCCAGCAGGCCCAGGAACACCACGGCGACGAGCCCCACCGGCAGGGTCACGAAGGCCGACAGGTAGTCGCCGCCGAAGCCGCGGGCGAGGGCCGCCACGGAGACGATGCCGGCGGCGAGCATGCAGAAGCCCGCGACGAAGCCGGCGAACGGCCCGAAGGCGCGCGTCGCGTAGTGGGAGGCGCCGCCGGCCCGCGGGTACTTCGTCGCCAGCTCGGCGTACGAGGCGGCGGTCAGCAGCGCCAGCAGCAGCGCGACGACGAGCGGTACCCACACCGCTCCCCCGGCGTCGGCGGCGACCTGTCCGACCAGGACGTACACACCGGCGCCGAGCACGTCGCCCAGGATGAAGAAGTACAGCAGCGGCGTCGTCAGCGCGCGCTTGAGGGCCGTCGGCTCCTGTGCCGTGCCCCGCGCCCGCGTCCCTGCCTCGTGACCCACTCGTCTTGCCATACCGCACCGTGTCCCCCGTCCCGGCGAAAACACGCTCGCCCCTGTGGCGGGGCGGGGATGGGCCGCGTCACACCAGCCGCGGGACGCGGCTCCGCGCCAGGGTGCCGGGGCCACCGGACGCCCCACCGGCCGGTAGGGTCACGCTCAGGCCGAGCGGGGAGGGCGCCGTGCATCTGAGGGATGTCGTGCCGGACGACGTGGACGCGTACGTTCGTATGCGGTGCGACCCGGTGATGATGGCCGACCTGGGCGGGCCGCTGCCGCGGGAGGGCATGGCGGACAAGGTGCGCCGGGACGCCCGGGACGCGGCCGCCGACGTCGCGTGGATCAAGATGATCGTGCCCGACCCGGCCGCCCCCGACGTGGT
Organism: Streptomyces sp. GB4-14; assembly: GCF_022696125.1. Lineage (NCBI taxonomy): Bacteria > Bacillati > Actinomycetota > Actinomycetes > Kitasatosporales > Streptomycetaceae > Streptomyces > Streptomyces sp. GB4-14. The sequence continues at coordinate 6,545,450 of NZ_RZHO01000002.1, read as the reverse complement.
CGCCGGCACGGTGACCCTCTGGCCCCATGACTCCGGGGAGGGGCCTGTCTCGGAGATCGGCTGGATGGTCCTGCCGGAGTTCCAGGGTCGTGGCCTGGGCAAGCGCGCGACACGAGCCCTGCTCGAACGGGCCCGTGACGAGGACCGCTGGGGCGTCGTGCACGCGTTCCCCGCCACGGGCAACGGCGCCTCCAACGGCATCTGCCGCTCCCTCGGCTTCCGCTTCGTCGCCGAGCGTGAGGTGACGTTCGCGGGCCGGGTCCTGCGCGGCAACCACTGGGCGATCGATCCGCGCACCGACCTCACGCCGGCCTGACCGGCCGCCGGACGGCCCAGGTCGGACGGCCGGGACGCCGGTGGCCGGTTCCCCGGGCGACGGCGGCGCGGTCGTCCGGGGGGTCCGGCAGCCGCCCGCAGACGTCCGCGACGTCACCGGTACGTCCACCCGTGGACGGCCGGTGGGCCCGGAAGGGTGCTACGGGAAATCAGGAGTACTCAGACCGGCGGGACGGGGCATTCGGTAGGCGCCCAGTCCGCTCAACGTAAGGAGTGCAGTCCCATGCCCGAGACATCCGACGTCGTCGAGCTCATCCTCCAGGACCACCGGCGCATGGAGGATCTGTTCCGCCGGATGCGCAGTGTCGAGGACGACCGGGGCGCCGCGCTGCGCGAGTTCTCGGACCTGCTGATCGCGCACGCCCTGGCCGAGGAGTCCGAGGTCTACCCGGCGCTGAAGCGGTACAAGAACATCGAGGACGACGAGGTCGAGCACGGCGAGGAGGAGCACGACGAGGGCAACCAGGCCCTGCTGGCGCTGCTGGAGGTCGAGGAGATCGGCGGCGACGAGTGGGACGAGAAGCTGGAGGAGCTCGTCGAGGCCGTCACGCACCACGCCGACGAGGAGGAGCGCACGATCCTCAACGGCGCCCGGGAGAACGTCGCCATGGACCGGCGTGAGGAGCTGGGCAAGGCGTTCTGGGAGGAGCGGGAGCGGCAGCTGAAGTCCGGCTGCGGTTCGGTGGAGAACGTCCGCAGGATCGTCGAGTCCTGACGCACGTCCGGCACGCGTCCGGCCGTGGGCCACCCGAAAGGCCGGCCCTCCCGCGTCCGCGGGGAGGGCCGGCCTTCGTGCGTCCCGGGTCCCGTGTCAGTGGCCGGCGGCCGGGTCCTCCGGCCGGATACGGCCGTGCCAGCCGCCCCCGCTGCCGCCGTTCTCGACGTACTCCTTGAAGCGGTGCAGGTCCCCCTTGACCCGGCGGTCGATGACGCCGAGGGCGTCCGCGCCCTTCTCGGCCATGCCGGTCGGCTCGACGTCCATGGTGAGTTCCACGCGGGTGTGCGTGTCGTCCAGCGGCTCGAACCGCACCGACCCGCGCTGCTGCGTCTCGCCCCCGACGGTCCGCCAGGTGACCCGGTCGTCGACGAGCTGGTCCACGATCTCGGTGTCGAACTCGCGCTTCACACCCGCGATTTTGGTGGTCCAGTGGTTGTGCCGGTCGTCGAGCTGCGTCACCTCCTCGACGCCCTCCATGAAGCGCGGGAACTCCTCGAACTGCGTCCACTGGTCGTAGGCCCGGCGGACGGGGACGTTCACGTCGACCGTTTCCTTGACCGTGCTCATGCATCCTCCTTGGTTCTCTGCGCGAAGGGCCGGCGTACCGGGCACGTCGGCCTCCTGTACGGGTCGTCTCAGCGGCGGGTACCCGGCAGACCGCACCTGAAAGATCCGAGTTGCCGTCGGACTCAATCCGCGGGAAGCGCGTCGATCACGTCGGCGGTCAGCCGGTCGGCGTCGTCGAGCGCGGCCGTGAGACGGTCCGGGGACGCGTCGAGCGTGCCGAACAGGGACTGGGCGCGGGCGGTGAAGCCGGCGGGGGCGGCGGGCAGGACGCCTGCGGAGCGGACCGCGTCCTTCTCGTTGAGCACCCAGGTGCCGGCGTCGGCGTGCAGGGCGTGCACGAGAAGGCCGACCGCGCGACAGAGACAGCCGGCGACATGGAACGCGTCGCCCCGCGCAACGCCCTTGCGGGCGACGGACAGTGTGAACGGCGCCTCCCAACGTGCCTGTCCCACCAGGGCGTCGCGCAGTGGGCGGGGATACCCGGAGCGGATCTCGTCCCGCAAGGCGGTCAGTTCGCCGGTGGGGTCGGTGAGTACGCGGGCGAGGGCCACCTCACCGGCGTACGTGTGGGAGGAGAAGCCGTAGGGGTGGCCGGGCTGGAGGCCGGCCTCGACGTGTCCGTCCCTGCACTGCTGCCAGACGCGGCGGACACGGTCCAGGTCACGGTAGATCCAGTCGACGGGGGTTTTGCCGACGGTCAGCCAGGCGCCGCCGTTCACCCAGGGGCCCCAGCCGCCCGGTTCGGTCACCTCCGCCGTGGGTCCGGACAGCTCGGCGGCCAGACGCCGCAGGGCCGCGGTGTCGAGCGGCCCCCGGTAGTACAGGCCCAGATCGACGTCCGAGTCGGGGCGGTGCGTGCCACGGGCGCGGCTGCCGCCGAGGGCGACCGCGACGACTCCGTCGACCTGGTGCAGGAGGTGCGCGATGCGGGTGATCTCGTCCATCGGGTCGAGTGTGCCGAACGGGACGCGGGGCTGCTACGGCGTTTCCGTTCCGACACGGCCGTCGGTGGCGGCGCGGGTGTCAGCGGCCCCAGGCGTCGGCCACCTCGGCGACGGCCCGGAGGGCCTGCTCGTACCCCGCCCGTGCCGCGGCCGGTCCCCGTGCCGCGTCGGCCATGTTGCGTCCCATCGCGCGGCGGGCGTCCTCGTCCGGGCACAGCAGGACGACGCGAGCGCCGTCCTCCGTGAGCCGCGCGGCCTGGCCGGCGGCGCTCGGATGCGGCCCCACCGCCCGCGGGATCGGCACGATGGCCAGCACCCGTCGGCTGCCGTGCGCGAGCTGGAGGTTGGCGGTGGAGCGGCTGCCTCCGTCCATCCAGCGCCGGCCCGCGACGGTGACCGGGGGCCAGACGACGGGGACGGCGCAACTGGCCGCGGCCGCTTCGAGCAGCTTCACCCCGGAGCGCGCGTCGAACGACGCCACTTCCCCGGTCCGGGCGTCGACGGCCGTGATGCGCAGCTCACGATCCGGCCAGTCGCGCACCTCGCCGAGGAGCCGGCCGACCGTGTCGAACACGTCCGACTCGGGCCCGGTCCGGGCGCGCAGAGCCGTCCGCCCCAGCCGTGCGATCGAACGCTCGGGGTCACGGGAGCCGAGGGCCGCCCAGAGGAAGCGTGCCGTCCGGCGTGCCGTCACCGGCAGACGGACGGCGTCGGCGCCGGACAGCTGGCGCTCGTACAGCACCGACGCCGGGGTGCCGCAGCGCAGGCGTGCGCCGAAGACGGCGCCGGCGGAGGTGGCGATCAGGACGTCGGCGGCGTCGGGATCGACGCCCGCCTCGGTGAGACCGGCGAGCATCCCCGTCAGCCAGGCTCCGCCCACCGGCCCGCCGCCGCCCAGCACAAGGGCCTTGTCCGGCACGGCTCCTCCTCTCCCCTGCCCATGACAGACGTCAAACGGGGACCACTCCCCGATTCGCATGGGAGCGTACCAGCGAACCGGGGGGCACTCCCCATGAGCCCGCCCGGGGAGAGTCGTCACTCGCAGAACGCCGTGTCGACGGCGTCCATCACGGCCAGCGCCGCCTTCTCCTCGTCGCCGCCGAACGTCCCCGGCAGCGCGGTCACCGCCAGACCGACGGAGCGGCCGTCGTCCGTGGCGCCGCCGCGGGTCTCGTAGCCGTCGATGTCACCGCCGTGCCCCCAGTACACCCCGCCGCAGCTCAGCGGGACGCTGACGACGCCCAGTCCGTACCGCCATCCCGGCAGCACGGGGGCGGCGACCGTCCTCCGCATCTCCGCCAGTTGCTCGGGCGGCAGGAGCTCGCCGTCGAGCAGGGCGCGGGTGAAGCGGGCGAGGTCGCTCGGGGTGGAGATCAGCTGTCCGGCCGCACCTCCCCAGGAGGGGTCCATCTCGGTCGCGTCGACCACGCGGTCGTCGTCGAGACGCGCGAGGGCGTAGCCGTGCGGATGCGGTCCGCGGATGCCCTGGTCGCCGGGTCGGGGCCAGTAGGTGTGGCGCAGACGCGCTGTGCTGATGACGCGTTCGGTGATCTCCTCCTGCACGGGGCGTCCCGTCACCCGCTCGACGACCAGTCCCGCGAGCAGGTAATTGGTGTTGCTGTAATCCCACTTGGCGCCGGGGGCGGACTTCGCCGGGTGGGCCAGGGCCGCGGCGAGCAGATCGTGCGGGTGGAAGAACCGGTGCTGGACGTTCTCGAAGTGCTCCAGCCCTATGTGCTCGGTGTAGTTGGGCAGCCCGCTGGTGTGCTGGAGCAGGTGCCGGAGGGTGATCTTCCGTGCGTCGATGCCCTTGCCGCGCACGAGCCCGGGGAGGTACCGCTCGACGGGCGCGTCCAGGTGGACCTTGCCCTCGGCGACCAGTTGCAGCACCACGACGGCGGTGAAGGTCTTGGTGTTGCTGCCCGCGCGGACCTGGCCGTCGCGTGGGACAGGCGTCTTGCGGCCGAGCCGCGAGGAGCCCGCGACGAGTGAGGTGGTGCGGCCGTCCTTGCTGGTCCAGGCGAGCGCGGCCGGGAACTTCTCCGCTGTCACCAGCCGGTCGAGGCTCTGCTGGAGGGGCGAGCGCGAGGGCGGATCCGCCTTCGCGGCTCCCGTGACCGTGGTACTGAGCAGGCCCGCGGCCGCGACGACGAGCAGACTTCCGCGCAGGATGGACTTCTTGTTCCGTGGCACCGGTACTCCTTCTCCGTGGGTCGGCACCGGAAACGATGCCGGTGCCGGCCCCGGGGAGTCAGTCCCGCCAGCCCCCGGATCGCGGTACCCCCAGCGCTACCGACGAGGCCGCACGGAGGCCGGCTCAGCGCTCCAACGGCCCGCGGTCCTGTGCGAGTTGGGTACGGGAGGAGATGCGGGGCTTCCGGAGGACACGTCCGCGAGGAGACCGTCGACGGTCCGGCACTCGCGTTCGCGCCCGGCCAGGGCGGTATGGGCACGCCGCTGCATCGTGGGACTTCTGTGACAAGGGCCCGGCCGGGGGCCGTCAGGGACGCCCGGGATGCTGCTCCTGGCGGCCTGTCCCGGCGGGCGGACCCGTGAGGGTCCAGCCGGCCAGCAGGTCCAGGGCCCGCTGCGACGGTGAGCCCGCCTCGCAGGTGTAGACGAAGAGGGTGGTGTCCGGGTCGCCCGGCAGGGTGAGGGTCTCGTACTCGACGGTCAGGTCGCCGACGACCGGGTGGCGCAGGCGCTTGGAGCCGTGGGTGCGCTGGTGGACGCGGTGCTGTTCCCACCAGCGGTCGAAGTCGGGGCTGCGCTCGCGCAGTTCGGCGATCAGCTCGGTGGTGGCGCGGTCGTGGGGGTCGCGGCCCGCTTCGAGGCGCAGGCTCTCCACGGCGGTGCGGGCCTGGTCCTCCCAGTCGGTGAAGAGGTCGCGGGCCGCCTCGTCGAGGAACATCCAGCGCGCGTAGTTGCGCTCCGGGCGCGGCTTGCGCTCGAAGTCGGCGAAGAGGGCGCGCGCCATGCGGTTGGCGGCGAGGATGTCGGTGCGCCGGCCCAGGACCAGGGCCGGTTCGCCGTCGAGCGCGTCGATCAGCTGGTGCAGTCCGGGACGCAGCCGCTGCACGGCGGGCGGGCGGCGAGGGCCGCGCGCGGAGGCGGCGGTGAGGCCGAAGAGGTCCTGGAGGTGGGCCCGGCCGGCCTCGTCGAGGTCGAGGGCGCGTCCGAGGGCCTCGACCACGGCGGGTGACGGGGTGATACGGCGGCCCTGCTCGAGCCGGGTGTAGTAGTCGGTGGACACCCCGGCGAGCAGGGCGACCTCCTCACGGCGCAGGCCCGGCACACGGCGGACCCGGCTGTCCGGGGGGAGGCCGGCCCGCGAGGGGTCGACCTGAGCCCGCGCCCTGCGCAGGAAGTCGGCGAGTTCACGGTTCGTCTCGGCCACGTCCTCCAGTGTGGCTCATCCGGCTCCACGTCACCTGGCCCTCCGAGTCCTAGGCTGCCGCGTCCGGGTCCCCGCGGGGCCCGACAGGGCGGCCCACGGGGCGCTTGCGCGGCCCACTGTGGAGTCACCGGCCGCGAACAGCGGATCCGGATCCGCTCCCGACACAAGGACTGAGCATCATGGCCTACCCCACCGACCGGCCCGCCACCTGGTTCGTCACCGGCACCTCCCGCGGTCTGGGACTGGACCTGGTCAGGCAACTGCTGGAACGCGGCGACGCGGTCACCGCGACCACCCGGTCCACCGAGCGGCTGCTGGCGGCCCTCGGCGACGACGTCGACACCTCCCGGCTGCTGCCCCTCACCGTCGACCTGCGCGACGAGGAGCAGGTGTCGGCCGCCGTACGGAAGACCACCGAGCGCTTCGGCGGCCTGGACGTCGTCGTGAACAACGCCGGCTACGGCTACCTCGCCGCCGTCGAGGAGACCGGCGACCGGGACGTGCGCGACATGCTCGACGTGCAGGTCGTCGGCGTCTGGAACGTGCTGCGCGCCGCCCTGCCGGTGCTCCGCGCGCAGCGGTCCGGCCACATCGTGAACGTGTCGTCCGTCCTCGGCCTGACGGCCGTGCCCGGCTGGGCGCTGTACTGCGCGGGCAAGTTCGCCCTGGAGGGCCTCAGCGAGGCCCTCGCCGCGGAGGTCGCCGGCTTCGGCGTCGACGTCACGATCGTCGAACCGGGCTACTTCCGCACGGACTTCCTCACCCGTGACTCCCTGGCCCTGCCGCAGACCACGACCGAGCACTACCCGGCGATCCGCGACATGATCGCCCAGCACCTGGAGCTGCAGGGCAAGCAGCTCGGCGACCCGGTGAAGGGCGCCGCCGCCGTGATCGAGCGTGTCGTCTCCGGCGAGGGCCCGCTGCGCCAGCTGCTGGGCAGCGACTCGCACGCCTACGCCACCGCCAAGGTGCGGGCCCTGCAGGACAACCTGGACGCCATGGCCGCGACGGCACCGGCGACGGACCACCCCGCCGCCGCGTGACCCCCGGGACGGGGCGGGTCGCCGGCTGCGGCGGCCCGCCCCGTCCGTACGCCCTCGAACGCGCAGTCGCCGAGGGCGACCTGCCGCCCGGTGCCGACCCGGCACTGCTCGCCCGCTACGTCACGACCCTGGCCTTCGGCATCGCCGTCCAGGCGGCGAGCGGGATCGGCCGCGGCGAGCTCCAGGCCATGGCGGACGCGGCGCTGCGCACCTGGCCGCTCATCTGACGGGCCCACGGTGTCCGGTCAGTCGGATGCCGGCTCCCAAGGCTCCCGCACACCCGTCTCCAGGCGGTAGTGGACCGTGACGTCGCGGTAGTCCTCGTCCGGCTCGACCGTGCGGGGGAGGTTCGTGCGGTCGCTCCGGCTGAGCGATGTGCGCTCGCCCGAGCCCGGGAAGCGGACGGCGGTGCGGGGCGGGGCGGTGAAGCGGAGGCGGTCCGCGTGGACCGTGGAGTGGAAGGTGATGTCCTGCGGTTCGCCGTCCTGGACGTCACTCGTTCACGGCGGTTCCTCGGGTTCCTCCGCGGGCGCGCGCCGACGGGCCGGCCTCGGAGGCAGCTTCCCGTCCTCGCCGCGCGCCCGGCGTCCACGGGTGGCGCCCTCGGCGGCCGTGCGTTTCTTCGCGGCCGACCGGGTCGCCTTGCGGGCGGGCGCCGCTCGTCCCGCCGTGCCCGCGACCTGTCCCGCAGCCCCGGTGGCGGTCTCCCCCGCCCCCTCGACGACCTGACCGGCCTGCGCGCCGACACCCTCGACGGTACGTTTCACTCCCCCGCCGGCCTCTTCGACGGCCGCCCCGGCACCGCGTCCGACGTCCTCCGCGACACCGCCGACACCCTGCACGGCCTGCCCGGCCCCCGCGCCGACGCCCTGCACGGCCTCCCCTGCCCCCGCGCCGACCTCCTGCACGGCTTCGCCGGCACCGGCGCCGACATCCCGCACCGCGCCCCCGGCTCCCGCGCCCACGTCCCGCACCGCGCCTCCGGCGCCCCGGCCGACCTCCTCGACGGCTCCGCCCGCGCCGCGGCCCACGTCGCGGACCGCGCCGCCCGCGCCGGCGCCGACGTCCTGGACCGCCCGTCCGGCGCCCTGGCCCACCGCGCCGACGGCCTCGCGCGCTCCGCCGCCGACGTCCTGCACGGCGGCGCCCACGCCACGGGCCAGTTCGGTGAGGATCTCCGGGTTGCGGTCCACCGTGGTGAGCACCCGGTTGACGATCACGGCCACGTTGTCGAGGCGCACCCTGAGCTGCGCCCGGGCCTCCACCCCCGAGATGCCCAGGTGCACCCGGCCGAGGGAGACGTCCGCGCCGACGCTCAGTTTCAACAGGTCGAGCACCTCGGCCTGGAGCGACACATGCGCGCGGAGATCCTCGACGTCCAGGTCGATCTCGTCGACCTTGAGAAGCGGGACGTCGAGGAACACGTCCGTGTCCGTCGGGGTGGCCGGAGGCCGGGGCACGGTCTCCTCGTCAGGCGCCTCGTAGGCTCCCTCGACCTCGACCGCGCCTTTGCCGTTGCCGTCGGCCTCGACGTCGCCGTATTCCGAGTAGTCGTACGCGGAGTCGTCGTACTCGGAGTCGTCGTACGCGGTGTCGTCGCGCTCGATGTCGTCCGCGTTGTCGCCCATCACCGCACCTTCCGGGTCGCCGGCCCCCTTGTTCCCATCCTGCGGCGGCCCGCGCGCCGCCGCACGGTCAGCCGGGGACGGAGACCGGGGCCGGCCGGGGCGCGGGCTCCAGGCGGACGATCACGCTCTTCGAGGCGGGCTGGTTGCTGCCGTCGGCGACGCTGTCCAGGGGCACCAGGACATTGGTCTCCGGGTAGTAGGCAGCCGCCGTTCCGGTCTTCGTCGGGTACGCGACGACGGTGAAGCCGTCGGCGCGCCGCTCCACGCCGTCCTTCCACACTCCCACCAGGTCGACGCGGTCCCCGTCGGCGAGTCCCAGCTCGGTGAGGTCGTCGGGGTTGACGAGGACGACGCGCCTGCTGCCGTGGATGCCCCGGTAGCGGTCGTTGTCCGTGTAGGGCACGGTGTTCCACTGGTCGTGGGAGCGCAGCGTCTGCAGCAGCAGGTGGCCGTCCGGGACGCTGGGCGCCTCGTGCTCGTTGCGGGTGAACCGCGCCTTGCCGGCCTCGGTGTGGAACACGCCCTCGTTGACGGCGTTCGGCAGCCGGATGCCGCCGGGGCGCACCACGCGCCGGTTGAAGTCGTGCAGCCCCGGCACGACGTTGGCGATGCGGTCGCGGATCTCGCCGTAGTCCGATTCGAACACGCCCCAGGGGATGTCGGGGCCGCGCCCGGCGAGGGTGCGGTGGGCGAGGCGGCAGAGGATGGCGACCTCGCTGAGCAGCAGGGGGGAAGCCGGCTGGAGGCGTCCGCGCGAGGTGTGGACCTCGCTCATCGAGTTCTCCACGGTGACGAACTGCTCGCCGCCGGACTGCACGTCCCGTTCGGTCCGGCCGAGGGTCGGCAGGATCAGCGCGGTGCGGCCGCAGACGGTGTGCGTACGGTTGAGCTTGGTGGAGATGTGGGCGGTCAGCCGGCAGGCGCGCATGGCCTCCTCGGTGACCATGCTGTCGGGTGCGGCGCGGACGAAGTTGCCGGCGAGGGAGAGGAAGAACTTGACGCGGCCCTCGAGCATCGCGCGGATCGCGTTGACCGAGTCGTAGCCGTGGTGGCGCGGCGGGTCGAAGCCGAACTCCTTCTGCAGGTCGTCCAGGAAGGCGTCCGGCATCTTCTCCCAGATGCCCATGGTCCGGTCGCCCTGCACGTTGCTGTGGCCGCGCACGGGGCACGCTCCGGCGCCCGCGCGGCCCAGATTGCCGCGCAGCATGAGGAAGTTGACGAACTCGCGGATGGTGGGCACCGCGTGCTTGTGCTGGGTGATGCCCATCGCCCAGCAGACGATGACGCGTTCGGAGCGCAGCACCTCGTCGCGGACCTGCTCGATCTCCTGGCGGGTGAGACCGGTCGCCGCGACGACGTCGTCCCAGTCGACGGAGCGGATGTGCCGGGCGAACGCCTCGAACCCCTCGGTGTTGTTCCGGATGTAGTCGTGGTCGAGCACGGTGCCGGGGCGGGCGTCCTCGGCCTCCAGGAGCAGCCGGTTGAGACCCTGGAACAGGGCGAGGTCGCCGCCGACGCGGATCTGCAGGAAACGGTCGGCGATGGGAGTGCCGCGGCCGATGATGCCGCGCGGCTTCTGCGGGTTCTTGAAGCGCAGCAGCCCGGCCTCGGGCAGCGGGTTCACCGCGATGATGCGGGCGCCGTTGCGCTTGGCCTCCTCCAGGGCGGAGAGCTGGCGGGGGTGGTTGGAGCCGGGGTTCTGCCCCACGACGAAGATCAGGTCGGCGTGGTGCATGTCCTCCAGGCTGACCGTGCCCTTGCCGGTGCCGAGGGTCTCGTGGAGGGCGTAACCGCTGGACTCGTGACACAGGTTGCTGCAGTCGGGCAGGTTGTTGGTGCCGAAGGCGCGGGCGAACAGCTGGAGCACGAAGGCGGCTTCGTTGCTGGCGCGGCCCGAGGTGTAGAAGACGGCCTCGTCGGGCGAGTCCAGGGAGGTGAGTTCCCGGGCGAGCAGTCCGAAGGCGTCGTGCCAGCTGATCGGTTCGTAGTGGTCCGAGTCGGGCCGCTTGACCATGGGTTCGGTGAGCCGGCCCTGGTCGTTGAGCCACTTGTCGGAGCGGCGGGCGAGCTCGGACACCGGGTGCTCGCGGAAGAAGTCGCGGCTGATCCGACGGGTGGTCGCCTCGTCGTTGATGTGCTTGGCGCCGTTCTCGCAGTACTCGTTGCGGTGCCGTTGCCCCGGAGCCGGGTCGGCCCACGCGCAGCCGGGGCAGTCGATGCCGTCGACCTGGTTCATGGTCAGCAGCGTCTGCCCGGTGCGCACCGGGCTGGTCTGCTCGAGGGAGTACTGCAGCGCGTGCATCACCGCGGGCGCTCCCGTGGCCCATTGCTTGGGCGGTGTCACGGTGAGCCGCTCCTGGGAACCGTCGTCGGGCCGCTCGGGCATGGACTCTCCTTCACCGGACACGCGGACACCCTCCAGTCTCACGCTCCCGCCGGGGGGCGGCCACACGATCTTCCGCCGATGGGGTGGCCCCGGCCCTCGGGGGCGGCCGGGGGAAGCGCGGGGCTCGGGTTCCCCTTCGGCGGCCCAGGGAACATCACGATCTCCGCCCGTGTTGTCGGGCGTATGACAAAGAGCGCGTCGCGGCCCGAGGTGCTGCGTTACACCGCCTTCTCCAGCGACCCCGCGGGCGGCAACCCCGCCGGGGTGGTGCTGGACGCCAGTGCACTGGACGACGGGGAGATGCTGGCCGTCGCCGCCGAGCTCGGGTACTCGGAGTCCGCCTTCCTGACCGCCCCGCCGGAGGGGCTGGACGGCCCGGAGGGACGGACGTACCGGATCCGCTACTTCAGTCCCAGGGCCGAGGTGCCGTTCTGCGGGCACGCGACCGTGGCGGCCGCCGTCGCGCTCGCCGAGCGGCAGGGTCCGGGGCCGCTGCTGTTCGCGACGCAGGCCGGACCGGTGCCCGTCGATGTCACGGCGGCGGAGGACGGCACGCTGCGGGCCACGCTCACCAGCGTCGAGCCGCACATCGAGGAGGTCGCCGACGCCGACCTGACGGAGGCGCTCGCCGCGCTGGACTGGCCCTCCTCCGGCCTCGACCCGGCGTTCCCTCCGCGTATCGCGTACGCCGGCGCACGCCATCTGGTGCTGGCGGCGGCCACCCGCGCCCGTCTGGCCGATCTGGACTACGACTTCGCGCGTCTCGAAACGCTGATGCACCGTCTGGACCTGACCACCGTGCAGCTGGTGTGGCGGGAGTCGCCGACACTGTTCCACGTACGGGACCCGTTCCCCGTGGGCGGTGTCGTCGAGGACCCGGCGACGGGGGCGGCGGCCGCCGCGTTCGGCGGGTACGTCCGTGAGCTGGGTCTGGTGCCCGAGGACGCCGTCCTCCTGCTGCGTCAGGGCGAGGACCTGGGCCGTCCCGGTGAGCTCAGGGTGACGTTGCGCGCGGGCGACCCCCGGGTGCGGGTCAGCGGGGCGGGCGTGCGGATCGGCTGACGGCGGACGCGGCGGGCGGCCGCGCGGACACGCGTAGTAGCGGTGCGGCATGCGGGGCACACTGAGGAAGAAACCCGAACGACAGGTGGGGCCATGCCTGCAGCAGCCGCGCAGTCCGTCGAAGAGGCGATCGAGGTCGCCGTTCCCGTGCACACCGCCTACAACCAGTGGACCCAGTTCAAGACCTTCCCCCGCTTCATGCGCTGGGTGAGGGGCGTCGAACAGCTCCGCCCGAACCTCACCCGGTGGGAGATCGGCACCGGGTGGGTGTCCCGGACGTACATGGCGGAGGTCGTCGAACAGCATCCCGACGAGCTGATCGCGTGGCAGGGCCTCGGCCGCTGGGCCGGGCACCGGGGCGAGGTCGCGTTCCGCGCTCTCGCACCGAACCGCACGGAGATCGTGGTGCGCCTGCGGTCCCTGGCCCGGCCGACGCGACGGCACCTGCTGCACCGGACGCCGATGACGCCACGGCTGGTCCGGTCCGAGCTGGGCCGCTTCAAGCAGTTCATCGAAGGGGTGGGCCAGGAGTCCGGCGCCTGGCGCGGCGTCATCCGCAAGGGGCAGGTGCGGCCCCAGGAGGAGAAGCCGGCACGGAGCCGGGTCGCGGGCTGGCCGGTCGGCTGAACCTCCGCCCCGAGCAGCGGGAAATCCCGGGGAAAAACTCGGATTCGCCCTGCGCGGTCCCGCGCGTCCGGGGAACCCGGCACGCGGAACCGACCCGAGGAGCCCCCCATGAGCACCCCTGACGACAAGGACCTCACCCACCCGCTGGAGCAGGAGACGGGCGAGAAGGACGTCCACCCCGAGGAGGACGAGACCCGCGACCAGGAGACGCCCGGCGACGGGGACGGCCAGGACTCCGGCGGCGCGTCCGGAGGACAGCCGTGACCGCGCCCGCCGTGTCGATCTCCGAGCAGGACACCGATGCGCTCGGTGGTGACGACAGCATCCTGATGCGGCAGCGCCGGGACCACGCACGGCTCGACGCGATGATGAACCGTTACCAGGCCGAGGATCTCCCGCCCGGCGAACTCGACGGGCTCTGGCTGGACATCGTCCAGCTGGTGTTCAGTCACGCCTTCGCGGAGGAGACCGTGCTGTGGCCGCTGCTGCGGCGCGTCTCACCCGACGGGGAAACGCTCACCCGCCAGGTGGAGGAGGAGCACCAGGCGATCAACGAACTGATCGCCCGGATCGAGCACTCCCCCGACGATCCCCGGCGCGCGGAGTGGATCCAGCAGGCGTTCGCGCTGATCCGGGAGGACATCCGCGACGAGGAGGACGAGCTGCTGCCGCGGCTGCGGACGGCGTTCGACGACCGCAAGCTGCGGCGTATCGGGGCCGCCTGGGAAGCCGTACGGGCGACCGCCCCCACACGGCCGCACCCCGGCGTTCCCCGGCGTCCGCCGGGGAACGCGCTGCGCGGTGTCCCGCTCAGCGTCTTCGACCGGCTGCGGGACCTGGCGCCGGGCAGCGGCCCGGCCGTCCGCCGCGCCTCCCTGGCGGTGGCGGGTGCGCTCGCCGCGGGAGGCGCGGCGGTGCTGGCGGTGCGTGCCGCCCGCCGGCACCGCTGAGACAGCAACGGATCACGCGGCGCCGCGTCCGCGGCGGGAGCCGGCGTACGCGGCGTCGCGCAGCCGGTTCAGGCGCCCGGCCGGGCGCAGACCGGGGAGGCTGTGCGTGACGGGGTCGTACGACACCGTGGTCTGTGCGGGGGCCGGGTGCACCGCTTCGAGGGTGAGGGATGCGAACGGCCGCCAAGGCTCGTCGCTCGCGGCCGCGCACAGCCGGAACATGAGGGGGCGGCAGGCGAGTTCCTGCCACAGGGTCGGTCGCGGCGTGTGCGGCGGATCGAGCATCGGGAAGGCCGCGAGCACCCGCTCGCACTCCCCCGTCCGGTACGCCAGCAGCGTGGAGTACGGCCCGGTGAGGGCGTCGGGGCGGAGCAGCGGCACATGGCGGCCGAGGCGGCCCGCGCCGCTGGACGTGAACAGCAGGTCGAGCGGCCGGTCCGGTCCTCCCGCGTCCTCGACGCGGACGGCCAGGCCGAGCGCGTCCGGCAGCCGTCCGGGCGTGCCCAGGGCGTGGGACCAGCGCACGATCGCCGGATAGGAGGCGTGCCGGTCCAGCCAGGGCTCGCCCCACGGGCGGTCGCCGCGGCCTGCCACATGCAAGGTGCCGGAGCACAGCACCCCGGTGGGGTGGACGGCGGGCGCGTCCCGCCACCGGGCCACCCGTTCGGCGGCCCGGAGGGCGGTGTCGCGCACGCCTGCCACGGACGTCCCTCAGAGCCCGGGGCGGATGACCGCGCGGACGCAGCCGTCGGTCTTGTGCTTGAACATGTCGTACGCGGTGGGGGCGTCGTCGAGGGACACCGAGTGGGTGGCCAGGTGGGCGGTGGAGATCTCCCCTGCGGCGAGCCGGTCGAGGAGCATCGGGATGTAGCGCTGGCCGTGCATCTGCGCCCCGCGTACGGTGAGCCCCTTGTTGATCACCGCGCCGAGCGGGAACTTGTCGACGGCGCCCGCGAAGACCCCCAGGACGAACACGGTGCCGCCCTTGCGGCAGGCGTGGATGGCGTGGCGTACGGCGGTGGGGCGGTCCGTCTGGAGGCGGAGCTGCTGCTTCGCCTGGTCGTACAGGTGCATGGGGCCGTCACTGTGGGCCTCCATGCCGACCGCCTCGATGCACACGTCGGGGCCGCGCCCGCCGGTGCGTTCGCGCAGTTCCGCGGCCACATCGGTGGTGGTGTAGTCGATGGTCTCCGCACCGACGTACCGCTCGGTCATCTCCAGGCGTTCGGGGATGCGGTCGATGGAGATGACGCGTTCCGCACCCAGCAGGATCGCCGCCCGCGCCGCCATCTGCCCGACGGCTCCGCAGCCCCAGACGGCCACCACGTCGCCGGGCTTCACGCCGCCGAGGTCCGCCCCCATCCATCCGGTGGGCAGGGAGTCCGAGACGAACAAAGCGCTGGTGTCGTCGACGCCCTCGGGAACGGTGAAGGCGCCGTGGTCGGCGAACGGGACGCGCACGTACTCGGCGTGGCTGCCGCGCAGGCCGCCCATGGCGTGCGAGTAGCCGAAGATGCCGGCCGTCTCGTAGCCGAACAGCGCCTGCCCGACGCCGGGATTGGTGTTGGTGTTGTCGCACAGCGACCACAGGTCGTTGGCGCAGTACCAGCAGCGGCCGCAGCCGACGAACGAGGAGACGACGACCCGGTCGCCCACCTCGTGGCGGCGTACCGCGGACCCGGTCTCGACGACCTCGCCGACGAACTCGTGGCCGATGACGTCGCCGGCCCGCATGGCCGGGATGTACCCGCCGATGAGGTGCAGGTCGGAGCCGCAGGTGGTGCCCGCGACGAGCCGCACGACGATGTCCTGGTCGTTGCGCAGTTCCGGGTCGGGAACCTGCTCGACCGACAGCTTGTTGACGCCTTCCCAGCACAGGGCCTTCACAGCACTCCCTCCCCGCCGGAGCGGCGGCTGAACAGTCCGACGAGCCGGCCGCCCGGTGTGGGCCGGGTCGTCGGCGGCGTGTCGGGGAGCATGACCTCCCCGGTCTCCAGCAGGGCCTTCGCCTCGCGCAGCGCGCGCCGCACCTCCTGCCGCGGGTCCTGCCCGGCGAGACGTGCGGGCACGGAGGCCGAGGCGGGCGGGGTCGGCTCCTTGAGCCGGGCGGCCAGTTCCGTGCCGCGGTCACCCGGCGCGGGCCGCGTCCGTACGTCGACGCGGTCGGCGAGCCGTTCCAGTGGCCCGGGCAGCTTGCCGTCCTGGCGGACGTCCTCCTCGGGGAGGTTGACCGTCACCGTGAGCCATCGGTCGCCCTCCCGGTCGTCGCCCCCTGATGCCGCCGTCCCGGCCTTCCGGGCCGCCGCGACGCCGACGGCGGCGACCGGAACCATCCACAACGCCCTCTTCATGTACTGCCTCCTGCTCGAACAGGCCACATCGTGCGCGCCGGGCTTCCGCCGCGGGTGCGGTGAAACGGCGACGGGCCGACGTCGGCGACGGACCCGGACCGGGCCGGAGACCCTGGGCACGCACGGCCGTGGTCAGTCACCGGTCGTCCTGTCCACCAAGGCGCCGTACGTCAGTTGCAGCGCGTCCGCGCCCGCCAGTGCGGTCAGGGCCCCCATGGCGGTGCGGGTGGCGCGCGGCCACAGGAGCTGTCCCGCCGTGAGGCTGGAGGCGACCCAGACGCTCACGCAGAAGGGACAGGTCACCAGCTCGCCGACCGTGGCCCTGCGGTCGTCGGACCGCGCCTCCTCGTGCAGTTCCGCGGGCCCTTGCGGACCGACGAAGGTCGTGAAGGGGGCCCTCAGCGGGCTCGTCACCGACGCTTTGCTCAGCAGCCGGCTCAGCCGGAACGTGGCGACAGCGGTCAGTGCCACGTCCCACGGCACCGGCCGGTCCGGCAGCGGACGGCCACGCCGACGCACCAGCAGGGCCCAGCTCGTGGTGTAGGCGGCGAACGCCGACATGGCGACGAGATAACCGCGGATCGGACGCTCGCCGTCCTGCGCGTACGTGTGCTCGACGCGGCGCAGCATCCCCTTCACCCGGGACACGGCACCGCCCTCGGCCGTCCTGGTCACGACGTCCGTCCTCCGTCCGTCCCCGGCGTCGCCCCGGCCGTCGCCCGGCCGTCCACGGTGTCCGGTACGCCGTCGCCCGGCAGCCGCACCTCGACGTGCCCGTCGACCACCCGCGTGTCGAAGGCGGGCTGGGGCGCGGTGGCGGGGCCCTCCACGTTCCAGCCGTCGGAGAGCCGGAAGACGCTGCCGTGCCAGGGGCAGCGTACGCATCCGTCGGCGACCGTTCCCTCGGACAGCGGCCCCGCCAGGTGGCTGCAGCGTTCGGCGAGCGCGTGCACCTCTCCGCCGGTCTCCCGCACCACCAGCACGGGCACGTCGTCCACGACGCACCGCACGGGTTCCCCCGCCGGGAAGTCGTCGACGCCGCCGACGCGGTGCCAGCCGTCGCGCACGACGTGCGGCACCTCCTCGGCGTGGTTGACGCCCGCCGCCTGCCGGTACGCCAGATGGCCGCCGAGCAGGCCGCCGGCGCCGACCGCGGTCAGCCCGAGGTACCCGAGGACGCGTCCCTTGCCGCCCCGGCCGGTGAGGCGCAGCACGAGGGAGGCGCCGTAGAGGCCCACGGCGGCCGTGTTGGCCGCGGCGTGCACGAGGCCCACGCGCTGCTGCTCGCGGCGGAGTTCCGCCCAGTCGACGAGGCCCGACACGGCGGCGGGGACGGCCCCGGTCAGGCCGAGGGCCACCAGGAGGTCCGCCTGCCGGGACCGGCCGGGCTTGAGGTCCAGCACGGCGGCCGACATCCAGCTGCCGATGGGCAGGTGGATGGCCATGGGGTGTACGGGGTGGCCGAGCCACGTGCCGTGGAGCACGTCCCGGACGCGGCCGAGCGGCAGCGCGCGGACGCGTGCGCCGAGCGCGTCGATCAGCTGGTCGCGGCCGGGGTCGCGCTCCAGCGCGTCCAGCAGCCACAGCATACGGTTCTGTCCGAGGAGGCGACGTCCAGGCTTCTTGCTCATGGGCGCTGAGTTTCCCGGCGCGCGGCGGGCAAACAGCGGTCAGCGGACGTGCAGCCGCACGCGGGGCCAGGAGTTGGTGACGTACCCCTTGGGATTCCACACCGAGGCCGGGGACTCGGGCATGCCCGCGCCGGTGGAGTCCCACGCGCGGGCCAGGACGTGCACGTCACCGGCCGGCAGGCCGAGGGTGGTGCGCCACCGCTGCCACGCCCCCGGCCCCGCGGGTTCCTCGAGGGCCACGCGGGACCAGGCGCGTCCGCCGTCCAGGGACACCTCGACCCGGGCGACGGTGCGTCCTTCGCCCGCGAGCGCGTATCCGGTGACCTCGGCCGGACCGGACGGCAGCACGGCGCCGTCGGCGGGGGTCAGGACGGCGCAGTTCAGCGGAAGGGGGCCGAGGGCGACGCCCTCGGGGTCGCCGCCGGCCGGGGGGAGGCGGTAGGCGGTGGCCTGGAAGTAGCCGTCGGAGGGGGTGGTGCGCGCGGTGACACGGGTGAGCCACTTGACGCTGCGGGCGCCGATCCAGCCCGGCACGACCACCCGCAGGGGCGCGCCGTGAACAGGAGGCAGCGGGGCGCCGTTCATCGCCCAGGCGAGCAGCACGTCCGGCGCCAGCGCGCGGTCGCGCGGGACCGACACCTCGTACGGCTGGGGCGGGTCGGCGGACGCGGAGACGTCGGGGGCGTGGAAGGCGACGTGGGCAGCGTCCGGGGCGATGCCGGCGCGGTCGAGCACGTCGGCGAGGCGCGCCCCGCGGAACCTGGCGGTGGAGAGGGCGCCCGGCCCCCACGGGGTCTCCCCTGGGATGGCGCGCACGGAGGTCAGGTCGGTGCGCCGGTTGCCCGCGCACTGGAGGGTGACGGTCGCCTCAGTCGCGTCGAAGCGGGAGCGCAGGGCGTCCAGGGTCAGCCGCAGCGGGCGCGCCACCAGGCCGTCGACGGTGAGCCGCCAGCCGGCCGGGTCGAGTCGGGGCACCGGGCCGTGGTTGCGGCTGTAGAAGGCGTCGACGGGCGTGACCGCCTCGCCGGCCAGGGCCGCCGCGGGCGGCTCCGCGTTGAACGGCTCCCGGCCGTGGACCACCATGTCGTCCCGCTTGCCCCACATGCCCATGCCGCGATTGTCCGCCTGTGGCCGGGGACGCGCCCGGTCACGCGCGTCCCCGGCCCGCAACTCAGGCGTCCCCCATGACCAGCCCTTCGATCGTGTGCTTCTGCGTGATCGGCCGCAGCACGTCCACCACCTCGCAGTCCAGGTGGCGCCGCACCCGCTCCGGAAGGCTCTCCCAGTAGCCGCGGGTGACCGCCGCGTCGTGCCGCTCGCCGTTGGTCGCCTCGGGTCCGTCGACGCCCAGCACCAGCACGGGGCGGGACTTCGCGGAGTGGTTGCGGGTGCCGCGGTGGACGGTCAGGGCGGAGCGCGCCGAGATGTCGCCGCGCCGCGGGTACTTGCGCACCGCCCGTTCCTCGTAGCGCGGGTAGTGCGAGCGGGGCGGGAACATGCCGTGTCCGAACTCCGGGCTGTCGTCCCACTGGGTGCCGGGCGCGATCTCGAAGGGGCCCATGTCCTCCTCTGTGTCGACCGCGGTGACGTTGAACGCCAGCGAGGTCAGCCGCCGCTCGGCGCGGGTCTCCTCGGGCATCGGGAAGTCTCGGTGCCACGGCTGGTTGACGGCGCCCTCGAGCGGCACGTCGAAGCCGACCTCGACGATGCGGTAGTCGGGGCCGAGGACCGCCGTGCAGAGGGAGCGCACCCAGGGGTGGTCGGCGAGGTCGACGAAGCCGCGCAGCTGCTCGGGGTGGATCTCCACGTAGTAGCGGTGGGGGCCGCGGCCGACCGCGCCGCCCGGACGGCTCCGCGCCTCCTCGAAAGCGGCCTCGATGTCCTCGCGGAGCCGGTCGGCCCACTCGGGGGTGAACGCGCCCTTGCGTGCGGTGATGCCGTCCTCGTAGAGGGCCTCGACGTCGGCCGTGACGTCGAGGTCGAGCGCGTCCGGGGTGACGGCGGGGTGGGTGTGCGGGCTCATGGATGCCTCCTTGCAGTAACCGCTCGGCGGGCATGTGCCGGATGCCCGCCGAGGGCATCGTTGCATCGTTGATTTCAACGTGGCAATACCTCGGGGCGGATTGCGTCCGCGACCGGTCGTGGGTGCCTGGTCCCCTGGTGGGCGGCGCATGCCACGATGTGCGGGTGAGCAGCAGCCTGAAGGACGTGGCGGCGCGCGCGGGGGTGTCGGCGCGCACGGTGTCGAACGTGGTGAACGGGTCGGCCCGGGTGGCGCCGGAGACCCGCCGCCGGGTGCAGGAGGCGATCGACGAGCTGGGCTACCGCCCCAACCTGGCGGCGCGCAGCCTCAGGGCCGGCCGTACCGGCATCATCGGCCTGGCGATCCCGGAGCTGCACTCGCCCTACTTCGCCGAGCTGGCCGGGCTGCTGGTGGACGAGGCGCGCCGCCGGTCGTGGACGGTGGTCATCGACCAGACGCGGGGCGACGCCGAGGCCGAGCGGCGACTGCTGACCGGTGACGGCGGCCGGGTGATGGACGGTCTGATCATCAGCCCCTGGGCGCTGC
This sequence comes from Streptomyces sp. GB4-14, assembly GCF_022696125.1. NCBI lineage: Bacteria > Bacillati > Actinomycetota > Actinomycetes > Kitasatosporales > Streptomycetaceae > Streptomyces > Streptomyces sp. GB4-14. The sequence goes on along the minus strand of NZ_RZHO01000002.1, from coordinate 6,525,241 downwards.
CCGCCGAGGACATCACGGCGGCCGCCCGCCCGCTGCCCGTGGTGCTGCTCGGGGAGCGCAGTCCGCAGGGACTGGCGGACCGGGTCGCCGTGGACAACGTGGCCGCGGCCGAGGAGGCCACCGCGCATCTGCTGTCGCTGGGCCGCCGCCGTGTCGCCGCGATCGGTCTCCAGCCCCATCTGCGCAACGGCACGGCGGAGCTGCGCGCCGAGGGTTACCGCAGGGCGCTGCGGCGTGCCGGTGTCTCCCCGCGTCCCGAGTGGGAGCGCCCGGTGCCGGCGCTGCACCGGGCCGACGGCGCCCGGGCGATGGCCGAGCTGCTCGACGCCGGCGCCGAGCCGGACGCGGTGTTCGCCTTCAGCGACGAGCTGGCGCTGGGCGCCCTGCACACGGCGCACGTCCGGGGGCTGCGGGTGCCGGAGGACGTCGCCGTCGTGGGGTTCGACGACATCGAGGACGGGCGGTTCGGCCGGCCGACGCTCACCACCGTGTCCCCCGACAAGGGGCAGATCGCGGCGCGGGCCCTGCAGTGCCTGGCCGACCGCATCTACAGCCCGCGCAACGACGTGCAGGCCGCCGACCTCACGGTCCCGCACCGCCTGGTGGTGCGGGGAAGCACCGGAGGCTGATCGCGCGCCCGGAAGTGCGGGCACACCGATGGCCTTTTGCGGAATGCCGGGTGTGCGCCGGGCCCGGCCGGGGAACATGTTCGCCCTGTTCGGGCCGTGCGCCTCGTGGGAGGTGCGCCCTGTCGGGCCGTGCGAGAGGACTGCATGTGACAGCGTCGGCGTCAGGGTCGGGTGACCGGCAGCCCGGTGCCCAGGGGGACGCGTACGAGCCGGATCCGCGCCGGTGGCGGGCGCTGTGGGTGACGCTGGTCGCCGGGTTCATGAGCCTGCTGGACGTCACGATCGTGGCGGTCGCGCTGCCCACCGTGCAGAACGACCTGGGCGCCTCCCCCGCCGAGGTGCAGTGGGTGGTGTCCGGGTACGCGCTCACCTTCGCCCTCGCCCTCGTCACGGCGGGACGGCTCGGGGACGCGCTGGACCGGCGGAAGATCTTCCTGATCGCCCTGTGCGGCTTCGTGCTGTGCAGCGCGGCGTGCGGCGCCGCCCCCGGCATCACCCTGCTGGTCGTGGCGCGTCTCGCGCAGGGTCTGGCGGCGGGTTTCATGGCGCCGCAGAACTCGGCGCTGATCCAGCAGATGTTCCGCGGCGCCGAACGCGGCCGGGCGTTCGGCTACTTCGGCGCGACCGTCGGCATCTCCTCCGCCTCCGGACCGATCGTGGGCGGAGCGATTCTCGCCCTGGCCGACGGGATGCAGGGCTGGCGCTGGATCTTCTACGTCAACGTGCCCATCGGCGTCCTCGCCGTGCTGCTGGGCCGCCGCCTGCTGCCGCGGACCCGGAAGTCGGGGCGGGGCCATGTGGACGTGCCGGGTGTGCTGCTGCTCGGTCTGGGCGTGCTGGCGTTCATGTATCCGCTGGTGCAGGCGGAGTCGGGCGGTCTGAGCCGGCTGTGGTGGCTGTTCCCCGTCGGCGCGGCGGTGCTCGCCGTGTTCGTGCGGCGGCAGCGGAGGCTGCTGGCCCGGGGGACGACCCCGCTGCTCGACCCGCGTCTGTTCTCCACCGTGCGCGGGTACGCCATCGGCGCGGGCGTCGGCACCCTGTACTTCGTCGGCTTCAGCGGCGTCTGGCTCGTGTTCGCGCTGTTCTACCAGCACGGCCTGCACTACTCCCCGCTGGGGTCGGGCCTCGCCGTGACGCCGTTCGCCATCGGTTCGGCGGGGGCTGCCGTCGTCTCGGGGCGGCTCGTCGACCGGTTCGGGCGACTGCTGACCGTGTGGGGTCTCACCGGCGTGATCGCGGGTCTCGGCGCGGCTGCCCTGCTGCTGCGTTTCGCACCGCTGGACCACGCGCCCTGGCTCGCCGCGCCGGCGCTGTTCGTCGGCGGCATCGGCGGCGGGTTCGTCGTCTCGCCGAACATCACCATGACGCTGCGGGACGTGCCGGTGCGGATGGCGGGAGCGGCGGGCGGCGCCCTGCAGACGGGGCAGCGGCTCGGCGCGGCGGTGGGCACGGCGGCCCTGCCGGGCCTCTTCTACATGGTGCTCGGCCGCAGCGACGACTTCCAGGTGGCCCTGTTCGTGGCGCTGTGCGCGGCCCTGGCGACGATGTCGACGTCGCTGGCGCTGGCAGCGTACGACTGGTTGCGCGACCGGCGCAGGCGCGCGGCGCACGGGAAGTGCCCGGAGGAGGTCGCGAACAGCCCCGTGCACTCCCGGTCCCTCTGACTCCCCGGCCGGTCAGCGCGTCGCCGGTGTCCCCGGGTGCAGGACGATCTTGCCGATGTGCTTCCTGCGGGCGAGTTCCTCCTGTGCCTGCGCCGCCTGCTCCAGCGGGTACGCGGCGGCGACGACCGGTTCGACGGCGGCCCGCCGGGCCATGTCCATGAGCAGGCCGAAGTGGGCGGGCGTGTGCATCGCGGAGCCGATCACCTGGGCGTTGTGCAGATAGAGGCGGCGTACGTCCAGGGTCACCCGGTAGCCGCCGAGCGCCCCGGCGACCACCCAGCGTCCGCCCTCGCGCAGAAGTGGCACCGCCTCGCTCACCAGGTCCCCGGCGACGACGTCCAGCGCGACGTCGACGCCCTCGGGAGCGGCGGTGCGGATCCCCGCGACGACGTCCCCCGCCCGGTCGACGACGGCGTGCGCGCCCGCCCCGCGTACGGCGTCGGTCTTCGGGCCGCTGCTGACGGCGACCACGCGGGCGCCCCGGGCGCGTGCGATCTGCACCGCCGCGAGCCCGACGCCGCCGGACGCGCCCGTCACCAGGACGGTCTCCCCCTCGCGCACCCGGCCGCGTTCGATCATGCCGAGCGCCGTGCCGTAGGCCGTGGGCAGGGAGGCGAGCTGGTCGTCGGTGAGAGGGGAGCCGGTGACGTCGTGCAGGCGCTCCAGCGGGGCCACGACGAAATCCGCGTAGCCGCCGTCGCGTTCGCTGCCCATCAGGCCCACCGGGTGGGCGTCGGGGCCGTCGCCGTCGTAGAGCGCCGGGTCGACCACCACGCGGCGGCCGACGAGAGACGCGTCGCCGCCGGGGCCCACGGCCTCGACCCGGCCGGCCACGTCGGCGCCCTGGATACGGGGGAAGGCGACGGGGCCGCGCCAGCCCGAGCGGGCCTCCGGGTCGCCGGGCCGGCCGTAGGCGCCCTCACGGGTCCACAGGTCGGTGTTGTTGAGGGCCACCGCCGCGACCCGCACCAGCGCCTCGCCGGCTCCCGGGACGGGCACCGGCACCTCGGTCACCTCCAGCACCTCCGGTCCCCCGTGCCGTGTGATCCGTACCGCGCGCATGTGCTCGGACAAGGTCCTCACCTCCTCACGGGTATACTGATCTGTATACCTCTCGTCCCACCGTACACCGATCAGTGAAGGGCCGTGCGTATGGACAGCGGCAGTGACGCGCCTCCCCTGACGCCGGCCGGGCGTCGCGTCGTCGACGCGGCCGAGGAGCTGTTCTACGAGCGCGGCATCACGGCGGTCGGCGTGGACCTGATCGCCGAGCACTCCGGCGTGACGAAGCGGACGCTCTACAAACGCTTCGGCTCGAAGGACGGCCTCGTGGCGGCCTACCTCGCCGAGCGCGACCGGCGCTGGCGGTCGGAGGTCCGCGCCGCCGTGGACGCCGGCGGCAGTGCCGAGGAGGCGGTCACCGCGCCGTTCGAGGCGTTGCGGAGCTGGACGTCGAGGTACACCCGGGGCTGCGCTTTCCTCAACGCCCTGGCCGAGCTGCCCGACCCGCGGCACCCCGGGCACCGTGTCGCCGCGGAGCAGAAGCGGTGGCTGCTGAGCCTGTTCGAGGAGCTGGCCACTGCGGCAGGCTGCTGCGAACCCCCCACGCTCGCGACCCGGCTGTTCGTGCTGCACGAGGGCGCGGTGGCCACCGGACCCCTGGCCCCCGGGACGGTCGCGGCGGCCGCGGATCTGGCGCGGGAGCTGGTGCGGGCGGCCGTGCGCGGGTGATCCGGGGCGCTCAGACGTCCTCGCCGACGCCGGTGACGGTGTCCTCGCGGACCACGACGACCGGGCAGGCCGCGTGCTGCACGCAGTGCTGGGCGACCGAGCCGAGGAGCAGACCGGCGAAGCCGCCGAGGCCGCGGCTGCCGACCACCAGCAGGGACGCGTCACGGGCCGCGCGCAGCAGCACGCTCGCCGGCGTGCCGTACCGCACCTCCGTGCGGACCTCCACCGACCCGTGCGCGCCCAGCGTCTCCCCGACGCACCGGGTCAGGTCCTCGCGCGCCCTGGCCTCCAGGGCCTCCTCGTCACCGCTCGACGGCGGCAGCCAGCCGAGGGCGCCGTGGTACTGCGGATAGTCCCAGGAGGTCAGCGCCAGCACCGTCCCTCCGGTGAGCGCGGCCTGGCGGGCCGCCCAGCGCAGCGCCTCCCGCGACGACGGCGAACCGTCCACCCCGACCACGATGTGGTCCTGATCGTCCACGGTCCCTCCTCACACCCGACGGCCAGGGGCGGCCGACGCGCGCCCCGCCCGGTCCCAGCCTCCGGCAGGAAGCTCCGGATGCCGAGCCCGGAGGGTCCGGACGGGGCAGCGGGGCCTCACGGCGGACGGATCCGCCACGAGGCCCCGAGGGGTCAGAGTTCCTGCACGAAGTACGGCTCGAGGGTCATCCAGCCGTTGCCTCGCGCCCCGTACCGGGTGCCGCTGTCGGTGCGGGCGAGGGTGTACCAGGAGTCGACGTAGTCCGGGTCGTCCGTCCACCAGTCGTCCGGGATCGCGTCGAGCAGCGCGTTCACCAGCGGCGTGTAGGCGCCCTGGTCGGTCACGGTGAGCAGGACGGCGGCGATGGCCTTGGCGAGGTCGCGGTAGTTGGTGGAGCCGTCCTCCTCCATCATCACGGCGTCGGCCAGGTCGTACTTGTACGACGACCAGTTGACCAGGATCTGCTGGGGCCGGTAGACAGTGCCGTCGTTGTCGAGATACGGCATGTCGACCGGGTCGACCCGCACCTTGCCGTCGTGCCCGAAGCCAGTGACGAGGGTGTAGATCTCGGCGTCGCCCTTGATCCAGGGTTCCTGGTCGTCGGAGAGGGAGACCGCGGTGATGCGCGTGGTCCACAAGCCCGCGGCGGCGGCCCGGGAGCGTGCCTGCTCCGGCTCGGACGCCGGGCCGGCGGACCGCACGCCGCGGCGGGCGAGTTCCTCGTGGAGGACGTCCAGGCCGGCGGCCAGGGCCCGGGAGCCGTCGATGTCGACGACGTACACGGGACGCGCGGGGGCCTTGCGGGCGTCGAGCGTGTGGGTCCGGCCCTTGCCGTCGTACGCGGTGACGGGGCCGTCGTCCGAGGTGGCGGGGGCCACCCAGGGTTCCGTCCCCGCGGTGAGCGCGGCGCGCATCGACGGGTCGCCGAGCCGCAGCCGCAGCAGCGGTCCGACGTCGGGGGCGAGGCCCTTGGCGGCGGCGATCCGGCGGTCGGCCGCGGCGAGGGCCGTCCGCAGGGCGCCGTCGGCGAGGGCCGTGACGGCGACCTCGTCGGAGGCCAGGGCCGCCTTGCGGACACGGGCGCGCCAGCCCGGGTCGGCGAGCGCGCCGGCGATCGCCCGCGCGGCCGCGTCCTGGGCCGTGTGGACCTCGGACGCGGTCGAGGCGCGGACTTCCCGGCCGAGCGCAGGAACGGGGGCCGCGGCGGCCTGCGGGGCGGCGAGGGTCTGGCCGGCGCACAGGACGGCAAGAGTCGTCGCCGCGGCGGCGAGGGCGCCGCGGCGGCGGAGGTGACGGGGTCTCACGTGGATCGAGCCTCCTGGGACGAGTGGTCGACAGGGCACTGCGTGTGGAGCTCGTGAGCGTGACCGTGCGGGTGTCTATGCGGGTAGATACCCGCGAGTAGCGATGATGACGGTGCCATGACAGACGCGCAAGAGGGCCCGCGCACCCGACCCGGGCGCCGTCCGCCGCGGTCGGCCGGCCGGGCGGTCCCGCCGCGGACGCCGGTGCGGCCCGCGAGCGGCGTCGCACGGGGCCCGGCAGGATGGTGCGCCATGTGGCACCGGGGACACCCTGAGGGGCACGCGCGTTCCTGGCGGGCTCTGCTGCCGGCGCCGTCGTCACGGGCCGAGTCCGTGGGCGCGGCCCGGCGCGCGGTCCGCGTCACGGTCGCCGCCGTCGCCGGGTTCTACCCCGCGGTCCACCTGCTGGACCGGCCGGTGTTCGCCCTGTACACGCTGTTCGTCCCCGTCGCGTTCGGGCTGCTCTCGCCGCTCCCCGGCGCGGGGCGCCGCCGCGCCGGCACCGTGCTGCGTGCCGTGCCGGCCGCCGCCGCGCTGATCACGCTCGGCACGTATCTGGCGGCGACGACCTGGTCGGCGACGCTCGGCATGCTGCTCGTGGGCTTCGTGCTGGTGACGGGCGCCTCGATCGGGCCCCGGGCGACGGGTGTCGTGCCCGCGCTCCAGCTCTGTTACATCCTGGCCTGCTTCCCTCCGTACGCGCCCGGGACGCTGCCGGACCGGCTGGCCGGACTCGCCGTCGGCGCGACGCTGACGATCCTCTGCGAACGGCTGCTGCTGCCGGAGCCCCGGCGGCCGTCGTACCGCAGCCGGGTCGCCGAGGGCCTGGAGCTCGCCGCGCACGCGGTGCACGGCCTGCTACGGGACGGCGCCGACGGCCGGGAGACGGCCGAACGGCTGCGGGCGGCGGGCCGGGACCTGCGCTTCTCCCGGACGGCCGCAGGCTGCCGGCCCACCGGCGCGGGAGCGAGGGACCGCGCGCTGGCCCAGGCCGGCTACGCGACCCGCAGATTCCTCGACCTGCTCGCCGTCCTCGCCCCGATGCTGCGCGCGCCGCTCGACCTGCCGTCGGCCATGCTGCTGCGCGGTCTCGCCACCGCCTGCGCCGACGAGGCCGCCGCGCTGCGCGGCACCCGCCCGGCGCCGGGCCCTGAAGGGTTCGAGGAGATGATCGCGCGGTACGCGGCCGTGCGGGGCGTGCCTCCCGACCTGCGCGAGGACCCGCACCCGCTGCTGCGGCGGCAGTCGACTCTGCTGGCCGCCGCGGTGTCCGCCGTGACGGCGAGCGCGGCGGTCGCCCTGGCGACGGGACGGCGCCGGTCGATGCCCGGGCTGCCGCCGGAGCAGTTCTGGTACGCGGACGCGTCCACGCCCCGGCTGTGGTGGGTGCGGATCGCCGACCACCTCACTCCGCGCTCCGTCGTGTTCCAGAACGCGGTCCGTACGGCCTCCGGGCTGGCGCTGGCGCGGCTGGTGGCGGGGTCGCTGGACCTGTCGCACGGCTTCTGGGTGCTGCTGGGCATGCTGACGCTGGGCCGCACCACGGCGGGCGCCACCTGGTCGGCGGTGCGGTCGGCGGCGGTGGGGACGCTGGTCGGTTCGCTGGCGGCCGGAGCCCTGCTGATCTCGGCCGGGGACATGACCGAGGTCTACGCCGCGCTGCTGGTGCCGACGATGCTGGTGGCGTTCTCGGCGGGGCCCGTCGGCGGGCCCGCCTGGGGGCAGGGGCTGTTCACCCTGGTGGTGTCCACGGCGTTCGCGCAGATCGCTCCCGTGACGTGGGAGCTGGCGGAGGACCGGATCGTCGACGTGCTGACGGGCAGTGCGATCGGGCTGGTGTGCGGGGTGCTGGCCTGGCCCGCCGGCGCCCGGGGCGAGATGCGGCGCAGCGCGGGCGCCCTGCTCCGCGCCACCGCGCCGCTGGTCCGGGTCACCGTCGAGCGGGCGGTGACCGGGCGCTCCGCGCCCGTCACCCGCGCCGACGCGGCCGCGGAGCTGCGGCGGGCGCTGTGGTACTGGCGCATCGCCCACGCCTCGTACACGCAGTTGCGCACCGAGCCGCCGGCCCGGCGCGCGGCGGACGGCGGGGCCGACTGGCTGGCCGCGCTCAACTTCGGCTCCCACGTGCTGACCGGCGCCTACTGGCTGCCCTGGTCGCAGGGGACGGCGTGGCCGTCCGACGCGGCGTCCTGGGCGCGGGAGGCGACGGACGAGGTGGTGTCGGCGACGCTGCGGGCGGCACACTTCCCGGCCGACGGCGTGACGGCACGGCCGACGCCGCTGCCACCGGGGATCCTGGCGCGGCTTCCGGCACCGTCCGTGTCGCATCTGGTCGACGTGGAGGTGTGGCTGCACTCCCTCGCCTCCGACCTGACGGCGGCCGTCGGGCCGGGCAGCGCGGTGGAAGACGGCCCCCGGTGACGGCGGCGCGTCCGGTCACCCGTACGGCCTCACGCCGCCACCTCTCCTGCCTGCCGACTCCGGCCCTCGCGGCCCCGACAGCGCGCGGCGGCGGCCGTGTCCGGTGAGGATCGACCCAGGTGTCGCGTCGAGGCGTGCGGAGGGATGACCGTGGACGGGCAGGGGCAAGGGCGCGGGGCGGGACTGCACTGCCTGGTCACCGGGGCGTCGGGCTACATCGGCGGACGGCTGGTCCCGGACCTCCTCGAGGCCGGCCACCGGGTCCGCTGCCTGGCCCGCTCCCCCGACAAGCTGCGAGACCAGCCCTGGGCGCCGGACGCCGAGACGGTGCGCGGCGACGTCACCGACGCCGCGTCCGTCGCCCGGGCGATGAAGGGCGTCGACGTGGCGTACTACCTGGTGCACGCGCTCGGCAGCGGCGCGGACTTCGAGGAGACCGACCGTCGCGCGGCCCGCACGTTCGCCGAGCAGGCGCAGGCGGCCGGAGTGCGCCGGATCGTCTACCTGGGCGGGCTCACCCCGTACGGCGTGCCGGAGAAGACCCTCTCGCCGCATCTGCGGTCCCGCGCCGAGGTGGGCCGGATCCTCCTCGACTCGCCGGTGCCCGCGACCGTGCTGCGGGCCGCCGTCGTCATCGGCTCGGGATCGGCGTCGTTCGAGATGCTGCGCTATCTGACCGAGCGGCTGCCCGTGATGGTCACCCCGAGCTGGGTGCACACCCGCACCCAGCCGATCGCGGTGCGCGACGTGCTGCGCTACCTGGTCGCCTCGGCGACGATGCCGCCCGACGTCGACCGCTCCTTCGACATCGGCGGCCCGGACGTGCTGACCTACCGGGACATGATGCGCCGCTATGCCGAGATCGCCGGGCTGCGCCCGCGGGTCGTCGTGCCGGTGCCGGTGCTCACGCCCGGACTGTCGAGCCACTGGGTCGGGCTGGTCACGCCCGTGCCCGCAGGCATCGCCCGGCCGCTCACCGAGTCGCTGCGCCACGAGGTGGTGTGCCGCGAACACGACATCGCGCGGTACGTGCCCGACGCCCCCGGCCGGCCGCTGCCCTTCGACGAGGCGGTGCGGCTGGCGCTGGCGCGGGTGCGGGAGGCGCAGGTCGCCACCCGCTGGTCGTCCGCCTCCGTGCCGGGCGCGCCGAGCGATCCGCTGCCCACCGACCCCCGCTGGGCGGGCGGCAGCCTCTACCGCGACGAACGGGACCAGGTGGTGCCCGCGTCGCCGGAGGCGCTGTGGAAGGTGATCGAGGGCATCGGCGGCGAGCACGGCTGGTACTCCTTCCCGCTGGCGTGGGCGGTGCGCGGGCGGCTGGACCGGATCGTCGGCGGGGTGGGGCTGCGCCGTGGGCGGCGTGACCCGCACCGGCTGCGGGCCGGCGACTCGCTGGACTTCTGGCGGGTGGAGGCGATCGAGCCGGGGCGGCTGCTGCGGCTGCGCGCCGAGATGAGGCTGCCGGGTCTGGCGTGGCTGGAGCTGCGCGTGGACACGGACGACGTGGGCCGCACCTGGTACCGGCAACGCGCCCTGTTCCATCCGCGGGGTCTGCTGGGCCACGCGTACTGGTGGTCGGTGTCGCCCTTTCACGCCCTCGTGTTCGGCGGGATGGCCCGGAACATCGCCCTGGCGGCGGCCGAGGGCGCGGACGGGCCGGGCAGCCGGCGGACCCGCCGGCTGCGCAAGGGCGCCCGCCGCTGATGGCCGGGCCCGCGCCCGGGGCGCCCCGCGTACGCGTTCCCGCGACGGTCCGGGCCGGCGCGGGAACCGGGGAAGGTCATCCGGTTCTTTCACGGGTACCCGGTGGCGAGCGCGAGCGTGCGGGCGACGGACGACGTAAAGGGGCTGTGCATGCGTGAACCGCGGTCGGCGACGGAGGAACCGGCGGAACGGGCCGGTGGACCGCTCACCGCCGACGCCGCCACCAGGGCCGTGGGGCGGGTCCTGGGCGAGGTGCTGGACGAGCGGATGTCGAAGGCGTACGACCTCGACGCCGTCTTCGCCCGTGACGTGGCGGGCCGTGTCTCCGCGTTCGCCCGGCGCGGCGGGAAGCGGCTGCGCACGGCGTTCGCCTGGTGCGGCTGGCGCGCCGGGGGCGGCACGGGCGACCCCGCGCCGCTGCTGCGGACGGGCGCGGCGCTCGAGCTGGTGCAGACGTGCGCGCTCGTGCACGACGACGTGATGGACGGGTCCTGCTTGCGGCGCGGGGCGCCCTCGATGCACGTGGACCTGGCGCGGATGCACCGGGCGGAGGGCATGACGGGCGGCGCCGAGTCCTTCGGGCACTCGGTGGCGGTGCTCGCCGGCGACCTGGCCCTGGCCTGGGCGGACGACCTGATGACGGAGGTCGCTCTCGCCACGCCGCACGGGCCCCGGCTGTACCGGGAGTGGCGGGCGATGCGCGAGGAGATGGTGGCCGGGCAGTACCGCGACCTCCAGGCGCAGGCGGCAGGCGCGTCGGGTGTCGAGGAGGCGCTGACCATCGCGACGCTGAAGAGCGCGCTCTACACGGTGGAGCGGCCGCTGGCCCTGGGCGCGTCGCTGGCCGGGGCGGACGAGGCGGCGACGACGGCGCTGCGTGCGGCCGGCCGGTGCGCGGGACTCGCCTTCCAGCTGCGGGACGACCTGCTGGGCGCCTTCGGCGATCCGGCGCTGACCGGGAAGCCGGTGGGCGACGACCTGCGGGCCCGCAAACTCACCTATCTGCTGGCCGTCGCCCTGGAGATGGGCCGGGCGGCCGGCGACGAGGAGGCCGTGGCGCTCCTCTCCCCCGGCGGGCCCGCGCTGCCGGAGCGCGCCGTGGAGGGCGTGCGGGCCGCGCTGGAACGGACGGGCGCCCGGGACATGGTGGAGGCGAAGATCGCCGAGCTGGCGGACACGGCTCTGCGGCACTTCGGCGAGACGGACGCGGACGACATGGTGCGGGGGCACTTCGCCGCGCTGGTCGCCCGCGCGTCGGGCATCACGGCGCCGCAGGTGCGGGAAGCCGTGTGAGTCCGGCGGACCGCCACGGTCCGGACGGGAGCGTGGCGGGTCGCCTGCGCGCGTGCGCGGGTCAGGGCTGGCGGCGGGCCTGTTCGGCGGCCTGGCCCGCGGCGCCGGTCTCGGTGGTGGCGCCGCGCGTGCTCAGCTTGCCGCCGCTGGACTCCAGGTGGGCGCGGACGAACCACTGGAACAGTTCCAGGCCGCGCAGCTGCTCGATGAGCATGTCCTGGGTGACCGGGTCGGACTCCTCGGTCTCCCGCATCGCCTCCCGGTGGTCCTCGATGAGGTTCGTGTACACGAGGTCCAGCGCGCCCAGGTGCTCGATCGCCTCGGCCCGGCCGATGGAGTAGTCGTCCCAGGAGCGGGCGGTGACGAGCTCTCCGGGCGTGCCGTTCGGCTCGCCGCCTAGGGTGGAGATCCGCTCGGCGAGGTCGTCGGTCATCTCCCGCACCTTGTCGACCTGAGGGTCGATCATCTCGTGCACGGCGATGAAGTGCGGTCCGACGACGTTCCAGTGGACGTGTTTGAGGGTCAGATGGAGGTCGTTGAGGGCGTGGAGTCGCATCTGCAACAGCTCGATGATCCGTCCGCTGTCCTGGGTGCTCAGGCCCGGCACGGTGTACGAGGGGTCGGCAGGCTGTGACGGCACGAGAGGCTCCTTGCGATCGTCCGATGCTCGAACATCCAGATAAGCGGTTCATCGGCCCTTCACGCGGTTCACCCTCGCGCACCTCCGCGCGTCTCACCGGTCTGGAGCAGCGGACCGCGGTGCTCACGCCCGCGCGCATATTGCTTTGCCGCGCGAGGACGCCTGTGGTTGGCTCCCGCCCATGAGCTGGCTTCCGCGTGACTTCGTCCACCCCCTGCACGTCGACATCCCCGGCGGTGCGGGACATCGGCTGCGCCCGATCGCCGGTGCCGACGCGCCGCTGGACTACCCGGCGGTGATGGGGTCGCGCGAGCGGCTGTGGTCCCTCTTCGGCCCGGCCTGGGGCTGGCCCCCGGCCACCATGACGTACGAGGCGAATCTCGCCGATCTGGAGCGGCACGCGGCCGAGATCGAGGCGCACGAGTCGTTCAACTACACGATCGAGAACCCTGAGCGCACCGCGCTGCGCGGCTGCGTCTACATCGACCCGCCGGAGAAGGAGGGCGCGGACGCCGAGATCTCCTGGTGGGTGGTGGACGACGAGGTGGGCGGTCCCCTGGAGCGGGCGCTGGACGCGTTCGTCCCGCGGTGGATCGCCGAGGACTGGCCGTTCGAGCGGCCCCGCTTCATCGGCCGGGACCTCACCTGGGAGGAGTGGCTGAAGCTGCCGGACCTCGCCTGAAACGTCAGGGCGTCAGGGGCCCGCCGGGGCCCTGTCCGGTCTCGCCGAGGCGGGCCGCGTCACGGCTCGGGGCGCACCGAACAGGCGCCGGTACTCCCGGTTGAACCGGGAGGAGTTGTCGTAGCCGACGCGCCGTCCGACGGCGGTGACCTCGCCCAGGCGCGTGGCCGGCATCAGCCGGGCCTCCTGGAGCCGGATCTCCGTCCGGAACCGGATGGGGCTGATCGGCGTCGCCGCCTGGAAGGTGCGGTGGAGCACGGGGACGCTCATGCCGCTCAGCCGCGCCACGTCCTCCACCGGAAGGACTTCGCGTGGTTCTCGCGGATCCGGCGCACCGCCCGGGAGACGGGGCTGAGTCCGCTGTCGACGAACCCCGGCTGCCGTACGGCCGCGGTCAGCGGGTGAACAGCCAGAGCGCGCCGTTGATCCCGGTGGCGCAGGCCAGCAGGCCGGACGCCCAGGCCACGTGCCGTCTCAGGAGCGCGCCGCGCAGCTCGGCGTACCGCGCCTCGTACTCGTGGCGCAGTTCGTCGGCGCGGCGCACCGTGGTCCGGAGCATCTGCCGGGTGAGGTCGATGCGCCGGTCGACGTAGCGCCGTGTGAGGTCCTCGGCCTGACCGGTGGTCAGCCAGGGCAGGTCGGCGCAGAGCGCCTCGGCCTCCCGGCGCGCCTCGGCCATGTGGGAGCGCGCCATCACGATGCCCTCCGCCTCGGCCATGACGGCCGAGGCGTCGTGCGCGAGGGCGCGACGGGACCGCGACCGCGGCATCAGCGGTCGCCCTTGTGGCCGCCGGGGTCGATGACGTCGCGCCGCCCCGTGTTCTCCGCCTGGTCGACGCCGGCCAGGGCGGGATGGCGCAGGTCGAAGGCGGGCGACTCGGAGCGGATGCGGGGCAGGGTGACGAAGTTGTGCCGGGGCGGCGGGCAGGAGGTGGCCCACTCCAGCGAACGCCCGTACCCCCAGGGGTCGTCGACCTCGATCTTCTCGCCCTTCTGCGCGGTCTTCCAGACGTTGTAGAGGAAGGGCAGCGTCGACAGGCCGAGCAGGAAGGCGCCGATGGAGGACACCGTGTTGAGGGCGGTGAACCCGTCGGCGGCGAGGTAGTCGGCGTAGCGGCGGGGCATGCCCTCGGCGCCGAGCCAGTGCTGGAGGAGGAAGGTGGTGTGGAAGCCGACGAACAGCGTCCAGAAGTGCACCTTCTCCAGACGCTGATCGAGCATGGTGCCGGTCATCTTCGGCCACCAGAAGCTGAATCCGCCGAACATGGCGAACACGATCGTGCCGAACAGCACGTAGTGGAAGTGGGCGACGACGAAGTAGCTGTCGTGGACGTGGAAGTCCACCGGCGGGGACGCCAGGAGAACGCCCGTCAGACCGCCGAAGAGGAAGGTGACGAGGAAGCCGGTCGCCCACAGCATGGGTGGTTCGAAAGACAGGCTTCCCTTCCACATGGTGCCGATCCAGTTGAAGAACTTCACTCCTGTCGGGACGGCGATGAGGAAGCTCATGAAGGAGAAGAACGGCAGCAGCACCGCGCCCGTGGCGAACATGTGGTGCGCCCACACCGTGGCGGACAGGCCGGTGATGGTGATGGTCGCGCCGACGAGTCCCATGTATCCGAAGATCGGCTTGCGGGAGAACACCGGGATGATCTCGCTGACCACGCCGAAGAACGGCAGCGCCAGGATGTAGACCTCCGGGTGGCCGAAGAACCAGAAGAGGTGCTGCCACAGCAGCGCCCCGCCGTTCCCCGGGTCGAAGATCTGCGCGCCGAAGCGGCGGTCCGCCTCCAGGGCGAGCAGCGCCGCCGCCAGGACCGGGAACGCCAGCAGCACCAGGACGGAGGTGAGCAGCACGTTCCAGGTGAAGATCGGCATCCGGAACATCGTCATGCCGGGCGCGCGCATGCAGATGATCGTGGTGATGAAGTTGACGGCGCCGAGGATCGTGCCGAAGCCGGACAGCGCCAGACCCATGATCCACAGGTCGCCGCCCTCCGTCGGAGAGCGCTCGCCGCCGCTGAGCGGCGTGTACGCCGTCCATCCGTAGTCCGCCGCGCCCTGGGGCATGAAGAAGCTGGACATCACGATGAGTCCGCCGAAGGCGAACAGCCAGTAGGACAGCATGTTCAAGCGGGGGAACGCCACGTCCGGGGAGCCGATCTGCAGCGGCATGATCGCGTTGGCGAACCCGGCGAACGTGGGAGTCGCGAACAGCAGCAGCATGATCGTGCCGTGCATCGTGAACGACTGGTTGTACTGCTCCGACGACACGATCTGCAGCCCGGGCCGGGCCAGTTCCGCGCGGATCACCATGGCGAGCAGACCGCCCACCAGGAAGAAGGCGAACGAGGTGATCAGGTAAAGGTGCCCGATCTTCTTGTGGTCGGTCGTCGTCAGCCAGGAGACGACCACGCGCCCTCTCCCTCGTCGTCCCTCCGCCGCCGGCACCGGAGAAAGAGGTTCAGTCGTGTGTGTGGCCATCGAGGTCCTTCGGGTTCACAACGCGGAGATCGGCCGGGACGGTACGCACGCAGTTGCGGGCGCGACCGGCACGCGGGTGCCGGACCGACGCTATGTCAGGTAGCCCGGCGTCGGGTCCTGACACCCGCCGAGCGGACGGCGACTTCACCCGTCCGAGTGGCGCGGCTTCGTGAACGGCATGTGAACGGTTCCGGGGCGACGCCGTCCTCCTTGCCCGGCCCCGGCAACGTCGGCCCGGCATCCTCGTCCGGGAGCGTGCAGTGTGGGGCGGCCGGACGTCCGGTCAGGATGCGGGCATGACCGGACGGACGAACGCGCGGCGGAAGGGGTCCTCCCCTCCCTCCCCCGAGCCCTCGCAGAAGAACGACTCACCGCCTCCTGATGCCGTGGCGGAGGTGGTCACCCGGTTCGAGGCGTACGCGCGGGCCCGCGCGGCCCGGGACAGCCTGCTGCCGGGGGCGCGCACCGGCCCCTGGCACGAGCAGCACGCTTTCGACGACCTCCAGGCGGCCGTGGTCCGCCTCCGTGACAGCGCACGCCGCCCGGCGGGAGGGGCATAGTGCGGTGAAGGGTCAGGCGCGTCCCGGTCGAGGGCCGACCCGGACCGCGAGGAGGGCGACGTCGTCGTCGTTGTCGGCGGGGCGCGCCCGGTGGAGCAGTTCGTCGGTGAACTCCCCGACCGGGCGGTGGGCGAGCGCGGCGGCATGCCGGCGCAGCCGCTCCAGCCCGTCGTCGATGGTCTGGCTGGGGGCCTCGATCAGCCCGTCGGTGTAGAGGACGAGCGTGGAGCCCGGCGGCAGGACCGTCGATCCGTCGGCGCGGGGGCGGTCGGTATCGGTGCCCAGCAGCATCCCGCCGCCGTCCGTGAGGTAGCCGGCGACGCCCTCGCGGGTGACCAGCAGCGGGGGCGGGTGGCCGGCGTTGGTCCAGTGCAGGGCCCACCGCCCCTCCTCGTCCGTGCCGAGGAAGGCGAGCACCAGGGTGGCCATGGTGACGTCGGTGATGCGCAGCACGGCGCGGTCCACCCGCTCGACGACAGCGCCGGGCGGCTCGTTCCGGGAGGACCAGGCGTAGGAGCGCAGTACGTTGCGGAGCTGGGCCATGCCCGCGGCGGCGTCCAGGTCGTGCCCGGAGACGTCACCGATGACCAGTGCGGTGTCGCCGTCCCCGAGGGAGAAGGCGTCGTACCAGTCGCCGCCGACGTGGGAGGCGTCCGGCGCGGGCAGGTAGCGGGACGTCATCTCCAGGCCGGGGACACGCGGCAGCTGGGGCAGCAGATAACGCTGCATCGTCTCGGCGACCTTGCGCTGCCGCTGGTAGAGGCGGGCGTTGTCCAGGGCCAGCCCGGCGCGGCGGGTGATGTCCTCCAGCAGGGTGAGGTCGGCGGGGGTGAACGCGTCGGCCCGTTCGGACCGGCCGAGGGTCAGCGCGCCGAGGACCTCGCGCAGGCCCCGGATGGGCGCGATGACCGCCGAGTGCATGCCCGTGGCCTCGAACAGCCGGCGCTGCTCGACGGCGATGCCCGAGTCCGGGGACCGCTCGTACGTCTCGGGGCCGGCGATCGTCGAGGAGACGCCCCGCAGGGCGCGGGACAGCGGCATCGGGGACTCGGCGGGGACGGGCGCCATCGGCCCTTCGAGGTCGCGGCGGGAGACGGGGACGCCTCCCTTCACGTGCACCACCTTGGTGCGCCACACCTCGTCGCGTTCGCTGATCAGGTCGATCACCGCCCAGTCCGCGAGGCGCGGCAGGACCAGGGACACCAGCCGGCGCAGCGCCTCGTCGACGGAGAGGGTGGACGTCAGCTGCGTGGTCGTCTCCGCCAGGAGGGCGAGCCGCTCCAGCTCGTCGAGCGTCCCCTCGCGGGCGACGGCGGGGCCGGGCAGCGCGCCGGGAACCTCGCGCGGGTGGAAGAGGACGAGCATGCGGGTGTCGCCGGTTCCGGTGTCGTAGGGGGCGATGCTCCAGGCGACGGGGAGCAGCGTGCCGTCGCCCTTCTCGAACCATTCGGCCGCGTCCTGGGCCGGGCGCCCCGCGAGGAAGGCGGGCCGCATGCGGCACTGCGAGGTCGGCAGGGTCTCGCCGCGGGCGTTGCGGTGCAGCAGGTCGTGCGCGTCGGACCCGACGAGTTCGGCGGCGGGACGGTCCAGCATGCGCGCGGCCACGGCGTTGACGGCGAGGATCTTCCCCCGTCCGTCCACGACGTAGGCGCCGGTGCCGATCGGGGCGAGCGCAGCCCCGATCACGTCGGCGCCTTCGCCGCCGGGCCCCGCCCCTCCGTCCGCCGTCCCCATGTCCTCTCCTCGCCACCGGTCGATCCAGGAGCCGCCGGCGGCTCCTGGATTCCGAGTGCTCGCCGGATCTCGACGGGAGACCGGACGGCACGCGCGTCCCCACAGATCATCACACGTCCCGCACACGACCGGGGGCCCGCCCCCGGTCCGCGGACCACCGCATGGAGCCGACCGGGGCGGGTAGGCGGAGCGACGGCCCGGGGCGTGCACGAATCACCGGCCCGGACTTCGTAGGATTAACCGGCCGGACCGGGCACCGTGGGGACGGGCGGAGGTCGGGCTCACCCGCATGCGCCGAGCACCCCGCCGAGGAGATTTCGTGTCCGTACCGGACGAGACGTTCACCGTCACCCCCCGCCCGAGCGCCATGGGGCCCTATGTGCTGGAGGTGGCCGGGGAGCTCGACCATCACACGGCCCCGCTGCTGACGGAGGCCGTCAACGAGGCGCCGTTCGGTCCGTACGGTGTGGTGCTCGACCTGTCCGGACTGACCTTCTGCGACTCGTCGGGGATCACCGTGTTCGTGACGGCCCACCGGCGGTCGCGGGAGAAGGGATCGCAGCTCAGCCTGGCCGGGGTGGCCCCCGCCCAGATGCGGGTGCTGCGCATGGTGGGGCTGGACGAGGTGTTCACCTTCCACGCCGGCGTCGAGGAGGCGCTGCGCGCCGCCCGGCCGACCCGGCCCTGACCGCAGGACGCCGCCTCACCCGCACGGGTCGGGTGGGGCGGCGTCACGGTCTGCCCGGAAGGTCATCCGGCCGACCTACGAGGCGCTTGCCTGACAGATCCCTCTCAGGGAAGCGTCCACTTCTGGTTGGGGCCGGTGTGGCAGGTCCAAAGGTGGACCGGGGTGCGGTCCTCCCAGGTGCCCCCCGAGGCGTCCAGGCACTTGCCCGACTGGGGATTGCGGACCGTCCCGTCCGACTGCGCCGCCCACACCTGCGCACCGGTCCCGTTGCAGGTCCACAGCTGGATCCGCGTGCCGTCCAGGCTTCCGCCCCCGGACACGTCGAGGCACTTGCCGAGCGCCCGCAGCGTCCCGTCGTCCGGCACCGTCCACCGCTGGGCGGCGGAGGAGTTGCAGGCGTGGATCTGCACCCGCGTCCCGTCTGCCGTCCCCGCGTTGTCCACGTCGAGGCACTTGCCGTTGACGCCTCGGATCTCCCCGGTGCGAGGTCCCGGTGTGGCGCCGTTCTGCTGGAGGCGGATGTTGCGGAAGGACACCTCGTCGCCGTCGCCGTGGTTCTGCAGGCCGATGTGGCCGTCGCGCAGGCTGCGGGCGGGGTCGGTGTTGGTGAAGTCGTTGATCTTCCGGCCGTTGAGGAAGATCTCCAGCCGTTCGCCGGTGACGCGGAGTTCGTACGTATTCCACTCCCCCGGCGGGTTGAGGGCCGCGTCCCGGGCGGCGACGTCGGCGGACCGGAAGCCGTAGACGGCGCCGGTCGTGCGGTCGGCGGTGTCGGTGGCGTCGATCTGGATCTCGTAGCCGTGGTCGACGGCGGACCACGGGTCGTCGGAGGCGGGGAAACCCAGGAAGACGCCGGAGTTGTCGTCGCCGTGCAGCTTCCAGTCGAGCTTGAGGGAGTAGTCGCCGGTGATCTCCCGGTCGTACCAGAACAGCCCCATGCCGCCCTGGGAGGTGAGGGTGCCGTCGTTCAGCGTGAAGCCCCCGGGACCCGCCTGCTTCCAGCCGGTGGTGCCGGTGCCGTCGAACAGCGGCCTGTAGCCGGTCTCGGGGCGGCAGTCCGCCCGGGTGGTGCCGGCGGCCCAGCGGATGCCGCCGAGGAGATGGCGGCGGAAGGCCGGTTCGGCGTAGGACTCGGCCGTGTGGCCGCCCCCGGTGTAGAAGGCACGGCCGCCCGCGTAGTCCTTGCACCAGGCGATCGGATGGTCGCCGGACATCGATCCGCCGGAGTAGCTGGACTCGTCCAGGGAGGCGAGGACGTGGGCGGTGGTGCGGGGGTTGGTGCGGTAGTTGTACCACTCGTCGGTGCGCCGCCAGGCACTACCGAGGTGGGCGGTGGCGTCGTGCGCCCGGTCCTCGGCCCGCACGGTGGCGGGCTGGATCGCCGGGTGGGAATGGAACAGGGCGCCGGCCAGTCCCGCGTAGAAGGGCCAGTCGTACTCGGTGTCGGCCGCGGCGTGGACGCCGACGTAGCCGCCGCCCGCACCCATGTACTGCTCGAGGGCGGTCTCCTGGGCGGGGCCCAGGACGTCGCCGGTGGTGGAGAGGAAGACGACGGCCCGGTACTGGGCGAGGCTGTCCGTGGTGAAGGCGGCCGGGTCCTCGGTGGCGGTCACGGTGAAGTTGTTGGCCGCGCCCAATTCACGCAGGGCCGCGACGCCCTCGTCGATGGAGTCGTGGCGGAAGCCTGCCGTCCGGGAGAAGACGAGGATCCGGTACGCGGGGTCGGCCGCCGGTGCCGCCGCTCGGGGC
Organism: Streptomyces sp. GB4-14; assembly: GCF_022696125.1. NCBI lineage: Bacteria > Bacillati > Actinomycetota > Actinomycetes > Kitasatosporales > Streptomycetaceae > Streptomyces > Streptomyces sp. GB4-14. The sequence goes on along the minus strand of NZ_RZHO01000002.1, from coordinate 6,505,480 downwards.
GCGTCGGGCGCGGTGCCAGGGGTCGCGGCGGCCTGAGGGGTCAGGCAGAGCGCGGCGCCGGCGATCAGACCGAGTGCTGCTTTCCAGGGGGTGCGCATGGTGGGTCGCCTCCTTCCTACGGCAGGGTCCACTTCTGGTTGGGTCCGGTGTGGCAGGTCCACAGGTGGACCGGGGTGCGGTCCTCCCAGGTGCCGCCCGAGGCGTCCAGGCACTTGCCCGACTGGGGGTTGCGCACGGTCCCGTCGGACTGCGCGGCCCACACCTGCGAGCCCGTGCCGTTGCAGGTCCACAGCTGGACACGGGTGCCGTCCGCGGTGCCGCCCCCGGACACGTCGAGGCACTTGCCGAGCGCCCGCAGCGTCCCGTCGGCCGAGACGGTCCACCGCTGGGCGGCGGAGGAGTTGCAGGCGTGGATCTGCACCCGCGTCCCGTCCGCCGTCCCCGCGTTGTCCACGTCGAGGCACTTGTCGTTGACGCCGCGGATCTCCCCGGTGCGGGTGGACGCGGAGCCGGTGTCGAAGGAGAACTCGTCCACGTCGAACAGCGGTCCCGCCCCGCCCTTGAAGACGAGGTGCAGGGTGGTCGTTCCGGCCGGCTGACCGCTCAGGGGTGCTGTGACGTCGCGGAAGATGTCCCAGCCGCCGGTGACCGGGACGGTGGCCGTGCCGAGGAGGGTGCCGGTGGGGGAGCCCGCGCGGACCTCGATCGTGCCGCCGCTGCCCGCCGAGGAGACGCGGGCGGTGAAGCGGGAGGCGTCGGCGAGACTGTACGGGGCGAAGGAGATCCAGTCGCCGTTGTGGATCTCGCCGACGGTTCTGCCGCCGTGCGCGGACGCCTTGTCGATGATCTGGACGCCGGCGGAGTCGCCGTAGTGCTCGCCCTGACGGTGGCTGGGCTGGGTGATGTGCTGGTCGTGGGTGGTGAGGGCGGGCTGGCCGTTCGCGCCCCGGTCGGTGTACTCGGCGTCGATGACGCCGAAGATGTTGGCGTTCGGATCGTGCTCGCCGTCGGCCAGGGTGCGCAGGGTGCCGGTGCAGCCGGTGGCGGAGGTCTGCGGATGGCCGTGGCTGTCATGGCCGATGACGAAGGTGACCTTCACCCGGGAGCAGTCGACGGTGCCGTCCTCCGGGTCGGTCACGGTCACCGTGAAGGGGATGGCCGCGCCGAAGTCGTAGATGCGGCCGTCGGCGGGGGTGTCGATGCGCACGGTCGGGGCCGTGTTGCCGACGGTGATCCGCACGGACGCGGTGGCGGACTTGCCGGAGGGGTCGGTGACCTTGAGGGTCGCCGTGTACTGGCCGTTGGCCGTGTAGGTGTGCGAGGGATGGGCGGCGGTGGAGGTGGCGCCGTCACCGAAGGTCCAGGCGTAGGCGAGTGTGTCGCCGTCGGGGTCGGAGGTGCCGGCCGAGGAGAAGGCCACCGTGAGGGGCGCGATGCCCGAGGTCCTGCTCGCGGCGGCCTGGGCGACCGGGGCGCGTCCGCCGGTGACGTGCTCGATGCGGTACAGGGCGGAGTTGTGGTCACCGTTGAAGTAGCCGGTGCCGTAGTCGAGGACGTAGAGGGCGCCGTCCGGGCCGAAGGCCATGTCCATCACCTGCGTGCCGTTCCACGGGAACGCGTTGATGGTCTGCACGGTGCCGTCGCCGCCGGTCTCGATGCGTTTGATCCAGCGGCGGCCGAACTCCCCGGCGAAGAAGTCGCCGTCGTACTCCTCGGGGAACTTCACGTCGGAGGCGGAGTCCGCGTCGTAGCGGTAGACCGGTCCGCCCATGGGGGATTCGGAGCCGGTGCCGAACTCCGGTACGGAGCCGCCGTCGTAGGGGATCCAGGCGGGCTGGGCGGGTGGCAGGTCGGTCAGGCCGGTGTTGCGCGGCGAGGTGTTCCGCGGGGCGGAGCAGTCGAAGCGGGCGCCGGAGGATCCGGAGGCGAAGTCGTGGTCGACGTAGGCGTCGTTCCGGCCCGTGCAGTAGGGCCAGCCGTAGTTCCCGGCCCGGGTGACGCGGTTGAACTCGACCTGCCCGGCGGGGCCCCGGGAGGGGCTGGCCGTCCCCGCGTCCGGGCCGTAGTCGCCGACGTAGACCGTGCCGGTGGCCCGGTCGACGCTCATGCGGAACGGGTTGCGGAAGCCCATCGCGTAGATCTCGGGCCGGGTCCTGTCGGTGCCCGGCGGGAAGAGGTTGCCGGGCGGGATGCTGTAACTGCCGTCGGCCTGGACCTTGATGCGCAGGATCTTGCCGCGCAGGTCGTTGGTGTTGCCGGCCGAGCGCTGGGCGTCGTAGGCGGGGTTGCGGGAGGCGCGCTCGTCGATGGGGGTGTAGCCGTCGGAGGCGAAGGGGTTGGTGTCGTCGCCGGTCGACAGGTACAGGTTGCCGTCCGCGTCGAAGTCGATGTCGCCGCCGACGTGGCAGCACAGGCCCCGGGAGGCGGGCACGTCGAGGATCTTCCTCTCGCTCGCCGTGTCCAGGGTGCCGTCGGACCGCAGGACGAAGCGGGAGAGCCGGTTGACGCCGTCGAAGGGGGTGAAGTCGGCGGCGCTGCCGTCGGACGGGGCGTCCCCGGAGGGGGTGCTCAGCTTGGGCGCGTAGTACAGGTAGACGAAGCGGTTGGAGGCGAAGCCGGGGTCGACGGCGACGCCCTGCAGGCCCTCCTCGTCGTGGCTGTAGACGTCGAGTCTGCCCGCGACGGTGGTGGTGCCGGCCGCGTCCGTGCGGCGGAGGGTGCCGTCGCGGGAGGTGTGCAGCACCGAGCGGTCGGGCAGCACGGCCAGGGTCATGGGCTCGCCCGTCTCGGCCACGCCTTTGGCGAGGGTCACCTGCTGGAAGTCCTCGGCGGCGGCGTTCGCCCGGTCGACGGGGGCGGGGGCGGGGGCGGCGGTCGCCGCGGGGCCCACGGGGAGGGCCAGGGCGGCGGCGCAGGTCAGTGCGGTCAGAAGGGTGCGGACACGTCTGTGTCCGAGCGGTCTCGTGCGCACGGAGCTCTCCAGGGCGGTGGGGGGTGGCGGCAGGCCCCGGGCAGGGGGCTGCCGTGAAGGAGCACAGGCGCGCGCCGTCGCGCCGTGGAGCGCCGACCGGTCGGCCCGTGGAGGCCTCAAGACCGGTGTGTTGCAAGGAAGTTAGCGGTCAGAAGGCGAACGCGTAACCCCTTTCGCAGGGCTTCCCGCGTCTTCTTCCTCCGCTGGGACAAAGTGCCTCGGCACCCGGGCCGCCAGGGGTCGCGTTGCGGCCGTTCGGAGGCTGCCGGACACTGGCCGGGGACGGCGGCCGTCCCGGAGAGGGCCGGAACGCATGGGTGACTACGCGGACCTTCCCGGCGTCAGGACCTGGTACGAGACCGAGGGCTCCGGCGACGCGCTGGTGCTGCTGCACGGCGGGTTCTGCACCAACGACACCTGGGGCGCGCAGCGGCCCGAGCTCGCCGCCTCCTACCGCCTCTACCTCCCCGAGCGGCGGGCGCACGGCCACACCCCGGACGTCGAGGGCCCGCTGTCGTACACCGACATGGCCGGCGACACGGTGGCGTTCCTGGAGTCCGTGGTGGGCGGCCCGGCCCATCTGGTCGGGTGGAGCGACGGCGGCGTCGTGGCGCTGCTGACCGCCCTGGCCCGGCCCGACCTGGTCCGCCGGATGGTGCTGATCGGGGCGACCTTCCGGCCCGCGCCGGAGGCCTTCGTCGCGCCGGAGATGCTCGACGCGCTCACCCCGGACAGCGCCGAGATGGCCTTCTTCCGCGAGCTGTACGTGGCCGTGAGCCCGGACGGGCCGGACCACTGGCCGGCGGTGGCGACGCGGGTGATCGACATGTGGCGCACCCAGCCGGCGCTCGACGCCGGGGACCTGGCCGCGGTGCGGGCGCCCACCCTCGTCATGGCGGGCGACGACGACCTGATGACCCTGGAGCACACCGCGGCCCTCTACCGCGCGCTCCACGACGCCCGGCTCGCCGTTGTCCCCGGCGCGTCCCATCTGGTGCCGCTGGAGAAGCCCGCCGAGGTCGACCGGATGATCCTCGACCACCTCGCGGGTGCGGAGGCCGGGACGATGATGCCGGTGCTGCGTGCCCCGGCCCCGGCGCCCGGCCGGGACGCCACGGCCTGACCTGTGCCGTCCTGGTGCTGGATGCCTCGGTCACGGATTCGGCGTACTGTCCCGATATGGGAGCAGTTCGGGCGACGCCGGACGGGTCGGCGGCCTCGTCCCCGCCGCGACGGGCGGGTGGCTGATGGACACCGCCCTGGCCGACATCGTGCGGGCGACCCGCGCCTCCGGCGCGCTGCTCTACGTCCTCACCCCCGACCGCACGGCCCTCTGGCTGTCCCATGTGGCGGGTGCCCCGCGAGAGGTGGTCGCACCGTGGAGCCGGGTCGCTGTGGGCGATCCGATGCCGGTGGCCGACGCGGTGCGCGAGGAGCGCCTGGTGTGGGTGAACAGCCAGGTGGAGATGGCGCGCCGCTATCCCCGGCCGGCGGTGGTGCTCCCCTACGACTTCGCCCTGGCGGCCGTGCCGGTCGCGTCGGACTCCGGGGTGCGGGGCGGACTGGTGCTGCTGTGGCCCAGCGGGCACCCGCCGCAGCTCAGCCGCGCCGAGCACGACGCCGTCCGCGCGGGCTCCCGGCGCCTCGGGCATCTCTTCGAGCAGGCCGCCGGGCGCGGCGAGGCCATCGTCTCCCCCGGCCGGCCACGCATCCTTCCCCCGGAACCGGGACGCACCCCCACGGCCGAGGAGGCGTGGGCCGGCACGGCGCTCCTGGACCGGCTGCCCGGCGGGTACGTCGCCCTGAACCTGAACGGCCGGATCACCCTCGTCACCCCGGCCGCCGCCGACCTCGTGGGCGCCTCACCCGACCGGCTGCTGGGCGCCCTGCCGTGGGAGGCGCTGCCGTGGATGGACGTCCCCCATGTCGAGGACCGCTACCGCGCGGCGCTGATCAGCCGCACCCCGCAGACGTTCCGGGTGCTGCGCCCGCCCGGCACCTGGCTGTCGTTCGAGCTGTACCCGGACGCCTCGGGCATCAGCGTGCGCATCGACCGCGTCGGGGACGGGCAGGAGGCCGACCCGGTCGCGCAGACGGCGCACGGCCCGGGCCGGGCCACGGTGCTGTACCACCTGATGCACCTGGCGACCACGCTGACCGAGGCCGTCGGGGTGCAGGACGTCGTCGACCAGACCGCCGAACAGCTGCTGCCCGCCCTCGGCGCCCAGGCCATGGTGCTGATGACGGCGCAGGACGGCCGGCTGAGGATCCTGGGCCACCGCGGTTACAGCCCCGAGCTCCTCGCCCGGTTCGACGGGGCGCCGCTGAGCCGGGACATCCCGGGGGCGGCGGTCCTGGCCACCGGGGAGCCGGGCTTCTTCCCTTCGTTCGCCCAGATGGCGGCCGTGTACCCGAAGATGACGCACGAGGACGGCATGGCGGCGTGGGCGGTCCTGCCGCTGATCGCCTCCGGCCGCCCCATCGGCTCCGTGCTGCTCTCGTACGACCGGCCGCACTCCTTCCCGCCCAGCGAGCGCGCCGTCCTCACCTCCCTGGCCGGTCTCGTCGGCCAGGCCCTCGACCGGGCCCGCCTCTACGACAACAAGGACCGCCTCGCCCACCGGCTCCAGTCGGCGCTGCTCCCCCACAGCCTGCCGAGCATCCCCGGCCTGCGGGTCGTCGCCCGCTATCTGCCTGCCGCGCGCGGTCTGGGCATCGGCGGCGACTTCTACGACCTGATCCGGCTCGACGAGAACACGGCGGCGGCCGCCATCGGGGACGTGCAGGGCCACAACGTCGACGCGGCGGCGCTGATGGGGCAGGTCCGCACCGCCGTGCACGCCCACGCCACGGTCGGCGCTCCCCCGGACCACGTCCTCGGGGGCACCAACCGCCTCCTCACCGATCTGGATCCCGGTCTGTTCACCAGCTGCCTGTACGCGCATCTGGACCTCGGGAACGGACGTGCCTGCCTGGCCACCGCGGGGCATCCGCCGCCCCTGATGCGGCACTGCGACGGGCGCACCGAGCTGCTGGCCGTCCCGCCGGGGCTGCTCCTCGGCATCGACCCGACGGCCCGTTACCCGTCGCTGGAATGCTCCCTGCCGCCCGGCTGTGTGCTGGTGCTCTACACCGACGGGCTCGTCGAGGCGCCGGGCGTCGACCCCGACGACGCGACGGCCGCCCTCGCCGGTCTGGTGGAGCAGTCCGACCCGTGCGACCTGGAGGCCATGGCCGACACGCTGGTCCGGCACGCCCCGGCGCCCGGCGACGACATCGCCCTGCTGCTCCTCAGCCCCACCCCCGACCGCGGGTGACTGCCCGCCCGCTCACCCGAGGGCGTTGACCGCCGCCGCGAACAGCCGGGGCAGACGTGCGGCGGCGGGCACGATGTGCGGTGCGAGCGCGGGCCGTCGGCGCGCTCCGACCAGCAGTTCCGTCAGGACGCGGTAGCGGCGGGTGGCGCGCGCCCAGTCGGTGCCGTAGCGGCCGGGCGTGCCCCGGCGGAGGTTGGCGACGAGGGCGCGGGCGCCGGTGAGGGCGAGGCAGACGCCCTCACCGGTCAGCGCGTCGACGTACCCGGCGGCGTCGCCGACGAACAGGACCCTGCCGTGCACGCGGGTGCGGCAGCGCCTGCGGAGGGGTCCGGCGCCGCGGACCGGGGTGACCGCCGTGTGCGGAGGGAGGCGGGCGGCCAGCTCGGGGAAGCCGGCGAGCTGCGTGTCGTAGGGCGCGCGGCGGGAGGTCAGCAGGGCCACGCCGACCAGCCGGGGGCCGAGCGGGGTGACGTACGCCTCCGCGTCCGGACCCCAGTGCACCTCGACGTGCGACGTCCAGGGCGGTACGGCGTAATGACGGCGCAGTCCGTAGCGGGGCGCGGTCCGGGTCGGGCGGTCCAGGCCGAGGGAACGGCGCACGGGTGAGTGGAGGCCGTCGGCGGCGACGAGCCACCGGGCGCGCAGTTCCGCACCGGGGACGGTCACGCCGTCCGCGTCCTGCCGTACGGCGTCCACCCGCAGCGGGAGGACGGGCACGCCCGCGTCGAGGACCGCCCGGTGGAGCACGGTGTGCAGGGCGGTGCGGCGGACGCCGAGGCCCTCCCCGCGGCGGAACGCGGCCTCCACGCGGCACGGGCCCTGCACGTAGCGGATGCCGGTGAGGGGGTGGCCGGGGGCGTGCAGGCCGAGGGCGGTGAGGGCGCGGACGGCGCCGGGCATCAGGCCCTCGCCGCACGCCTTGTCGACGGGGGCCGGCCGGGGTTCCGCGACGACGGTGTCCAGGCCGGCGCGAGCGGCGTGCAGGGCGGTGGCGAGACCCGCGGGTCCGCCGCCGACGACGAGCAGGTCGGTGTGCCTCACGCGGGCACCGCTCGGGTGAGGGCGGCGTTCTCGCAGCGGATCCGCACGGTCAGCAGCACGGCGTCGGCCAGCGTGAACACGGTCGCCGTGATCCACGCCGAGTGCACCAGCGGCAGGGCGGCGCCCTCCACGACGACGGCGACGTAGTTGGGGTGGCGGAGGAAGCGGTAGGGGCCGGCGCCGACGAGGCGGGCGCCGGGGACGACGATCACACGGGTGTTCCAGTAAGGGCCCAGTGTGGTGATGCACCACCAGCGCAGGGCCTGGGCGAGCAGGGTGAGCGTCAGGGCGGGCCAGCCGAGGGCGGGGAGGAACGGGCGGTCCGCCAGAAGGGGTTCGAGGAGGCAGCCCGCGAGCAGGCCGGTGTGCAGGACGACCATGACGGGATAGTGACTCCGGCCGTGCTCCACCCCGTCCCGCGCGCGGGTCCAGACGGCGTTGCGGCGGGCCACGACGAGTTCGGCGAGGCGTTCGACGGCCACGGCGAGGACGAGCAGCGTGTACCAGGTCATGGCGCTCACCTCACCAGCGCAGCAGGACGAGTTCGGTGCAGAACCCCGGACCCATCGCCAGCACGAGCCCCCAGGTGCCCGGCTCGGGCCGGTGGGCCTCGGTGAAGCCCTGGAGGATGTGCAGGACGGAGGCGGAGGACAGGTTGCCCACGGCGGCGAGCGAACGCCGGGACGGGGTGAGGGCGTCGTCGGGCAGGGCGAGCGCGTCGGCCACGGCGTCCAGCACCTTCGGTCCGCCCGGGTGGCACACCCAGGCGCCGATGTCGCCGGTGTCGAGGCCGTGTTCGGCGAGGAAGCCGCGCACCTGGTCGCCCAGCTCGTGGCGGACCAGGGCGGGGACGGCGGGGTCGATCACCACGCGGAAGCCGCCGGCGCCGACGTCCCAGCCGAGGAGGTGCTCGGTGTCCGGGTGGAGGTGGCTGCGGGTGGCGACCACGGCGGGCCCGGCGGCCGGTTCCACTCCCCCTCCCGTGCCGGCGGCGCGGGCGACGAGGGCCGCCGCTCCGTCGCCGAAGAGGGCGCCGGCGACCAGGTTGGCGCGCGAGTCGTCGCCCTTCTGCAGGGTCAGCGAGCACAGTTCGACGGTGAGCAGCACGGCGGTCCCGCCCGGGTGTCCGCGCAGGTAGTCGTGCACGCGGGCGAGTCCGGCGGCGCCCGCGACGCAGCCCAGGCCGAACACCGGCAGCCGTTTGACGTCCGGCCGCAGGCCGATCCGTCCGGCCAGGCGGGCGTCGAGGGACGGGGCGGCGACGCCGGTGATGGACGCGCACACCAGCAGGTCGACGTCGGCCGGGGCGAGTCCGGCCTGTGCCAGCGCGGTGGTGAGCGCCCGTTCGGCCAGGTCCAGGCCCGCCGTCAGCCATGCCTCGTTGCTCTCGCGGAAGTCGCGCAGCGCGGCGTAACGCTCGATGGGCAGGGCGAGATGGCGGGTGCGCACCCCGGCGGACGCGTGCAGGCGGCGGAGCACGGCACGGTCGGCGCCAGGGACGAGGCACAGGTCGCCGATGGGCTCGGTGAGCCGGTCCTGGGGGTAACGGTGGGGCGGCAGCGCGGTGTGCACGGCGGCGAGGGTGGTCACCGGCGCCGTGACCGGGGGCGGAGGGGCGGAGGGCGCCGGTTCGGCGATGAGAGGGACACGCATGTCCGTAATGACTTCCTCGGCGTCGCCGCCCGGCTACCTTGCACCCGTGTCCCACCACCCGTCCGGGGTTGTTCCGCGTACGCCGCCGCGCCGTCTCCCGGCGTTGCTGCGCTGCTGCCATCCCGAGCCGGCGCTGGCCGTCACGGTGTTCGTGACCGCGCTGGCGGTCGCGGCGGGGCACGGCCCCGCGGGTGCGGCGGCGGTGGGCGCGGCGGTGCTGGCGGGTCAGTTCTCCGTCGGCTGGAGCAACGACGCGGCCGACGCGCGTCGCGACACGGTCTGCGGGCGCGCGGACAAGCCGGTGGCCGAGGGGCGGCTGCCGGCGCGTGCGGTGGCGGTGGCCGCCTGGACGGCCCTCGTGCTGTGCGTGCCGTTGTCGCTGCTGTCCGGGCCTGGCGCGGCGGCGGCGCATCTGACGGGTGTGGCGGCGGGCTGGGGCTACAACGTGCGGCTGAAGCACACGGTGCTGTCACCGCTGCCGTACGCGGTCGGGTTCGCCTCGCTGCCGGTGTTCGTCACGCTCGGGCTGCCGCGGCCGGTGTGGCCCGACTGGTGGGTGGTGGCGGCCGGGGTGCTGCTGGGCGTGGGGGCGCATCTGGTGAACGTGCTGCCGGACATCGAGGACGACCTGGCGACGGGCGTACGGGGGCTGCCGCAGCGGCTGGGCCGTACGGGCTGCCGGTGGCTGGCACCGCTGGTGATGCTGGCGGCCGTGGGCGTGGTCGTCGCGGGGCCGCCCGGCCCGGCGGGCGCGGGAGGGCTGTGCCTGGCCGTCGTGGCGGGCGCGGTGGCCGTGGCGGGTACGGCGACGGCGGCGGGGCGGCGCAGCCGGTGGCCGTTCCGGGCGGCGATGGCGGTGGCGGGGCTGGCGGTGACGCGGCTGCTGTGGTCAGGGGCGGAGCTGGTCTGACGCGGGTCACACCGTCCCGTCGGGCGGGGCGCCGGTGCGCAGCATGGTCAGCACGGCCCGCTCGGCGACGCCCTGCGTGGCCGGGATGCCGTGAGCGGCCTCATGGCCGAGGTGCGGCAGCGCGGACGCCACGGTCACGCCCTCCTCGTACAGCTCGATGACGCGCGGGTTGATGTAGGAGGCGCGGCAGACCGCGGGGGTGTTGCCGAGGTAGCCGGAGACCTCACGGGCGGCGCGGGCGATGGCCCGCCGGCGGGCGGTCTCGCTGCGGGCGGCCGGCACCGAGACGGCGAGGGCGACGGCCGCCATCACGGTGGCGTGCCAGGTGCGGAAGTCCTTCGCGGTGACCTCGAGCCCTGCCAGCTCCTTGAGGTACGCGTTGACGTCGGCGTTGCTCACGTCGTGCCAGGCGCGGCCCTCCCAGTACGCGAGAAGCCGGTCGCCGCCGCCCCTGCGGCGCAGCAGCGCGGTGAGGCTGCGGCAGGCGGCGGGATCGGCGACGGTCCGGATGATCTCCTTGCCGTGCTTGCCGGTGTAGCTGAACAGCACCGCGCCCGACCGGCAGCTGGAGTGCTCCTTCAGCAGCGTGGTGAGGCCGTAGCTGTTGTTGAGCTCGGCGTACCGGTCGCTGCCGATGCGGAAGAAGCCGAGGTCGAGCAGGCGGACCGCGGTGGCGAGGACGCGGGAGCGGGTCAGACCCCGGTCGCCGAGGTGCCCTTCGACGGCCTCCCTGATGGCGGGCAGCGTCTCGGCGACGTCGAGGACGTGCTCGTGCTTGGCGGCCTCCTGCTCGGCGCGGAACCGCGGGTGGTACAGGTACTGCCGGCGTCCGGCGGCGTCGGTGCCCACGGCCTGGAGGTGTCCGTTGGCGCGGGCGCAGATCCACACGTCGGTCCAGGCGGGCGGGACGACGAGCGCGCGGATGCGGGCCAGTTCGTCGCGGTCTCGCAGGGGTTCGCCCGTGACGTCGAGATAACGGAAGCCCCGTCCGTGACGCAGCCGGCGGTACCCGGCGTCGGTGGGACGGGAATGGCGGAGACGCAACCGGACCTCCCGGCGTGGGACCCGACCGTCGTACGCGGCGGGCGCGTGACCGGGAGGGTGACGAAGTGGAACCGCTGTGCGGGTACCCGCGATCGCGCGTCCGGCACGCACCGCCGCCCACCGGGTGTAGGACCGCTCCGTGGGGCCACCCGGAGCGTGCTCGGATGCCGCAGCCGACCGAGGGAGGTCGCCGTGGAGCGCACACCGCCCGCGGGCACAGTCGGGGTGCAGTTCATCGGCAACGCCACCCTGCTGATCCGTTACGGCAGCCTGACGCTGCTGACCGATCCGAACTTCCTGCACCGCGGGCAGCTCGCCCACCTCGGTTACGGTCTCGTGTCGCGCCGGCTGACCGAACCCGCCGTGGACGTCACCGATCTCCCCCATGCAGAGCTGGACGCGGTCGTGCTGTCGCATCTGCACGGCGACCACTTCGACCGGGTGGCCCGGCGCCATCTGGACCGGGGCCTGCCGTTCCTGACGACCCCGCACGCGTCCCGCGTCCTCCAAGGGCTGTTCGGCTTCCACCGCGCCATGGGCCTGCGCACATGGCAGAGCCACACCCTGCTGCGCGGCGACTCGCTGGTCCGTGTCACCGCGCTGCCCGGCCGGCACGCCCCGGGGCCGGCCCGGCGTCTGCTGCCGCCGGTGATGGGGAGCCTGCTGGAGTTCGGCGACCGCTCCGGACGGATCCGCCTGGTCATGTACGTCTCGGGCGACACCCTGATGTTCGACGGGCTGCGGGAGATCACCCGCCGGTGCCCCGACATCCATCTGGCGGTGCTGCATCTGGGCGGGACCACGCTGCCCGGCGGGCTGCTGGTCACCATGGACGGTGAGCAGGGCGCCGATCTGCTGGACCTGATCCGCCCGCACCGGGCGCTGCCCGTCCATCACGACGACTACGGCGTCTTCCGCTCCCCGCTCCCGGACTTCCTCGCCGAGGCGGCCCGGCGCGGACACGGCGGCCGGATCCTGCGCTGCCGGCCGGGCGAACGGGTGACGGTCGGCGGGGACACCCGCCTCTGACCCCTGCCGGGCGCCGGGCGCCGCGCCGGACGACCGTCGCGGGCGGCTGCCCGGCGGTCCCGCCGGGCCGGGCGAAGTGGCGGGCCCCCGCGCGGTCGCCGGATGATGAACGCGGCAAGCGGAGCGGTCGCCGTGCGGCGCCCCGGTCCGCCCCGGGCGTGGCACGAGACGGTCCGGTCCCGCCGCGCGTCACTTCGCGGCGCGTGCCCGAGCAGGCGAAGGAGGGGCACCGTGAGGCGATACCTCGGCGTGCTCCAGAACAGCTGGAGGTGGCTGGGCGCCCATGCCCTGATGGCGCAGGGCCGGGAGCTTGAGCTGATGCACCGGGCCATGGGCTTCGCCACCCTCGCGCTGGTGACCCTGGCGCCGCTGCTGATCGTGGTCGCCGCCGCGGACCCGCTGGGCCGGGGCGGCTTCGCCACCTGGCTGGCGGACGGCATGGGCCTGACCGGGCGGTCCGCACTGGTGCTCACGGAGATCTTCAGCCCGCCCCGCAAGGTGGTGGGCACGACCAGTGTGTGGGGCGGTCTGGCGCTCGCCGTGTTCGGCGTCGCCCTGGGCGGCAGCGTCCAGAACGGCTACGAACGGGTGTGGCGGCTGCCGCCCGGCCCTTGGCACCGGGTGTGGCGGCAGGCGCTGTGGCTGGCCGTGCTGACCGCGTTCCTCTACCAGGAGGTGCGGACGCGCACACTGCTGTACGGGCCGGAGCGGATCACCCTGTCGACGGCCGCCGGTGTGCTGTTCTTCTGGTGGAGCCAGCGCTTCCTGCTCGGCGGTCAGGTCCGCTGGCGTGACCTGTTCCCCGGCGCGGTCGCCACCATGGTGGGCCTGGTCGGCCTGCGGATCTTCTCGTACTACGTGTTCACCCCGCTGATCGTGGAGAACGCCCTGAGTTACGGCACGGTCGGCGTGGTCCTGGTCGTGGAGTCCTGGCTGATCGGGGTGGGCTTCGTCGTGTACGGCGGCGCGCTGTTCGGGCACTGGCTGCTCACCCATCACGGCTTCCTCCGCCACTTCGGTCACCGGCACCCCTATGAGGAGCGGGAGCGGGCCGGCGCGAAGTGAGAGCCCGCGGTCAGGGCGGCCGGGCTCACTCCTTGCCGGATGACGGTACGGCGGACCGGCCGGCGAGGGCGACGGCGCGCTCCATGACGTCGGCGCGGAAGACCGCGCGTCCGCGTGCCGCCCTCCGCTCGCGTTCCCCGGGGCCCTCCGTCACGAGCCGGTCCAGGACGTCGAGCAGGGCCGGGCCGTCGTCGGCGGCCTCGGAGAGGCCCAGTTCCGCCATCCGGCGGACCCCGTCGGCGCCGTGTCCGGGCAGCGGGCGGTGGCCGACGACGGGCAGTCCGGCGGCGAGCGCCTGCACGGCGGTCTGGCCCGCCGCGTTGTCCACCAGCGCCCGCACCGCGAGCAGCAGGCCCGGCATGTCCGTCACCCAGTCCAGGGCGAGCGCGCCCGGTACACGGGCGATGCGGGACCGCAGCGCCTGGTTGCGGCCGCACAGCACCACGGGGAGGTAACCGGCACCGGCCAGCAGCCGGGCGCTCTCGCCGAGGCCCGCGGCGGCCCCCCAGGCGCCCGCGGACAGCAGCACGGGCGGCCGTCCGGGGGCGTACCGTTCGAAGCGCTTCCGCCAGTCGTCGGCGCTGGGGGCGGGAGCGAAGAACCCGGGCGCCACGACCGGACCCGTGGTCTCGACGTGCGTGCCAGGGACGGCCCGGCGCACATCGGCGGCGGCCTGGTCGGTGAGACACAGGCAGGCGTCGTTGCCCGGGTGGAGCCACTGCCGGTGCACGGCGAAGTCGAGGACGAACACCGCGCTGGGCACGCGCAGCCGGCCCAGCGTCCTGAGGTGGCCGGTGAGCTGTGCGGCCAGGTGGAAGACGGGCACCACCACGTCCGCGCCGGTCCTCGTGACGAGCCGTTCCAGTCCGTCGGCGGCGAGCCGGGCGAGCGGGACGCCACTGGGGCGGGTGCGGTCGCCGGGGCGCAGGAACGCCCGGTAGAGACCGTCGTACACCCAGGGCGCGTGGCGTACCGACGTCCGGTAGAAGGCGCGCAGCCCGGCGCCCGTGCCGTACGGGAGGAGCCGCATGAGGTCGACGGTGTCCGCCTCGTGGCCCTGGGCACGGGCGCGGCGGACGAGTTCGCGGGCCACGGTGTCGTGGCCGGCGCCCATGCTCGCGCTGAGCACCAGCACGCGGCGGGCGCCGGCCCGGCGGGCGGCGCCCCGGTGGTGCGGGACCGGGGAGGACGAGAGCACGTCATGCTGAGTCACCGCCGGCACGCGGGTGAAACGCCCGCCGGGCGTTTCGGGCGACCCTGACCTGGATACTCCGGGCTCACCCCCTCCCGCACGACGGGAGTGGTCCAGCCGGCCGCTTCCGGTGTCCGCCCAGCAGCCGAGGTCAGCCCATGCCCCACGCACCCTCCCGCGCCGGTACGCCCGGCGCCTCCGACACCCGGACGCCGGCGCCGCTCCCCGACGTGCGGGAGCCTCCCGGCGCGGCGGCGCAGCGGCCGGGGACGGCCCTGGTGACCGGTGCCTCCTCGGGCATCGGCGCCGCCGTGGCGCGCAGGCTGTCCGCGGAGGGCTGGCGTCTGGTGCTGAACGGCCGGGACGCGGGGCGCCTGGCCGAGACGGCCGCGCACGCGGCCGCCGCGGTGTTCCCCGAGGACCTCACCCGCCCGGCCGCCGAGCGGCGCCTGACCCGGTTCGCGCTCGACGAGGTGGGGCACCTCGACCTGCTGGTCGCGTGCGCCGGGGTGGGCTGGGCCGGTGACTTCACCACGATGACACGGCGTGCCTTCGACGAGGTGATGGAGGTGAATCTGCTGACCACGCTGCGTCTGGTGCGGCAGGTGCTCCCCCACATGGTCGAGGCGGGATCCGGCCGGGTGGTGCTGGTCGGTTCGCTGGCGGGGGCCGTCGGGGTGCGGGGCGAGGCGGTCTACTCGGCGTCGAAGGCGGCGGTGGCGGTGTTCGCCGACGCGCTGCGCCACGAGCTGCGCGGCACGGGCGTGGGCGTGAGCCTCGTCGTGCCGGGGGTGGTGAACACGCCGTTCTTCGAGCGGCGCGGCGCGCCCTACGCGCGGACCCGGCCCCGGCCGGTGCCGCCCGAGCGGGTGGCCGACGCCGTGTGGCGTGCCGCCGTCCGGGGGCGGGACGAGGTCTACGTCCCGGCGTGGCTGCGTCTGCCGGTCAGGGTGCGCGGCGTGGCGCCGGGACTGTACCGGCGGCTGGCCGCCACATTCGGATGAGCGGTGCCGCGGCGTGCTGACCGTGGTCCTCGCGCTCCTCGCGGCGTTGGCGAACGCCGCGGCCTCCGTGCTGCAGCGGCGGGCCGCCGCCGACGAGCCGGAGGGCGGCAAGGGGCTGCGGCCGGCGCTGCACTGGCTGGGGCACGTCCTGCGGCGGCCGCACTGGGTGGCGGGCGCGGGGATGCTCGCCTTGTCGACGGTCCTCCAGGCGGCGGCGCTGGGCGTGGGCAGCCTCGCGCTGGTGCAGCCGCTGATGGCGGCCGAACTGCTGTTCACCCTGGCGGTGGGCAGCCTGGTCTTCCACCGCCGCCCGGACCTGAGAACCTGGCTGGCCTTCGTCGCCCTCGCGGCCGGCCTGTCCCTCTTCCTGACGGCGGCGGCGCCCACGTCAGGACGGTCCATGGCCATACCCGGGCACTGGTGGCCGGCGGGAGCGGTCCTGCTGGCGGTGGTGGCATCGCTGGTGGCGGTGTCCCGTACGGTGCGGGGCGCGCCGCGCGCCGCGCTGCTGGGGCTGGCGTCCGCCGTGTCGTTCTCGGCGACGGCCGCGCTGCTCAAGGAGGTCACCGGGCTGATCCCGGACGGCCCGGCCGCCGTCCTGTCCACCTGGCCGCTGTACGCCACCGCCGTAGTGGGCATCGTCGCGTTCCTGCTGCTGCAGGCCGCGTTCCGGGCGGGCACACTGGCCGCGTCCCAGCCCGCCCTGACCCTCGGCGACGCGCTCACCAGCGTCGCCCTCGGGTGGGCGCTGTTCGGCGAGCAGATCAGCCTCGGCGCGCGGGTGGTGCCGGAGCTGATCGGCGTCGCGCTGATGGGCGCGGGCAGCGTCGGCCTTGCGCGCGCCCCGTCGGTCGGAGGCGGCTGGGACCAGGCCAGGGCGCGGGAGGACCCCGGCTCCACGGCGCAGCACCAGGTGTCCCGCCCGCCGTGAGCCGTCCGCCGGAACCAGGGAGGTCACCGCCATGCCCGAATCCGCCGCCCGGGCCGCCGCGCGGCGCGCCGCGTCCGTCGGGCCGACGCTCGCCGCGGGCGCCCTGGCGCACGTCGGTCCCGCGGCCACCTGGCTGCCCGTGGTGCGCAGGCACCTGTCCCCCCGTCTCGCCGGCGCGGGGCACCCCCGTCATGTCGCGCTGACCTTCGACGACGGCCCCGACCCGCTCTCGACGACCCGTTTCCTCGACGTGCTGGACGGCCTCGGCGTGCGGGCCACGTTCTTCGTCCTCGGCGACGCGGTCGTACGGCATCCCGACGTGGTGCGGGAGACGGCGCGGCGGGGGCACGAGGTCGCCGTGCACGGCTGGAGCCACGACCGTCCGTGGCTGCCGGCGCCGGCGCGCGACGTCCGCTCCCTGCGCCGCGCGGTGGAGGCCGTGCGGGACGTCACGGGGGTGGCCCCCCAGTGGTACCGGCCGCCGTACGGGATTCTGACGTCCGGCCGGTGGGCGGCCGCCCGCGCGGCGGGGCTGCGTCCGGTGCTGTGGACGGCCTGGGGCAGGGACTGGACGGCCACGGCCACCCCCGAGTCGGTGCGCGCCACGGTCGAGGCGGATCTGCGGGGCGGCGGAACGGTCCTGCTCCACGACACCGACCGCACGGCGGCGCCGGGATGCTGGCGGGCCACGCTGGGCGCGCTGCCCGACCTGGTGGCCGCCTGGCGCACCGCGGGACTGACGGTCGGCCCGCTCTCGGAACACGGGACGGCGGAGGTGCACGCCACCGCTCCTCGGGTGCTGGGAAGGTCGGGCGCCGTGCCGCGCCGGCCGCTGGAGCACGGTCGGTCACGGCATGGGTGAGAGGGGTGTCGGTCCACGCCCTGGTGTGCCGACGGGCATGCCTGGCAGGGACCGTCTGTCCGCGGTGGCGCGACGGCACCGGCCCGCACCGCTCCCCCGGGCACTGGGCGGACCTCGGAGGTCTTTCCCCCAGCACTGCACCGGGCCGTCCACCGCACCCGCGACGGGGACCACCGTCCCCGGGCACAGCGACGCCACCAGCCCGCCCCACACCCCCGGGCACGGAGCGAACCCGGGCGGCCCCACGCCACGCCGCTCCCGCCTTCGGCAGGTCACCGCGGGCGAGGGGCCGGCCGTCCGGCACCGTGAGGGTGTCGCCGACTCCGCCCGGCTCGCGGACCGACCAATCCGGTCCCCGTCGCGCGCCGCCCGCGGGGCAGGACGCCGGTCGCCCGGTCCGGTGGACCGGGCCGCCGTCCCTTCGGTCAGGGCACGCGGGCGAGGACCGTCAGTCCTCCGCGATCTCCGTGGTGACCGGCGTGCCGAGTTCCACCGTGCGGCTTACCGTGCAGAGACGGTCGTGGGACGCCTTCACGGCGCGCGGGAGGATCGCGCGGGCACGGTCGGCGCCCTCCTCGTCCGGGAAGGCGACGTGGAAGGTGACCCGCAGACCGGTCATGCGGTTGCCCTGCTCGTCGCTGATCTTGTCGCCGCTCACCTCGACGGTGAACGCGGTGGGCTCCGCGTGCCGGCCGGTGGCGACGTCGACGTCGGCCGCCGAGCAGCCCCCGATGGCGGCGAGCAGCAGTTCGACGGGGGTGAAGGCCTCACCCCCGTCGGTGCCGAACCGTACGGTCCCGCCGCGCGGGTTGGTGGCGATGAACTGGCCGGTGCTCGTCCGCTCGACGACGACGGAACGCTTGGACGCTTCACTCATGCGTCGACAGTAGTCCCGAAAGCGACATCCACCCCGAGGGGAGAACGACATGCGGGAGTTTCTGGTGGAGCTCACCACCACCGTCCCGGACGGCACGGACCCGGCCGAGGTCGACCGGGTCCGTGCCCGTGAGGCCGTACGCGCGCGTGAACTCGCGGCCTCCGGACATCTGGCGCGCCTGTGGCGCCCCGTCAGGGAGAAGCGCAGCATCGGTCTGTGGCGTGCCGAGGACGAGGCGGCGCTGCGCGAGGAGGTGCTGGGCACCCTGCCCCTGTGGCCGTGGATGACCGCGGTCGTCACGGAGCTGGAGCCGCACCCCAACGACCCCTCCGTCTGACCCACGCCCCGCGGGGTCAGATGCTGAAGCGCTCCTTGGCCAGCAGCGGCTTGACGCGGGAGCGGAAGCCGCCCGTGCGGAACGGCCGCTGCAGCAGACCGGGGCGCAGCTGCTGGGCGAGGGCGGCGGCGACCATGCCCTGGTCGAGGGCGAGGACGAAGTCGCTCACCCGGCCGGTCGCGGTGTCCACCGAGTCGCGGAAGCCGTAGCGGTCGTCGTACGCGCCGAAGTCGCGGTCCAGCGCGGACAGGTTGGCGACGGCCGCGGCGGGTTCGTAGGGCAGGGCGAGGAAGGAGGCGTGCGGGGTGACCACGCCCTTGGAGTGGTAGCCCTCCTCCTGCATGCCGAGGGCGTCGACACCGTACTCGCTGTAGCCGCCGTCGGGGATGTTGGCGGGCGAGAAGCCCCAGTAGCCGTAGCCGGCCTCCTTGAGGCCGTGGTCGATCTGGCCGCGGACGTAGCGGTGGTGGGAGGTGCCCCAGGAGCGCGGGGACCACTCGGGCTCGGGCACGAACAGCGGCACCATGAGCGCCTCGAACATGGAACCGCCCCAGGTGGGGACGAGCTTGCGGCCCCGGTGGGTGTAGTGGCCCTGCCACACGCGGACACCGTCGATCGTGACCCAGGCGCCCTCTGGCTCCTGCTCCTGGCCCATGCCGGGCAGGAGGGTGCGGAAGACGTGCCAGTAGTGCTCCGGCGGGAGGGAGCCGTCGGCGATGCCGAGGTAGCTCGCCATGCGGGGCTCGGTGTTCAGGGCGCCGTAGTGGTGGCCCGTCGGCTCGCCCTTGCCGGGCTTGTCGGGCCAGTAGCCGCCGCGGAGCTGGCCGGGGCCGGCGACCGGGTCGGACGGGTCGTAGGGCGTGTAGAAGTACGACCAGTCGGCGTCCTGCAGCAGCCGGGCGACGCGGGGGCGCAGCGACGGTTCGGCGTCGGCGGCGATCATCAGGCCGGTGACCAGCCAGGCGTTGTCGACGCTGGAGAGGAACGGCCTCACCGGGTCTCCGGTCTCCGGCCAGGTCGTCAGCAGCGCGCCGTCGTGCGCGTCGTACCAGTTGAACCAGAATCCGTGGGCGCGCTCCAGCCGTTCGACGGCGGCGACGGTGCGGGTCAGGCGGCCGTGCAGGGTGCCGGAGTCGATGACGCCGAGTCCGGCGGCGGCGACGGTGGCCCACAGGCCGCAGCCGATGTTGGTGGGCGAGGTCTGCGCGGACAGAACGGGGGCGCCCGTGCCGCTGATGTCCATCTTGTCGGTGGTGAGGCCGAAGTCGGTGGTCATGGCCTCGAGGGAGCGGTGGGTCGCCTCGAACCAGGTGCGGAGCGGGGCGCGACCGGCTCCGGTACGGCCTCCCGCTGCTGCGGGTGCGGCGCCGGCGAGGCCGGTCACGGAGGCCGCGGCGGCGAGGGTGGCGGTGGTGAGGAACGTACGACGGTTCATGCGGCTCCTGCCTTCGGGGAAGGGCGGGGTGCGGCCGGGCGACGGGGGCGCCGGCCGTCGGGGCGTCGTGCGGTACGGGTGTGTCGCCGGCGGGAGCCGGTGGGTGTCAGGGGCCCACCGGCTCCCGGGTCGGGAGGCGGCGCGCTGCGGCGCCGCGGGGGTCAGCGTTCGGCGCGCGGGAGGTGCCGGGTGCGGCCCATCCCGCCGAGCCAGACGGCGGAGGGTTTGGCGGTGCGCTCGAAGGTGACCGGGTCGACGGCGATCAGGCCGAAGGTCGGCTCGTAGGAGCCCCACTCGTAGTTGTCGAGGGCGCTCCAGGCCAGGTAGCCGTGGACGTTCACACCGTCCTCGAGGGCGGCGGAGACGGCCTCCAGGGCGCCGGTGTAGTAGTCGACGCGGCGGGTGTCGTCGGCGGTGGCGATGCCGTTCTCGGTGACGATCAGCGGCATGCCGGGGCCGGCGATGTCGGCGGTGTGGCGCAGGGCGTGGCCGACGGCGGCCGGGTAGTACTCCCACCGGGTGAGGGTGCGCTCGGCGTCCTCCGGCGCGGGGACGGGGCCGTCGGCGCCGATCTTGGTGCGGGTGTAGGACTGCACGCCGATCCAGTCGTCGCCGCGCGCGGCCTCGATGAAGACGTCCTCACGGGGGTACCGGTAGGCGGCGGTGACGTCCTCGGCGCCGGGCAGCGCCTGGTACACCTGGTTGGCGATCGTCCAGCCGACCTGGATGCCGGCGTCCATCGCCCGTACGGCCTTGACGGCCGCGTGGTGGGCGGCGATGACGGCGTGGGTGGTCTCCTCGTCGGGGGTGGGCAGTCCCGCGGGCGGGAAGCCCTGGTTTCCCGCCTTGGCCGCGCCCGCCATGACGGCGATCATGTTGGGCTCGTTGATGGTGCATACGTGCCGGACGCCGTCGCCGATGATCGGGGCGCAGTGCTCGACGTAGCGGGCGAACAGGTCGGCCGCGCCGTCGGCGGTCCAGCCGCCGAGGTCTTCGAACCACTGCGGCACGGTGAAGTGGTGCAGCGTGACCATGGGCCGCAGACCGCGGGCCAGGGCGCCGTCGACCATGCGCCGGTAGTGCGCGATCTCGGCGTGCGAGAACGTCCCCCGCACCGGCTCGATGCGGGCCCACTCGACGCTGAACCGGTAGTCGGTGAAACCGAGTTCCGCGAGCAGGTCCATGTCCTGCCGCCAGCGGTGGTAGCTGTCGCAGGCGTCCAGGCTGGGTTCCGCGATGTTCGCCGCCGGGTCGTGTTCCTTCCGCCACCAGTCGCTGTTGACGTTGTTCCCCTCGATCTGGTGGGCGGCGGTGGAGGCCCCCCACAGGAAGCCGTCGGGGAAGGGCAGGGAGGTACGCGTCATCGTCCTGTTCTCTCTGGTGGGGGTGGGGCGGTGCCGGTGTGACGGGCCGGCGGATCCGGTCACTTGAGTCCGGCGGTCGCGATGCCCTGCGTGAAGTGGCGCTGGAGGACCACGAAGACGAGCAGCACCGGGAGGACGACGAGCAGGGAGCCCGCCATCAGCATGCCGTTGCCGCCGCCGACGGTCCGGTTGGGATCGTTGGCGAAGGTGGCCAGGGCGACCGGCAGGGTGTACTTGTCGGGGTCGTTGGTTGCGATGAGCGGCCAGACGAAGTTGTTCCACGAGCCGAGGAACGTGAAGATCGTCAGCGTGGCGAGGGCGGGCTTCACCAGCGGCAGCACGATGCGCCAGAAGATGTACCACTCGCCGGCGCCGTCGATCCGGGCCGCCTCCAGCAGCTCGTCGGGGATGGACTGCATGAACTGGCGCATCAGGAACACGCCGAACGCCCCCGCCGCGAAGGGCAGCACCAGACCGGCGTAGGTGTCGATGAGGCCGAGCCTGGTCATCAGCACGTACAGCGGCAGGATCAGCAGGTTGCCGGGGACCATGAGGGCTGCCAGCACGACGCCGAACACCTTGGACCGGCCGGTGAACTCCAGTTTGGCCAGCGCGTAGCCGAGCATGGAGCAGAACAGCAGGTTGCACAGGGTGACCAGCACGGCCACGATCAGGCTGTTCAGGAAGTACCGGGGCATGTCGAGCTGGTCGAGCAGGGCGCTGAAGTTGCTCAGCGTCCACTCGGAGGGGATCCACACCGGCGGGCTCGCGGTGAGGTCCCGGCGGGTCTTGAAGGCGGACAGCGCCATCCACAGGAACGGCGCGGACATCACCAGCAGACCGAGCGAGGCGAGGGTGTACAGCAGGGGGGTGCGGACGCGGCCCCGGCCGCGGGGGCGGGCCTGTGCGGGCACCGGGCGCGGAGTCGTGGTGGGGGCGCTCATCGGGTGTTGTCCTTCAGCAGTCGGAGCTGGAGCACCGTGATGCCCATGATGACCACGAACAGCACGTACGCCATGGCGCTCGCATAGCCCATGTGGAAGAAGTTGAAGCCCTCGCGGTACATGTCCAGCGACACGGTGAGCGTGGCGTCGGACGGGCCGCCCTGGGTCATCACGAACGGCTCCTCGAAGACGTTGAGGTAGCCGATGGTGGTGATGACGGTGGCGTAGAGCATGGTGGGGCGGAGCAGCGGCACGGTGATGCGGCGCATCTCCTGCCAGGCGCCCGCGCCGTCGAGCCGTGCGGCCTCCCGCACGTCGGCGGGGACGGCCTGGAGGCCGGCGATGAACAGCACCATGACGGTGCCGAGGTTGCGCCACACCGCCATGGCGATGAGCGACGGCATGGCCCAGGTCTCGGAGCCGAGGAAGTCCGGCGCGGTGATGCCCAGTTCGGCGGCGAGGCCGGCGATCAGACCGTCGGACGGGTCGAGGACGAACCGCCAGACGACGGCGACCGCGACGATGACGGTGACCACCGGGGCGTAGAAGCCGACCCTGAAGAAGGTGCGGGCGCGGTCGATGCCGTTGTTCAGCAGGATCGCCACGAGCAGTCCGAGCAGGATGGTCAGCGGCACGCCGACGACCACGAAGTACGCCGTGTTGAACAGGGCCTTCAGGAAGCGGTCGTCCTCGAAGAGCTCGGTGTAGTTCTCCAGGCCGACGAACTCCGCCTCCAGCGGGCGGGTGACGTGGCGGGCCCCGAAGTCGGTGAAACTCATCAGGAGCGTCGCGACGATCGGGAAGGCCATGAAGACGGCGAACAGCACCAGGAACGGCGTGGAGAACAGCCAGCCGTACAGGTTGTGCCGGCCGAGCGGGCGGCGCGGGCGCCGCCCGTCTCCCGGCGGCCCGTCCGGTCCGGTCCTGGTCTCTGGGGCCGCGGGGTCGTCGGCCGCCTTGGTCAGCAGGGGCATACCGGTTACTCCACGAGCCCTTCGATCTCGGCCTGCGCCTTGTCCAGGGCGGCCTTGGCGCCGGACTTGCCCTGGGTGACCGACTCGATGGCGGAGTCCACCTTGGAGGTGATCTCGGTCAGCCGGGGCTGGGAGGGCGTGGTCCTGGCGGTCTCCATCTGCTCGCGCCAGACCTTCAGCCTGGGGTCGGTGGCGAGCTCGCCGGACTTCCAGGCCTGCTGGTTGGCGGGCAGGTCACGGGTGCGCTCGTACCAGTCGGACTGGCCCTTGGCGTCGGTGAGGAAGGAGATGAACTCCTTCGCGGCGGCCTTGTGCTCGCTGTCCGCGGACACGGCGAGGCTGGAGCCGCCTGCCATGGACACGGACTCCTGGTCGGCGGGCACGGGGGCGACGGCCCACTTGCCCTTGACGTCCGGGTAGTTCTCGTCGAGCAGCGACATGATCCACGGGCCGCCGAAGAACATCGGTACCTCGCCGGTGTTGAAGTCCTTGGTCACGTCGTAGCCGGGACGGACCGCCTTCTCGCTGACACCCTTGGCGAAGAACTCGCCGTAGGTCTTCAGCGCCTTGACCGCCTCGGGGCTGTTGACGGCGGCCTTGCCGTCCTCGTCGATGATCTCGCCGCCGGCGGAGTACAGGAACGGGTAGAAGCTCTGCACGGTGTCGAGGCCGCCGGGCTGCAGGGACAGGCCCCACTTGGTCCTGGCCTTGTCCTGGTAAGCCTGGGCGGCCTTCAGCAGCTCGTCCATGGTGGCGGGCGGCTCGGTGAGACCGGCCTTGCGGGCGAGGTCGGTGCGGTAGAAGAGGACGCGGGTGTCGACGTACCAGGGCACGCCGTACGTCTCGCCGTTGTACGTGGCCTGCTCCCAGGCGGCGGGGAAGAAGTCGCCCTTCTTGACGGTCCTGGTGTCGACCGGTTCGAGGACGCCCATGTCGGCGAACTCGCCGAGGTAGGTCCCTCCCATCTGCATGACGTCGGGCAGCTTGCCCGCGGCGGCCGCGGCGACGAGCTTCTGGTGCGCCACGTCCCAGCCGACCGGGGTCACCTTGACGGTGATGTTCGGATGGGACTTCTCGTAGACGTCGGCGACCTCGGCGAGCTTCTCGCCCTCGGTGCCCATGGCCCAGACGGTGAGCGTCTGCTCGGCATCGGCGTCCACGTCCGCGCCACCGGAGCCGCCACAGGCGGTGAGGGTGAGCGCGGACGCCACAGTGAGGGCGATCGCGGCGGATGTGGCGCGGTGCATGGACTGCTCCTCCTCGAGCGTTCCTGATGTATGCGCATTCTGTAAGCGCATACATGACTCTGCGGGAGGGGCTTCGCCGTGACAAGGGGGAGCTGGGTCACACTCCGGTAACGGCTGCGATGCGCCCTGCCGGGGCGGTGAAAGGCGCGAAAAAAGGGGCGTTCACCTGCGCGCCGTACGGCGCGACAGGCGGACACCCCCGCGGCGGGCACAGGGCCCTGTCAGCAACCTAGGCGGGGGCTCGGGCGTACGGAAGCGGGTGTGAGATACGTCCCGTGGGGGTGTGGTGAGGGGGGTGTGACGGAACGGTTCGGGTGATTCCCGCAGGGCCGGAGCGGCCGGGCCCTCGCCTCGAGGCGTCCGGGCGCCGGGCAGTCAGGCCCCGACGGCGGTCGTCAGCTCCTCCGGCCCGCAGCCGCAGCTGGCGCGGCGGGCGACGGTGACGGGGAGCATCAGGGAGACGGGGTCGGCGCCGGGCGTGCCGCTGAGACGGCGTACGAGGAGCTCGACCGCCTCCTCACCCATCCGCAGCATGGGCTGGCGGACGGTGGTGAGGGTGGGGCGGACGAGCCGGCCGAGGGGGATGCCGTCGAACCCGGTGACGGCGACGTCGTCCGGCACGGTCAGGCCACGGCGCTCCAGTGCGTGCAGGGCACCGACGGCCATCTGGTCGTTGGCGCAGACAAGGGCTCGCGGGGGTCCGCCGCCGCGGTCGCAGAGGGCGTCGGCGGCGCGGGCGCCCTCCGCCTGGGTCATCATGGCGGCGCGTACGGCCGGTTCCTCGGGGGCATCGACGCCCGCGGCCCGGCAGGCGGCGAGGAAGCCCTGGAAGCGGGCCTCGACGTCCGGGGACTCCTCGGCGGAGCCGACGAAGGCGAGGCGGCGCAGGCCGTGGTCCTCGATGAGGTGGCGGGTCAGCTCCCGCTGCCCGTCGAAGTTGGCGACCTCGATGTGGTCGAGGTGGTCCAGGTGGTCGCCGTCCTCGCGGGGCCCGGCGAGCATGACGACGGGGCGGCGCCGGGAGATGCTCTCGAGTTCCTCCGTGGGCACCGTGCGGGCCATCACGGCGAAGCCGTCGACCCGTCCGGCGACCTTGGCGACGAGGCTCTCGGGGCCGCCCTTGAGGGAGGCGGCGATGAGGAGGGCGTACCCGTGCCGGCGGGCGGCGCGCTCCATGCCGCGGATGATCTGGTCGGAGTAGAGCATCGCCGCGTCGTCGTCCTCGGCATCGGTGTCCGGGTCGGCGTAGTCGGGGAAGCAGAGGCCGAGGACGCCGGTGGAGCGGCTGGCGAGCCCGCGCGCGTTGCCGCTGGGCACGTAGCCGAGGTCACGCGCGGCGGCGAGCACCCGCTCACGGGTCTGCGCCCGTACGGAGTCGGGGTTGCGGTAGACGCGGGAGACGGTGGCGATGGACACGCCGGAGCGTTCGGCCACGTCGTACACCGTGGGGGCGGTACTCATCGGGGGTCGTCCCTAGTCTGTGCGCGCGGGGCGGGTGCGGGTCGCGGTGACGGTGATGAAAGCGCATTCATCGTAGGGGTGGTGCAGGTCAGGGCACAAGGGAGGAGTTCGAGACAGGGATGGGCCGCGCGGGTGGCATCACGCCGTCGTGCCGCACCGCGGGCGTCGTCGTGGAGGTTCGGCATGGGGAGAGCGGGGCCGGGCACACGGACGGGGCGAGTGCACCTGACAACCCCTCACACTGATGGGAGCGCGGATGACTTCGACGCACGGACACCACGGGACGACGGGCCACGGACAGCCGATGGCCCACGGACAGCCGGCGGGCACGGGTGAACGGCGCAACGGCTTCGGCATCGCGGCACTGGTCCTGGGCATCGCGGCCGTCCTGCTGTTCTGGACCGCGTTCGGCGGCATCGTGCTGGGCCTGCTGGCCGTGATCTTCGGCGTGCTCGGCTTCCGGCGCGGCAGACGAGGCGTGGCGACGAACGGGACGATGGCGATCATCGGCGCGGTGCTGGGGGCGCTTGCGCTCGTGGTGTCGTCGGTGCTGCTGGCGATGGGCGTGGCCGTGATCAACAGCGACGAGTTCAAGAGCTACCAGGACTGCATCGAACAGGCGAACAGCCAGAGCGACCGGCAGGACTGCGCGCGGGACTTCGACCGGGAGGTCGACGAGCGATAGGGGTCGGTACGGGCGAGGTGGGGCGCGGCGGAGGTGCCGCGCCCCACCCGTTTTCGGACAGCTGGACGCAGCCACCGGAGCGGTGCTCCGCCGAGAGGGTCACGGCGTAGCCGCCTTCGTACGGTCGGACCGGTTCCGACAGCAGGAAGCCCTCGCCCACCTGGACCACGAGGGCGCCGGACTCGTCATGGTCGATCACACGATCGGACTAGAAGACGGAGCTGAGCGCCCGATGCCGGATCGGCTGCTACCTTCCGGCACATTCATGGTGTTGACGGTGCGTCGGCCCTCTGTGCGCGGCACCGCCCGCGGCGACACCTTGTCGTGGACCGCTCGATCAGGGGTAGAGGGGTGTCCACCGAAGTGGGACCACACGCCCTTGCAGGAGGTACCGACCATGACCGACGACGCCTACCTGGTGCTGTTCGACGACCCCGCCGTGTCGCTGGGGGTGCCGCTCGCCGCCGTGGAGGACGCGGCCTTCCTGGACACGCCTGCCGTGCGGGCGTGGCTGGAGGCGCAGGGCGTCACCGTGACGTCGCCGGGGCTGCGGCTGCTGCCGCCGGAGGAGACCTCGGCCATTCCGGAGGGCGCCGAGCGGCTGCCCGTCCCGCTGGGCGACGAGGAGCTGAGCCGTGTGCGGCAGCTCAACGCCCCCTACGACGTCGCACGGATGGAGGAGGAACTGCTCGCCTACCGCTCCTGCGCCGAGGGCCGCGAGGCGCTGCTCGCCCGTGCCGTGGCGGCCGGGGTGCCGGCTCACCGGATCGCGGAGCTGACCGGCGAGGACCTCACGGCCGTCAAGGCCCTCGTCCACTGAGGCATCACCGGATCAGGGCTGCGCCACCGGGCTCTCCGGCATGGCGAGGTGGGCCAGGTCGCCCGGCGGAGGGCTGCTCACCGGCCACAGGGGGGCGGGCGTGCCGTCGGCGACCGCCGCGGGCGCGTCGGTCAGGTTCATGCGCTCGCGGAGCCGGCCGTAGAAGTCCATCGGGCCGAGGCGTACGGCGCGCAGCCTGCGGGGGGACGCGTACACGCCGATCCAGTCGCCCGGTCCGATGACGCCGCGGACCTGGCCGTCGACGCTGACGGCCGCCCGCCCGGACCGCTCCAGTACGCGCAGTCCGACAGGTTCGTCGGGCGCCGCCACGACCGAGCGGTTGAACGTCATGTGCGGCGCGACCGGCGTGAACACCAGCACCTCCGCGCGTGGTGACACGACCGGCCCGCCGGCGGCGAAGCTGTACGCCGTCGAGCCGGTCGGGGTCGCCACCAGCAGCGCGTCGGCGGAGTACGAGGCGAGCAGCCGGCCGGAGATGTAGATGCCGACGGAGATCTGCCGGTCCCGGGCGAGCTTCTCCAGGACCACGTCGTTGAGGGCGGCCACGTCCAGCGGAACGCCCCACTCGCCGCCCGTCTCGCAGTCGGGGCGCACGCTGGTCGGCGGCAGCAGCGGGCCGCGTCCGTACCGCATGAGCGCCTCGATGTCGGCGGGGACCTCCAGGCGGCGGGAGGCCCGCATGGTCAGCAGCATCCGCTTCTCGACGTCGAGGCGGCCCTCGTACACCGCGTCCAGCGCGGAGCGCACCTCGGTCATGGGCACCTCGGTCAAGAAGCCCACCCGGCCGAGGTCGACGCCCAGGACGAGGGCGTCCGCGGCGGCGGCCAGCCGGGCGCCGCGCAGAAACGTGCCATCGCCGCCGAGGGTGACGACCAGGTCGGGGTCGCCCGCGGCGGCCACCTCCTGGCGGGCGCTGTGCCGGCCGCCGTCGTCCCACACGTCGACGTCCTTGCAGGCGATGCCGTGCTTCGCGCACCACTCACGGACGGTTCCGGCGGCCGCCACCGCCTCGGGGCGTCCGCCGTGCACCACCATGCCGACCCGCTTCACCGTCATCTCCGCCTCCCGGCTGCCGTGCGCCCCGCCGGGGCGGCATCACCCGCCCGGTCCCGCGACGTCCCTCCCATCCTGGCCGCGCGGCGGGGACCCCGCACGGCCGGGCGGTCGTGCGGGGACACGCCGACGGCCCGGCACCGCGCTGTGCGGTGCCGGGCCGTCCGGACGTCGTGGTGCCTGCGGCTCGTCAGCCCTGGCGGGCCTTGAAACGCGGGTCCTTCTTGTTGATCACGAAGGTCACGCCCCGGCGGCGCACCACCTGGGCGCCGGGCTTGGCCTTCAGCGAGCGCAGGGACTTGCGTACCTTCATCGCGTACTCCTGGTGGGAAAGACCTGGTGAGGGCCGGGGGCGCGTCAGCGGCCGGCCGGGGCGGCGCCGTAGCGCCGCTCGAAGCGCTCCACGCGTCCGGCGGTGTCGAGGACGCGTGCGGTGCCGGTGTAGAACGGGTGGCTCGCCGACGAGATCTCCACGTCGACGACCGGATACGTCGTGCCGTCCTCCCACTCGACCGTCCTGTCGGAGTCGAGGGTGGAGCGGGTCAGGAACTGGAACCCTGCCGCACGGTCACGGAAGACGACCGGACGGGAGACGGGGTGGATGCCGTGCCTCATGGATGTCCTTTCTGGCGGCCTCCGCCGCAGGGAGCGGCGGAGACGGGGTGTGTCGACGACCTCGCGTGGACGTGCCTGGCTCGGACGCGGGCTCGCGCGCGCGTTCCTCGCGTCAGCGCTCCCGCGTCAGCGCTCCTCGCGGAAGAGGACGTGCTGTCCGGCGACCGCGTCGTACTTGCGCAGGACCAGCCGGTCGGGGTCGTTCAGACGGTTCTTCCGCGTCACGTAGGTGACGCCGGTGCCGGCCGTGGACTTCAGCTTGACGACCGGGCGTGCCGTGCTGCGTGCCATGAGGTGCTCCTTCCGCCGTCACCGCCCGAGTCGAGTGACTCGCGCATGTCAGGCAGCAGGTGTAACAGCGACCCCCGGTCCCCTATTCCGCCGTTCGCGCCGGTGTCGTTCGGCGTGTTCCCCAGACCTTCGAGGCGGGCAGACGGCCGGCCCGCGAGGTGCCCTCCAGGGTGTCGTCGCGGACGTCCACGGCGAAGGCGAGGTTCAGCCGGAGGGGCTTGGTGACCGACTGCTTCCAGGTGACGCGGGAGCCGTCCACGGCGATGTCCCGCAGCGGTACGTCCTCGCCCGCGCCGGACGCGACGCCGGTGAGGGAGCCGTCCCGCAGGCGGAACTCGACGACGGCCTTGATACGGCCCACGGGGGTGGCGACGGTCAGGTCCCAGACGCCTTCGGGGGAGGCGGTCCGGTCGGTGTCGGCGGTCATGAGCGAACGTCTCCTGTGGTGAGGACGAGAAGAGGCGGAGGGCGTGTGTCACAGCGTCGCCGGGGCCGGGCCCGCGGCGCGCCAGACCGTGCCGCGGCGCTCGTGGGCGAAGAGGGTCTCGACGGCGTGCGCGATGCGCGGGCCCAGTTCCCGTTCCAGCAGATAGAGGCCCAGGTCGAGGCCGGACGTGACACCGGCGCCGCTGACCAGGTCGCCGTCGTCGACGACTCGGGCGCGCACCGCGTGGACGCCTGTCGCGTCGAGCATGTCGAGGCCCAGATGGTGGGTCGTGGCGTGGCGGCCCTCCAGCAGACCGGCCATGGCGGGCACCAGCGAACCTCCGCACACCGTGGCCACGGTCACCGCCGGGTCGTCCAGCGCCTCCTTGAGCAGCGTGGGCAACCGGGTGGTCAGGGCGCGGCCCAGCAGGACGGGGACGAACTCGTCCTGCCGCCACTCCGCCTCCCCCGCGTCGACGTCGGGCACCTCGCCGGGTTCGCCGACCCGGCCCGAGGCGCCCGGGACCACGATCAGGTCGGCCGCCCGGGGGTCGAGGGTGCCGGTGGCGCGCAGGGTGAGCGCGCCGGTGCCGCTCACCACCTCGCGCGGGCCCTCTGCGGTGACCAGCTCGACGGTGAGCGCCCCTCCGGACGCGGTGCCTCCCGCGTACAGGACCTCGTAGGGCGCGACGACGTCGAGCGGGTCGAAGCCGTCGAACAGGACGATCTGGGCATGCATACGCGGTCTTCCTCCGGTGGTCCTCCGGTCCCCTCGGACGCGGACGCCACCGAAGCTAACGAGCCGCGGCACGGGTTCCCATGGGCGCGAGGGCCAGGTCCCGACGGGTTCCCGCCACCCTCAGGAGCTCCCCTCACCCGCCGTCGGCGCCAGGCGCTGCACCCCGTGTACGTGTGGGGCGTCAGGGTTCTCGCGGCGTGCTCCGGCCGCCGCTCAGGGTTCGGGCACGCCCGCCCCGTGAGGGGTGTGCCGGACCTCGTGCCGGCGGGCCGCGGGGCGAAAACGAGTACCGCATTCGCTTCTTCCGGCGAAGACTCGGCACATGAGCGACATGAACGCGTTCCGGGACGCGGTGACCGCCTGGGCGGCCGGCGGGCCCGGTGATCCGGCGCGGGAACTGGCCGGGCGGTTGTCCGTCCGTACGGTCGTCCTGCTGGAGGGGCTCAGTGACGCCGCCGCGGTCGGTGCGCTCGCCGCACGCCACGGCCGGGACATGGCGACGGAGGGCGTCTGCGTGCTGCCGATGGGGGGCGCGATGAACGTCGGCCGCTTCTCCGCCGTCCTCGGCCCCCGTGGACTGGGCCTGCGTCTGACAGGGCTGTGCGACGAGAGGGAACGCGGCTATTACGCGCGGGGCTGGGAGCGGGCGGGTGCCGGAAGTGACGGCGTCTTCGTCTGCGCGGCGGATCTGGAGGACGAGCTGATCCGCGCCCTGGGCGTGGACCGGGTGACCGAACTGGTGCGGGAGCAGGGGGACTTCCGTGCCCTGAGCACCTTCCTCCGGCAGCCCGCGCAGCGGAGCCGGGCCCCTGAGCAGCAGCTCCGCCGCTTCCTCGGCACCAAGAAGGGCCGCAAGATCCACTACGGCCGGGTGCTGGTCGAGGCGCTGGGCCAGGAGCGGACGCCCGCGCCCCTGGACGGTCTGCTCTCCGCTCTCTGACCGTCGGCGCGGGCGGAACGGCTGTGGTGCCACGGGACCCGGGCCCGCCGCGTCACCGGGGACATGCGCCCCTGGGCGGGAAGGGCCCTGGGGGTGCTGTCGGCCGTTCAGGCTGGTGCAGTCCTACCGACGGTGGTGCGGCCGCGTCCACGGGGTCCGCGCCGGCCAGAGCGTTGGGCAACTGGACGGGTGCCGCGCACCCGCCCCTCACCGCCGTCGCCGGCCCGCCCGCGTCAGAACTTCGGGACCGGCGCCTGCGCGTGCACCATCTCCGCGGCCTCCTCCTCGGTCTGCACCGAGGGCGGGGACCCCTCCAGCGGCTGCTGCGCCGTCTCCTTCATGAAGGCCACGGCGATCACACCGACCAGGGCGGCCGCCATCGCGTAGTACGCGGGCATCATGTCCGAGCCGGTCGCGCCGATCAGCGCGGTGATCACCAGCGGCGTGGTGCCGCCGAACAGCGAGGCCGACAGGTTGTAGCCGACCGACAGGGAGCCGTAGCGCACGGACGTCGGGAACATGGCTGGCAGCGCGGCCGACATGGTGCCGAGCAGGCAGACCAGGGACAGGCCGAGCATCAGCATGCCCGCCGACACCGCGAGCAGGCTGCCCTGCCGCACCAGCACGAACGCCGGCGCGGACAGGACGAGGAAGCCCAGCATGCCGGCCATCAGCAGCGGCTTGCGTCCGTAGCGATCGTTGAGCTTGCCGACCTGGTTGATGATCAGCATCAGCACCACCATGGTGGCGACCAGGATCAGCAGCCCGTGCGACTCCTTGTAGTGCAGTTCGTCGGACAGGTACGTCGGCATGTACGACAGCAGCATGTAGTCGGTGATGTTGTAGGCGCCGACCAGGGCGATGCACAGCACCAGGGGCCGCCAGTGCTGCCGGAAGATCTTGGCGAGGTCGCCGCGGGCCGTGGTCTCGACCTGGTTCGCCGCCTCGGAGGCGCGGAGGTTGCCCTCCCCCAGCTTGAGGTAGGCGGGGGTGTCGTCCAGCTTCAGCCGCAGGTAGATGCCGACGATGCCCAGCGGTGCTGCGATCAGGAAGGGGATGCGCCAGCCCCAGGCGTCCATGGTGTCGGAGCCCAGCCAGGCGGTGAGCGCCACGACCAGGGTGGCCGCGCCGGTGTAGCCGGCGAGCGTGCCCAGCTCCAGGAAGCTGCCGAAGTAGCCGCGCCGCCGGTCGGGAGCGTACTCGGCGATGAAGGTGGAGGCGCCGCCGTACTCGCCGCCGGTGGAGAAGCCCTGGAGCAGCCGGAAGAGGATCAGCAGCAGCGGCGCCCAGAAGCCGACCGCCGCGTACGACGGCAGCATGCCGATCGCGGCCGTGCCGATCGCCATGAGGATCATCGTCAGGGCGAGGACCTTCTTACGGCCGATCTTGTCGCCCATCGGTCCGAAGACCATACCGCCCAGCGGACGCACCAGGAACGCCACGGCGAATGTGGCGAAGGACGACAGCAGCTGCACCGTCTCGTTCCCCGAGGGGAAGAAGACCCTGCCGATGGTGCCGGCCAGGTACGCGTAGATCCCGAAGTCGAACCATTCCATGGCGTTGCCGAGCGAGGCGGCCTTCACCGCGCGCTTCACCGCCCGCTCGTCCGTCACCGTGATGTCCGAACGCCGCAGCGGCGGGTTCCGCCGGCGGTGGATGGCACGGAACAGGGTCGGGTGGCGCCTGGCCGCCTCGGGAGGCGGAGTCGGGCCGTTGCCGGTGGGGGACGTGATGTCGTTCCTTTCCGGGACAGAACGGTGCAACGGGAACCTAACAGTGCTCCCGTGCGGGCGCCGTGGCGGGGGCGCCCGTTGGGGTCGTCACGGCCGCCGGTTCCGGTGTGTGTCCGGCCGGAGCCACGGGCCCGTGTTCCCGGGGCCCTCACCTGTATGCCTCCGCTGCGCTGGTCGCCCGGGCCGAGCGATGGTGCGGTGGGAGGCCGGGGGAGCAAGCGTGCCCGGTGCAGGTCGGCACCGGGCGGACCGTCCGTCCCACAGGAGGCACACGTGACCACCCCTCGCCCGCTCGTCCGGCCGGCCCGCGTCCTGGCCGCCGCCCTGGCCGCCGGCACGCTGTTCGCCACGGCGGCCTGTTCCGGCTCGGACGGCAGCGCCCCGCCCGAGTCGGACGCCTCGTCCACGGTCGCCGAGCGGGGCCTCGCCGCGCAGACCACCTCGCCCGCCGCGTCGTCGCCGGCCACGTCGGCGTCACCCTCGGACCTGAGCGAGGAGGGCGCCCGGAACGCGCTGATCACCCCGGCGGACATCGAGGACGACTGGACGCAGGTGCGGGACCCGCGCGAGTGGCGGGACACGCTGCTGGTGGGCAGCGTCGACGTGGCCGCGTTCGTCGACGGCCAGAGCGACGCGCAGGACTGCCAGCGCCTGGTCGACGCGCTGTTCGACGAAACGCTGCTGGGCAAGCCCACGGGGGCGTCCGCCGTCACCGGCTTCCAGCAGGGCGACTCCCGGCTGCTGTACCAGGTCGCCGCGTACGACAGGACGGAGCTCGACGACTCCATGCAGTGGCTGAGCGAGCTGCCCGACACCTGTGACCAGTTCACGCTGACCGGCGGTGACGCCGGGGAACGCACGGTGCAGGTCATCGAGACGTCGCTGCCGCAGGTCGGCGACAACCGGCAGGGCCTGACCGTGACGGTGAAGGGCGAGAGCGGCGGCGACCCCGTCACCCTGAGCCTGGACGTCGCGGCCGTGCAGATCGGCGCGGACGCGATCACCGTCACCAACGGCGGGCTCGACGGCGCCGACCACGACACCACGTCGGCCGCGGTGGAGCAGGGCACCCAGCGGCTGCAGGAAGTGCTCGCGGGGCGCACGCCGTCGCCGACGCCGAGCGGGATCAACTGACCGGGGCGGGCGGGTGACGGATCCGGCGGGTCTCCCGGACGGCGGGGCGGGTACCGGCGGCGGGCCGGGGGAGGACGGCGCGCCGTCCTCGGGCCCGGGTGACGACGCGCCCGGCGCGGGCGGCGGGCGGTACGGGCGGGAGCTCTTCCCGCCCGGGGACCCGCACGAGTCGGAGCGCATCGACGCCGCCGCCCTGGTCTACGACCCGGTCACCACCCGGCGGCTGAGCGAGCTGGGAGCGGGTCCGGGCATGCGGTGCCTGGAGGTCGGGGCGGGCACGGGAACCGTCGCGCGGTGGCTCCTGGAGGAGGCCGGGGTGGCGGAGGTCGTCGCACTCGACCGGGACACCCACGCCCTGACCGCCTGGGAGCTTCCGGGACTGCGGGTGCTCACCGCGGACGTCACCGACGAGGACCTGGACCCGGGCCGGTTCGACCTGGTGCACGCCCGGTTCGTGCTGATGCACCTGCCGGCGCGCCGAAGGCTCGTCCACCGTCTGGCAGGCCTGCTCCGTCCGGGCGGCGTGCTGGTGCTCGGCGACGCGGTGGACCTGCCCGACACCCTCGACCGCTCCTCCGCCTACCGGCGCACCATGGACGCCATGTGGGCGGCGCTGTGGGCGACGATCGGCACCGACATCACGGAGGTGCCGGCGTACCCGCGTTACCTCCGTGAGGAGGGCCTGCGCGACATCGGCGCGGAGGTGGTCTGCCCGCCCCTGGTCCCGGGCGGCCCGGCGGCCCACTTCTGGTCGGACACGTGGCGGCGCATGCGTCCGGAACTGGAGGCGACGGGGCTGGTGGACGCGCGCGTGGTGGACGAGGCACTGGCGTACCTGGAGTCGCCGGTGCTGGCGGAGGTGGGTCCGGGGATGGCGATGGTGTGGGGGCGCCGCGCGTATTAGAGGTCCGGGGACCCGTCTGCGAGGAGCCGGTCCACGGCGAGGGCGGGGACGGTGCGTCCGGCGTACCCGGTGGTCGTGGTGGCGGCGAGGAGGGAGTTCAGGACGGCCTCCTCCACGGCGTCGAGGACCGCCTCGAAGAGCGGGCTCAGGCCGGCGTCGGCGGGCGGGGACGCGGTGCCGGGCCGGGCGGTGGTGAAAGCCACGGCGTAGTCACCGCTGCCGTGGCTGTAGGCCGCGCCCGTCCGGGCGAGGGCGAACACGGCCCGGCGGGCGACGCGGGTGAGCTGCCGGGCGTCGAGCGGGGCGTCCGTCGCGACGACGATCATGCAGGACCCGGTCCCGGAGGCCGGTCCGGGGCCGTCGAGGGTGCGTCCGAGGACGCGCAGGGTGCCACCGAAGTTGGCCTGCACGAGGGCGCCGACGGTGAACCGGCGGTCCGCCACTTCCGGTGTGCGGGAGGACGTCCCGATGCCGGCCTTGAACCCGAGGGCGACGGTACCGGTTCCGGCACCGACACACCCCTCGGCCACGGGCCCGTCCGACGCCCGGTCCAGCGCGGCCCGCACATGCTCCTCACGCACGGGCCGACTGCGAATGTCGGACAGGTAACCGTCGTTGCACTCCCCGACGACGGGATTGAGACTCAGCACGCCCTCGCACCCGGGCTGTTCGAGCACCCACCCGACGAGCGCATCGGCGGCCCGGAACGCGGACAGGGTGGACGTGAGCAGCACGGGGGTCTCCAGCTCGCCGAGTTCGGCGAGCTGGGTGAAGCCGACGAGCTTCCCGTACCCGTTCCCGACGGACGCGCCCGCGGGAACCGCCGCTCCGGGCCGCACGCCGTCGGGCACGACGGCGGTCACCCCGCTGTGCACATCGGGCCGGGACCGAACGGTGGTGTGCCCGACACGGACTCCCGGCACGTCGGTGAGGGCGTTGAGAGGGCCGGTGGGGGTGGGGCCGATGACGATGCCGAGGTCACGGGCGCGGGGGCGGCGGGACGCATCCGGGTTCACAGGGCGAGACCGTACACAGGGTTCACCCACGTGTGGTACGCCTGGCTGCCGGGCGAGGGCTCACGACGTGTTGCGCAGGGCGTACATGTGGAGTTCGCTGCGGGCTTCCTCCGTGTCCACCCGCAGCCAGGAGCCGTCGCGGAAACGGATCAGCATGATCCGGGTCTCGAACTCGCCGCCGAAGGGGTCTTCCAGCGCGGCCTCCTCCGGGGAGAGCCGCGAGACGACCTGGGCGCGCTTGTCGCGTCCCAGGCCGACCCGCTGGGGCGGGGCCGCGAACGCGATCCCGTCCGGGCCGGCGAACAGCAGCCGCTCATGGTGGGTGGAGTGCCCGTACCAGCGCAGGAGGAACTGGCCGGCGGCGCCGTTCCAGTCACCGTCGAAGACGTTGTCCAGGCCGCCCCGCTCCACAGCCGCGTCCCTGCGCTTCTCGTCTTCCTTCCTGGCCCGGTGCCGCTCCTTCTCCTCCTTGGTGTCGAGGAAACGCTCCACCGCCTCCACCGCCCGGGCCAGAAGCATCAGCAGCCCCAGGAGCGGGAGGAACGGCGCGCCCAGAACGGTTCCCGCCAGGGCCAGCGGGGGTCGCCTGGCCGGGCGTGTCCGCGGATTGCCCGCGGCTTGCAGGATGTTCGCCGGGGGCTGCGGGATCTCCCCGATCCAGCACCATTCACCCGCCTCGGCTCGGACGCCGAGCCGGTTCGCGGTCTCGCTCTGCTTCGATCTGCGCGTCATGTCAGGGCTCCCTGGGTGTGCCGAGCGCGGGTGTGCATTCGGACATCGCGCGCTCAACCCAGCTTCGCCGACTGCGCCTTCACCACGGCCGGCGGCAGTTTCGCGTCCCGCCGTCCGGGTCGGGACGGCGGCACCGCTCATCGGCCTCGGCGTCGCCGGTGATGATAACGAACGGCGGTCACGCGGCCGGTCTCAGGGCGCGGGCGTCCCCGCGTCCGCCGCCGTCCCCCGCCCCGGCTGTTCCTTCTCCTCACTGGCCAGCCGGCGGGCCAGGGGCAGGCGCGACAGCGCCAGCACGCCCGCCGCGATCAGCGCGGCGCCCAGGATCTGCGGGATCAGCCACCAGCCGGTGCGGACGTACTCCGCGTAGACCGTGATCCCCAGCGCCAGGCTCACGCACGCGTCCCCCAGTGTCAGGGCCGGCTGGGAGGCGACCAGCGGGCCCGACTGCATCGCGTTCTCGAGGAAGAACAGCGCGCACACCCCGAACAGGGCGAAGCCGTAGGTCTGCCAGGTGGTGAAGAAGGCGGTGACGCCCCCGTCGTCGAGGGTGTGCATCGACGTCTTCATCAGCGCGGCCGTCATGGCGTACGAGATCGCCGTGGCGAGTCCGAAGCAGGCGGCCCGGCCGCGGCCCTCGGGGCGGCGGAGTGCGGCGACGACGAGCGCGGCGACGGCGGCGACGCACACGGCGACGGCCGGGATCCAGTGGGTCATCGGCACCTGCGTGCGGTTTCCCTCGGGCGAGGCCGCGAACAGGACGACACCGAGGCCCGCCACCACGGTGCCGACGGCCAGCCAGCCGGCGCGGGACAGCCGTCCTTGGAGCAGGGCGGCGGCGATGACGAGGGCGAGGGGCAGTTCAAGGACGAACAGGGGCTGGACGACGGTGATCGGGCCGGTCGCGAGCGCCACGGCCTGGCAGACACCGGCGGTGATCACGGCCACGATGCCGGCCAGCCAGACGGGCCGGCGCAGCAGGTCGAGGATCAGCCCGACGCGCAAACCCTCGGACTTGGGCACCGTCAGGGCGGCCTTGCGCTGGAGCACGGTCGCGAGCGCGTTGCTGAGCGCGGCGCCCAGCGCGAACAGGACCGGCAGCAACATGTCCACCCTCCACGACGAGTCGGTCCGCCCCCGGTCCCTGCCATGGTGACCGCCCCGCGGACGGCGCGCGAACGCGGGCGCGGGGCGGTCCGCCCGGTGTCATCCGGCGGAGCCCGCCGGAGTCGGCCCGTCGCGGCGCCGGGCGGCCCAGCGGTGGTACGCCTCCCGGGCGTCGGGGACGAACGCCTCGTCCCGCACCAGTTCCGCGAGCTGGGGCTCCGTCAGCCAGTCGTGCCAGGCGATCTCGTCCGGGTCGGGGGCGAACGGCCCGGTCACCACGGCCTCGTGCAGCCCGAGCCAGTACGGGCCGATCACCCCCGCGCACCGGAACTTGAGGACGAAGCGAGGCCGGGCCCGTACGCCCAGCTCCTCCGTCAGCTCCCGCGCGGCGGCCTCCTCGTAGGTCTCGCCGGGCTCGGCCGCTCCCCCGAGCATGAAGTTGACGCCGTGCGGGAAGCGGACGGCGTCACGCGGCCGGCGGTGCACGAGGATCCTCCCCCGCGTGTCCCGGCAGACGACCGTCGCGACGCGGTGCAGCCACCGCCTGCGGATCGCCTCGCCTCTGCCGACGACGCCGATCACCCGATCGTCGTCGTCCACCCGTTCGACCAGCTCCGTCATGATCACATGGTGGCCCGAGGGACCCTTTCCTGTCAGTCGTGCAGGCCGCGGGCCGCTGTCCAGGTGTCCGGACCGCCGCCGCGCCACTCGACGAGCGGGGAGTGCCGCAGCCAGTCGTCGTCGGTGTCCTCCATCCCGGCGAGCCGGAGGAACTCCACGACGTCCAGGAGGGTGTAGGCCATGCCCACGAAATGCGGCCCGGCGCGGACCCGGCGGCCGCCGTCACCGGCGGGCGGGTAGATCACCACGGTCTGCTGGTCGCTCGCCATGGGTCCAGCGTGCACGGGGCGGCAGGGGCGCGCATGGTGGCGCGGGCCCCCGTGAGAGCGGGGTCAGCCGATCACCAGGCCCGGCTCGGCAGCGGGCCGGCCTGGGAAGGAACGGTCGCCGAAGAGGATGCGCGCCGCCGCGGCGCGGCCGGGCGGGGTGCGCAGGAGAGTGAACGCCGCGGTGGTGGCGGCGGGGGTACGGAGGTGCGCGAGGCCGGTCCGCAGCGCCAGCCGGCCGCGGAAGCGGGAGCGCAGGGAGGCGCCGCTGTAGTGGGTCAGGGCGTGCCGGGTGCCGGTGCGCAGGGCGTCGTCGAGGACTTGGGCGGCCAGGTCGGACAGGCGCAGGCACGGGTCGAGGCCGCCGGCGGTGAGCGGGGACACCGCGCCGGCCGCGTCCCCGACGAGCAGGCCGTCCGCGCAGCCGATGCGGCGCAGCACACCGCCGACGGGTATCGGCCCGCCGCGCCGCTCCACCGTGTCGGGGCGGCGCGTGCCCTCCAGGCCGGGTGCGTGGGCGCTGAAGCGTTCCATGGCGCGGCGCAGGCCGTCGGGGAAGCGGTCGGCGTACCCGGCGACGCCGACATGGGCGTGCTCCCCGTCGTTGACCGCCCACGCCAGGTATCCCGGTGCGACCCGGGGGTCGAGGACGCAGTGGAAGGTGGGCGGCTCGCCGTTGGGGGCGACCGGGAAGACCTCTTCGGCCCCGACGAGCAGATGCCGGTTGCGGTCCAGGCCGAGGTCGCGGGCGACGCTCGACCTGGCGCCGTCGGCGCCGACGACGTACCGGGCGCGGACGCGGAACGGCCCCTCACGGCCGATCAGGTGGTACGTCCCTTCGTGACGGCCGGCGTAGCGGGTGCCCAGCGCGAGCCGTACGCCCGCCTCGACGGCGACCGCGGCCGACGTCTCGTACAGCCCGGCCATGTCTCCGACGCGGAACTCGTCCCGGTCGCTGACCAGGGCGACGGGGCGGCTCAGACCGGGCGGATAGAGCAGCATGCGCCGGATCGGCGGGCCGAGATGGCGTTCGGGCAGCGGGAAGTCGTCGAGCGTCTTGCGCACGAAGATCCCGGTGGTCCGGATCGCACCGGCCAGGGTGGTGCGCCGGTCCACGAGGAGGACGTCGTGACCCTGCCGGGCGAGCCGCGTGGCGACGTGCAGCCCGGCCAGTCCGGCGCCGACGACCAGCACGTCGGTACGGGTCGCGCCCCCGGGGTGCGGACGGGCGGCGGGTGCGGGGGCAGGGGTGACTGAGGACATGGGGCACTCCAGGGCTCGAGGCGTGGACAGGGGTGCGACGCCGAGGACAGCGCGCACACCTTCGCACCGATCGAATGACGATGGGAAGCTATCGAAATTCGATATGTGCGGCAAGTGCGGGTCCCCTTCGTGCGGGGCCATCAGGGTGGCCGCGGGCCGTGTCGGGCACCCGTCCCCCGAGGGCGCTGGCCATCCTGGGCCGTGCGGCGCCTTCCGGAGCGAACAAGGAGTACGGCATGTCCATGGACTCGGTCGAGCGTTTCCTCACGGCCCTGGACCCGGAGCACCGGGAGGCCGTCAGCGCGAAACCCCACGAGGAGCAGCAGCGACTCGCCGACGCCTGGGAGCGGGAGCTGGCGGACGACACGGAACTGGACACCCTGGACGAGCTCTCCCCGCCGGCCGCGGAGGCCGAGGCGGCCCGCCGCGTCCTCGGCCTGGAGACCGGGTGAGGGTCACCCCCGGTACCGGCGCCCCCTTCGGTCGCCGACGCCCCGGTGGGTCCCGGTCAGTTCCCCACGCCCAGCGTGGACATGAAGGCGGCCGGGTAGCGGTCCCCGCGTGCCGACCCCGGCGGCACCGCCTTCTCGATCTCCGCCAGGTCGTCCGCGGTGAGCTCCACGTCGAGCGCCGGCAGCGCCTCCGCCAGCCGCTCCCGCGTACGGGCGCCGACGAGCGGCACGATGTCCTCGCCCTGCGCCGCCACCCACGCGATGACCAGCTGGGCGACGGTGCAGCCCTTCGCCTCGGCCACCCCGCGCAGCGCCTCGACGAGGGCGAGGTTGTGCTCCACGTTCCCCGCGGTGAACCGGGGACCGGCCGCGCGGTGGTCGCCCGGCCGGCCGGCGCGGTCCGGCGACCAGTGCCCTGAGATCAGCCCGCGGGCGAGGACGCCGTACGCGGTCAGGCCGATGCCCAGCTCGCGCAGGGTGGGCAGGACCTCCGCCTCGACGGCGCGGGAGATCAGCGAGTACTCGATCTGCAGGTCGGCGACGGGATGCACCTCGTGCGCCCGCCGTACGGTCTCCGCGTCGACCTCGGAGAGGCCGAGGTGCCGTACGTAGCCGGCCTCGATCAGTTCCTTGACCGCGCCGACGGTCTCCTCGATCGGCACGTCGGGGTCGCGCCGGGCGGGCCGGTAGATGTCGATGTGGTCGGTGCCGAGGCGGGTCAGCGAGTGGGCGAGGAAGTTCTTCACCGCGGCCGGGCGGCCGTCGACCCCGCCGAACGTCGGGCTGGGACCGCTCAGCATCCCGAACTTCACGCTCAGCACGTAGCTGTCCCGGTCCCTGCCGCGCAGCGCCTCCGCGAGCAGCAGTTCGTTGTGGCCCATGCCGTAGAAGTCGCCCGTGTCGATCAGGGTGACTCCGGCGTCCAGAGCGGCGTGCACGGTCGCGATGCTCTCGGCGCGGTCGGCCTCGCCGTACGACCCCGACATGCTCATCGCGCCCAGGCCGAGCGCGGAGACCCGCGGTCCGGCGCTGCCCAGTGTGCGTGTGCGCATCATGTGCTCCCTAGTCGTCCTGTCGCCTTGCCGTAGGTCTGCAAGGACTGCCTCCACTGTGTTCCGGCGGCGAGGCGGGCGGGAGCGGAGCGTTCATCATGGGAGCGCCGCTCCCTGGATGGGAGTCCGGCCGCGCGGGACCATGAGGGCGTGGAACGAGAACAGCTCGCCGACTTCCTGCGCCGCCGCCGTCAGGCGATCCGCCCGGCCGAGGTGGGCATCGCCGACGGACCCCGGCGCCGCACGAGCGGACTGCGCCGCGAGGAGGTGGCGATGCTCGCCGGGATGTCGGTGGACTACGTGGTCCGTCTGGAGCAGGGCCGCAGCAGTCAGCCCTCGGCGCAGCTGCTGGTCGCGCTGGCCCGCGCGCTCCGGCTGTCCGACGACGAGCGCGACCACCTGTTCCATCTGGCGGGTCACCGGCCCCCGCCCGCGGACGGCACGGCCCGGCTGGCCCGCGCGGGGCTGGTGCGGATGCTCGACCTGCTCGGCGACACCCCGGCCGCGGTGCTGTCCGACCTCGGGGAGATGCTGGCGCAGAACCGCGCGTCCCTGTTGCTGGCGTCGGACCTCACCCGCTTCCGCGGCGACCGCCGCTACATGATCTACCGCTGGTTCACCGAGGCGGAGGCCCGCGCCGTCTGCCCGCCGGAGGACCGGGAGCTCAGTGGCCGCGGGCTGGTCGCCGACCTGCGGGCGGCCGCCGGACGCCGGGCGGGTGACCCGGTGGTGGCCGGGCTGGTC
This sequence comes from Streptomyces sp. GB4-14, assembly GCF_022696125.1. Taxonomy (NCBI): domain Bacteria; kingdom Bacillati; phylum Actinomycetota; class Actinomycetes; order Kitasatosporales; family Streptomycetaceae; genus Streptomyces; species Streptomyces sp. GB4-14. Next base: position 6,463,208 of record NZ_RZHO01000002.1, on the reverse strand, counting down.
GAGCGGCTGGAGGCCGCCAGCCCCGAATTCCGCGCGCTGTGGGCCGAGCACGAGGTCGCGGTCCGGCGCGCGGACCGCAAGACACTGCTGCATCCCCGGGTCGGCCGGCTGCTGCTGGACTGCGAAACGCTGGTCACCCCCGACCAGGGGCAGGAACTGCTGGTGCTCACCCCGGCGGACGACGAGACCCGCGAGCGCATGGAGCTGCTGAGGGTGCTCGGCAGCGAGGAGTTCCCGGCGGGGACGGCGGACCGCGACGGCCGGTGACGTGCGCACGCGGAGGTGCGGCGCGATGCGAGCGCCGAGGAGGCGGTCGTCCGGGCCCGTGGGCAGCTCGCTGTTCCTCCGGTCCGGTCAGTCACGTGCGCGGTTCCGCGTGTGATCCGGTCCGACGGACGGTTCCGCGCGTCGCCCCGCGCGGTGCCGCAGGCACGACAGGACCACGACGAACGGCCACAGCGACTGCACGGCCGTCACCACGCGTTCGGCGACGCCCGCCATGCCGTGGCGGTGCATCTCGACGAGGAACCACACCGCTCCCGCGACCATCACGGTGGTCGCCGCGAAGGACGGCAGCGGCCGCAGGGCCCATGGCGTGGCGCTGCCCGCGGTCGCGGCGAGGACGGGCCACAGGGCGAGCAGCGTGAAGCCGACGGCGGCCACCGATCCATGCCTCAGTGAGCCTCCACTGCTCGGGGCGGGGACCATCGCCACGACCAGTGCGGCCACTCCCCCGCCGGCCAGCGCCACCCGGCCCGCCGCCGCGGCCGCCCGCAGTCCCCACGCGGTGAGCAGATGACAGACGCCCACGGCGAGGAACGCCCCGGTCATCACCCAGGAGCCCGAGGCGCCGTACGCCGCGAGGACGCTGATCGTCTGGGTCACCGGGTCGTAGCCCGACCCCTCCAGTGCCGCCGAGATCACCCAGCCCGCGATCAACAGCACCGGCGCGCACCCCGACGAGAACAGGACCCACCTGGGAACAAGCAGCATCGGACCACCTTATGCGGATCAATCCACCCGCACCGTCCCAATTCGACATCATCCGACTCATCCCGAGATGAGCGGTTCGTCTCATCGGCGTAAGGTGATTGCCGTGCATCCGGCCGTGGGTCCGAGCTGCGGCCGCAGTCCCTCCGGCCGGCCGGAATCCGCCCGCGCGCCCTGCCGCGCGCCGGCGGTCGCGTACCGGCCCGGCCGCCTCAGCCCCATCATGCGGAGGACCAACCATGGGCACGGTGACGACTTCTGACGGGACGGTCATCTTCTACAAGGACTGGGGTCCGCGCGACGGACAGCCCCTCGTCTTCCACCACGGCTGGCCGCTCAGCTCCGACGACTGGGACGCCCAGATGCTGTTCTTCCTGCAGCACGGCTACCGGGTGATCGCCCACGACCGGCGTGGCCACGGACGCTCCGACCAGACGGCCGACGGGCACGAGATGGACACGTACGCGGCCGACGTCGCGGCGCTGACCGACGCGCTCGACCTGCGCGACGCCGTGCACATCGGGCACTCCACCGGCGGCGGCGAGGTGGCGCGGTACGTGGCGCGCGCCAAGCCGGGCCGTGTCGCGAAGGCGGTGCTCGCGGGCGCGGTGCCGCCCGTCATGGTCAAGTCCGAGAGCAACCCGGGCGGCACGCCGATCGAGGTCTTCGACGGGTTCCGCAGCCAACTCGCCGCCAACCGCGCCCAGCTCTACATCGAGATCGCCTCCGGCCCGTTCTACGGCTTCAACCGGCCGGGCGCGGAGGTCTCCCAGGGGCTGATCGACAACTGGTGGCGGCAGGGGATGACGGGCGCGGCGAACGCCCACTACGAGTGCATCAAGGCCTTCTCGGAGACCGACTTCACCGAGGACCTGAAGAAGATCGAGGTTCCGGTGCTGGTCATGCACGGCACGGACGACCAGATCGTGCCGTACGACGACGCGGCGCCGCTGACGGTGAAGCTCCTGAAGAACGGCACGCTGAAGAGCTACGAGGACTATCCGCACGGCATGTTGTCGGTCTATCCCGACGAGCTGAACAACGACATCCTGGAGTGGCTCAAGTCGTAGCGGGCGGTGACCGGTCGGCCCCGCTCCGGCCCCTCACGGGCGCCGGGGCGGGGCCGCTGCTCACGGCCGGGCGCCCGGGCCGCGGAGGCGCCCCGGCCGTCAGCGGAGCGTGGAAGATCGCCGTGCGGGGAAGGGACTGTTCCGTACGCCGCCGGACGCGCCGTGAGCGTGCCTAGGGACGGCGGAACCGGGGAGGGCGGGAACACACCGAATTGCTGCAGCATCGTCATGTCGTCATCGTCATGTCGTCCCGCACCGCCCTTGCCCCCGTGACGCCCGGCCTTCCCGCAGTGGGCGGACGGACCGCGCGGGAGGCTCAACAGGTCACGCGGCGCGCCGCCCAGGCGGCCTCCTCGGTGTGAACGGGCGCAGCCCGCGGACGGAGGAGAATGCCGGTGACCAGGTTTCCCGGGTGCGGGCAGCCGTGAGCGGGTGTGCGAGGTGAGGGCGGATGGAGCGGCGGGAGCACCACGTCGGGGTGCTGGTCTTCGACGGGATGAAGATGCTGGACCTCTCCGGCCCCGCCGAGGTGTTCAGCGAGGCGAACCGGTTCGGCGCCGCCTACCGGCTGAGCATCGTCTCGGTCGGCGGGAAGCCGGCGCGGTCGTCGATCGGCGTGCCGGTGCCGGCCGACGCGGACGCGCTGGACGCCCCCGCCTTCGACACCTTCCTGGTGGTCGGCGGCGACGCGCTGCCCACCTCCCCCGTCGGCACCCAGCTCAGCTCCGCGGCGGCGGGGCTGGCCGCACGGGCGGGCAGGGTCGCGTCGATCTGCACGGGAGCCTTCGTGCTCGGCGCGGCCGGTTTGCTCGACGGCAGGCGGGCCACGACGCACTGGCAGCACACCGCGCTGCTGGCCCGCCGCCACCCGGCCGCCCGCGTGGAACCCGACGCGATCTTCGTCAGGGACGGCGACACGTACACCTCGGCCGGAGTCACCGCGGGCATCGACCTGGCACTGGCCCTGGTGGAGGACGACCACGGGCCCGATCTGACGCGCGGTGTCGCCCGCTCGCTGGTGGTGTACATGCAGCGCGCGGGCGGTCAGTCGCAGTTCTCCGCGTCGCTCCAGGGACCCGCCCCGCAGACACCCGTGCTGCGGCTCGTGCAGGACGCGGTGCAGGCGGATCCGACGGGCGACCACACGGTGGATTCCCTCGCGGCGCGCGTCGGGGTGAGCCCGCGCCATCTGACCCGGCTGTTCCGCGCGGAGCTGGACACCACGCCGATGAGGTACGTGGAGCTGATCCGCTTCGACATGGCGAAGGCCCTGCTGGACGCGGGGCACAACGCGACGGAGGCGGCGGCCCGTTCCGGTTTCCCCAGCTACGAGAGTCTGCGGCGGGCCTTCGCACGCCATCTGGGGGTGTCTCCTACGCGGTACCGGCAGCGGTTCGCCTCGACGAGGGCGGACGCGTCCTGACCGCTCGGGCCTCGGTGTCCGGTACGGGCGCCGGGCTTCGGTGTCCCGTGCGGCCGCGGGGCCCGGTGTCCGTTTCCGAGGGGTTGTCGGCCGTCCGTGAGCGGCAGCGGGCGGGCCCGTCGTCGCAGGCTGGAGGTGTTCCGGTCACCCACAACACCTTGGAGGCAGTCATGAGCGAGAAGATCGCCGGTGTCGCGATCCCGGACAGCACCCTGACGCGGGAGGCGACCGAGCTGATCCGCGACACCACCCCGCCGCTGATCTACCACCACTCCCGTCGGGTGTTCCTGTTCGGCAGCCTCCAGGCCGCCGCGCGCGGGCTCACCCCCGACCCCGAACTGCTCTACGTGGCCGCCCTGTTCCACGACACCGGCCTGGTGGAGCCGTACCGCTCCGACGACCAGCGGTTCGAGATGGACGGCGCCGACCAGGCCGGTGCCTTCCTGCTGAGCCACGGACTGTCCGAGGCCGACGCGAACACGGTGTGGACGGCCGTCGCCCTGCACACCACCCCGGAGGTGCCGTACAAGATGGCCCCCGAGGTCGCGGCCACGACCGCGGGCGTGGAGACGGACGTCCTGGGCCTGAACCTGGACAACATCACCCGCGCACAGATCGACGAGGTCACCGCCGCACACCCCCGGCCGGACTTCAAGCGCCAGATCCTCCAGGCGTTCACCGACGGCTTCAGGCACCGCCCCGGCACCACCTTCGGCACGGTCAACGCCGACGTCCTGGAGCACTTCGTCCCCGGTTTCCGCCGTATCGACTTCGTCGACGTCATCCAGAACTCGGCGTGGCCCGAGTAGCCGGGGCACGGGCCCCTGAGGTCACCTGCCGTACGCCTCGCCGCGGGGCAGCGGTCCGACACCGGGACGGCGGCCGGGGCGCAGAGCGGCGTGGCGCTGCCCGGGTCCGAGGCCGCTGCTCCGGCGGGCCAGGGCGTCGGCGACCACGCCGGTGACGAAGGCGTAGACGGTCTTGTGCAGGACGTCGACGGCCAGTTCCCTCCGCGGCCAGGTGGGCGGCGGCGCGCCGACCCCGGTGGCGTTCTCGAGAATCTGGTCGTTGGTGAGACGTACGACGGTGAACTTCGCCGAGGCGAGCGGTCCGCGCAGTCCCGCGTGGGCCATGACCGAGCGCAGCACGCCGAGAGCGGCGGCCTGGCCGAAGTGCATGGCCCAGTTGACGGGCAGCGGCTGCTTGCCGGGGTGCTCCGGCAGACCGGACAGGCGTTGCAGGACCCGGGCGGGCACGTGCGAGTCGGGTCGTCCGGTGACGGCCTGCTCGAGTTTCTCGCCGAGGGTCATCACGACGCCTCCGGCGGTGCCGGCGATCAGTCCCTGCCACAGCGCGCGCTTGAACATGCCGGTGCGGGTACCCACCGGACGCCCCTCGACGCGGCCCGCACGGCGATTCCCCCGGGCTGCGGTCCGGGTGGCCGACAGGTCCCCGTACGTGCCGTACGCCGAGGTGAGCGGGTCCGAGGCGGAGGCCGACGGGTGCGCGGGGCATGCTCGGGGTGGAGCGACACCGATCCCCCACGGTGCCGCTTCCCTTCCCCGCGCGTCACGGGGTGTGCCCGTCCGTCCCGTCCGTCCCGTCCGGCCCGTCCGGCCTTCCCGGCGACCGGGCGATCTCCTGCTGGGCCGCCTCGATGATCCGCAGCACGGCCGCCGCTGCGGCGTCCGGGTCACGGGCCTCGACGGCCCGGACGACGGCGCGGTGGCCAGGCAGCGAGGCCTCCGCCGCGCCAGGGGTCTGTGTGCTGATGTCGAAGCTGTGCTGCAACGCGATCTCCACGGCGCGGCCCAGGGAGCCGAGCAGCCGGTTGCCGCCGGCGTCCAGCAGGGCCCGGTGGAAGGCGATGTCGGCCTCGACGTAGCCGCCGCGCTCGGGTGACGCCGCCGCGGCCTCCATCGCGGCCAGGGCGTCGTTGAGGGCACGTACGTCGTCGGGGCCGGCCCGTTCGGCGGCCAGGCGGGCCGCCTCGGGTTCGACGATGCGGCGCAGTTCGCCCGTGTCGCGCAGCAGGGCCGCCGCGTCACCGGCCTGCTTCCAGCGCAGGACGTCCGGATCCAGGTGGTTCCAGTGGTCCGGGGGCAGCACACGCGTGCCGGTGCGTGGCCGCACGCGCAGCACGCCCTTGGCCACCAGCGACTTGACCGCCTCCCGCAGCACCCCGCGGCTCACGCCGATCTCCGACGCGAGGGCGTCCTCGACCGGCAGCGGATCGCCCGGCTGCCACACGCCGGCCACGATGCGCCGTCCGAGTTCGTCGGCCACGCGCTGTTGCATGGTCGGGAAGTTCGTGTCGATCTCCGCCCACCCCCTGGACGCCATTCATCGAATCATTTAATGATTGAGGTCCAGGGTAGCGGGGCCCGCGCCTCGGCCACGCCCCATCCGCACAGCGGACGACGCCGGAGCCACGGGAGTGTGCACATGACCGACCGTCGGAACTCGAACCGCCGCAGTCAGGCCTGGTTCGGCGCGCGAGGACGCAGCGGGATGCTGTACCGCTCGTGGATGCGCAACCAGGGCTTCGGGCACGAGGTGTTCGACGGACGTCCGGTCATCGGCATCGCGACCAGCGCGTCCGAACTCGCGCCGTGCAACGCGCACTTGACGCGTGTCGCGGAGGCCGTGAAGCGCGGGGTGTGGCAGGCGGGCGGCCTGCCCCTGCAGTTCCCCACCATGGCGACCGGCGAGACGCTGATGCGCCCGACGGCCATGCTGTACCGCAACCTCATGGCGATGGAGGTCGAGGAACTGATCCGCGCCAACCCGCTCGACGGGGTGGTGCTGCTGTCCGGCTGCGACAAGACCACCCCCGCCATGCTGATGGGCGCCGCGAGCGTCGACCTGCCCGCGGTGATGGTGACCGGCGGGCCGATGCTCAACGGCAAGTACCGCGGCCAGGACGTGGGTTCGGGCACCCATGTGTGGAAGTTCGAGGAGGACCTGAAGACCGGGCGGATGACCGAGGAGGAGTGCTTCTTCGCCGAGGGGTGCATGGCGCGCTCGAACGGTCACTGCATGACGATGGGCACGGCCTCGACGATGGCGTGCGTGGCCGAGGCGCTCGGCATGCAGCTGCCGGGCTCGGCGGCCTGGCCGGCGGTCGACTCGCGGCGGATGGAGACCGCGCAGGCGGCGGGGCGGCGCATCGTCGACATGGTGGAGGAGGAGCTGCGGCCCTCGAGGATCCTCACGCGGGAGGCGTTCGAGAACGCGATCCGGGTCAACGCGGCCATCGGCGGTTCCACCAACGCCGTCATCCATCTCACGGCGCTCGCCGGACGCGTGGGCGTCGAGCTCGGCCTGGACGACTTCGACCGGCTGGTCCGCGAGGTGCCGACGCTGGTGAACCTGATGCCGAGCGGCACGTACCTGATGGAGGACTTCTGTTACGCGGGCGGGCTGCCCGCCGTGATGGCCGAACTGCTCGGCGGCGGGCTGCTGCACGGCGGTCCGGTCACGGTCACCGGACGCACCGTCGCCGAGAACACCGCGCGGGCCGAACGCGTCGACTCCGACGTCATCACCCCGCTCGACGCGCCCTTCCAGCCGGCCGGCACGGGCATCGCCGTCCTGCGCGGCAACCTGTGCCCGGACGGAGCGGTCATCAAGCAGTCCGCCGCATCGCCGCACCTGCTCACCCACCGGGGACCGGCTCGCGTCTTCGACTCCCCCGAGGCGTACCACGCGGTCGCCGACGACCCCGGTCTGGATGTCGACGAGAACACCGTCATCGTCATCCGCAACGCCGGCCCCAAGGGCTACCCGGGCATGCCCGAGGTCTCCAACGTGCCGCTGCCCGCGAAGCTGCTGAAGGCCGGAGTCACCGACATGGTGCGCGTCTGCGACGGCCGGATGAGCGGTACCGGGTACGGCACGGTCGTCCTTCACGTGACGCCGGAGGCCGCCGTCGGCGGACCCCTCGCCCTGGTGCGCGACGGGGACCCCGTCGTCCTCGACGTCCCCGGCCGCACCCTGCGCCTGGACGTGGACGACGCCGAGCTCGCCCGGCGCAGGCAGGAGTGGACACCGCCCGCCGAGCGGTACACGAGCGGCTACACCTGGCTCTACACCCAGCACGTCGAACAGGCCGACCGGGGCGCCGACTTCGGATTCCTGCGCGGCGGACGCGGCCACGAGGTCCCCCGGGACTCCCACTGACTGACACCCGGGCCCCTTCTGTCGTGAGGAGAGCATCGACCGTGGAATCGGCAGCAGCGCGCCCCCGTCCGGTCCTCACCGCCGGCTCCGTCCTGCCGGAGGACGCCGGCCGGGCCGCCCTCGTCGCGCGCGTCCACGACCCGGAGGCGGGCGGACCGTGCGTGGCGGCCGTGCGGGGCGATCAGGTCGTCGATCTGACACCCGTCGCGCCCACCGTCTCCGCCCTGCTGGAACGCGATGACGCGGCGGAGGCGGTACGGGAGGCGGACGGCGGACGACGTTGGCGCCTGGACGACCTCCTGGCCGCCCGGCCCGGCCGATCTGACGTGCCGCACCTGCTGGCCCCCGTGGACCTCCAGGTCATCAAGGCGGCGGGAGTCACCTTCGCGCGGAGCCTGCTGGAACGCGTCATCGAGGAACGCACGGGTGGTGACCCGGCGCAGGCGGCGCGGGTTCGGGAGCGTGTGGTGCGGTTGGTGGGCGGCAGGCTCGACGACATCAGGCCCGGCTCGCCGGAGGCGGCGAAGGTCAAGGACCTGCTGGTCGCCGAGGGGCTGTGGTCGCAGTACCTGGAGGTCGGCATCGGACCGGACCCGGAGGTGTTCACCAAGGCGCCGGTACTGTCGGCCGTCGGTACGGGCGCGGACATCGGCGTGCTCCGCGCCTCCGTGTGGAACAACCCCGAACCGGAAGCGGTCCTCGTCGTGGACTCACACGGCCGGGTACGGGGCGCGACCCTCGGCAACGACGTCAACCTCCGCGACGTCGAGGGCCGGAGCGCCCTCCTCCTGTCCCGCGCCAAGGACAACAACGCGTCCTGCGCGATCGGCCCGTTCGTCCGCCTGCTCGACGACGGCTTCGGCATCGACGCGGTACGCGACCTCGACATCGGCCTGCGCATCGAGGGACCGGACGGCTACGTGCTGAGGGGCAGCAGTTCGCTGCGCGAGATCAGCCGCGACGTACTGGACCTGGTGTCCGCGACGTACGGCGCCCACCACCAGTACCCGGACGGCTTCGCCCTGTTCACGGGCACCCTGTTCGCCCCGACGGAGGACCGGAAGGCCCCGGGTGAGGGCTTCACCCACGAGTACGGCGACATCGTGCGCATCTCCAGCCCGCGGCTCGGCGCACTGGTCAACACGGTGGTGCCCAGCGAGGAGGCACCGCCGTGGAGGTTCGGAGTGGGGGCACTGATGCGGAGCCTTGCACGGCGAGGGCTGCTGTAGGCGACGGGACATGTCACGGGAAGTCGTCGATCAGCCCCGGGACCGTCACACGGGGTGCGCGGCCCCTGACGTGTGCCGCGCACCCCGCGGTTCAGGTGGTGGCCGGCTTCTGCACGAACGTGGCGTGCAGGCGTCGTGTGTGGTCGACGTGGCGTTCCGCGCCGGTCAGTACAACCCGGGCCGTCAGGCGGAGGTCGGCGCTGGAGGCCGCCAGCCTCAGTTCCAGCACGCCCGGTTCGATCACGCGCCTGCCGTCGCGGCCCGTGAACGACGCGAGGTCCGCCGGGACCGTGACCGTCAGCCGTCGCGTCTCCCCCGCGTCCAGGGTGACCCGGGTGTAGCCGATGAGGCGTTGCACCGGCTGGACTACGGAGGCGACCGGGTCGTGCAGATACAGCTGGACGACCTCCGTGCCCGAGCGGTCGCCCGTGTTACGGACCGTGAAGGCGAGCGTGAACTCGCCGTCCGTCGGCGCTTCGCGGGCGTCCGCCGTCAGGTCGTTCCAGTCGAACCGTGTGTAGGACAGACCGTGACCGAAGGGGAACGCGGGGGTCGGGTCCACGCTGGACGCCTCGTTGGCGTGAGCCAGCGGCGCTCCGAGGTAGCTGCCCGGCTGGGAGCCCGGTGCGCGGGGCACGCCGACCGGGAGGCGTCCGGAGGGGTTGACCCGGCCGCTCAGCACCCCGGCGATCGCGTGCGTCCCTTCCTCGCCCGGGAAGAACGACTGGACGATCGCCGCCGACTCCGTCACCGCGCGGCCGAGCGCGTACGGCCGTCCGGCCAGCAGCACGGTCACCACGGGCGTCCCCGCGTCGAGCAGCGCGTCGAGGAGCTGCTGCTGCGCGCCGGGCAGGTCCAGTGTCTCGGCGTCGCAGCCCTCGCCGCTGGTGCCGCGCCCGAAGAGGCCGGCCCGGTCGCCGAGCGCCACGAGGGTGACGTCGGCCTCGCGGGCCGCCCGTACCGCCTCCTCCAGGCCGGAGAGGTCGCCGTCGTCCACGCCGGTGCCGCGGACGTACGTGATGTCGGCGTCAGGGAACTCCGCGGCGAGGGTTTCGCGCAGGGTGGGCAGGCCGATGCCCAGCGGTGTTCCGGGGTGGCGGACGCCGATGTGCTGGGGGAAGGAGTAGCAGCCCAGCACGGCGGTGGGTTCGTCGGCGTTGGGACCGATCAGGGCGATGCGGCGGGGCCGGTCGAGCGGCAGGGTCCCGTCGTTGCCGAGCAGCACCACCGCTTCCTCGGCGAGCGTGCGCGCCAGGGCGCGGTTTCCGGGGCTGTCCAGATCGACGCGGCCGCGCAGGGCCTCCGGGTCGTCAGGGTCCGTGCCGGCTAGGGCCGCCGGCAGGGGGTCCCAGTCCGGGTCGAGCAGGCCGAGTGCGATCTTCTGGGTGAGGACCCGGCGCAGGGCGCGGTCGACCAGTTCCCCGGGGACACGGCCGTCGGCGACGGCCTCGGTGAGCGGGACGCCGTACGTCTTGACGTTGGGCAGTTCGACGTCGATGCCGGCGCGGAGCGCGGTGCCGGCGGCGTCCGCCCAGTCGGCCGCGACACCGTGCAGGATCTTCAGGAAGGCGACGGCGAAGTAGTCGGCGACGACCGTGCCGTCGAAGCCCCAGGCGCCCCTCAGCAGGCCGGTGAGGAGGTCCTCGTCGGCTGCCGAGGGCACGCCGTCGGTGTCGGTGTAGGCGTTCATCACCGACCGGGCGCCGCCCTCGCGGATCGCCATCTCGAACGGTGGCAGCACCACGTCGGCGCGCTCCCGCGGCCCCATCGAGGCGGGCGCGAGATTGCGTCCGGCGCGGGAGGCCGAGTACCCGGCGAAGTGCTTGAGGGTGGCGACGATCCCGGCGGACTCCAGGCCCTGGACGTAGGCGGTGCCGATGGTGCCGACGAGGTACGGGTCCTCGCCGATGGTCTCCTCGACGCGGCCCCAGCGGGCGTCGCGCACCACGTCCAGGACGGGCGCGAGTCCCTGGTGGACACCGACGGACCGCATGTCGCGGCCGATGGCGGCAGCCATGCGCCGTACCAGGCCGGGGTCGAACGCGGCGCCCCAGGACAGCGGGACGGGATAGGTGGTGGCGCCCCAGGCGGCGAAGCCGGCCAGGCACTCGTCGTGCGCGAGGGCGGGGATGCCGAAGCGGTTGGAGGCGGCGACACGTGCCTGGGTGCGGGCCAGGGACAGCGCGCCCAGGGCGGGGTCGACCGGGATGGTGCCGAAGGGGCGGGTCAGCTGGCCCAGTCCGGTGGGCAGGAGCGCTTCGAGGTCGACGGCCTCCTCCATGTCGTGCTGGTGCGGGGCGACCTCGCCGCCGTCGGCGGAGGCGCCCACCCACACCCCGAACAGCTGGGCGGTCTTCTCCTCGAGGGTCATGGCGGCGATCAGCGCGTCGACGCGTGCGTCGACGGGGACGGTCGGGTCGTTCCAGAGGGAGAGGGCGGAGGGGTTCTCCGCGGCCACGTCGGCGTTCACTTTCCTCCTCCGCCCGCCCGGCCCCGTACCGGGGGCGGGCGGGCGTACCGGTGGTCGAGTGGGAGTCGGGGCGGGGCGCAGGGTCTCGCCGAAGCCGGTGTCGGTCAGGCCGGATCACGTCAGGTCAGCGGCTGAACCCCGCGGTCAGGCCGCTGAGGAGCTGGCGGCGGCCGAAGGCGTACAGCACCAGGACGGGCAGGGTGGTGAGGACGACGGCGGCCAGCACGGCCGGGACATTGACCCCGTACTGGCCCTGGAAGGTCCACAGGGCCAGCGGCAGGGTTCTGCGGTCGGGGCTCTGGGTGAGGACCAGGGGCAGCAGGAAGCCGTTCCAGATGGTCAGGGCGTTGAAGATGGACACCGTGAGGATGGCGGGCCGGGTGAGCGGCGCCGCGAGCCGCCACAGCGTCGTCCACTCGGTGGCGCCGTCCACGCGCATCGAGTCGAAGAGTTCCTTCGGCACGTCGCGGATGAAGTTGGCGAGGACCAGCACGGACAGCGGGATGGCGAAGGCGATGGACGGGAGGATCAGGGCGGGCAGGCTGTCGTAGAGGTGCAGCTTGATGATGATGAGGTAGACCGGGATGACCGTCGCCTGCAGGGGGATGGCCAGTCCCATGAGGAACAGCCCGTTCATGGCGCGCAGCACGCGCATGCGCCAGCCGCGGACGATGGCGTACGCCGCCATGAAGGAGACGAGGACCGCCGGTATCACCGCTCCCGCGGTCACGACGACGCTGTTCACGAAGTACTGAAGGAAGTCGGACTCGACGACCATCCGGTAGTTGTCCAGGGTCGGATCGGCCGACGGCACCAGCGGGTTGCTCGCGTAGTAGCGGCTGCGGTCCTTGAGGCTGGTGATGAGGGTCCAGTAGAGGGGTACGGCGACGACGGCCAGCCAGAGCCAGCCGGCCAGTCCGCCGGGCCAGTTGCGCCGGCGGGCCTCCGGGCGGGAGCGGTGCGGGCCCTGGGGGCGGGTGGTCTTCCGGGGCCGTCGGGTCTTGGTGAGCGTGGTCGTCACGTCAGGAGGCCCCCTCGAGCTGGCTCGCTGCGGCGTCCCGGCCTCCGAGGCGGCGCAGCAGCAGGGCGAGGGCGAGACCGACGAGGACGAGGATGACCGCGATGGCGCTGGCGGGTCCCATCAGGCTGGCCTGGAACCCCCGCTTGTACATGTCCAGTGCGAGGACGCGGGTGGCGTCGCCGGGGCCGCCCTCGGTCAGGACGAAGATGAGGTCGAAGAAGGTCAGCGACCCGACGACCATCAGGGTGGACGAGGTGATGACGGTGTACTTCAGCTGGGGCAGCGTGATGCTGAAGAACTGCCTGACCCGTCCGGCCCCGTCCAGCTGGGCTGCTTCGTAGAGGGACTTCGGGATCTGCTGGACACCGCCCTGATAGATCAGGGAGTGGAACGGAACGAACTGCCAGGAGACGACGAAGATGACGACGCCGAACGCGAGGCCGGGCCGCCCAAGCCAGTCCTGGCTGAGCGCTTCGATCCCCAGTCCGGCGCCGAGCCCGAAGTTCGGGTCGAGCAGCGCCTCGTAGGCGATGGCGATGGCGGCGGAGCTGAGCATCAGCGGGATGAAGTACACGACGCCCAGCACCGCCCGGTACCGTTGGCGTCCCGCGAGGAACGTGCCGAGCAGGATGCTGAGCGGTGTCTGCACGGCCCAGGACACGGCCATCACCAGGAACGTCACCCAGAGGGCGTGCGGCAGCCCGGGATCGGTGAGCACCGCACGCCAGCTGGTCAGCCCGGTCAGACGGATGGAGCCGATGCCGTCCCAGGTGGTGAAGCTCAGCGCGAAGACGCCTACGAGCGGTACGACGGCGAAGCCGGTGAAGAGCAGCAGTGCGGGCGTCGCCAGCCAGGGCAGGATGCTGCGCTGCGGGCGACGGCCGCTCCGCTCGCCGGTGAGCGTGCTCATGCGGCGGTGACCGCGTTGAGGTTGGAGGCGAACTGCTGGGGTGTTATGGACAGTTGGAACAGCTTGACGATGTTGTCGAGCAGCGTCTCCGCGGCGGTCGGGCTGAGCGCCTGGTCCCAGGACTGCACGAACACCTTGGCCTTGCTGGCGATGTCGTAGGTGAACTGCAGGAACTCGGCGTTGTCGGAGGCGGCCAGCAGTTTCTCCGTGCCCAGCCGGATCGGCACCGACCCGTTGCCGATCCACTGTTTCACCTCCTCCTCCTGGAGGATGCCGGTGGCGAAGAAGTCCTTGGCGGTCCTCTTCTGCTCGGCGCTCGCCTTGGCGGAGACGGACAGGTACTGCGCGGGGTTGCCGACGGTGTTGCTCAGGTCGCCCTTGCCGCCCTCGACGGCCGGGAAGGTCATGAAGCCGAGCGAGTCGCTGGACACGAAGTCGCCGCCGTCGGCCTTCTGGATGCCGTACGACCAGGCGCCGTGCAGCATCATGGCGGCGCGGTCGGTGTACAGCAGGGCCTGGTCGGCGTTGGAGTCCGCGGTGATGGAGGAGAATCCCTTCACGAACCCGTCGGCCTTCACCAGGTCCTGGAGCGCGGTGAGCGCCTTGATGGCGTCGGGGTGCGACCAGGCGTTCCTCTCGCCCTCGATGGCAGCCTGGAACACCTCGGGCCCGCCGATGCGGTCGAACAGGAACTCCAGCCACATCATGTTGGTCCACCGGGACTGCCCGCCGAGCGCGAAGGGGGCGATGCCCTTCGCGTTGAACTTCGGGACCAGGGCCATGATGTCGTCCCAGGTCTCGGGCGGATCCGCCTTGACCCGGTCGAACACCCGCTTGTTGTAGTAGAGGATGATCGGCTGCACCGTCTCGCACGGCATCGCGTAGATCTTGCCGTCGACGGTCGCCGCGCCGAACGAGGACGGGAACAGCCCCTTCTTGACGTCAGGGTTCTCGTCGAACCACGGGGTGAGGTCCTCGACCTGCCCGGCCTCCGCGTAGGCGCGCAGGGTGCCGCCGCCCCAGCCCCAGATGACGGTGGGGGCCTGACCGGCGCCGATGGCTGTCTTGATCTTCGTCTTGTAGGCGTCGTTCTGGTAGGTCGTGTCCTCGATCTGCGTGTCCGGATGAGCCTTGTTGAAGGCATCGACGACGCCGGCCCTGACGCCTTCCTGCGGCTGTCCGTTCAGGTACCAGTAGGTGGCGGCACCGCCCTTGCCGGGGCCGGAGGAGCCGCCGCAGGCGGCGAGCGCCGCGGAGACGGGCACGGCGGCCGCGAGGCCGAGAAGGGTACGTCGGGAGAGCGCCATGATTTTCTCCGCACTCGAGAGCCGTCGGGCTTCTCGTGAGTTGTGGAAAGGTTTTCGAAAATCACTTCGTCTAGCTCTGTTCGAGCAAGCTAGGTTTCGCGCTGATGCGGTGTCAATATGCGTGCATCAGCCTTGTGATGGGGGCATGTTCTGTGTGGGACAAGGACTTTGAGCGGTCCGACGCCGTCCCGGCCAAGTCCCGAAACCGTTTCGAAAAGAGCCGGTGAAAGGCGGTGATGACGCAACGGCTGCGGGCTGTCACACTGTCGGTGCGTTCCGTGCCGGGCCGTCGGGTCCGGCGCGGCCCTGCTCGCCGGACGATCCCGGCGGCGGGACGGCGTTCACCGGTACGGTTGAGCGGATCAGTCCGCGTGACCGGCCGGACCGGCGGGGCGCCACCCCGACGGCCCTACTGCTGAGAGGAACCGATGCGACCGAACGCCCGGCGCACCACCTTGGCGGACATCGCCCGAGCGGCCGGGGTCTCCGTCGCCACCGTGTCCAAGGTGGTCAACGGCCGTGGCGACGTGGCGCCGCACACCCGCGTCCGGGTGCAGGAACTGCTGCACCGGCACGACTACCTGGCGCCGGTGTTCCGGCACACCGAGGCCGTCGAGAGCCCGACGATCGAGGTGCAGTTCAAGGGCAGCCTCAAGCCCTACGTCGCGGAGACGCTGGAGGGCATCGTGGACGCGGCCGCCGAGTCGGGGGCTTCGGTGGTGGTGAGCAAGGCGTCCAGCGCCCCGCACTGGGCGCGGGACCTGGTGTCGGCCGGCCGCCGCGCCGTCATCGCGGTCACCAGCGTCTACACCGCCGCGCACCTGAGCGAACTGGCGCGGTCGGGGCTGCCGTTGGTGGTGCTGGACCCCCTGCACCTGCCGGACAGCCGGGTGCACAGCGTGGGCGCGACCAACTTCGCCGGCGGCCTGTCCGCCACTCGGCACCTGCTGTCCCTGGGCCACCGCCGCATCGCCTACCTCGGCGGACCCGCCATGGCCGTCTGCAACCAGGCCCGCTTGCACGGCTACCGCGCCGCCATGGAGGCCGAGGGCGCCCCGGTGCCGGACGGGTACGTCCGGCCCGGGGAGTTCACGTACGAGACGGGCCTGACCGGCGCCGCGGCGCTGCTGGACCTGGACGAGCCGCCCACGGCTGTCTTCGCGGGCAACGACGAGATCGCCCTCGGCGTGGTCGAGACCGCCCGCGCCCGGGGCCTGCGCGTCCCCGAGGACCTGAGCGTGGTCGGCTTCGACGACACCGGTCTCGCCCAGATGGCCTCGCCGCCTCTCACCACCGTGCGCCAGCCCCTGCGGGAGATGGGGGCTGCCGCGCTGCGGACCGCCCTGCGGCTGGCGAACGGTGAGAAGGCGGAGTCGCATCACATCGAGCTGGCCACGGAACTGGTCGTGCGGGCGTCCACGTCGCCGCCTCCCGAGGAGCGGTGATCCCCTCCGGCCACGTCGTCCGGCGCCGGGGAGTGCGGCAGCCGTAGTTCGAAGCAGGCGCCGAGGGTGCGCGGGACGAGGGTGAGAGTGCCTCCGTGGCGCTCGGCGAGGTCACGGGCGATGGCGAGCCCGAGGCCGGTGCCTCCTTGGTCCCGGGAGCGGGCGTCGTCGAGCCGGACGAAGCGCTCGAAGATCCGCTCGGCGTCCTCGGCGGGCACACCCGGCCCGTCGTCGTGCACGGTGACGACGGCCCGCCCGTCCTCGCTCCGGACGGTCACCTGGACACGGTGCGCGGCATGGCGGGCGGCGTTGTCGAGGAGGTTGCGCAGCAGGCGTTCGAGCTGGTCACGGTTGCCGCGGACAGGGGCGGGGCCGGGGCTGTCGCAGGTGAGTTCCAGCTTGCGCGCGGAGAGGAGGTGCTGTTCGGCCATCTGGGACGCGAGGGCACTCAGGTCGACGGTCTCGGGATCGGCCGTGGGGGCGCCGGTGTCGAGGCGGGCGAGGAGGAGCAGATCCTCGGCGAGCGCCTGAAGACGGCGGGTCTGCCGGGCGGCGGTGGTCGCCGTGGCGGGCCAGTCGGCGCGTTCCGGGTAGGCGAGGGCGACCTCCAGGCTGGTCAGCAGCGTGGTGAGCGGGCTGCGCAGCTCGTGGGCGGCGTCGGCGACGAACCGGCGCTGCTGGGCGGCGGCGTGGTCGAGGCGTTGGAGGGTGGTGTTGATGGTGTCGGCGAGCGCGGTGATCTCGTGGGCGGTCGCGGGGACGGTGACGCGCTCGCGTGGATCGGTGACCGAGGCGGTGAGGCGCCGGACGGCTTCGACGGGGCGTAGTGCGATACGGACGGTGAAGTAGGCGACGGCGCCGATGAGGACCAGGCCGACGAGACCGGCTCGGAGCAGCATGTCGTCGATGGCGGCGGCGATGTCCTCCGAGGTGTCCGGGACCACCACCACGTAGGCTCGGAGGGTGGCGTCGGGGCGGACGCCGAGTGCGGCGGCCTGCTCACGGCTCAGCTGTCCGGCCCAGATGTCGTCGTACAGGATCTCGTACGTCCGGCCGGCCAGGCCGGGAACGCTGCTGCGGTCCGGGTCGTGGTCGGGGCGGTCCGGTATCCCGATGGGCCGGTACGCGTAGCCCCAGTCGGCGCCGCCCTCAGGGATCGGCTCGGTGAGCGGGGGAGGCTCGGGCAGCACATGTCCGGCACTGGGGTCGAAGGCGTCCATGCCCCCGCCTGCGGCCACGGCGGTGGGCCGGCCGGTCGCGACGACCTCGTACGGCACGGCGCGCCGTGGGCTGGGCACCTGGCCCTCCTTGAGCTGGTCGACGAGGGCGAAGAGATCCTTACGAGCCTGTTCATGGGCGACCGACAAGCTCTGCCGGTACACCTCCTGGTGCACCCACCAGCCGATGCCGGTCAGCACGATCGCCGCGGTCAGGGCTGCGGCGAGAGCCGCGCGGGCCCGTACCGAACGGGGCCGCCAACGACGGCGTCTCTCAAGCGCGTTCACGGTCGTCCACCAATCGATAGCCGGTGCCTCGTACGGTCTGCAGGGACTGCCGCCGGAACGCGGTGTCCACCTTTCTGCGGAGTGAACTGACGCGCACCTCGACCAAGTTGGGGTCGTAGGCCTCGTCGGGCCACGCGTGGTAGAGCAGGTCGCCCTTGGACACGGCCTGGCCCGCGTGGCGGGCCAGCAGTTCCAGTACGGCGAACTCCCTCGGGGTGAGGTCCACCCGGACTCCGCCCCGTCGGCACACCCGGCCCGCGACGTCCAACGACAGGTCGCCCACGGCGAGGACGGGCGGCGCGGTGGCCGCGGACCGCCGGACCAGGGCCCGCAACCGGGCGACGAGCACCATGTAGGAGAACGGCTTGGCCAGGTAGTCGTCGGCCCCCGTGTCCAGGGCCTCCGCCTGGTCCCGGTCCCCGTCCTTGGCGGTGAGCACCAGGACGGGCGTCGCGTTGCCCTCCCGGCGCAACTGGGCGCACACCTTGTAGCCGTTGAGACCGGGGAGCATCAAGTCCAGTACGACCAGGGCGTATGCGCCGGTCCGGGCCATCCAGAGTCCCTGCCGGCCGTCATGGGCGAGGTCGACTCTGTACCCCTCGGCGGTCAGACCGGTGCGCAGGGTGTGGGCGAGGTCGACCTCGTCTTCGACCACGAGTATCCGCATGCGCTGCAGCCTCGCACAGCACCTGCGCACCTTCCTGATCGTCCGGTCAGGTCGGATCAGCGGGCGATCGACGGGCGACCCGGGAGCAGGCCAAGACGCTCACGCTGCGGCGGCACTTCAGCGCGCGTGCGACGACGCACGTGAACGGGGCGCGCATCGTGCTCCACGTCCGCGACCGCCGACCGCCGCTGCGGGACGGCTCGTCGACGGTGAGGGTGCGTAACTCAAGCGCGTGCAGACCGCGTTGCCCGTGCATCGGGCGGGGCTGCTCCGAGCCCGGTCAGGCGATGAGCAGCCGGAGTCCGAGGTCGGCGGAGTCGAGGCCGGCGAGGCCGCCGTTGCGCTCGGCCCAGCGGCCGGAGGCGAGGTCGTCGCCGAGGTGGCGCACCGCGCGCCGCTCGGCGTCCGGCCCGACCCTCGTCCACACCGACATCGCACGGCGCACAGGCTCGCGCAGATACGCCTCAGGGCGGCGCCAGTACGCCTCGAAGAGCCCGTCGGCGCAGTCCCACGGGACGGGCACCGGCTCGGTACGGGCGCCGATCGCGCCGGCCATCCCGGCGAGCGACGGGAAGCCGTGGAGCACGTCGGCGAACTCGGGCAGGTAGTCGCGGGTGAGCCAGAACCGGTCCTGCCATCCAGGCTCGTCGGTGTCGAAGGTCAGCACGACGACGCTGCGGGCGACGCGCCGCATCTCGCGGAGCCCCGCCAGCGGGTCCCTCCAGTGGTGCACGGTGGACACGGCCATCGCGGCGTCGAAGGACCCGTCCGCGAACGGCAGGTGCTCCGCGTCGGCGGACACGCACGCCGCCGCATACGCCGGCCGCTGCCCCCGCATGACCGCCGACGGCTCCACCGCGGTCACCTCGCGGTCGGCGGGCTCGTAGGACCCGGTGCCGGCCCCGACGTTCACGACCGTCCGCGCGTCACCGAGGGCGTCCCAGATCCGCGCGGCGATCCGCGGATCCGTACGCCGCGTCGCGGGGTAGGCGCCGCCGATCGCGTCGTACAACCGCGCCCCGAGCAATCCCAGTTGCTCCTCCGGCGTCACCGTCAGCCCCCTCGCCCTCGCCTCGAGCTCCCTGTCGATGGCAGCGACCATCGCGTCGACGCGCTCGCGCCGCGCCAGCAACAGCCCACGCAGTCGGCCCAGGTGGGCGACGGCGTCGGCGCCGGGATCCCCCACCAGTTCCGCGATCTCCCGCAGCCCGAACCCCAGCCGCCGGTACGCCAGTACCTCCCGCAACCGCTCCACGTCGTCCGTCGAGTACGCCCGGTACCCGGCCGCGGTACGGCCCGACGGCCGGACGAGACCGATGTCGTCGTAGTGATGCAACGTACGGACACTCACCCCGGCCAACTCGGCGACGCGCCCCACGGTCCAGTGCTCCTCCATGCCCCCGACTGTGCGGCCTCACGCCACGTGAGGGTCAAGCACTCCGTCATGCCGCCGCGGCGACGCCGACACCGATCCCGATGAACAACCACCCGGTCGTCAGCTCCCAGCGGTGACGGAACCTCGGGCGCGCCAGCAGCACGCGCAGCCGGGCCGCGACGGTGACCAGCGCGAACCAGTATGCGACGCCGACGAGCACGTCCAGGACGCCGAGGAGGAAGATCTGCCGTGCCGGGGAGCCGTCGCCGTGGACGAACTGCGGCAGGACGCTGAGGAAGAAGAGGGCCGCCTTGGGGTTCAGCACGTTCGTGAGGAAACCCTGGGCGAAGCCTGACCGCCACCGGCCGGGGGACGTGCCGACCGTCACGTCACCTCCACCGCGTTGACGCTGCGCCACCCGCCGAGCGGCGAGCACTGCGCGGACCCCCAGGTGGACCAGATAGGCGGCGCCCAGGAACTTGATCGCGTCGTAGACCACCGGGGATCGGGCGGCCAGCACGGACAGCCCCACCGCCGCGGCCACCATGTGCACGCACAGCCCACTCTGCGCACCGAGCGCCGCAGCCCGCCCCTTGGCGGGGTGTTCGGCAGCCGATCTGACGACCACGAGGAAGTCAGGCCCCGGCACCACGTAAGCCACCAGCACCACCCCGAGAAACCCGATGAGGTCGACCGACATGCGCCGTCCTTCCGTTGGAAGCCCCAGCACTTGGTACCCTCCGTCGGCCCCGGCAGACGGACCACAACGGGTGGATCCCTGTCGCCGGTCTCGGATGCCGACGCGGTGGAGCACATCCGGTGTCGCCGCAGTGCCGGCCATCCCGTAGCCTGCCGCTCGTGCACCAGCCCCGAAGACGTGACCGGCGGCCGTCCCGCCGCGGGGCGTCCGCGCCGGTCCCGCTCCCGCCCTACCGGCTGCCCACCACCGGCGCCGACGTCGTCCTGGTCGGCTTCTTCTCCGCCAGGCAGAAGGACTTCGAGACGGTCATGGTGGAAGCCGCCGCACAACTCGCCGCGCACGGTGCCCGTGTCGTCGCGCGGATCGTGCAACGCCGCGGCGTCTCGGGCGGCGGGGTGCGGACGATGGGTCTGCCCTACTCCTCCCGGACACTGCTGAGTCACGGGAAGGCCCGGGAGGTGGCTCAGGTCGCCGACCAGGCCGATGCCGAGGCCGTGGTCTTCACCAACCCGCTGACGCAGCACCAGCGGTGCGCCCTGACGACCATGTTCGGGCGTCCCGCCGTAAGCATCACCGACATGCTGTTCGATCTTGACTAGGCTGGGGTCTGGACAGAACGACCACCCCTGCCCGGCCAGGCCCTCCAGTCCGCCACGGCTTCCAGACCTCCCTCGGCTTCGACGTGCCCTTCCTGCAGCGAAGCCGCGGCTCCAGCCGCTCGGTCCCGGGCGGGCTCAGCCCAGCCCCCGGTGGTCGGCCCACAGCGCCCCGGCTCGAGTGGCCGCTTTCGCGACCAGCGACGCCAGTTCCGGATCGTCCGGGACCGGGAACGAGACGTACGCGCCCCGGCCGCCGGCGACCGGGCGGCCGTACGCCTTCACGGCGAGGCGGCCGTCCGGGAGGAGGCGGACGTTGAGGGTGGTCAGCTGGAACTCCTGGCCGCGCCGTGTGTCCGTCCAGCGGAGGGCCTCCGGGATCGTGACGTTGACGGCCAGAGCACTCACTTCCGGATCTCCGCTCATGGAGCGATGCTCTCACGCGCGCGGTGCGGGCCTCCCCCGCGGCCGCAGCGGCACGTTCGGCAGTTCCGGTGCCGGCAGCGGATCCCCGCCGTAGCCCCGCACCTCGCCGAAACGGTCCCCCGTCCCCGCCTCCACCTCTGTCGTCCAGTCGCCCCGCGCCCGGACGATGTCCTCGTGCGTGCGGCCGATGAAGTTCCACCACATGATGATCTCCTCGCCGAAGGGCGGGCCGCCGAGGAGGATCAGGCGGGCGGGGGCCGTGCCCCGGTTGGTGAGGGTGAGACAGGTGCGGCCCGGTGCCGTGTAGGCGAGGGCGGCCCGTTCCACCGGGGTGTCCTCGACGAGGACGTCCCCCGCGTCGACGAGCACCCCGTGTTCGAAGACGGGGTCGACGTCCAGCACCAGCCGCGCACCCGGCGACACCGTGAGTTCCGCGCCCAGCAGCGGGGTGAAGGTGCGGACCGGTGACGTGGCGCCCGCGAGCGTGCCGAGGAAGACGCGGGCCTCGCCGCCGTTCAGGGCGACGGGGTGCGGGACGTGGTGCTGGAAGTCCCGTTCCGTGCCGCGGTGCTCGTCCGGCAGCGCCACCCACAGCTGCACGCCGTGCAGGATCGTCGTGTCCGGCGTCGAGACCTCCGAGTGGGCGATGCCGTGGCCGCCGGTCATCAGGTTCAGTTCGCCGGGGCGGACGTAGGCGTGGCTGCCCAGGCTGTCGCGGTGCTCGATCTCCCCGGTGAACAGCCAGCTCACCGTCTGCAGACCCGTGTGTGGATGCGGGGGCACGTTCATGCCGCCGGTGCCGGCGACGTCGTCGGGGCCGTAGTGGTCGGCGAAGCACCAGGCGCCGATCAGCGACCGGGCGCGCTGCGGCAGGGTGCGCCGTACCCGCATCGCGCGGGGGCCGCCGAGCGGCACGTCACGGGCCGTGAGGATCTCGACCTCGGCCGGGCGGTCGGCCTCGGTCTCGCCGCCGCACCGCATCTCCGCCGGTCGTGTCTCCGTGTTGCTCATGCCGGGTGCCTCCCACCGAGGACGTTCGACCTTCAAGGAAGTTCGATATTCAACATTCTTTGCACGGACGACTATAGGACGCCGGACGGCACCATGCGCGCCGAAAGGCCTCCCGGGCCGAGAACGCCCCTGCCGTTCACGCCTCCGCCTGCACCGGTCTGCGCAGCAGATAGCCCGCCGCCGAGATCACCAGCGCCGCCATGCACGCGATGAAGACCAGCCCCGCGTTCTCCAGGCCCAGCGGTTCCGTCAGCAGTCCCACCCCGATGACCGGGACCGAGATGCCCGCGTACGCCACGACGAACAGCGAGGAGATGACCGCCGCCCGCCGGTCCGGAGGCGACGCCCGGCTCACCGCGGTCAGCGCCCCGCGGAACGCCAGCCCCTGGCCCACGCCGCCGACGAGCGCGCTCGGCACCACAAGCGCCAGCGAGTCCCAGTGGAGCGCGCCCGCCAGCAGGGCGAGGCCCGCGAGCAGCCCGGCGCAGCCCAGTGGGAGGGACCGGCCCACCCCCACGCGGCCGACCGCCGTCTGTCCCGCGATCGACGCGAAGAACGCCGTCGCGACGACCGCGCCGCTCACCGCGTGGTCGGTCACGTCGAGATACCGCGCGAGGAACGCGGGGCTGACGGAGGTGAACACCCCGAACAGGGCGAAGCCCACGAACGCGGCCGTCGCCGCCGGGCCGAACACCGCCCGCACGTGCGGGGGCACGCCGGGGCGCTGCGGCCGTACGGTACGCAGCGGGCGCAGGTCCCTCACGGTCTCCGGCAGCCACAGCAGCACCGCCACCGAGCAGGCGACGAGGGTCAGGTGGACGGCGTACGGGAGGTGGAGGGGCCAGGGGGCGTACTCCGCGAGGATTCCGGCGAGCAGGGGGCCGCAGCCGAGGCCGCCCATGTTGACGGCCGTGGCGACGAACGCGGCGCGGGAGGTCCGGCCGGGCGGGGCCGATTCCATGACGTAGGCTGTCGCAGCTCCGGTGAACAGGCCGGCCGACAGGCCCGACAGGAGCCGTCCGGCGTAGAGCCAGGCGATCTCGGCGGCCGGCAGGAAGCAGGCCGCGCTCGCGGCCGCGCAGGCCAGGCCCCAGAGCAGGACCGGGCGTCTGCCGACGGCGTCGGAGGCGTTGCCCGCGAGCAGCAGGGCGCCGATGACCGCGAAGGCGTACACCGCGTACACGACGGTGACCGTCAGCTCGGAGAAGCCGAACTTCTGCTGGTAGAGCGGGTACAGCGGGGTCGGCAGCGTGGTGCCGGCCATGCACACCGCGAACACGGCGCCGCCGAGCAGGCACACGCGCCATCCGAACCGGTCACCGGTCATGACCCGACGCTAGCCGTGGAGCGGCCGGGCGCCCGCCTCAGTACGCCAACGGCGTGACCGCCCGGCCGCAGCCCATCGGCGGTGATTGCTCGAACTCAATTTTGCATGTCATGCACTTTTGCATAACATGCACATCATGACGGGGAAGGACGCCGTGGGCGGCGGTCTGCGGGAGCGCAAGAAGCGCGCCACACGCGCCGCGCTCGCGGAGGCGGCGGTGCGGCTGGCCGCCGAACGCGGAGCGGACCAGGTGACGGTCGAGGCGATCAGCGCCGCGGCCGGCGTGTCCGTGCGCACCTTCTTCAACTACTTCGACTCCCGCGACGACGCCTTCGTCGTCGTGGACGCGGACGCCGGCGAGCGCGTACGGCAGGCGTTCCTCGCCGCACCGCCGGAGCTCCCGCCGCTGGAGGCGCTGCGCGAGGCGCTCGCCGCCGAGCTGAGGGAGGCGGAGCGGCAGCACGAGCTGTGGAGCCTGCACGCCCGCGTGCTGCGATCCGCCCCGCACCTGCTGGTGCGCAACCTCTGCGCACAGATGGCCGACGAGTCGGGGCTCGCCGAGGCGATCGCCCGGCGGATCCGCGCCGGGAACGGCCCCGACGCCGCGGTGCCGTCCGGGGAGGACCCCGACCGCGAAGGCGCCCCGGACACGGCCACCGCCCCTCCCCGGGGCGACGCCGGCCGTGCGCTTCCGGGGCTGTACCCGCGACTGCTCGCCGCTGTCGCCGGCACGGCGGTCCGGGTGAGCGTGCAGCACTGGTGCGAACGGGCCGACGAGGTGTCGTTCGCCGACGTGTTCCGCGAGGTGTTCGACCTGATCGCCGCCGGACTGCCGGTTCCGGCCCGGTAGGCGCCGGACCGCCGGGGACGCCGGACCCGCGCCGGACCCCCACGGCACACCGGCCCCTCCCCTCCCCCTACCGCTTCCGCCCCTTCCGGGGCGTGATCCCGCTTTTCCCACCGATCCGTGAGAGAGACGACCGTGACCGCAACACAGGCGCCCGACGCGGCGCCGTCCACCGCCATGACCAACCGGCAGATACTCCAGGCCATGTCCGGGCTGATGGCCGGCATGTTCGTGGCGATCCTGGCGGGCACCGTCGTGGCCAACGCGCTGCCGACGATCATCGCCGACCTGGGGGCGAGCCAGTCCTCCTACACCTGGGTCGTCACCGCGGAACTGCTGGCCATGACGGCGACCGTGCCGCTCTGGGGCAAGCTGTCCGACCTGTTCAACAAGAAGCTGCTGCTCCAGCTGTCGCTGGGCATGTTCGTCGTGGGCTCGCTGCTCGCGGGCTTCTCCCACGGTGTCGAACTGCTCATCTTCAGCCGTGTCGTGCAGGGCATCGGCGCGGGCGGTCTGACCGCGCTGGCCCAGGTCGTCATGGCGGCGATCATCCCGCCCCGCCGGCTCGGCAAGTACGCCGGCATCTTCGGCGCCGTGTTCGCCATCGGCACCGTCGCCGGCCCCCTGGTCGGCGGTGTGCTGGTGGACACCTCGTGGCTGGGCTGGCGCTGGTGCTTCTTCATCGGCGTGCCGTTCGCACTGCTCGCCATCGCGCTGCTCCAGCGCACCCTGCGTCTGCCGACGGTGGCCCGCCGCGAGGCGAAGATCGACTTCCTGGGCGCGTTCCTGATCGTGGCGGGCGTCTGCGCCCTGCTGATCTGGGTCACCCTGGCCGGCAACGAGTTCGACTGGGCCTCCTGGCAGACGGCAGCGCTCACCGGCGCCGGTGCCGTGCTGCTGGCCGCCGCGGTGTTCGTCGAGGCGCGGACGGCCGAGCCGGTCATCCCGCTGGGCATCTTCCGCAACCGCACCGTCACCCTCACCACCGTGGCCAGCCTGCTGGTGGGTGTCGCCATGTTCGGCGGCACGGTGTTCCTCTCCCAGTACTTCCAGGTGTCCCTCGGCAAGTCCCCGACCGTGGCCGGTCTGATGAGCCTGCCGATGATCCTCGGCCTGCTGGTCTCGTCGACCGTCGCCGGCCAGGTCATCAGCAGGACGGGTGTGTGGAAGCGCTACCTGGTGGCGGGCGCGGTGATCATGACCGTCGGCCTCGGTCTGCTGTCCACCATCGACGCGGGCACCTCCTTCACCCTGCTCAGCGCCTACATGGCGGTGCTCGGCATCGGCGTCGGCATGCTGATGCAGAACCTGGTGCTGGCCGCGCAGAACGACGTCCCGGCCGGCGAGCTGGGCGCCGCGACCTCCGTGCTGTCCTTCTTCCGCAGCATGGGCGGCACCATCGGCACCAGCGTCCTGGGCGCCGTACTCGCCAACCGGGTCGCGTCCGAGATGACCAAGGGGCTGGACGCCGCGGGCATCCCCTCGGGCGGCGACGGCGGCGGTGGCAGCAGCGTCCCGGACATGAGCACCCTGCCCGAGCCGGTGCGGCAGATCGTCGAGCACGCCTACGGCGTCGCCACCGCCGACCTGTTCCTCATCGCCACGCCGTGCGCGCTGCTGGCGCTGCTCACCGTGGTGTTCATCAAGGAGAAGCCGCTGAAGACGACCAGCGGCATGGAGCGCCTCGCCGAGGAGGCCGGAGCCGCGGCCGAGACGGACAAGACCGTCGCCCGGAGCTGAAGCCCTCAGCGCGAAGGACGAGCGCCCCACGGCCGTGGGGCGCTCGTGCCGTTTTCGTGCCGTTTTCGGCCTCGTGCCGGGTCCGGGCTGGTGCCGTTCCGTGCGGGCGGCTCACTGACCGCCCAGGCCCGTCGTCGCCACCGACTTCACGATGTGACGCTGGAAGAAGACGAACACCAGCACCAGGGGCAGCGCGGCGAGCACCGAGGACGCCATCGTCTGGGCGTAGTTGACGCCGTAGGCGTCCTTCACCGCGGTGATGCCGACCGGCAGGGTCATCAGGGCCGGGTCGGAGGTGGACACGAACGGCCACAGGAAGTTGTTCCACGCCCCGATGAACACGAAGATCGACACCGCGGCGAGCATGGGACGCGACAGCGGCAGCATGACCGACCAGAAGATCCGCGCGTGGCCGGCGCCGTCGAGCCGGGCGGCCTCCTCCAGTTCGCGCGGGATGGTGTCGAAGTGCTTCTTCAGGATGAACACCATCACCGGGGCGACGGTCTGCGGCAGGATCACCGCCGCGTACGTGTCGACGAGGTTCAGCGTCAGCATCTGCTGGAACCACGGCACGATCAGCATCTGCGGCGGCACGAGAACCGACGCGATGGTGAGCGCGAACAGGGCGCGGCGCCCGCGGAACACCGTGCGGGAGAAGGCGTAGCCCGCCGCCGCCGACACGACGACCGTGACGAGGGTGACGGCCGCGGAGACGAAGAAGCTGTTCCACATCCACAGCGGCAGGTCACCGCGCTCGATCACCGTGCGGAAGCCGTCGAGGGTGAATCCGGCCTGCGGCCAGATCCAGTGCACCGGGTCACTGGCGTCCTGCTCGGACTTGAACGCCGTGAACACCGCCCACGCCATCGGCAGCAGCCAGATCACGGCCAGCACCGCGAGGGCGGCCAGGCCCAGCGTACGGGCCGTCCGGGTCGGGCCGAGGGTGAGGTTGGGGCCCCGCTGCGCGCCCGCACGGGCGCGGCGGGAGGCCGGGAGCGGGGAGACCGTGGGGCGCGCGGGCCGTGTCCGGAGGTCTGCGAAGGTCATGTCACTTCTCCCTGCGGCGGAAGGCGGCGAACTGCGCGGCGGAGACGAGGACGACGAGGGCGAAGAAGACGTAACTGATGGCGGAGGCGTAACCGAGCCGGTAGCCGGTGAAGCCGACGTCGTAGAGGTACTCGACGACGGGGCGGGTGGCGCCGTCGGGTCCGCCCTTGGTCAGCAGGTACACCTGGTCGAAGACCTTCAGCGAGGCGAGGATCTGCAGCACCGTGATCACGCCGGTGATACGGCGCAACTGGGGCAGGGTGACGTGCCGGAGCCGTCGCCAGGCGCCCGCCCCGTCCAGGGCCGCGGCCTCGTAGAGGTGGTCGGGGACGGCCTGGAGCGCGGCGAGGAACAACAGGAAGTTGAAGCCGACGGTCCACCACAGGGTGGCGATCACGATGGCGTAGAGGGCGACGTCCTTGTCGCTCAGCCAGGCGTAGCCGTCCAGGCCGGCCGCTTCGAGCAGGTGGTTGTACAGGCCGAGGTCCGGCTGGTAGAGCCAGCCCCACAGCAGGCCGACGACGCCGACGGGCAGCAGGTACGGGGCGAAGAACGCCAGGCGCCACACCCACTGTCCGGGCAGGCCGGTGTGCACCAGCAGCGCCATGGCGAGGGCGACGGCGACCAGGGGCACGGTGGACACCGCGGTGAACCAGACGGTGTTGCCGACCGCCTGCCACATGTCGGCGTCGCCGAGGGCCTCCGCGTAGTTGTCGAGTCCGACGAACGACGGCTCGTGCGCGGAGAGCGAGGTGTCGGTGAGGCTCATCCACGCGCCGTGGACCAGCGGCCACACCATGAACAGGGCGAACAGGACGAGGAACGGCAGGGCGAAGAGCAGGCCCGGCGGGACGAGCCGGCGCGCGGTCGCGCCGAGGCCCGTGGCCCTGTCGCCGGCGTGCGCCGGGTCCGGCGCTGCGAGTGGGGTGGACATCTGCTGCCTCCTTCGCGGCGGTCAGGCCGGACTGGGCTGGGACAGGGCGGTGTCGATGCGGTCGACCATGGCGCGGGCCGCCCGGTCGGGCGCCAGGCCGTCCAGCAGCGCCTGCTGGAGCACCTGCGACATGGTGTTCTGGAAGTCGGAGCCGGCCCCGGCGAACCACACGGGCGGGTCGAGGACGACGTGGTCGGCGGCCGTGACGTAGCGGGCCTGGGGTTCCAGGCGGGCGTACTCACGGGTGCGGGTCACCGGCTGGTACGCCGGGATGTGACCGGCCTTCGCCCAGGTCTGCCCGGCCTTGAGGATGGCGGCGACCGCCTGGTGGGTGCGCCTGCGCTGCGCCTCGTCGGGGTCGGGGCGGCGGGGCAGGACGAAGGAGTGCGCGTCGGCGTAGACGGCGGGGGTGCCGAACACCGTGGGGAAGGAGGCGGCGCCGAGCTGCGGGTCGGCGGCGCGGAAGGTGCCGAGCTCCCACTCGCCGGAGAGGATCATGCCGGTCTGCCCGTTGGTGAAGTTGGCCAGGGCGGCCGGGTAGTCGAGGCGGTGCGGGTTGGCGCGGCCGTCGACGAGCTTGGTCATGAAGGCGATGACCTCGGCCATGGCGTCGGTGTCGGCGGTGACGGTGCCGCCGACCGGCAGGTCGAAGTCGTTGCCGGTCTGCCGGTAGAGGCCGTAGAACAGCCGCCAGCACTGGGCGGTGTCGTTGACGTAGCCGAAGGCGATGCCCTGTTTCCCGGTGGCGCGGGCCAGTTCGCGGCCGGCCTCGAGGAAGCGGGCGGGGCTGGAGAAGGCGTCGAGGTCGAGGGCGCCGTCGCGGGTCAGCAGGCCGGCCTTGCGGACGGGGTCGGGGTGGAAGAAGACGATGAACGGGTGGGTGTCGAGGGGGACGGCGTACGCCTCGTCGCGGTACCGGGTGCGCTGCCACACCGCGTCGGCGAAGTCGGCCTCGCGGACGCCGAATTCGGCCAGGAGGTCCGTGTCCCAGGGGTCGAGCAGGCCGAGCGGGGCGTAGCCGGCCAGGCGTGACATGTGGCAGACGGCGACGTCCGGTCCGCGTCCGCCCGCCGAGGCCATGGCGAGCTTGGTGTAGTACGGGGTGCCCCATTCGAGGACGGTGCGTTCGACGTCGGTGCCGGGCATGTCCGGGGCCGCGATGTCGATCAGCTCGTCGAGCAGGGCGCCGTCGGCGCCGCTGAACAGGTCCCACATGCGCACGGTGTCGGGGTCCGCGGCCGCGGCGGCCCCGCAGCCGGCCAGGGCGCCGCCGCCCAGAAGGGCGGCGG
Organism: Streptomyces sp. GB4-14; assembly: GCF_022696125.1. Classification (NCBI taxonomy): domain Bacteria; kingdom Bacillati; phylum Actinomycetota; class Actinomycetes; order Kitasatosporales; family Streptomycetaceae; genus Streptomyces; species Streptomyces sp. GB4-14. The sequence goes on along the minus strand of NZ_RZHO01000002.1, from coordinate 6,433,697 downwards.
CGGAGGCCAGGGAGGCGCGGAGCACACCGCGCCTGGACGGTGCCGCGCGGTGGTCCCCCGACCGGACGGAGGCGGCCCGAGGGCCTGGCAGGTCGGCCATGACACTACCTTTCTCTACATCGATGTACATCACCGGCGGACGCCGCGGCCGGCGGGCGGTGCGGGGGGGGCCGGCGGGAGGTGACGCCGCGGCCGGACGGGCCGGTGTCAGCCGGCGGTCTCGGAGGCCGCGGGGCGCTGCTGGACGCGGCGCAGCACGGCGGTGTCGAACTTGTCGGCGCGGTCGAAGCCGTAGACGCCGTTGCGTTCCTGGAAGACGTCGGTGAGCTGGGTGTAGCAGTAGCCGAACATGTCGGGGTCGTCGAGCAGGACGTCCACCAGGCCGGTGAAGCGCTCGAGGAACTCCTCGACGCTGCGAGGCCGTTCGCCGTAGCCCCAGGACGACTCGCTCTCGTCGCCCGCGGCGGTGGCGGCGGCTTCGGCGTCCCACCAGATGCCGCCGAACTCGCTGCAGAAGTACGGCTGGCCGCGGTACGGCACCGACCAGGGGCGGCCGTCGGGGCCGGTGTTGACGTACGGGCGGTCCTCGGCGAGACCGGCCATGGTCCTGGCGAAGACCTCAGGGTCCTGCTCGTAGCAGTGGGAGTCGTAGACGTCGGTCTCCGCCACGCGGTGGGCGTAGCCGGAGGCGTCGACGACGGGGCGGCTGGGGTCGGCCTGCTTGGTGGCGAGGAACATCGCCCGGGTGACGTCGTCGAGCTGGGTGATGCGGTCGTGCAGGTGCTGGTACGTCTCGTTGAGCGGGCACCAGCCGACGATCGACGGGTGGGAGTGGTCGCGTTCCAGGGCTTCGAGCCACTGGGCGACGTAGCTGGCGTCGGGGCGCTGGTTGTCGTCGCGTACGCCGGTCTCGCAGCCCCAGTCGCCGAACTCGCCCCACACCAGGTAGCCGAGCCGGTCGGCGTGGTAGAGGTAGCGCTCCTCGAACACCTTCTGGTGCAGCCGGGCGCCGTTGAAGCCGGCGCGCAGGCCGAGTTCGATGTCGCGGACCAGGTCCGCGTCGGTGGGGGCGGTCATCAGGCCGTCCGGGTAGTAGCCCTGGTCGAGGACGAGGCGCTGGAACACCGGTTCGCCGTTGATGAGCACCCGCTTGCCGTGCAGGGCGACCGACCGCATGCCCGCGTAGGAGGTGGCCTCGTCGACCACGGCGCCTTCGGCGTCCAGAAGTTGCAGGCGCAGGTCGTACAGGTGCGGGTCGGCCGGTGACCAGGTGCTCAGCCGCTCCTGGGGAACGGTCAGCACCAGGCGGGGGCACAGGTCCAGGTCGGCGCGGGCCGTGGCGGTCACCACCTCGCCCTCGGCGTCGCCGAGCACGGCGCGCACCCGGTGGCCGGGCAGGTTGGCGGTGACCGGGAGGTCGAGGTGGAAGGAGCCCGAGCCGAGGTCGGGGGTGATGCGGGGGCGCTTGAGGCGGGCGGCGGCGGGGACGGGCTCCATCCACACCGTCTGCCAGATGCCGGTGGTGCGGGTGTAGTGGCAGTGCGAGTTGGCGTACCAGGTGGCCTGCTTGCCGCGGGCCTGCGGGCCGTGCCGGGAGTCGCGGGCGCGGACCACGATCACGGCCTCCTCACCGGGGCCCGCGACGTCGCGCAGCTCGGCGGTGAAGGGGGTGAACCCGCCGCGGTGGCGGGCCACTTCGGTTCCGTTGACCCACACGGTGGCGTCGTGGTCGACGGCGCCGAAGTGCAGCAGTACGTCGTTGCCGGCCCACTCGGCCGGGACGGTGACCGTGCGGCGGTACCAGACGGCCTCCATGAAGTCGGTGTCTCCGATCCCGGACAGCTCGGACTCCGGGCAGAAGGGGACGACGATCTCCCCGGCGAGGTCGCGGTCGCGCAGTCCCCGCTCCAGTCCACTGTCACCGCGGTCGGTCTCGAACTGCCAGCGGCCGTTCAGGTTCAGCCACGCCTCGCGGACGAACTGGGGCCGGGGGTACTCGGGACGCGGGACGTCCGGGGGCAGGGGCGTGCTCATGCTGCTCCTCATCACTGCGGGTGCGCAGGTGCGCTGCGGACAGGGGCCATGCGACCATACGATTACATCGATGTAAATGGCACTGGCGAAAAGTTTTCGGCATGGCCCTCCGAGGCTCTCCCCTCCGCCGGCGGTTCCGCTCCAGGGAGCGGCCGTTACGATCCGGGAGGCGGCGAGAGGGGCGAGAAGGGAAGCATGGGCAGGCCCAGGATCAAGGACGTCGCGGAGTACGCGGGCGTCTCGGCGAAGACGGTGTCCAACGTTCTCAACGACTACGAGCACGTCTCCGAGCGGACCCGCACCGCGGTACGGGAGGCGATCGACGCCCTCGGCTACCGGGTCAACATCGCCGGCCGCCAGCTGCGCCGGGGCCGTACGGGCGTGATCGCGCTGGCGGTACCGGAGCTGGACATCGCCTACTTCGCCGAGCTGGCCAAGCACGTCATGGCCGAGGCGGAGCGCCGGGGCTGCACCACCCTGCTGCTGGAGACCGGCGGGCGCCGCGAGAAGGAACTCGCCGCCGTGCAGGGCTTCGACGCGCAGTTCACGGACGGGGTCATCCTCTCGCCGCTGGCCCTTCAGCCGCGCGACCTCCAGGACCGTGACACACGGCTGCCGCTGGTGCTGCTCGGTGAGTGCAACCTGCCCGGCAGCGCGGACCACGTCGCCATCGACAACGTGGCGGCGGCCCGTGAGGCGACCGCGCATCTGCTGGCGCGGGGGCGGCGGCGCATCGCGGTGGTGGGCGGTGATCTGCGGGGCGGGCTCAACACGGGCCGGCTGCGCACCGTCGGCTACGAGCAGGCACTGACCGAGGCGGGACTTGCCGTGTCCGAGGAGCTGGTCCTGCCGGTGCCGGCGTTCCACTGGGCCGACGGCGCCGCCGCCGCACGCGGTCTGATGCGGCTGCCGCGGCGACCGGACGCGCTGCTCTGTCTCAACGACCACCTGGCGCTCGGCGCGGTGCGCGCGCTGCACGAGGACGGCTGGTCGGTACCGGGGGACGTGGACGTGGTCGGCTTCGACGACATCGAGGCCACCAGGTACAGCATCCCGACGGTCACCTCGGTCGCGCCCGACAAGCCGGGCATCGCACGGCGGGCGGTGGAACTGCTGCTGGACCGGATAGAGGCGGGGGGCGACGGAGGTCCCGCGGTGGACGAGACGGCGGGGCACCGGCTGATCGTGCGGGAGAGTTCGGGCGGGTAGGCACGCCCCGGCCCGAGTGCGCCGGAGGCGCGGAGGGCGAGGGACAAGGCGTTCCGGAAGCCGCCTTCGGACCCCCGCCCGGAGCCTTGTCATCGCCCGGTCACGCCGTGTATAACGTTGTAAAACTTGAGCCCAGCGGCTCGGCACACGACTCTCGAGGTGACGGCTCCGCATCCGCACCCGCCTACCGGGTCGGGCCGCTCACGAAGGGATAGCCGTGCGGGTCAGCCTCAAGGACGTCGCCGCGCACGCGGGGGTCTCCATCAAGACCGTCTCGAACGTGGTGAACAACTACCAGCACGTCACACCTGCCATGCGCGAGCGGGTCCAGCGCTCCATCGACGCGCTCGGCTACCAGCCCAACCTCGCCGCACGGCACCTGCGCAAGGGCCGTACGGGCATCATCGCGCTCGCGCTGCCCGAGCTCGGCAACCCGTACTTCGCCGAGCTGACCGCCTCCGTCATCGACGCGGCCTCCCAGCACGACTACATCGTGCTGCTCGACCACACCGGAGGCTCGCGCGACCAGGAGCTGCTGGTGAGCCAGGGCTTCCGGGCCCGCGTCATCGACGGCCTGATCCTCAGCCCCATCGAGCTGCGGACCGAGGACCTGCGCGACCGCGAACAGGACGTACCCCTGGTGCTGCTCGGCGAGCGGGACTACGACCTGCCGTACGACCACATCGCCATCGACAACGTCGCCGCCGCGCGTGACGCCGTGCGGCACCTGATCGAACTGGGGCGCGGGGAGGTGGCGTTCATCGGCGCCCGCCGCGACCGCAGCGAGCCCGCGCAGCTCCGTGTCCGCGGCTGGCGCGAGGAGCTGACGGCGGCGGGGCTCCCGGCGGACGAGGGTCTGGTCGCGGCGGTCGACGGCTGGGGGCACGCCGACGGCGCGCGGGCGATGCGGCACATCCTCGACAGCGGCCGGCGGCCGGACGCGGTGTTCGCCTACAACGACCCGATGGCGATCGGCGCGATGAGGGTGCTGCACGAGCGGGGACTGCGGGTCCCCGAGGACGTCGCGGTGGTCGGCTTCGACGACGTGATCGAGGGCCGCTTCGGCGCGGTGACCCTCACGTCGATCTCCCCCGACAAGGCCGCGATCGGCCGCCTCGCGGTGGAGTCGGTCCTGGCCCGCCTGGGTGACAGCGCCCCGGAGCCCCGCCGTATCTGGGCCGACTACCAACTGGTGGAACGGGAGAGCACGTTGGGGCGTCCGGCTTCTCCCCCGGCCTCCTGACACGGCCGTCGTGCGCCCGGCCCGGCGCGGGGGGTCGTACGTCGCTCGGCCCCCGCGCCGGTCACGGAACCGGTCGGCTCACGTGATCGAGCTCTGACCGTCGCTGCACGAGTTCCAGTTGATCTGCTTCTTGGCCACGCTCGTCACCGAGCAGACCTGCCAGAAGAGGGAGCCGTACTCCTCGAAGCTCTTGTTGAGGTGGGTCCACCCCCTGGCCTTGCCGAGCGTGTCGTACGCGACGCCCTGACGCGAGCCGAAGTCGTCGCTGTACGACCACACCATGGCCACCGGCAGGTTGTCGGCGCTCAGGTCACGGACCCAGAACCACTCGCCATAGGGCTGGAAGCAGGCCTCGCCGCCGGCGAAGTCGTCACACTCGTAGGGGTGCTGTCCGAACGTGCTGTCGTCGGCGTCGGCCGTGGCCTGCCAGCCGTCCGCGGCGGAGGCGGGCGAGGCCGCCACCCCCAGCACCAGGGCCGCACCGGTCAGCACACTCGCGACAACTCGACTCGCCCGCATACGTCTTGTCCCTTCGTCTCACGGATGACCTCTGCGCGGCGCCTGAGCGGTCCACCGTCCGGCGCCGGCGGTGCCGATGCTGCGGGCGGGGGCGACCGGAGAACAAGGACGTCGCGGTGTCCCGGACGGCGCGAGGCTGTCCGGGCCGGTCACGGCGGTGTCCCGGACAGCTGTCCGACCATGGGCCGGGGGTCTTCGCACCAGGCCATGGCACGCGCTTACCGACATGCACGCCCCCACGCGCCCCTCAACTCCTGCGGCCGCGCCCGCGCGCACCTCCCCTCCCCACCTTGTGCGCGAGGGGTTTACAGCCCTCTTCCAACGATGTAAAACCTCCTTGGCGGCGCACCGGACGCCGTTGTGCACAGGGGGAGCAGCACCACCATGCGCGTCCTTCAGGCTCCCCAGTTCCCTTTCAGCGTCACCCGGATCGGGGTCACCATGCAGCGCACCACTCACCGTTCCCTTCTCCTCGCCCGTCCCGTGCTCGTGGCCTTGGCCGCCGCCGTGGCCCTCACCGCGACGTCCTGCGCCAAGTCGGAGGACGACGCGGCGGACGGCAAGAAGTCCACGGCCGCCGCCGACGCCGGCCAGAAGGTGGCCGAGCCGAAGCCGGGCAGCAAGACCTGCACCATCGACGCCTACGGCGGCAAGAAGATCGACCTGAAGGACGCCACGGTCGGCTTCTCCCAGTCGGAGAAGGAGGCCAACCCCTTCCGTATCGCCGAGACGCAGTCCATCAAGGACGAGGCCGCCAGGAGAGGCGTCAAGCTGCTGACGGCCAACGCGCAGTCGCAGTTCTCCAAGCAGATCAGCGACGTTCAGGACCTGCTCGCCAAGGGCGCCGACCTGCTGGTGATCGCCCCGTTGAACTCCGACGGCTGGGACCCGGTCCTCCAGGCCGCCGCGGCCAAGAAAGTCCCGATCGTCACCATCGACCGGAAGATCAACGCCACGGCCTGCAAGGACTACGTGTCCTTCATCGCCTCGGACTTCGTGGAGCAGGGCCGCCGCGCCGCGGACCAGATGATCGAGGCGACCGGCGGCAAGGGCGAGGTCGCCATCCTGCTGGGCTCCGCGGGCAACAACGTCACCACCGAGCGCACGAAGGGCTTCAAGGAGAGGGTCGCCGAGAAGGCCCCCGGCCTGAAGGTGGTCTTCGAGCAGACCGGTGACTTCACCCGCGAGAAGGGCCAGCAGGTCACCGAGCAGCTCATCCAGTCGAAGCCCGGCATCAAGGGCATCTACGCGGAGAACGACGAGATGGGCCTGGGCGCGGTCGCCGCGCTGAAGGGCGCGGGCAAGAAGGCCGGCGACGTCAAGATCGTCACGGTGGACGGCACCCGCAACGCCGTCCAGGGCGTCGTGGACGGCTGGATCAGCGGTGTCATCGAGTCCAACCCGCGGTTCGGCCCGCTGGCGTTCCAGACGCTGGACGACTTCACCCAGGGCAAGGAAGTCGCGCAGGACATCATCATCCAGGACGGCGCCTACGACGACGGCAACGCCGAGCAGGACCTCGGCAAGGCCTACTGATCCCGTCACGTCACGGGGGTCCGCGCCACGCCGGGCCCCCTGTCCGTCCGTCACCCATTCCCATCCTGGAGGCACAGGTGGCTCCCCCCGCCGAAGTCCTCGCCGTCCGCGGACTGAGCAAGACGTTCCCCGGCGTCCGGGCCCTGGACGACGTGGACCTGACCCTGCACGCCGGTGAGGTCCACGCCCTGATCGGCGAGAACGGCGCCGGCAAGTCGACGCTCATCAAGCTCCTCACCGGGGTGTACCGGCCCGACGCCGGTGACATCGTTTTCGAGGGCCGTCCGGTCTCCTTCGCCACCCCGCTGGAGGCGCAGAAGGCCGGCATCTCGACGATCTACCAAGAGGTCAACCTCATCCCGCTGCTCAGCGTGGCCCGCAACCTGTTCCTGGGCCGCGAGCCGCGGAACCGTTTCGGGCTGCTGGACTTCGCCCGTATGCACCGCGAGGCCGAGGAGACGCTGCGCGGCTACGGCGTCCGCGTCGACGTACGGCGGCCGCTGCGCAGCCTCGGTGTGGGCGCGCAGCAGATGGTCGCGCTGGCCCGGGCCGTGGCGAGCGAGGCGCGGATCGTCATCATGGACGAGCCTACGTCGTCGCTCGAACCGCGGGAGGTCGAGACGCTGTTCTCGGTCATCCGCCGGCTGCGCGACGAGGGCATCGCCGTCGTCTACGTCAGCCACCGCCTGGACGAGCTGTACGCCGTGTGCGACACGGTGACCGTGCTGCGCGACGGCCGCCGCGTCCACCACGGCAAGCTGGCCGACCTGGACCGGCTGTCCCTGGTGTCCACCATGCTGGGCCGGGAGCTGGGCGAGGTGCGGTCGGAGGGACTGACGAAGTTCACCGGCGAGCACCACGCCACGGACACCCGGCCGGTGCTGGAGGCCACGGACCTGACGGTCCCGCACCAGCTGCACGGCGTGTCGGTCAGCATCCGGCCCGGCGAGGTGGTCGGGCTCGGCGGGCTGCTCGGGTCCGGACGCACCGAGACGGCGAAGGCCATCTCCGGGGCGCTGCCCACAAGTTCGGGTCGCGTGGTCGTGGCCGGGGCGCCGCTGCGCGGGGGGTCCACGCCGGCCGCCATCCGCGCGGGCGTGAGTCTGCTGCCGGAGGACCGCAAGAGCGAGGGGATCGTGCCCGGCCTTTCGGTCCGGGAGAACATCTCCCTCGCCGTCCTCCCCCGTCTCTCCCGCTTCGGGCTGGTGTCCGAGGCGCGCGTCGACTCCATCGTGGACACGTTCATCGAGCGGCTGCGCATCAAGGCGTCCTCGCCGCAGCAGAAGGTCGGCGAACTGTCCGGCGGCAACCAGCAGAAGGTGCTGCTCGCCCGCTGGCTGGCGATGAACCCGAAGGTGCTGCTGCTCGACGAGCCCACCCGGGGCATCGACGTCGGCGCCAAGGCCGAGGTGCAGAAGCTCGTGGACGAACTGGCCGCGGACGGGCTGGGCGTCCTGCTCATCTCCTCCGACCTGGAGGAACTGATCGAAGGGTCCGACCGCGTGGTCGTACTGAAGGACGGTGCCGTCGTCGGCGAACTGACCGGCGACGAGGTCACCGAGGACAAGCTGATGCGGACCATCGCCGGGGACGCCCCGGCACGGGGCGCGGTCGGGGAGGAGGCGGCCACCGATGGCTGAAGCCGCTCTGAAGACCGTCCCGCTGGACAAGGCGCGCGCCCTGCAGTGGCTGCAGAGGTACGGCGTGTACGCCGGTGTGGCGCTGCTGCTCGCCGTCAACATCGTCATCACCCCGCACTTCCTGTCCGCGGAGAACTTCCGCACCCAGGCCGTGCAGGTGGCGCCCGTCATCATCGTCGCGCTGGGCATGGCCCTGGTCATCGGCACCGAGGGCGTCGACCTGTCGGTGGGCGCCGTGATGGCGCTGGCGGCCTCGGTGACCGCCCTCTACCTGGGGTACGGACTGGTGCCTGCGCTGCTCGTGGTGGCGCTGTTCGCCGCCGGCGTGGGCCTCGCCAACGGGGCGCTGGTGGCGCTGGTCGGGGTGCAGCCCATCGTGGCGACCCTCGCCCTCATGGTGGGCGGGCGGGGTCTGGCCCTGGTGCTGCTGCCGCAGCTCGAGGACCTGCGCAACCCGCAGCTCGCGTCGCTCGGTTCGGGTGACGTCCTGGGCATCCCGTACCTGATCCTGATCGCGGCCGTGCTGGCACTCCTCGTGGCGTTCACGGTGCGGCGCACCACCTTCGGACGGCAGCTCCTCGCCATCGGCGACAGCCGTCCCGCCGCGCAGCTCGCCGGCCTGCCGGTGCGGCGCGTGCTGATCGTGGTGTACGTGGTGTCCGCACTGCTCGCCGCCGTGGCGGGCGTGCTCGCCACGGCACGGCTTCAGGCCAGCGACCCGACGTCGCTGGGCAACCTGATGGAGCTGTCCGCCATCACCGCCGTCGTGGTCGGCGGCACGCCGCTCACCGGCGGCCGGGTCAACATCGCCGGGACGGTGGCGGGCGCGGTCCTCATCCAGCTGCTCACCGCCACCCTGATCAAGCACGATCTGCCGCCGTCGTGGACGCAGATCGCGCAGGCCGTAGTGATCGTGGCCGCGGTCTACGCGGCGCGGGGACGGGGGAAGCGATGACCGTCACGAAGACGCAGGCGCCGGTGGGCGTGGACGAGGGCAAGCGGGCGGCGGGCGCGGAGCCTGTCGGGCCTGCGCGCTCGGAGCGGCTGAGCGCCCTGGTGCAGCAGCACGGCGCGCTGGCCGTGCTCGTCATCGTCTCGCTGGTGGCGACGTTCAGCTTCGACTCGTTCGCGACCGGCGACAACGTCAGCAACATGGCGACGAGTTCGGCGTTCCTCGCGATCGTCGCGCTCGGCATGACGTTCGTGATCATCACCGGCGGCATCGACCTGTCGGTGGGCTCGCTGTTCGCTCTCGGCGGGGTGCTGGCGGCCTGGGGCTCCCGGCACGGGACGCTGGTGGCGCTGCTGCTGCCGCTGGCGGTGTGCGGGGCGGTCGGCGTGGTCAACGGGCTGCTGGTGGGCCGGTCGCGGCTGGCGCCGTTCATCGTCACCCTGGCGGCCATGCTGGGCGCCCGGGGTCTGATGCTGGCGATCACCGACGAGGGCGCGAACACCTACCTCATCGGCAAGGGCTCCTTCCTCGCCGAGCTGGGGCAGGGCACCACGCTCGGCCTGGGCAACCCCGTATGGATCATGCTGGCGCTCTTTGTCGCCGGGGCGGTCGTGCTGCGCCGCACCCGGTTCGGCCAGCACGTGTACGCGGTCGGCGGGAACGAGGACGCGGCGGCGCTGATGGGCGCCCCCGTGGCCCGCACCAAGATCCTCGTCTACACGCTGTCCGGGGTGCTGGCCGGCCTGGCCGGTGCGCTGAACGCCGCGTGGCTCGCCTCCGGGGTGACCATCCTCGGCAACGGCATGGAACTGGAGGCGATCTCCGCCGTGGTCATCGGCGGCACCTTGCTCACCGGCGGGCTCGGCTATGTCAGCGGGTCGCTGGTCGGGGTGCTGCTGCTGAAGGTGATCCAGAACGTCATCAACCAGATCGGCTCCCTGGACTCCTCCTACCAGCAGGTCGTCAGCGGCGCCTTCCTGGCCGTGGTGGTCGTCGCCCAGACGTGGCTGGGGCGACGGCGGCAACTGATGTAGACCCCGGACGCGGCGGCGGGCCTCCTGGCTCCCGCTGCCGCGTCCGGTACGGCGGCCGGTCACGCTCCTCGCACAGCCGGCCGCCCTGGCACGCGCACGTCTCCCACCCCCACTTCCCGAGGAGTGACGATGCGTAGAACACCCGCACCCGTCCCCCGTGCCGCCCGCCCGAGACGGCGGTGGACGGCGACCGTCCTGGCGGTGCTGGCCCTGCTGGCCGGCACCGCCCTCACCGTTCCCGGGGCCGCGACCGCGGCGCCGGCGGCGTGGACGCCGAAGCCCGCGCCGATGACCACGCCGTGGACAAACCAGGTCCCGGTCGACAACCCGCTGCCCGAGTATCCGCGCCCGCAGCTCACCCGCCCCGACTGGGCGAACCTCAACGGCATCTGGGACTTCGCCGTGACCTCGGCGAACGCCGGCCGTCCCGCCGCCTTCCCGGAGCAGATCCGGGTGCCGTTCGTCGCCGAGTCGGCGCTCTCCGGCATCCAGCGCCGCATCACCCAGAACGACAAGCTCTGGTACAAGCGCACCTTCACCGTCCCGTCCGGCTGGGACGGCCGGCGCGTCCAGCTCCACTTCGGCGCGAGCGACTGGCGCACCACCGTCTGGGTCAACGACCGGCAGGCGGGCGCCGTCCACGACGGCGGCTACGACTCCTTCTCCTACGACATCACCGACCTGCTGAACCGGGGCGGCGTCAACACGGTCGTCGTCTCCGTGTGGGACCCCACCCAGACGGGCAGCCAGGCGGTCGGCAAGCAGCGGCTGAACGACGTCCAGCCCCATCCGGGCGGCGGCATCTTCTACACGGCCGCCTCCGGTATCTGGCAGACGGTGTGGCTGGAGCCCACGTCGGCGGCCCACATCACCCGGCTCGACATGGTGCCCGACCTGACGAACAACCGGCTCAAGGTGACCGTGCGGGGCGCCGGGACGAGCGGGCATCAGGCCCGCGTGACCGTTTCCGCCGGCGGCGCCACGGTCGGCACGGCGACCGGCCCGGCCGGCACGGAGTTCACCGTCCCGGTGCCGAACGCCCGCCGGTGGACGCCCGACGACCCGTTCCTCTACGACGTGCGCGCCGACCTGCTGTCCGGCGCCACGCCGGTCGACTCCGTGGGCAGCTACACCGGCATGCGCACGGTCGGTCTCGCCCGGGTCGACGGTGTGCTGCGGCCCGTGCTGAACGGGCAGTTCGTGTTCCAGACCGGCACCCTGGACCAGGGCTACTGGCCCGACGGCATCTACACCGCGCCGACCGACGCCGCCCTGCGGTTCGACCTGCAGAAGCACAAGGACCTGGGCTTCAACATGGTGCGCAAGCACATCAAGGTGGAGCCGCAGCGCTGGTTCTACTGGGCCGACCGGCTCGGTCTGCTGGTGTGGCAGGACATGCCGTCCATGGAGCGCACGCCCGACGCGGCGGGGCGCGCCCAGTGGGAGGCCGAGTACCGGCGGATCATCGACCAGCACCGCAGCTCCCCCTCGCTGATCATGTGGGTGAACCAGAACGAGGGCTGGGGCCAGTACGACCAGGCGCGCATCGCGAACGAGGTGAAGGCGTACGACCCGTCGCGGCTGGTGGACAACATGAGCGGGGTGAACTGCTGCGGCGCCGTCGACGGCGGCAACGGCGACGTCGTCGACCACCACGTCTACGTAGGCCCGGGCACCACGGTGCCGGACGCCGGCCGGGCCGCGGTGCTCGGCGAGTACGGCGGTCTCGGCTTCAAGGTGGCCGGCCACGAGTGGTACCCGGGCGGCGGCTTCAGCTACGAGGACCAGCCGTCCCTCGCCCACCTCGACAACCGGCTCGTCGGGCTCCTGGACGGCATCCGCGAGGTGCGTCTCCCGCGGGGCCTGTCCGCGGCCGTCTACACGGAGATCACCGACGTGGAGAACGAGGCGAACGGACTGCTCACCTACGACCGCCAGGTGGTCAAGGTCGACCAGGCGCGGGTCCGGGCGGCCAACCGGGCGCTGATCGACGCCTCCCGCTCGCCGGCGGCCCCGGTGACGCTGCCCGCCGGACAGTTCCGTTCCCTGCGCGTCACCACCCCCGGCTACACGGACCGGTACATCCGGCACAAGGACGGCGCCGCGTTCACCGAGGTGGTGAACGGCGGCAGCGCGGCGCTGCTGAAGGCCGACGCCACCTGGCGGATCGTCCCCGGCCTGGCGGACGCCTCCTGCTACTCGTTCGAGTCGCGCAACTACCCGGGCGAGTATCTGCGGCACCGCAACTCCCGTGTGTACAAGGAGGGCGGCAGCGGCGACCTGTTCCGCGCGGACGCCACCTTCTGCCCGGTGCGGGGCGCGAACGGCGGCGTGAGGCTGTCCGCGTACAACTTCCCCGGGCAGTACCTGCGGCACTACGACGCCGAGTTGTGGCTGGCGATCCCCGGTGGCACACGAGCCTACGACTCCCCCGCCCTGTTCGCCGAGGACACCACGTGGGCGGTGGAGGCGCCCTGGACACCCTGAGCCGTAGGTGACGGGACCGCGAGAGGGGGCGGACGCCGTGGCGTCCGCCCCCTCGTCGTACCGGGTGTTACGGCTTCTGCGCCTCGTGGAGGGCGGTCACCTCCTCGGCGGTCAGCGCCTTGTCGTAGGCGTGGACCTCGTCGACGGAGCCGTTCCAGAAGTCGGTGTCGTCACCGTTCCACTTGGCGCGGCCGACCGCGAGGGGCCCGGAGCCGACGTAGTTGGGACCGCTCTTGACGGTCGCCGCCTTCACGCCGTCGACGTACAGGGTGATCTCGCCGGTGGCGCCGTCCCGCACGCCGACCAGGTGGTACCAGCGGCCCAGTTCGGGCCGGGTCTCCAGGCGCGCCCGCTGTCCGTCGGGCGTGCTGAAGGCGAACGCGCCCTGCCCGTACTGGAGGTAGAACGGGCTCGCCTGGCGCCGGCCGTCCTGGCTGACCGCGGTGGCGTAGTTGCCGGGCAGCGCGTCGAGGGTGACCCAGGCGGAGACGGTGTAGCTGCCGGTGGTGTCGAGGACCGGTCCGTCCGTCTGGGCGAACTGGGCCTGCCCGTCGAACTTCAGCGCGCTGCCGCTGACTCCGGTGGTCCAGGTGGCGCCCCCGGTGAGGGTCAGGGCCTTGCCGTTCGGGCCGCTGTCCTCGGCGGTGGTGCCGGCGCCCTCGTCGAGGGACCATCGGCCGCCGCCCTTCAACTGCTCGCGCTGACCGGCGGACGCGCCGGCCGCGAGCACCTCGAGGTTGATCTCCCGCACCGCCTTCGGGTCGACCTTGATCTCCCTGCGGTCGTACGTGTACAGGCCGTTGAGCTCGTTCTCCAGGTCGGTGATCTGCGTGTACACGGAGCCGGACAGCTCCGCGGCGGCCTGGTCGAGATAGAACTTCTCGGTGTTCTCCACGTACTTGCGGGTCAGCGCCTCCTTGCTGTCCACGCCGCTGTAGATGACGGTGGGCGGGCCGGGCCACATGTGCCCCGGGGTGCGGAGGGTGAAGCCGCCGTGCTCGCCGTCCATCGCCGCGCGGTGGTCCGGGAAGGGCGGGTCCTCGTTGTTGTAGTCGTGGTGGTCGATGATGTCGCCCGTGCCGGAGTCGCCCTTGCTGTTGCAGCAGTTGACGCCGCTGTGGGCGTTGACGACGCGGGACGGGTCGGCGGCCTTGACGGCCTCGGTGAGCTTGCCGGTCTCCGCCCGGTCCCACTCGCCCCAGCCCTCGTTGAAGACGATCCAGCCGATGACGGAGGGCGAGCTGTGGTGCTGGCGCATCATCTCCCGGCCCTGCTCGACGAACGCCTGCCGGCCGCTCGCGCTGGTGAGGTTGCCGGAGACGAAGTCCTGCCAGACCAGCAGGCCCAGCCGGTCCGCGTGGTAGAACCAGCGCGGCGACTCCACCTTGATGTGCTTGCGGACCGCGTTGAAGCCGAGCTGCTTGTGCGCCTTCAGGTCGAACGCCAGGGCGTCGTCGCTGGGCGCGGTGTAGAGCCCGTCGGGCCAGAAGCCCTGGTCCAGGGTGGCGAGGGAGAAGACGGGCTTCCCGTTGAGGACGAGCTTCTTGTAGCCGCCCACGTCCTCGATGCCGATCTTCCGCATGCCGAAGTAGCTGTCGACCGTGTCGGTGGACCGGCCGTCGTTCAGCGTGACGTCGAGGTCGTAGAGGTAGGGGTCGTCCGGGCTCCACAGGCGCTGGTTGGCCACAGGGAGCTTCAGCTGCTTGTTGGCGGGGCCGGTCACCTTGCCGACGACCTTGCCGCGGTGGTCGCGGGCCACGGCCTCGACACGTGCCCTGGCGGACGCGCCGGCGGACTCGACCGTCACGGCGAGGGTCCTGGTGTCGATGTCCGGCGTCGTGACGACGTTGTCAATGGACGTCTCGGCGACGGGCTCCATCCACACGGTCTGCCAGATGCCGGAGGACTGGGTGTACCAGATGCCGCCCGGGCTGGTGGACTGCTTGCCCACGGGCTGGTCGGGGCCGCCGGTGTCGGTGACCGCGACGACGATCTCCTGAGGCCCCTTGCTCTTCAGCGCGTCGGTGATGTCGGCGCTGAACGCGTTGTAGCCGCCGGTGTGTTCCGCGACCTTCCTGCCGTTGACCCAGACGCGGGCCTCGTAGTCGACGGCGCCGAAGTTCAGCTTGAGCCGGTTCTTGCCGCTCTTGCCGACCTTCCAGTTCTTCGGCACGTCCACGAGCTTGCGGTAGAACATGTGGTCCTCGTGCCGCTCGATCCCGGAGAGCAGTGACTCCGCCGGGAACGGCACGATGATCTTCTCGTTCAGGTCCTTGCCGAAGACGGGCTGCTCCCCCGCCTTCGCGCCGCTGAACTGCCAGGGGCCGTTGAGGTTCTTCCACTGCGTGCGGACCTGCTGGGGGCGCGGGTACTCGGGCAGCGGGTTGTTCTTGTCCACCTTGTCGCCCCACGGGGTGGTGAGGCGGTGGACGGAGGCGTTCCCGGCGTAGCGGGCGATGTGGGGCACGGCCTCGCCGCCGGCGGTGAGGCCGCCCTCGCCGTCGTAGACGACACGGACCGTCTGGGCCTTCTGGACCGCCTCGGCGAGGGTGACCTGGAGGGCGTTCCGGTCCCCGGGGGAGGTCCTCACCGACCTGATCGGCAGGGCAGTGGTGTCGGCCTCGACCTTGAGGTGCTCGGCCACGCGCCCGAGGCCGCCCACCGGGCCGTCGAAGCGGGCGCGGAGGGTGCGGCCGTCGCGGCCGACGGTCAGCTCGACCGGGTAGACCTCGAAGTCGGCGGGCGGGGTGAACGCCGTCATCGGCACGAGCTGCTTGGGAAGCGTCGGCGTGGACCAGCGCAGGTACATGTTGGATCCGCCGAAGTCCTGGAACATCTCCAGGCGGAAGTCGTACGTCCTGCCCGCGGTGAGCTTCACCGGGGTGCTGGTCTGCTCCCGGTCCCAGTCGGGCTCCCAGTGGTCGAGGACCGGCTCACCGTCGATGTAGAGACGGAAGCCGTTGTCGCCGATCGCGTAGAAGGTGTAGTCGTCGGTCGCCGGGACCTCGATCTGGCCCGTCCAGCGGGCGGTGGTGTGTTCCGTCCGCCCGGTCAGCTCCTCGAACGTGCTGGTGAGGCCGGCGAAGTTGATCTGCGGCTCGAGCTGGGTCCCGCCGAGTTCGGCGAAGTCCCGGGCGCCCGGTGCGGACATGCGGAAGTACTCGCCCTTCAGCCCGTGCACCGTGACGTCGGCGTCCGCGGCCCGGGCGGCGGAGGCGTCGACGGCCGCGGCCGGTGCGGCGGCCGTCGCGGCGGGCGCCAGGGCGCCCGTGGACAGGGTGAGCGCCGTCACGGTCAGCACGGCCCACCATCTGGATCTCGGGCGGGTGAGTTGTCTGGTCATCGAACCTTTCCTCGCGCTGGGTGCATGGGGCCACGGCGGAACGAGAGCACGGCCGTCAACTCCGCCGAATGTTCTTCCAACGTTGGAAATCCGTTGTGCAGCGGAATGACAACACGCGACGGGACGGCTGTCCAGGCTTTGCGCAGAGGTGACTGTGCGTCAACGACGGCTCGGTGGACGGACGGTGGCCGCCCCGGGGAAGAGGCGGCCACCGTCCGGGTCAGTCGACGGCGCCGGCGAACGGGCCGTCCGCCGCGAAGGCGTGGGCGGCGAACCGCTTCCCGATGAGCCGGTGGGCGGCCGCGTCCGGGTGCAGCCCGTCGGGCAGCGGGAGCTCGGCGTGGTCCTGCTCGCCGTACAGGGCGCGCCCGTCGAGGTAGGACAGGTTCGGGTCCTCCTTCGCGCGCGCCGCCACGATCTGCTCCAGCTCCTCGCGTACGGCGTTCAGCGTCAGCTTGCCCTCGGCGCGCTCCTCCGGGTCGCCGGAGGCGGTGAACGCCAGCTTCCCCTCGGCGAGCCGGCTGAAGTCGAAGGCCGTGGGGCCGGGCGTGTCCTCGTGCATGGGGCACAGGATCGGTGAGACGACCAGCAGCGGGGTGTCGGGGTGGCCGTCGCGGATGGTGTCGAGGAAGCCGTGCACGGCGGGGCCGAGCGCGCGCAGCCGCATCAGGTCGGTGTTGACGAGGTTGATGCCGATCTTGAGGCTGATCAGGTCGGCCGGCGTGTCGCGTATGGTGCGGGCGACGAACGGGTCCAGCAGGGCGCTGCCGCCGAAGCCGAGGTTCACCAGGTCCACGTCGCCCGCGGCCGCGGCGAGCGCGGGCCAGACGGTGGTCGGGCTCGCGGCGTCGGAGCCGTGGCTGATGGAGCTGCCGTGGTGCAGCCAGATGCGGCGGCCGGAGGCGGGCGCGGGCTCGACCGGGGCGTCGGTGCGCAGCGCGACGAGTGCGGTGATCTCGTTGTACGGCAGCCAGATCTCCACGGTCTTGCGGGTGCCGGGCAGCCCTTCGAAGCGGACGGCGCCGACGGGTCCGGAGCTCATCTCGGCCTGGCCGGTCGACATGTCGATGGTGACGGTGTTGCCGCCGGTCGCGGACGCCTGCCCGGCGGGCCGCCCGTCGACGAGCAGGTCGTACAGGCCCTCGGGGCGAGGCGGGGCGCCGACGTAAACGCGCTTGGTGGGGACGGTCTCCAGCTCGACGACGGTGGCGCGGGTGCGGAAGACCAGGCGGACGCCGGAGGGCTGGGACTCGGCCATGGCGAGCTGCCCGTCGGAGCACTGGGCGCGCGCCCACGCGGGCAGGCGGTGCGGCAGCAGTCCGTCGGGGGTCTCCTCCAGTTCGAGGGCGCCGCGTACGAGGTCGGGGGTGATGGGGGTGGTGACGAGCGCGGAAGGCATGTCGAAGTCCGTCTTTCGAGGGTGGGTGGACGTGAGGCCGGGGGGCGCGAGGTCAGGGCGCGGGCGGCCAGCTGCGCAGGAGGGCGTCCAGCGCGTCGAGGACGCGGGACCATGTCTCGTCCGTGTCCGGGGCGCTGTGGCTGAAGCCGCCGCCCATCTCGATGCTGACGTAGCCGTGGAAGACACTGCCGAGCAGGCGGACGGCGTGGGTCTGGTCCGGTTCGTCGAGCTCGTAGCCGCGCAGGAGGGCGCGGGTCATCTTCGCGTGCCGTACTCCGGCGCTGGCCGCGGCGGTCTCGGGGTCGAGCCGGAACTGCGCGGCCGCGTACCGGCCGGGGTGCTCGCGCGCGTAGTCGCGGTAGACGTTCGCCAGGGCGACGAGGGCGTCCTTCCCCGCCCGTCCGGCCAGCGCGTCGGCGGCGCGGTCGGCGAGTTCCTCCAGGGCCAGGAGGGCGATGCGGGTCTTGAGGTCGTGCGAGTTCCTCACATGGGAGTAGAGGCTCGCCACCTTGACGTCGAAGCGCCGGGCGAGCTCCGAGACGGTCACCTGGTCGAAGCCCACCTCGTCGGCGAGGGTCGCGCCTGCCTGGGTCAGGCGCTCGGCGGTGAGTCCTGCTCGCGGTGCCATCGTCGTCCTTTCGTTCAGCTACAGCGAGTATGCCTGAGCCTAAAGTCTTTAGGCAAACAGCAAAAGGGCGAAGCCGCTCACATGGCGAGTGCGGGCCGTCGGTGTCTGTTCGCGCAGTCCCCCGCGCCCCCTTCGGGCGTCCCAGCCGTCGGCGTTTCGGCCACCCGGTGCCGCTTGACCGGGCCCGGCGTTCAAGGACTCGTACCCCGGCCGCCGCTCGCCGCACGGAAAGGACGGCGTCCGAAACACGTGTGTTCGATACCGGCGCCCCTCTCGTTGAACCTCGTGCCGTCGCCTCACCCCTCTGACCAGCAGGGAGAAGCCGTGACCCCACCGACCGGCCGTGCCGTCCCGCCCCCGCCTCCCGCCGAGATCACCTTCTCCGGCCACCAGTCCGTGAACCCGCTCGGCCAGGCCGGCTTCCGTGCCCTGTGCTCACAGCTCCCCTCGGTGCTGCGGCGGATCTGCGTCATGGCGTGGCGCATCGACCGCCGCGCCGTGCTGCTGCTCCTCACCTGCCAGCTGGTGACCGGCGTGTCGGCGGCGGCCCTGCTCACCGCGACAGCACGCGCCATGGGCCCGCTGCTGGGGTCCGGCGCGGTCGGCGACCGGCTGCGCGACGCCCTGCCCGCGCTGGTCGTCGTCGCGGCGGCGAGCGCCCTCGCCCGCGCGTCGGTCGCGCTGGCCTCCTACGCCGAGCGGCGCATCACCCCGCGGCTGACCACGGAGACCGACTGCGCGCTGGTCGAGGCCGTGTGCCGCGTCGAGGCGGAGGCGTACGCCGTGGACGGTTTCGCCGACCGTCAGGAGGCCGCGGAGATGGGCGTGATGCGCACGCACGTGATGGTGATGGACGCCCAGCGCTTCATGGCCGCGCTCATCAGGATGGTCACCGCCTGCGGCGTCCTTTCGGTCCTCAACCCGCTGATGCTGCCGCTGCTCCTGCTGGCCGTCGCCCCGGCGGGCGCGGGCGCCGTCCTCACCGCACGCGTCGACTACGAGATCCACTACGCGAACATCGCCGACCGCGCCGTGCGCGGCATGACGCGCTGGTGGGCGACCACGCCGAAGTACGCCGACGAGGTCCGCGCCAACGGCATGACGGAGTACCTCCTGTACTGGTACCACGCCCTGTCCGAGCGGGTGGACAGGAGGTCGCTGTCGGCGGCCCCGCGGACCCTGCGGATCGCTCTGCTGTCGTCCCTCGCCGGCGGCGCGTTCCTGGTGCTGACCTGGGTGGCGCTCGCGTGGCTCACGGCCTCCGGGCGCATCGCCCCGAGCGTCGCCGCCACGGCCGTGATCGCCGTGCAGACCACCCTGGCCGCGCTGTCCCAGGTGGTGATGAACGGTGCGGCGGTGTTCCACACCAGCCTGTACCTCAGTGACATGCAGGCGTTCCTCGACGACGCCGCCGCGCGCGCTCCCCGGCGAGGGCCGGCGCAGGTCGCGTCGCCGGTGGAGGAGATCCGCCTCGAGGAGGTCGCCTACCGCTATCCGGGCAAGGAGAAGCCGGCCGTGGACGGCGTGTCGCTCACGCTGCGGCGCGGGGAGATTCTCGCCGTGGTCGGCGTGAACGGGTCGGGGAAGAGCACCCTGACCCGTCTGGTCACCGGCATCCACCTCGCGGACAAGGGCCGCGTCACCTGGGACGGCGTCGACCTCGCCGAAGCCGACCCGGCCTCGGTGTGGCGGTGCACGGGCCTGGTGCCGCAGATCTTCGCCCAGTGGCCGCTGCGCGTGCGGGAGAACGTGACGCTCGGGCAGCCGCGCAGCACGGGCGACGACGAGGTGTGGGAGGCGGTCGACGCGGTCGGGATGCGGGACGCCGTGGAGGGCCTGCCCGCCGGTCTCGACACGCTGCTCGCACGGGAGATCTTCGGCGGGGCGGAGCTGTCCGGCGGCCAGTGGCAGCGACTGGCCTGCTCCCGCGCGCTGTACCGGCGGCCGCCCCTGCTGATCCTCGACGAGCCGACCTCGCAGATGGACCCGCGCGGCGAGCACGGCATCTTCGAACGGATCAAGGCGATCGCGGGCGATCGCATCACCATCGTGGTCACCCACCGGCTGGAGAACACGAAGATCGCCGACCACATCGTCGTCCTGGAGCAGGGCCGCATCACCGAGCACGGCACGTTCGACGACCTGGTGCACGCGGGAGGCACCTTCGCCGATCTGCTGCGGCTGTCGCAGGACCGCTGAGCCCGGCCCCTCCCCCGTCAGGTGTCGCCCGCGTCCGTAGCCGGCGCCTCCTCGCGCAGGACCGGGGCGCTGCGGACGAGGCGTAGGGACGTGGTCAGGAGGAGGCCGCCGACCACGTTGCCGAGGACGGCCCAGCCGAGCCAGGCCAGCCAGTCGGCGTAACCGTAGGGGGTGTCGGCGGCGTGCAGGCCCGCGAAGGCGATGAGGGAGTCGAGGACCGAATGCCACAGGCCGAGTCCGGCCAGGACGAACGCGGCGGACACCGATGCGGCGATCTTCCCGGTCATGGACTCGGTGCCGTGGTGCATCCGCGTCATGAGGGTGATGACGCCGCCGCCCAGGACGGTGAGGCAGAACGTGCCCAGGGTGTACCCGCCGTCGACGAACCGCGCGCCCGCCTCGGCCGCCGTGGAGTGCAGCTCCGGGAAGGCCCGCATCACGATCCACATGAACACCCATCCGCCGACGAGGTTCATCACCAGGACCGTCACCCACAGGCGCAGCAGGTCGAGCCAGGTGGCGGCCCCGGCGATCACGGTGCTGACGGGTACGAGGAAGCCCTCGGTGAACAGTTCGCTGTGACCGAGCAGCAGGGCGATCAGCCCCACGGAGAAGGCCACTCCGGCCAGGAGGTCGCTGCCGGTCTCGTGCTTGACGAACAGCAGCGTCATGACGCCGACGCTCACGTCGATGCCGCCCAGCAGGGCGGTGGCCACCAGTGACGCCCAGGTGCGGTGCAGACGCGGCCGGCCTTCCACGACGATCCGTTCCGCCGCCTCGGCGACGCGCCGCTCCCCCGGGCCTCGCATGATCTGGTCGTCAGGCTCCATGGCAGCGCTCCGCGGCCGGGTCCCGGCGCGGGGAGTCGGCGAGGACATACGATGCGACCATGATCCACCCTTCGGATGATCTTCCGCGCCGGGCGATACTCAGCGGTTCGGAGTTCGAGGAGCGCATCGGCTACGCCCGTGCCGTGGTCGACGGCGACCGGGTGCACGTGTCCGGGACCACGGGCTTCGACTACACGACCATGACGATCTCCGACGACGTCGTGGAGCAGGCCGAGCAGTGCCTGCGCAACATCGGCTCCGCGCTGGCGGAGGCCGGCTGCACGTTCGCCGATGTGGTCCGGGTGCGCTACCTGCTGCCGTACCGGGCGGACTTCGAGCCCTGCTGGCCCGTGCTGCGCCGGTGCTTCGGGGAGGTGCGGCCAGCCGCGACGATGATGGTCTGCGGTCTCGCCGATCCCCGGATGAGGATCGAGATCGAGGTGGACGCCCGGCGGCCGGCCACCGCCGGCCGGCCCGCCTCTTCCGTCAGCCCTCCGTCGGAGTGAGCAGCACGAAGTCCGCCTTGAAGGGGTCGAGACACAGGGCCATCCGGCCGACGCCCTCGGCGTCCACCGGGCCCATCTGCACCGTGCCGCCGTTCCCGTTCACCTGGGCCACGGCCGCGTCGCAGTCGGGGACCGCGAAGACCGGGTGCCAGTAGGGCCGCCCGCCGGCCAGGGACAGGGCGTCCTCGCCGACCTCCAGCAGCCCGCCGTGCATCCGCTCCTCGGGCTGGCCCGCGGGAGTGATCAGGGTGTACGTGCCCTCGCCGCCCGGCATCGGCATGTCGCTGAACCGCCAGCCGAACACGTCGCCGTAGAACTGCCGCGCCCCGGCCGCGTCGCTGGTGTACAGCTCGGTCCAGCACAGGGAGCCGGGCGCGTCGACCAGGTCGACGCCCTTGCTCTCGCCGGGCTGCCACACGGCGAACTGACCGCCCAGCGGGTCGCTGTACTGGGCCATCCGGCCCCACTGCTCGATGTCCATGGGCGCCACGCGCACGGTGCCGCCGCCCGCCTCGACGGCCCGGGTGGCGGCGTCCGCGTCGGCGACCGTGTAGTAGATCATCCAGGCCGGGCGTGCGCCCTCCTCGGTGAGCTTGCCGAGGCCGGCGACCATCTTGCCGTCCTTGCGGAACATGCCGCCCTCGACCTCCTCGGCCATCGGCTCGTAGTCCCAGCCGAGGACCGCGCCGTAGAAGGACGCGGCGGCCGGGACGTCGGGGACCCCGACGTCGAGCATGCAGGGCGAGCCGGGGACGAAATCAGTGGTGATCACCGCGAGGTCCTTTCGGAGACTCCGTTCGGACTCAGCGTGCCACCGGGCAGCCCGGCGCGCCCCTCGGCTTCGCCGTCCGGGGGTTTCGGACGGCCGAGCGCCTCGTCCGCGGGCCACGCCTCCCGCTGCGCCGTGCGCGTGGTGAACGGCAGGACCAGCCGCGAGGGGTGCGCCGTGCCCTGGCCGGTCATCTCGGTGCGCTCGGTGAACGGCTCGGTGCTCCGGCTGAGGATCTCCACCTTGTGCCCGTCAGCGGCGCCTGGTGGAAGCCGTCGCCTGGTGTGCGGCGTCGCGGCGGCGGTGGCCGCGAGGCTCACCGCCGCCGGCATGATCGGCATCCGCGCCCGGGGCGGCTCCGCCGAGGCGGACTCCCCCGAACGCGGCGCCGTCCGGCCGGGCCTGCCGCACTGCGGCCCGCGGCGCGGTAGGTCCTGACAGGGGTGCGGCCGGGTTCCCGTGTCCCCGGCCACACCCGTGTTTCTCACCCGGTCGGCGTCAGCTCAGCGGCTCGATGCGGATGTTGCGGTACCGCACCGCGTTGCCGTGGTCCTGGAGCCGGATCGCCGCGGCTGCGGGTCCCTCGGGCGCGCCGCCGCCCGTGGGGCTGTCCACCGCCACGTCGTCGTGGACCTTCTTGCCGTTCCACACCACCGTGATCCGCGCGTCGGACGTCTTGTCGCCCTCGGCGTCGTAGCGCGCGGCACGGAACACGATGTCGTACGACTGCCAGGTCTCCGGCGGCCGGGCGGCGTTCACGTCGGGCGCCTTCTTCTGGTAGATCGCGCCCGCCTCGTCGGTGGCGAGGGTCGTGTCGCCGTAGGAGTCCAGGATCTGCACCTCGTAGCGGTCCTGGAGGTAGACGCCGCTGTTGGCGCGGTCCTGGCCGGTGACGTCCGGGGGCAGCTTCGGCAGCCAGTACTCGACGTGCAGGCGGAAGTCGTCGTAGCTGTCCTTGGTGCGGATGTCACCGCAGCAGACCTCCGCCGCCCCACCGTCCACGGGCCACTGCACGGGGCGTCCGTCGGTGTGCTGCCAGCGGTCGAGGTTCCGGCCGTCGAACAGGGCGACCGGGGCGCCGTGCCGGTCGACGGTGAGCAGGTCGAGGTTGACGTGCCCGGTGTCGCCCTCGTCGACCCGGTAGGCGACGGTGTTGTGCCCGGCGCGCAGCCGTACCGTCTCCCGCTGGGTGGACCAGGTGTCCCAGTCGCCGGTGGTCCGCAGCTCGGTCTGCCCGATCTTGCGTCCGTTGACGTGGAGGGAGAGGGACTTGGTGCCCTGGAAGGGGTTCGGGCCGTTGGAGTAGCGCAGGCCCACGTCGTACGAGCCGGCCCGGTCCACCGTGACGTCGAAGGTGGTGGTGGCGCCCTGGGTGCCGTACCGGTCGACGAAGCCGCTGCCCGAGTAGCCGCGGTGGTCGGTGTTGATGCCGGCCGCCCCGGTGAGGGTGGCCTCCTCCGCCTCGTACACCGGGCCGGGTGCCGGTTCTGCGCCCGGAAGGGCGTTGAGGGTGTACCAGGCCTCGGTGCTCCACAGGGTCTCGCCGGACGCGGAGCTGAACGGGCGCGGGGAGCGGACGTGCACCACGCGGCCGGGCTTGAGGCCGTCGATGGCCAGGGTGACCTTCTTGCGGTCGGCGGACAGCTTCGCGGAGGTCACCTCGAGGGTCTCCTCGGCGATCTTGGGGCCGCCGTAGTCACGGGTCGGGGTGTAGCGCCACTGCTGGGCCTCGTAGTGGCTCACCAGGTCCTCGGCGGTCTCCTGCGACAGGGGCTGGGTGTACTCCAGCTCGAAGCCGCCCTTGCGCACCCGCATGGCCTGGATGTCGAAGGTGTTGCCGCCGTTGGGCGTCAGCTTCTGCAGGCCGAACTTGAGCTTCCCCTCCTGGCCCCAGTTGCCGTCGGCGCCGAGGCCGCCCACGTAGATCGCGCCGTCGGGGCCCATGCTGATGCGGTTCACGCCCGCCTCGAGGCCCTGGGTGAAGCGGAACACCGCGCCCTGGTACTGGCCCTTGACCTTCTCCAGGTACGCGCGCTGGAGCCCGCCGTAGGTGACGTCGCCGAACAGCATCTGCCCCTTGAAGCGTCCCTTGGTCAGATAGAGGGGCGTGCTGGGCGAGTTGGCGATCTCGTTCTGCGGCAGCCACAGCACCGGCTGGGTCACCGGTTCCTTGTCGAAGGGGCCCGCGGGGTTGGTGTAGTGGTTGAAGAAGCGGTCCTGCTTGACGTGGACCAGCTTGGACGCGGGCAGCCAGCCGCCCTGGTTGTCGGTGACGAACATGCCGCCGCCGGGTCCGAAGCCGATGCCGTTGGGCGTGCGCAGCCCGCCGGCCAGGTAACTGACCTTCCCCGTCTTCTTGTTGACCTTGATGGTGACGCCACGGCCGGGTGCGGGCTGCGGGTCGGTGGTGGCGCCGCCGTAGTCGATGGCGACGGACAGGTTGAGGTAGAAGTAGCCCTTGTCGTACAGGAGCCCGAAGGCGAACTCGTGGAAGTTGCCGCCGTACGGCCAGGTGGCGACGGTGCGGGAGCGGTCGAGGGAGCCGTCGCCGTCGCTGTCGCGCAGCTCGGTCAGCTCGTGCTTCTGCGAGACGTAGACAGCGTTGTCAACGACCTTCAGTCCCATGGGCTCCTTGAGCCCGCCCGCGATCTTCGTGGCCGTGACCTTGTCCGGGCCGGTGTTCCCGGTGGCGTGGTCGAGGGCGTAGATCTCGCCAGCCGTGTTGTCGGTGCCGCCCCAGGTGCTCACCAGCAGCCGGCCGTCGGGGAGCCAGTCCATGCCCGTGACCTGCGGTTCGAAGCCCTCGGGACGCAGGTCGGTGAGCGTGTGGTCGGGGCGTACGGCGTTCAGCGGCAGGCCGTCGCCGGGCGAGTCGGTGATGCCCTCGCACTCCTTGCGGCCCGGCGCGGTCACCCGCACCACGCCGGCGTCGGTGCTCAGCGCCTCGTTCGGCACGGTCGTGAAACCCTCGGCGCCGGGCGGCTGCCAGGCCAGGGTGAGCTGCTCGCCGCCGCCGCGCTCGAAGTGGTCGATGCGCAGCGCGTGCATGCCCTCGGTGAGCTCGACGGCGCCGTCCTTGGGTTCGGCGCCGTGCAGCCCGTCGTGGTCGATCACCACCTGGTCGTCGATCAGCAGCCGTGAACCGTCGTCGCTGGTGAGCCGGAAGGTGTACGAACCGGCGGCCGGGACATGGATGTTGCCGGTGACCTGGCTGACGAAGTTGTCGGCGAACCCGCCGAAGTCGGCGGTCGAGGTGAAGTCGACGACCGGCGCCAGCCGGTCGACGTTGGGGGTCTGGCCGGGCTTGAGGGTGCAGATCTTCTCGAGCGGGACCTGTACGTCGAACACGCGGAGCGTGACGCCCGGTTCCTGGGGCGGTACGTCGGCCTGGAGGGCGGCGCCCGGACGGGCCGAGGCCGGCGGCGACCCCCATACGCCGCCGGCCAGGAAGGCGCCGACGAGCAGGCCGGTGAGTGATCTTCGGACATGCCGGTACAGCCGTACGTCCATGCTGCTGCCTCCTGCTGGGTCGACCGGAGGGCCGGACAACTCCGGTGCGGAATACGCGTTTTCCCGAGTACGCCAACGGTTGCGCCGACACGCTAGGAGACTTCTGCTCAGCTCGTCCATACTTTGTACTCGACGAGTTCAAAGTTCGTCGCCGGGACAACGAAAAGACGGGTCCCGGGAGTTACGGGACCCGCCTCGGTGCGTGAGAGGTCAGGGCTTGCGGGCCAGGCCGCCGTGCTCGGCGATGACCTGCGGCTCGGGCGCGTCCTCGTCCGGACGCCACTGCTGCACGGACACGACACCCGGCTCGACCAGCTCCAGCCCGTCGAAGAAGGAGGTGATCTCCTCCACCGTCCGCAGGTTGTACGGCACCGCGCCGCTGGAGTTGTACGCGTCCTGCGCGCGCTCGAAGACCGGGTCGATGCCGCGCGAGCCGTCGTTGACCGACAGGAAGCTGCCGGACGGCAGGGCCGCCATCAGTTGGTCGACGACGGAGCGCGCCTCGTCGTGGTCGGCGATGTGGCCGAGGATGTTGCTGAGGATCAGCGCGGTGGGACGCGTCAGGTCCAGGGTGTCACTCGCGGCCTTCAGAATGCGCTCCGGCTCCAGGACGTTCGCGTCGACGTACGCCGTGGCGCCCTCGGGCGTCGAGTAGAGCAGCGCGCGGGCGTGGGCCAGGACCATCGGGTCGTTGTCGACGTAGACGATCCGGGACTCCGGGGCGATCCGCTGGGCGACCTGGTGGGTGTTGTCGGCCGTCGGCAGGCCGGTGCCGATGTCGAGGAACTGGCGTATACCCTGCTCACCGGCCAGGTAGGTGATGTTGCGGCGCAGGAAGGCACGACTGCTGCGGGCGATGGTGACGATGCCGGGGAAGACGGCGGTGTAGGCGTCGCCGGCCTCTTCGTCGACGGGGTAGTTGTCCTTCCCTCCCAGCCAGTAGTTCCAGATGCGGGCCGAGTGCGGCACCGAGGTGTCGATCTTCTGCTGTGCTGATCCGGGTGCCGTCGCAGGGTCGGTCATGAGTGCCGTCCGTGGTGTTCCGAGAGCTGTTGTCGCCGCTCAATCTACGGTCCCACAGCTCACCCGCGCAGGCTTGTTCGAAGGCCTGCCGGATGTTCGTACGGGGTCGCCGTCACGCCGAACGGCGACCCCGTCGCAGGCATATGCCATGGGCATGGCCTGTCCGCTGATGAGCCTTCGGTCAGGCGAGTTCGACCAGGAGGTCGCCGCCCTCCACCTGCTGGATGCGGTTGATCGCGAGCCGGGACACCGTGCCGGACTTCGGGGCCGTGATGGCCGCCTCCATCTTCATCGCCTCGATGGTCGCCACTGTGGCGCCCGCCTCCACCTGGTCCCCCTCGGCGACCGCCAGGGTGACCACGCCGGCGAAGGGCGCCGCCACATGACCCGGGTCGGCGCGGTCGGCCTTCTCGGTGACCGGCACGTCGGTGGCCGCGGCCCGGTCGCGCACCTGGATCGGCCGCAGCTGGCCGTTGAGCGTGGCCATCACCGTGCGCATGCCGCGCTCGTCCGCGTCGCCGATCGCCTGCAGCTCGATCAGCAGCCGGACGCCCGGGTCCAGGTCGACGCCGTACTCCTTGCCCGGGCGCAGCCCGTAGAAGAAGTCCTTGCTGTCCAGGACGCTGGTGTCGCCGAACGACTGGCGGTGCGCCTCGAACTCGCGGGTCGGCCCGGGGAACAGCAGCCGGTTGAGGGTCGGGCGTCGGTCCTTGGCCAGGCCCTCGCGGTCCTCGGCGGACAGCTCCGGCGCGGGCTTGGGTTCCGCGCGTCCGCGCAGCGCCTTCGTGCGGAAGGGCTCCGGCCAGCCGCCGGGCGGGGTGCCCAGCTCGCCGCGCAGGAAGCCGACGACCGAGTCGGGGATGTCGAAGCGGTCCGGGTTCCCCTCGAACTCGCGCGGGTCCACGCCCGCGCCGACCAGGTGCAGGGCGAGGTCGCCGACCACCTTGGACGACGGGGTGACCTTCACCAGGCGGCCCAGCATGCGGTCGGCGGCCGCGTACATCGCCTCGATGTCCTCGAAGCGGTCGCCGAGTCCCAGCGCGATCGCCTGCGTGCGCAGGTTGGAGAGCTGGCCGCCGGGGATCTCGTGGTGGTAGACGCGCCCGGTCGGGGAGGCCAGGCCCGCCTCGAACGGCGCGTAGATCTTGCGGACGCTCTCCCAGTACGGCTCCAGGTCGCCGACCGCCTGGAGGTCCAGTCCTGTGGGCCGCTCGGAGTGGTCGGTGGCGGCGACCAGCGCCGACAGCGAGGGCTGCGAGGTGGTGCCGGCCATGGAGGCCACCGCGCCGTCCACCGCGTCCGCGCCCGCCTGGATCGCGGCGAGGTAGGTGGCGAGCTGACCACCCGCGGTGTCATGGGTGTGCAGGTGCACCGGCAGGTCGAACTCGCGGCGCAGCGCCGACACCAGCGCGGCCGCCGCGGGCGCCCGCAGCAGACCCGCCATGTCCTTCACGGCCAGGACGTGCGCGCCCGCCTCGACGATCTGCTCGGCCAGCCGCAGGTAGTAGTCCAGTGTGTAGAGCCGCTCGGACGGGTCGGACAGGTCGGCGGTGTAGCAGAGGGCGACCTCCGCCACGGACGTGCCGGTCGCGCGGACGGCGTCGATGGCGGGCCGCATCTGGGAGACGTCGTTGAGCGCGTCGAAGATCCGGAAGACGTCGACGCCGGTGGCCGCGGCCTCCTGCACGAACGCGTCGGTCACCTCCGTCGGGTACGGCGTGTAGCCGACGGTGTTGCGCCCGCGGAGCAGCATCTGGAGGCAGATGTTCGGCACGGCCTCGCGCAGGGCGGCGAGCCGCTCCCACGGGTCCTCGGCGAGGAAGCGCAGGGCGACGTCGTAGGTCGCGCCGCCCCAGCACTCCAGGGACAGCAGCTCGGGCAGGGTGTGCGCGACCACCGGGGCGACGGCGAGCAGGTCCTTGGTGCGCACCCGGGTGGCGAGCAGCGACTGGTGGGCGTCGCGGAAGGTGGTGTCGGTGACGCCGACGGCCGGCGACTCGCGCAGCCAGCGGGCGAAGCCCTCGGGGCCCAGCTCGGCGAGGCGCTGCCGGGAGCCGGCCGGCGGTTCCCCCGCGGGCGTCCCGGGCAGCTTGGTCAGCGGGTCGATCAGCTCCGGCCGCTCGCCGTGCGGCTTGTTCACGGTGACATCGGCGAGGTAGGTGAGCAGCTTGGTGCCACGGTCGGCGGAGTGGCGCGCGGTGAGCAGCTGCGGGCGCTGCTCGATGAACGAGGTGGTGACCCGCCCGGCCTGGAAGTCGGGATCGTCCAGCACCGCCTGCAGGAACGGGATGTTGGTGGCGACGCCGCGGATGCGGAACTCCGCGACCGCGCGCCGGGCGCGGCCCACGGCGGCGGCGAAATCGCGGCCCCGGCAGGTCAGTTTGACCAGCATGGAGTCGAAGTGGGCGCTGATCTCCGTGCCGGCGTGGGTGGTTCCGCCGTCGAGGCGGATGCCGGAGCCGCCGGGCGAGCGGTACGCGCTGATCCGGCCGGTGTCCGGGCGGAAGCCGTTGGCCGGGTCCTCGGTGGTGATGCGGCACTGCAGGGCCGCGCCGCGCAGAGTGATCGAATTCTGCGACAGTCCGAGGTCGGCGAGCGACTCTCCGGCGGCGATGCGCAGCTGCGCCTGCACCAGGTCGACGTCGGTGACCTCCTCGGTGACCGTGTGCTCGACCTGGATGCGCGGGTTCATCTCGATGAAGACGTGGTGGCCGTCGCGGTCGACGAGGAACTCCACGGTGCCGGCGTTGCGGTAGCCGATGTGCCGGGCGAACCTCACGGCGTCGGCGCAGATCCGGTCGCGCAGCTCCGGGTCGAGGTTGGGCGCGGGGGCGAGCTCGATCACCTTCTGGTGGCGGCGCTGGACGGAGCAGTCCCGCTCGAAGAGGTGGATGACCTCGCCCTGCCCGTCGGCGAGGATCTGCACCTCGATGTGGCGGGGCTCGACGACGGCCTTCTCCAGGAACACCGTGGGGTCGCCGAACGCGGAGGCGGCCTCCCGGGACGCGGCCTCGACGGCCTCCCGCAGCTGGGCGGGGTCCTCCACCCGGCGCATACCCCGGCCGCCGCCTCCCGCGACCGCCTTCACGAACACGGGGAAGCCGATCTCGTCGGCGGCGCGCACGAGTTCGCCGACGTCGGTGGAGGGCTGGGACGAGCCGAGGACGGGGACGCCCGCCTCGCGGGCCGCGGCCACGGCGCGCGCCTTGTTCCCGGTCAGCTCCAGGATGCGGGCGTCGGGGCCGACGAAGGTGATGCCCGCGTCCGCGCAGGCCTTCGCCAGCTCGGGGTTCTCCGACAGGAATCCGTAGCCCGGGTAGACGGCGTCGGCGCCGGCCCGGCGCGCCGCGCGCACGATCTCCTCGACGGACAGATAGGCCCGGACCGGGTGTCCCGGTTCGCCGATCTCGTAGGCCTCGTCGGCCTTCAGACGGTGCAGCGAGTTGCGGTCCTCGTACGGGAAGACGGCAACGGTGCGCGCACCGAGTTCGTAGCCCGCGCGGAACGCCCGGATCGCGATCTCGCCGCGGTTGGCGACGAGCACCTTGCGGAACATGGTCGGTCCCTTCAGCCTGCCGGTGACGATCACCATCGTGTCCGCGGCGGGGGCGGTACGCCATGTGAGCCGGGCCACTCGCTCCGGCGTGCCGGGGACAGGGGCCGTCAAACCGGGACGTACGAGGGCCACAGAGGAACCGTTTCCCCTGTGGCCCCGGCGCCCTGCGGGCGCGCGCGTGCGTGCCGTCCGCTACTCGGTGACCTTCAGCAGCTTGTTCGGCGTGCCGGTGCTCGGGTTGCCGATCACGTCGGCGGTGGCGCCGTCGGTCAGCGCCTTGGCGACGGCTGCCGGGTCGGCGTCGGGGTGGCCGGCCAGATGGACGGCGGCGGCGCCGGCCACGTGCGGGGAGGCCATCGAGGTGCCGGAGATGGTCCTGGTGCCGGTGTCGCTGTCGTTCCAGGCCGAGGTGATGTCGGAACCCGGCGCGTACAGGTCGACGGACCCGCCGAAGTTGGAGAAGTCCGACTGCGCGTCGTCCTGGGTGCTGGAGGCGACGGTGAGCGCCTCGGGCACGCGGGCGGGCGAGCCCTGTCCGGCGTCGGCGGACTCGTTGCCGGCGGCGACCGCGAAGGTGACGCCGGAGGCTATGGCCTTCTGCACGGCCGCGTCGAGGGCCGGGTCGGCGGCGCCGCCCAGGCTCATGTTGGCGACGGACGGGCCCTCGTGGTTCTCGGTGACCCAGTCGATGCCGGCGACGACCTGCTCGGTGGTGCCGGAGCCGTTGTCGTCGAGGACTCTCACGGCGACCACCTCGGCCTTCTTGGCCACGCCGTGGTCGGCGCCCGCGATGGTCGCGGCGACGTGTGTGCCGTGGCCGTTGCCGTCGTCGGCGCTGTCGTCGTTGTCGACGGCGTCGTAGCCGTGCCTGGCGCGGCCCTCGAAGTCCTCGTGCGTGACGCGCACGCCGGTGTCGATGACGTACGCGGTGACGCCCTCGCCCGCCTGGTCGGGGTAGGTGTACGTGCCGTCGCCCGCGGTGTCCCGCTGGTCGATGCGGTCCAGGCCCCAGGAGGGCGGGTCGTCCTGGGTCGCGG
Source organism: Streptomyces sp. GB4-14 (assembly GCF_022696125.1). Taxonomy (NCBI): domain Bacteria; kingdom Bacillati; phylum Actinomycetota; class Actinomycetes; order Kitasatosporales; family Streptomycetaceae; genus Streptomyces; species Streptomyces sp. GB4-14. The sequence continues at coordinate 6,402,243 of NZ_RZHO01000002.1, read as the reverse complement.
TGGTGCGGTAGGTGCGGTTGGCGACGACGGCGCCGACGGCCGGGTCGGCCGCGAGGCGCTTCGCCTCGGTCGCGCTGAGACCGTCGGCGGAGAAGCCCTCCAGGGCCGCGCCGTAGGACCGGTTGAGCTTGCCGCCGTACTCCTGGGCCAGTTCCTTCTTGTCGGCGGACGTCGTCTCCTCGTCGAGGAGGACGATGTAGCTGCCCTTGACGGCGCCCGCGGCGCCGAGACCGTGGACCGTGCCCTCGGCGGGCTGGGCCCGGGCGGACGAAGCGCCGAGCAGGGCTGCCGTGCTCGCGGCGGTCACCGCGCAGGCGGCGGCGGTGACTTTCAGTGCGACGGTGCGCATCCGTTGCGTCATGAAGAGGGGTCTCCTCGTCAGGGTGGTGTGGGGGGTTGGCCTCCGGCGTGACGAGACGCGGAAGCTGACGAGAAGACTGACCATGTGTCGCGTTCAGATCAATGGTGGCCGGGAGCGGCGGACGCCGTGGCGCGGCCGATCTCCACAACGTCCGCCCAAGTCCGGGCCAACCGATCCGCGAAACACGAGCTGAGCGGGGTGCTTGAACCCGCCGACCGGCGTGTGGGTGAGATTCGTGACCATCCCGTCACCCGATCCTCACGGACGGGCGCTTCGTACCCGTGGATCAGGAACGGTCCTGCGGCACCGTGGGTCAGCGGAACAGTTCGGCGTGACGGCGGGCCCAGTCGGCGAAGGCCCGCGGCGGACGGCCGAGGACGTCCTCGACGCCCAGGCCGGTGCGGAGTTCGTCCTCGGTGGGCTCGCCCAGGATGCCGAGCGTCGTGTCGACGACCTCCTCGGGCATGAACCGCAGCATCTGCTCCCGCGCCTCGGCCCGAGGCAGGTCGACGAACCGCACCGGCTCGCCGAGCGCTGCCCCGAGCGCGCCGGCCTGCTCGCGCGGAGTGACGAGGTCCGGGCCCGTCAGCTCGATCACCCGGCCGCCCGTTCCGGCGCCACGCAGGAGCGCGGCGGCGACCTCGGCGATGTCCGCCGGGTCGATCAGCGGCAGCCCCACGTCGCCGAACGGCGCGGCGACCGTCCGCGCGGAGCGCACCGCGCCCGCCCACGCCAGGGAGTTGGAGTGGAACCCTCCCGGACGCAGGATCGTCCAGTGCGCGTCCGACTCCCGCACGGCGTCCTCGACGGCCCGCGCCACCACGCCGTGCGAGGCCGAGCCCGGCCGGGTGGCGACACCCTGCGAGGACAGCAGCACGATGCGCGTGACGCCGGCGGCCTTGGCCGTGGCGACGATCTCCTGCGGGTCGATCAGATGCGCGGAGGCGCCCCCGCTCTGCAGGAACAGCGCGTCGGCGCCGTCGAACGCCTCGCGCAGACTGCCGGCGTCGGTCAGGTCGGCGCGCACCGGCCGTACGCCGTCCGGCACATGGTCCGCCGTGATCCCCCTCGAGGTCGCCGTCACCCGCGCGCCGTCCTCCGCGAGGGAACGCACCAGTTCCCGGCCGACGTTCCCCGTTGCCCCGGTCACCACGAACATGAACAACTCCCCTGTTGTCTCGGTGTGGTGAGGACGCTAACAACCTGCGTATAGTAGGTACCCAGAGGATAGTGACTTCCCCGGAGGGGTGCGCATGGCCGGAACGAAGCAGGCGGCGACCGCGGGGAGCGAGCCCCAATTCGCCTGCCCCGTCAGCCCGGTGGTGGACATCGTGTTCAGCCGCTGGACCACCCCGGTGCTGTGGGCGCTGCACACGTACGGACGGCAGCGGTTCGTCGAGCTGGAGCGGCGGATCGGCACCATCACGCCGAAGGTGCTGACCCAGCGCCTGCGGCAGCTGGAGCGGGACGGGCTGGTGGTGCGCACCTACCACCCCGAGGTGCCGCCCCGGGTCGAGTACGAGATCAGCGAGCTGGGGCGCAGCCTGGCGCCGCTCTTCGCGCACCTGACGGAGTGGGGTGCGGCCAACCTGGGCCGGGTCGAGGAGGCACGGCGGGCGTACGACGCGGACCCGGCCCGTCGGTGAGGCGTGCGTGAGGCGTCGGTGAGGCCCGCCCGGCGCGCCGTCAGGCCTGGCCGGTCTCGAAGCGGGAGATGCGGCCGTCGTCGTCGACGGTGAACGACCAGGTGGTGCGCATCTCGCCGTAGGTGTCGTTGCTGTAGCGGGCGATGAGGCGACGGCCGCCGTCGGACTCGTTCTCGACCTCCATGTGCCCGCGGGAGGAGAAGATCTCGCGGTCGGTCCAGTCGGCGAGGTCCCGCTCGGTGCCGTCGTCCGCCATGGTGGCGCCGGGCGCCAGCAGGGCCATGAAGCCCTCCCGGTCGTGGTTGTTGACGGCCGTGACGAAGGCGCGTACGGCCGGGTCGCTGAGGCGGGTGGTCTGAATGGTCATGCCTGCCAGGTTCGTACCGGTGCGGGACCCCCGCCACCCGCGTCACCCGTTCGGCGTCGGCGACGGGCCGGGCCCGCGGTGGCGGTGCGACGGTGGTCGGGCCAGACCACCGTTCACGGGGAGACGACGTGACCTGTTACGACCGACGCGACCTGGGACTGCTGCTGCTCCGGCTGGGAACCGGCGGGGTGCTCGCGGCGCACGGCACGCAGAAGCTCTTCGGCTGGTTCGGCGGTGGCGGCATCGAGGGAACCGGCCAGTTCATGGACTCCATCGGGTACGCGCCCGGCAAGGTCAGCGCCGCGGCGGCCGGTGTCGCGGAGACCGGCGGCGGGCTGCTGCTGGCGCTGGGCCTCGCCACACCGGCGGCGGGTGCGGCCGCCGCCGGGGCGATGGCGGGCGCGTCGGCGGTGCACGCGCCCAACGGGTTCTTCAACCAGGAGGGCGGGTTCGAGTACGCGGCGTCGCTGGGGCTGACAGCGGCGGGGCTGGCCGTCTCGGGCCCCGGACGGCTCTCCCTCGACCATCTGCTCGGCCATGCCGTCGACCGGGGGTGGATGGTCCCGGCGGCCCTCGGGGTGACGGCGGCGGTCACGGCGATGGCGGTGGGGGCGCGGAGCAGGCGGCTGCGGAAGGCTCGGGAGGGGCAGCAGGGGACGCTGTTCGAGTAGCGGGGGGTTCGAGCAGCGAGGGCTGTCAGTGGGCTGTGCGAGGCTCCTCGCTCATGAGCGAGCACGAGCATGTGGATCTCTGGGGGTCCGTCGAGGCGTTGTACGGATGGCTGGACGCGAACCGGGTCGGCGACGGGCCGGACGAGGTGCTGCTGCGGATCCTGAAGCTGTCGGAGGAGGTGGGCGAGGTCGCCCAGGCCGTCGTGGGGGCGACGGGGCGGAATCCGCGGAAGGGGGTCACGCATACGTGGGACGACGTGAGTGCGGAGTTGTGCGACGTCGCCGTCACCGCTCTTGTGGCGTTGCGGACGCTCACGCCTGAGGCGCGGGACGTTTTTGCGGGGCATCTTCGGCGGGTTCGGGAGCGGTCGCTTGGGGCGGGGTGACGCCCGTCGGGCGGGTGGGGGTCGTGTGTGGCTGGTCGCGCAGTTCCCCGCGCCCCCGAGGGCGTCGGCCCTGACGCCTCCTCACAAGTGCCGGCGCCCCGCCGACGGTCGCGCAGTTCCCCGCGCCCCTGGGCGGGTTGGCCGTGACGCCTGCTTGCAGGTGCCGGCGCCCCGCCCGACGGTCGCGCAGTTCCCCGCGCCCCTAAGGGGTCTGGCGGCGGGCGTTCTCGAGGAAGTGGAGGACTGCCGCCACGCGGCGGTCCGTGCGGTCGGTGGGCGGCAGGTCGAGCTTGGCGAAGATGCTGCGGATGTGCTTGTGCACGGCGCCGTCGCTGACCACGAGGCGTTCCGCGATGACCGCGTTGCCCAGGCCCTCCGCCATCAGCGCCAGCACGTCCCGCTCGCGGGGACTCAGCCGCTCCAGGCGGGCGTCCGGCCTGCTGCGGGTGAGCAGTTGGGCGACGACCTCCGGGTCGATGGCGGTGCCGCCCTCCGCCACCCGGTGCAAAGCCTCCAGGAACTCCTCGACCCGTCCCACCCGTTCCTTCAACAGATAGCCGAGCCGGGCGCTGCCCTGCGCGAGCAGGTCGGTGGCGAAGGCCTGCTCGACGTACGCGGACAGCACGAGCACCGCGAGGCCGGGCAGGCGCCGCCGTGCCTCCACGGCGGCGATGATGCCCTCGTCGGTGTGCGTGGGCGGCATCCGTACGTCGACGATGGCGACGTCCGGCCGCTCCGCGTCGACGGCGTCGAGGAACGCGGCGGCGTCCTCCGCCGTCGCCACCACGTCCAGGGACTCGGCGCGCAGCAGCAGCGCCAGCCCCTCGCGCAGCAGGGCGTCGTCCTCGGCGATCACGATCCGCATGGCAGGGTCACCTTCAGGGTGGTGGGGCCGCCGGGAGGGCTGGCCAGCTCCAGTGTTCCGTCGTGGGCCTCGACGCGGCGGCGGATGCCGGTGAGCCCGGTGCCGCCGTGCTCGTCGGCGCCGCCGTGGCCGTCGTCGCGGACCTCCACGTGCAGCAGCCCGCCGGCCGCGCGTACGGCGACCCGGGCCTCGCCCGCGCCGCTGTGCCGGGCGATGTTGGTGAGGCCCTCGGCGACCGCGAAGTACGCCGTCGCCTCGACCGCGGCCGGGCACCGCACGGGCATGTCGGCGTCGACGCGGCACGGCACCGGGCAGCCGGCCGCGAGCGCGGTGAGGGCGTCGGGCAGGCTGCGGTCCGCGAGGACCGGCGGGAGGATGCCGCGGACGACCGCCCGCAGTTCGGTGAGCGCCTGTTCGGCGGCGTCCTGGGCGCGGTCCAGGAGGGCCGCTGCCTCCTCCGGGTCACGGGCGAGGGCGCGCCGGGCGGCCCCGAGCAGGACGGTGACGGCGACGATGCGGTTCTGCGTGCCGTCGTGCAGCGCCCGCTCCACGCGGCGGAGTTCGGTGACGTGGGCGTCCAGGGCGGCGGCGCGGGTGGCGGTCAGCTCGGCGACCCGCAGGACGAGGTCGGTGCCCGCGTCGGGGCTGAGCAGACGGCGTCCGGGCCAGGCCTGGAGCCGGGCGAGGGCAGGCGCGCACAGCACGACGACGCCGATGAGGGCCACGCCGATGCCGCTGACCGCCATGGCCCCGGGCCAGTCGCGTACGGTCCACCAGCCCACGGAGGACGCGGCCTCGCTCTCCGGCAGGGCACTCCAGTACAGCGGGAACGTGACGTCGTGCGCCGCGCTCAGCGGCAGCGTCGCCCCGACCAGCCCGAGGAAGAGGCCGAGCAGCGCGTGTGTGACCACCCAGCGGACCTCGCGGCGGACGGCGCGGTCGCCGAGCATCGCCCGCAGCCCGTCCGGCGGCGGCGCCGGACCGACGATCTCCGGACCCCAGCGGGAGAGCCTGCCGCGCTCCCGGTCGGCGACCGCGCGCACCGCGTGCAGGGCGGACGGCAACAGCCGCAGGCCCACACCGAGAAGGCAGGACGCCGTGGTGAGGGCCAGCCAGAGCGTGGCGAGCAGGGCGAGCAGGGCGGTGCCCAGTCCCCCGATCAGATGCTCCAACGCGTCCAACGCGGTCCGGGCACGAACGGCCACGCCCTGACGCCGCCCCGGCCGTCCGTCCGCCGGGCGGTCATGGCTCACCACCATCCGCACCTCCCAGCCACGGAGGATAGAACGCGGGGCAGGCAACCTGCTCGCCCGCCCGCTGCAGGCGACTTCGGGGCCGGAGACGGGGGCGATGGGCCGGGTGCGGGCACGGGAGCGGGACCGGGCGGGCGCGCCCGCTCCGGCAGGCCTGCCGGAGCCGGCGGGCGCGCCGGAACCAGTTGAGGCGCGAGACCTGGCGAACGCGTCAGGGCCGACCGGCACGCGAGACACGGCAGGCGTGCCCGAGCCGGCGGGCGTGCGAGTGCCGGCAGGGGCGCCGGAAACGGCCGACGTACCGAGACCCGGGGGCACACGTGACTCACCGTCCGCGCCGGCACCGTCCGGCGCGCCGGAAGGGACAGGCGCCCCAGGTCCTGCGGACATGCCAGAGCCACCGGTCACGCGGGAACCGGCGTGCACCCCGAGACCGGCAGGCGTGCCGTGACCGGCCGGTGCGCGAGAACCGGCCGACGGCCCCGAGCCGGCGCACGCGCGAGAACGGGCGGACACACGGGAACGAGCGGGGTCACCGGAAGCGGCCGACAGGCCGGAGCCGGCGGACCCGCCGGAGCCCCTGGGCGCCTCGGAACCGGCCGACGTGCCGAAGCCGGCAGCCGCGGCAGGCCCGCCAGGACCGGCGGACGTCGCACATTCGGCGGACGCGCGGGAGACGGCGGGCGCCCCGGCGTCGTCGGCCCTCCTCACTCCCGCACGCCCATCCCCTCGACCGGCGCCGTCCGCAGGATGCGGGCCACCGGGAGCACCGTGGCCAGCAGCGCCAGTGCCGCCGTGCCGCCCAGGAGGGTCGCCCAGCCCGTGACCGGGACGTGGGGCACGGTCGCGCCCGTGACCGCCCGGACGATCGTCGTGAGGGTGACCGCGGCGATCGCCGCGCCGATCAGGAGGGCCACGCCGAGCAGGCCCGCCTGTTCGGCGTGAACCATGCGTTTCACCTGGCCGCGGGTGACGCCGACCAGGCGGAGCAGGGACAGCTCCCGGGTGCGGGCCAGCGCTGCCATGACCAGGGTGTCGGCGGCGGCCAGGACGGCGTAGCCGACCAGGACGGTGACGAGCATCTTGTTGAGCCACCCGCTCACCGCCACGTCCTCGGCGAGTTCGCCGGTGAGGCGGGCCGTGTCCATCACCTGACCGCCCGGATGGCGCCGGGCCAGTTCGGCGAGGGCGGCCTCGGCGTCGGCGTCGGGGGCCGTGCGGATCAGCACCCGGTCGTCGAGGCCGGTGACGGTGTGACCGTCGAGGGTGCGCCGGTGCAGGGTGACGTCGCCGAAGCCCCAGCCGCGCTCGTACAGCGCGACGACGCGCAGGGTGACCGGTGTGCCGTCGCCGAGCCACAGCCGGGCCCTGTCACCCAGCCGCCAGCCGGCCGCGTCCGCGCGGGCCGTGGAGACGGCGACGGTGTCCTCGCGCAGCGCGTCGAGGCCGCCGGAGCGGACCCGCAGGTCCAGGGTGCGGTCCGCGCCCAGGGGGTCGATGCCCTGCGCGGGGACGGTCTGCGGTTCGAGCCGGTCGGGTACGACGACGGAGGTGCGGCGCACGCCGGTCGCGGCGACCACCCCGGGGACGCGGCGGGCCTCGGCCACGGCGGAGGCCGGCAGTCCGGCGCCGGAGGTCAGCACGTACTGGGCGAGGACGCCCTCACGGCTCTGTACCACGGTCTGCCGCTCCAGGTTGTCCTGGAGGAACCACACGGTGCCGCCGAGCCCCACGGACAGCACGAGCGCGGTGAGGACGGCGACCGTCCCGCGGGCGTTGGCGCGCAGGTTGGCCGCGGCGAGGTAGCCGCTGTCGCCCCACACGGTACGCAGCACGGGCCCCAGCAGCCTGGCCGCGGCCTGGTTGATCCAGGGCGCGAGCAGGGCGACGCCCAGGACGAACAGGTAGAGCATCCCCATGGCCGCGCCCAGCGCGGTCTGCCCGTCGGTGGCGCCGGTCAGCACGGTCAGGGAGAGCGCTCCGGCCACGCAGGCCAGTCCGCAGACGAGACGCGCCCTGCCACCCGTGGCGCGTTCCACGGCCGCCTCGCCGAGCGCCTCGGTGGGCCGGATGCGGGTGACCCGCAGCGCGGCGATCCAGGCGGAGAGCGCAGCGACGACGGCGACGGTCACCACGACGGCCGCGGCGGACAGGGCGCCGCCCCGGACGGCGAAGTCGTCCGGGAGGAAGCCGCGGGTCACGAGCGCGTCCCGGACCTGGCGGGCGGCGAGCAGCCCGGCGGGGACGCCCACGGCGCCCGCGAGCAGGGCGAGCAGCCCGACCTCGGCGAGGAGCATCGCCCGCACCTGGCCGGGGGTGGCGGCGACGGCGCGCAGCAGGGCGAGGTCGCGGCGCCGGTGCCGTACGGACAGCCCGACGGTGCCGGCGACCACGAAGCCGACGATCGCCGCCGCGTAGCCGGCGAAGGCGGCTCCGGCGCCGAGGGCGAGGGAGCGGGCGGCGGCGCTCTCGGGTTCGGCGGCGAGTCCGCGGTCGTCGCCGGTGTGGGCGGCGGCGCCTGCGGTGTCCGCGATCCGGCGCACCTCCGCGAGGACGGCGTCCCGGTCGGCGCCCGGCGCGGTGAGCACGCCCACGGCGTCGTAGCGGCCGGGGCGCGGGTCGAGAGCGGCGGCGTGCGCGTCCGTGAAGAACAGCGCCGCCCGCCCGCTCGCCGTACCGTCCGCGTCGACCACGCCGCTCACCTCGTACGTGCGGCTCACCCCGCCGGTGACGATCTCGGCGGTGGCGCCGGGTGCGAGGCCCGTGGGCCCGGCGAGGCGGGCGTCGACGGCGATCTCCCCGTCGGAGCGCGGCGGTTGTCCGGACACGAGCCGGTACGGGACGAGGGCGGTGCTCGACCAGCCGTGGCCGGTGGTGGGCAGCTCGGGGGCCGCCGTCGTGGTGACGACGAGCCGCCGGTCACCCACGGCGCGGTCGACGCCGGGCACGTCGGCCAGGTCACCGGCCACCCTCTCGGGGACGCTGCCCCGCTCGGGCAGGACGACGGTGGTGCGCTCGGTCTCGCCGAGCACCGTCGGCCCGTCGACGGTGAGGTCGCGGTCGGCGACCACGGCCACGGCCGCGCCGTAGCGGTGCGGGTCGCCCTGGTGCCGCCACCCGGACTCGACGAGGAGGGCGCAGGTCGCCAGGACGGTGACGCCCCCGGCGAGTGCGACGAACGTGGCGAGGAAGCCGCCCGTGCGGTGGCGGAGCGTCTGCGCTGCGAGCCCGAGCACGCGTCAGCCCTCCCGGGTCGCGGCGGGGCGGCGGTGTCCCGGCCGGGCGAGCTGTTCGGCGATCCGCTCGGCGCCCGAGCGTTCCATGTCGCGGACGATCCGGCCGTCGGCGAGGACCAGGACGCGGTCGGCGCAGGACGCGGCGACCGGATCGTGGGTGACCATGACGACGGTCTGCCCGTAGGCGTCGACCGCGGACCGCAACAGGTCCAGGACGGCCGCCGCGGAACGGGCGTCGAGGGCGCCGGTGGGTTCGTCGCAGAAGATCACCTCGGGGCGGGTGACCAGCGCGCGGGCGATCGCGACGCGCTGCTGCTGGCCGCCGGAGAGCTGGGCGGGCCGGTGCCGCAGCCGGTCGCCGAGGCCGACGCGCCGGACGACCTCGTCGACCCAGGCGGGGTCGGGGCGCAGGCCCGCGAGCCGGGACGGCAGCAGGATGTTCTGCTCCACGTTCAGCGCGCCGACCAGGTTGAACGCCTGGAAGACGAAGCCGACGCGGGCTCGGCGGAGTTCGGTGAGCTTCTTCTCGGACAGCGACGACAGGTCGGTGGCGCCGATCCGCACCCGCCCGGAGTCCGGCCGGTCCAGTCCGGCCGCGCAGTGCAGCAGGGTGCTCTTCCCGGATCCGGAGGGTCCCGTCACGGCGGTCGCGGTGCCGCGCGGGAACACGGCGCTCACCTCGTCGAGCGCCACGACGGGCTGGACGCCGCCGTACGTCCTGCTCACGCGCTCGACGGCGACGGCGATGCCGTCCGGGATCAGGGACATGGGCGGGGGCCTTCCGGTGCGGTTCGTCGGGACGTTCCGACGCTAGGGCGGCGGCGGGCCGCCGCCCATGCAGCCAGTGACCGGTTCCAGGTGGTGCAGGCACTACCTTCCGGGGGCGTCGTTGATCGAGTGGTGGGCGGTGAGGGGCGCGCGTACGGTCGAACGGTGGACTCCCGGAAGGGCGACCCGATATGACCAGCAGTCCGCGACCGGCCGCCACACAGGAGGCCGCACGGGGCGGCCGCGGCGGCGGCAACGCGATGGCCCTGTTCGTCATCGCCTCGTGCCAGCTGATGGTGGTGCTGGACATCACCATCGTGAACATCGCGCTGCCGCACATCCAGCGCTCCCTCGACTTCTCGACCGCCAGTCTGTCCTGGGTGGTCAACGCCTACACCCTCACGTTCGGCGGGCTGTTGCTGCTGGGCGGCCGGGCCGGTGACATCCTCGGCAGGCGGCGGGTGTTCATCTTCGGTGTGCTGCTGTTCGTGCTGGCGTCCCTGCTCGGCGGGCTCGCGCAGAACGCGGGTCAGCTGCTCGCGGCGCGTGCGCTGCAGGGCGTGGGCGGCGCGATCGCCTCCCCGACGTCGCTGGCGCTGATCAGCACCACCTTCCGCGAAGGCCCGGAACGCAACCGCGCGTTCGGGGTGTTCGCGGCGGTGTCGGCGGGCGGAGGCGCGATCGGGCTGCTGGCCGGCGGCATCCTCGTGGAGTGGCTGAACTGGCGGTGGGTGCTGTTCGTCAACGTGCCCATCGGCCTGCTCATCGCCCTCGCCACGCCGCGTTACATCAAGGAGTCCGAGCGTCACCCGGGCCGCTTCGACGTGACCGGCGCGCTGACCTCCACGGCCGGCATGGTGCTGCTGGTCTACGGCTTCATCAGGGCCGCGCAGGACGGCTGGCGGGATCCGCTGACGCTGGCGTCGTTCGCGGCGGCGGTGGTCGTGCTGGTGGCGTTCGTGCTGCTGGAACGGCGGTCGCCGCAGCCGATCACACCGCTGCACATGTTCGCGGACCGCAACAGAGCGGGCACGTACGGGATCATGCTGTGCCTGGCCGCGGCGCTGTTCGGCATGTTCTTCTTCCTGACCCTGTTCGTGCAGAACGTGCTGGGCTTCAGCCCCCTCCAGGCGGGTCTCGCCTTCCTGCCGGTGAGCGCGGTCATCGCGATCGGCGCCGGACTGGCCTCGCGGTTCCTGCCGGTGTACGGGCCGAAACCGTTCATGGTGGCGGGCGGTCTCTTCGCGGCGGCGGGTCTGGCGTGGCTGACGCTGACCGATGTGCACTCCACCTACGCGGGCAGCGTGCTGGGTCCGATGCTGGTGTTCAGCTTCGGCATGGGCATGGAGTTCGTGTCGCTGACCCTGATGGCGCTGTCCAACGTGCCCGTGCAGGAGACCGGCGCCGCCTCCGGTCTGCTCAACGCCACGCAGCAGGTGGGCGGCTCGCTGGGCCTGTCCATCCTGGTCACCATGTACGGCACGGCCAGCAGGAACGAGGCGGAGGACGTGGTCCCGCGCTTCCTGCAGCAGGCGACCCCCGCCGAGCGGGCGGAGTTCCGGCGCACGGGGGAGCTGCCCGGGCACTGGGGGGCCGAGGTCCTCACCTCCGGGGTGTCCGCGGCGTTCATCACCGCCGCGATCTTCGCCGGGCTCGCCGCCCTGGTCGCGATGGTGGCGATCCAGGTCCGTCCGTCGGACCTGGAACGTCTCCAGGGCGGCGGTCCGGGTGTCCCGCCGGGGTGAGGACGCCGTTCAGCAGTCGTCCGGCGGCCGGTTCAGCGGTTCTTGCGGGGCAGCCGCAGGTCGGCGACGACCGGCCGGTGGTCCGACGCGTCGGCGGCGTGCGTACGGGCTCCGGTCACGGTGATCCCGTGCGACACGGTGATCAGATCGATGCGTTTCTGCGGTGCGATCGCCGGATAGGTGAGGCCGGCGTCCGGGGCGGCGTCGCGCAGGGTGTGCCACAGGGGCGCCAACTCGGGTGCGGACGGCTCGGCGTTGAAGTCGCCGACCAGGACGCTCGGTCCCCGGTCGTCGGCGAGGATGCCGAGCATGTCGTCGACCTGGGCGGCGCGGATCGACGGGTCGGCGCGGTAGTCCAGGTGCGTGGAGTAGATGTGCGTACGGACGCCTTTCACGCGGATCTCGATCTCGGCGAAGCCGGGCGCCGGGGCGGGCACCGGGTCGGGGGTCTGCGTGGACAGCCGGGTGATCTCGTGGTTCTCGGCGCGCAGCACGGGGTGGCGGCTGAGCACTGCCACACCGTACTGCCGGCGTTCGGCTCCCTCGGCGGCCGGGTCGAGGTCGTAGATCGGCGCGAAGAAGACCCGCATGTCGAGCTTCTCGGCGAGCGCGCGGGCCTCGTCGGTGAAGGCGCTGCGCTCGCCCCAGTGGACGTCGACCTCCTGCAGCCCGATGACGTCGGCGCGCAGGTCGCGCAGGGCGGCGGCGGTGCGGTCGAGGTCGAAGACCTGGTCCTCCCCCGCCCCCGCGTGGATGTTGTACGTCGCCACGCGGAGCGGCACGGCGGGGGCGCGGGAGCCGGGCGGGGCGGCGTCCTCCGCGGCCGTGGCCGGGGCCGCGGTGAGCGACAGGACGGCGGCGAGGAGCGCGGTGGCGACACGGGCGGTGCGGGCGGGACGTCCGGGTCCTTGCGGCATGCCTTCTCCTGTCTGCGGACGCGGTGTTGACGCACGGTCAGTGCGCCGACACCGCATGGAAGCACAGGCAGGGGCGGGTGCCGAGTGCCTTGGCCGTTCCTTTTCCCACCGGTTTCCTGCCGGCCACCTGGGCTCAGTGCGGCGCGTCGGCCGCGGTGACCGTACGGACGAGCGCCAGCACGGTGTCGGTGGTGTGCTCCAGGTGGCTGCGGCCGTCGGCCCGGTGGGAGTGCGGGCTGATGTAGCTGCGGCGGCCCAGGTGGGTGGCGGGGTCCATCCGGTGCACGGTGACCTTCCCCGCGCGGCGGGCCCGGTTCCAGCCGCTGCCGCGCAGCAGTCGCCACCGCTGCGGGAAGAGCCATGTGCCGACCCGTTCGATCCGGTCGTGGGCGCTGGTGAGCTGGTGCAGGTGCAGAGCGTGGGTGAGGTCGTTGGCGCCGTTGTGGAAGCCTCCGAGCGTGATCAGCAGCAGCGGCGCGTCCAGTTGGGCGTGGAGTTCCCGGACCGCGCCGGTGGCGACCTGGGCGCCGCCGCTGTAGCTGAGCAGCACGACCGGGATGCCGCTGTCCGGCCGGTAGCCGGCGCGTCGCAGCTGGCCGGCGATCTGGGCGCCGACGGCGCGGTTGTAGAGGGGGCGGTAGCGGCGGTCGGCGGCGACGAAGATCTGCATGACGTTGTGCAGGAACAGCAGCAGCCCGGCGTGCCGGCGGATCCGCACCCACACCGGCCGGTCGGCGAGCGGCGCGGCCAGCGGCGAGTACGGCTGCACCTGCCCCAGCACCCGCAGGTCGGGCGCGGCGGCGATGAGCGCCTTGACGAGCTGTCCGCCGTCGCGGGTGTCGGTGAAGCGGCGCTTGCCGATGCCGTCGAGGTAGACGAGGTAGGCGGCCGGCGGGCGGCCGGGGTCGGCTCCGCGGGCGTAGGGCACGCCGGGCGGGAGGTCGGCCGCTGGGGTGCGCCAGCCCGCGGTGTAGAGCATCACCTCGTAGCGGGCGAGCAGCGCCTCGACGAGGAGGACGGGGCCGAGGACCAGAGCGACGAGCGGGAACCACGTCATGCCGTGCGCCTCCGTGTCCCGGTCGTGCCGATCCGGCCGACGAGGCGTCGTACGGCTTCCACGGCGGCGGCGAGCCCGACGCCGGCGGCGGCCACGCAGGCCGCGGCGGTCCAGCCGCCCACACCGCTCGCGGCGGCGACCGGCCCGACCAGTTGGGCGCCGACCCCGGTCAGCAGCATCAGATGAAGGGCGGGGCCGAGCAGCGGGAACGCGATGACGGCGCCGAGCAGCATCGGGGCGACCTGTCCGGCGGTCCAGCCGGGCGCGGCTCCGGAGGCGGTGGCGTCCGGCAGCAGCCCGGCGAGAGTGAACGCGGTCAGCGGCCACAGGGCGACCACGGCGCTCTCGACGGCGGTGCCGGTGAGCAGCAGCCCGGCCACGACGGGCGGTGACACCCGGGGGCGGCGGGCGACCAGGGGCAGGATGCGCCCGGCGGCCTCGGACAGCCCGGCGAGCAGCACGAGGGCGACGACGACGGCGGACGGCACGGTCAGTCCTCCCTCTTCGCACGGGCGTGGTGCAGGAGGGCCTCGATCTCGTCGGCGGCGCGGAGGTGTCCGCCCGCCTGCCGCTGAGCGGTCCGGAGGGCGGCGGCCGCCTCGCGGAAGCGGGGCTCGGTGAGCAGTCGGCGGGCCAGGGCGTGCACGGCTGCCTCGGTGACGGCCTCGGGGCGGACGGTCAGCCCGGCGCCGAGTTCCGTGACCCTGCGCGCCACCTGGGGCTGGTCGGCGCCCTGCGGGACGACCAGGACGGGCACGCCCGCGTACAGCGCCTCGTTGACGCTGTTCATGCCCCCGTGCGTCACGAACAGCTCGGCACGCTCCAGCAGTTCGGGCTGCGGGACGAACCGGCGGGCGAGCACGTTGTCCGGGAGCGTGCCGAGCGCGGCGGGGTCGGTGCGTCCGGTGGCGACGACGACGGTGCCGCCGAGCGGCGCGAGGGCGGCGGCGAGGGACCGCAGCACCGACGGTCCGGCGTCGAACACCGTGCCCAGGGAGACGTACAGCACGGGCGGTCGGAGCGTGCCGAACGGGAACGTCGGGTCGCTCGGCCGGGCGCCGACGCCGGGGCCGACGAACCGGTACGCGCGGTCGAAGGATGCGGCCTCGGGCTGGAAGGCGCGGGAGGTGAAGACCAGGTTGAGCGCCTGACGCGCGTTCACCAGGTCGACCAGGGGCAGCCCTCCGGTGCGGTACCGGCGGGTGAGCAGCAGGCGGGCGCGGACGTAGCCGAGGAGGCTGCGGGGACGCGTGAGCGCCTCGGCCAGTAGCGTCCAGGAGGCGCGGGCGGGGCTGGGCACCCCCCGGCCGAACGCCATGGTGGTGAACAACGACACGGCGGGCACACCGAGTTCGGCCGCGGTGACCGGCCCCCAGGGGCACGCGGCGCCGTGCACGACCACGTCGGGCCGGGTGCGCCCGAGGTCGGACAGCACGGACGGCAGTGTCTCCAGGGCCGTGCGGGCCAGCTGTTCCAGCAGGGTGACGGGCGTCGGCGGGCCGGCGAGCGGCGGGCCGTCCCCGGGGTACCGGAACACGGTGGCGCCGGCGGCCTCCACGTCCGGCTCGAACGCGGTGGTCGTGTGGTAGGTGACGGTGTGGCCGCGGCGCGCCAGCTCGGCGACGACGGGCAGCGTCGGGTTGATGTGGCCGCGCAGGGCGACGTTGACGAACGCGACGGTGCTCACCGTACGGCCCCCGTGGGGCAGGCGGGGTGACCCCGCCGAGAGGCGGCCCCTGGTGGTGCTGTCACGGGCCGTGGGAGGTCGTGCGGACCCGAGCCACTCATCGTTCGTCCTCTCTCGTCACTCGGTCGACGCGGTCGCGTTACCCCACCGACCGGACAGCGCCCTGATCCGTGACAGCACGCGCCTTCGACGGCGCGGGGTGTGACGAGCGTCACTCACCGGCCTGTCACTGGGCTTGCGTCCGGCCCGGTCGTACGGGGGTGAGCCGCAAAGCGTCCCGGGCACGCCCGGGCGTGCCCGCGCCCTCCCCCACGCCGACGTGTGGTCGGTGACCTCCTGGAGGGAACCGCGGAGGGACGCGCCGGGGGCCGACGCGGCGCGGCCGCGCGGCGAGGAGCGCGTCCCGTACGTGACACCGGCGCTCGCGGGGGCGCCGGGTCCCGTGCCGGCCGTCGGCGACCGGATGCGCCAGGTCTTGGAGCAGACCGGCCGGTGCGTCGAGCAGGACCACACGTCCCTCGGGACGGACGGTTTCGGGCTGAGCGACACCCGCGAGGCGGTCCGGCGGCGCTTCGGCGTCGCCCCGGCGTCGATCGCGGCGACGGCCCTGGATCAGCCGGCCCGGACGGGGGCGGTGCCCCGGGAAACGGTCGCCGGGGCCCGTGCCCGGTACGGACAGGAGGGCTGACCAGGGGAGCCGGACGAAGCCGTTGTAGCGTGCGGGTACAGGGCCGTGGGCCCGTCCGGCTCCCGGACGCGCGTGGTGGAGGCGGCTTGTAGCATGGTGAGCGCGGAGCCGGAAGGGGCGACCATGGACGCTCGGGAGGCATCCGATTCCCTGGACCGGGCGACGGACGATTTCCTCGCGGCCCGTCCGCAGTTGTTCGGGATCGCGTACCGGGTTCTCGGCAGTGCCGCGGAGGCCGAGGACGTGCTCCAGGAGACCTGGGTGCGGTGGCAGAACACCGACCGCTCCGGTGTCAAGGAACCGGCCGCCTTCCTCACCACGATCGCCGCGCGCCTGGCCATCAACGTGGCGCAGTCCGCGCGCGTGCGGCGCGAGTCGTACGTCGGACCGTGGCTGCCCGAGCCGGTCGACACCCGGCACGACCCGCAACTGGGCGCGGAGCGCGCCGAGGCGCTGGAGATGGCGGTGCTGCTCCTGCTCGAGAAGCTGAACCCGGTGGAGCGGGCCGCGTACGTGCTGCGGGAGGCGTTCGACTACCCGTACAAGCAGGTCGCGGAGATACTCGAGACGAGCGAGCCGAACACCCGGCAGCTCGTGAGCCGCGCCCGCAAGCATCTGTCGGCCGAGCGGAAGGAGCCGGTCAGTCCGGCCGATCACCGGCGGCTGCTGGAGGTGTTCCTCGCGGCGGCGCAGACCGGCGACATGCGGGTGCTGGAGAACGTGCTGGCCGCCGACGTGGTCAGTTACGCCGACGGCGGCGGCATCCGCGGCGCCTCGCGCATCCCGGTGGTCGGGCGTCTGCGCGTCTCGAAGTACCTGGCCGCGTTCGCGCCGCGCTTCTGGCCGCCGGCCGAGACCCGGTGGGTGGAGGCGAACGGAAGCCCCGCCGTCCTCGTCACGGCCGGCGGGAACCCGGTGGCACTGCTGTCGGTCGACGCGTCCGAGGACGGCATCCACCGCATCATGTGGGTGATGAACCCGGAGAAGCTGTCGCCGTACGTGATGTCGCTGAGCGCCTGACACCCCGGGCCCGCAGCGGTGTGTCACAGCCGGGTGATCGTCGCGGCGCGGTCCGGGCCGCGCGGGCAGATCGTCGAGCACGTCCGGCCGGCCGGCGAGCTGGATCCGTCGCAGGCGGAGCGGCCGCCGCAGGTGCCGGCCCTGCCCGGTGCAGCGGCTGATCACGGGGGACGTGACGGTGACGACCGTGCCGACGGTGGTCACCACGGTGCGGAGGATCGCCGCGCCCGCCCCGCTGCCGGAGTGAGGGCCCGACCGTGCCCGTCGTCCGGTTGCCGGACGGCCGGTACCGCGGCGTCGGCGCCCGGTCGCCCGCCCCGCACGCGGGGCGCATGCTGGGGGGTACCCGCGCGGCGTCGAGGTGTCACAAACCCTGCGGCCGTCCGGTCGTGGTCGGTGAGTCACCTCGACGATCGGAGCAATCGTGGCTGCCACCGAACAACGCCTTTCCACCACGGTGCTGGTCATCGGCACCGGCGGGGCCGGCCTGCGGGCGTCCGTCGAACTGGCCGAGGCCGGTGTCGACGTCCTCGCGGTCGGCAAGCGCCCCAAGAACGACGCGCACACCTCCCTCGCCGCCGGCGGCATCAACGCGGCCCTGGCCACGATGGACCCCGAGGACAGCTGGCAGCAGCACGCGGCGGACACGCTCAAGGAGAGCTACCTGCTGGGCGACCCCCGCACCACCGAGATCGTCACCCGTGGCGCCGCCCGGGGCATCGACGACCTGGAGCGCTACGGCATGACCTTCGCGCGGGAGCAGGACGGCCGCATCTCGCAGCGTTTCTTCGGCGCGCACAAATTCCGCCGCACCGCCTTCGCGGGCGACTACACGGGCCTGGAGATCCAGCGCACCCTCGTCCGGCGCGCGGAGCAACTGCGGATACCGGTGCTGGAGGGCGTGTACATCACGCGGATCCTCACCCACGAGGGCGCGGTGTTCGGCGCATACGGCTTCGATCTGAAGGACGGCACGCGCTACCGGGTGCACGCGGACGCGGTGATCCTCGCGGCGGGCGGGCACACGCGGATCTGGCGGCGCACGTCGTCGCGACGGGACGAGAACACCGGGGACTCCTTCCGGCTCGCCGTGGAGGCGGGGGCACGGCTGCGCGACCCGGAGCTGGTGCAGTTCCACCCGTCCGGGATCATCGAGCCGGAGAACGCGGCCGGCACGCTCGTCAGCGAGGCCGCGCGCGGCGAGGGCGGCGTCCTGCGCAACGCGCTCGGCGAGCGGTACATGAGCCGCTACGACCCCGAGCGCATGGAACTGTCCACCCGCGACCGGGTCGCCCTGGCCTCCTACACGGAGATCAAGGAGGGCCGCGGCACGGAGAAGGGCGGGGTGTGGCTGGACGTCTCCCACCTGCCCCGGCAGACCGTCATGGACCGGCTCCCCCGGGTGTACCAGACGCTGCTGGACCTGCAGATGCTGGACATCACCCGCGACCCGATCGAGGTGGCGCCCACGGCGCACTACTCGATGGGCGGGGTGTGGGTGCGCCCGGAGGACCACAGCACCGACGTGCGCGGCCTGTACGCGATCGGCGAGGCGTCCAGCGGCCTGCACGGCGCCAACCGGCTCGGCGGCAACAGCCTCGTCGAGCTGCTGGTGTACGGCCGTATCACCGGCCGGGCGGCCGCCGCGTACTCCGAGTCGCTGTCCGCGCAGCCCCGTTCGGCCGCGGCCGTCGCCGAGGCGCGGGCGGAGGTGGACGGGCTGCTCGCGGCGGACGGCCCGGAGAACGTCCGCGCCCTGCAGCGCGCCGTCCGCAACACGATGACGGAACACGCGGGCGTCGTCCGCGACGAGGAGGGGCTGCGCACCGGGCTCGCCGAACTCGCCGCGATCGAGAAGCGGATGGAGGACGTCGGGGTCCATCCGGACATCGCCGGCTTCCAGGATCTCGCCCACGCCTTCGACCTCAAGGCGGCGGTGCTGGCCGCACGGGCCACGCTCGAGGCGGCGCTGGAACGGCGGGAGACGCGCGGCTGTCACAACCGCAGCGACTACCCGGACATGAATGAGGAACTGCGGGTCAACCTCGTGTGGTCGCCGGCGACCGGCATCACCCGGGAGAGCATCCCGCCGGTCCCCGAGGAGATCGCCTCCTTGATGGAGGAGGTGCCGACGGACGGCAAGTTGCAGGAGTGAGCGCCTGCCACTCCCCCATCCATCTGTTCATGCGAAGGGAATCAGTCATGAAGGTCGTAGTGATCGGCGGCACCGGGCTCATCGGCTCGAAGGTCGTCACCCAGCTCCGGGCCGAGGGCCACGAGGCGGTGCCGGCCGCACCGAACACCGGCGTCAACACCCTGACCGGTGAGGGCCTGGCCGAGGTCCTGGACGGCGCGTCGGTCGTCGTCGACGTGTCGAACTCGCCGTCGTTCGCGGACGACGCCGTGTTGGAGTTCTTCCGCACGTCGACCACCAATCTCCTCAAGGCGGAGTCGGACGCGGGAGTGGCGCACCATGTCGCCCTGTCCGTGGTCGGGACGGACCGGCTCCAGGAGAGCGGCTACTTCCGCGCCAAGCAGGTGCAGGAGGACCTGATCAGGGACTCCGGCCTGCCGTACTCCATCGTGCACGCCACGCAGTTCTTCGAGTTCATGAAGGGACTGGCGGACCTGTCGACGGTCGACGGCACGGTGCGGGTTCCCCCGGCGAAGTTCCAGCCGATGGCCTCGGACGACGTGGCCGCGGCGGTGTGCCGCGCGGCGGTCGCCTCCCCGCTCGACGGCATGGTCGAGGTCGGTGGCCCCGAGGCCCTCTTCCTGGCCGACCCCATCCGCACGGCGCTGTCCGCCGCGGGCGACCCGCGCGAGGTCGTGACCGACCCGGAGGCTGGGTACTCGGGCGCCCCGGTGGACGAGTCCACCCTTCTCCCGGGCCCGGACGCGGAACTGGCGACCACGCGCTACGCGGACTGGCTGGCGGCGCAGCGGCAGTGACGCGTGCCAGGCCGTGGCCCTCGCCTGCGGGCGGGGGCCACGGGGCATGTCCTGTGCCGTGGACGGGCGGCCTGGTCCTCCCGGAGTCGGGTGACCACGTGGTCCCGGGCGGCCTCGCGCTGCTGCACCTCGACCGGGAGCCGGACGAGGGCGGGTACCAGGAGCCGAACGTGTGGATGCGGCACTGCTGAGGCGGGTCGCACAGGGCAGCGGCCCGTACGGGTGAGGGACCACCCGTACGGGCCGCGCCGTGCTGTGCCGCGCTGTGCCGTGCGGCTCAGCCGAAGTCCACGTCGCTGCACATCAGGTAGGCCTGGTCGAGGTGCGAGGCCTGCCAGATGGTGAAGACGATGTGGTGTCCGGAGTAACCGGAGGTCTGCACCGGGAAGGTGATGTCCTTCGCCGGGGCGAAGCGGCCGGTCTGGGTGATGAAGTCCAGGTCGTCCCAGCCGAGGGCCTCGGTCTTCGGGTTGAAGCCCTGCTTGCTCACGTAGACCTTGAAGTAGTCCGCGCCGTGCGACGCCTGGTCGTACAGGTGGATGGTGAAGTTGTCACCGACGGGCGTCGTCTTCCACGGACCCGGCTTGTTCAGGCTCTCGAAGTTCGGGTGGTTGTTGCTGCAGAGCTTGCCGTTCGGGATGCGCGCCTCGAACTGGCCGCCGAGGCCGTCCTGGAGCATGCTCATCCAGTTCCACATGGTGTTGGGGTTGGCCTGGTAGGCCTGCCAACACATGGGGTCCTCCTGCGCCATGGCGGGGTTCATGTGGTCGTCGCCCCACTCCTCCCAGCAGTGGTAGGCGCGGGAGGCGGGTCCGACGACGGAACCGTGCGCCTGGGCTGTGCCGGAGAACGTCAGCGCGCCGGCCACCACGGCGAACAGCATCAGGAACGCCTGGAAGAGACGGCGCCCGGTCGGCCGGGAAGTACCGGCGGATAAACGCGAGTTGTGCATGGGGGGATGACTCCAATCCTGTGGGTCAAACGTGATGGGAGCGCTCCCAAAGGTAGAAGGTAGGCGTGCAGGTTTCGTGGAGCGAACGAAACGGTTTCGGGGAGACGTTCGGCCGTATTCGGCCGTTTACACGGCCGACATGGAGGACCTGCATACTGGGCGCCCGCATCATGCCTGCTCAGGCGGCAAGTTGAGGGCGCGACGAAGATCGAACAACCAATCAATTCGTCCCGGTAACCGTCATTGCGACGGCTTTGCCTCTTCGAAATCTTTCGACTCGGCGAATGAGTCCGACACGAGGTCCCATTCGTGAATATTCGTGAATCGCGTCCGCGAGAAGCAACTCGGTGACGCGTATCTCGGCAACCGTGCCGGATGCCTCCGACAACGACGCGCGGTGCCGCCGTCCCAGGGGCGGGTCGGCGGCACCGTACGCGCAGTGATCCGCTACTGCTCCACCGACGCAGCCGCCGCCGTCACGACGCTCGCGACCTCCCGCGGGTGCGAGACGCTCGCCGCGTGCGACGCCTCCAGCTCCGTCACCTGCGCACCGGCGCGCCTCGCCATGTGACGCTGCGCGGCTGCGGGGATGTTGAGGTCCTCCGTGGCGACCACGGCCCAGGACGGCAGCGTCCGCCAGCCCGGCTCGGGCGCCGGCTCCTCCAGTGCCGCTCCGGTCACCGGACGCTGGGTGACGGCCATCAACTGGGCCACGCCCTCCGGCACGTCCGCCGCGAACTGGTGCGGGAACCTCGCCTGGTCGATGGTGAACTCCATGCCGGGCGAACCGTCCGGCAGTGTGACCGGCACCGGCCGCAGAGCCTCGCCGAGGCTGCTGCCCGGGAAGCGTGCCGCCAGGTCGAGCGCGCTCTCGCCCTTGTCGGGGATGAACGCGGCGACGTACACCAGCGCCCGCACGTTGTCCGCCCCCACTGCCGCGGCCGTGATGACGGACCCGCCGTAGGAGTGACCGACCAGGACGACCGGCCCCTCGACGCCGGCGAGGACTTCACGGACGTACGCCGCGTCGCCGCTCAGCCCGCGCAGCGGGTTCGCGGCGGCCACCACGAGGTGGCCCTCGCGCCGCAGTTCGCGTGCCACGTCGTTCCAGCTGGTCGAGTCGGCGAAGGCGCCGTGGACGAGGACCACGGTGGGCTTGGGGGAGGGGGAACGGTTGACCATGGCTGGGCCTTTCGTCGGGAGGCGGTACCGCCGGGGTGGCGGAACGTCGTCGCCTTTCGCCTCGATGACCGGGCCGTGGACCCGTATGTGACAAAGGGGGCGAACGGAACGGCGTGTCACTGACGGTCCGGTCTGCCGGCGAGCGGCCCGTGGGCCCGTAAGGTCCGGGCGCGGGAACGGGAACGGCACCGGGCCGGGCCCCGCGAAGGGGCCGGCCCGGTGCCGTCCGTTCGGCCGGTCTCCCGGCCGGGAGGTCAGACCTTCTCCGCGACGCGCTCCTCCGCCGCGACCGGGGCGGGGGACGCCGGCGCCGGCTCGTCGGGCGCCGCGTTCAGCTCGGCAAGCATCGTCTTGGTGAAGCCGAACCAGTACGTCGCCACGAAACCCGCGATGTAGCCGACGAGCAGGCCGGCCGCGTAGACGGCGATCGTCCGGGCGAGACCGTGGTTGCCGTCGAGGAGGGGGAACAGCGCCCAGCCGGAGGGGCCGATCGCCGTGGAGCCGACGTCCGTGCCGAGCTGGTTGAACAGGCCGACGAACGCACCTCCGAAGGCGCCGCCCGCGCAGGCGGTGACGAACGGGCGGCCCAGGGGCAGGGAGACGCCGTAGATCAGCGGCTCGCCGACACCCAGGAAGCCCGGCCACAGCGCGGACTTGATCGTCGTGCGGACCGAGGTGTTGCGGGGCAGGCGGAGGTAGATCGCGAGGGCCGCGCCGACCTGGCCCGCGCCCGCCATGGCGAGGATCGGCAGCAGCACGGTGAAGCCGGAGCCCTCGATCAGCGTGGTGTGGATGGGGATGAGCGCCTGGTGCAGGCCCAGCATGACCAGCGGGAGGAACAGACCGCCGAGGAGGAAGCCGGCGCCCGCGCCGCCGTGGGCGAGCAGCCAGTCCGCGGCGTCGCCGATCCAGGCCGACACCTCGCCGGCGAGGAACATCAGCCCGAACAGGGTCGCGAGGCCGGAGACCAGCACGGTGACGGTGGGCGTGACCAGTACGTCGACGGACTCCGGGACCCAGCGCCTGCACCGCTTCTCGACGTACACGCCGAGGCAGGCCGCGGCGAGCGCGCCGAGCACGCCGCCCTGGCCGGGTGAGAGGTGCTGGCCGAACGCCTCGACGTCGGCCACCTTGGCGTAGACGACGATCGACGCGACGGCGCCGCCGAGGATCGGGGTACCGCCGAACTCCTTGGCCGTGTTGTAGCCGACGAAGACGGCGATCAGCGCCATGAAGCCGGAGGCGATGGCGGCCAGGGCCGGGGTGACGCCGGGCAGCCAGCCGAGGTTGACGAGCAGGCCGTTGAGGCCGGCGATGATGCCGCAGCCGATGAGCGCGGGGATGAGCGGTACGAAGATGTTCGCGATGCGGCGCAGGAACAGCTTGAACGGGGTGGCGTTCTTCGCCTTCCGCTCCGCGCGGAGCGCCGCGCCCTGCGCCGCCAGCTCTTCGGCGGTCACCGGGTCGGACCCGCCCGCGGGGGCGGCGGGAGCGACGGGCTCCCCCGGGGCGTCGGCCCGCCCCTCCTCGACCAGGGCCTCGAACTCAGGGGTGACCCGGGCGACGGTGCCGGGGCCCAGCACGATCTGGTAGGTGTCGTCCTCGACGACCCCCATGACCGCGGGCAGTGCCTTGAGTGCGTCCTCCTGGACGAGGGACCGGTCGCGCAGACCCAGCCGGAGCCGGGTCATGCAGTGGGCCACCGACGTCACGTTCGCCGCGCCTCCGACCAGGGGGAGGATGGCGGCAGCAGTGGCGCGATGCTTGTTCTCTTCGCTCATGGTGCGGTCATGCCTTGCTGTGAGGTGGGGCAGGCCGCGTCAGGCGGCTGCGGCTTCCGGTGCCTTCCGCTGGTGCCCGTGGGCGTCCTGCGGCAGGCGGGCTGCGGTCGGGGCGTCCACGGACGCCAGGAGGGTGAGGACGGCATTCCTGCCCTCGCCGTCGTTGCCGGCGGGGGCAGGGCCGTCCTCCACGGCGTCTGCGGCGGGCACGGGCGTCACTCTCCCGGGGTAGAAATTTACTTTCGGACGATCACTTGAGTCTGAAAGATATTTTCAGCCATGGTGCGCGTCAAGGGGCGTGAAGCAAAGGTCCGATCACGACTTCGCGCCGGCCCGCGGGTCTCGTGGGCCCTCCCCCGGAATGAGCCATGCCACCAATGCCGTCGCAATGCCCGCCGCCGCGCCGCCCGCCTCTCCGGCCCCGGAGCCGGTGACGTGCGTCACCTCCTACCGGGGCGGGCCCCTGGCCGTGTAGAAGGGACCGGTGAACAGCACCGGAGACCTCGCCGGGGAGCGCCCCGAGCGCGCCCGCCCCACGCCGCAGAGCCTGACGGGGGTCGGCGTCGCCGTCCTCGACGCCGACGGCCGCGTCCTGCTCGGACTCGGTCACGACGGCCGCTGGGAACTGCCGGGTGGCAAGGTCGACCCGGGCGAGGACTTCGAGACGGCGGCGGCGCGGGAGCTGGCGGAGGAGACCGGGCTGTCGGTACCGGCCACGGCCGTGCGGGTGCTGGCGGTCGTGCTGGACGGTCTGCGCGGACTGACCCGGGTGACGGCCGCCGCGGTGGCCGCGGGCGCGGAGGGCACTCCCGAGGTGACGGAACCGGACAAGATCGTGCGCTGGGAGTGGTTCGCACAGGACGCGGTGCCGTCCGCCCTGTTCGGGCCGTCGGCGTCGGTACTGGACTGCGTGTGGCCGGAGGCGGCGCCGCGAGGGGCGGCGGAGGCCCACCACTACCCGGTCCGACCGGCCGGGTGAGGGCAACGCCGTTTCCGCCACGCCGCGTTGAACGACGAGGCGCCGGGGCGTGGCTGCACTACGATGCAGACGTTGCCGCCCCGGCCTCGCGCGATTCCGCCGACTTCCTTGTCATGCAAGGGAGTTGAGGTGACCTCGGCCGCAGGCGCCTGTTCCTTCCCCACACTCAGGAAAGAAGCGGATGCGGATCAAGAACGTGAGCGTCGCGCTCGTCGGTTCCACCCTGGTCGTCACGCTGGCGGCGTCCCCCGCCCTCGCCGGCACCACCACGCCCTCGTTGCCGGCGCCCGACGTCGCCGCCGTGGCCGCGGTGCACCGGACGGCGCTGTCCCAGGGTGCGCCCGGCGCGCTGACCCGGATCGACGAGGGGCCGCGGAGCTACCACGTCGCCACCGGTGAGGCCGACACCGCCGCCCACACGCCGATGGACACCGGGCGGCGGTTCCGCGTGGGGAGCGTCAGCAAGACGTTCACCACGGTGGTGCTGCTGCAGCTCGTCGCCGAGGGCAAGGTGGACCTCGATGCGCCGGCCAACCGCTATCTGCCCGAGCCGCTGCCCGACGAGCGCATCACGGTCCGTCATCTCCTCAGCCACCGCAGCGGCTTGTACGACTACACCAACGACATGTTCCACAACACCGTCCCGGGCTTCGAGGCGGTGCGGAACAAGGTCTTCAGCTACCAGGAGCTGATCGACCTGTCGACGGCGAAGCCGCTCAACAACGCGCCGGGCGCCGCGTACAGCTACTCCAACACCAACTTCGTCGCGCTGGGCGCGATCATCGAGCACGTGACGGGCACGCCTGTCGCCACCCACTACCGGCAGCGCATCTTCACGCCCCTGCGGCTGAGGAACACCTCGTACGTCCACCCGCGGACGACGATCTCCGGCACGTACGCGCGCGGTTACCTCCGGCAGGACGACACCACGCTGCCGCTGGTGGACTCCACCGAGCAGACCGTCTCCTGGGCACAGTCCGCGGGCGCGGTCATCTCGAACGCCAGGGATCTCAACCGGTTCTTCTCCGCGCTGCTCTCGGGGAGGCTGCTGCCCGAGGAGCAACTGCGGGAGATGACCACCATGGTCCCCGTCACCGCCGACGGCAAGCAGTCGTACGGTCTGGGGCTGCGCGGGCGGACACTGTCCTGCGGCACCACGGTGTACGGGCACACCGGCACCGTGCAGGGCTACTACACGTACGCCTTCACCACGAGCGACGGCCGGCGCAGCATGGCGTCGCTCGCGAACACCTCCAACAACGGCACGGTGAACACCACGCTGGGCGCCACGCTGGACGCGTCCTTCTGCGGCACCGACCCGGCGACCGCGGTCCGGCGGGCCGCCGCCTCCACGGAGCGGTTCACGGAGGACATCGCGCCGCAGACCGCCCGCGACTGATACGCGCACTGCGCCGCCGCGGGTCCCGGCCGGGCGCCGTCCGGCCGGGACCCGCGGCCGTCAGTGGCCGTCGCCGGTGTGCCGCAGGCGGTCCCGGGCCTCGGTGGCGATCACCGCGGCCTGGATCCGGCGCTCCACGCCGAGCTTGGCGAGCAGGCGGGAGATGTGGTTCTTCACCGTCTTCTCCGCGAGGTAGAGCCGCGTGCCGATCTGGCGGTTGGTGAGCCCTTCGCCGATCAGCTCGAGGATCTCCCGCTCCCGCTCGGTGAGGCCGGGCAGGACGTCCGGTTCCTCCTGCTCCTTCTGCCGGCCGCCGCGCAGGCGCTCCATCAGCCTGGTGGTGGCGCTCGGGTCGAGCAGCGACTGGCCGCGTGCGACCGTGCGGACGGCCTCCACGAGGTCGGAGCCGCGGATCTGCTTCAGGACGTAACCGGAGGCGCCGGCCATGATCGAGTCCAGCAGGGCCTCCTCGTCGTCGAACGAGGTGAGCATCAGACACGCCAGGTCCGGCATCCGGGAGCGCAGTTCACGGCACACGGTCACACCGTCGCCGTCGGGCAGCCGGACGTCGAGGACCGCGACACACGGGCGCAGGGCGGGGACGCGCACCAGGGCCTGCTCGACGGTGGCGGCCTCGCCGACCACCGTGATGTCCGGCTCGTCGTCCAGCAGGTCGTGCACCCCGCGGCGGACCACCTCGTGGTCGTCCAGGAGGAAGACCCGGATCGGGTCGCCGGGTCCGGGCTGCGCGCCGTCCGCCATCGAAAGCTCCTTGCTGTGCGCGTTGGCGTGTTCCACCAGGATCCTCACGCGTCCAGGGCCGGACGGCCAGGGCCGTTCGGCCCTGATCACCCTCGAGGCGGGACGCCCCGGCCCGCCCCCCTCCAGGGTGTGCTCCGCGGCCCGCGGGCGGCGCACCCCGTCCCACCGGCCCGCACCCCCGCCGCACACCCCCTCACAACCACCCCCGTCGGGCCGCCTGCCAGGCGAGTTGCATGCGGGTCGTCGCGCCCGCCAGTTCCATCAGGCGTTGGATGCGGCGTTGGACCGTTCGGCGGCTGAGGCCCATCTGGGTGGCCACCGCCTTGTCCGCGACGCCGGCGACCAGGAGGGCGAGGAGGCGGCGGTCGGTGGCGCCGAGGGGGTCGGGGGGCCCGGCCGCGTCCGTGCCGGCGACGGCGCCCGTGTCGTCGACGTCGAGCGGGACCGCGTCCTCCCAGTACCGCTCGAAGAGCGCGACCAGGGCGGCCAGCAGGTTGCTGTCGCGGACCAGTGCGGAGGTGGGTTCCTCGGGGCTGCCGTCGGGGCCGCCCGGTACCAGCGGGCAGATCGCGATGGCGCGGTCCGCGACCGCGAGGCGCAGCGGGAGATGCGGCACGGCGCGGGCCATCTCGCCCGCCCTGACACCCTCGACAACGTTATCGACGGCCCCCTCGTCGTCGAAGAACGCCTTCTCGTACAGCACCCGGTACCGCACGCCCCGGGCCAGCGCGTCGAACTCGGCGCGGTTGCTGCCGGACGGCATGGCCACGTACTGCGCCTTGCAGAACCACAGCATCTCGTCCCGGGCGCCGTCCTGGATCTGGCGCAGGTGCTGGCGCAGCGCCTCCGCGCCGGTGATGACCTCGATGAGCTGGCCGAGGTCCTGACGGCGCAGGGTCTCCCGGTAGGACTCCAGCAGCGCGGTCGCCTCCGCGCGGGCCAGGTCGAGCGCGTCGGCGCGGCGCTTGAGCCGTGGCAGCAGGGCCACGTCGGGCGGGGTGGGACGGTACTGGCGGGGCAGTCCGTCGCTCTGGCTGACCAGGTTCTTCGCGGCCAGCGCGTCCAGTACGTGCCGGGTGTGCTCGGGCTCCAGCCCGGACCGGTCGGCGACCTCGCGGGCGGTGGCCCGGCCCATCGTCACCAGCAGGCGGTAGACGGTCTCCTCGGTGCCGGTGACCCCGGCGGCCTCCAACGTCACGGCGCCCTCCCCCGCACGACAATATTCAAACGCCTGAACGGTTGAATACCGTACAACAGTCGGCGGGGGAGCGGGCGGCCGTGCCCCGCTCCCCCGCCGTCCTGCTCAGCCGCGGTGCCCGTACGCCCGGATCACGGTCTGCCGGACCGAGGCGCCGGACGCGTCCCGCGCGGTGACGCGCAGGGTCACGCGGGCGTCGCCGCGGACCCCGGCCGGCCGGGTGACGGTGGCCGTGAAGGTGTTGCCCTTCCCGGCGCGCACCGGCGCCTGGACGAAGTGCCGGCCGTCGTCGTAGGAGACCTCCACCGTGATGCGCACCCCGCGCGGCGCGGCGAGCCCGTCCTGGTGGCGGACCGTCAGCCGGAGGGTGTGGGTGCGGCCGGGTCCGACGGTGTTGCGCAGGTCGGCCGGTACCTCGGGGTCGACCTGGAGCAACGGCAGCCGTGTCCGGCCCTCGACCGTGCCGGACGGGAACGTCCAGGTCGTGTCGGTCGCCGTGGCGTACGCCCACTCCGCGGAGTCGCGGGTGGTGCGCAGGCGGAGCCGGTACTCGGCGTCGCCGCCGGGCACCTCGACGTCGCGCCAGGCGTCGGCGAGGTCGGCCACCTTACGGCCGTCGCGGTACAGCTGCGCCTCGGCCGTCTCCGGCGCCGGCGCCCGTACGCCGATACCCGTGTCGCCGCCGGGGGCGAGGCGGGACCAGTGACCGGGTGCCGAGTCGGTGAACTCGGGGATCCGCAGGCGCAGTACGTCGCCCTCGCGGACGCCGGCGGGCACGCCCCCACGCGGGATCCCGGGCCGGACCACGGCGCCCTGCCACCGCTCGCGGACCCGCTCACCGGCGCGGTAGGTGCGGGGCGTGTCCCGGAGCCCGGTGTTCAGCGGCGAGTCGACGTCACCCACCGTCCGGTGGTTCACGATGTGCTCCCACTCGGTGGTGCCGGAGGTGACGTACTCGGTGCGGGCGAACGCGGTGGGGACGTGGCGGGTGTACTGGAGCCAGGTGAACTCCTGGTACGGGCGGCGGGCGAACCGCTGCTCGGCGGCCCACTCCACGCCGCCGTTGTCCGGGTACTCGGACCGCACCACGGCGCTGTTGCGCTCCGACACCGTGTGCACCACACGGTCGGGGACGCGTCCCTCGCTGATCTGCATGACGTCGTACAGGTAGGGGCTGCGGGCGGTGCCGCCGAAGGCG
Source organism: Streptomyces sp. GB4-14 (assembly GCF_022696125.1). Taxonomy (NCBI): domain Bacteria; kingdom Bacillati; phylum Actinomycetota; class Actinomycetes; order Kitasatosporales; family Streptomycetaceae; genus Streptomyces; species Streptomyces sp. GB4-14. The sequence continues at coordinate 6,373,173 of NZ_RZHO01000002.1, read as the reverse complement.
ACGGTGGTGGTGCGCCGGGCGACGCGCTTCAGCAGGTCGGCGCCCTCGTCGGAGCCGACGCGCACGACGGGCACCTTCCAGCGGTCGCCGTGGGGCGTCCAGCGGGTCCAGCCGCTGGTGGCGAAGTTGACGACCAGCACGGCGCGGACGCCGGCCCGGGCGGCGCGTACGGCGAGCTCCGGCCCGGCGATGCCCTGTTCGTCGGTGACGACGGCGAGCCGGCCGCGCGCCCCACGGAAGTCGGGTGCGTCCGCGGCGCCCGCGTTCACGGCCTGGAGCCGCTCGCCCCGCTGGTCGAACAGGGGCGACTCGGGCATGTAGTAGGCGTCGAGGTCCGGGCCGCCGGTCACGCCGGCTTCGAGCAGCGGGGCGACCATCTGCCAGCGGGACGCGAACTCGAAGGTTCCGTCGGTGACGCGGGGCGTGGGGCTGACGTAGAGGGCGACGGCGCTGTCGAAGTACATCGTGCCGTCGATCCAGGCGTGCCCGTCGATCTTCCGGTACGTCTGGTAGCTGAGGACGCCGCTCTGTTCGGCGGGCCGGGGTGTGCGGATCTCGACCCTCACCGTCCTGCGCGGGTCGACCACGACGGTGGTGTCCTCGGTGACCTTGATCTCGGGCAGGACGACCTGACGGAGCACCTCACCGCGGTCCGTCCGCTCGATGCCGCCGGAGGTGAGCTGGTAGGTGCCCTCCTCGACCTCGGCCACGGCGTTCTCCCGGTCGGTGTAGCCGACGAAGCCCTCGGCGCCCCAGATCGTCGGCAGGCTGTCGACGCGGTTGCCGTCGTTGTCGTAGGAGACGACCTTGAGCCGGTGCACGGGGCCGCGGACGACCAGGCCGAGCGTGGTGTGCACGGCGACCGCGCCGTCGGCGGCCGTGGCCGTCACATGGCCGTAGTAGGCGCCCCGTTCCGCGCGGGCCGGGTCGACGGTGAGCGGCAGGTCGGCGGTGCCGCCGGCGGGGACGGTGACGGTCCGCGCGGCGGGGACCAGCGCCCCCGCGGCGATCTCCCGGCCGCCGCTGGTGGCCAGCGCCGTCCGCACGTCGAGGGTGACGTCCCGGTCGGAGACGTTGGTGTAACGGACGGTGCGTGTGCGGGTACCGGTGTCGTCGGCGGTGTACGTGCCGAGGGAGAGGCCGGCGGTGGCGAGGACCGGGGTGCGGCTCGCCGCGGCGACGTCGATGCGGCCGCCGCCCTGTTCGGTGACGCGCTGCCCCTCGATCAGGCGAGCGGTGCTGGTCAGGGCGTCCTTGAGGCGGCTCGCGGTCCAGTCCGGGTGCTGCTGCGCGAGCAGCGCGGCGGCTCCCGCCACGTGCGGGGCGGCCATGGACGTGCCGGAGGCGGCCACGTGCGAGGCGTCGACGACCTGACCCATCGTCGTACCGGCGGCGCGCGCGGCGACGATGCCCACGCCGGGCGCGGTCACGTCGGGCTTGACGGCGTCGTCGCCGGCCCGGGGGCCGCGGCTGGAGAAGTCGGCGAGGGAGTCGTCGCGGTCCACCGCGCCGACCGTGAGGGCCGCGTCCGCCGCGGCGGGTGACCCGATCGTGCCCTGGGCCGGTCCCGCGTTGCCCGCGGCGACGACGAACAACGCTCCGGAGGACGCGGAGAGTTCGTTCAGTGCGCGGCTCATCGGGTCGGTGCCGTCGCTCGGGGCGTCGGAGCCCAGCGACATGTTGACCACGTCGGCGCCGCGCGCGACGGCCCACTCCATGCCGTCGATGACCTGCGACTCGGTGCCGAAGCCGTCGTCGCCGAGGACCTTGCCGATCAGCAGGTCGGCGCCGGGCGCCACGCCCTTGCGGGCGCCGCCGGAGGCCGCGCCGGAACCGCCGACGATCGAGGCGACATGGGTGCCGTGCCCGAAGGCGTCGCCGGTGCCGGAGCTGCCGGAGAAGTCCTCGGCCTCGCTGATGCGCCCGGCCAGGTCGGGGTGGGAGGCGTCGGCGCCGGTGTCCAGCACGGCGACCTTGACGTCCTCGCCCCGGTGGCCGCCCTTCCAGACCTCCGGGGCGCCGATCTGGGCGGTGCTGCGGTCCAGCGCCGCCCGCACCCGGCCGTCCAGCCAGACGCGGGGCACGACGGCGGCGCGGGCCGCACCGTCGGCGGCGGGGGCGAGGCGCTTCCAGAACGTGCCGAGGTCACCCGCGGAAACGCGGACGGCGTCGGCGTCGATGGTCTCCAGGCGGCGGACCTCCGTGCCCTCGGCGGCCAGGCCGGTGAGGCGGCGCAGCGAGATGTCCGGCACGCCCGCGCCGTCGGCGACGATCAGCGGCAGGGTGTCGGTGTGCGCCTCGTCGTAGGCCTGGGCGATGAGCGCGGTCACGTCGAACAGGCCACGGTCCAGGCGCCCCGCGGTGACGAGTCCGGCCGCGTCGGACGGCAGGACGGTGAGGTGACCGTCCTCCTCGACGGTGCGGAAGAGAAGGTGACGCCGGCCCTCCCCCGGTGTCACCGAGGCGGTGCGGCGGCCGTTCACGTCCGTGCGGACGGTGACCCTGTCGCCGGTGATCAGGCGCACGGTGGCGCCGCTGCCGGCCGCCGGTGCGGCGGCCCGTGCCGGGGCGCCGGGCCCGCCCGGTCCTGCCGCGACCGGTGTCACGGCGCCCGCGGACAGGGTCAGCCCTGCCGCGACGGCTGCCGCGATACGCATTCGTCGTCTCACTCCTGTGCCCTTCGTCGTACGCGTCGTGCGACGCGTCGCGTCGTCCTGCTGTTCAGGCGGCCCGCGGTGCCGTCGGTGCTGCACAGGTTCGGCCGCCGGTGCGGGCCGTGTCACCGTTTGGCCGTGGCACAGGTGGGACATGTCGCAACGGCGACACCGGAGGCGTCACCTGCGCGGCAACGCGAGGGCGAGGGCGCGAGGTTCGCGGGCGCGGCGCGCGTCACCGGCCGTGTGAACGTCTCGTAAGTGTTGTCAAGTGCCACCGGCACCAGGCGCGTTGCCGCCCGGAGACTGATACGATCAACGAACTTTCAGCAGGCTGGCGACGCGTCATGAACGCGTACGGGGGACAGTCTCTAAGGCCCCGTCGCTGAGGAGTTGAGGCTTTGTCCCGCCGTGGGTCCGCGCTGCTCGACGGCCCGGACCGGATGTCCGCGTGCGCCGGCATTCTCGTGCTCCCGACGCGATGCGACTTGAAGAGAGTCTCATGACGTCATTGATCAAGGATCCGCTGCTGTGGATCCTGCTGGTGGTGCTCGCCGCTGCGGTCCTCGCAGTGCTGCGGGCCCGGAGAACCAATCTGGCGCTCCGAAGAACGAGGAAGGATCTGGAGGCCGGCCTGGGCCAGGCCCAGGGACGGATCGGGCAACTGGAAGCCCACATCGACACGCTGGAGACCCGGCACCGGGGTGCGCTGGCGGATGTGCGGGCGGACGCCGAGTCGGCGACCAAGGCCGTGCTCAAGTCGGCCATGGGCACGCTCCAGTCGCTCGCCGAGGAGCAGCAACTGCTCCTGGACCAACTGCTGAAGAAGTACGGCAACGACAGCGAGGTGCTGGCCGACCTGATGTCGGTGGACCACACCGGCAGCCAGTTCAGCCGCCGGGCCAAGGGCATCTCGGTGCTGTGCGGCGGCTGGCTGGGCCGCCGCGACGGGGCGGCGACCGTCTACGACGTCGCCCGCAGCGCCCAGGGCCGCATCAAGGACTTCAACCGGGTCGCCATCCACGCCCAGGTCAGCGTGGCCGTCGCCGGCAAGGCCGTCGAGCCGGTGGCCGTGGTGCTGGCGGAACTGCTGGACAACGCCACGACCTACAGCGCGCCGGGCACCCCGGTGGAGGTCAACATCCAGGCCGTGCCCACGGGTGTGGTCTTCATCGTGGACGACGCCGGTCTCGGCATGGACCAGGAGACCAAGGACCGTGCGGCGGCCCTGCTGTCCGCGGACGGCCCGGTCGACATCACCGGTCTCGGCGACCCGCCCCGCTTCGGCTTCGCGGTGTGCGGCATGCTCGCGAACCGCTACGGCTTCCACGTCTCCGTCGGCTCGGTCTCCCCGTACGGCGGTGTGCGGGCGGTGATCCGGGTTCCGGAGAGCCTCCTCTCGGCCGACGTGATCGCACCCGCCGAGCCGGAGCAGGAGCCCGCCGAGGAGGGGCAGGAGGACACTCCGCAGCGCCTGGCGCCGGTGCCCGTGGGCCCGTCGCGCGTGGTGGGCACGACGTCCGGCGGGCTGCCCAAGCGGCGGCGCCGTCAGGGCCCCATCGCGGTGGTGCCGCCCCCGCCGGACACGGCCGCCCTCGACGAGGAGACCTCCGAGTCGTCCGGCGAGGTCACCGCGTCGCGCCTGGGGGCGTTCGCACGCGGCACCCAGCTCGGACGGACCACGAACACCACGGAAGGACCTGACCACCAGTGAAGACCGACCTGTCGTGGGTGCTGAACGACGTGCTCGAGGTGCGCGGCGCCCGCCACGCCATCCTCGTCTCGGGCGACGGCCTGCTGCTCCAGCGTTCGGACGACATCTCGCGCGACGACGCGGAGACCAACGCGGCCGCGATGAGCTCCATGCAGTCGCTGAGCCGGGCGGTCGCCGGTTTCGTCGGCGCCGGGCACGGCATCTGGAAGCAGACGCTGCTGGAGTACGACGGCGGCTGGATCTTCCTCATCGCGGCCGGACAGGGCTCCTACCTGGCGGTCTCGGCGGCGGTGGACGTCGACATGGAGGCCATGTCGTTCCGTATGCAGAAGACGGTGACGGCGCTGAACAAGGCCATGAGCGTGGCTCCCCGCTCCGACAACGGTGTCGGCTGATGACGGGTCCCGCCGAGGAAACACCCGTCACCAGTGACTTCGTCCGCTCCTACGTCATCACCGGCGGCCGGAGCCTGCCGTCCTCGGACGAACTGGCGTTGCACACCCTCGTCACGCTGGCCCCCGACCGGACGCTGCCGCTCGGGGCCGGCCCCGAGGTGAGGGCGATCTGGGAGCTGTGCTCGGGTGGCTACCTGTCGGTCGCCGAGGTGGCCGGCCACCTCGGTCTTCCGGTCGGGGTGGCCCGGCTGCTGCTCACCGATTTATCGGAACAGGGGCATCTGCTCCGCCGGGCCGAGCCGCCCCGGGCCCAGAACGTTGACAGAGCGACCCTCGAGAAGGTTCTGAATGGACTCCAATCCCTCATCGGCTGAGACGGCCCAGAAGTCCATCTACGTCTCCAGCGCGGTGACCAACGCCGCAAAGATCCTCGTCGTCGGGCACTTCGCCGTGGGCAAGACGACCTTCATCGGCTCGCTCTCGGAGATCACACCGCTGCGCACCGAGGAGAAGATGACCCAGGCGTCGGCGCACGTCGACGACCTCAGGGGCGTCACCGGCAAGACCACCACCACGGTCGCCCTGGACTTCGGCCGTCTCACCCTCAGCGACGACCTGGTGCTGTACCTCTTCGGCACTCCGGGACAGCAGCGGTTCATGCAGCTGTGGGAGGACATGGCGCGCGGGGCGCTGGGGGCGCTGCTGCTGGTCGACCCCGCGCGGCTGGAGGAGACCTTCCCGGTCATCGACCTCATCGAGGGCTACGGCCTGGAGTACGCCATCGCCGTCAACTGCTTCGACTCCGCCCCCGTGTACGAGGAGGCGGAGGTGCGTGAGGCGCTCGACCTGCTGCCGGACACCCCGGTCGTCCACTGCGACGCCCGGGATCAGCAGTCGTCCGCGAAGGCGCTGATCGCGCTGGTGCGGCACCTGCTCGACCGCACGTCCTGACCTCATCGCGTCCGCCCGGTCCGGGGACCGGAGGGCTTCGGCCTTCCGGCCCCCGGTTTCCGGTCACCGGCTCACGGTCCACGGTTGTTTCACTAAGGAAGACTTCATGGAAGCTCACTCCCCGTCCGCGTCGGGTGCGGGCAGATGCCCCATGCACGACGCCGGTTTCGCCGCCGATCCGCATCAGGTCTACGACCGGCTGCGGGAGCACGCCCCGGCCGGTCCGGTGGAGCTCGCCCCCGGTGTGGACGCCACGCTGGTCGTCGGGCACGAGATGGCACTGCGGGTGCTGCAGAACACGGAGCTGTTCGCCCGTGACGCCCGCCGCTGGAAGGACCTCAACGAGGGCCGAATCGCCCTCGACAACCCGGTGCTGCCGATGATGGCGTACCGGCCGAGCTGTCTGTTCACCGACGGCGCGGTGCACCTGCGGCTGCGCAAGGCCGTGGTGGACAGTCTGGCGCGGCTCAACACCACGCGGATCCGGCGTGACGTGGAGCCGATCGCCGACTACCTGATCGACCGGTTCAGCGAGCTGGGCCGGGCCGACCTGCTGGGTGACTACGCCAAACTGCTGCCGCTGCTGCTCTTCAACAAGCTCTTCGGCTGCCCGGCGGAGATCGGCGACACCGTCACCGCGGCCGTGTCGGCGATCTTCGACGGCAAGGACGCGGTGCGCGCCAACGAGGAACTGACCGCGTCCCTCATGGAGCTGATCGCGCTCAAGCGCCGCAGCCCCGACGACGACGTCACGTCGTGGCTGATCCAGCACCCCGCCGGGCTGACCGACGAGGAACTCAAGGACCAGCTGGTGCTGTTGATGGGCGCCGGCATCGAGCCGGAGCGCAACCTCATCGGCAGTTCGCTGATGCTGCTGCTGTCCGGGGCTGGTGTCCGGGAGAGCGGCATGCTGATCGAGGAGGCGCTGGACCACGTGCTGTGGAACCAGACGCCGATCGCCAACTACGCCACGCACTACCCGGTGCGGGACGTGGACCTGGGCGGCCATGTGGCCGAGGCGAACACCCCGGTGGTCATCTCCTTCGCGGGCGCCAACGCCGACCCGGCGCTGGAGGAGGCCCGCCGCGTGCACAGCAAGGGCGCCCATCTGGCCTGGGGCGCGGGGCCGCACGCCTGCCCGGCCAAGGACCCGGCGCAGGTCATCGCGACCACCGCGATCGAGCGGCTGCTCAACGCGCTGCCCGATCTGGAGCTCGCCGTGCCGGAGAAGGAACTGGAGTGGCGGCCCGGGCCGTTCCACCGCGCGCTGGTGTCGCTGCCCGTGACGTTCAGCCCCACGCCGGCCACCCGGACGGCCACCGCCATGCGCGAGCGGGTCGCCGCGATGCCCGAGGCGGAGCGGCCGGTGTCCGGTCCGTCGTCCCAGCCGGCCCGTCAGGCCCCGACGCGCAGGAAGGGGTTCTGGAGCAGCTTCCTGGACGTCTTCCGTGTCTGACCCAACCCAGGCTGACGGAACGGCAGTTGGCAAGGGTCCGGCATGTGACAGGTGCAACACTCAACGACACATGACATACATGGCCGGAAGGGTAGGTTCCGTCGGTAACGGTAGCGTCCAGCCGAAGGAGCACCACGTGACCGCCGTTGGCGACATAAGCGGCCCCGCCATCAGTGACCGCCGAGCCGTCGTTTCCCTTCTCCGTCACCTTCGTTCGCCGGAGGGGCAGGCCGACCCCCTGCCCGTCTGGGAAGGGCTGCGCTCCATGGGGGACGTGGTGCGCGCCCCCTGGGGCGCCTACTTCGTCACCTCGTTCGAGGCATGCAGCCAGGTCCTGCGGTCCAGGAACTGGCTGGTGCCGGACTTCGCCTGGCAGGAGCGCCAGCCCGACCCGCGCCGCTGGCAGGAACTCGCCACCCAGGAGCTCACCGGCACCCTGTCCCGTATCAACGCCCCGTCGCACACCTGCCAGCGCCGCGCGCTCGGCAACCCCTTCGACCGCTCCACCCTGGAGGGCCTGCGTCCGGCGATCGCGCGGATCGTCACCGGTCTGCTGGACGACCTGGACGAGCGCCTGCGGGCCGACGGGGAGGCCGACTTCGTGCAGACGGTCGCCGAACTCCTCCCCGTCCGCACGGTCGGCGAGTGGCTGGGCATCCCCGAGGAGCACCACGCGCACATCCTGGACTTCGCGCACCGGCAGGCGTACGCGCAGGAACTCTTCCCCACCAAGGAGCAGTTGGCGCAGGCGGGGCAGGCCACGCTGGAGATGCGCGCCTTCTTCGGCGAGCTGATCCGCGAGCGTCGGGCGCGCCCTGGCAACGATGTCCTCACCGGCTGGATCCATTACTGGGACGCGCACTTCGCGGACGACCCGGAGGCCGCGGCACGGGTGATCTACCACCTGACCATGTTCATCACCATCGCCTCGCTGGAGACCAGCGCGGTGCTGCTGACCAACGCGGTGCGCTTCGCGACGGAGGAACCCGCCCGCGCGGAGTGGCTGCGGACGCACCCCGAGCACATCGACGACCTGATCGAGGAGACGCTCCGCTACGACCCACCGGTGTGGCTCAACTCCCATGTGGCGGCCGACGACACGATCCTGGCCGGCACCCCGCTCGCCAAGGACACCACCGTGCACATCCTGTACGGGGCGGCGGCCCACGACCCGCGGCGCAACCCGGACCCGCACGTCTTCGACATCCTGCGCGACGGCGGCCACATCACGTTCGGCAGCGGTCCCCACTACTGCCTCGGCGCTCCCCTCGCCCGGTTCGAGGCGCGGGAGGCGATCGCGCGGATCCTGGAACGCTTCCCCACGCTCCGCCCGGCCGGGCCGCCCTCCTACGACAACTCCCGTCTCGTCTTCCGCCGCATCACGTCCCTGAAGGTGACCGTATGACCGCATCGCCCCTCGCCGGACTCCCCGCCGAACAGGTGCTCAAGACCGTCCGCACCTACCGGCAGGGGCCCCTGCTCACGGTCGAACTGCACCTGCCCGAGGAGGGGAACGCGGTCGGCGACGCCATGCTGGACGACCTCCTCACCGTCCTGGACCACCAGGACCCCGGCGTGCGGGTCCTGGTGCTGTCGGCGGCGGGGGACGCCTTCTGCCTGGGCGGCGACCGGCGTGAGTTCCCGCGGCACCTGGACGCCGATCCCACCGGTGACGGCATTCGCGTCTCCGGGAAGAAGGCTCTGCGGGTGTGCGAGGCCCTCACCGGCAACCCCGCCGTCACCATCGCCCGGGTCCAGGGCAGGGCGGTCGGCGCGGGCGTGGGTCTGCTGCTCGCCTGCGACCTCAGGGTGGGCGTGGACACGGCCACGTTCCGGCTGCCCGAACTGGCCCTGGGGGTGCCGCCCGCGTGGGGCGGGCTGCTCCCCCGGCTGATCAGCGAGGTGGGGGTGGCGCGGGTGCGGGAGCTGATCCTCACCGCGCGGGTCTTCGACGCCCAGGAGGCCCTGGGCCTGTCGGTGCTGCACAAGGTGGTGCCGGAGGACGCGCTCGACGACGCGGTCATGGCGTGGGCGAAGCCCGTGCTGCGGCGTCCGGCGTCGGCGGTGCGGGTCACCAAGGCGATGCTCAACGCCCTCGCCTCCCCGACCCGGCTCGCCGACGTCTCGCAGTTCGACCCGGAGCTGCTGACGGCGGTCCTCACCGGCCAGCGCGCGGCGGGCACGGCCCGCTGACCCGGTGACGCACGGACGGCGGCGCCCTCTTCGCAGGGTGCCGCCGTAGCCGTACCCGGCGGCGAAAAACGGTTGCGCAGGGCGGGCCGCCGCCCGACGCTTGGTGCCCATGCCCACCTCGATACGGCCGGCGACCCCGGCCGACGCCGTCGCCGTCACCGCCCTGATGAACGCGGTCGACGAGCTGGAGATCGGCCGACCCGAGACCGATCTGCACACCGTGCTCGGCGACCTGGAGCACCCCGACACCGACCTGGAGCGGGACTCCTGGCTGGTGCCGGACGGCGAACGGCTCGTGGCCTTCGGCCTGTTGTGGGACCCGTCGGGCGGTGAACGCATCGATGTGGACCTCTACGCGCTGCCCTCCCACCGGGCGGAGACGGACCGGATCCTGGCGGCCATGGAGGCCAGGGCGCTGGAGAAGGCCCGGGTGAACGGGGCGGCGCGGGCCGTGGTGCATCTGCACCTCAACGCCACGCCCACGCTCGACACCGGGCTGCTGACGGAGCGGGGCTGGCGGATCGTCCGCCGTTACCACGTGCTGCACCGCCCCCTCGATCCCGCGCGGGACCCGCTGCCTGTGCCTCCTGCCGGCGTCCGCGTGCGCGGCTGCGCGTCCGAGGAGGACCGGGTCAGGGTGCACGCGCTGTACCAGGAGTCGTTCGCCGGGCACTTCGACTTCCAGCCGCGGCCCTACGGGACGTGGCTGCACGATCTCGGCGCCCGGCAGCTCGACTGGAACCTGGTGTGGATCGTCACCGCCGACGACCTGGGCGACTGCGGTTTCCTCATCGCGCGCGACGACCGCGAGGCGATGGGGTGGATCCGCAGCGTCGGCGTGGTGCCCGCCGCCCGCGGCCGGGGCGTCGGCGGTTTCCTGCTGCGGCACGCGTTCGGCGTCTTCGCCGCGCGCGGCCGGGACAGGGTGGGGCTCGGCGTGGACACGCGCAACGCCACCGGGGCGCCCCGTCTGTACGAGCGGCACGGGCTCACCCTCCACTACGCGGTGGACACCTGGGAGACGGTGGTGAGGTGAGCACCCGCCGCTGAGGCCGGTCAGGCCACCGCGAGTCCCTCGACGGGGCCGGACAGCGCGGCCTTGAAGTGCCGGGTCACCTCGTCGGCGAGCACTTCGCTCTCACCCTTGAGGAGCGCCTCCACGACCTGGACGGCGACATCACGCGGATCGTTCTTCGGCACGTCCAGGGCGCGCACCATGTCGGTGTCGGTGTAGCCGAGGTGGACGCCGACGACCTGGGTGCCCTGGCTCGCGAGCTCGTGGCGCAGGGAGTTGGTGAGCGACCACAGGGCGGCCTTGCTCACGCCGTACGCGCCCGCGCCGGAGGCCCACGACAGCACGGAGTGCACGTTCACCACCGCTCCCCCGCCCCTGCGGGCGAGCACCGGGGCGAAGGCCTGCGTGACGCGCAGTGCGCCCAGGACGTTGACGTCCAAGAGGTGCGCGACCTCGGCGACGTCGTTGCCCAGCAGGCCGTTGGGGATCGTCGCGCCCGCGTTGTTGACCACGATGTCCACGTCGGGCACCTGCTCCGCCAGCCGGGCCACGGACGCGTCGTCGCCGACCTCCAGGGCCAGCGGCACCAGACGCGGGTCCGTCTCCGGCCGGGGGCGGCGGGCGGTGACGTACACCGTCTCGGCTCCGGCTTCCAGCAGCGCGGCGGCGAAGGCCTTGCCCAGCCCTCGCTGTCCGCCGGTCACCAGCACCCGGGCTCCCTTGATCTCGGTCATGATTCCTGCTCCTCGTATGGGTGCGACACGATGCCGCGACGCAAGTGAAAGCATTTTGCTTATGTCATCAGAGTGCGCCGCGAGCGCGACAGAGTCAAGTACGATTGACTTATGTCTTGGACGTCGACCGAGCGCTACCGCATCCGTCCCGCACCGGGCGGCCTGGCTCTGGTGCAGGAGCTCCTCAACACCCGCGCCATCCCGCCGTACGGCGGGGACGTGCTCGGCGACGGGGAGAGCGGCAGCCGGTGGCTGCGGGACGTGACCGCCGCGTGGGCCGGGGAACAGGGCTGGCCGGGTCCCTCCGGGGAGCCGCGGACCGGGGACCTGGAGCGGGTGAGGGCGCTGCGGGAGCGGCTCGCCGCGCTGGTGACCGGTGAGGCCGAGCCGGTCAGGACGCCCAGTGACGTCTCACTGCGGCCGGGCCTGGACGAGGAGGGGCGAGTGGCCCTGGTTCCGGTCGGGAGCCCCGGCGAGTGGCTGGAGGCTGCCGTGTGGGCGCAGGTGCTCCTCGCGCAGACGGACGGCACCTGGCAGCGGCTCAAACTGTGCCGGGAGCCGGCCTGCCGGTCCGCGTTCTACGACCGCTCCCGCAACAACAGCGGCGTCTGGCACGACGTCCGCCGGTGCGGGAACGCCGCGAACCTGCGCGCGTCCCGGGCCCGGCGGAAGCAGCGGGCGGCCGAGGTGCCGGCCGGGGAGTGACCGGGCGGGGACGATCACGTCGTCTGCCAGAATGGGCGGCGTCCAGGGCACCGTGTGCCCGTCGTCGGCCCAGGAGCGTTCACGGTGTCGCCACAGCACGGAACCCCTTCGCCCGCGCGCGGCGGCGGACGGCCCCGGCGCCATGAGCGGACGAAGCCCCGCCCGGACCGCGGGTCCTCCGTCGTGAACCGTGAGGATCTGCGCGCCGACTGCTCGGCCTGCTTCGGCCTGTGCTGCGTCGCCCTGCCGTTCGCCCGCTCCGCCGACTTCCCCCGGGACAAACCCGCCGGGCGGGCCTGCGGCCATCTGCGGGACGACTTCGGCTGCGGCATCCACGCCCGGCTGCGCGACGAGGGCTACCGGGGCTGCACCGTCTTCGACTGCTTCGGCGCCGGGCAGAAGGTCTCGCAGGTCACCTTCGGCGGCATCGACTGGCGGCGGTCCCCGGAATCGGCGTCGTCAATGTTCGGGGTGTTCCCGGTCATGCGGCAGCTCCACGAGCTGCTCGCGTACACCGCCGAGGCGCTGGAGCTCCCGGCGGCCCGTCCCGTGCACCGCGAGCTGCGCGGGGCGCTGGCACGGATCGAGGAGCTGACCCGGGGCGACGCCGGGTCGGTCGTCGCGCTCGACGTCGACGCGCTGCGCGGGGAGGTCAACCCGCTGCTGCTGCGGGCCAGTGAGCTGACGCGGGCCCGGGTGCCGGGCCGCAGGAAGGACCACCGCGGCGCCGACCTGATGGGCGCGCGCCTGGCCCGGGCGGATCTGCGCGGGGCGAGCCTGCGCGGCGCGCTCCTGGTCGGCGCCGACCTCACAGGGGCGGACCTGCGCGACGCGGACCTGATCGGCGCCGATCTGCGCGGCGCGGACCTGTCGGGCGCCGACCTCACCGGCGCCCTGTTCCTCACCCAGGCACAGCTCAACGCGGCGCGGGGCGACACGGCGACGACGCTCCCGCCCTCACTCGAACGCCCCGCGCACTGGGCGCGTGAGGCATCAGCCGGCGGCGTTGTCGACGCGTAGCCGGACCTGCCGCTCCAGCCGCCGCAGGCTGTCGTCGAGAGCGCCGGTCACCTGCTCCTCGCCGGGGTCGTGGCCGGCGTCGAAGAAGGAAAGGTGCACGGTCACCTCGCTGGCACCGCTGTCGATGCCCGCGACCTGGAGCCATCCGGCGTAGCCGCCCCGCTCCCGTGTGCCCCACTCGATGCGCATCTGGTCCCGCTGGGCCCGCAGCAGGGCGGAGGTGTCCTCGTCGGTGCGGTCCTCGTGCACGGTCACGGCGGGCAGCTCCTCGGCGCGCACATGCAGCTCCCCGGGCAGCCAGTCACCCATCTGGCCGACGTTCGCCGCCTGGTCGAAGACCTGCTCGGGCGGGGCCGGCATGGTGTGCGAGCGCTCGTACTCGGTCATCGGTGCACCGTCCTCGGTCGGTGACGGACGTCGGGGGCCGCCCCACGGGCGGGCGGCCCCGGCGCGTGGGTCATTCGTTGCCGAAGACGGCCTTCTGCACCTCGTTGGGACCGTCGAACCGCTTGGTCCCGGTCTCCGACAGCTTCTTCACGAGGCTGTCGTCGGCGCCGTTGCTCCTCGCCACCGAGACGAGATCGTCCTTGGCGGCGGGATAGTCGGCGCCCTTGAGTGCCTTCTGCAGGTCGATCGGGCTGAGGTCGGCCATGGCGGGCCTCCCGTGGTGCTTCCGGCGCGGCCGTTCCGCGCGAGGACAGGCCGGGTACCCGGCGCCCTGCGAGCCGATTCAGCTCTCCGCGCGGCCCTTCGGTGTGCGCGCACCGATGAGTTTCCGCCTGCGCCCCCGTCCACCTCACACACGCCCCGACGGGGCCCGACACGGAAGACGAGGACCGCGCCATGAGTGACGGCTGCTCCTACACCCTGACCCGCACCCTGAACGCCCCCGCCGCCATGGTCTACCGGGCCTGGACCACGCCCGACGCCTACGCCCGCTGGGCGTACGCCGCGCCCGGCTCGGTCGAGATGGACGTACGGCCGGGAGGCTCCTGGAAGGCCACCATGGTCACGCCCGACGGCACGGAGGTGCCCCTCACCGGGTCGTACCTGGACGTCGACGAGAACCGGTCGCTGGTCGTCGGCATGGACGTGCCCGGGCGCGCCGAGCCCTCCGTGATGGCGGTGGAGCTGGACGAGGACGGGCCGACGACCCGGATCGAGCTGCGGCAGACCTGCGACACGGTGGAGGAGCGGGACATGGCCGAGCAGGGCAGCGCCATGCTGCTGGACAGCCTGACCCGGTTCCTCGAGGAGGGTCCCACGGGCTGAGTGACTCGCGTGGTCGCGGACGCCCGCCGGTGCGACGCTGGGGTGGTCAGGTTCCGGACGAACAGCCTGGAGGGAGACCGATGGGACGGGACGTCCCGGCACTCACCTTCACCCGCGAGGACCGCCGCCGCTACCGGATCAAGATGCAGCAGTGCCTCGACGCGCTCGCGCAGATGCTGCGCGAGTCGCGTTTCGAGGCCGAGCGTCCCCAGGTGGGTCTGGAGATCGAGCTGAACCTGGTCGACGACCGGGCCGAGCCCGCGATGCGCAACACCGACGCCCTGGAGGCGATCGCGGACCCGGCCTGGGACACCGAGCTGGGCCGGTTCAACCTCGAGATCAACATCGCGCCCCGGCGGCTCACCGAGGGCGGTCCCGACGCATGGGAGTCCGAGATCCGCTCCGCCCTGAACCACGCGGAGGAGCGCGCCCGTTCCATCGGCACGCGCCTCATCATGACGGGCATCCTCCCCACCCTGCGCCACGAGGACGTCGGGGAGGGCGCCCTGTCGGAGAACCCGCGCTACCGGCTGCTCAACGACCAGATCTTCGCGGCGCGCGGCGAGGACCTGCACATCGAGGTGACCGGCGTCGACCGGCTGCGCACCTACGCCGACACCATCACCCCGGAGGCCGCCTGCACCAGCACGCAGTTCCACCTCCAGGTCGATCCGGAGGACTTCGCGGCGTACTGGAACGCGGCGCAGGCGATCGCCGGGGTACAGGTGGCCCTCGCGGCCAACTCGCCCTTCCTGTTCGGCAAGGAACTCTGGCACGAGACGCGGATCCCGCTGTTCGAGCAGGCCACCGACACCCGCCCCGAGGAGATCAAGGTGCAGGGGGTGCGGCCCCGGGTGTGGTTCGGTGAGCGGTGGATCACCAGCGTGTTCGACCTCTTCGAGGAGAACCTGCGCTACTTCCCCGCCCTGCTGCCCCTGTGCGACGACCAGGACCCGGCGGAGACCCTGCTGCGCGGCGACATCCCCGACCTCGGCGAGCTGACGCTGCACAACGGCACCATCTACCGCTGGAACCGCCCGGTGTACGCCGTCTCCCGCGACAAGCCGCACGTGCGCGTGGAGAACCGGGTGCTGCCCGCCGGTCCCACCGTCGCCGACACGCTCGCCAACGGCGCCTTCTACTACGGACTCACCCGCGGCCTGGTGGAGGAGGAGCGGCCGGTGTGGTCGCGGATGTCCTTCTCAGCCGCCGAGGACAACCTGCGCACGGCGGCCCGGTACGGCATCGACGCGCGGCTGTACTGGCCCGGCATGGGCGAGGTACCGGCGGCGGAGCTGGTCCTGCGGCGGCTGCTGCCGCTGGCGCACCGGGGTCTGGAGCTCTCCGGCATGGACGACGCCTGGCGGGAGCCGCTGCTCGGCATCATCGAGCAGCGCTGTGTGACGGGGCGCAACGGGGCGGTGTGGCAGAAGGAGATGTTCCACCACATCGACGCGACCGCGCACTGCGGGCGGCACGAGGCGCTGCGCCGCATGACGCAGCAGTACATCGACTACATGCACCTGAACGCGCCCGTGCACACCTGGCCCGTCGAGTGAGGCGGAGGTCGCGTGGGCTCAGGCGTCGGCGCGTCCCAGGACGTCCGCCACCTCCCGGCGCACCACGTCCCGTGCCTCCCCGGGCAGGCCGCCCAGGGCCGTGCCCTCCAGGGCGTCGAGCACCCGGCCCGCGTCCGCCGTCGCGG
Source organism: Streptomyces sp. GB4-14 (assembly GCF_022696125.1). Lineage (NCBI taxonomy): Bacteria > Bacillati > Actinomycetota > Actinomycetes > Kitasatosporales > Streptomycetaceae > Streptomyces > Streptomyces sp. GB4-14. The sequence goes on along the minus strand of NZ_RZHO01000002.1, from coordinate 6,357,359 downwards.
GGACGCTGCCGCTGACGACCTCGCCGCCGTCCCGTACGGCGGTGAGCAGCCGCCGTCCGCCGTCCTCCTCGGCGTGCACGGCGGTGGCGACCACCAGCGGCGGCGGGCCGCCCGCCTCGCCGGGCGCCTTGTAGTAGCCGCTGACGAGAGGGCTTCGCCAGCGGATGTCCAGCATCAGGGGGCGCTTGGCCACCACCTCCGCCAGTTCGGCCTCGTACGGGCCGTCCCCGTCCATGACGGTCGCCCGCGCGTCCAGGACCAGCGCCGGGGGCAGCAGACAGCGCAGGGTGCTGCCGACGATGTTGCCGCCGACGGTGGCCGTCCGGCGCACGGCTCCGGTGCCGATGGAAGCGGCGGCGCGGCGCAGCACCTCCGGCACCCGTTCGTCGACCTGGTGCAGCAGCACGGCCGCGCCCAGGGTCTGCGCGTCCACCACGGTGGCCTCGGGCAGCCGGCGCAGGGACACCGCCTGTTCCGGGAAGCCGTCGCGCTGCCACTGGGCCCACACGAGCGTGGCCCCGCCTACGGGCACCGCGCCGTCGGCCAGACACCGCCGGGCTTCGGACAGGGAGGTGGGAAGGCGCAGCAACACGGCGATCGACCTGCTTTCCTCTGTGGAGGGTCCAACAGGGGTGGTGCGCACGGCACTTGACGGGAAGGCGAGGACCGGCACCGCATTCTCCGCAGCGAACCGGGGGCGCGTACAGGGCTCACGCGGACCGGGTGTGCTCCGATCCGGGACACCTTGCGCTCGGCCGTGTGTTTGCCCCATGGTTGACGCGCGTCACACGGCTCGTCGCTCATCCCGATCTCTCGTACCCGAAGCGGAGACCGCATGTTGAAACGCGCACTGAGACTCGTCCTGTCTATTGTCATGCTCATGGCTGGGCTGGCGGCGGGGTCCCTGGCGACCGCCGGCACCGCGCACGCCGACGGCTGCTACACCTGGAACCGCACCCTGTCCCAGGGCGCGTCCGGCGCCGACGTCACGCAGCTCCAGATCCGGCTGAGCGGCTACCCCGGCTACGGCGCCGTGCTGGCCGTCGACGGCCAGTTCGGACCGGCCACCGCCGCCGCCCTCAAGCGCTTCCAGTCCGCCTACGGCCTCTCCGCCGACGGTGTGGCCGGACCCAACACCTTCAGCAAGCTGTACTCCCTCCAGGACGACGACTGCACGCCGGTCCACTTCGACTACTCCGAGCTGAACCGCTGCAACTCGACCTGGTCGGGCGGCGCGGTGAGCGCCGCGACGGCGAAGTCCAACGCCCTGCGCACCATGTGGAAGCTGGAGGCGCTGCGGCACGCGCTCGGCGACCAGCCGATCCGGGTCACCAGCGGCTTCCGCTCCCAGTCCTGCAACAGCGCGGTGGGCGGCGCGAGCAACAGCCGCCACCTGTACGGCGACGCCGCCGACCTCGGCGCGGGACCGCACTCCCTGTGCACGCTGGCCAAGCAGGCCCGCAACCACGGCTTCAACGGGATCCTCGGCCCCGGCTACCCGGGCCACAACGACCACACGCACGTCGATCACCGCGGCAGCCGCTTCTGGTCGGCCTCGACCTGCGGCATCTGACGTCCGCGCGCACGCCGGGGAGACGACGAGGGGGGCCCGGTTCGGGCCCCCCTCACCTTCACGTGCGCGAGGTTCAGGCGCGACCGGACCCGGCCCGCCGTTCCCGCCGCAGGGCCACGCCCGTCGCGACGGACCCCAGGCCCTCCCAGGCCGCGACGCCGAGGAACGCCTCCGGCGCCCTGCCGGTGACCACGGCGACCGTGAACACCGTGCAGGTCAGCAGCCGGAACGGCACCGTCCAGCGGAAGAACGCCCGCCAGTCGGCGAGCGCGGCCAGGACGTAGTACACGCCCATGTTCAGCGCCGCCATCGACGACGCCGTCACGAACGCGGACGTGTGGTCACCGCTCCCCCGCTCGCCCGGCGCCGTCAGCCCCAGCAGCGACAGCTGGGCGTCCGGCGAGACCAGTCCCACGGTGCCGAGCGCGGCGGCGAGCACGCCGAACACGGCCATGGTCCAGCCCGAGGGCGAGCGGGGCGGGGTCACGGGGTCAGCCCACCGTCCACTTCTGGTTCGCGGTGCCCGCGCAGGTCCAGATCTGCAGCCGGGTGCCGTTGGCGGAGTTGTTGCCGGTCACGTCAAGGCACTTGTCGGCCTGGGGGTTGACGATGTCACGGGCGGCGGTGACCACCCATCGCTGGGCGGCGGTGCCGTTGCAGTCCCACAGCTGCACGGGCGTGCCGTCGGCCGTGCCGCCCGAGGCCACGTCCAGGCACTTGCCCAGCGCCCGGATCGTACCGTCGGAACCGACCGTCCAGCGCTGCGCGGCGGTGCCGTTGCAGTCGTAGAGCTGGACGGGGGTGCCGTTGGCGGTGTTGGCCCCGGCGACGTCCACGCACTTGCCGGCGAGGCCGCGGATGGCGCCGCCGATCGAGGTGTCGCCGGTCGTCACCGTGACGTGGTCGACGAGGAGTTGCTGCGGGAAGACGGTGGAGCCGTCCGGGTCGCCGGGCCAGTAGCCGCCGACCGCCAGGTTGAGGATGAGGAAGAACGGCTTGTTGAACACCCACTGCCGGCCGCCCAGGTCGGCGGGGGTGCGGGTCTGGTAGACGTTCCCGTCCACGGACCAGGTGATGCGGTCGGGCGCCCAGTCGACGGCGAAGGTGTGGAAGGCGTCCGCGAAGGCCTGTCCGCCGGGCAGCGTGTAGCCGGCGCCGATGCCGCCGGACCCGAAGTAGCCGGGACCGTGGATCGTGCCGTGCACGGTGGACGGCTCGAAGCCGACGTTCTCCATGATGTCGATCTCGCCCGAGTCCGGCCAGTTGACCGGCGTGCCGAGCATCCAGAACGCGGGCCACATGCCCTGTCCGCGCGGCATCTTCATCCGCGCCTCGACGTGCCCGTACTGCGCGGTGAACCTGCCGGAGGTGTTGAGCCGGGCCGAGGTGTACTGGCAGGTGCCGTACCAGCACTGGTAGTTGGCCGGGTTCTCCTTGCGGGCGGTGATGACCAGGTGGCCCTGGCCGTCGAGCGCCGCGTTGTTGTTGCCCGCCGTGTAGTACTGCCGTTCGTGGTTGTTGACGTTGTCGCCGGTCTCGATGTTCCACTTCGATCCGTCGACAGCCGCCCCTGCGGGGCCGTCGAAGGTGTCCGAGAAGACGACGGCCGCCGCGGAGACGTCCGAGGCCGGTGCGGCGGAGCGGGCGGGCTCCGCCTGCGCGGTCGTGCCGGCCACGCCGGAGGCGAGGAGCGCGGCGGACAGGGCGGCGACCAGCCATCTGCGGCGCGTGCGCGGAGAGGACATGGCTCTCCCTTCCGTACGGCGACCCGTGGGGACGGGTGCGCCGACCGTGGTGGGGGGTGAAGGTTCAACCACTTGATTCAAGATGTGAGATAAGAAGGCGTCAACCCCCTGGTACGGACCAGGAATTCACATCCGGCCGAACCCGGCCCCCGCGGGGGCGGTCAGGCCGTGGTCCCCCAGGAGGTGCGGTGGGCGCAGTTCGGGTCGTGCTCGGTCGCGCACGACGTCCACCAGCGCTCGCAGCACGCCGCCTCCACCTCGGCCCGGGCCACGGCCGCGGCGGCCGCGTCCCGCCACGCCGCCCGGCGCCCCTCACGCTCACGCAGCACGGCGACGGCGCGCCGCTCGTCGGCGATGACGGTCTCGCGGACCACGCCCAGGACGGGCGCGAGGGAGGCGGCGGCCATGGCCAGAGTGGTCCAGGCGGGCACCGCACCCCAGGTGCGCACGGTGCAGTAGGCGAGCCAGAGGGCGACGGCGATGTATATGACGGTGAGAACCCGGCTGCCCCTGCTCATGCTCGTCTCCCCTTCGGTCCGCCGGTCCGACGGAGATCTCATGCCCCGGAAGCGCCCATGCATGACACCCGGTCGCGAGACGCCCCGGCCCTTCTCCACGTTCGGTTCTCCGTGGGTTTCGCGGTGTTGACGGGGACGCGGGCCGGTCCGGCCGGGACGTGCGCTAGATTTTGCTCGCCCTTGACCGCGATCACTCACGATCCCTCACGCTTCGGAGCCGGCGCACCCATGAACGACATCGTCAACGGACTCGGCCGGGCCGGCGCCTACAGCGCCCTCGGTCTCGTCCTGCTGGTCCTCGGCATCTTCCTGGTCGACCTGCTGCTGCCCGGCAGACTCGGCCGGCAGATCTGGCAGGAACGCAACCGGAACGCCGCCGTGGTGCTCAGCTCCTCGCTGCTCGGCATCGGCGGCATCGTGTTCACCTCCATCTGGACGACCTACGACGACTTCGGGAAGGGCCTGGTCTCCACGGCGGTGTTCGGCGTGCTGGGCCTGGTGACGATGGCCGTGGCGTTCTTCCTGATCGATCTGGTCACACCCGGACGGCTGGGCGCCACACTGGTGGAGGCGGAGCCCCACCCGGCGGTCTGGGTGACCGCGTCCTGCAACATCGCCGTGTCGGCCGTCATCTCGGCCTCCATAGCCTGAACCGGCCCTGCCCTTCCGTCCGCGCTTCACCGCCCGGCCACACGCGCGGCGATGCGCGGCGGCCGGGCGGTTGCACGCCGGGCCGGCCGGGGGGCGGGAACGCTTTCCCGCCAGGAACCCTCCAGGGACATGACAACGACACGGACGCGGGGCCGGTGAGGTTGTCTCTTTCGAAGCGTTACCGGAGAGTACGGAGCGCCGTCGGCCTGCGCAGACGTGCGCGGCCGGACGTAGGAACGGCACGTCCGGACCGGCGTGGAGGATCGGAACTTCCGCCTGCTTTCCGTACATGACTGCCGATCATGTCGGACAGCCGAAGGGAACCGGCCAGTGTGCCGGGACGGCCGTCAGGCCACCCGGCGCCGCTCCGGGGCGACCGCCGGGCGGGCGGGCGCCTGGGGGACGCGGGCGGCCGTACGGACGCGGTACGTCGTGCGGTTGGGGTCGACGACCGGCTCGCCGAGGGTGATCCGGCCGCTCGCCTGCAGCTCGTCGCACTCGGCGGTGGGCAGCGCCGCGTAGCACCCGCCGGCACCGGTGGCCGGGTCGATCGGACGCCAGTAGCTGTACCGCCGGCGGCCGTTGGCGAACACCGTGACGTAGGTCGGGGTGCGCGGGTCCGCGATGACGCGCAGCACGTCGGCCGTCGTCGCGGGCGACACCGGCGCGGCGGCCCGGGACGGGACGGCGGCCGCCCTGGCCCGCCGTCGGCGGACGGTCGGCAGGTCGACGAGGGTGGTCGAGCGGTCGACGGTGGCAAGCATCTGAAGGACCTTTCCGGAGCCGGACACGAGACCGTCTACCCAGCACCGCGCCGGAGTTGATCTCCTTTTCCGATCATTGTGCAACCTCACACCGACAACGTGCGACGGTTTTCGGACGTTCCCGGTCGACGTGTCGACATGACGACCGTGACGGGCCGTCAGTCGTCGGCCAGGGGGTCGTGGCCCCAGTTCATCAGTGAGTGCCGCCAGCGCGTGTCGGTGACGTCGCCGGAGGGGCGCTGTGCGAGGTGGCGGTTGATGTAGCCGACGACCTTGCGCATGTGGGCGTGGTCGTCCTCGGTGAGGTCGCCCCGCTCGGCGCGGAGGATCTCCACGATGCGCCGTCCCGAGGCGTGCCCGGTCGACTCGCCGCCGTCCTTGTGCTGGCCCGCGCTCCGCGACTCGTCGGTCCCGAGCCACTTCTCCAGGTCACCGGGGGTCATGTTGACCAGCTTCCGGAACTCGTTCCAGGTCTCCTCGTCGTCCGCGGCCACGGCGCTCACTTCTTCTTCTTGAGCGAGGACGGCTTGTGCACCGCGGTCTTCCCGGACTTGTCGCTGCGCACCTCGTACTGCGGCTCCTCCTCGGAGGCCGCGACGGTGCGTCCGGCCGCCTCGGTCCGTTCGGTGATCTTCTGCTCGACCTCGCCCGTCGTCTCGCTGCCGTGGCTGCTCCAGGCGACGTGGTCGCCCTTGTGCAGGTCCTTCCCGGACTTCTTGTCCTTCGCCATGTCCCGGCGCCTCCTTCGTGTCGGCCGTGGGGCCGCTCTCCACCCTGGCGGCAGCGGCGGCCGCGCGCATCTCGGGCGGACAGCCGTCCGGGCCGGCCCCCGTGGAGGGGACCGGCCCGGACGGATGGTCAGCGCACCGGAGGGACCGGGCGGGCGGTGCGGATCAGACGAGGTCGAACCGGTCGAGGTTCATGACCTTGTCCCACGCCTTGACGAAGTCCTGGACGAACTTCTCCTTGGCGTCGTCGCTCGCGTAGACCTCGGCGAGGGCGCGCAGCTCGGAGTTCGAGCCGAACACCAGGTCGGCCCGGGAGCCGGTCCACCTGACCTCGCCGGTGGCGGCGTCGCGGCCCTCGAACGCGGTCTGGTCCTCGGACGTCGACTTCCAGGTGATGCCCAGGTCGAGCAGGTTCACGAAGAAGTCGTTGGTGAGGACGCCCGGCGTCTCGGTGAGCACGCCCTGCGAGGTCTGCTGGTGGGTGGCGCCGAGGGCGCGCAGGCCGCCGACGAGCACCGTCATCTCGGGGGCGCTCAGGTCGAGCAGGTTGGCCTTGTCGACCAGCAGGTACTCGGCCTGGAGCCGGTTGCCCTTGCCCAGGTAGTTGCGGAAGCCGTCGGCGGTCGGCTCGAGCGCGGCGAACGACTCGACGTCCGTCTGCTCCTGCGTCGCGTCGACGCGGCCCGGGGTGAAGGGCACCTCGATGTCGAAGCCCGCGTCCTTGGCGGCCTTCTCCACGGCGGCGACACCGCCGAGCACCACCAGGTCGGCGAAGGAGACCTGCTTGCCGCCGGTCTGAGCGGCGTTGAACGCCTCCTGGACGCCCTCCAGGGCGCGGATGACGCCGGCGAGGCGGTCGGGTTCGTTGATCTCCCAGCCGCGCTGCGGCTCCAGGCGGATGCGGCCGCCGTTGGCGCCGCCGCGCTTGTCGCTGGCGCGGAAGGAGGAGGCCGCGGCCCACGCCGTCGACACCAGGTCGGACACGGACACGCCGGTGGCGAGGATGCGCTCCTTGAGGGAGGCGATGTCGGCGGCGTCGACGAGCTCGTGGGTGCGCTCCGGCAGCGGGTCCTGCCACAGCAGCGTCTCCTCCGGGACCTCGGGGCCGAGGTAGAGGGACTTCGGGCCCATGTCGCGGTGGGTGAGCTTGTACCAGGCGCGGGCGAAGGCGTCGGCGAACTCGTCCGGGTTCTCGTAGAACCGGCGGGAGATCTGCTCGTAGATCGGGTCGAAGCGCAGCGCCAGGTCGGTGGTGAGCATCGTCGGCAGGTGCTTCTTCGACGGGTCGTGCGCGTCGGGGATGATCGCCTCGGCGTTCTTGGCGACCCACTGCTTGGCGCCGGCCGGGGACTCCGTCAGCTCGTACTCGTACTCGAACAGGTTCTTGAAGAACCCGTTGCTCCACCGGGTCGGCGTGGCGGTCCAGGTGACCTCCAGGCCGGAGGTGATGGTGTCGCCGCCCTTGCCGGTGCCGTAGGTGTTCCGCCAGCCGAGGCCCTGCTCCTCCATGGTGGCGGCCTCGGGGTCGGGGCCGACGTTGTCGGCGGGGCCGGCGCCGTGGGTCTTGCCGAAGGTGTGGCCGCCGGCGATCAGCGCGACGGTCTCCTCGTCGTTCATCGCCATCCGGCGGAACGTCTCACGGATGTCGCGGGCCGCGGCGACCGGGTCCGGGTTCCCGTTGGGGCCCTCGGGGTTGACATAGATGAGGCCCATCTGGACGGCGCCGAGCGGGTTCTCCAGATCACGGTCGCCGGAGTAGCGCTTGTCGTCCAGCCAGGTGGTCTCGGGACCCCAGTAGACGTCCTCCTCCGGCTCCCACACGTCCTCACGGCCGCCGCCGAAGCCGAAGGGCTCGAAGCCCATCGTCTCCAGGGCGACGTTGCCCGCGAGGATCATCAGGTCGGCCCAGGACAGGCTCTGGCCGTACTTCTTCTTCACCGGCCACAGCAGGCGGCGGGCCTTGTCGAGGTTGGCGTTGTCCGGCCAGCTGTTGAGCGGGGCGAACCGCTGCTGGCCGGCGCCGGCGCCGCCGCGGCCGTCGCTGATGCGGTAGGTGCCGGCGCTGTGCCAGGCCATGCGGATGATCAGCGGGCCGTAGTGGCCGAAGTCGGCGGGCCACCAGTCCTGGGAGGTGGTGAGGACCTCGGCGATGTCCCGCTTCACCGCCGGAAGGTCGAGGGACTGGAACGCCGCCGCGTAGTCGAAGTCCTCACCGAGGGGGTTCGCGGCCGGGGGGTTCTTCGCGAGGATCTTCAGGTTCAGACGGTCGGGCCACCACTGACGGTTGCCGCCGCCCTGGGTGGGGTGCGGCGCGCGATCGTGCGCCACCGGGCAACCGCCTGCCCCCTCCGCCTTGGGTTCGGTGACGATCGCGTCATGGTTCTCGGTCATGGGAGTCCTTCCGGGCGAAAAATGTTCGCGCAGTTCAGGCACTGCGGGAGGTGGAACATCCGGGGCACAGGCCCCAGTAGACGACTTCGGCCTCGTCGACCTCGAAGCCGTGGCCGTCGGACGCGGTCAGGCAGGGCGCCTCGCCGACCGCGCAGTCGACGTCGGCCACGGCGCCGCAGGAACGGCACACCAGATGGTGGTGGTTGTCCCCGACGCGCCCCTCGTAGAGGGCGGCGCTGCCCGCCGGTTCGATGCGCCGGACCAGGCCCGCGGCGCTCAGCGCGTTCAGTCCCTCGTACACCGCCTGCAGGGACACATGCCCTATGCGCCGGCGCACCTCGGCGGCGACGGTCTCGACGCCGAGATGGCCGCCCTGGCGGACGGTGTCGAGGAGCGCGACGCGGGCGGCGGTCACGCGGAGCCCCGCACTGCGCAACTCCTCGGCGGTGGTCGACGGCCGGGATGCGGTCATGGAGCCGAACTTACCGCCGAAGACGCGAACAATTCCAGAGAACGAACGGATCCATTCTTGGGGCGTGTCCGGTAACGGCGGGTGGCTCCCGGGTTGCGCACGGCACCGGGCACGGAACGCCGGCCGTCCGCCCGATCCGTCCCGTGACCAGGGGCTCAGTACAGGACGTCGAGCGCCCCCGGGAGGATTCTCGCCGTGACGGGCAGTGTCGCGTCGACCTCGCCGTCCGTGCCGTACGGGACCGCCCGGTCGGCCTCGATGCGTATCTCCTTGCCGCGCAGGACGCGCACCTGCGGGCGGTGCACGTGGGCGCCGGTGCGCAGTTCTTTCATCAGGGCGAAGAACAGCAGGCGGGGCGCGTGGCGGATCATGACGACGTCGAGGAGGCCGTCGTCCAGTCGGGCGTCCGGGGCGATGAGACGGCCGGATCCGTACGTGCCCGAGTTGGCGGCGACCACGGTGTAACCCGTGTGGGTGTGTTCCTCGCCGTCCACGGTGACCGTGTAGCGGGCCGGGCGCCAGGTGGTGACGGCCCGCAGGCCGCCCGCGTAGTAGGACGCCGAACCCCGCAGCAGGCGGGAGCGGTTGGCGTGCCGGTTGGCGAGGGCGTCCACCCCGGCGTAGACGCTGCCGAGCACGACGACGCGGTCGTGAGCGGCCGAGGTGACCTCGACGGTGTCGACGGGCCGGGGCTCGGCGTGCAGCAGGATGCCGGCCAGCGCCTCCGGGTCCCGCGGCAGGCCGAGGGCCCGGGCGAAGTCGTTGCCCCGGCCGGCCGGTACCAGGCCGAGCGTGGCGCCGGTGCCGCTGAGGGCGCCGCCGACGCAGCCGGCCATGCCGTCCCCGCCGACGGCCAGCACGGTGCGGCCCGCCGCTTGGGCGGTGACCGCGAGTTCCCTGGCGTGCGCGAGGCTCCGGCTGTACTCGGTCACCAGCTCCGCGCCCGCCTCGCGCAGATGCCGGGCGACGGCGAGCAACGCGGCGGCGGAACCGGCCGCGCCCGCGGTGGGGTTGACGACGGCGGTGAACTGTCGCATCGGGATGCCTCCGGGGATGGGCCGACGGGGTGGGTTGTGCCGGGGTGCTGGATGGCCGGGCGGGCGCGGTGAGGGGTGAGGTGTGGCGGGCCGTCGCCCGGGGTGCGGCGGGGCTGGTGCGGGGTGGGCGGTGCGGCGGGGCTGGTGCGGGGTGGGCGGTGCGGCCGCGCGGGACGGGGCGGTGCGGGCGGTGGCTCCAGCGGCGCGGCCGGGCCGCGCCCTGGCCGGCTCATCGGCCCGGACATGGTGACAGGGCGGAGGAGCGACACCGGGGCGGACCCTGCGGCCCGCGAGCGGCAGCGGCCGGGGGACGGCCGGCCCAGCGGGTGGCCGGCCCCACCCGGTGGCCGGCATACGCGTCGGCGCGGGCCGGCCGGTACCGCCGGCGGCGGTGCCCCGCTCGTGACGACCGGGGGCGGGCGCCGGACCGGCAGGACGCCCCGAGACCGACGTACCGCTCGGCGTGCGGCACTTCGGCCGCCGGACCGGCGCCACGTCCACCCCGGGCGTAGCCTTCGCCGACCGGCGTGCCGGCCCCGCACCGCGGCCGGGCACGTCAGTCGGCGGGCAGCAGCACGCCCGGGTTCAGCATCCCCTGGGGGTCCAGCCGCCGCTTCACCGCGCGGAGCGCCTCGGCCCCGAGAGGACCGATCTCGCGGACGTACCAGTCGCGGTGGTCCGTGCCCACGCCGTGGTGGTGGCTGATGGTGCCGCCCGCGGCGAGGATCGCCTCGTTCGCGGCGTGCTTCGCGCGCGTCCAGTGGGCCACGGGGTCCTCGCCCTGCGCGGAGACGACCGTGAAGTACAGGGAGGCGCCGTTCTCGTAGACGTGGGAGATGTGGCACATCACCAGCGGCGGGGTGCCGGCCTCGGTGAGGGTGGTGGTGAGCGCGTCGCGGACGGCGGTGTACAGGCCGGGGAGGCCGGACCAGAACGCCGCCGTCTCGAGCGTCTCCGCGAACGCCCCGGCGTCGAGGAGGGCGTCCCTCAGGTAGGGCGCCGCGTAGCGGCCGTGGGCCCAGCGCCGGCCGGGCTCCTCCCCGAGGGGGGTGCCGCCGCACTCCCGCAGGACGGCGGCGGCCCGCTCGCGCCGGTAGGCCGTGTCCTCCTCCGTGCCTTCGTATCCGGCGACGGCGGTGCAGCCGCTCGCCTTGAGCTCGCCGGAGCCGATCGCCTCGGGGTTGGCGAGGCCGACGAGGGTCTCGGTCTCGTCGGACAGGCGCAGCACGGTGGGCCGCGGCCCGTCCTGGGCGAGCCGGCGCAGGGCGGCGGCGCCCGCTTCGAAGGAGGGGAAGCCCCAGCCCTCGTGGACACGGGTCTGCGGCACGGGCCGGACCCGCACCGTCACCGAGGTGATGACGCCGAAGGCGCCCTCCGAGCCGAGGAGGAGCTGGCGCAGGTCGGGGCCGGCGGCGGAGCGCGGGGCGCGGCCGGTCTCGAGGGTGCCCTCGGGGGTGGCCAGAGTGAGGGAGAGGACCATCTCGTCGAAGCGCCCGTACCCCGCGGAGGCCTGGCCGCTGGAGCGGGTCGCGGCGAAGCCGCCGATGGTGGCCCACTCGTAGGACTGCGGGAAGTGCCCCAGGGTGAAGCCGTGTTCGGCCAGGAGCGCCTCGGCCTGCGGGGCCCGCAGACCGGGCTGCAGGGTGGCGGTGCGGGAGACCGGGTCGAGGTCGAGCAGGCGGTTCATGCGCCGCAGGTCGAGGGCGACGAACGTGCCGCGCGCCTCGGGTGCGAGACCGCCGACGACGGAGGTGCCGCCGCCGAACGGGACCACCGCCAGCCCGTGTTCGGCGCACAGGCGGAGCACGGCCCGCACCTCGTCGTGCGTGGCGGGCAGCAGCACGGCGGCGGGGAGCGCGGCCGCGAGGTCGCCGTCGCGCATGCGCAGCAGGTCCGGGGTGGACTTGCCGCGGGTGTGCCGTACGCGGGTCCCGGCGTCGGTGCGGACGTGTGCCTCGTCGCCCAGCGCGGCGGCCAGGGCTCGGTGGGCGTCGGGGGCGAGCGGGGTCGCGGGGACCTCCAGGTCCTCGAGGGCGACGGTCGCCGTCTCGCGCGGCTTGACGCCGAGCAGGTCGCGCAGCAGCCCGGTCACCGCGTCGGGCAGCGGGGCCGCCCGCTCGGGGTCGCCCCAGCCGCTCCAGAGCATGTCCATGTCTGTCGTCCTCACGGGTCCGTCCTGACGGGTCGGGAAAGAGGGATGCCGTCGCCCGACGGCCTCACGTGGCGTTACACTGTGACACATGACGCCTATTCGTCACAACGGCTCGGCAGGTTCGGACAACGACGCGGTGCTCGACGCGGTGCGCGACTGCGTGCTCGCCGTCGGGGTCCGCCGCACCACGCTCACCGACGTGGCCCGCCGCGCCGGTGTCTCCCGCATGACGCTCTACCGGCGCTGGCCGGACGTGCGGTCGCTGGTCGGCGACCTGATGACGCGGGAGTGGATCGCGGTGGCCACCGGGGCCATGCCCGAGCACAGAGCGGACATGACCGCGCGGGAGCTGCTCACGCGGGGACTCGTGGACGCGGTGCGGGACTTCGTCGCCCACCCGCTCTTCCGCAAGATCCTCGACGTCGACCCCGAACTGCTCCTCCCCTATGTGCTGGACCGCCTCGGCGCGAGCCAGGAGGCCCTCCTCGAGCTGCTGGCCGGCGTGCTGCGCGAGGGGCACGCCGACGGCTCGGTGCGCCGCGCGCCCGTCGAACGGCAGGCGCGTTCGGTGCTGTTGATCGTGCAGTCCTTCACCCTGTCCCTGCGGACCGTGACCGACGAGGACGCACCCGAGCTGTCCGCCGAGGCGTTCCTCGGCGAGCTGCGCGGCATTCTGGAGAGGACCCTCACGCCATGACCCCCCTCAGCGGCTCGTCCCTGTCCGCCGCCCGGCGCGCCCGCGACCTGACCGGCTCGGTGAACGGCGACACCGTGGACGTGCTGGTCGTCGGCCTGGGCGTGACCGGCGCGGGCGCCGCCCTGGACGCCGCGGCGCGCGGACTGCGCGTGGTGGCGGTCGACGCCCACGACCTGGCGTTCGGCACCTCCCGCTTCAGCAGCAAGCTGGTCCACGGCGGGCTGCGCTACCTGGCCTCCGGCCGGCTCGACGTCGCCCACGAGAGCGCGGTGGAGCGCGGCATCCTGATGGAGCGCACGGCGCCCCATCTGGTGCACGCCCAGCCGTTCGTCCTGCCGCTCACCCCGCTGGTGTCGCGCGGGCAGGCCGCGCTGGCGCGGGCCGGGTTCCACGCCGGGGACACGCTGCGGCTGGCGGCGCGCACCGCCCGCGCCACCCTCCCGGCGCCCCGCCGCCTCTCCGTCGTGGAGACCCGCCATCTCGCACCGGCGCTCCGGCTCGACGGGCTGCGCGGCGGTCTGCTGTCGTGGGACGGCCGGCTCACCGACGACGCCCGGCTGGTGACCGCCCTGGCCCGTACGGCGGGTGCGCACGGCGCGCGGGTCCTCACCCGGGTCCGGGCGCTGGAGCTGACCGCGACGGGCGCGCGGGTCCGCGACGAACTCACCGGCCAGGAGGGCGAGATCCGCGCCCGCGCGGTGATCAACGCCGCCGGGGTGTGGGCGGGCGGCCTCGTCGACGGAGTCCGCATCCGTCCCTCCCGCGGCACGCACCTGGTGCTGCGCCCGGAGAGCCTCGGCCCGCTCACCGCCGGACTGCACATCCCCGTGCCCGGGGAGACCAACCGCTTCGTCCTGGTCCTCCCCCAGGACGACGGCCGGGTCTACGTCGGCCTCACCGACGAACCCGTGGACGGCGACATCCCCGACGTCACCGAGCCCCCGGAGACGGACATCGGCTTCCTGCTGGACGTCCTCTGCTCGGTCCTGCACGTGCCGGTCCACCGGGACGACGTGGTGGGCGCGTTCGCCGGGCTGCGGCCCCTGCTGGACACCACGCCGGACGACGCGGACGCCCCGCCGAGGACCGCCGACATCTCCCGGCGGCACGCCGTGCTGACCTCGTCGGAGGGCGTCGTCACGGTGGTCGGCGGCAAGCTGACCACGTACCGGCGGATGGCCGAGGACGCGGTGGACGCGGCGGTACGGCTCCGGGGCCTGGCCGCCGGCCCCTCCCGCACCGCGTCGCTGCCCCTGGTGGGCGCGGCGGCGCCGCACGTCCTCGCCGCACTGCCCGCGCCCCGGCGCCTGGTGCGCCGCCACGGCACCGAGGCCCCGGCGGTCCTGGCGCTCGCCGAGCGGGACCCCCGCCTCGCCGAGCCGGTCCTGCCCGGGTATCCGGTCACGGCCGCCGAGGCACTATGGGCGGTGCGCCACGAGGGCGCGCTGGACGAGGAGGACGTCCTGGACCGCCGCACCCGCATCGGCCTGGTCCCCTCCGACCGGACGGCGGCGCTGGAGGCGGTGCGGGCCCTGCTGGCCGACGCGGCGAGGGGCTGACGCGGTCAGCGCGCGTGGACGCCGACCTCGTGCAGCGAATAGCCGTACCTGGTCCCGCGTCCCAGGCCGACGACGCGCACCTGCCGTGCCTCGACCGGCGTGAACACCGCCGTGTCCAGCCCGCCGTCGCCCGCTGTCGTGGACCACACCGTGCGCCAGTCCGTGCCGTCGGGCGACACGTCGATCCGGTACGAACTCCCGTACGCGCGTTCCCAGTCGAGGGTGACGCGGCCGATCCGGTGGACGGCGCCGAGGTCGAGGCGCAGCCACTGGCCGTCGCTCCAGTCGCTGGACCACCGGGTGCCCTGGTCGCCGTCGACGGCACGGGCGGGGGCGTAGCTGGTGAACGGGTTCCACTCGGCGGAGGAGGCCGTCGCCTCCGCGCCCCGGGCGAGGTTCGCCGCCGGGCGGTGGCGTTCGGTCGCGCCCCAGGTGGTGAGGTAGGACTCGGCGCCGCGGAAGAGGTCGTCCACGACGTGCTGTCCGCCGACGCGCCGGATGTCCTCGATCCAGTCGGGCACCAGCCCGTAGTGCGCGGCGCCGTCGGTGTTCAGGTCCCAGGTGCGCTGCCCGGTGGTCTGCCGGTCGAGGACGGAGCCGCCGTCGACGCTGCGGTAGGGGTAGGTGACCGGGTTCGGCGCGTCCTTGCCGCGCGGGGCGGGCCAGCCGCCGACGCCGTTCATGTCGGTGCCGAAGCCGTAGCCGACGCCGTAGGCGTCCCGCAGCCGTTCGGTGCGGCCGGCCTCTGTGACGAACCGCTCGGAGCCGTTCATGTACTGGGCGGTGAACCCGCCGAGCCGGTAGACGCGTTCGGTCCAGTTCAGGTCCATCCAGCTGTGCGAGGAGAGGACGCCCGGGTAGGACGCGGACTCGAAGAGGTCGAGGACCCGGCCGGCGGCCTTGACGCTCATGTGGTCGATCTCGAGCATCATGCCGCGCTTCATCATGCCGCGCACGGCGTACTCGCCCAGCCCGGTCAGCCCGCGCACGTTGCACCGGGCGTCCGCGTCGTACGAGGGGACCTCGACGCCCTCGGGGAGGTGCTTCTCGGCGGCGGGCGCGGAGGCGAGGCCGATGGGGTTGTCGTGCTGCGGGCCGGTGCAGGGCTCGGTCCGCCAGAAGGTGCCGGTGGACAGGAACTGCCCGACGTTGATGGCGGTGCCGAGCGCACCGGAGTCGAAGCGCACGCCGCACAGCGCGTTGTCGAACTTGTGGCACAGGAACATGCTGCGCACGCCCAGGCCGTACAGCTCGTCGAGGCCCGCGTCGATGTCGTCCCGGTCGCACTGGGCGATGTCCAGGATCATCTTGCAGCCGAACGGCTCCGAGGTCTCCACGCCCAGCACGACGGCCAGTTTGCCCTGCTCGATCACCTCACGCGCCTGCGCGCTGTCGGTGACGACGCGGAACCATCCCTTGCCCGGCCCGCCGTACATGGCGTCGACGTAGTCCTGCATCCGGTAGGTGAGCCGGGCCTGCAGGCGGATGGAGGTCATCTCGTCGCAGCTGCGGTCCTTGAAGAAGTACACCGAGCAGATCACGCCGTTGGTGACGAGGTCGTTGACCAGCACCCGCTGCCCGCCGCGCCAGGCTCGCTCGATCCAGGCGTAGTAGTTCTGCTGGTGGGTCAGCGAGTCGTGGGCGGGCCAGTCGGCGAAGGTGGGCCAGCCGTCCGGGTCGTGGCGGCCGTCGCCACCGCCTGTGATGAAGTCGAAGACGGCGAGGGAGCCGTCGGGATAGTGCTCGGGACAGTCCTTGAGCGCGTCGGCGATGCCCTTCTCGGAGAACGCCTTGCCGCAGATGAGCCGGCCGCCGAAGGCCTCGTTGGACATGATGTGGTTGTGCGCGTCGACGAATCCGCGCACCCGCCCGGCGGAGTCGGTGCCCTTGAACGGCTCCCCGGTGACGCCGATCCGCGAGTCCGGCACGGGCCGGGCGACCGGGTCCCACCAGTCGCCGCCGGCGGCCGAGCTGGACGTGGGTGTGAGCGCGGCGGCCAGGACGAGCAGGAGCAGCGTGACGATCCCGGCGTGGCGTCCGGCGCGAGAGGTGGTCACCGGCGGGTCCCTCCGTCGACGGAGCCGCCATGACAGGAGTTGTCATGGCCTCAGCAAACCCTCTCGGGGAGCATCGCTACTCGCGCGTACGCCGTCAAGACAGCGCGCACGCCCACGTCGGCCGGCGGGACGGCCCACGGACACCCCTGGACCGTCCCGCCCCCCCCGCTACGGCACGAGCCGCGCGTCCGCCCAGTCGGCGTGGTCGGAGTCCACCCCGTCCCCGCCGTCCAGCACGCGCAGGGTCAACCGCCGTACGCCGGTGACGTCCACGTCGACGGGGAAGGCCGGGCCGGAGCCGTCGAGCAACCCGGTGGTCAGCAGGGTCGTGCCGTCGCCGAGCACCTCGAAGGCCACCGTGCCCTTGGCGCCGACCTCGTCGTCCACGCCGACCTCGGCCGTGAACCGCCGGTACCCGCCGGCGAGTTCGACGACGACCTCACCCGCCGCGTGCATCCCGAGGCCCTTGTCGTGCACCGCGCCCTCCAGCGTGAGCGGGCCTCCGTCGGCGGGGTCGCGCTCGCCGTTGGACATGTCCCGCTCGACCGGCCCCCACCCGTTGCGCTCGGACGTGAACGGCAGGTCGCTCACATAGGTGACACCCGGTTCCGGCACGAACACCCGCACCGGGCGCTCGACCCGCAGCACCCCGGAGCCCGGCCGGTCCGGTGCGCGGTACTCCGCGCGCACGGTCAGGTCGTAGCCCCCGGGGCGGACGCCGGACGGCACCCGCACGGTCCAGTCGGCCGACAGCGCCTCCCCCGTGGGCAGTTCGGCGGCCCCGGCGTCGTCGCCGTCGACGGTCCAGCCGTCGGGGACGCCGAGCGTCAGCCGGACGTCCGTCGCCGGCCCCGACTCCTCCACCGCGAACCGGCCGGTGACGCCGACGGAGCCGCCCGGGTCCGTCTCGGCGCGTGCCGGGTCGGCGGTGAGCGTGGTGAGCGGCAGCCTGGTCACCGGCCGGTCGCAGGTGTCGCGCCCGGGCGTGAACCGGCAGATCTGCCCGGCGAACCCGCCGTGTTCGGCCGTCTGCACCTCCAGGGCGTCCCGGCGGGTGACGACGTGCCGTTCGCGCAGCAGCCCGCCGTCCTCGCCGTCCCGGACGACCTCCGCCAGCCAGCGTCCGCCGCCCAGGAAGTCCAGCGGCACGCGCTGCGTCCCGGCCTCACCGGCGTGGACGCTGCCGAGGAACCATCGTTCGCCGTGGCGCCGGGCGAACGTCGCGCTCTCGCCGGGGAGTCCCGACAGCAGCCGCGACTCGTCCCACACCGTCGGCACCTGCTCGAGGAAGCGGGCCAGCTCCGGCCGCTCGCGGTAGGCGGCGACCGAGCCCGCGAAGTTCTGGAAGCCGGACTCGAACACCACGGACAGCGCCAGTTCGGCCGCGTCGGAGACGGTACGGGTGCCGAACTGGAAGCCCATCGGCGTGTAGTCCATCGAACCGACCGCGTTGCGCGTGTACGGCAGCGCCGTCAGCCCCGCCGCGGGCACGGTGCCCTGCTCGGCGCCGTACACCGCCTCCAGGGTCATCACGTGCGGCCAGGTCCGCTGGACGCCCTTCGGGAGGGTCGCGCCGTGGAAGTTGACGAGCAGCCGGTACCGGGCGGTGTCCCGGAGGACGTCGTCGTACCAGCGGAAGCGCTCCTGGGAGTCGGAGTCCATGAAGTCGATCTTGAGTCCGGCCGCGCCCCACCGCTTCACCCGGGGCAGGAACTCGGCGCGCTCGGCCGCCGTGTCGAGATCGGAGTAATGCACCCACAGCAGGACGTCGACGCCCCGCTGCCGGGCATAGGCGATCAGCTCGGGCATCCAGTCGGTGGTCTTCCAGCCGTCGTCGACCAGGGTGTACGGCCAGCCGCGGGCCGCGGCGAGGTCGACGAAGCGCTGCTGGGCTGCGAGGTCGCGCTGGGCGGCGCCGAAACCGTCCAGCCAGGACCAGGCGACCTTGCCGGGCCGGATCCACGAGGTGTCCGCGAGGCGCGAGGGCGGAGCGAGGTCGTCGACGAGGGTGGACTCCGTGACGGTGGCGAGGTCGCCGACGACAGCGGTGCGCCAGGGGGTGGCCAGCGGCCCCTCGGAGGTGACCTCGGGGTCCGCCAGACGCACCGTGTAGCGTCCGTCGCCCTCGTGGACCAGCCGGCTCGCGTCGTAGCGGCCGTCCACGTCCGACTCGGTGAGCAGGGCGTAGGTGCCCCCGACCCGGAACAGCGCCGGGTAGGCGTACGCGCCGGGGGCCGCGCCCGCCGCGGTGGTCGGGGCGTACAGACGCTCGTAGTTGACCGAGTACGGCGTGAGCCAGGCCCGCGCGGCGGCGGGCGGCCGGAACGCGGACGCCTCCCGTTCGACGGTGACCGTGCCGGGGCCCGGGAGGACGTAGCGGTAGGCGACGCCGTCGTCGGCGACGCGGACCACGAGTCCGAGGCGGGCGCCGTCCCTGCCGCTGAAGGTGAAGCGGGTCTCCGTCATCCGCACGGTGCGGCGGAGCTGCTTGCCGGTGGTCATGGAGTACCGCTCGGTCACCTGCCGGGTGTGCCGGGAGTCGGCGCGCAGCCCCGAGGTGAGGTCGGCGGCGGAGGTGACGATGCCGAGCGGCGCCGGTTCGAGCACCGTCGTGCCGCCCTTGCGGGCGGTGAGGGTGAGGGTGCCGTCCGCGGGGTCGAGGCGGACGACGGCCGTGACGCCGTCCCGCGGCGCCCCGGGCTGGTGCACGGTCCAGGCGCCGCCGGGTTCCGCCGCCCGCGCGGGGGCGCCGAGCGTGGTGAGGGCGAGCGCGGCGGAGAGCAGCAGGGTGAGCAGGGCGGGGAGGGGTGTTCGGCGCGGGCCGCCTGGCGACGTGCGCGGCGATCTGGGCACGGGGGTCTCCGTCCAAGAGGTGACATCGTTGTCTGTCTTGGTTCCGGGACATCCCTTCCCGCTCGTCCGTTCCTCAACCACCGCGCGTCACACGGTGGTTGAGTTCAGCTCAGGATTCGCCCCGCTCGTAGTGGAGCGCGATGGAGCGCAGGACGTCGGCGGACGACACGTCGGTGCGGCCCTCGTCGTGGATCTCGGCGAGTTGGACGAAGGCGAAGGTGAGGGCGGAGGTGATCTGCACGATGGCCGGCCCGAGCTTCCCGGTGACGATCTCCGCCACCTCGCGCGCACTGGCGTCGGCGGGGAGCTGGATACGCGGCAGCATGTCCTCCAGCAGCCCGGCGACCGCACTTCCGGCGGTCACGTCGGCCTCCGGGTCGGCGCGCAGCCGGCGCCTCATCTCCAGGGCCTCCGTGAGGATGCCGACGCTCCGCTGCATGATCTCGCGCTGCTCCATGCGGCCAGCCTTCACACCGACTGGCCCGGCCAAACGCGTTCTGTCTATCATCCTGGTGAATGTTGCTTTCATATGGTTTGTCCCTGCCGGGGGCGGACCCGGAGTGCCCGTCCCGAGTGAGTGATCCATGTCCCGCACCGGCTCCAAGGACCACGGCGACGAGTTGCTGACCAGGCTCGGGACGCTGACCGCCCAGGCGCGTGCGGCGGCCGAGGTGC
The DNA here is from genome assembly GCF_022696125.1 of Streptomyces sp. GB4-14. Lineage (NCBI taxonomy): Bacteria > Bacillati > Actinomycetota > Actinomycetes > Kitasatosporales > Streptomycetaceae > Streptomyces > Streptomyces sp. GB4-14. The sequence continues at coordinate 6,337,487 of NZ_RZHO01000002.1, read as the reverse complement.
AGCGCTCGCGGGTGGAACTGGCCGTCGCGCTGCAGCGCGGGATGCTGCCGAGGGGACTGCCGACCGGTGACGGCGTACGGCTCGCGGTGCGGTACGTGCCCGCCAACCAGGGCCTCAACGTGGGCGGCGACTGGTACGACGCGTTCACCATGCCCGACGGCCGGATCGGCCTGTCGATCGGCGACGTGCAGGGGCACACCATCGAGGCGGCCGCCTTCATGGGACAGGTGCGGGTCGGGCTGCGGGCGCTCGCCTCCGTGGACAGCGACCCGGGCGAGCTGCTGGCGCGGACGAACGAGCTGCTGCTGACGCTGGGCGCGGACCTGTTCGCGACCTGCACCTTCATGCGGCTCGACCCGGAGACCCGGCTGCTGGAGAGCGCCCGCGCCGGTCATCTGCCGTGCGTGTGGGCCACGGCGGACGGGCGGTCCGGCGTGACGGAGGACGAGGGCGGTCCGCCGCTGGGCGTGCAGTCCGGGGCGGTGTACCCGGTGACGCGGTACCGGCTGGACTCCGGCGGGGTGTTCGTGATGGTCACCGACGGCGTCGTGGAGGGCCCGTCGATGCGTCTGGACGAGGGTCTTGAGCAGGTGTCGCGGCTCGCGGGCATCGCGGCGGTCGCACGTATGGACGCGGACGCGCTCGCCGCCGCCGTGATCAAGGGGGCGGCCGAGGTGGGGCACGACGACGACGCGGCGGTCCTCGTGATCGGGCACGAGCCCGCCGGTCAGCCGTAGGGCCGACAGCGGCGCGCCTCCCACCTCGCCGTGGAAGCCGCCTCGGTGTGTGATGACAGGTGTGGTGGCTCGCGAGGATCTCCGTACACCGGCCGTCTACGTGCTGCAGACGCTGGCCGTCGCCGCCTGCTACTACGCCGGGGGCCGGCTCGGACTGCTGTACGAACTGCGGGTCGACGGCTCGGTCGTGTCCCCCGTCTGGCCGCCGACCGGGATCGCCGTCGCGTCCCTGCTGATCCTCGGGCCGCGCGTCTGGCCGGGCATCGCCCTCGGCGCACTGCTGGTGATCGTCCACCTCACGCCCCCGGGCCCGGTCTCACCGGGCCTGCTGTTCGCCGGCACCGCCGCGCCTCTGTGCGCCTACTGGCTGTTGCGCAGGGCCGGGTTCCGCACCGACCTCGGCCGATTACGGGACTGCCTCAGCCTGGTGTTCCTCGGCGGCTTCGCCGCGATGCTGGTCAGCTCCACGGTCGCCGCCGGGCTGCTCGTCGTCTCCGGCGACCTGCCGGCCGGGTCCTTCTGGTCGGCGTGGCTGCCCTGGTGGGTGGGTGACGCGATGGGGGTGCTGCTGATCGCCCCGGTGCTGCTGATCCTGCCCCGGGTGCGGTCACCCGTGCAGTGGTCGCGCTGGCGGGAGGCGACGGCTCTGGTGGTGACCGCGGCGGTCCTCGTGCCGGTCGTCACGCACGCCCAGGGCAGTCTGCTGTTCGTCGTCTATCCGCTGCTGATCTGGGCGGCGCTGCGGTTCGAGCTGCCCGGCAGCACGCTGTGCGCCCTGTTCGCCTCCTTTCTGGCGACGGATGCCGCGACCGAAAGGACGGGGCCGTTCGATCAGCTGTCGGACGTGCACATCATGATCACTCTGCACGCCTTCAACGCTGCGGCCGCCCTCACCTCGCTGCTGCTGTCCGCGGTGATCACCGAGCAGCACAACACCCGCCGCTCGGTGGAGGACGCGTGCAAGGAACTGGTGGAGGTGCTGGAGCATCTGACGGCGGGCGAGTCCGCCCCGCACGGACGGCCGCAGCGGGGGGAGGGCCCCCGCGCGGGCTGAACGTCGGGGTAACCGTCCGCGCCCGCGGACCCGTTGCGGCAGAACAGTATGAACGCAACCGCTCCGCCCGTGGTGTCCGGCGGCCGGCGTTCCTAGCATCGCCGCCCGTGCGCAGCAACGCGCCGCCGAACCAGGAGCCGCACCGTGAACAGATTCCGTCATGCCCTCCGTCTCCCCCGCTCCCCGCGCTCCCGCCGGCGCACGGCGGGTCTGCTGCTCGCCGGGACGCTGGCCGGCGTCCTCGTCCCGGCGCCGGCCGCGCAGGCCCGGGACACCGGGCCCCGGCCGGCCGCCTGTCCGGAAGGGCTGCCGGACGGCGCCACGTGCTACACCGGCACGGACGCGAACGGCGCGCACTACGCGATCGCGATACCCGAGCGGTGGAACGGCGGGCTCGTCGTGCACGCCCACGGCGGCCCCGACCTGGGCGACGCGTCGGACCCGGGGCGCGGCGTCGAGGACCTCGGGCGCTGGCGGGTGGTGGTGGACCAGGGGTACGCCTGGGCCGGCTCGTCGTACCGCAGGGGCGGCTACGGCACCCGGATGGCCGCCGCGGACACCGAGAACGTCCGGCGGCTCTTCGTCGAGCGGTTCGGCGCGCCGCGGCGGACGTACGTGCACGGCCAGTCGTGGGGCGGGAACGTGGCCGCCAAGGTCGTCGAGACCTACGCAGGGAGCAGCGGCCCCTACGACGGGGCGTTGCTCACCAACGGCGTGCTGGGCGGCGGTTCCCGGGGCTACGACCACCGCGTCGACCTGCGTGTGGTGTACCAGTACTACTGCGCCAACCTGCCCCGGCCCGAGGAGGAGCAGTACCCGCTGTGGCAGGGGCTGCGCCGCGGCTCGACGCTGACCACGGCCGGGCTGCGCGCCCGGCTCCAGGAGTGCACCGGGTACGCGTCGGCGCCCGGGGAGCGCACCGCCCTCCAGCAGCGGAACCTGGACGACATCCTGAACGTCACCGGGATCCCGGAGCGGACGCTGGAGTCGCATCTGCGCTTCTCGGTGTTCACCTTCCGGGACATCGTGCACGAGCGGCTGGGCGGCCGTAACCCGTTCTCCAACCGCGGGGTGCGCTACTCCGGTTCGCACGACGACAAGGCGCTCAACGCGGGCGTGGAGCGGTTCGCCGCCGACCCGGCGGCCGTGCGCGACCTGTCGTACGACAGCGACCTCACCGGGCGGGTGGCGATCCCCGTGCTGACGCTGCACGCCAAGGACGACCCGACCGCGTTCGTGGAGCACGAGGCGGCCTACCGGGACACGCTGCGGGGCGCGCACCGCGACCGGTGGCTGGTGCAGACGTTCACCGGTGAGCACGAGCACTCCGCGCTGAGCGACGCCGAGTACGCCACGTCGCTGGCGGCGCTGGACCGCTGGGTGCGCACCGGACAGCGGCCGACGCCGTCGTCGGCCGCCGCGTCCTGCCCGGCGTTCGACCGGGTGTACGCCACCGGCTGCTTCTACGACCCCGGATTCCGCCCGGCCTCGTACGCCTCGCGGGTGCTTCCGCGGCCGGGCGGCACGTCCTGGCCGGCGATGACGGCCGCGCAGGAGAGGGCGTGGAGCCGCGTCCCCGGGGTCGGCATCGCGCCCTGACCCGGCGGGGCGGCGGTCACTCGCGCAGGGACGCGGCGTCGCCCATGACGACCACCGGGTGCAGCGCGGGGTCGAGGGCGAGCAGCAGGTCGCGCATGTGCTGCTCCTTCAGGCTCACGCAGCCCTGGGTGGGGCCGTCGTGATCGACGTGCAGCCAGATGCCGCCGCCCCGGTCGGCGCCCAGCGGCCGGGTCAGGTCCAGCGGGGACGTGCCGGGTTCGCGGTTGTAGTCGATGGCGACGACGTAGTCGAAGGACCCCTCCAGCGGCTCGCCTTCGAATCCGGTGCCGCTGACGGCGAAGCCGTCCGAGCGGTCGTAGGGCAGCCGGGTCCCGGGGTCGGGGAGCAGTCCGCCGGCGTCGGTGAGGCTGTAGACGCCGATGGGCGAGCGCAGGTCGCCGGCCCAGTGGTCGTCCGTCCAGCCGCGGAGCGCGTTGCGGGCGGGCCATGCCGGTCCTGCCTGCCAGCCGGTGCCGGTGTGCCGGTGGAGCACGGCCTGGGAGTGGTTGGCGTTCCGGTCGCGTCCGGTGACCACGACCACCTGGCGGGCGTCACCCGGGATCCACGCCCGGGTACGGGGGCCGAGGCCGGGGATCACCGCGGGCGCCTCGGTGGCGGGGCGGCCCTGTGCGGTGCCGGCCGCTCCGGGCACGAGGGCGGTCGCGGACGGGTGCTCGCGCGCGGTGGTGCCGGTGGCGGCGGGGTCGTCCCGGGCGCGGGTGCCGCTGCCCGCCCCGCACCCGGTGAGGGCGGCGAGGACGACGAGGGCGACGGCCCGCAGCCACACCCCGGTACGGAGGCGGACGGGCCCGGCGGACGGCCGCCGGGCGGCGCCGGACGCGGCGCGGGGCGCACGGTCCGGGCAGTCGGTCGATGAAGCCATGGACTCAGCCTGACTTCGTCTTCCCGTAATCGCCTCGGCTCCCCGCGCGCGTCCGCGCGAAGTCCCCCGTCTGCGCCGCCCGCGGGGGGTGGCGCCCGCTGCGGGGCGCCTTCCGGCGCGGGGCCGTGCGGGTGACGGGCCCGCACCCTCGCGTGGGGTGCGGGCCCGCCGGACGGAGCAATCGGCGTGTGAACGCCTACCGGTTGATCACGAAGGTGGAGCCGGGTTCGATCAGCACGTCGCCTTCCGCCGATCCGGTGATGGTGACGTTCGTCAGGGTGGCGCTGCCCCGGGCCCCGCCCATGGCGAGGATGCCGGAGCCGTTGTTGGACTTGCTGATGGTCACGTCCGAGATCCGCACGTCCGGCATGGCGCCGCCGCCGGTCTTGAACTGGATGCCGTCGTACGTCGAGTCGTGGATGTCGGTGTCGCGGATGACCACGCCGGGGATGTCGGGGCCCTGGGCGAACAGGGTGATGGCGCCGAACTCCTGGTCCTCGTTCCAGAAGGCGCCGCCGGTGCGGTACAGCCCGTTGCCGGCGATCAGGGTCTGCCCGGAGAACGGCGTGGGGTCGTGGTCGGTGGCCAGCATGATGCCCGGGTAGTTCATGGTGTCGTACACGAGGTTGTTCTCGACCGTGTTGCCGTGGCCGCCGTAGATCGCGATGCCGTTGGCGCGCCAGGGCAGTTGGACGGTGTTGTTGCGGAAGTGGTTGTCGTGGCCGATGTCGGTCGCCGGGTTCCTGACGTGCTTGCTGGACCACACGGCGAGGGCGTCGTCGCCGGTGTTGCGGAACGACGAGTTCGTCACGGTGGAGTCGTGGCTGCCGTTGGTGAGGTTGATGCCGTCCGCGTAGGTGTTGCGGATCCGCATGCCGGTGAACTCCAGTCCGTCGGCCGGGTTCCACAGGTCCGGGATGTCGGAGTAGTCGCGGCCCACCCAGACGCCGACGTTGGCGTGCTCGATCCACACGTTGCTGATGCGGGTGTTCTTGCCGAAGCGCCCGTTCAGGCCGACGCCTCCCTCGGCGCCACCGTCGCCGCCCCGGATGGTGCCGGAGCCGAAGATGGCGAGGTCGGAGATCTTCGTGTTGTCGTCGATGTCGAAGCCGAAGTTGCCCTCGTGCGGGTGGTTGATGCCGCCGGCCTGGTGCGGGGGCGTCAGGGTGTACAGCTGGGAGTGCCACATGCCGGCGCCGCGGACGGTGACGTCGCGGATGCCGACCTGGTTGAACGCGCCGCGGTCCAGCGGGTCGTCGGTGAGGATCTTCTGCTCCTGGCGCCACTGCCCGGCCGGGATCCACACGCAGCCGATCTCGCCCCGCTGGTCGGCGGTGACGGCGCGCTGGATGGCGGTGGTGTCGTCGATGCCGTCGTTGGGGACGGCGCCGTACTCGGTGATCGACACGCACCCGGCGGGCCTCTCGGCGGGCGGGGCCACCTGCTCCAGGTCGATCAGGTCGACGACGTAGAAGGCGGCGCGGTCGTCGGCGTCGCGCTGGAGCCGGAACACGGTCCCCGCCGGGTAGGTGTCGGAGAGCAGCGCGTGGGACTCGTCGAAGAGGCGGCGTGCGTCGGCCTGAGGAGTGTTGGTGAGCCCCTCGGGCTGGTCGGTGGTGCCGTAGAGCCAGCTGTGCTTGGAGCTGAGGCCGAGCTTCCGCACGAACGTCCCGTCGGCGTAGAGGCTGAGGGTGGCCTCGGTGCCGCCTCCGCCCGGGGCGTCGGGGATGGAGTGGCGCACGACGATCGAGTTGGTGGCGCCGGTGGAGGTGAACTCGACGTACTGGCCGGTGGAGTCGAGGCGGACGGACTGACGGCCGGAGGACTCGGTGGCGAAGTTGGTGTGGCCGAAGGTGCGCTTGGCGTCGGCGGTCAGCAGGGTGCCCCGGTAGGCGCCGCCCTCCGCCTCGTACTCGGTGTACGGGACGGCGGCGCCGCGGCCGACGACGATCGAGCGGCTGAGGACGTTGTTGTTCTCGTCGGTCTCGGCGACCGTGCCGGTGGCGTCCGCGGCGGCGGTGAGGACGGCGGGGCCCGCGGTGGCGGTCCAGGTGCCGGCGACGGCGACCTCGGCGGTGGCGCCGGCGGCGATCGCCCCGGTGGTCCCGTCGAGGGTGCGTCCGGCCACGGTGAGCCGGGTGACCGAGCCGGCGGGGACGGGTGAGGTGCCCCGGTTGTGCACGGAGACGGTGAACGACACCGGCGCGCCGACGGCGGGTGTGGCCGGGCTGGTGCGGATGCCGGTGACCTCCAGGTCGGGGCCGGGACTCTGCGCGACGGTCAGCCGGTCCGTCGCGGTCCGGCTGTTGTTCGTCTCGTCCAGCTCGGGGACGGTGTCCGTGGGGTCGGCCACGGCGGACACCGTGTAACTGCCCCTGACGCGGGTGCCCGCATCGACGGACACGGTGAGGGAGGCGCCCGGGGCGAGCGCGGAGACGGGGGCGCTGCCCACGACCGTGCCCTCCAGGCTGACGTTCAGCGTCGCGGCGGCGGACTGGGCGGTGCCGGCGTTGCGCACGGTCGCGCGGACGGTGACCGGGTCCGTCTCGGTGGGGGCGGCGGGGGTCCAGTCGAGGGCGGTGACGGTCAGGTCGGGGTTGGGTGCGGCCGTGCCCCGGACCTCCAGCTCGGCGACCTGGGCGCCGTAACCCGCCGAGTTGTGGCCGAACGTGAGCTGGATGTCGGCGACGCGTGCGGTGACGGGGATGGTGACGCCGTTGCCGTTGCCTGCCGGGTCGAAGGTGTGGTCGGCGCGGGCCTTGAGCGTGGTGTACGCGCCGGACGAGCGGTCACGTCCGAGGACCTCGATGCTCTGGGTGCGCCGCTCCCACGTCATTGCCGGGTTCAGCCTCACGACGACGGCGGTGACGTCGGCCTCGGCGCCGAGGTGGACGGTGAGCGTGGCGGGGTGACCGGCCGACTCCCAGTAGGTGTCGACGCGCCCGTCGTTGGCGTTGGCTGCCACGAAGGAGTGAATCGTGGAGGACGCCTCCACCGGTTTGCCCAGCGCAAGATCGGTGCCGTCGGCCGGTGGCTGACCCGGTCCCCCTCCCCCGTCCTCGCCGTACACCTCGAGCGCGGACAGCTGCGCGGCGTTCCAGCCGGTGTTGGCGGTGACGCGGACGCGGAGATGGCGTACGTCGCGGGCCGGGAAGGTGAGCGTGACGGTGTTGGCGCGGTCGGGGTCGAAGCGGTGTGCCGCCGAGGCGGACAGCGCGGTGAACGACGAGCCGTCGGTGCTGCCCTCCACGGAGAGGGTCTGGGTGCGCGCCTCCCAGGCGGCCGGCAGCTTCAGCACGACCTCGTCGACGCGGACCGTGCCGCCCAGATCGAGGCGGACGGACTGCGGGAAGGAACCCAAGGGGCCTTCCCAGTAAGTGAGTTGTCTTCCGTCGGTCAGGTTGGTCGCGGGGTACTCGGGATGGGACCCGGTGGCCGTGACGCTCCTGCCGAGCGCCAGGTCGGGTCCGCGGACCGCCTTCGCGGCGGCGCCGGCCGTTCCGGGTGAGAGACCGGCGGCGACCAGGCCGGCCAGGAGCAGGCCGGTGATCGTACGCAGGCCGAAACGCGTGCGTCTCATGAAGTCCTCGTTCCACGGCGGGTGCTGAGGGCGCGCGGCCACCCGGGCAGCCCGATGCCCCTGCCGAGGATTGCCGACGCCCGATGCGATATTTGCGGGACGTCGTTCATTTCTTGCGGCTCTCGCATTGAAGTTTCCGGTTGGCGCATCACTTGTCAATGGCGTGGACACAGCGTCCGGCAGAGAACCGGGGCACCTCGCGCGTCACGGGCGTCAACCGCGCACCTCTCCGGGAGTCCGCGGAGGAGAAACGGTCAACCCCGCCCGGCCGTACCATGACTGGCCACCGGCAGACCACACGACGAAAGGACACCTTCATGTCCGACCACTCCACCGTCGCCACCGATCTCACGTCGCAGTACGTCGCCCAGGTCGCGAGCGACCTCGAGCGCAACGCCAAGGAGCAGGAGCGCGTCGGCGCCCAGATCGCCGAGCTGCAGCAGCAGTTGGCCGCGCTTCGACGGGACCACGCGCTGCTGGTGAAGATGCAGCAGGCGCTGGATCTGGCGGCGGGGTCCGCAGGATCCGCGGCGGACGCCGTTGCTGCGGCGGAGGGCTCCGGGGACACTGCGGTCGCCTCCGGGGACACCGGGGTCGCCGCGCCCGCCGTGGTCACCGAGCCCTCGACGGAGGAGTCCGCCGGGTCGTCGGAGGACACCGCCGTGTCCGGGGGCGCGACCGTGCCGGCGCCGCGCAGGCGCAGTGGTGTGAAGCCCGGGGCGGAGAAGCCGAAGCGGGAGCGGAAGAAGGTGCCGGCGGGCGGCGCCGGCAGGAGCACCTCGTCGCCGAAGACGGGCGGCTCGGCGAAGGCCGGTGCCGCCAGGACCGCGGGTGCCGCCAAGTCCGGTGGCCCGGCGAAGGCCGGCGCGTCGAAGCCCGCCGGATCGGCGAGGTCCACCGGAGCCAGGGCCTCGCGCAAGCCCGCCACCCCCGAGCCCGCCGGGAAGACGTCCGCGGTGAAGGGGCCGCGCAAGGCTCCGGCGAAGGCCGCGGAGTCCGCCCGGGGCGACGCGCCGAAGCTGGTCGACCTGGTCCGCCGGCACCTGGACGAGCAGAAGGAGCCCCGCTCGGCGGCGGAGATCGCCACGGCGCTGGGCCAGGCGCATCCCGGACGCACCATCAAGGTCACGGTGGTCCGCTCCACCCTGGAGGGCCTGGTCGCGCGCAACCAGGCCCAGCGCAGCAAGCAGGGCACCTCGGTGTTCTACACCGCGCCCGACGGCTCCACGCCGGCCCCGGAGCGTGCGTCCGACGCACAGTCCTGAGGCCGGCCGGCCGCTTTCACGGACGCGTGTGGCTCACCTCCGGCGGCCCGAACGAGACGCGGGTGCGGAAGCCGTCCGCCGCCCAGGTCACCTCGACGGTCCCGTCGTCGACGCGCACGTCGGTCACCGCGTCCGCCGGAGACGGCGCGTCGTGACCGGCGGTGAGGGACGCCAGGGCGAGGTGCACCGTGGTGCCCCCGCAGCCTCCGGTGAGGCGGGGCACGCGGGCCCAGGGGGTCCAGGCGGTGCCCTGTGGCGCGGGGACCGTCTCCGGAGCCGGGTCGTCCCAGCCGAACAGGCCGTGCAGGGCGGAGACCGTCGGCTCCTCGGGGCCGGTGGCCCAGCCGGTGAGGGTGACCCGTGATCCGGGCGGCGCTCCCGTCACCCGGTGCGCCCGCAGCTCCAGGCCGCCGTGCGCGACGGTGACGCTCTCGACCGTCAGGCCCGGCACCATCGGCGGGCCCGCGACGAACACGGGCCGGTGCCAGGATGCGGCCCAGCCCCAGCCGTCGCCGTGCCCCGCGCCCAGGGGGTGGACGCGGCGGCGCACACTGGGCCGCCCGGCCACCTCCACCGACAGATGGTTGTCGGCGACGTTCGCCGGGGCCGTGGGCCCGGTGCGGGTGGAGTACGCCAGGCGGCCGTAGTGCGGGTCGTCGTCGGCCGCGGACTCGCCCTCGTGCGGCCGCACATGGTCGCTGCCGTGGTTGTGCAGCCGTACGGTGCCGTCGGCGCGGGTGGACTGCAGCAGCAGGCCGGGTCCGGGCAGGGACAGCACCCGGTCGGCCTCCTCCACCGGGGCGGGCTCCTCCGTGTCCGTCCACAGCGCGTGGCCGGCGGGGGCGAGCAGCGCGACGAACGCCTTCGACGCCCAGTACGGCGACGCGGGACCGGAGTACTCCTGGAGGCTCGCCTCGTGCGGGCCGTACCAGCCGAGGGACAGCAGCCCGTCAGGGGTGAGCGCGCCCCGGTCGAGGAAATGGCGCAGGCTGCCGCTCGCGATGCGGCGCGAGGCGCCCGGCGTCAGCGGGGTGTGTCCCGTGACGGCGCCCAGCGACACGGCCGCGGAGGCGGCGAAGCGGTACGTCAGGGAGCGGCCGTGGTGCAGCGGGGCGCCGTCCGCGCCGAACATCAGGGAGAAGCCGTCGAGGTGGGCGCGGAGGCGTCCGCCGTGACGGGCGAGGGCGTCGGCGTCGCCCGAGAGGTGGGCGTCGAGGACCGGGTAGAGGTGCAGGGCCCAGCCGTTGTAGTGGTCGAAGGCACGTCCGTCGCCGTCGGCGTACCAGCCGTCGCCCCGGTACCAGCTCTCCAGCAGGTCCAGCGCCCGCTCCCGGGCGGCCGCGGTCTCGGCGTCGCCCCGGCCGACGGACTCCAGGAACCCGGCGACGGTGTACGGGAAGAGGTACCAGTTGTTGGGCGCGGGGGTGTGCCGCAGCGCACCGCGCAGCCACTCCTCGGCGCGGTCCCGCACGTCGGTGTCGAGCTCGTCCCACAGCCAGGGCGCGGTCAGCCGCAGGCCGAGGGCGACGGACGCGGACTCGACCATGGGCTGGCCCTGGACGTCGAAGTCGAGGATCTCGGGCCAGGACTCGGTGTCGTCGCGGCCGGGAGTGCGGGTGCCGGCGGCGAGTCCGTCGGCGTACCGCTCCAGCAGGTGGTGGGGGTCGCCGCCGCCGGCGCCCGCCACGCGGAAGGCGGCGGCGAGGAACGTCCGGGCGTAGCCCTCCAGACCGTCGGAGCGCACGCCCGACCGGGAAGGGCGGCCGGGCAGGTGGAGCAGGGCACTGCCGGGGGTGGCCCAGCGCCAGGCGGCCGTGAGCAGCCCGTCCGCCACCGCCTCCCAGTGGGCCCGGGTGTACCCGGTGCGGGGACTGAGGCCGTGGTCGTCGGCGGGCAGGTCGAACGGGATGCTCATGCGAGGAAGGCCAGCCTTTCGCGTCGGACGGGGTGCAGGAAGCCCTTTCCGGAGGCCCAGCGGGCGATCTCGGAGACCGCGGTGTCGGCGAGCCGGCGCCACTCGTTGCCCTGCGAGCCGGCGAGGTGCGGGGTGATGAGGACGTGTTCACAGTCCCACAAGGGGTGGTCGGGCGGCAGGACTTCGGGGTCGGTCACGTCGAGCACGGCGCGGATGTGGCCGGCGAGGGCGGCGTCGGTGAGCGCGTCCTGGTCGAGGACCGCGCCGCGCGCGGTGTTGATGAGCACGGCGCCGGGCCGCATCGAGCCGATCAGGTCCCGGGAGACAAGTCCGCGGGTCTCGGGCAGCAGCGGGGTGTGGACGCTGACGGTGTCGCTGAGCCGGAACAGCTCCGTGAGTCCGACGCTTCGCACCCCCAGCCGGGCGGCCTCGGCCTCGTCGACGTACGGGTCGTGCAGCAGTACGTCGATGTCGTGCGGGCGGAGCAGGTCGATCACGCGGCGGCCGACGAGGGACGCGGAGAGGATGCCGACGGTGCGGCGGTGGTTGCCGACCGTGCGGGGAGTGCGCAGCCAGTCGGCGCGGGTGCGGGAGGCGCGGTACTCGCGGGCGCTCTCCAGGACCCGCTTCCCGGTGAGGAGGATCATCGCGAGGGTGTACTCGGCGACGGGGACGGCGTTGGCCGCGGCGGCGGAGGACACCTCGACCCCGCGGTCCCAGCAGGCGTCGGTGACATGGCCGCGGACACTGCCGGCGGTGTGCACGACCGCCCTCAGCCGGGGCGCGGCCTGCAGCACGGCGTCGTCCAGCGGCGGGCAGCCCCAGCCGGTGATCAGCAGGTCGACTTCGGCGAGCACGGCGCGGGCGGCGGGGGTGGTGAAGTCCTCCAGCACCGCCGGGGCGAGGCGGCACAGGGCGTCGAGGGCGGCACGCGACTCGGGGTCGAGGACGGCGGACGCGACGTCCGGCGACATGGCGAGGGCGGCGCGGGGACGGGGGCCGGGCATGGGCTCGGTCATGTGGTGCGGCAACTCCTTGCGTGGGCGTTCACTTCACGGCACCTGCGGTCAGACCGCTGCGCCAGAAGCGCTGGAGCAGGACGAAGGCGAGGATCAGCGGCACCACGGCGAGCAGCGATCCCATGATGACCACGGGGTAGTACTCCGGTGACACCGACGCGGAGCTGTTCCACGCGTACAGGCCGAGGCTGACGGGGTACAGGTCCTGGTCGGAGAGCATCACCATGGGCAGGAAGAAGTTGTTCCAGATGGCGGTGAGCTGGAAGAGGAACACGGTGACCAGACCGGGTCCGAGCATCCTCAGCGCGACCCGCGCGTACATGGTGAGTTCGCCGGCGCCGTCGATGCGGGCGGCCTCCAGCACCTCGTCGGGGACGTAGCCCTGGCTGAAGATGCGGCCGAGGTAGACGCCGAACGGGTTGAAGAGGACGGGGACGAACACCGCCCAGAAGGTGTTGACCAGCCCGGCCTCGGAGGCCATCAGGTACAGCGGCAGGGCGAGCACGGTCTGCGGCACCATGACGGCGGCGAGGACCAGGCCGAACAGCTTCTCCTTGTGCCGGAAGCGGTACTTGTCGAAGGCGTAGCCGCAGGCGACGCTCACCAGCGCGCCGACGGCGGCGCCGAGCACCGCGTACAGCAGGCTGTTGACGTACCAGCGTCCGTAGAGACCGCCGTCCATGGCGAACAGGTCGGTGAGGTTCTGGGCGAAGGAGAAGCCGCTGAGGGAGAGCAGGTCGCTGCCGAAGAGGGCGTCGCGGTTCTTGGCCGCGGCGAGCACCAGCCACAGCACGGGCAGCAGGGTGTAGAGGACGGAGATCGCGACGACGGCGTTGACGGTGGCGCGGCCCAGCAGGCGGGGGCGCAGCGCGGTGGAGCCGGTGGCGCTCATCGGGCCTCCTCGGCGGTGGAGTTGCGGCTGGTGAGGCGGGTGACACCGTAGGACAGGGCGATGGTGCACAGCAGCAGGACGACGGAGGCGGCCGCGGCGAGGCTGTAGTTGTTGCGGGTGAACGCCGCGTCGTAGATGTACATGCTGGGCGAGAAACGGGAGTTGATCATCGGGGAGGACTGGCTGAGCAGCATCGGCTCCGTGAACAGCTGGAGCGCCCAGATGAGGGTGAACATGGCGACCATCACGACGGAGGCCCGCACGAGCGGCGTCTTCACCTGGAGCGCGGTGCGCACGGGGCCCGCCCCGTCGACGACGGCGGCCTCGATCACCTCGCGGGGCACGGCCTGGAGTGCGGCGTAGAAGACCACCATGTTGTAGCCGAGGTTGCTCCACAGGGCGATGTTGACGATGGACGGCAGCACGGTGTGCACGCCGAGGAAGTCGACGGTGATGTCGGCGCGGGCGAACAGGTCGATGACCGGGCTGATGCCGGGGGTGTAGAGGTACAGCCAGATGAGGGCGGCGATGATGCCGGGCACCGCGTGCGGCAGGAACAGCCCGAGCTGGGCGAAGGCGCGCAGGCGTACGACGCCGGAGTCGAGCAGCAGGGCCAGCAGGAGCGCGCCGGCCACCATGAGCGGGATGTAGATGAGGCAGTAGAGGGCGACGGTGCCGAGTCCGCCGAGGAAGGTGGGGTCGGTGAGGACGGCGGCGTAGCTGCGCAGTCCGACGAAGACGGTGCGTTCGGGGCCGAAGCCGAGTCCTGGCTGGTCGTCGCTGTAGAAGCTGAGGTAGGCGGCGGTGCCGACGGGGATCAGGAAGACGGTGGTCAGCAGCAGGAAGAAGGGGGCCATCAGCACGCCGGCGGCGCCCAGCCTGCGGCGCCGGGCGGTGCGGCGGGTGCGGGCGGAGGGGGCGGCGGCGCGCGGGGCGGGGACCCGCACGGTGTGCTCGGTCGTCGCGGTCATGAGGGGTGTCACCTGCCTTTCGGGCGGCTCAGGTGCTGTGCTGGGTGGTCGACAGGCCGAGGGCCCTGAGGTCGGGCATGGTGCCGTCCTGGGCGGCGCGTACCGCGTCGACGATCGTGCCGCGGCCCGCCGGGACCCGGGCGAAGGAGTCCTGCATGACCCGGCCGGTGGCGGTCATCCGCGGGCCCCAGACCCAGCCGTCGCGGATCTTCTCCGCCTCCTGCTCGAAGAGGGTGTAGATGTCCTGGCCGCCGTAGTAGGAGCGGTCGAAGGCCTCCCGGCCGACCGCCACGAGGGCGGAGGCCGCCGGGTACTGGCTGCTGGTGCCGCTGGACAGTCGGGCGCGCAGGGCGTCCGGGTGGGAGACCTGCCAGGCGATGAACTCCATCGCGGCCTCGGGGTTCGCGCTGTCCTTGGTGACGGCGAAGGTGGAGCCGCCGTGGGTGCCGACGGCGGGGCGGGCGGTGTCCCACTGGGGCAGCGGGGCGATGCGCCACTGCCCCTTCTGGCCGGGGCGGGCGTTCATCTGCGCACCGGCGTCCCAGGCGCCGCTGAGCCGGGTGAGGACGAGCCCGTTGCCGATCTGGGCGTCGGACTGCCGGCTCTCCACGGCGTTCATGAAGACGTCGTCGCGGTCGATCAGGTCCTGCCAGTACGCGGCGACGCGGCGCGTGGGGGCATCGGCGAGGGAGACGTTCCAGGCGCCGTCGCGGGTGTCGAACCACTGGGCGCCCGCCTGCCAGGAGTAGGCGGCGAACTGGGTGGCGCCGTCGGTGGGGAACAGCACGAGCCGCCGCTCGGGCGCCTTGCGCCGCACGACGCGGGCGAGGTCGGCGAACTCGTCCCAGGTGCGCGGCACGTGGAGGCCGTAGCGGTCGAACAGGTCGGCGCGGTAGTGCATCACCATCGGCTCGACGTCGAGGGGAACGCTGAACACCCGTCCCTGGAAGGTGGTCAGGCCGAACGCCTGCGGCAGCAGTCTCGCCCGCAGCCGGTCGTCGACCAGGTCGGTGATGTCGCGGGCGACGCCGTCGATGGCGAACCCCGGCACCTGCGGGTACTCGATCGTGGCGACGTCGGGGGCGTTGCCCGCGCGGGCGGCGTTGCTGAGCTTCGCGTAACCGCCCTGGCCTCCTGAGGGGATCTGCTGGAAGTCGACCTGGATGCGGTCGTGGGTGCGGTTGAAGGCGTCGACCACTTCCTGGCTGCCGCGCAGTGCGGACCAGAAGGTGACGCGTACGGGCTTCTTCGCACCGGTTCTGCTGCTGCCTGATGGGGCGTCGTCCGCACCCCCGTTGCAGGCGCCGAGGGCTCCTGCAAGCGGCGCGGCGGCCATCGCGGCGAGCACGGACCGACGGCGGTGTCGACCGGGCATGGCGCCTCCCGCGGCTCCTGGCGTGTCTGGGACACGGCTGTTCGGGGACACGGGAATCGTCGGGGCTCGACCGACAGACGGTCAATAGATCGATCAGAAGAAAATGAAACGTTCAAACGCTCATTCTTCTCGAGGCGTCGGTCGGAGCGGTCGAACCGCGGACGGACAGGGAGGGCAGCAGCTCCACCCGGCGCACGGGGGTGCGCCCGGCCGTCTCCGAGTCCAGCCGCTCCAGCAGGAGTTCGGCGGCCGCCCGGCCGACGTCCGCCTTCGGCGGGGCAACGGCGGTGAGCGGGGTCGTACCCAGTCCGGCGACCACGTCGTCGTAGGCGACGACGGAGCAGTCCTCCGGGACCCGCACCCCGTGGTCCGCGAGCCGCTGCACCAGCATCAGCGCGTCGACGTCGCCGTGCAGCACCGCCGCCGTGGCGCCCGTCTTCCGCAGCACCTCGTGCAGTTCGGCGGTCTCCTCCGTGGCGTACGGGCCCTCCTGGCCGGCCTCGGGCGCGCTCAGCGTCCACGCCCACGCCTCGACGAGCGGGTGCGCCTCGGCGATCCGCGCGCACGCCGACCGCAGGGTGCGCGCGGTGGGGCTGTCGTCGCGGGTGGCGAAGACGATCCGCCGGTGCCCGAGGCCCACCAGGTGCTCCACGGCCAGGTGGGCGCCGTGGACGTGGTCGGAGCAGACGGAGTCCATGGCGTGCAGCGCGGTGCCCGCCCCGGGGCGCCGCTCCATCAGCACGGCGGGCACCTCGAGGGCGGCGAGCCAAGGGTGGTCGGCCTCCTCGTCGGCGAGGGTGCGCCAGCGCGGGGCGAGCAGCAGCCCGGCGGCGCCGTCCTCCAACGCGCGCTCCACGAGGGGGCGTTCGGCGCCGGCGACCTGGGGCGCGATGTGCAGCGCGATGCGCCTGCCGGACGCCTCCAGCACCGAGCGGGCGCCGTGCAGGGACTCGTACAGGTAGTGGTGGCGCTCGGGCACGACGACGGCCACGGTGTCGCCGTCCGGCGGGCGAGGCGCGGGGATGTCGCGGGCGGCGAGGGTGGAGCGCACCACCCCGTGCCCGCGGCGCAGCCTCCCCTCCTGGGCCAGCTCCTCCACGTCCCGCCGCACCGTCACCACGGACACCTCGAGTTCGGCGGCGAGATCACTCACCCGCGCGGACCCCCGGGACTCCACGGCAGCGAGGATCCGCTGCCTCCTCACCTCGACCGGCTCGCGCATGAGGCCCCTCCCCGCGACGGGATGTTCGTTTGAACGATGCGGGCATCATAACGATCGCCTTGGCGTGCGTCCCGGGTCGACGTGGTCACTCCAGCACGAGGAGGTACTCACCGGCACGTCCGCCCCCACGTCGCATGCTCTTCGACGCGGGTGTCCCCCAAGGCCCGGGTACGGACGCTCACGTATCACGCGTGCGGATCGTCATCCCTGGCCGACGGCGGTGGACCGTGAGGTACGTGAGGCCGTCGGGGCCCGCCGCGAGGGAGCGGGTGGAGCCGTGAGGGAGCCAGGTCAAGGTGCCGGGGGGCAGGGGGTGGTCGCCGTCCGGGGCGGTCAGGGTGCCGTCGCCGGCGAGGACCAGCAGGAGGACGTCGAGGTCGGGCTCGCGGTGGGTGTCCACGCGGTGGCCGGGCGGGAGACGGACGACGTTGGCGTCGAGCTGGCGCCCGGACTCGGCGAGCCGCCACAGCGCGCCGGCGGTTCCTTCGCCCGCGGCGGCCAGGGCGGCCGTGTCGCAGAGGATGCGGGGCAGGGGTGCTGCCTCGTCGTCCGGTGTGCCGGTGTGCTCCGACGTCATGGTCGCCGCCGTCCGTCCCCGAGAGCCCGGCCGCGCCGGGTGTCACGCGCTCGCTGTCGTGCGGGAACCTAACACGCGGCCGCGGGCAGGGCGGCCAGCCAGTCCGTGAGCAGGCGGTTGGTCTCCTCGGGCCGCTCCTGCTGCACCCAGTGCCCGCAGCCCTTCAGGATGTGGGAGGAGACCAGGCCGGGCAGGGTGACCGGGAAGGCGTCGATCGCGTCGGCCATCCAGGTGGTGGACGCGTCGAGTTCCCCGCCGATGAACAGGGACGGCTGGGTGACCGGTGCCCCGTCGTACGCGGCGAGGTCCTCCCAGTCCCGGTCCACGGCGCGATAGCGGGCCAGCGCCCCGCTCATCCCGGTGCGCTCGAACTCGCCCGCGAAGACGTCGAGTTCGGCGTCCGTGAGCCACGCGGGGCGCCGGTCCGCCGGGAACCGTTCGCGCAGGGTCCCGCCCGGTCCGGTGAAGTACGGCGAGGGCGCTCCGTGGCCGGGCATGGTGTCGGCGGACAGGGCCGCGTAGAACCCGGCGAGCCAGCCGCGTACGTCCGGCTCGATCTCGGCCTCGGCGCTGCCCGGCTCCTGGAAGTACGACACGTAGAACTCCTCGTCGCCGCCCATCGACGCGAAGACCGTGCTGGGGCGCGGTCCGCCGCGCGGGGCGTAGGGGACACCGAGCATCGCCACCGCGCGGAAGACGTCCGGCCGGAGCAGGGCGGCGTTCGAGGCGACGGACGAACCCCAGTCGTGGCCGGCGACGACGGCGGTCCGCTCCCCCAGCGCCTCGACCACCGCGACGGCGTCGTCCACGAGTTCCCGTACGCGGTACGCGTCCGGGTCGGCGGGCCGGGAGGAGCGGCCGTAGCCGCGCACGTCGACGGCAACCGCCCGGTAGCCGGCCGCGGCGAGGGCGGGCAGCTGGTGCCGCCAGCAGTACCAGCCCTCGGGAAAGCCGTGCACGAGCAGCACCAGCGGGCCGCTGCCCTGCTCCACCAGGTGCACGCGGCCGGCGGGGGCGGGGACGACACGGTGGACGAGCGGTGATGTCGGTACCGGCACGGCTGCTCCAGAGTCACTCGGGGGCCCGGGGCGCCGGCGCGGCTCCCGAGGGCCCTGTGTCGTACGGCGAGCATGCGCCGTCGCACAACGGAGGGCGAGTGATGTTGCCGGTTCCGCAAACGCCGGCCGTGATGCTGCCCACGGTCGTCCTCGTCGTACGGCCGGTGCCGGCCGGCGGCGGCTTGTCGCGCAGTCCCCCGCGCCCATCGAGGGTGCCGGCCGAACAACCCGCCCAGGGGCGCGGGGAACTGCGCGAACGGACCCCACCGGCCCGCAGCCGCATCTGATTCCGCACCGTGTGCCGAGTCACCGTTTCGCGGTTTCCGCGCTGTGCGATGATCCTGGCGGGCCCGGGCGTGCGCGTGCGCCGTGATGTCGCCGACGGGCTCCGGGACGCGAGAGGAATGGACGGACGTGACCGCGCAGGGACCGGACGACGGCGGAACGCCGCGGCATCGGGAGGACGGCGTGCCGTCTCTGTCCGACGACGTCTGGCAGCGGTTCCTCATGGACAGCGAGCAGGCCATCCGCACATCCGCCCCCAAGGAGCCCTCAGCGGTGCAGCGGGCCGCGGGACGGCCCCCGCACTTCCCGCCGCCCGCACCGGCGAAGCCTCCCCGCCACGACGCCCCGGACGTCGTCGGCGACCTGTGGCAGCCGGACGACCCGTGGGAGGGTCCTGCCTGGCGGGACCTCGACGCGCGGGCGCGGCTGCGCCGGATCGCGCGAGTCGTGGGGACGGCCGCCGCGATCGCCCTGGCCCTGGGCGCCTGGTCCCAGCTGTCCACGGGCGCCGGCACCCCGGCGGAGGGGCCCGGCGGCACCGTGCTCCAGCAGTCCGAGGAGGCCCCGGTGACGCTGCCCCCGGGGACCTCCGTGCCGGCCGGGCTCACCACCCCGTCCGCCACGGAGATCCGGACCGGCTGACGGGCCGGCCGACAGGGCGGTCGACGGCCCGGGCAGCGGCGTCCGTTCAGCCGCCCAGCGCCGCCAGCACGACCCCCTTCGCCTCCTCCTGCACCCGGCGCAGATGCTCCGGACCCTGGAACGACTCGGCGTAGATCTTGTACACGTCCTCCGTGCCCGACGGGCGGGCCGCGAACCAGGCGCTCTCCGTGGTCACCTTGATGCCGCCGATGGACGCGCCGTTGCCGGGCGCCTCCGTGAGCACGGCGGTGACCGGCTCCCCCGCCAGGGTGTCCGCGGTGACCTGGGCCGGGGAGAGCTTCGCCAGGCGCGCCTTCTCCTCGCGGGTGGCGGGGGCGTCGATGCGCTCGTAGGCGGGTTCGCCGAAGCGCGCGGTCAGCTCGGCGTAGTGCTGGGACGGCGTCCTCCCGGTGACCGCGGTGATCTCGGACGCGAGCAGCGCCAGGATGATGCCGTCCTTGTCGGTGGTCCACACCGAGCCGTCGCGGCGCAGGAAGGACGCCCCGGCCGACTCCTCGCCGCCGAAGCCGAGAGCGCCGTCGACCAGTCCGTCCACGAACCACTTGAAGCCGACCGGCACTTCGACCAGTTCACGCTTCAGGTCGGCGGCGACCCGGTCGATCATCGCCGACGAGACGAGGGTCTTGCCGACGCCCGCCGCCGACGGCCACTGCCCGCGGTGCGCGTACAGGTAGCCGATCGCGACGGCGAGGTAGTGGTTGGGGTTCATCAGGCCGGCGTCGGGGGTGACGATGCCGTGCCGGTCGGCGTCGGCGTCGTTGCCGGTCGCGATGTCGAAGCGGTCGCGCTGCCCGATGAGGGACGCCATCGCGTACGGGGAGGAGCAGTCCATGCGGATCTTGCCGTCCCAGTCGAGCGTCATGAACCGCCAGGTGGGGTCGGTCAGCGGGTTGACGACCGTGAGGTCCAGGCGGTGCTCCTCGGCGATGCGGCCCCAGTAGGCGACGGACGCCCCGCCCAGCGGATCGGCGCCGATGCGGACGCCGGCGGCGCGGATCGCGTCCAGGTCCAGCACGCTCGGCAGGTCCGCGACGTATGTGCCGAGGAAGTCGTAGCGGCCGGTGTTCGGCGCGGCGAGGGCGCGGGCGTACGGGATGCGGCGGACGTCCTTGAGGCCGCCGCGGATGATCTCGTTGGCGCGCTCCTGGATCCAGCCGGTGGCGTCCGAGCCTGCGGGGCCGCCGCTGGGCGGGTTGTACTTGAACCCGCCGTCGGCGGGCGGGTTGTGCGACGGGGTCACGACGACGCCGTCGGCGAGTCCCGTGCCGCGGCCCCGGTTGTGGGTGAGCACGGCGTGCGAGACGGCGGGGGTGGGCGTGTACCCGTCGGCGTTGTCGATGAGCACCGTCACGCCGTTGGCGGCGAACACCTCCAGGGCGGTGACCCGCGCCGGCTCGGAGAGGGCGTGGGTGTCCGCGCCGAGGAAGAGCGGTCCGTCCGTGCCCTGCGCGGCGCGGTACTCGCAGATGGCCTGGCTGGTCGCGGCGATGTGGTCCTCGTTGAACGCGGCGGCCAGTGACGAGCCGCGGTGCCCCGAGGTGCCGAAGGCGACGCGCTGCCCCGGGTCGTCCAGGTCGGGGTGGAGCGCGTAGTACGCCGTGACCAGCCGAGCGACGTCGACGAGATCCTCGGGACCGGCCGGACCGCCCGCTCGCTCGTGCTGCATGTGCCCACTCCTCCGCAAAAGGTCGGTTGTCACGCTTGCGGAGACATCTTTCCCCGCCGGGGCGTCGCCGCGCGAGTGGGCTCGGTCCGCCCCGGCCCCTCCGGCGTCAGATACGTCCGCCGGTCATCCGGGTCAGGGGCCCGTGGGTGTGCCGTTCGGCGCGGCGGCCCACCGCGTAGGAGGCGGCGGTCAGCGCGGTCAGTCCGGCGGCCGCGCCCGCGGCGACCAGCCGGCGGTTGGCGATGACCGTCCAGGCGGTCTTGGCGCCCGCGGCGACCTGCCCGGAGGCGGTGACGACGGCGCGGCGGCCTGCCTCCACGCCCTTGACGGCGGACTGGGCGGCGCCGTTCGCCGCGCGGGCGGCGCGCTCGGTGCCGGACGCGGCGGCCGACGCGGCGTCAGTCGCCTTGGCGGCCACGCCGTTGGCGGCGCTCTTCGTGGACTCGGTCGCCTTGCCGGTGGCCTTGTCCGCGGTCGAGGCGGCCTTGGACGCCGCCGTGGACCCGGTGGTCGAGGTCTTCCGGTTCGCGTTCTTGTTCTGTTCGGTCATGGACACCGGTTTGCCGCAGGACCGGTCGGCAAACACATCCGGTCACGAGGCGCTGCTCACGGTTGTGGGGCGTCAGCCGGCCGGTGAGGGTGCGGACTTGAGATTCCCGGCCGGGACCGGGCTGTGCCGGGGTTCCGGGGGTAGAAGAAGGACGGCACGCACAAACCGACGCCTACCGAGAGGAGTCGCCATGCCCGGCATGGTGGAGCGCATCAAGCAGTTCGCCCGGAGCCCGCAGGGGCGCCGCACGGCCGAGCAGGTACGACGGGCCGCGGCCGACCCCCGGCGGCGGGCGCAGGCCCAGCGGCTGCTGGGACGGCTGCGCGGCGGCCGGCGCTGACCCGGCCCCGGGGCCTGACGTTTCCTCGCGCATCCGCGCGTGCCGTAGGCCGATGAACCGGAAAGGACTCCATGAACGAATCGTCGGTCCGCACCGTGGGCTGGGCCCGCTCCCTGCCGATGGGGCAGGGGGTGAAGGCGGCCCGTGACTGGGCGCGGGAGCACCTCGCCTCCCTCGGGTGGGACGAGACCGCGCCCGAGACGGTCCATTCCGTGCTGCTCACGGTGTCGGAACTGGTCACCAACGCGCATGTGCACGCCGGAACCGACGCGCAACTGGTGATGGCCTGGGACACCCGCTGCCTGCACATCTCCGTGCACGACGGGTCCGCCTCCCTGCCCACACCGCGCGAACCGAGCGAGGAGCGGGTCGGGGGGCGCGGCATGATGCTGGTCGACGTCCTCGCCGACACCTGGGAGGCCCGGCCCTGCCCGCACGGCAAGACGGTCACCGCCTGCTTCCGTGCCCCGGAGGCCGCCAGCGCGGTGTGATCACCCCGGCGCGGTTCGCGGACCCGGCCCGGCCTACGATGGCGGGCCGACCCCCGCAAGGGCCGCCCCGCAGGGGTCGCCCCCCGCAAGGAGCCCCGCACGGTGACCGCCGTTCTGCCCCCGCACCCCGCCACGCCCGTCCTGCGGGCCCCGCGCCGGCTTTCCCGCACCGAGGACGGTGAACGGCTGCACGCCCTGCTGTGGACGGCGGGTCGCGGGCGGCGTGCGATCAGCAGCGCGGTGCTGGGC
Organism: Streptomyces sp. GB4-14; assembly: GCF_022696125.1. NCBI lineage: Bacteria > Bacillati > Actinomycetota > Actinomycetes > Kitasatosporales > Streptomycetaceae > Streptomyces > Streptomyces sp. GB4-14. The sequence goes on along the minus strand of NZ_RZHO01000002.1, from coordinate 6,315,096 downwards.
GGCGGCATCGGCGAGCGGGCGTGGATCCTCAACGCACAGGTGGCGCACGGCTACCGGCGCACCGATCCCGAGCGGCATCTCGCCTCCCTCGCCGCTGACGCGGGCCTGAGCGGGGCCGGGGTGGGGCTCATGACGGCGGCCGACGTGTCGGCGTACGCGCACGCGTGCGACGCGGGCGTGGAGGCGTTCGTCACGGCGGGCGTGGACGTGCGCGGCTGGGCGGCGCGGCCCGGCGAGGGCGCGCAGGGCGCCCCGGAGCCGGGCACGATCAATGTCGTGGTGGCCGTGCCGGCCGCGCTGACCGACGCGGCGCTGGTGAACGCGGTGGCCACCGCGACGGAGGCGAAGGTGCAGGCGCTGGTGGAGAGCGGCCACGACTGCTCCGGCACCCCGACCGACGCGGTGTGCGTCGTCGCCGGCGCCCCGGTCCCCGGCCAGGAGGCGCACGCGTTCGCCGGGCCCCGGTCGCTGTGGGGGGCGCGGCTGGCGCGCGCCGTGCACCGGGCCGTGCGGGACGCCGTGGCCGACGCCGGTCAGGGCCGTCCCGGCACGGCCGATGTGACGCATGAAACACCTGTTCCGGGGTACTGAGCGCCCCATGGACCGCCTCGCCGCCCAGGCAGGTTGCTTCGAGGGCACGGATGGGGGACCGTTGCCGCCGTACCTGCTGACGCCGACGAGAGAGGGGGTGGGTGCGCGGCGCGCACCTCGTTCGTGATCTCTTCCCCCGGTTCCAGCGCCGATCCCTGCGACGCGCGCGACGGAACCGTCCCCACGTGGGACGACGCCCCATGCCCTGTCCTGGTGCTGGACCCGCACGGCCGGATCGCCGGCCGCAACCGTGCCGCCCGCCGCCTCACCACGTCCTCCTCCGCCTCCGACGTCCCGCCGTCGTGGCTGGGCGAGGCGCACCTGCGCCATGTCGCCGGAACACTCGACCCGACGGCCGGCATGCCGGCCGGGACCTTCGGCAGCCGCTCCTACGAGGCCCGGCCCTCCCCCACCCGGGACGGCCGGGTGGCCTGGTGGCTGTTCGACCGCACCGGTCTCGTGGAGGCCCACGAGACCGCGCGGGAGACCCGTGAGCGGGCCGACGCCATCTCCGGCGTCTTCAGCACCCTGCTGTCCTCCCTGAACGTGCCGCGCTGCGCGGAGGTCGCCGCCCGGACGGCCACCGACCACCTCGCCGAGGCCGCCGTGCTGATCACCCCGCCGACCGGGCACCGGTACGCCGTCACCCACGCCCTGCGGGGGCGGCGCGTGGTGCAGGAGACCCGGCAGATCGACCCGCTCACCGTCCCCGGGCTCGACGAGGCCCTGCGCGGCTTCCCGCCCGTCCCGGCCCGCTGGATCAACCCGGACGCCATACCGGACTGGGTGATGCCCGAAGGCTTCTCCGGGCCGCTCGGTTCCGTGCTGGTGACGCCGCTGCCCGGGCACGGGGTGCCCGCGGGCGCGCTGATCCTGCTGCGCTCGGACGCCGAGAAGGGGTTCTCTCCCGAGGAGGAGGTGTTCGCCCGGCTGTTCGCGTCCCGCGCGGGCACCGCCCTGTCGGCGGCGCGCCTGTACAGCGAGCAGACCGCCGTCACCGGCACCCTGATGCGGGAGCTGCTGCCGCCGTCGCTGAGCCGTGTGCACGGCGTCGACTACGCGGGCCGTTACCGCACCGCCATGGACCACGAGCGGGTCGGCGGCGACTTCTACGACGTCCACCCCGGCCCCGACGAGTCCGCCGAGACGTTCGTGGCGCTGGGCGACGTGGCCGGCAAGGGACTGGACGCGGCGGTCCTCACCGGGAAGATCCGCAACACGCTGCACGCGCTGCTGCCGCTCGCCTCCGACCACCTCCGGGTGCTGCGCATGCTCAACGACGCGCTGCTCACCTCCCACCACGCCCGGTTCGCCACCCTGGTGCTGGCGTCGGTGAAGCGGCAGGACGACGGCACCGTGGGGCTGCGGCTCACCAGCGCCGGGCATCTGCCGCCGCTGGTGGTGCGCGCGGACGGCCGGGTCGAGGAGATGCCCACGCAGGGCACCCTCGTGGGCGCGCTGCCCCGGGTGACCGCGCGCACCGTGGAGACGGTCCTCGCCCCGGGCGACACCTGTCTGCTCTACACCGACGGCATCACCGAGGCCCGCGGCGGCCCGCTGGGCGACGAGCTGTTCGGCGAGGACCGGCTGCGGGCCGCCCTGGAGGGATGCGGCGGCATGCCGGGCGAGGCGATGGTGGAGCACGTACAGATGCTGGCAGCGCAGTGGCTGGAGCCGGGGAGCCGCCACGACGACATGGCCGTGGTGGCCGTCGGTGCCCCGCGCGGCGGCTCGACGGCGGGCGGCCGCGCGCCGGCCGGGGCCGGCGGATGAGCACGGAGGACAGCACGGGCGGCCCGCGGGCCTCGGTCGGCGAACTCGGCGAGGCGCTGTGGAAGGCGGTGATCGACGGCGACGAGTACGACGCCGTCGACGTCGTCCGCGGCGCCCTGGCGGAGGGCCTGCAGGAGGAGGACCTGCTGCTGGACGTGGTCGCGGCGGTGCAGGCGCGGATCGGCCTGGAGTGGGCCGCCGACCGCATCACCGTCGCCCAGGAGCACGCGGCGACCGCGATCAACGAGCGGGTGATCACCGCCCTGGCGTACCACGGCTCCGGCACCCGCCCCGAGACCGTCCGCGGCCGGGTCACGGTGAGCTGCGTCGACGGCGAGTGGCACGCGTTCCCCGCGCGGCTGGTCGCCGAGACGCTGCGGCTGCGCGGCTGGCAGGTCGACTACCTCGGCGCGCAGACACCGACCCCGCATCTGGTGGCGCACCAGCACCACACCAACTCCGACGCCGTGCTGCTCTCCGGTTCGATCCCCACGCATCTGCCGCGGGCGCACACCGCCATCACCGCCTGCCGGTCCGTGGGCGTGCCCGTGGTGGCGGGCGGCCGGGCGTTCGGCGTGGACGGGCGGTACGCGCGCGCCCTGGGCGCCGACGCATGGGCCCCGGACGCGCGGGGCGCCGCGGCCGTGCTGGAGGCCGGGCTCGCGAGACCGACGAACGTCCGGCAGCCCGTCGACGACCTGCCGCACCTGGCCGACCAGGAGTACAACATGGTCGCCCAGTCACGCGGCCGACTGGTCAAGGAGACGCTGACCGAGCTGGAGCGGCGCTTCCCGCCGATGCGGGAGTACGGCGACGCGCAGCGCGAGCGCACGGCCGAGGACCTGGCGCACGTCGTCGACTTCCTGGCGACCGCCCTCTACGTCGACGCCGTCGAGGTGTTCACCGAGTTCCTGGGCTGGACGGCCGACGTGCTGTCCGCGCGGAACGTGCCACCGCACTCCCTGGTGACCGGCCTGGACATCCTCTCCGACCGTCTGCACGACTTCCCGCGCGCCCTGTCCCTCGTCCGCGCCGGCGCCGCCCATCTGACGGACAGGACCGACCCGGCGGTCACGGACACGGTGGTCTGACCGAGGGGGAGCCCCTTGCTCCCCCCCCGCTTCACGTCATCCGCGGCGCTCCACGGCCCCCGCCAGTGCGCGCAGCACCGCGCTGCGGCCGCGGTCCGGGACCGTCCAGAGGGGCTGGCCCCGGACGCCCCAGCGCTCCAGCAGGGCGTTGGCGGCGAGGAAGCCGGTGGTCGCCGCGCGTTCCATCAGGGCGACCGGCAGGGACGTACGGACCAGGTCGCCCGCCACCATCAGGCCCGGGTCGGGCGTGCGGACCGTGGGGCGGTCCTCGTAGCCGCCCACGGGGAAGAGCGGGCAGTCGGTGCCCCACTCGTGGCGGGCGTCGACGATCCCCGCCTCGCGCGTCTCCGGGTAGATCTTGTGCAACTGGTCGAGCAGCCGCTTCTGTTCGACCTCCGGGGAGGCCTCGGGGGGCAGGGCGTAGGCGTGCAGTTCGACGACGGAGCCGCCGGTGCGGGCGGCCCAGCGGGCGGCCTCGTCCTCGTACCGTTCGAGGACGCTGACGTTGTCGAGGGTGCCGTAGCCGCTGGTGCCGAGGAAACCGGGCCGGCCGGGGGCGACCGGGCGGTCCAGCCAGAGGCGCGAGACCAGGAACGGCGGGGCGTTGCGCAGCCGGGCGATCCGCTCCCGCCAGGGGGTGTCGCCGAGCCGGAGGGAGCGGTCGACGAGGGCGCGCAGTCCGACGGCGTCCAGGGCGAGCACCACGGTGTCGTGGCGCCGCTCGTCCCGGTCGGTGGCGATCTCGTACCCGCCGTCGTCCAAGGGTTCGACGTGTTCGACGGGGGTGGAGGTGCGTAGGGTCGCGCCGTGCCGTTCGAGCAGGGCGGCGAGCGGCTCCCACAGTGCCGTGGGGAAGGGCGCGGTGGGCACGTCGAACAGCAGGCCCTCGGAGGAGCCGAGGAAGTAGATGTGGAACATCAGCGCCATCTCGGCCGCCGACAGCAGGCGGGGGTCGGCGAAGAAGCTGCGGGAGAACACCTCGAAGGCCAGGTGCCGGGCGCTCTCCGGGAAGCGGACCGCGTCGAGGAAGTCGTGCGCGCTGACCGCGTCGAGGCGTTCGTAGACCTCGGGCACGCGGACGTCGAGCAGGGGCAGCGCGGCCGCCGCGTTGATCCGGGGCAGGTCGCGCAGCGGGAACGACGGGCTCAGCGCGGCGAAGCCGAGCGCGCTCCACGGCGGGGTGCGGGGCACGTGCCGGAAGCTGTCGTGCGTGCCGTCCCCGTGCCGCAGCGGGTAGTCCGGCAGCGGGGTGAGGCGTTCCAGCGCGGGGTCGGTACGGCGGAGCAGGCCGCGCAGGTTGTAGTACTGCCGGAAGAAGGCGTGGAAGCCGCGGCTCATCGTCGCGGGCGTGCCGTCCTTCAGGTCGACGGGCCAGCCGCCGACGCGTCCGCCGAGGTAGGGGCGGGCCTCGTAGAGGGTGACGTCGACGCCGCGTTCGGCGAGGGCGGTGGCGGCGGCCAGTCCGGCGATGCCGCCCCCGACGACCGCGGTGCCGGGCCTGCGGTCGCCGTGGACGCGGGGCGCGCCGGGCGCGGGCATGAGGACGCGGGCGCGGCGGTCACGGCCGCGGCGGGCGGCGGGCGGGCGAGGCGGTCGGGTCATCGCGCGGTCTCCGTCGTGGTGGGGCGGCGCCCGGTGAAGGTGTGGGTGATGCCGGTCTGCCAGCCGGGCAGCGGCAGACGGCGCACACGGTCGAAGCCGTTGGCCCGCAGCCGGTCCGCGAACCGGTCGGCGGTGTCGAACTCGACGACGCTGCGCCACAGATGGCGGTACAGGTCGCCGTCGCCGAGCAGGGTCGCCACCGGCTGTACGACGCCCCGGCAGACCAGCGTCCACACGGCGCGGTCGGTGCGGCGGCCGCCGAGGGTGTACTCGTGCACGGCGAGGCGTCCGCCGGGCGCGAGCAGGCCGTGCACGGTGCGCAGCACGGCGTCGGGGTCGGTGACGTTGCGGAACAGGTAAGCGGCGAACACGGCGTCGAAGGGGCCGGTCACCCCTGCCTCGGCGAGCCGTTCGGCGGGCGCGTGGACGAAGGTGACGTTCGGCGGCCAGGTCTTGGCGGCGGCCCGCTCCAGCATGCCGGCGGAGGCGTCCACGGCGGTGATGTCGGCGCTCGGCAGCACCTCGGCGAGCGCGCCGGTGGAGGCGCCGGTGCCGCAGCCGAGGTCGAGCACGCGCAGCCCCTCGCCGCCGCGGGGCAGGCCGAGACGGCGTGCGGAGCGGCGCAGATGGGCGTGGTAGCCGGGGTTGGCGGCGACGAGGGTGTCGTAGCTGCGGGCGGCGTGGTCGAAGGCGGCGGCGAGGTGCTCGTCGCGCAGGAGGGTCATGGGGTCTCCGGGGTGCGGGGGCCGGGGCACATCAGGGGCACATCAACGGATTCAGGGGCCTTCATAGGGGCGGCGGGGCAGGCCGGGCAGTTCCAGCGCGGAGCGGAGCATCGGGCCGACCGGGGCGTGCAGGCCGACGGCGAGGTCCTCGTGGAGGCGGGTGTCGCCGTCGAGGAACCGCAGCAGCCGCCGCATGGGGACGCGTTCGAACAGGCGGCAGAACAGGGCGGGTCCGTCGGCGCGCCCGCCGGCCAGGGCGCGCAGCAGCACGGCGTCCATGGCGCGGGAACGGGCCGAGTGGGCGGGCGGGGGCACCGGGCGGCGGCCCTCGCCGAGGGCGGCGGCGACGGCGCGGGTCTGGCGCTGGAGGCCGGCGAAGGTGTAGCCGGTGGAGGGGCGGGTGGCGCCGCCCGCCGCGCCGATGCGGAACACGGACTGCCCGGTCCGGCGGGGCATCACCGCGTCGGTCATCGGGATGACGCCCGTCTCGGCGGACAGCACCTCGAGGTCGCCCAGCCGGAGCACGTCGTCGGTGTAGTGGCGTACGGCGGCCTCGTAGGCGTCGGGGGTGAGCGGGCGGGGGGAGAACTCGGTGTACTCCACCAGGGCGTCGTGCCGGCCGAGGGGCAGGACGTAGCCGAAGGACAGGCCGTCGGCGGGCTGCGGGGTGCGGAAGTCCATGAGCTCGGCGGTGCCGGGGGCGAAGGCGGGCCGGGCGGTGCGCACGAACCAGCCGTGGAAGTGCTGGAGCAGCGTGGTGCGGGCGGCGGGCAGGCTGCCGGGCGGGCGTGAGTCGAACACCCAGCGGGCGCGCACGACGCGGGGGTTGCCGTCGCGGTCGCGCAGCCGCACCAGCGCTCCCCCGGGCACGTCCTCCACGGTGTCGACGGTGCCCTCGACGCGCCGTACCCGGTCGTGGCCCGCCAGGTCGCGGGCGACGAGGTGCTCGAAGTCGTCGGAGCGGATCATCTTGTAGCGCAGCGGCGCGATGTCCCCGTGGATGGGGCGGCCCGCCCGGTCGCGGACCCGCAGGCGCCGCCAGGACGCGGTGACGGCGGCGTCGAAGCGGCCGGGGCCGGCCTCCCAGAAGCACCAGGTGCGGCGGGGCGGCCGCAGCGGTCCGGGCGGCGCCTCCAGCAGGGTCACGGACGGAGCCCGGCGTCCGCTCCCGGAGCCGGCCAGCCGGTGGGCGAGGGACAGTCCGGCCGCCCCCGCCCCGACGATCGCGACGTCCGCCTCCAGCACGCCTGCACCACCCTCCTGGTTACGACTCCGTGCGGATCCGCACGGCCGGTTGTTCCGTCCGTGTGCCCGCGTGGATCCGGGTCACTCGGGCGTGAGACGACGGGCGCGACCGGGAAGGCATGCGCCGGTCGTCCGGCGTACCGGAACGATGCGCGTGCCGACGAGAGGAAGACACCGGATGCTCCCGACTGGGGCCAAGAGACACCGCGCGACGATGCGGTCGCGCGCGCCGCGCCCGGCCCGTCCACCCGGACCCACCGTCCGGGTGCGGTCCGTCCGGGTGCCGTCCGTCCGCGTGACGGCCGACACCGTGTGCGGATGTGCGGCAGGAGCGGGGGCCGGGCGGTGACCCGCACCGTGCGGGGACGCACGGACCACGTGGTCGTCGTGGGGGCCGGGCTGGCAGGTCTGTCGGCGGCGCTGCACCTGCTCGGCGCGGGCCGGCGCGTCACCGTCGTCGAGCGGGACGGACTGCCGGGCGGGCGCGCCGGGCGGCTGGACCTCGACGGGTACCGGATCGACACCGGGCCGACCGTGCTGACCATGCCCGACCTGGCGGACGAGCCGTTCGCCGCGGTCGGGGACAGTCTGCGCAAGCGGGTGGAGCTGGTGCCGCTGCACCCCGCCTACCGGGCGCGGTTCGCCGACGGCAGCACCCTGGACGTGCACACCCGGGCCGAGAGGATGACCGCCGAGGTGGAGCGGTTCGCCGGGGCCCGGGAGGCGGCAGGCTACCTGCGGATGCGGGACTGGCTGGAGCGGCTGTACCGGGCGCAGATGCGCCGGTTCATCGACGCGAACTTCGACTCGCCGCTCGGCCTTCTCCACCCGGACCTGGTGCGGCTGGCGGCGCTGGGCGGCTTCGGGCGGCTGGACGCCCGCATCGGCAGCTTCCTGCACGACGAGCGGCTGCGCCGGGTGTTCTCCTTCCAGGCCCTGTACGCGGGCGTCCCCCCGGCGCGGGCGCTGGCCGCGTACGCGGTGATCGCCTACATGGACACGGTCGCCGGGGTGTACTTCCCGCGCGGCGGCATGCACGCGCTGCCGCGGGCGATGGCGGACGCCGCCGCCGACGCGGGCGCGGACCTGCGGTTCGGGCAGGAGGTGACCCGGCTGGAGCGTTCCGGCGGGCGGGTGACGGCGGTGGTCGCGGGTGACGAGCGGATCGCCTGCGACGCGGTCGTGCTCACGCCCGACCTGCCCGTCGCCTACCGGCTGCTGGGCTCGGCGCCCCGCCGTCCGGTGCGGCTGCGGCACTCGCCGTCGGCGGTGGTGCTGCATCTGGGCACCGGCCGGACCTGGCCCGGTCTGGCGCACCACACGATCTCCTTCGGTGCGGCGTGGCGCGGCACGTTCGACGAGCTGACCCGGGCCGGGCGGCTGATGAGCGACCCGTCGCTGCTGATCACCCGGCCCACCGCCACCGACCCGTCGCTCGCGCCGCCGGGTCGCCATCTGCACTACGTCCTGGCGCCCTGCCCGAACACCGACATCGGTCCGGGCGCCGCCGAATGGACGGACCTGGCGCCGCGCTACCGGGACTCGGTGCTGCGGACGCTGGAGGAACGGGGCCTGACCGGGCTGGCCTCCGCGATCGAGACGGAGTGCGTGGTCACGCCCGCCGACTGGGCCGCGCAGGGGCACGCGGCCGGTACGCCGTTCGCCACCGCCCACACCTTCGCCCAGACGGGACCGTTCCGGCCCCGCAACCTGGTGCGCTCCGCCGAGAACGCGGTGCTGGCCGGCTGCGGCACCACCCCCGGCGTCGGCGTGCCGACCGTGCTGCTGTCCGGGAAGCTGGCAGCGGCGCGCATCACCGGCGCCGGCGGCCCCGTCGGACGCGCGTCCACGTCGTTCTCCGCCCTGGAGGCCCTGCATGACCGAGCGTGAACTGGACGCGGCGGGCATCACCGATCCGGCGCTCCGCGAGGCGTACCGCCACTGCCGGCGGCTCAACGCCCGGCACGGCCGGACGTACTTCCTCGCCACCCGGCTGCTGCCCGTGGAGCGGCGGCCCGCCGTGCACGCCCTGTACGGCTTCGCCCGCTGGGCGGACGACATCGTCGACGCGCTCGGCACCGGCGCGGACACGGCCCGCCGGGACGCCGAACTGGCGGCGCTGGAGCGGGAGCTGGTCAAGGGGCTGCGGGACGGTGAGAGCGCCGAGCCGGTGGTGCGGGCCCTCGCCGACACGGCGCGGCGCCACCGCATCGACCACGCCCACTTCGCCGACTTCATGACCGCCATGCGGTCCGACCTGGTGGTCACCGACTACGCCGACTACGCGGCCCTGCGGCGGTACATGCACGGGTCGGCGGCGGTGATCGGGCTGCAGATGCTGCCCGTCCTCGGCACGGTCACCGACCGCGAGACGGCCGCCCCGCACGCGGCGGCCCTCGGGATCGCCTTCCAGCTGACCAACTTCCTGCGGGACGTGGGCGAGGACCTGGACCGGGGGCGGGTGTACCTGCCGGCCGACCTGCTCGCCGCGCACGGTGTGGACCGGGAGCGGCTGCGGTGGAGCCGGGACACCGGCCGCCGCGACCCGCGCATCACCTCGGCGCTGCGCGCGTTCGAACGGCTGACGCGGGGGGTGTACCGGCAGGCGGCCCCGGGCCTCGCGATGCTCGAACCGGTGTCCCGCCCCTGTATCCGCACCGCGTTCGTGCTGTACGGCGGAATCCTGGACGCGGTCGCCGAGGACGGGTACGCGGTGCTGCACCGGCGGTCGGTGGTGCCGCGCAGGCGGCGCGCGGTGGTGGCCGCGGACGGGCTGGCCCGGGTGGCCGCGGCCCGGCTGCGCGCCAGGCAGGACGCCGCCCGGCGACCGGACGGGGTTCCGCTGCCGGGTACGGGGCCGGTGGAACCCCGGATGGTCGAGGAGGTCGCGTGATGGCGAGTGACGGACGACGTCGCCGGCGGCTGCCGCTCTCCCTGCGCCGCGACGCCGTGGCGTGGGAACGGCAGCGCCCCACCTGGCGGGACGCCAAGCCCGCCCTGATCGCCGGCGCGCTGAAGCGGGCACAGGCACGCCCGTCGGGCAACTGGTACGTCGTGGGCGCCTCCCGCGACGTCGGCGGCGACCGCCCGCTGGGCCGGACGGTCGCGGGACAGGAAGTGGTGGTCTGGCGCGACACGGGCGGCCGCGTGGTCGCGGGGCCGGGCGTCTGCCCGCACCTGGGGGCGCCGCTGCGGGACAGCCCGGTGCGCTGCGGGACGCTCGTCTGCCACTGGCACGGACTGTCCCTGAACGGCGGGCCGTTCGCCGGCTGGGAGCCGTTCCCCGCCCATGACGACGGGGTGCTGGTGTGGGTGCGGCTGGACGCGGTGGGCGGCGAGGAGCCGCTCGACGCGCCGGTGGTGCCGCGCCGCCCGGCCCCCGCGCGCGCCCTGTCGGCGGTGTACGCGGGAGCCGGCGTCTGCGAGCCGGAGGACGTGGTGGCGAACCGGCTGGACCCCTGGCACGGGGCCTGGTTCCACCCGTACTCGTTCGTGGACCTCACGGTGGCGGACACGCCGGAGAGCGCGGGCGAGGACGCGTTCGCCGTGGACGTGTCGTTCAAGGTGGCGGGCCGTCTGGTGGTGCCGGTCCGGGCGGTGTTCACGGCTCCCGAGCCGCGCACGGTCGTCATGCACATCGCCGAGGGTGAGGGGGTGGGCTCCGTGGTCGAGACCCACGCCACTCCCCTGGGCCCGGACGCCTCGGGCCGGCCGCGCACGGCGGTGATCGAGGCGGTGGTCGCGGCGTCGGACCGCCGCGGCTTCGCCCTGGCACGGGCCGCGGCGCCCGTCCTCCGCCCCCTGGTCCGCGCCGCCTCCGGCCGTCTCTGGCGGGACGACCTCGCCTACGCGGAACGCCGCTGGGCGCTCCGCTCGACGGGGCGGTTCCCGGGGGCGTGACGGTCGGCCCGGCCGGTGCGACGACCGGCCGGGCCGAGGCGTGGCGAGGGCCTCTCTGTTCCTCGGAACGGCGTCTCAGCCCGGCCCCGCCGCCCGTGCGTCCGCCGTGCCGCCTCCGCCCAGGAGGTCGGTGTGGGTCAGGGAAGAACGCGCCTCGACGCGCGGGAGGTAGTGACGGGCCGCCGTGGTGACCACAGCCGGCAGGGCGGCCCTCACCGGCTGGGCGAGGCGGAGCCAGCGGGGGTAGTAGACCGCTGTGCTGCGGCGTTCGACCGCCTGGGCGAGGCGGGCCGCCGCGCGGTCCGGCGGGTACACGTCCCGCACCGGCCACGGCATGTGCCCGCGCAGTTCCCGCATCACCGTGTGACGGTCGGCGTCCTCGATCAGATCGGTGCGGATCCAGGTGAGGTAGCCGAGGCCGACGGCCACGCCGAGGTGGGCGACCTCCGCGCGCAGGGAGTGGGCGAAGGCCTCCACGCCCGCCTTCGAGGCGCAGTACGCGCTCATCATCGGGGCGGCGCCGATGGCGGCGAGGGAGGCGACCTGGAGGTGGTAGCCCTTGGTCGCCGTGAGGTCGGGCAGGAACGTGCGGGCGGTGTTCGCGCTGCCGGTGAGGTTGACGTCGACGATGCGCCGCCACCGCGCCGGGTCGGAGTCGGCGAACAGCCCGGCGTCCGCCACGGCCGCGTTGGCGACGACGACGGACGGCGTGCCGAGCCCGGTCCTGACCGCGTCCGCCGCCGGCTCCAGCGCCGCGTCGTCCGTGACGTCGACCTCGTGGGCGAGGGCGGGGACGGGCAGTTCGTCGGCGAGCTGTCGCAGCCGGTCGCCCTCGTGGCCGAGCAGCGCCACCCGCATGCCCCGTCCGGCGAGTTCCCGGGCGAGGGCGGCGCCGATGCCGCGCGCGGCCCCGGTGACCACGGCGGTGCGTCCGCCCAGCGGGCCGCCGCTCATCCCCCGTCCCCGCCGGTGATCTGCGGGTCGACGTCCGGGCGGGCGGTGTGGTGCGGGTGGCCCGCGGTCCTGCGGGCCTCCTTCATCTCCGCCTCGTAGAGGTGGTCACGCCCGTCGGCCAGCTCCTCCACCGCGGTCTGCTCCAGCTCCCGGAACGGCCGGTAGTACGTGTCGTCGTACGCCTCGACGATCTGGAACGTCCAGTGGCCGGGGATGACGTTGCGGCCCAGCACCTGGGTGCGCACGGCCTCCGCCCAGTCGGGGTGTCCGGCCTTGTGCAGCAGTTCCACGGCCCGGTCGAGCTCGAGGTCGGCGGTGCCGGTGAGCTGGTGGAAGCTGTAGAGGTGGCCGCGGGCCCGTTCGGTGGTCTCCAGTGCCTTCGACAGGGATCCCAGCGCCTCGACCGTCTCGTCGCTGACGCCTTCGGGCCGTCGGTGCCGGCGGTCGGGGCCGTCGTCGGGCTGTCCGTTCCGTGAGCTCATCGTCTCGCCTCCTTCTGTGGTCGGTCGTCCGTCCGGAGGGTGACCAGGGACGGGGTCATGCGGAGCGCCCGCCCCGGTCGGGCTGCCGGTGTCCGGTGCGGTCGCGGTGGGCGAGCAGCCGCTGGGCGGCGGCCAGGCCGGGCGCGAAGGACGGGCGCAGCGCGGCCCGCGCGGCGTTGGCGCCGGGCGCGCCGTGCACGCCGCCGCCGGGGTGGGCGCCGGCGGAGGCCAGGTACAGGCCCTTGACGGGGGTCTCGGGGCGTCCTGTGCCGGGGGCGGGCCGGAAGAACAGCTGCTGGTGCATGGCGGTGGTGCCGCCGTTGATGGCGCCGCCGTGCAGGTTGCGGTCGAGGGACTGCAGCGTGGGCGGGGCGAGGATCCGCCGCGCCCGGACGCGGTCGCGGAAGCCGGGCGCGAAGCGCTCCACGTGGGCCTCGACGCGGTCGGCCATGCGTTCCTGCTCGTCCTCGTCCCAGGAGCCGGTGAGCCCGTCGTCACCCGCGTCCCCGACGACCCGGTGCGGGACGTGCGTGTAGGCCCAGGCGGACTCGGTGCCTTCCGGGGAGCGGGTCGGGTCGGAGGTGGTCATCTGCCCGAACAGGGAGAACGGGCGGTCGGGCACCCGTCCCATGGCGAGCTGGGCGGCGAAGCGGGTGAGTTCGTCGAGCCCGTCGGCGAGGTGCACGGTCCCGGCTCCGGCGGCCTGCTCGCACTGCCACGGAACGGGCCCGTCCAGCGCCCAGTCGACCTTGAAGGTGGCGAAGTCCCACTGGAAGCGCTCCAGGTCGGACAGCAGCTGCCGGGGCAGGTCCTCGGGGGCGACGAGCTCGCCGTAGAGGGCGGGGACGGACACGTCGGCGAGGACGGCGCGCCGGGCGGGGACGGTCTCCCCGTCGGCGAGGCGTACGGCGACGGCGCGCCCGTCGCGCACGACGACGCGTTCCACGCGCCGCCCGCACCGCACCGCTCCCCCGCGTGACTCCAGGCGCCGCACGAGGGCGTCGGTGAGCGCGCCCGCTCCGCCGACCGGCACGGGGAAGCCGTACGTCTGTCCGAGCATGGACATCAGCCAGCCGAAGCCGCCGCTGCCGGCGGCCTCGGGCGCGAGGTCGGCGTGCAGGGCGTTGCCCGCGAGCAGCAGTCCGCCGCCCTCGCCGCGGAACTCCTCCTCCGCCATGCGCCGCACCGGCAGCACGAGGGTGCGCGCCATGCGAAGCCCCCCGGTGCCGCGCAGCCGTACGGCGAGCCGCAGTCCGGAGCGGACCGGCGGGAACGGCGTGAACAGGGCGTCAAGGAGGTCGGGGCGGAGCCTGTCCCACATGTCGTGGAGGCGGCGCCAGGCGTCGCCGTCCCCGGGCGCGAAGGCGTCGAGGGAGTCCGCGGTGACGTCGACGTCGCGGTCCAGGACGGCGCAGCGGCCGTCGCTCCGTGGATGGGCGACCACGTGCGGGGCGTGACTCCAGCGCAGCCCGTGCTCCTCCAGGCCGAGCCCGGAGACGACCGGCGAGGCGGCGGCGAGCGGGTAGAAGGAGCTGAACAGGTCGCTGGAGAAGTCGGGGTGGACGCCGTGATCGTGGCGCACGGCGCCGCCGGGTTCGGGCTGTTCCTCCAGGACCGTGACGCTCCAGCCGGCGTCGGCGAGCAGGTTCGCCGCGACCAGGCCGTTGGGTCCGGCGCCGATGACGACGGCGTCAGCCACGGGCGCCTCCCGCGTCGGGCTCCGGCACGACCCCGCCGAGCGGCCTGCGCTCCTCCGCCTCGGCCGCCTCGCTCTCGACGAGGTGCGCGAGCCGGGCGAGCATGGCCCGGTGGCGGATCTGGATGATCGCCTCGACGGCCACGTTGTGCACCATGCCGCCCGCGCCTCTCAGGGGGTGTTCGTCCACCTTGACGAGGCAATGGTCGCCCCAGGGCCGCACCTCGATGGCGATGCGCGCGGTGCCCAGCGGCCCGGCCTTCGCCTCGAGTTCCAGCAGCTCGCCGGGGACGACGCGCCGGACGACGGACTCGTTGTGCAGCGTCAGCGGGCCGACGCGCACCTCGTACCCGATCGCGGAGCCGAGCTGCGGCCAGTGGCCGCGCACCGGCTTGGAGGAGGACGTGCCCACCACCCAGTCCGCGTAGCGGGTGCCGTCCTCCAGCACGGCCCACACGGACCGCGGGTCGGTGCGGATCAAGTGATGACGAACCGCCACTGTTGCCTCCTGTGTCCCTGAGCGCCACCGGTCAGCTCTGAGTGCCCCGTCTGACGGCCGTCAACCAGGAGGCGCCGCCGGACGGGTCAGGCGGCGGGGCGGGTGGGGGCCAGCGCCCAGCGGATGCCGGCGGTGACGGCGGCGCCGAGCGGGCGCACGCACAGGCCCTCGGCGGGCATGCGGGGCACCCGCAGTTCACGGGACGCCCAGGGCGGGAGCAGGGACACGGCGTTCGCGGCGAGGACGCCGTAGGGCAGCCGGGCGAGCAGGGGGACGGGCGGGTCGAGCAGCAGGAACCGCGCGGTGGCCAGGGCGTCCGGGGTGGCGTGCAGCTCGTCGCGGTAGGCGGCCAGCCGCTCGGCGAGCTGGGCGCGGTCGACGGGCGGGTCGGGGACGCCGAGGGCGGTGGCGATGCGCGCCATGCCGGCGACGTACCCGTCGCAGCCGGCGTCGTCCAGCGGGCCGGCGCCGTAGCGCTGGTGGGCGCGCAGGAACATGTCCACCTCGGCGACGTGCACCCAGCACAGCAGGTGGGGGTCGGAGGCGCGGTACTCCCGGCCGTCGGGCGCGGTGCCGCGGACCGTGTCGTGGACGGCGCGCACCCGGTCGACGGCCCGCTGGGCGCTGTCGGCGGTGCCGTACGTGGTGACGGCGAGGAAGGTGCTGGTCCGCTGGAGCCGGCCCCAGGGGTCGCCGCGGAAGCCGGAGTGGGCGGCGACGGCGGCCATGGCGAGCGGGTGGAGCGACTGGAGCAGCAGGGCGGAGAGACCGCCGATGAACATCGACGCGTCGCCGTGCACCCGGCGGACCGGGCTCTCGGGGGCGAACCAGCGGGGGCCCGGGGTGCCGTGGATGCGGGCGCGGTTGTCCGGGCCGTCGGGTCCGGCGACCCGCGAGAAGATGGCGTGACCGATGCGGCCGCGCAGCGCCGAGGCGGGTTCGGCGATCCGTTTCATGGTGCGCCGCACCTCCCTCGGCGGTGACGTCCTACCGCTACGTCTGCCCCGGCCGCCGCGCCCCTACCCCCGCGCGGGATTTCGGTCAGGGGACGTCGCCCCGCCACGTGTACACCCGGTCGTCTGCCGTGCGGGGCGCGTAGACCGCGCGGCCGCCGGGCCCGTAGCGGCCTATCTCGGTGGGCAGACCCACGCCGTGCCGCTGCTCCGCCGGGCCGTGGTCGGTGACGTCCAGCAGCAGTCCGTCCAGCGGTCCGCCGGACAGCTCCGCGTACACCCGTCCCTCGCGCGGCCCCGGATCGTCGTGGTCCGCCCCGTACACCCGGCCGCGCATGAACTCCGTCTCGTCCATAACGGCAGGGTGGCATCCCCCACTGACAACGGCCCTCCCCGCGTCCGAAGAAGCACGGGGAACCACGCGACCAACCACGACGCAGCCGCCGACACGGACCGGGCGCAGGCCCCCTACGCGGTTTCCTCCCGCGCCCCCGCCCACGGCGCCGCCGCCCGCCCCTGGCTCCACGCCAGCAGCCCGTCCCCGTCGACGCAGACGATCCCGCACCGCTCCGCGTACTCCAGCGCCGGCACGGTGAACTCACCGGTGGTGACGACGACGGCGACGTCGGCCTCGTGCACCGTGAAGCAGGTGCCGCCGAACCGCTGGAGATCCTGCGACCCGACCTTGTTGTCCTCCCCGTACCGCTTGCACTGGACGACGAGCCGGCGCCCGTCCGGCGTCAGGGCCGTCACGTCGGCGCCGAGATCGCCCGCGCCGCCCACCACCTGGACCTCGGTGCAGCCGTCCCGCGCACACAGCTCGGCCGTGGCGGCCTCGAACTCGTCCGGCGTCAGGGCCTCGTGGTCGATGCCCTGCGCCACGGGCAGCGGCGAGGTGACCTCGTCCACCGGACCCGCCTGGGCGGGGATGACGAGCGGAGCCGGCGCCGGCGCGTCCAGCTCGTCGAGCGCGGTGGACGTCCCCCGGGCGAACGCGCGCCCGGCCTGCCGGGCTATCCCCGCCGCCGACAGCCGCCGCCTGCGGCGGCCCCGCGCCACGGCGACGGCGAGGACCAGGCAGAGCAGCACGACGGCCCACACCGGGCGCCGTTGCATCACCCCGGCCAGCGCGCGGACCGCGAGGCCCCCGATCACCAGCGCCGCGGCGAGCAGACCGAAGAACATGGCGGTGGAGCGCAGGTCGAAGCGCCGGCCGGGGCGCAGCGCACGGGTACGACGCTCGGGCATGGTCACCGTGGTGACTCCTCTCTCTGGACGGCCGGACACCGGCGCCCGGGACACCGGGCACGCCGAAGATCACAAACGCCGTCTGCCCCCGATCGGCTCGCTCACCAAATACGGGGCGAGCGGCCTGTTTCCGTCTTCGGCGGGAATGAGGCGACCGTGAGGAGATGCCACGATGGTCGGGAGCACGGCCGGACGGATGGGGAAGCGGACATGGACTGGCGGCTTTTCGCCCAGCGCATGGCGTCGATGGCCAGGGACCTGCTCGCGGAGCACACGCTCGACGCGACGCTGGAGCAGATCTCGCGCTCGGCGGTGGAGCTCGTGGACGGCTGCGACGCCTCGGGCATCCTCGTCCTGAGCGAGGGCCGGGTGCGGTCGCTGGCGCCGACGGACCCGTTCGTCGCCGACAGCGACAGGCTGCAGGGCGAGCTGCGCGAGGGGCCCTGCTTCGACGCGGCACGGCCCGATCGCCCGGAGCGGGTCTTCCGCATCCCCGACCTGACGGCTGCTCCCCCGGAGCGCTGGCCGCACTTCGTGCCCCGCGCCCGGGAGCTCGGGGTGGGCAGCATGATGGGCTTCCTCCTCTACACACGGGAGGAGGAGCTGGGCGCCCTCAACATGTACTCGCGCAAGCCGGGGATGTTCACCGAGGACAGCGAGACGGCGGGCTGGCTGCTGGCGTCGCACGCGGCGGTCGCCTTCGCCACCGCCCGCTCCGACGAGCAGATGCAGGAGGCCATCGCCACGCGCCATCTGATCGGCGAGGCGATGGGCATCCTGATGGGCCGGCACCACGTCACGGAGGACCAGGCGTTCGATCTGCTGCGCACCCGGTCGCAGCGCACCAACACCAAGCTGCGGGACGTGGCGCGGGAGATCTGCGAGTCGGGCGGCCCGGAGCGCTGACCGCCCGGCTCGTCGTACGGCGCGCGCTCAGCGGGCGGCGGTCCAGTTGTGGGCGACGTCGATCACGAGACGTCCGTCGAGCTGCAGCACGCGGAACGGCAGCCGTCCGCGCACCCCGAGACCGAGCTGGGTGTCGCCCTCGAAGCTGCCGGCGAACCGCGCGTCACGGAACGTGCGGTACCCGGTGAGGTCGACGCCCGGCAGGGGGTGCCCGGAGCGCGCGGGATAGGTGGCCGCGCCCGTCCCGGGGTCGTACGCGGGTGCGGTGACGCGGACCTCGAGGATCGCGCCTCCGGAGACGGGGATGTGCCGTCCGGACCCGTCCTGGTGCAGCCGGTCGACGTAGCGGACGGAGTAGCCGAGGTCGCCGCGGGCGGCGCCGGGCACGTCTACGACCATGCGGTCGTAGCAGTCGTTCCTGCCGGTGCGGACGTTTCGCACGGACTCGGAGGTGGCGGCGGTGGCCGCCTTGTCGGTGGAGCCCCAGCCGGTGGGGCAGACCGTGGCCGCGGCGGGCGCCGCCGCCGACGCCGCCACGGCCGGACCCGCCGCCGTCACCAGCGTGGCGCCGAGGAGCACCGCCGCCGCACAGATTGTTCTTGCTTGAAGCATTTTCGGCCCCCTGGGACTACAACGTTCTGATATCGGGTGAGACGAGCGGGATGACCCGATGGTTGCGGTCGTTCGGCCGGTCGCCGTACCGGCGCGCATGGCACATGCTGGTGGGGAGCGGACGAACGTCCCGTTCCGTGTGCACCGGGAGGGCGTCACATGGGTGGTGCAGCCGCCGCACCGCGCGGGAAGCGGCCGGCGGGCTCGCCCGTGCCCGACGAGGCGAGGAGCCGGACCGCGCGCGGCGAGGCCCGCATCGAGGACGCACTCGCGGACGCCTTGGTGGCGGCCGTGCGGGACACCGGAAGTTACGGCGGGGCGGTGTACCTGCGGTCGCGCGACCGCAGGTCACTGGTGCTGTGCGTGATGTCCGGCGTGCCCCGCTCGCTGCTGAAGCCGTGGTGGCGGATCCCGGTGAGCGGCACGCTGCCGATGTGCGAGGCGTTCCGCAGCGGCGAGATGCAGTACCTGCCCGACGACCGGGCGACGATGGTGCGCTTCCCCCAGTTCACGGCCGCCCTGCCGTACTCGTTCGCGCACGCCTACCTTCCGGTGCGGGTGGGCGGCGAGACGGTGGGCGTCCTGGCGGTGCTGCACTCCTCGTCCCGGGAGCCGGCCGCCGAGGAGGAGGTGCGGGAGGGGCTGCGCCGGGCCGGGCGGGAGACGGAGGAGCGCCTCGCCGAGTACGCGCACGGTCTGCCGGGCCGCAGGGACGCGGACGCGGTGGCGTACGGCATCGAGTACGACGACCAGCCGGTGAGCGTGCGCCTGCCGACGCCGCCTGCCCAGGTGGTGGCGGTCGGCATGGTCGAGTGGGATCTGGACGGTGACACCTGGACGGGGGACGACGACGCGCTGGCACTGCTGGGGGTGTCCCGGGAGGAGTTCGACGGCACCATGGCCGCGGTCGAGGAGCGGGTGTCACCGGACGATCTGTACGAGCTGCGGGCGGCGCGGCGGGAGGCCGAGGACAGCGGGCAGGTCCGGGGCCGCCACTTCCGGGTGCTGGACGAGTCGCGGGACGACGGGGAGACGGTCGACTACCGGCCGGTGGAGCTGTGGGGCCACGTGGTCCGCGCCGGGGACACGGGCCGGCTGCTGGTGGGCGCCCTGGTCGACGTGGCGGGCGGCGTCACCGCCGCGGAGGCGGCCGAGCGGCTGCCCGACGGGTTGTTCTCCCTGGACCAGGACGGCCGGGTCATCTACGCCAACCGCCGCTGCCAGGACCTGCTCGGCTGCGACCTGGAGCGGCTGCTCGGGCACCACCCCTGGCAGGTGCTGACCTGGCTGCGCGACCCGGCGTACGAGGACCGCTACCGGGCGGCGATGCTGACGCAGCAGCCGGTGTCGTACCTGGTGCGCGACCCGGACGGCGTTTGGCTGGGCTTCGTGCTCTACCCGGGCGTGCACGGGCTGACCGGCCGGGTCTTCCGCACCGCCGCCCCACCGGGCGCGGAGCCGGGACGGCCGCTGGAGGCGTCCTCGGAGTCGGTGGCCCCGCCGACCGGGCTGGTCACCGCCGCCCGCGCGGGGGCGCTGTACCACGTGGTGCAGATGGCCAGCGTGCTCACCGAGTCGGTCACCGTGCGGGACGTGTGCCGGGCCGTGTCCGAGCAGCTGCTGCCGGCGTTCGGGGCGCAGGAGGTCGCCCTGTACACGGTGCGCGACGGGCGGATGTACCTGCTGTGGGAGAACGGGTATCCGCAGCACTTCCTCGACCCGTTCGAGGGGGTGCCGCTGGAGGCGGACCTGCCCGGGGTGCACGCGCTGACCGCGCGCCTGCCGCTGTTCTTCGAGTCGCCGGAGGAGCTGGTCGGCGCGTACCCGAGGCTGACGCTGGACCCCATGACGTCCTGGGCGTTCCTGCCGCTGATCGCCTCCGGCCACCCGATCGGCTCCTGCATCCTCGGCTGGAACACCCCGCACCGGTTCACCGCCGAGGAGCGCAGCGCGCTGACCGCGCTGGCCGGTCTCGCGGCGCAGGCGATGGAGCGGGCCCGGCTGTACGACGCCGAGTCGGCCGTGGCGCGCGGGCTGCAGGAGGGGCTGCTGCCGCACCGGCTGCCCGCCATCGACCGGCTGCGCATCACCGCCCGCTATCTGCCCGGCACCAAGGGCATGGACATCGGCGGCGACTGGTACGACGTCATCCGGACGGGGCGGGGGGTGGCGCTGGTCATCGGGGACGTGGAGGGGCACAGCGTGGGCGCGGCGGCCGTGATGGGGCAGCTGCGCAGCGCGGTGCACGCGTTCGCCGCGAGCGGGCGGCCCCCGCAGGAGGTCATCACGCACACCAACCAGCTGCTCGCCGAGCTGGAGACGGACGTCTTCGCCACCTGCTGCTACATCGAGCTGGACCCGGCGACCGGGCGCGCCCTCGCCGTGCGGGCCGGCCATCCGCCACCGCTGCTGCGGCATCCCGACGGGAGCGCGGAACCCCTGGAGCTGCCGGGCGGCGTGCTCCTGGGCGTGCAGCCCGAGGCCGACTACCCGGTCACCGAGCTCACCCTGGAGCCCGGCAGCGTCCTGGCGCTCTACACGGACGGGCTGATCGAGGTGCCCGGCAGCGACATCGCGACCGGCATCGAGACGGTCCGCACATGCCTGGCCGCCTCCCGGACCGACTCCATGGAGGAGCTGGCCGACCGGTTGCTCGGCGCGGCCCGCCGCGCGGAGGACCGGCCGGACGACGTGGCGCTGCTGCTCACGGCGTACGACCGGGCCGACGCGGGCTGACACCCGCGCGGCGGACGGGCACGCTCAGGCGCAGTAGCGGACGAGCCATTCGTCGGGGTTGTAGGCGAAGCGGGCCGGGTCCGGTGCGACGGCCGGCTTCTCCTCGACCAGATCCTCCACCCGGACGGGCTCCGGCAGGCTCCCGAAACGGGCCTGGCGGGCCTGCGCGGCCACGTCGTCGTCCTCGTGTGCGCGTACGCTCTCCCGGCTCACGGCGCTTCCCCTCTCCGGCGGCCGGCGCTCCCCCCTCGGACAGCGCCGCGGCCTCGTGCGATCAAGTGTCACACACGGACGGCGTAACGGACGGGGCTGTGCACGGTCCGCGGTCCGGCGGGCGGACGTTCTCGCCCTCCGAGCGGTGGGCCCTCTCATGGGCAGCAGGTGCCGGGATCCGCCCGGCCTGGCGGAGGAGAGCACGTCGATGCCGTCGACACGCGGTGGGGCGGGCGCCGGACCCCGGGCGGGTGTGCTGCGCCGGCTGGGCGAGTGGTGCACTCGCCACTTCGTGATGGTGATCGTCGCCCGGCTGGTCGCCCTGGTGGTGTGGCAGGTCGTCAGCCGGGCCGTCGCCGGGGGTCCGCCCCGGCACGCACGAGGGCGGCAGGGCCCCGGAGGGTCCTGCCGCCCGCTGTGCGTGGGGTGCGGTCGTCAGGCGTTGCGCCGCACGCTCCGCAGCACGAAGAAGCCGAAGATCACCAGCACTCCGCCGATGGCGGCCGGCCACAGCTGCGCGCCGGTCTCGGCGAGGCTGCCACCGGCGCCCTGGGCCTGGGTGTTGTCCTCGAGCTCGGGGAGGCTGCCGGGCACCTGGGCGGCCTGGGCCGCCTGGCCGCCGTCGTCGTTGCCGCCCTGGCCGGTGTCCGCGCCGCCCTGGGCGACGTCCTCGCCGCCGGCGTCGGCCGGGTCGGAGACCTTCACGTCGGGCTGGGCCGTGGCCTTGTCGTCCGCGGGCTTCTCGGTCGCCGCGGGCGGCTCCTGGCCGTCCTGGCCGTCCTGGTCGCCGCCCTGACCGCCGTCGTCCTGACCATCGCCCTGGTCGCCGTCGTCCTGACCGCCGCCGTTGCCCTGGCCCGGGTCGTCGGGCGTGGCGGTGGGCTGCTCGGCGCCGTTGTCACCGCCACCGTTGTCGCCGCCGTTGTCGCCACCGGCGTTGCCGTCGTCACCGCCGCCGTTGTCACCGCCACCGTTGTCGCCGCCGTTGTCGCCACCGGCGTTGCCGTCGTCACCGCCGCCGTTGTCACCGCCACCGTTGTCGCCGCCGGCGCCGGCGCCGCAGGTGCGGCCCTCGTTGATGCAGGCGACCATCTCGTTCATCAGGTCTTCCTCGAAGACGTTGATGAAGTCGCCGTGGTCGGTGATCGGCTTGTGCAGCTGCTCGGGGAAGGAGTCCACCGCGAACAGCGGGACCGTCCTGCCGCCGTCCTCCAGGCTCGGCGCGTCGACGTCGTACACGATGCGCTGGACGAGCTGCGGGATCGGCTGGAAGCCTGCCGGGCAGTTGCCCTCGGCGTCCATGAACGCCATGTGCGTACGGTGGTTGGCGCTGTCGATGTTGCGGCCGTCCCAGCAGCTCTGGAAGGCGAACGAGCGGACCACGTCGCTGCCCTCGGGGCACAGCGGGTACTTGTCCTTCAGCTGCCGGTCCTCGAATCCGGTGCAGCTCCAGGAGGCGTTGGCGTTGGCCGGACCGTTGACGAAGGACTTGGCGTCGCCGGTGATGATGCGCAGCAGCCGGGGCATGGCCGTGACCTTGGCCTTCGGGTTGCCGACGAAGGTCAGCGTGACGTCCTTCGGGGTGACGATCTCACCGGCGTTGCCCTCGATGCCGCCGCCCGGGGACTGGGCGTCGCGCTCCTCGGTGCCGTTCTGCAGGCGCAGCACCGGCCAGTAGTAGGAGGACTTGTCGCGCTGGTCCTCGCAGCTGGTCTCGGCGCGGGCAAGCTCGTCGTCGCTGACGAAGGCGTTGGTGGCCTGGTTGCCGATGTAGTCGTGGAAGTGGTGGGCGCCGTTGCTCACGCCGGGCGCGGCGATGACGTTGTCCGAGTTGAACACGCCGTTGGCGTTGACGCCGCACTCGCTGGTGAAGGTGCCGGTGGAGGCGTTGCCCGACGGCTCGGGGGTGTTGACGTTGGGCTGGACACTCTCGATGGGGACGTAGTCGCCGGGCACCGGGCCGTTGCCGGCCTGGCCGCCGTTGCCGCCGCCCTGGTCCTGGCCGCCCTCCTGGCCGCCCTCGTCCTGGCCACCCTGGTCCTGACCGCCGCCGTCCTGCTGGCCGTCGCCGTCCTGCTGGCCGTCGCCGTTCTGCTGGTCCTGGCCGTCGCCGGTCTGCTCTCCGCCGTCGCCGCCCTCCTCGGGGGCGGGGGCGTTGCCCGAGTCGCGCACCGCGCAGGCCGCGAGGTCGTCGAGGCCCTGCGGCCGTTCGGCGCCGGCCTTCTCGATGGCCGCCCCGATACGGGCGAGCACGGCCGCGCGCTTGTCCTTCAGCGGTCCGGCGACGGCGTTCTCGGCGAAGCCGGGGTCCTGGCGGATCGCGTCACCCGACTCGCCGAGCCGCTTGTAGGCCTCGGCGATCTGGGCGTCCAGGTTGGCGAGTTCCTTGTCCACCTCCGCGCGGGCCTGGTCGGGCACCTCGGTCAACTGGGTGGCCACATCGGGGCAGTCGATGGTGGCGGCTCCCGACAGCACCTGCGCGTCCGTCGTCCCGCCGTCCGTCGCGGAAGCGTAGACGTTGGCCGCCATCATGCCGCCGCCGCCCAGGATCAAGGCGAAAGCGGCGAGCGTCGCGCGCTGTTTGGGGCGTCTGCGTGTGTTGCGTGCCAAGGCAGTACTCCTACGCTTCTGTCGCGGGGGACGGGCATTCGATTCCCACGCCCCATACGCAGGCGGACCGCATCGTGTTCAACCGCCTCAGGATTTCTTCCGGAAATCTCAGCGACCGCAGGCCACTTGGGACCCTCGGCCCCCGCCGGACGAGGTGCGTCCGGCGGGGGCCGAGAGGGTCAGAACGTCACGTCCTGCCTGGTCAGGTGAAGTTCACGTCGCTGCACAGGAAGTACGTCTGGTCCGAGTGCGAGGCCTGCCAGATCGTGTAGACGACGTGGTGGCCGCTCAGGCCGGAGGTGCTCACCGGGATCGCGTAGTTGTTGCCCGGGGCGTAGGAGCCGGTACGGGTCAGCAACTGGAGGTCGTCCCAGCGCAGCCGCTGGGTCTTGGGGTCGAAGCCCTGCTTGGTGACGTAGACGAGGAAGTAGTCCGCGCCGTGGCTCGCCTGGTCGTACAGCTTGACGGTGAAGTTCCTCCCGACGTTCGTGGTCCTCCAGGCGCCGGGCGTGTCCATGGAGCGGTAGCGGCCGTTCTCGGTGTTGCCGCCGCTGCAGAGCGTGCCGTCGGGGACGACCGCGCGGAAGTTGCCGCGCGAGCCGTCGCGGTAGAGGCCGTTCCAGTTCCACATGGCGTTGGTGTTGTCCTGCCAGGCCTGCCAGCACATCGGGTCCTGCTGGGCCATCGCCGGGTTCTGGAAGTCGCTCCCCCACCGCAGCCAGCAGCCGTAGTTGCGGGACGCGGGGTCCACGACCGAGCCGTGGGCGTGGGCCGTGCCGCTCCAGGGGACCAGACACAGCAGCGCGGCGACGACGGTGCCCAGGACGAGCGTGAGCCGGGGCAGGCCCCGCGACGCATCACGCGTCAACAAGTCATGTACATGCCAATTCATGGTTGCCTCTTCTCCCGCCGTGAGGGTCATGGAGTGCGGGTGCGCGCAACCCGCCGCGCGCACCCGGTGGGAGCGCTCCCAGAATCAATCTGCGCCCAGGCGGCGGAAGGGGCAACCCTCCGTTCTCGCCACTTCCGTCCCCCGGTGGCGCGTTCGACACTTTCGACGGCGCGGCGCGCGGCGCCCGCCGTCAGAGCCGGTCGAGATCCGCCGTCGTACGGCCGAGGCAGACGACCGAGTCGTCCATCGGCACACCGTCGATCTCCTCGAAACCCATGCGGTCGTAGAAGGCGCGGGCGGGCTTGTTGGCGACCGCCATCACGAGGTGCACGGCCGGGACCCCGCGCTCCGCCAGGGACGCGAGCAGGGTGCGCATCAGCCGGCGCCCGTACCCCCGGCCCTGCCACTCGGGCAGCAGGTCGATGTGCAGATGGGCCGGCCAGGCGGCGAGCTCCGGCACGACCATCCGCTCGGGGTGGTGCAGCAGCCAGGCGATCGTCTCGTCGGGGGTGGCCGGCGGGCCGGGCGGGGCGGGATGGCGTGCGGCGACCAGCGGGAGCCACTCGGCGCGGAACCGCTCGGCGAACCGGACGGTGTCGGCGGCCCCGACGACATAGCCGACCGCGTTCCCCCGCCCGTCGTCCAGCACGAAGGCGAGCTCCGGCTCCAGATGGGCATAGGGGGCGGCGAAGGCGGCGGTGAAGACGGACGGGTCGGCGTAATGGGGGCGGGCGTCCTGGCCGTTGTGCGCGGTGCGGACGCAGATGTCGTCGAGGGCGTCGCGGTCCTCGGGGCGGTACGGACGGACGGCGGGAGTTCTGGTCATGACGGCATCCTGCCTGCGATGGGAGCGCTCCCACAAGTGCTTCACGGAAGGCCGGGTCACCCGTGCGCCCGGGCGTGACATGGCGGACCGTGGGCACCCGGTGGCCATGAAGCTGCATATCCCGGGCCGGGGCGACCGGTCGGCACACCATGACGCGCCGGACGAGTCCGCGTCCACGCGGAAGGCCGGGCAGCCTGCTGATGAGCCGGGCCCGAGCGACGAGGTGGAACGGGCGGCGCCGGACACCCCGACGAAGCTGCCCAAGGGCGCGTGGAAAGGCGCGCTCAAGGGCAGCGTGCGCGAGTTCAAGGACGACGAACTCACCGACCGCGCCGCCGCCCTGACGTACTACGGCGTGCTGGCGCTGTTCCCGGCGCTGCTGGCCCTGGTGTCGATCCTCGGCCTCACCGGGAAGTCCACGACGGACAAGGTGCTGGAGAACGTCCAGGAGCTCACCGCCCCCGGCGCGGCGCGGGACATCATCACGCAGGCGATCGAACAGCTGCAGGGCAACGCGGGCGTCGGGTCGCTGGTGGCGGTCATCAGTCTGCTGCTCGCCGTCTGGTCGGCGTCCGGCTACGTGGCGGCGTTCATGCGCTCGGCGAACGCGGTGTACGACATGCCCGAGGGCCGCCCGGTGTGGAAGGTGCTGCCTGTCCGGGTGGGCGTAACGGTCGCGCTGCTGCTGATGGCCGCGGTCAGCGCGCTGATCGTGGTCTTCACCGGCGGGCTGGCCCGGCAGGCGGGCGATCTGCTGGGGCTGGGCGACACGGCCCTCACGGTGTGGTCGATCGCCAAGTGGCCGGTGCTCGTCCTGCTGGTGACCGTCATGATCGCACTGCTGTACTGGGCCGCGCCAAACGCGAAGGTGAAGGGGTTCCGCTGGATCACCCCGGGAAGTTTCCTGGCGCTGCTGATCTGGCTGGCCGCCTCCGCCGGCTTCGCGCTCTACGTCGCCAACTTCGGCTCCTACAACAAGACGTACGGCACGATGGCCGGTGTCATCGTGTTCCTGATCTGGCTGTGGATCACCAATCTGGCGATCCTGCTGGGCCTCGAGTTCGACGCGGAGATCGCCCGGCAGCGGGCCATCGCCGGCGGTCACCCTCCGGAGGAGGAGCCGTACACGCAGCCGCGCGACACCCGCGCCTGGGACGAGCAGGACCGGGAGAAGATGGACGGCGCCTGACCCCGCGGGGTCCGGGCGTGCGGCGGGGCCCGGCGGGCGTCAGTCCGCCAGCCCCGCCGCGATCGTGGCACCCAGCTCCCAGCAGCGCTCCAGGGCCGCTTTGTCGGGTTCGCCCGTGACGGTCACCGCCTCGGCGGCGCGGCGCCAGCCGAGGCCGGTGGTGACCGACTCGATGCCGCGCACGGCGCCGGTGACGTCGTTGCCGCCGTGCACGTAGTACCCGAAGGGGCGGCCCTGCGTGGTGTCCAGGCAGGGGTAGTAGATCTGGTCGAAGAAGTGCTTGAGCGCGCCCGACATGTAGCCGAGGTTGGCGGGGGTGCCGAGCAGAAAGCCGTCGGCGTCGAGGACGTCGGCGGCGGTCGCGGACAGCGCGGGACGGCGCACCACCCGGACCCCTTCGATCTCCGGGGCGGTGGCGCCGGAGACGACGGCTTCGAACATCGCCTGACAGTTCGGCGAGGGCGTGTGGTGGACGATCAGCAGGGTCGGCACATCCCCGACCCTGCCGTGCCGGGCGCCGCGTCCGCAAACCGGGCCCCGGCGAGGTGCCGTTGTGACGGGGGCTCGCGAGTGGCACGATGCCCGGCATCGGCGAGGGAAGCGAGGTGGGTCGTGGGCGGCGAGGTGCACGGGTCCCCGGCGGCGGCGGTGTTCGACGCGCTGGGCAGTGACTACGAGAAGGCGTTCGCGTCCTCCGCGGCCCACCGGGCGTCGCTCACCTGGCTGCTCGAACGGCTCTCCCCCGGCAGCACCGTGCTGGACGTCGGCAGCGGCACCGGACGGCCCACGGCCGCCACGCTGGCCGGAGCGGGACACAAGGTGCTCGGCGTCGACGTGTCGCCGGTGATGGTGGAGATCGCCTCCCGGCAGGTGCCCGAGGCCGAGTTCCGGTGCGACGACGTCCTGCGGATGCCGCTCCCGGAGGGCTCGTACGACGCGGTCTGCGTGTACTTCTCGCTGCTGCAGATGACGCGGGCGGAGCAGCGGGATCTGGTGCGCCGGCTGACGGCCGCGCTCAGGCCGGGCGGTCTGCTGGTGCTGGCCACGGTGCCGCTGGACGTGGAGGAGTTCGACGGGGCGTTCATGGGTCAGCCGGTGCGGGTCACCAGCTTCGCCGCGCAGGACGTCATCGGCATGGTGCGGGAAGCGGGCCTGACGGTGGAGCGGGAGGAGAGCACGATGTTCACCCCGAGCCATCCGGAAGCGCGCCCGGAGCCGCATCTGTTCCTGCACTGCCGGCGCGGCGACGCCTGACGCCGGCCGCCCGCGCCGTCACGACACGGGCCGGTCCCCTCTGCGTGGCCTGGAGGTCGCGAGGGAGTTGGGCCCGGCCGGCGAGGACGCCGGACAGCATGCAGATCACGAAGGTGCAGCGGGGCGGTGCGCGGTGCACGCGGCGCCCTGGGGGCGGTATGCCGTACGGCACGGGCATCAGCCGGTCATGCGCTTGCGCCAGGCCGGTTCGACCTGCCTCCACTCGGCCTCCCAGAGGTCCAGGCGGCGCAGCCGCAGCCGGGCGCGGGCGATCCATCCGCAGAGCAGCACCATGCCCCCGGTGACGAAGGCCACGGTGAGACCGGCCATCGCGACCTGGAAGCCCGCCTCGGCGCCCTCGGGCGGCGCGGACACGAGGCGGCCGTCCCCGTCGTTGTAGACGGTGACCTGGTCGCCCTTCTCGCCGTCCGCGGGGACCTGGGCCCGCCCGGTGTGGCGGGTGCCGTCGGGAGCGGTCCAGCGCACCTCGGCCCAGACGCCGCCGTCGCCGTTCTCGGACACGGGCACGGGGGCCGCGTCGCGCGCGTTCTCGGCCAGCACGGCCGCAACCGGGCGGGTGCGCTCGCGGCGGTCGTCGAGGGACGCGTCGACGGCGCCGGCCGCCGCGATCCCGGCGAACCCCGAGAGGACGAGCGCGAGGACGGCCGTGGCGATCAGCAGCCAGGCCTCGGCGACGTCGCTGCGGCGGCACAGCGGATTGCTCCGCCATCGCCACCAGGGCACCTTGGGCCTCGCACCATGCGTCGTCGCCATGGGAGGTCACCTCCTCGCGCGGGTGCCGATCGCGCCGTCACCTCCAGGGTGGCCCGTTCTCCCCCGGCCCGCACGGGCGGAACGGGCCTTTCCGTGAACGGGTCCGCCCGTCCGTCCCGGACCGGTGCGGCAGGAGGGCGGGACGGCCGGGTCCCGCCGCTCCGTCCGGCGGTCAGATCGTCGGGTGCACCGGGACGACCTCGTGCTGCGGGACGCCGAGGACGACCTTGAGCGCGCCCGTCTCGGCGGCGTTGGCGAACACGTCGTACGCCTCCTGCATCTGGTCCAGGGGGAAGGTGTGGGAGACCAGACGCCGGGTGGGCAGCCGGCCGGACGCGGCCATCCGCAGCAGGGCGGGCGTGGAGTGCGTGTCGACGAGGCCGGTGGTGATGGTGACGTTCTTGATCCAGAGGTCCTCGAGGTGCAGCGTGGCGGGCGTGCCGTGCACGCCGACGTTGGCGACGTGCCCGCCGGGGCGCACCACCCGGGTGCACAGTTCGAAGGTCTCCGGGACGCCGACCGCCTCGATCACCACGTCCGCGCCGAGCTCCCCGGTGAGGTCCTCGACCAGCTGCTCGGGGCCCTCGCTCGCGTCGGCCACCGCGTCGGCGCCGAACTCCTTCGCCGCCTGGAGCCGGGACGCCGCCAGGTCCACCGCGACCACGCGCTCGGGGCCGAACAGCCGGGCCGTGGCGATGGCGGCCAGCCCGACCGGTCCGGCGCCGACCACGACGACCGTGTCGCCGGGCCGCACGCGCCCGTTGAGCACGCCCACCTCGTAGGCCGTGGGGAAGATGTCCGCCAGCAGCACCGCGTCCTCGTTGGCGAGGGCGCCGGGCAGCGGGTACACCGACAGGTCGGCGAACGGCACCCGTACGTACTCGGCCTGCGTGCCGTCGACGAGATGCCCGAGGATCCAGCCTCCGCCGCCCCGGCACTGCCCGTACATGCCCTCGCGGCAGAAGCGGCAGCGGCCGCACGCGGTGATGCAGGAGACCAGGACCCGGTCACCGGGCCGTACGGTACGGACGTCGGCGCCGGCCTCGACCACCTCGCCGACCGCCTCGTGTCCGAGGACGGTCCCGGGACGCACCTCGGGCACGTCGCCCTTGAGGATGTGCAGGTCCGTCCCGCAGATGGTGACGGCGTCGACGCGGACGATGACGTCGCCGGGCTCCCGGATCTCCGGATCGGGAACCTCCTCCCAGGCGGACTGCCCGGGGCCGTGGAAGACGTAACCCTTCATGCCGATCCTCACCCTTCACGCTGAGCGGCGGGCCTCGGCGCGGGGCGCACGCACCCGCCTGCGTCGGCGGAGCCGGGGTGTCCGGAACCGCCCTGCACTTCCAGTGTGTGCGCGGTTCGCCCGTTCTGCCGACACGGGCCTCTTGCCGCCGAGGCCGGGGGCCGCCGGCGGACGCCGGGTCGGACGACCCGGTTCAGGCGACCGGGCGGGCCATGCCGGTGTGGAGGGCGTGCCGGGTGTGGCGGGCCGAGTCCGTCAGGCGTTGGGTGAGACGGGCCGCCAGGGCGTACAGGTGGCGTACCGCGGCCAGGTGTTCCAGGCGGGGGGCCAGGGCGGAGAGGGTGATGGCGAGGGCGACGCCCGTCCAGGCGACCGGACCCAGGGGGACGCAGCCGAAGAAGTGGCTGACGCCGGGCGTCTGCACCAGCGCGGCGAGGACCGCGGCGGAGCCCAGCGCGGTCACCCACACCAGAGTGCTGTGGCGGCGTCCGGAGAGGGTCTGCACCAGCTGTGCGCCGACCACCCCGCACAGCGCCATGGTGGTGGAGCGGCGTTCGGTGCCGGGGGTGAACCGGCCGATCAGGTACGCCGTGACCGCGCCCAGGCAGGTGGTGACGCCGCGCCGCCGGATGGAGCGCAGCAGCGGCGTGCCGAGCACGTCGAGGCCCATCGGACCGGTCGCTGCGTGCGCCTCCGTGGACGGGTCGTTGCTCGGCGTCACCGCCACGGCCATGGCCGGGAACATGTCGGTGAGCAGGTTCACCAGCAGCAGCTGGCGGGTGGACAGCGGCGAGGAGCCGGCGAGCAGGGTGCCGAGCACGCTGAAGCCGACCTCGCCGGCGTTGCCGCCGATGAGGATGCTCACCGCGTCGGCCACGCTGCGCCACAGCGCCCGGCCCTCGGCGAAGGCGTCCACCAGGACGGACAGGTCGCCGCCGGTGAGGACGATGTCGGCGGCGTTGCGTGCGGCGGCGGAGCCGCGGGCCTCGATGCCGACGCCCACGTCGGCCGCGCGGATGGCGGCGGCGTCGTTGGCGCCGTCGCCGGCCATCGCCACCACCCGCCCGGCCTGCTGGAGGGCCTCCACGACGTGCAGCTTCTGCTCGGGCGCGACACGGGCGACGACCCCGGCGCCGTGCAGGGCCCGGACCCGTTCGGCGCGGCCCATGGCGACCAGGTCGTCGCCGGTGACCACCTCGGTCTCCTCGGGCCAGCCCAGTTGCAGGGCGATGGCGCGGGCGGTCTCCGGGTGGTCGCCGGTGAGCATGACGGGCACGATGCCGGACTTCCGCAGGGCGGTGAGGAGTTCCCGGGAGGTGTCGCGGGGCACGTCCGCGAGGGCGACGAAGCCGACGAGCTCCAGGCCGGAGAGGCCGGCCTGCACCTCCGCCTCCGGGTCGGCGCCCTCGTACCGGCGGCGGGCGACGGCGAGGACGCGCAGTCCCTGCCCGGCGAGGGTGTGGGCGGCGCCGGCCGCCCCCTCCGGCAGGTCCGCGCACGCGGGCAGCACCGTCTCGGGGGCGCCCTTGACGACGAGGTACGCGCCGTCCTCGCCGTCCCGCCCCACGGCCGCCGCGTAACCACGGCTGGCCTCGAAGGCCAGTTCGCCGGCCGGGGCCCAGTCCTCGTCGGGCGGCGCGGCGTCCAGCACGGCCTCGTCGGTGGCGTGCGCGACCTTGCGGCCCTCGGCGGTCTCCTCCTGGGGGCAGGCACGCGCGGCCATCCGTACGACCGGTACGGCCCGTTCGTCGTCCGGGGCCAGGACGGCGCCGTCGGCGGTGGCGGCCCGCACCAGACGGAGGCGGTTCTCGGTGAGGGTGCCGGTCTTGTCGAAGCACATGGTGTCGACCCGGCCCAGCGCCTCCAGGGTGCGCGGGGTGCGCACCAGCACGCCCCGGCGGGACAGGCGGCGGGCGGCGGCCATCTGTGCGACGGTCGCGACCAGCGGCAGCCCCTCGGGCACGGCGGCGACGGCCACCGCGACCCCGCCGCTGACGGCGCGCCGCAGCGGGCTGCCGCGCAGCAGGGACAGGCCGGTCACCAGCGCTCCGCCGGTGAGGGTGACGGGCAGCGCCTTGCGGGTCAGTTCCTGCAGCCGGGCCTGCACACCGGCGGGCGGCGGTGTGCGGGAGGCGAGGGCGACGGCGCGGCCCGCCTCGGTGTGGTCGCCGGTGTCCACCACGAGCGCCTCGGCCCGTCCCGCCACCACGGTGGTGCCCTCGAAGACCATGCAGGTCCGCCGTGCCACCGGTGCGCCCGGCGTCGCCTCGACGTTCTTGGCCACGGGCAGTGACTCGCCGGTGAGCGACGACTCGTCGACCTCCAGCCCGTCGGCGCTCAGCAGCCGCGCGTCCGCCGGCACGACGTCGCCAGCCGCGAGGTCGATGTGGTCGCCCGGCCGCAGTCGGGTGGCGTCGACGGTGACCGTCCGGTGGTCGGTGAGGTGGCGCCGCGCCCGGGGCTGCTGACGGGCGGCGAGCCGGGCGAGGGCGCGTTCGGCGCGCAGCCGCTGGAGGCCGCCCGCGACCGCGTTGAGGTCCATCGCGCCGACCACCAGCAGCGCGTCCACCAGTGAGCCGAGCAGCGCCGAGGCGACCGCGCCGGTGGCGAGGACCGGGGTGAGCGGGTCGTCCAGCTCACGGCGGACCGCGCCGGCCGCCTCCCAGGTCCAGCGGGCGGGCGCGGCGGCGCCGGTCCGGGCCAGGCGCGCGGCCCGCTGCCGCACGCGGTCGCCGAGCAGGTCGAGCCCGACCGGTTCGGCCTCGGTACGGGCGTGCCGCAGGAGGGTGCGCGCCTCGTGCGGTTCGAGGGCGTGCCAGGGCACGTGCAGCCGGGGTTCGGGCGGCGCGGCGCGAGCCACGCGGACGGCCTCGGTCCAGCCGGTGAGAAGGGCGCCGGCCGCGGCGACGTTCACCGGGGCGTGGCGGGTGAGCCGCTGCCACACGCGACCGCCGGGGGTTCCGCCACGGGCCACCAGCAGCCCGGAGAGGGCGGCGCCCGCGCGGGCCAGGGTCTGCGAGCGGCGGCCGACGCGGCGGGCCGCCGGGATCGCGGTGAGCAGCCGCCACACGTCCGCGAGTCCGCCGGGGGCGAGGGCGTCGGCCCCCCACGGGACCGCCGAGCTGCCGTCGGTGAGCGCGATCGCCACGTCCCCCGCGGGCAGCCCGTCCGCGATGTCCCGGTCCCCGCCGACGGGCACCCTGGCCACGCTGACGACGATGTGCCCGTCCTGCTGGAGGGCACGGACGGCGTCGCCGAACGGCAGGTCGGCGGGGGCGACCTCGTCGGCGAGGCGGGTGATGTCCTTCAGCTCCGAGCCGCCGGTGACGACGACGTGCAGCCCGGCCCTGCGGGCCGCGTCGAGCACCGCCTCAGCCCAGGGGTGGACGGGGTCGTGGTACGGCGCGGGCTCCTCGTCCTCGGCCGGGGGCAGGCTGCGCAGGGCGTCGGCGTGCAGCACCAGCGAGTCGGCGATCTCCAGCTGGCGCAGCCGGTCGCCGCCGCGCACCAGCACGCCCGTGCGGGCGAGTTCGGTGCCCAGCACGGAGTTGAAGGCGGCGGGGCCGTAGCGCGCGGCCTTCGGCGAGCCCGCCAGTACGGCCTCGGCCGCCTCGCCGGTGTCGTGGGTGACGAGGAGGGTGGCGGCGGCCCCGGCCACGCTGCCGGTGCCGGCGTTCGCCGCGTACGCCTGCGCCGGGGTCACGCGCAGGGGCGGGCGGACACCGGGCACGGGCGGCACGCTGGTGCGCCGCTCCCGGCACACGTCGTCGTGGAGCGCCTCGAAGGCGGCCGCACGGGCCGTCGCCTCGGTGAGCTGCCCGGCGCGCAGCAGCCCGTCGAGCAGCAGCGACACCGGGGACTGGGCGGCGCCGTGCGCGGCGGCGTTCGCGGCGGCGAGCAGCAGCTCCATGCCGCTGCCGCCGAGCCGCTCGCGCAGCCGGGCGCGGAAGCGGGGATTCTCGCGGAGCAGGGTGACGAGGGCGGTGACCCCCTTGGGGCTGCGCGGCAGCCCCAGCGACCGGCCCGCGAGGGCGCCGGCCGCACCGGCGGCGTCCAGCAGCAGCGCGGCGGCGGCGACCCGCACCTCGCGCGGGTCACCGGGGTGCGTGGTCCCGGCCTCCGGCCCGGGGCCGGCGTCCTCGGTGAGCCCGAGGCGCCCGGCGACGGCGACGGCCCGCTCGGCGACGCGGTCGCCGGCCGCGTCGGTCACGGCCGTCACCACGAGCCGGGCCAGCCCCTCGTCCCAGTACGCGGTGACGACGTCGGGGTGTTCCAGCAGCTCGGCGGCGGCCTCGCGGGCGAGGGGGCCGACGGCCGCGTCGGGGTGCCGCAGCGCGAGGTGCACGCGGTGGCCGGCCCGCCAGTGGCGGTCGGCGCCGAGGGCGTTGCGGGCGACGTGCGTCAGCCGGCGGGTGGTGTCGTGGAGGGACGTCACGCCGTGGACGGTGCCGCGGGCCATTCCGGCGGCGGCGCCCGCCACGGCGCCGGCGAAGGGGGCTACGTCGAGCAGTGCGAACATGCGGGATCCCGTCCCCGGCTCAGTCGGAGCGCCGGGTGTGGCCCGGCCGCCCGGAGGAGTCGTCGTGTCCGGTCGCCGCGGCCACCTTCTTCAGCGCGGACGCGGTGCCTTCGTCGCCGACCTTGGCGGGCTGGACGCGCGGGGCGGGGTGGTGGCGGGTGGGGGTGAGACGGTCGCCGGGGCCGGTGTCGCGGTCCGGGTGCATGTCGCCGCGGCCGGGGGCGCCGCCCTCGGGGACCACACCCTCGCGGGTCGCTGCGGCCCACGCCTCCTCATCGGCGTGGGTGCGCGGCGTTCCGTCGGCGGTTTTCTGTTCGTCCCGCGGCTTGGTGAGCCAGGCGACCGCCGCGCCGGTGAGGGCGACGGGCCACTCCACCAGGCCGGCGACGCCCAGGACGCCCGCGCCGGTGTAGACGGCGATGCGGCGGCCGCGGGGGGACACCGCGCCGAGGGTGTCGAGGGCGGCTCCGGCCGCCCGGCCGACGTGGCCCGCGCCCGGCAGGCGGCTCAGGTGCGAGGCGACGGCCCGCAGGGGTTGCGGAAGTTCCGACGCGCGCGGCGTTTCCTGCTCCATGTCGACCTCCAGCACCGGACACGCGTGTCCGCTTCTTTTGTGGACCTTGGGCCCATCGTCGGGCGGGAGCGGGGGGCGCGCCGCTCGGGTACGGCCGAAGCGGTTGGTCGCGGGGTGCCCGCGGCTGTCTCGGGGGGCGCGGTGGGCAGGGCGGTGGGGGCTGGGCGCGCAGTTCCCCGCGCCCCTACGGGGGCGTGTGCCGGGACCGGTGCGTCGGCGGCCGCGGACCGTGGGGGCTGGGCGCGCAGTTCCCCGCGCCCCTGCCGAGGCGTGTGCCAGGGCCGGTGCGTCGGCGGCCGTGGGGGGCTGGGCGCGCCGTTCCCCGCGCCCCTGCAGGCGCCCCGTGTCGAAGTGGGGGTGTCGGGTACCAGGAACTGGCGTAGCCGGTGTGGTGGAAGGAGTGGTCATGGCGGAGAACGGCGAGGACGCCGTCCGGACGTGGCGGCCGGGGGCGCCTGAGCTCCGTCTGGCCTCCGAGGGCCCCGGGGAGGCGCTACCGGTCCAGCCCGTCGACGAGGCGGACCTGCCGCGCGACCGCAACCAGGCCATCCTGGAGGCGGCCAAGCAGGTGGGCGCGGTGCTGAAGCGGGGCGGGCATCTCTTCGCGCTTGCGGGCAGCGTCGCCGTGCACGCCCATGGCGGCAGCGGCAACCTCCAGCACGACGTCGACTTCTGCGTCCGCCCGGAGGACGCGGGCCCGGTCGCCGCCACGCTGCGGGACGCCGGGCTGACCGTCTACAGCCCGCCCGAGGACTGGCTGATCAAGGCGACCTGCTTCGGGCAGGACGTCGACGTCATCTTCGAGCTGGCGCACCGCCCGGTCTCGGAGGAGATGCTGCGCCGCGCGGAGGAGCTCCCCGTGGAGTCGGTGCGGATGCCGGTCCTCGCGCCGACCGACCTGCTCACCGGTCTGATCGCCGCGTTCTCCGAGCACCATTGCGACTTCGGCGCCGTGCTGCCCATCGCCCGCGCCCTGCGCGAGAAGGTCGACTGGGAGCAGGTGCGCCGCGACTGCGGCGACGCGCCCATGCCCGCCGCCTTCTTCTTCCTGCTGGAACGCCTGAACGTCATCTGACCCGCCCGTGGAAGGGAACCCCCATGAACACCCACGACGCCGGTCCGGCGGGCGGCGCCCCGCCCGCGGGTCCCGAGTACCGCGTCGCCCACTTCCAGGACCGCCTCGCCTCGGGCGAGCTGGGCGAGCTCGGTGTGCACGCCGAGGTCCGCGGCCAGGCCGTCCTGGTCACCGGGACCGTGCCGTCGGCCCGCTGCCGGGACGACGTCCTGGAGGTGGTGCGCGAGGAGCTCGGCGGGCTCGACGTGCACTGCGATCTCGTCGTGAGCGAGTCCTCGTCCCCCGACCACGCGGAGGAGCTGTCATGATCAGGGTCGCCGCCGTCGGGGACATCCACATGGGGCCCGACACCCGGGGCGTGCTGCGCCCCGCCTTCGACACCCTGCCCGACTGCGCGGACGTGCTGCTGCTGGCCGGGGACCTCACCCGGCACGGCACCACGGACGAGGCGCGGGTGGTCGCCGACGAGATCCGCGGCCTCGGGGTGCCGGTGGTGGCGGTGCTGGGCAACCACGACCATCACGACGACCGCCAGGACGAGGTGTCCGAGCTGCTGCGGGACGCGGGCGCGCACGTCCTGGAGGGCGAGGCGACGGTCCTGACGATCGGGGACGCGCGGGTCGGGGTGGCCGGCACGAAGGGCTTCGGCGGCGGGTTCGTCGGGGCGAGCGCCGGGGAGTTCGGGGAGCCGGTGATGAAGGAGTTCGTACGGGTCTCCCGCCGCTGCGCGGACGGTCTGCGGACCGCGCTGGAGCGGCTGGCGGAGGAGGACTGCGACGTGCGGATCGCCCTCACCCACTACTCCCCCGTGCCGGAGACGCTCGCGGGGGAGCCGCCGGAGATCTATCCGTTCCTGGGGAGCTACCTGCTGGCCGAGGCGATCGACACGGCCGGCGCCGACCTCGCCGTGCACGGGCACGCGCACGCCGGCAGCGAGCACGGCATGACCACGGGCGGCGTCAAGGTGCGCAACGTCGCCCAGCCGGTGATCGGACGGGCCTTCCACGTGTACCACCTGCCGCTGCGCGAGCGGGTGGGCGCGGACGCCGTCTGATCCCCCGAGGTTCCTGAAGCGCCGTCGGTCATGCCGACGGCGCTTTCATGTGTGCCCCTCCCCCGTACCGCCTGTGGTGTGAACGCCCCGCACGGCACACGTCCGGCATGCATCTGACGAGCATTTCGTCTGCTTAGCATGCAGATCTTCGTGTCCGCGGCCCCGCCCGCCTGCGGCTCCCGTTCACCCCGCCCCGTACGAGAGGACCCCGCATGGCGCTGCCGGGCCGCACCGGACGACCTGCCTCCGCGCTCACCCCCACACCTCACGACGTCGAACTGCGCACCGCCGCCCGCCATGTGTCACGCCGTCGCTTCCTGACCCTCACCGGCGCGGCCGCCGCCCTCGCCTTCTCCAGCAACCTCCCCGCACGCGGCGCGTTCGCCGCGCCCCGGCTCGAGACGGCCCGCATCACCGAGGACCCGTTCACCCTCGGCGTCGCGTCCGGCGACCCGCTGCCGGACTCGGTGCTGATCTGGACGCGGCTCGCCCCGGCGCCCTTCACGCCGGACGGCGGTCTGGGGCAGCAGCAGGTGGAGGTGGCCTGGGAGCTCGCGCTCGACGAGTCCTTCGCCCTGGTCGTGCGCTCCGGCACCGCCCTCGCCCACCCCGAGTACGCGCACAGCGTCCGCGTCGACCTACGGGGTCTCGACCCGGCGACGACGTACCACTACCGCTTCCGCACCGGCGCCTGGATCAGCCCCGCGGGCCGCACCCGCACCGCGCCCGCCGCCGGCGACGACGTCACACGGCTGCGGCTGGCCGCGGTCGCCTGCCAGGCGTACCACGACGGCTACTACACCGCGCACCGGCACCTGGCGCGCGAGGACGTCGACGTGGTGTTCCACCTCGGCGACTACCTCTACGAGTACGCCGTCAACTCCGCGGGCGGCGCCCGTAACTACACGGACCGGGTGCTGCCGTCCGTGTTCAACCGGGAGACGACGACCCTCGCGGACTACCGGATGCGGTACGCGCTCTACAGAAGCGACCCGGACCTGCGGGCGGCGCACGCCGCGCACCCGTTCGTCGTCACCTGGGACGACCACGAGACGGAGAACAACTACGCGGCGGAGCACGACGAGAACGGCAGCGACCCGGCGCTGTTCCTGGCGCGGCGGGCCGCCGCCTACCGCGCCTACTGGGAGAACCAGCCGCTGCGCGCGGGACAGCTCCCCGACGGGCCGGACGCCCGGCTGTACCGCAGGCTGCACTGGGGCACCCTCGCCCAGTTCGACGTCCTCGACACCCGCCAGTACCGCTCCGACCAGGCCTACGACGACGTCCCGCACGTGCCGGGACCGGAGTCGGACGACCCGGCGCGCACCCTCACCGGGGACGCCCAGGAGCGCTGGCTGCTCGACGGGTGGGCGTCCTCCGCCGCGCTGTGGAACGTGATGCCGCAGCAGGTGTGCTTCTCGCAGCGCCGGCTGGACCTCGAGGCGGAGGCCAAGCTGTCCATGGACGCCTGGGACGGCTACCGCGCGAGCCGCGGCCGGCTCGTCGCCGGGGCGAAGCGGGCCGGCGTCGACAACTGGCTGGTGCTCACCGGCGACGTCCACGTGGCGTACGCCTTCGACGTCAAGGACGACTTCGACGACCCCGCCTCCGTCACCGTCGGCACGGAGCTCACCTGCACCTCCGTCACCAGCGGCCGCGACGGGACGCAGCGTCCGGCCAACTGGGACACCTACATGAGGGCCAACCCGCACCTGCGCTTCTACGACGGGCGGCGCGGCTACCTGCGGGTGGAGCTGAACCGGGAGAACGCCCGCGCCGACTTCCGCACCGTGCCCGCCGTGACCACACCGGGCGCGGCCGTCTCCACCGCGGCCTCCTTCGTCACCGAGGCCGGCGCGCCCGGCCTGACGCCCGTGTGACGTCACCCGTCCGATACCCCCGCGTACTGCACACGGGGCCCGTCGCCGTACCGAACGTGCGAATTCCGGCGTGTCCTGACATCCCGTCGGGCGCACCGGGCAGGGAAACGGTCTCCGCGACAGCTACGCCGCCCCAACGAATGGAGACGTACCGAATGGTCCTCAGACACGCCCGGACCGCGCGCCGCTCGGCGCTCGTGGCACTCGGCGCCCTCGTCCTCGCCGGACTCCCCCACGCCGCGGCGGCCGACGCCTCCCCCGCCGGGGGGCCCGCGCCCGGGGCGGCCCAGACCCTCGGCGCCGACCGGCCCTCCCCGCACCTGCTCAGCGCCCTCCAGCGCGACCTGAAGCTCAACGAGGAGCAGGCGTCCGAGCGTCTGGTCAACGAGGCCGAGGCGGGCACCCGCGCCGGCCGGCTGCGCAACTCCCTGGGCGAGCGGTACGCGGGCGCCTGGCTGCGGGGCGCGACCGCCGACGAGCTGACGGTCGCCACCACGGACGCCAAGGACGTGGCGGCCATCAAGGCCGAGGGCGCCACGGCGCATGTGGTCGAGCGGCCGCTGGCGGCGCTGCAGGCGGCGAAGGAGAAGCTGGACGCGGCGGCCGGCCGCGTCTCCACCGTCGACACGCCCGTCTGGTACGTCGACGTGGTGAGGAACCAGGTCGTGGTGCAGGCCGTCGACCAGGCCGCGGGCACCGCCTTCGTGGAGGCCGCGGGCGTGGCGGGCGAGGACGTCGGCATCCGCCTTGCCCCCGAACGGCCCCGGCTGCTGCAGGACATCACCGGCGGCGACGCGTACTACATCAACGACTCGGCCCGCTGCTCCGTCGGCTTCTCCGTCACCCAGGGCAGCCAGGGCGGATTCGTGACGGCCGGGCACTGCGGCCGGGCGGGCGCGACCACCACCGGCTACGACCGCACCGCACAGGGCACCTTCCAGGCGTCCGAGTTCCCCGGGCGGGACATGGCGTGGGTGGCCGCCCAGAGCCAGTGGACGCCCACGCCCGACGTGAAGGCGGCGGACGGCCAGGAGGTCCAGGTCACCGGCTCGGCGCAGGCGCTCGTCGGAGCGTCGGTGTGCCGTTCGGGCTCCACCACGGGCTGGCACTGCGGGGTGATCGAGCAGCACGACGCGAGCGTCCGCTACCCGGAGGGCACGGTCAACGGGCTGACCCGGACGACGGTGTGCGCGGAACCGGGCGACTCCGGCGGCCCGTACGTCGCGGGCGCACAGGCGCAGGGGGTCACCTCCGGCGGCTCCGGCAACTGCGCCAGCGGCGGCACGACGTTCTTCCAGCCGGTCAACCCGATCCTCTCCGAGTACGGACTGACGCTGGTCACGGCGTCCGCGCAGGCCGCGCCCGGGGAGCAGGAGACCGGTGCGCAGGCGTGGACCGCCGGCCGGGTCTACGAGGCGGGCGCCACCGTCACGCGTGACGGGGTGACGTACCAGTGCCTGCAGACCCACCAGGCGCAGGGCGCGTGGGCGCCCGCCGGGACGCCGGCGCTCTGGCAGCGCGTCTGACACGGCGGGCGGAAACGGCGTCGGCGGCGGTCCGAGGACCGCCGCCGACGCCGTTTCCGCCTTCTAGTGCTCCTCGGCGAGCAGCGCGTAAGCAGCGGACACGAACGGGTCGCCGGAGCGGAAGCGGCGGGTGCAGACGGCGGCGAGCGCGGTGCCCGTGTCGGGCCGGAAGCCCAGGAACGCCTGCTGGCCGAGGGTGGCCCCGCTGTGGAAGTACAGCGGCCCGCCGTCCGTGGGGTGCCGGAACCAGGCGACCGTGTGCACGTGCCGGTGCCCGAACCCCCGGCGCAGCACCGGGGTGCGGACGGCGCGGAGGGCGCCCGTCAGCGGCGGGAACCGGTCGGGGTCGAGGTGGGCCTCCAGGAAGGTGAGCAGGTCGTGCGGGGTGGCGCGGACCGCTCCGGCCGCCCGGAAGCCTCCCGCGTCGAAGGCGGGCAGCGCGCCCGTGCCGTCCTTGCCATGACCGACGGCGTCGAGCCCGTCGCCGTCCGAGGGGCGCGTGGCGGTGTCGCGGAGGGCGAGGGGGGCGAGCAGGCGGTCGGCGAGCAGGTCCTGCCAGTCGGTTCCGGTGGCCGCGCCGAGGGCGTGGCCGAGGACGGCGACGCCGAAGTTGGAGTAGCGCCAGCGGGTGCCGGGGCGGTGGCGGGGGCGGTGACGCAGGAAGGCGTCGACGACGCGGGCGTCGGGGTAACGGGCGTAGGGGTTGGTGCGCCAGGCGGGCAGCGCGCGCGGGTAGAAGTCGGCGGGGAGCGCGGGCAGTCCGGCCGTGTGGGTCACCAGGTGGGCGAGCGTGACGGGGGCGCGGCCGGGCGGGCGGCGGGCACCGAGCAGGGCGGCTGCCGGCTCGCCTCCGGTGAGGAGGCCGCTGTCCACCAGATGCGCCAGCAGCAGTCCGGTGAACGCCTTGGTGGCCGAGCCGATCTCGTAGCGCAGCCGGTCGCGGGGGCGTCCGGGCGATCCGCCGGTCCCGCCGGTGACGACCGTGCGGCGGCCGTGGCGGGAGAGCGCGAAGACGGTGTCGGGGGCGTCGGCCGCGGTGACGGCTCCGGCCAGCCGCTCCGGCCAGCCGGCTCCACCGTCCCCGGGGTTCCGGGAGGGCTGGTCCTCCCGGCCGGCCGGCGGGCCCGGCCAGGAGGTGCGGTACCCCGTCGTCATGAGGCGGCGCCGGCCAGCTCGGTCAGGGCGCGGGAGGTGGCCAGGACCGAGGCGAACGCGGCGACCAGGGTCGAGTGGTAGACGACGTCGAAGACGGCCTCCTCGTCGCCCTCGGGCATGTCGCGGATGGCGGGCATGGCGCCGTCGGGCTGCTGGGCGGCGGCGAAGGCCCGCCAGGCCGTCTCGTCGAGGGTGGGGCGGGGCAGGCAGGCGTCCACCACGAGGAGTTCGCCGAGCAGGTCCCAGCGGCGCAGGTCCAGCCAGTCGTCGATCCACGCGGGCAGCCAGGTCGCCAGGTACTCGGCGATGTCCGGGGGCAGTCCGCCGGGGTTCTCGCCCCAGTCGGTCAGATGGAACACGCAGTGCGTGATGTCGTAGGCGATGTGCCCCTCGACGGTCCACGGTTCGGGGGCGCGGGCCAGCCAGGTGGAGCGCAGGGCCTCGGCCTCCGAGGGGCGCGGGGTGAGGCCGAAGCGCCGCTGGAACGCGGACAGTCCGAGCCGCCGGGTGGGGGAGATCTCGAGGGCGGACCAGCTGTCGAGGCGGTTGTTCAGCACGACGTGGCGCTCCAGCTCGGGATGGCTGTAGCCGAGTTCGTGGAACGGCAGGTACACCTCGAAGGGGACCGGGGAGGCCGGCTCGGTGCGCTGACCGCGCACCAGCATGGTGCCGCCGTCCAGGGTCTCTCGCCAGACGTGGTCGAGCAGACGGCGGGCCAGTTCCGCCTGCCGGGAGCCCGCCACGCCCTCGCGGAAGAGCACCTTGCAGACGAGGGCGAGTTCTCCGACCGGCTTGAAGCGTTCCAGGAAGCCCACTTCCGGGTCCACGTCAGGCTCCAGCCGGAAGCCGTCGCGGTGTGCCCACAGCCATTCCATGGCGCCGACACCGACGGTGTGGACGAGACGGGTGTCGGTCATGCCGGCGCTCCTTGTCCGCCGTACCGGTGCCCCGCCGCGGCTCGCGCGGGCGGGGAGTCCGGGCGGGCACCTGCCAGGACCGCGGCGAAGGCGGCCATGAGGGTGGAGTGGTAGTGGTGCAGGAAGTAGCGTTCGCCGTCGGCGTCCCCGGGTCCTGCGGCGAGGTCGCCGAGGTCCCGGTCGTCCAGAGGGACCTCGCCGGCCGGGCCCCGGGCCGCGACCAGGCGCTGCCAGGCGTCGGCGGGCGGGTCCTCGCCGGTCGTCCGGGCCACGACGGCGGCCACGGCCAGGAGTTCGCCACCGAGGTCCCACATGCCCGCCTCCAGACAGGTGTCGAGCCAGGGCGGCAGCCAGTCCGTCAGGTAGGCGACGAGGACCGGCGGCACGGCGGCCGCGTCGCACCCCCAGTCGCTGCAGTGGAAGACGACGTGGGTGAGGGCGTATCCGGCGTCGCGGCCGAAGGTCCATGGCTCGGGCAGTCCGCCGAGCCAGGTCTGCTCCAGGCCCGGCGGTGCCTGGCCGAGCGAGTGGACGCCGCAGCGTTCCTCGGCGCGCAGGACGCCGAGCCGTCGCGTCGGATCCTGTTCGGTGAGCCGCCAGCCCCGGGTGCGCGCCACCACGGCGGCCGCCTGTTCGAAGGCCGGGTGCCGCAGTCCGGCCGAGGCCAGCGCGGCGTACACCTCCAGCGGGTAGGTGGCGAACGGCTCCAGGCGCTGCAGCCGCAGGAACAACTCGCCCTCGTGCGTCTCCTGCCAGGCGAAGTCCAGCAGTCCGCGGGCTCGGGCGTGCAGCGGGTCGGCGGGTTCGGTGAGCCGGGTGACGGTCGCGCAGACCTGGGCGAGCTCGCCGAGCGGCTTCCAGCTCAGGTCGACCTCGCCGTCGACGGCGAGCGCGTCCTCGCCGAGGGCGAAGCCGGCGCGGTGGGCATCCACCCAGGCCAGCGCGCCGTCGGCGACGGTGCGGAGGTCCTCGGCGAGCGCGGTCACCCGCGTGCTCCCATCCGCATCCGGCGGGCGGCCTGCACCTGGAGGGCGACGAGCGGGTCCTGTCCGCCCATCAGCTCCACGAAGTCCAGTCCGGACTCCAGGCCGACGGTGTCCGGTACGCCGGGCAGCAGGGTCAGCCAGCGTCCCGCGCCCGCGGCCTGCCGCCAGTCCCTGCGGCGCACCGCGCGGACGAAGCCGCGGGCGACGTCCACGGGGCGGTGCTGGGCGAGGCGGTGCACCGCGCAGTCCTCCCCGGGCAGCGCGAGGGGCGCCAGGACGGCGAGTTGGTGGGTGAGGACCTGCCAGGTGGCGCCGTCCAGCCACGCGGTGTCCGGCTCGGCCGGCGGTTCCGCCGAGGAGGGATCGGCGCGGCGGAGGGTACGGGCCATCGCCCAGTGGCTCCAGCGCACGGTGGGCGCGGCGTCCGGGCGGGGCGGGTACGCCTCGACCGCCTTGCGGAAGACGGCCAGCTCTGCCGGATCGGGCGGAGTGCGTGACAGCAGGCCCGGCAGCAACGCGTCCGCTCCCAGGACGCGTACTGCGGCCAGTGCGAGGTCCCCCGCTTCCCCGTCGGTCCCCGCGGGGGGAACCACGTGAGCGTGGTCCCCGCCCCTGAGGGCGGAGACCACACCGGAAGCGAGGTCCTGCACCGCGGCCTGCAAGCGGGTCGAGGTGCCTGACTGCTCCATT
Source organism: Streptomyces sp. GB4-14 (assembly GCF_022696125.1). Taxonomy (NCBI): domain Bacteria; kingdom Bacillati; phylum Actinomycetota; class Actinomycetes; order Kitasatosporales; family Streptomycetaceae; genus Streptomyces; species Streptomyces sp. GB4-14. Next base: position 6,270,703 of record NZ_RZHO01000002.1, on the reverse strand, counting down.
CGACTACTCCCGTCGATCCGTTCAGCCCTTCTTCGGGCGCGGGGTCGGCGGCGACAGCAGCAGCTTGCCGCCGCCGGAGAGGAGCGCCAGGCCGGCGCACTGACGGCTGTCGCGGTAGACGCCGTCGGCCTCGACCGGGTCGAGAGCCGCTTCGATGTCGGCGGCCTGGATCCCGGTGACTCGCTGGACGACCTTCTCGTCGGTACGCATGACACCATCTCCCTGAGGTGTAGCGAAGTACCTTTCACATCCAGAATCACCCGAATCGGACAAATCACGCCACTTTTCTCGTACTTACTTACGTCACTTCTTCAACATGCGGCGGGGGTACGGGTGCAGTGCGCGGGGACGGCTGAAGGGCGGCCCGCCCTATGTCCGTAAGGACGACACCGCTGTGCGGGAGGGTGGGGACGCGGTGCAGGGGGATGGCCAGATTCTGGTCCGGGACCGTGTACTCCATACGGGCTAGTTGCCCGGCGAGGGTCTCCAACACGCCGACCGTGAGCCCCTCTCCGGGGCAGCGGTGGCCCGTCGCCGGGTCGCCGCCTCCCTGCGGGACCAGCTCGTCGCGCCCGACGGCCCGTTCGAGGAAGCGGCGCGGGCGGAAGGCGTACGGGTCGCCCCACAGCGTTTCGTCGTGGTTCTGGCCGTAGACGTCGAGCACCACCAGGCCGCCCTCGGGGACCCAGACGCCGCGCCAGAACAGGTCGCGGGCCGCGAGGCCGCCGAGGAAGGGCACGAACGGGTAGAAGCGGCGCACCTCGTGCGCGAACGCCGTCCGGTACGCGGCGTCCCCGGCCGCGAGCGGCGTGCGGTTCTCCGGCCAGCGGTGCAGGGCGTGCGCGGCGAAGGCGACGAACCAGGCGAGGGCGGTGGTCGGGCGCAGCACGTTGAGCAGTTCGACGGCGGCGGTCTTCTCGTCCAGCGGCTCGCCGTCCGCGTCCTTGTGCGCGCAGACCCGCTCCAGCACCGAGCCGGCGGGCGCGGTGACCGTTCCGGTGCGGACGTCGCGGACCAGGCGGGCCAGCCGCTCCTCCTGGCGGCCGCGGGCGCGGCGGGCCCGCAGATGGCGCGGTCCCGCGGAGGCGAAGCCGTCCACCATCGCGGTCATGTCCCGCGCGGCCGCCCCCGCTCCGGCGTCGTCCAGCGGTACGCCCGCCCAGCGGTGGACGCCGCGGGTGAGTACGGTGGCCGCCTCGTCGAAGAGCACGATCGAGTCGCGGCGGCCCCATTCCGGTACGGCCGCGTCCCAGGCGTCGGAGACATGCTCGGCTAGTCCCGCCACGGAGGTGGGTTGCAGCAGCGGCAGGAACAGCTCCTTGCGGGCGCGGTGGGCCGCGCCGTCCAGGGTGTGCACGGCCTCGTGCCCGAAGAGGGTGCCGAGAACGGGCTCGGGGATCGCCCGGTGCCGGTGCACGTTCCGTTCGTCGTAGAAGAAGCGGACCGCCTCCGGTCCGCGCAGGGCGAGGGCGGGGCGGCCCATGATCCGGGTGCGGACCACCGAGCCGGACGCGTCGCGCATCCGGTTGGGGAGCCAGGCGTATCCCTCGGCGAGGAGCGGCAGGGTGCGGTCGATCAAAGGGCGGCTGAGTACGTCCATGGCGGGCGGGTGCCCGCTGGCCCTCACCGGACACTCCGCGGAACGGGGGTCACACCCGCCCGGGCGTGGCGCAGACCACGCGCGGATCGAGACCCGGGTCACGTCGGGGCGGACGGGGCGTGGATTACGGTGCCGGCGTCCTCATCCTTTTCCTCCAGGTTCGGACGGACCCGCAGTGCCAGCCCACCTCTCCCCCATGACAGCGGCCACCGCGCAGTGGCTGACCCGTTCCTTCCCCGCGTCCGGCGGCGCGCTGTCCGCCGCTCTGTGCGAGATCCAGGCCCGCCAGGCGGTGACCGTCGCGGCCCGGCTCCGCTACCCCACCCCGATGGACGCGGAACTCATGGGCCTCGTCGGCCCCGGAGGCGCGGCCCGCCTCGACGGGATCACCGGCGCGGCGGGTCTCGCCACGGAGCCGTGGCGCACGTGGGTCGACGAGGTCGTGGCGAGCTGGGCGGCCTGCCTGCTGGCCGACCCGGCCCTTGCCGCCCGGGCGGTCGCCGCCCTCCCCCCGGGCCCCGCCGAGTACCACCGCCTCCTCTCCCCGGACCCGACGGACACCAGCTCAGCGACGCTCCTCCGTCACCCGGACCTCCTGTCGCCGGTGGCCCGCCTCCACCAGGAGTCGTTGCTGGCGCGTCTGGGACAGCTGTCCACGCCGGCGGCGTGACCGCAGCCCGCCGCGCCTGAGCGCGGCTCCCCCCCCGAACCCGCCGCCCGACAGCCGCGCGAGACCCCACCCGGGCCATCACTCCACGGCGCGCGGCGCCTCACCGCGCCCATCACTCCAGGGCGGGCCGAAGCGTCGCCCCTCCCGCCCCGGCGACCCGCCGGTACCGGCGTGTTCACCCTCCGTAGTTCACTCGACCGCACCAAGCTACCGTGCCGTCCGCCGCTGTGCGGGTGACGCTGTGGGGCATGAGTAGCCCCATATCCCGGAAGTGGGAGCACGCCGTCGTGACCGGCGGCGCCGGATTCGTCGGCTCCCATCTGTGCAAGGCCCTGCTCGACGCGGGCGCGGCCGTGACCTGCGTGGACGATCTCAGCACCGGACGGCCCGAGAACGTCGCCCCGCTGCTCGACCGGCCGGGGTTCACCCTCGTGCAGGCGAACGTGGCGGAGGAGCTGCCGGTGCGCCGCCGGCCCGACCTGGTGCTGCACTTCGCCTCCCCCGCCTCCCCCGCGGACTATCTGCGGCTGCCGCTGCACACCATGCAGACGGGCAGCGCCGGCACCAGCAACGCCCTGACCCTCGCCCATGAGTCCGAGGCGCGGTTCGTGCTGGCGTCGACGTCGGAGGTGTACGGCGACCCGCAGCAGAACCCGCAGGACGAGCGGTACTGGGGCAACGTGAACCCGGTCGGCCCGCGCAGCGTGTACGACGAGGCGAAGCGGTTCGGCGAGGCCCTGACCACCGCGCACGCGGAGACGTACGGCACGGACACCTGCATCGTGCGGCTGTTCAACACGTACGGCCCCGGCATGCGCGGCCACGACGGCCGGGCGGTGCCCACGTTCGTGCGGCAGGCGCTCGCCGGCGAGCCGCTCACCGTGACCGGCGACGGCCGCCAGACGCGTTCGCTGTGCTACGTCGACGACACCGTCGCCGGCATCCTCGCGGCGGCCGCCCACGGTCTGCGCGGTCCCGTCAACATCGGCAACCCCTCCGAGATCAGCATGCTCGCGCTGGCCCGCCTGGTGGTGGCCCTCGCCGGTTCCTCCTCCGAGGTGCGCTACATCGAGCGCCCCGTGGACGACCCGGCCGTGCGCTGCCCCGACATCACACTGGCCCGCGACAAGCTCGGCTGGGAGCCGCGGGTGGGCGCCGAGGAAGGCCTGCGCCGCACGATCGACTGGTTCCGCGCCGAAGCGGCCCGCGACTGAGCCGTCGGCCCGAAGGACCGGGCGGCCGATCCGGCCGCCGCCCTCACGCGAAAGGTCCGTCCGCCATGCGCATCCTCGGCATCAACGCCCTGTTCCACGACCCCGCGGCCGCCCTGGTGATCGACGGCCGTACCGTCGCCGCCGCGGAGGAGGAGCGGTTCTCCCGGCGCAAGCACGGCAAGCGACCGCTGCCCTTCTCCGCCTGGGAACTGCCCGAACAGGCCGCCGCCTGGTGCCTGAAGCGGGCCGGGCTGCGCCCCCAGGACCTCGACGCGGTCGCGTACTCCTTCGACCCGGCGCTGGCCCGCCCCGCCGACGCGATGGGCCTCGACGACCCCTGGGACCATCTGCGCCTCACCTACGCGCGGGAGGCGCCGAACTTCCTGCGGACCGCGCTGCCCGGACTCGACCCGGAGACGGTGCGCTTCGTCCCGCACCACATGGCGCACGCCGCGTCCGGCGCCTACGCCGCCCCCGACGTCGACACCTGCTCCGTGCTGGTGCTGGACGGTCGCGGCGAGCGCGCCTCCCACCTGGCCGCGCGCCGCGTCGGCGGCCGGCTCGAACCGCTGCGCGCCCAGGACCTCCCCCACTCGCTGGGCCTCGTCTACGAGGAGCTGACCGAACACCTCGGCTTCCTGCGCTCCTCCGACGAGTTCAAGGTGATGGCGCTCGCCTCCCACGGCACCCCGCGCATGCTGCCCGAGCTGCGCCGGTACGTGTATCCGACGGGCGACGGCGGCTTCCACGCCAGCGGGGTGCCGTGGGCGGAACTGTGCGCGCCGCGCGGTCCGGACGAGCCGTGGACGCAGGACCACGCCGACGTCGCCGCGAGCGCCCAGGCCGTGCTGGAGGAGACGCTGCTCGATCTGGTCCGCTGGGTGCACGGCCGTACCCACGACTCGGTGCTCACCCTCGCCGGAGGCGTGGCGCTGAACTGCGTCGCCAACTCCCGCATCGCCCGGGAGGGCCCGTTCTCCCGGGTGTGGGTGCAGCCCGCGGCCGGCGACGCGGGGACGGCGCTCGGCGGCGCCCTGCTGCTGTCCGCCGGGGCCGGGGACGCGCCCGAGCCGATGAACGGCGCCGACCTGGGCCGGGACTGGTCCGACGCGGAGCTGGGCGCGTGGCTGAAGACGGCCGCCGTGCCCTGCGAGAAGCCGGAGGACATCGCCGTCACCGTGGCCCGGGCGCTGGCCGGCAACGGCATCGTGGCCTGGTTCCAGGGGCGCAGCGAGTACGGGCCCCGGGCGCTCGGCCACCGGTCCCTGCTCGCCCACCCCGGGCACGCGGGGAACCTGGAGCGGCTCAACGACGTGAAGGGCCGCGAGCAGTTCCGGCCGGTCGCGCCGATGGTGCTCGCCGACCGGGCGGCGGAGATCTTCGACGGGCCGCTGCCCAGCCCGTACATGCTGTTCGTGCACGACGTGGCGCCCGCCTGGCGGGACCGCGTGCCCGCCGTGGTGCACGTCGACGGCACCGCCCGCATCCAGACGGTCGACCCGGCGCGCGAGCCGCTGCTGGCGCGGATGCTGCGCGAGTTCGAACGGCTGACCGGGCTGCCCGTCGTCGTCAACACCAGCCTGAACACGGCGGGCCGCCCCATGGTGGACGATCCGCGCGACGCCCTGGAGTGCTTCGGCTCCTCCCCGGTGGACCTGCTGGCCATCGGCCCGTACGCGGTACGGCGCGGCGCGCTGTTCCGCACCGGTGACGGCGGCGAGGAGGCGGCGCGATGACCGGGCCGGCCGCTCCCGCCGGGGAGTACGCGGTGGTGGTGCCCACCCTGGGCCGCCCGTCGCTCGCGGCGTGCCTGCGGGCCCTGGCCGAGTCGGAGGGTCCGCGTCCGACGCGGGTCGTGCTGGTGGACGACCGCCGGGACCCGGCCGTGCCGCTCACCGCGTCCGTGCCGCCCGCCCTGCGGTCCAGGACCGTCGTGGTGCGCGGCGGGGCGCGCGGGCCGGCCGCCGCCCGCAACGCCGGCCGGCTGGCCGCCGGGGACGCGCCGTGGATCGTGTTCCTCGACGACGACGTGGTGCCGGGCCCCACCTGGGCCGACGACCTCGCGCTCGACCTCGCCGGGGCGAGCTCGGCGACCGCCGGGATCACCGCGCGCGTCGAGGTGCCGCTGCCTGTGGACCGGGCGCCCACCGACTGGGAACGCAACGTCGCCGGACTCGCCGGGGCGCGCTGGATCACCGCCGACATGGCGTACCGGCGCAAGGCGCTGGAGGCGGTCGGGGGCTTCGACGAACGGTTCCGCCGGGCGTTCCGGGAGGACGCGGACCTGGCGCTGCGGGTGCTCGACGCCGGCTGGACGCTGGCGGAGGGGCGCCGTACGACCACGCACCCGGTGCGGCCGGCGGACCGGTGGGTCTCCGTGCGGCTCCAGGCGGGCAACGCGGACGACGTGCTGATGACCCGGCTGCACGGGCGGGACTGGTGGCGGCGGGCCGAGGCTCCCCGGGGCCGCCTCCCGCTGCACCTGGCGGTGACGTCGGCCGGGCTCGCGGCGGCGGTGTGCGCGCTGACCGGGCGCCCGCGCGCGGCCACGGCGTGCGGCGCCGGATGGCTCGCCGGGACCGCCGAGTTCGCCCTGGCCCGGATCCTCCCGGGTCCGCGCACCCGGGACGAGATCGTCACCATGGTCCTCACCAGCGCGCTCGTCCCGCCGGCCGCTGCCTGGCACTGGTTGCGCGGACAGGTGCGGCACCGGGCCACGCCCGCCCACCGTCACCGGGCCGTGCCCCCGTCGCCCTCCGCGGCGCCGGCCGGCGAACGGATGCCGACATGACCCGCCGGCCCTGCCCGCCCCCGGCCCCCGACGGGCCCCGGCGGGCGCCCCGGGCACGCTCCCGGCCGCAGCCGCGGCCGGAACCCGATCCGCGGGCGGCGGTGTCCGCACCCCGGCCGCGACCGATCACGGAGGTGAGCCCATGACCGCGGACCTCGCCCCTGTCCCCCCTGGCGTGCTGTCGATCGCGCTCGTCTCGGAACACGCCAGTCCCCTCGCCGCGCTCGGCGGGGTGGACGCCGGAGGCCAGAACGTCCACGTCGCCGCCCTGGCCAGGGCGCTCGCCGACCGCGGACACCGCGTCACGGTGCACACCCGCCGCGACGCGCCCGATCTGCCGGACCGGGTGCGGCTGGGCGAGCGCGTGGAGGTGCATCACGTCACCGCCGGGCCCGCCGAGCCGGTGCCCAAGGACCGGCTGCTGCCGTACATGGACGCCTTCGCGCGCGTCCTCGTCCGGGAGTGGCGGGCCCGCACCCCGGACGTGGTGCACTCCCACTACTGGATGTCCGGGCTGGCCTCGCTGGGCGCGGCCCGGGAGGTGGGGCTGCCGCTGCTGCACACGTATCACGCGCTGGGCACGGTGAAGCGCCGTCACCAGGGCGACGCCGACACCAGCCCGCCGGAGCGGATCGGCTGCGAGATCGAGGTGGGCACCGGCTGCGACCGGGTCGTCGCCACCTGCCGTGACGAGGTCGCCGAGCTGGTCCGGATGGGCGTGCCCGCGGACCGGATCGGCGTCGTGCCGTGCGGCGTGGACACCGAACGCTTCACGCCGCTCGGCCCGCGGTGGGCGCGCGGCCCGCACCGCCACCGGCTGGTGCAGCTGGGGCGGCTGGTGCCGCGCAAGGGCGCCGCCGTGTCGGTGGCCGCGCTGGCCCTGCTGCCCGGGACCGAACTGCTGGTGGCCGGCGGGCCCCCCGCGGAGCGCCTCGACGACGACCCGGAGGTGCGCCGGCTGCGCGCGGTCGCGCGGGACGCGGGGGTCGCCGACCGGGTGCGGTTCCTCGGCGGGGTGGACGCCGAACGCGTGCCGGCACTGCTGCGCTCCGCCGACGTGGTGCTCTGCCCCGCCGACTACGAGCCCTTCGGCATCGTCCCGCTGGAGGCCATGGCCTGCGGCCGTCCCGTGGTGGCCAGCGCGGTCGGCGGCCAGCTCGACACGGTCGCCGACCCGGCCACCGGACGGCTCGTGCCGCCCGGCGACCCCGAGGCGCTGGCCGCCGCCGTCGCGAGCCTGCTCGCCGACCCGGCCGGCCGCGAGGCCTGCGGGGTGGCGGGCCGCCGCCGGGTGCTCGCCCGCTACGGGTGGGCGAGGATCGCCGCCGCCACGGAGGCGGCCTACTGCGAGGTCCTCGACAGCGAGCCGGCCGTGACCAGGATGACCAAAGCCGGCTGACACGACCAGGACCGGCCCAGCCCAGGCCCGACCGGGCCGCAGACGTCCGACGTTGGAAGGAGGTGCGGGCGCCGTCGCCGTCCCCGGAGGGCGGCGCGCCCGACACACCATGACCGAACACCCCGCGCTCGACGCCGCCCGTCTGCACTGCCGGTCCCTCCAGGACGCCCTCGACGGGCTCGGCCGGCACGGTCTGCCCCGGATCGCCGACTGGGGCGGCCGGCTCGCCTCCGTCCTCACCGGCGGCGGCCGGCTGCTGGCCGCGGGCAACGGCGGCAGCGCCGCCCAGGCCCAGCACCTCACCGCCGAGCTGGTCGGCCGCTACCGCAGCGAGCGGCCCGCCTACTCGGCGCTCGCCCTGCACGCGGAGACCTCCAGCGTCACCGCCATCGGCAACGACTACGGCTTCGACCACGTCTACGCCCGTCAGGTCGCCGCGCACGGACGTCCCGGCGACGTGCTGATGCTGCTGTCCACCTCGGGGCGCAGCGCCAACCTCATCGCCGCCGCGGTGGCGGCCAGGCGGGCCGGGCTCGCGGTGTGGGCGCTGACCGGACCCGGCCCCAACCCGCTGATGGAGGCCGCCGACGAGAGCCTGTGCGTGGCGGCGGCCTCGACCGCGACCGTGCAGGAGGTCCATCTGGTCGCCGTGCACCTGCTCTGCGAGTGTTTCGACGCCGCCGTGGCCGCGCCTGCGGCGCGGACCGTGGCGGCCGTTCCCGGGAGGCTGACATGACCGGTCCCGAACCGCTGGTGGTGGTGGGCGACGTCCTGCTCGACGAGGACATCGAGGGGGTCGCCACCCGGCTGGCCCCCGACGCGCCCGCCCCGGTCATCGACGTCACCGGGGACCACAGGCACCCGGGCGGCGCCGGGCTGGCCGCCGCCCTTGCCGCGCGCGGGGGCCGGGACGTGGTCCTGGTGACCGCGCTCGGCGACGACCCCGCGAGCGAGGCCGTGCGCCAGCAGCTCGGCGGGCGGGTACGGCTGCTGGAGCTTCCGCTGCACGGCACCCTGCCGGTGAAGACGCGCGTCCTCGCGGGCGGGCGGCCGCTGGTGCGCATCGACCGGGGCGGCGGGACGCCGGGCGAGCCGGACGAGGCGGTGCGTAACGCGCTGGCCGACGCGCACGCCGTCCTCGTCGCCGACTACGGCCGGCACACCGCCGGCGCGGTCCGCCCGCATCTGGAGGAGGCCGCCCGGCGCACCCCCGTGGTGTGGGATCCCCACCCGCGTGGCGAGACGCCGGTGGCGGGGGCCCGCCTCGTCACGCCCAACGCGGGTGAGGCGGTCGCGCTGTGCGCGGGCAAGCCCGGCGTGTCGGGCGACTCGCTGGGCGCCTTCGCCGAGCGCGGCACCGAACTCGCCGAGCGCTGGCGGGCGGCGGGCGTCGCCGTGACGCTCGGCGAGCGGGGTGTGCTGCTGACCCGGCCGGGCGGCGGCACGCCGATGCTGATCCCGGCGCCGTTCCACGCGGACGGCGACACCTGCGGCGCGGGCGACTGCTTCGCCGCGACGACGGTCGCCGGGCTGGCGGACGGGCTGCTGCCGGAGGAGGCGCTGCAGCGGGCGGTGGCCGAGGCCGCCGCGTTCGTCGCGGCGGGCGGCGCGGGCAACCCGGACCTCTGGCACACGCCGGTCGCCCCGGACCCCGCCCTGGATCCGGCCGCCGACGCGTTCGAACTGGCGCGGGAGGTACGGGCACGGGGCGGCACCGTCGTCGCCACGGGCGGCTGCTTCGACCTGGTGCACGCCGGTCACGTGGGCCTGCTGGAGAGCGCCCGGCGGATCGGCGACTGCCTGATCGTCTGCCTGAACTCCGACGCCTCCGTCACCCGCCGCAAGGGCCCGGGCCGCCCCCTGACCCCGGCCACGGACCGGGCGAAGGTGCTGGCCGCGCTGGGCAGTGTGGACGCGGTGGTGATCTTCGAGGAGGACACGCCGGAGAGGGTGCTGGAGCGGCTGCGGCCCGATGTGTGGGTCAAGGGCGGGGACTACTCCGTGCAGGACCTGCCTGAGGCGGCCGCACTCCGGGCGTGGGGTGGGCAGGCGGTGGTACTGCCGTACCTGGACGGCCACTCGACGACGCTGCTGGCGCAGAGGGCCGCGGATGCGGTTTCGGTGGCTCTGAGGCCGACGGAGGGATGAACGCCCCTCCAAGGCGCGGGGTGGTGGCACGCCCTCCAGGGGCGCGGGGAGCTGCGCGGACGGGGGTCCGGGGGCGGAGCCCCCGGAACGGTGTGTCAGCGCCCCGTTCCTCGGAAGTTCCGTTCGTCGGACTTCTGTCCGCGCAGTTCCTCGCGCCCCTTAGGGTGTATCGGCACCGCGGGCCGGAAGGGGGGCGGGTCACGCCGCCGTTTGCAGGGCCGGCAGGGGCACCGCGTCCTTCGAGGACAGCGTGACCGAGGTCGCGAGCGTGCGCCGGCGGTGCAGGACGTGCCCCGACGCGATGGACGCGGCGATGATCACGCCGCCCGTGATCAGCGCACCCCGCGGCCCCGCCGTCTCCATGAGGAGCCCGAGGGCCGGAGGCCCGCCCAGGCTCCAGACCGTGCCGACCGAACCCCACACCCCCAGCACACGCCCCCGCAGATGGGCGGGCGGATCGGTCTGCAGGACCGCCGTACCCGCCGTGTCGGAGACGGACTCGACCACGGCCATCGGGAGGACCAGCACCAGCAGCACCGCCAGCGAGGGCGACAGACCGGCGACGATCTGCAGCAGCGCCCCGCCGGCGGCGAGCGCGCCGACCAGCCGCACGGACGGACGGCGCAGACGTGCGCCGAGCACCGCGCCGACGATCCCGCCGGCCGCGAGGACGGTCGAGACCGTGCCGAAGGCGCCCGCGCCGCCCGCGAGCGGGCCGGTGACGAGGACGGCGAGGGTGAGGCCGTAGTTGCGGCCGAAGACCGCGCTGATGCCGGTCACCCCCGCGAGCGCGAGCAGCCGCGGCCTGCGGGCGAAGAAGGCCAGCCCCTCACGCACGCTCATGTCGGACTTCGACCGCCGGGCCGCGGGCCCGGTGACCTGTCGTACCGCTCCCGCCGCCGGGCGCAGGAACGGGATGACCGCCGTCACGAACAGGAAGGAGAAGCCGTTGGCGAAGTAGGCCGCCGCCGTGCCGAGGAGGCCGACGGTCACGCCGGTCAGAGCCGCGCCCGCGAGCCGCCCCGCGTTGAAGACGAGGGCGCCCACGCCGATGGCGGAGGGCACGTCCTCGGCGGGGACGAGGTCGTTGCCGAGCAGGGCGCAGGCCGGGTTGTCGACCGTGGCGACCATGCCGGTGACGGCGGCCAGCACCATCAGGGTGGTCAGGTCGAGCCGGTCCAGCGCCACCAGGCCGGCCGTGGTGAAGGCGATGACGGCGAGCAGGGCCTGGCTGACGGCGGCGGTCAGCTTGCGCGGCCAGCGGTCGACGGCCGCGCCCCCGAGGACGCTCATCAGCAGGGCCGGGGCCGCCTGGACGGACATGGACAGACCGGTGGCCGCGGCGGACCCGGTGATCTGGAGGACCAGCAGGTTCTGCACGGTCAGCTGCATCCACGTACCGGCGTTGGACACGAAGTTCGCGACGGACCACCAGCGCATGCTGCGGTGCCGGAGGGAGCGCCAGGGCGACCGGGACCCGGCCGGGGCGTGGGAGGGTGTGGAAGACACGGTGCGCTACTCGGGGAGGAGCCCTTGGGGGCTCGGCTGAGTGGGCGCGGGAAGGAGGACGCCGGCTGCGCTGCGCGGCGGTTCCCGTCGCCGGATCGGGCGCGCACCATCGTGGCAGAAGGGACCCCCGAGTCCCTTCCACCGCACAAGCGCCGTGGACGGACACGGGGGTCAAACACCCGCACCCGCACGGCACTTGGCCGCGGGAGTGCGGTTGCTCACAGGGAGGTTTGCGGAACGGGAACGTGGGAAGCCCTCGCCTCCGCCGCCGGTCAGCGGGACAGCTTGGCGCGGGCGCGTCCCGCCGCCGCGGCGGGTCCGGCGCCGGCCTTGAAGGCGCGCCGGGCGATGTGCGCCTCGCGGCGCAGGTCGTGCGCGGCGTGCCGGCTGCGCCACAGCACCGAGGGCCGGGCCCCGGTGTCGTCCGCCGCGATCAGCAGCCCGCCGAGCAGGCCGAGGTTCTTGAGGAAGTGGATCCGGTGCTGGGACTTGTCCCCGGAGTCCTCCTCCTCCCAGAAACGGTGCGCGGCGAGGGTGGTGGGCACGAGGGTGGCGGCGATCGCGAGGGCGGCCGGGCGGGACATCCGTCCGGTGGCCAGCAGCAGGCCGGCGGCGACCTGGACGGCGCCGTTCAGCCGCACAGAGTCCTCGGTGCGGTCCGGCAGTGCGCGAAAGCGGTCGGTGACCGGCCGCACCACGGGCTCGGCCAGCCCGGCGACGCGGTGGGGGTGGCGGAGGGTGTCCAGTCCGCCCGCGATGAAGATCGACGCCAGCATCGGCCGGCCGAGGACGCGCAACAGGCTCATGTCCTTCTCCTGGAGTGTGGAGGGTGCGGTGCGCCGGGTTCCCCGCCGGGCGGGGAGCATGCGGCGGGGGCGGGCGGCGGGGCCGTCACCAGAAGCGGGTGGTGAGTGCGGGCCGGCGGACCGCCTCGACGGCGTCGCGCAGGCACAGGGCGACGCCGATGGTGGCACGCAGCACCGAGGGCCGTACGCTCTGCGCGGTCTCGGTGGCCAGGACCAGCAGGCAGCCCGCCGCCTGTTCGACCACGGAGACCGGGAGGGTGCAGTCGCCGTCGGCGGCCGCGCGGAACGCCTTCAGCGGCACCCCCGCTCCGTCGACCGTCCGCCGGGCGGCCTGTTCCAGGTACGGGACGGCCTGTTCGCAGAGGGTGGCGGGCAGGGTGAGGGTGCGCTGGAACGATGAACTGGTCATGTTCACAGTGCTCCCACGGCGTGGCGGGCCCGCACCGGCGGAAGCGGGTTTTTCACCGTCCCGCGTGAGCGTCCGCCGCGCCCGCGCCGGGCTCGTACGCTGGGCGGACCGCGAGAGCCGGAGCACACCGCGAAGCCGAGGAGGCCGCCGATGACCCTGCCGTCCCCCGCGTCCGGCGACGGGAGCCCCGCCGCGGTGGCGGCGCGGCTGACCGGGCGGGCGGTGACCCGGGTGAGGCCGCTGTCCGGTGCGCTTGCCGAGGCCGCCCTGGACGACGGCCGCACGGTGGTGGTGAAGCGCGCCGCGGAGGCGGAGGCGGCGCGCGCGGAGGCGGCCGGACTGCGCTGGCTGGCGGAGGCAGGCGTGCCTCCGGTGCCGCGGGTGCACGGCCGGGAGGGGGTGTGGCTGGTCCTCGACCGGGTGGCGGAAGGACGCCCTGACCGGGAGGCGGCGCTGCGGTTCGGGCGTGAGCTTGCCGGTCTGCACGCGGCCGGCGCGCCCGCGTTCGGGGCGCCGCCGCCGGGCGGGCCGGCGGAGGCGTTCATCGGACTCGCCCCGATGCGCAACGTGACCGGTGACGACTGGCCGGCCTGGTACACGGAGCACCGAGTGCTGCCGTATCTGCGCCGGGCGGTCGACGAGGGCACGATGGACGCCGGCGAGGCGGCGGTGGTCGAGCGGGTCTGCGCGCGGCTGCCGGAGCTGGCGGGGCCCGCGGAGCCGCCCGCGCGGCTGCACGGGGACCTGTGGAGCGGCAACGTGCTGTGGGGCGCCGACGGGAGGGTCCATGTGATCGACCCGGCCGCGCACGGCGGGCACCGGGAGACGGACCTGGCGATGCTGGCGCTGTTCGGCTGCCCGCTGCTGGACGCGGTGGTGGAGGGCTACCAGGAGGTGGCGCCGCTCGCCGGGGGCTGGCGGGAACGCGTCGGCGTGCACCAGCTGTTCCCTCTGCTGGTGCACGCCGTGCTGTTCGGCCGGGGCTACGCCGGGCAGGTGCTCGGCGTGGCCCGGTCCGCGCCGGCCCTCTGACGCGTCAGCGGGTCACCACGTGCCGCTCGTCGGGCACGCAGTGGGTCATGGTCAGCCCCGTCACGTCGCGCGAGGGGTTGTCGCCGAGGTTGGCGAGCCGCTTGCGGTCCTCCTCGGTGAGGGTCTGGCCCTCCAGCGGCTCCAGGTGGGCGACGTCCTCCGGCATGATGCCGAGGCCCTCGCCGACCCGGCGGCCGAGGTCGTTCTCGACGAGCAGGAAGTGCCACACCATGCGCTCCTGCACCGGCCGGTCGCACTGGGAGAGCAGGTCGGTGAAGTTCTTCACCAGGTCGTCGCGCTCCCAGTCCTCCAGCAGCATGTAGCGCTGGCCGGCCTGGAGGTAGTCGTTGGTGCGCTCGATCCGCTTGCGGGTGAGCCGGCCGCGGATCTCCGGGCCCTGCTCGTCGTGCGTCGGGTAGTGCGCCTCCCGCAGTCCGCCTGTGATGGACGGCTCGTAGTTCACGTGGGAGTTGTCCCCGCCGTCCACGTGATAGGCCATCTGGCCGTCGCGCTGGTTGGTGCGCACCTGGGCGTGCTTGGGCTGGTTGACCGGCAGTTGGAGGTAGTTGGGGCCGACCCGGTAGCGCTGGGTGTCGCTGTAGGAGAAGGTCCGGCCGACGAGCATCTTGTCGTCGGAGAAGTCCAGGCCGTCGACGAGGACGCCGGTGCCGAAGGAGATCTGCTCGTTCTCCGCGAAGAAGTTGGCCGGCATCCGGTTGAGCACCATCTTGCCCACGGGCTTCGGCGGGAAGTCCTGCTCGGGCCAGGTCTTGGTGTCGTCCAGGGGGTCGAAGTCCAGCTCCGGGTGCTCGTGGTCGTCCATCATCTGGACGAGCAGCTCCCACTCCGGGTAGTCACCGCGCTCGACGGCCTCGTAGAGGTCCTTGGTGGCGTGGCCGAGTCCCTGCGCCTGGACGTTGGCCGCGTCCTCCTCGGTCATGGAGCGCACACCCTGCTTGGGCATCCAGTGGTACTTGACCAGCTTGGTGTTGCCCTCGGAGTCGACCCACTTGTAGGTGTTCACGCCGAAGCCCTGCATGTGCCGGTAGTCCGCCGGGATGCCGCGCGGGCTGAACAGGTTGACCAGCATGTGCATGCTCTCAGGCGTCTGCGACATGAAGTCGAAGATGCGGCGCGGCTGCTGCTCGAAGGTGACCGGGTCGGGTTTGAGGGCGTGGATGACGTCGGGGAACTTGATGGCGTCGCGGATGAAGAAGACGCCGAGGTTGTTGCCGACGAGGTCCCAGTTGCCGTCCTCGGTGTAGAACTTCACGGCGAAGCCGCGCGGGTCGCGGGCGGCCTCGGAGGAGTCGCGGCCGCCGATGACGGTGGAGAAGCGGACGGCGAGGTCGGTGCGCTTTCCCGCCTCCTGGAACAGCTTGGCGCGCGTGTAGCGGGAGATCGGCTCGTCCCCCCACTTGCCGTACGCCTCGAAGTAGCCGTACGCGGTGACGCCGCGGGCGTGCACGACGCGCTCGGGGATGCGCTCCCGGTCGAAATGGCTGATCTTCTCCAGGAACTGGTAGTTCTCCAGCGTGGCCGGGCCGCGTGAGCCGACGGTGCGCTGGTTCTGGTTGTCGTAGACCGGGTGGCCCTGCCGGTTGGTGAGTACCTTGCGGTCGTCGCCGGTAGCGGGGCCCTGACTCGAGGTGTCCGTCATGATTCGCTGGGCTCCTTGCGCTGCTGCTTCTGGCCGGTGACGGGCCGGGGCGTGGCTGCTCCGGGCCGTCGGCCGGTTCCTGGCGGGCGGCCCGGGTACCCGGAGCCGCGGCGTCATGCACGCGTTCGCGGCCCGTTCACGGCGAAGGCCGGGCGCGCGGGCGCCCGGCCGCGGTCACATCCCGTCGGCGGCGTGCGTATGAGGCCCATGCTGCCCCCGATCGGGACGGGCGGCGACCGGAGCGCTGCGGAGCGTGACGGCACGCCCGGGGCGGCGCATGCCGCACGGACGGACGGGCGGGACACGGCGAGGCCCGGTCACCTGGTCGTGAGCACGGTGACCGGACCTGGTGACGCGCCGTGCTCAGCCGCCGTTCAGGCGGGCCGCCAGCAGCTTCTTGCCCAGTTCGGCGCCCTTGCGGCTGTCCGCCTGGGCCTTGCGGAACAGATCGGCGACCTCGCTGTCGTCGGCCCGCTCGGCGTCCTGGATGTAGTTCTCCAGGCGCAGGGCGTTGCTCAGGCACGCCTCGACGTACCAGACGAGGTTGTAGTCCTTGTCCTTCGTGCCGGTGACGCCGCCGGTCTCCGTGTCGCTGGTCATCCGGGTCTCCCCTCGTGGTGCTCGTCCCTCGCCCGCCCCCGGACCGCCGGGCCGGGGGACGGGCTCACAGCGGCGGCCGGGTACCCGGCCAGGGGGCGGGCACACCGAAAGGCGGGAGCGCGACCGGTCCCCCGTTCCGGTCGTGCCCCCGCCGTGGCTCGAAACTATGCAGGACGAGGCTTGTCTGTGTACCGCGCCGGTGCCCGATGCACGGGTCCACGGCACTCACCTGTGCACAGGTGAGTCCGAATCGCCCGGTTCACTCCCCCGCGAAGAGCGGCTGCTCCAGGTCGCCGACCGCCAGATGGGCCAGGGCGACCTCGTAGAGATCGGTCCCGGCGGCCAGGAGCTGCCGTTCCAGGACCGGTTCGGCGCTGCGGACGTGCTCGCGCACGGTCTGGGCGTGCATGCCGAGGGCCTGCGCCGCCCGCTCTGCGTTGGCCCCCTCGGCGATCCAGGTGCGCAGGGTGCGGCGCACGTTGCGCGGGTCGGCGTCGAGGCGGCCCAGCAGCTGCTGCGCCCAGGAGGCGACGGCCGGTCCCGACAGCAGCTCGGTCAGGCATCGCGCGCTCGCGGCGGAGTCGGCGGGCCCCTGACCGTCCAGCAGGTTGATCTGGGTGTGCAGCGCCAGATGCACGACGGCCCGCACGGTCACGTCGTCGAAGTCGACGCCGAGCATGGACTCCACGCGGTCCATGCGGGCGCGCACGGTGTTGCGGCTGACGCCGAGGATCTTGGCGGTGGCGACGGCGGTGAACTCCAGGCCGAGCCGGGTGGTGGCGAGCAGTTCGGCGCGGGTGTGATGGGACAGCGTGTCGAGCGGGCGCAGCACCCGCGCCGCCCAGGTGCGCAGCGCCGCCGGGTCCATCAGCCGCTCGGGGTGGGTGCGCTCGGCGTACACCGCCGCCTTGTCCGGCCGGAACCGTGCCACGGCCAGCGCGCTGACGGCCTGTCCGTAGGCGGTGGCGGTGCGCGCCAGGCTCTGCCAGACGCTGCCGCCGACGAAGGTGTCGGGGTGACGCTCCACCAGGGAGCGCAGGTCGGCGGCGGTGGCCTCGCGCGGGCTGAGGACGATCACATGGCCGTCGACGGCCGGGCAGCGCACCACCAGCGCCTCCTCCCGGGTGCGTTCGATGCACTCGGCGGCCAGCCGGTCGCGCAGGGAGGGGTCGGACTCCAGGACGTAGACGCAGGCGGTCTCGGCGTCGAGCAGGCCCGGCCAGAGTCCGGCGGCGACCCGGCGCGCGGAGACGGTGTCCTCGACCATCAGCAGCTGGAGGATCGCCAGCCGCAGGTCCGCGGTGGCACGTCGGAGCCGGACACCGGCCGCCTGCGTCTCGTGGGCGGTGAGGAGCAGTTCGATCACCTGGGCGGTGTGCGTGACGACGTCCGAGGCGTGCCGGTCGAAGGGCGTCCGGCGGGAGACGGCCAGCACGCAGGCGCCCGTGGGGTGTCCGAAGCGCACCAGTCGCAGATGGCGTCCGTCCCCGTCCCACGCGGCGGACGCGATCCGTCCGGAGGCGACGTCCGCGGCGAGCGCCTCGTCCAGCGGCAGCGGCGTACCGGCGAGCAGGTCGCCCGCGCCGTCACGGAGGGCGACCTCCGCGTCCACCGCGCCGGCCAGCCAGTCCACGACCCGGCGGACGTCACGCCCGCCCGGCCGCAGATGCTCCAGCAGTTCACGCGCCCAGCCCGAGCGCCCCGCCGCCTCCGTCGCCGCCCCGTGCGCCGTGTCCTTTCCGCCCGTCACCCCGGCCTTCCCCTCGTCTCTCGCCCTGTGGCCCGGACGGGGGACGTTACCCCACGGTCCGGCGCCGCTCACCCCGGCGCCACGGGCCCGCCCCTCCCCTGCGGGTGACGCGGGACCGGTGTGCCGCGGCGCGGGGCGCGGGCGGCATAAGCTCGGTGAATGGCCAAGTACTTCGACGTGCACCCCGACAACCCCCAGCCGCGCACCATCGGCCAGATCGCCGCCGCCATCCGCGACGACGCGCTGATCGCGTACCCCACGGACTCCTGCTACGCGCTCGGCTGCCGTCTGGGCAGCCGCACCGGCATCGACCGGATCCGCACCATCCGCAAGCTGGACGACCGGCACCACTTCACCCTGGTGTGCCGCGACTTCGCACAGCTCGGCCAGTTCGTACGGATCGACAACGACGTCTTCCGCGCGGTGAAGGCGTCCACCCCGGGCCGCTACACGTTCATCCTGCCCGCGACCAAGGAGGTGCCGCGCATGCTGCAGCACCCCAAGAAGAAGACCGTCGGCGTGCGCATCCCCGACCACGTGGTCACCCAGGCCCTGCTGGAGGAGCTGGGCGAGCCGCTGCTGTCCAGCACCCTGCTGCTGCCCGGGGAGGACGAGCCGATGACCCAGGGCTGGGAGATCAAGGACCGGCTCGACCACGAGGTGGACGCGGTGCTGGACTCCGGCGACTGCGGCACCGAGCCGACCACGGTGATCGACTTCTCCGGCGGCGAGCCGGAGATCGTACGGGTGGGCGCGGGCGACGTCTCGCGCTTCGAGTGACGGAAGGCTCGAGTGACGGGAGGACGGCGCGACATGACGGACGTGCGGGGGACCGAGGTGCGTGTCCCCACCGAGGACGGGACGGCGGACGCGTATATGGCGCGCCCGGCGGACGGCTCGCCCCGCCCGGCGGTGCTCTGCTTCACCGACGCCTTCGGGGTGCGCCCGACGGTGCGGGAGGCCGCCGACCGGGTGGCGCGGGCCGGGTACACCGTGCTGGTGCCCAACCTCTTCCACCGGCGCGGGCCGGCCCCGGTGGTCGAACTGCCCGGCTTCATCGACGCGAAGGCGCGCGGGGAGTTCTTCACCCGGCTCCGTCCGGCGCTGCGGGAGCTGACGCCGCAGCGGGCGACGGCCGACGCGGGAGCGTATCTGCGGTGGCTCGCGGAGCGGCCGGAGGCGGCGGAGGGGCCGGTGGCGCTGGTCGGCTACTGCATGGGCGCCGGCCTGGCGCTGCGCACGGCCGGCGCCTTCCCGGACCGGGTGGCGGCGGTGGCCGGGTTCCACGGCGGCCGGCTGGCGACGGACGACCCCCACAGCCCGCACCTGGCGGCGCCCCGGATCACGGCGGAGGTGTATCTCGGGCACGCCGACGAGGACCCGTCGCTGCCGCCGGAGCAGATCGAGCGGCTGGAGAGGGCCCTGACGGACGCGGGCGTCCGGCACCGCTGCGAGGTGTACCCGGGGGCCGCGCACGGCTTCACCCAGTCCGACACGGCGTCGTACGACGAGAAGGCCGACGAACGCCACTGGGCGGCGCTGCTGGACCTGTTGGACCGCACCTTCCGGCCCGGCACGTCGACGTGACGGCGGAACGGCCAGGTCGACGCGGCCCCGCCCATCGTCCGTACGGGGCACCGTTGTTACGGTGCACGCGTGTCCGAATCCTCACGCGACACCGCCGAGGGCGCCGGCTGGGGCGTCGTCGAACGCGGTGAGTACCTGCGGCTGGTGCCGCGCCAGACGGAGAAGATCTCCTGGCTGGACCCGAGACATCTGTGGGCCGCCCGCAACGGCGTCCTGGCCTCCTGGCTGGGCGACCCCACCGGGGAGATCAGATCGCGCTGGGCGGCCCGGCGGGCGGCGGCCGGGGCGCCCGCCGACCGCGTGATCCGGCGGGACGACCCGGACCGCTTCTCGTTCCTGGTGATCGGTGACACCGGCGAGGGCGGCGAGCCGCAGTACGCGGTCGTCCCCGGCCTGCTGAAGGAGGGCGGCGACACCGCCTTCGCCGTGCTCGCCAGCGACGTCATCTACCCGGTGGGCGCCGCCGACGACTACGGCCCCAAGTTCTTCCGTCCGTACCAGGACTACCAGGCGCCGGTCTACGCGATACCCGGCAACCACGACTGGTACGAGGACCTGGCCGGCTTCATGCGGGTCTTCTGCGACGAGACCGCGCCGCTGCCGCCCGCCCCCGCGCCGCGCCCCCTCACCCGCGCCTGGCTGCGGGCCCTGCTGTGGCACCGGCCCCGCCCCGGTGACGGCGAACGCCTCGACGAGGCCCGCAAGTCGCGCTCCTCCCCCGCCCAGCAGGCCGTGCAGCCGGGTCCGTACTGGGCGATCGACGCCGGGCCGATACGGGTCGTCGGCATCGACACCGGGCTGCTCGGCACCGTCGACGCCGAGCAGGGCGCGTGGCTGCACGAGGTGTCCCGCGACCCGCGCCCGAAGATCCTGGTGACCGGCTCGCCCCTCTACGTGGACGGCGAGCACCACCCGTGTCCGATCGAGGGCGGCGGCACCGTCGACGACATCGTCCGCGATCCCGCGCACCGCTATGTGGCCGCGATAGGCGGCGACATCCACAACTACCAGCGCTACCCGGTGCGTCTGGGCGACGGCCGCACCCTGCAGTACGTGGTGGCGGGCGGCGGCGGGGCGTTCACGCACGCCACCCACACCATTCCCCGGGTGGACGTCGCCGGGGTCACCGAGGCGGACTTCCGCTGCTACCCGCTGCGCGGCGACTCCCTCGCCTTCTACAGCGGGCTGTACGGGCGGCGGACGCGGCTGCGCCGGTTCTTCTCGCTGACCGAGGCGGAGGCGGCCGCGGTGGTCGCCGAGCGCCTGGGCATCGGTCCGACCCGCGCGCCGGGCGCGCCGGCCCGGGTGACCCGCCGGATGCGGCTGGTCGCGGGGCTGCTGGGCACCGGACGCCGGCCGGACCGGGGGAAGCGGTTCCGGCTGCCGGTGCGCAAGGCGTACCAGTCGCTGTTCTCGCCCGGTTCGGCCACGTACAGCCCGCCGTTCTTCAAGTCCTTCCTGCGGATCGACGTGACCCCCGAGGCGCTGCGGCTGCGCTGCTTCGCGGCGACCGGGCAGCGGGCGCAGGAGGTCGCCCCGCCCGTGGAGGACGAGGTGACCGTCCCGCTGGCCTAGGGCGGCCGGCTACCAGCGGCCTGGGGCGGTGCCGGTGAGGGGCCGGGAGGGCGTGCCGTCCACACCCACGGGGACGTCACCGGCGAGCATCACACGGTGCATGATCCGCGGATGGTCCAGGTGGGCCGTGTCCGCGGGCGCGAGGTGGATGGTGGCCCTGTTGTCCCAGAACGCCACGGTGCCCGGCTCCCAGCGCAGCCGCACGGTGTACTCGGGCCGGGTGGCCTGCTCCAGCAGCATGTCCAGGACCGCTCTGCTCTCGGGGCGGGACAGTCCCGTGATCTGTTCGACGTAGTAGCCGTTGACGAACAGGATCCGCTCCCCGGTCTCGGGGTGGACACGCACCAGTGGGTGCTCGCTGGCGGTCTGGTGGTCCAGCAGGTGGCGTACGTAGGCGTCGTCGCCGGGCCGGGGCTGGTAGCCCACGCCGAGGCGGTGCTCGGCCCGCAGCCGGTCGGCGAACTCCCGCACCGGGGCCGACAGTCCGGCGTAGGCGGCGGCCAGATTGGCCCAGGTGGTGTCGCCGCCGTAGGGCGGCACGGTCTCGGCGCGCAGGATGGTCGCGGCGGGCGGGTCGACGCGGGCGCCGTGGTCGCAGTGCCAGCCGCGCAGCAGGGTGTGGCGGCGCCGCCGCAGCCACTCGTCGTGGTCCATGCCGTACCGGCCGCCCAGTTCCAGGCGGTCGGCGGTGGTCTCGACCTCGGGGAAGTCCGCCGGTGAGGCGGAGCCCCGGCGGGGCAGGACGACCGGTTCACCGAAGCGCCGGGCCAGCGCCACATGTCCGGCGTGGTCCAGGCGCTGGCCGCGGAAGAAGACCACCTTCCAGCGCAGCACCGCCGCCCTGATCGCGGCGACCGTCCCCTCGTCGAGCTCCGCGGCGAGGTCCACGCCCGTGATGTCGGCGCCGATGTGCCCGGCCGCGGGGCGCACCTCGGCCTTCCCCGTGTGCTCCCGGTCCGTCCCGACGCGGCTGTCCGTCGTCATGCGTCCCACTCCGTCGCTCGTACCCGCCGGCCCCGGACGGTCCGGCTCCCGGGGAGATCGTGGCAGGGGAAGCGGTCCCTGGCGACAGGGCGCCGGGCCGTCCGGTTGATCACCGCCCCCGTCGTGGCCGACGCTGGGAGGGACGACACCGCGACCGGAGGGCCCTCCCGTGACGAGCATCCCGCAGCACACCCTCAACGACGGCACCACGATCCCCGCCCTGGGCCTGGGCACCTGGCCGATGGACGACGCCGAGGCGGAACGGGCGGTGACCTCGGCCCTCCACGCCGGGTACCGCCTGATCGACACGGCGGCCAACTACCGCAACGAGACCGGCGTGGGCCGGGCCGTGGCCGGCGCGGGCGTCCCGCGCGAGGAGATCGTCGTGACGACGAAGCTCCCCGGCCGCCACCACGGCTACGAGGAGACCCTCGCCTCCTTCGAGGAGTCCCGCGCCCGCCTCGGCCTGGAGTACGTCGACCTGTACCTGATCCACTGGCCGCTCCCCCGCGTCGACAGGTACGTCGACTCCTGGAAGGCCATGATCAAGCTCCGCGAGGACGGTCTGGTCCGCTCGATCGGCGTCTCCAACTTCACGCCCGCCCACATCGAACGCCTGGAGAAGGAGACCGGGGTGCTGCCCTCGGTCAACCAGATCGAGCTGCACCCGTTCTTCCCGCAGGAGGAACTGCGCGCCTACCACGCGGACAAGGGCGTGCTCACCGAGAGCTGGAGCCCGCTGGGCCGCGGTTCGCGGCTGCTGGACGACCTGGCGGTCGCGGCCGTCGCCGACGCGCACGGCGTCACCCCGGCGCAGGCGGTGCTGCGCTGGCACGTCCAGCTGGGCGCGCTGCCGGTGCCGAAGTCGTCCGGTCCCGAGCGGCAGCGCGCGAACCTCGACGTGTTCGGGTTCGAGCTGGACGAGGCGCAGATGCGGACCGTCTCCGACCGGGCGCACCGGCGGATCGGCGGGGACCCGGAGGTGCACGAGGAGTTCTGACCGGGTACCCGGGGTCAGCTCGTACGGAAGGCGGACGGACCGGAGGGAGCAACGCGGTGGACGGGGCGGACCGGCTGCGGGACTACCACGGCAAGCGGCACTTCGAGCGGACCGCGGAGCCGCGCGGCGGCGGGCGGGAGGCGCAGGACGCCCGGCCCCGGTTCGTCGTGCAGATCCACGACGCCCGCCGGATGCACTTCGACTTCCGGCTCCAGGTGGGCGACGTGCTCAAGTCGTGGTCGGTGCCGAAGGGACCGTCCGCCGACCCGCGGGACAAGCGGCTGGCCGTGCCGACGGAGGACCACCCGCTGGAGTACGAGGAGTTCGAGGGCGTCATCCCGCACGGCGAGTACGGCGGGGGCACGGTGATCGTCTGGGACCACGGCACGTACGAGCCGCTGAGCCACGACCGGCGGGGCCGCCCCGTCGACTTCGCCGCGTCGCTGGAGCGCGGCCACGCCACGTTCCGCCTGCACGGCGCGAAGCTGCGCGGCGAGTACGCCCTGACCCGCTTCCGGAGCGGGGACGACGGGGAGGAGGCGTGGCTGCTGGTGCGGGCCGCGAAGGGCGGCTCCGGCGGCCGGGGCGCGCCCGATCCCCGGCGGGCGCGTTCCGCCCGGACGGGCCGCACGCTCGCGCAGGTGGCTCAGGAGGACGGCTGAGTCCTCGGGGGCGGCGCGTCAGCGGCGCGGGAGGGCCTGCTCCGCCCAGATGGTCTTGCCGCCGTCGGCCTGCCGGCTCCCCCAGCGCTGGGTGAGCTGGGCGACCAGCAGCAGCCCCCTGCCGCCCTCGTCGAAGGCGTGCGCCCGGCGCAGATGGGGCGAGGTGGAACTGGAGTCGCTCACCTCGCAGATGAGGGTGCGGTCGCGGATCAGCCGCACCCCGATCGGGGGCTCCCCGTAGCGGATGGCGTTGGTGACCAGCTCGCTGACCACCAGCTCGGTGACGAAGGAGATGTCGTCCAGGCCCCAGGCGGACAGCAGGTCGAGCGCCCACTTCCGGACCGCGGCGACCTCCTCGGGGTCCTGTGCCACGTCCCGCGCGGCGACCTGCCCGGCGCCCAGGGCGCGGGTGCGGGCGAGCAGCAGCGCGACGTCGTCGGCGGGCTCCTCGGGCAGGACGTGCTTCAGCACGACGTCGCACAGGTCGTCCAGCGACTCCGCGGGCGCCGTCAGGGCGCGGCACAGCTCCTGGGTGGTGTGGTCGACGTCGCGGCTGCGGCCGTCGACGAGCCCGTCGGTGTAGAAGGCGACGACGCTGCCCTCCGGCAGTTCCAGCTCCGTCGCCTCGAAAGGCAGGCCGCCGACGCCCAGCGGCGGTCCCGCGTTCAGCGGCACCAGCCGGCAGGTGCCGTCGGGCAGCAGCAGGGCGGGCGGGGGGTGTCCGGCGGCGGCCACCGTCAGCATGCGGGAGACGGGGTCGTAGACGGCGTACAGGCAGGTGGCGCCGAGTTCCGGGACGTCGTCGCGCTCGTCGTCGGTGAGGTGGGTGACCAGGTCGTCGAGGTGGGTGAGCAGCTCCTCGGGCGGCAGGTCGACGTCCGCCAGGGTGCGCACGGCCGTGCAGAGCCGGCCCATCGTGGCCGTGGAGGGGATGCCGTGTCCGACGACGTCCCCCACGACCAGGGCGACCCGGGTTCCGGACAGCGGGATGACGTCGAACCAGTCGCCGCCGATGCCCGCGGCGGACGCGGTGGGCAGGTAGCGGTGGGCGACCTCGACGGCCGCCTGCCCGGGCCGCACCTTGGGCAGCAGGCTGTTCTGGAGGGTCATGGCGATGGCGCGTTCCCGGGCGAAGCGGCGGGCGTTGTCCACGCAGACGGCGGCCCGCCCGGCGATCTCCTCGGTCAGGACGGCGTCGTCGTCCTCGAACTCCTCGGGGCGGAGATTGCGCAGGGCGATCGCGACGCCGAGCGTGGTGCCGCGGGCGAGCAGCGGTACGGCGAGTTCCGCGTGGGGGCGGGAGGCCCGTGCCGCCTCCGTGCGGAGGGACCGCGGCTCGCGCTCGGCCTTCCAGCGGTCGAAGTCCGGCTCGCCCGCCCGTGCGAGCACGGCTCTGCGCTCGCGCAGAGCCCGCGCGGGCGGCGAGTAGGGCGGGTAGACGTCGGTACGGCCGCGTTGGACGATCGTGGCGGGCGCGTCCGGGCCCGCGGAGGCGTGCGCCACGCGGCGCATGACGACGTCGGGACGGTCGTCCCGCGGGGGCGCCTCCGCGTCGAGCACCCAGTCGAGCAGGTCGACGGCGGCGAAGTCCGCGAAGTCCGGCACCAGCAGCGCCACGAACTCCTCGGCGGTCCGGACGACGTCGAGGGTGGTGCCCAGGGCGGTCGTGGCCTGGTCGATCAGGGCCAGCCGGCGCCGGGCGCGGTGCTGCTCGGTGCTGTCCAGGCCGGCCAGCGCGGTGCCGATCACCCGGCCGGTGGTGTCGCGCAGCGGCCACATCTCCACGCCCCAGGCCTGCTGGTCCGGGGCGGCGCCGGCCTGGCTGTAGGTCCCGTCGCGCATCGGACGGCCGGTACCGGCGACCCTGCGCATGTTCCGGTCGATGGAGCGGGTGCCCTCGCTCCGGCCCGCGGCGTCGAGGAAGGTCCGGCCGAGCAGGGTCTCCTCGGACCCGCCCATCGCCTCGCAGGCGGCGGCGTTGAGCCGCACGAAGCGGTGCTCGGTGTCGAAGACGGAGATGGGCAGGGACGACTGCTCGAAGACACGGCCGGCCAGCGACGTCTCCCGCGCGCCGGCGGGCGCGGCGGTGATCACGTACCCGGTGGTCTCGTCCCCTGGCCCGTCGAGGGGGGACACCGCGATCCGTAGCGTCAGCGCGTGCCCGTCGCGGTGACGCGCCGTGACGGCTCCCGCGGGCAGGGGCGCACCGCCGGGCGGGGTCTCGCCGCTGCCTGGCTCCTCGGCCAGCACGTCCCGCACGGGACGGCCCACGGCCTCGTCGGCGGAGAACCCGGTCAGCCGCCGGGCTCCCTCGCTCCACCCCGTCACGACGCCGCGGGCATCGACAACAAGAGCGGCGGAGGCGTCGTCCATTGGTCCAGGATCGACCCGCGGCCGTCACCTCTCAACCGCGGCGGGTGCTTCCGGTGCCGGGCCGCCTCAGGCGCGGTGTGCGCGCAGGGCGGCGAGCGCCTTGTCCGCGTGGGCGTTCATGCGCAGCTCGCTGCGCACGACCTCCAGCACGGTCCGGTCCTGGCCGATGACGAAGGTGGCCCGCTTGGTGGGCGCCACGGAGATGCCCCGCTTCACGCCGAACATCTCGCGGATCGCTCCGTCGGCGTCGGAAAGGAGCGGCATGCCGAGGGTGTGCCGTCCGGCGAACTCGGCCTGGCGCTCCACCGGGTCCCCGCTGACGCCGACCGGGCGGGCGCCCGCCTCCGCGAACTCGGCGGCGAGGTCGCGGAAGTGGCAGGCCTGCGCGGTGCAGCCGGGGCTCAGGGCGGCGGGGTAGAAGAACAGCACCACCGGGCCGTCGTCGAGCAGCTCGGACAGCCGGCGGACGGTGCCGGTCTCGTCGGGCGCGGCGAAGTCCTCGACCGTGTCGCCCTTCTCGAGGCGCGCGCTCATGCCGTCCCCTCCGCGTTCTTGGCGACGCCGCGCGCCCACAGCACCAGCGGCACCTGAAGCGGCAGCCGGCCGAAGGCGGCGGCGCGCAGCGGGGCGGGGCGGTGGCGCCAGTCGACGGCCATCTTCACGTTGGCGGGGAACACGCCGACGAAGAACGCCGCCGCGGCCAGGGCGGCGGCCTTGCGGGTACGGGGCAGGGCCACCCCGGCGGCCAGCGCCAGCTCGGCGGCGCCGCTGGCGTACGTCCAGGTGCGGGGTGAGCCGGGCAGGGAGCGCGGGACGATGTGGTCGAACTGGCGGGGCGCGGCGAAGTGCGCGGTGCCGGCGGCGGCCAGCAGGCCGGCGAGCAGCAGGGGTGAGCGTGCGGAGCGTGACACGGTTCCTCCTCCGGTGACTGCCGCGCACGTTACCGGACGGTAGGACAGCGGCCGCGCGGGAGGGCCGGGGGTCAGTCCGCCGGGGACCCGGCGTCCGTCTCGGCCGCGTGGGCGAGGAAGTCGTCGACCATGCGGTGGAACAGCGTGGCCAGCTCGCGCAGGTCCTCCTCGGACCAGTGGGCGAGGGCGGCCTGCATGCCGCGCACCCCGGTCTCGCGGATCCGGGCGATCGCCTCGCGGCCGGCGTCGGTGAGTTCGATGCGCTGGGCGCGGCGGTCGTCCGGGTCGGGCACACGGACGACGTGACCGGACCTTTCCAGGTGCTGCACCGTGCGCGTGACGTGCGAGGCCTCCACCCCGAGCCGCGCCGCCAGCTCCCCCGGCCGCATCGGCTCCTCGTCGGCCATCTTCCGCAGCAGCGCCGCCGCTGCCCGGTCCAGCGGCACGCCCGCCGCGGCCATCAGCCGCTCGTGCTGCCGGGCGCGCGAGCTGAGGTAGGTGATGCGGTACAGCGCGCGCTCGATCTCGACCACCTCCGGGGAGGCGGAGGCGTCGGAAGGCGGGGGTGTGGACATGGGCGCACTGTACCATCTCATTGCGTAACTCAATCAAATGAGCGGTGAGGAACGGAATTCTCCCTTCACCCCCCGCACGCGC
Organism: Streptomyces sp. GB4-14; assembly: GCF_022696125.1. Lineage (NCBI taxonomy): Bacteria > Bacillati > Actinomycetota > Actinomycetes > Kitasatosporales > Streptomycetaceae > Streptomyces > Streptomyces sp. GB4-14. Next base: position 6,243,366 of record NZ_RZHO01000002.1, on the reverse strand, counting down.
CACCCCCGGCCGCGCTCCGCCCGCCCCCCGGCCGCCGTTCGGGCGAAACACCGAGGCCGGACGCGTGGGGCCGGGCGGCGGCGTCCACACCTCACCCGTGACCCTCCCGCTGATCCCGCCCATGCTCGCCACGCCCGGCCGGCTGCCGCCTCCCTCGGCGGACGCGCGCTGGGCGTACGAGACCAAGCAGGACGGGCAGCGGGCGGTGGTCTACCTCCCGGGCGACGGGACCGTCGTGCTGCGCGCGCGGTCCGGCCAGGAGATCACCGGCGCGTATCCCGAGCTGCGCCCGCTCGCGACCGCGCTCGGGTCCCGTCCCGCCGTGCTGGACGGCGAGGTCCTCGCCCTCGACGCGGAGGGCCGGGCCAGCTTCCAGCTGCTCCAGTCGCGGATGGGGCTGGCCCATTCCCCCGCCCGCGCGGCCCGCCGGGCGGAGACCGTGCCGGTGCATCTGATCCTGTTCGACGTGATGCACCTGGACGGCCGCTCACTGCTCCGTGAGCCGTACGTCCGCCGCCGTGAGGAGCTGCTGGACCTCGGGCTCGACGGGCCGTTCTGGTCCACCCCGGCCGCGATCGTGGGCCATGGCGCTCAGGCGCTGCGGGCCACCGTCGAGCACAGCCTGGAGGGGCTGGTGTGCAAGAGGCTGGACTCGGTGTACGAGCCGGGGGTCCGCTCCCGCGCCTGGATCAAGATCCGCAACATGCGCAGCGAGGACGTGCTGGTCGGCGGCTGGCTGCCGGGCAAGGGCCGGCTGACCGGGCTGCCGGGCGCCGTCCTGGTCGGGCAGCGGGCGGGGGACCGGCTGCGCTACGTGGGCGGCGTGGGCACCGGCTGGAGCGAGGCCGAACGCACCGAGCTGGCCGCGCTGCTGAAGGCCGCGGCGACCGACGTCTGCCCCTTCGACCCGCCGCCCTCCGTCCCGGGCGCCCGCTGGGTGGTGCCCCGGCTGGTCGGCGAGGTGCGCTACAGCACCCGCACCCGGGAGGGCATGCTGCGCCAGCCGTCCTGGCTGCGGCTCCGGCCGGACCTCGCGCCCGAGGACGCGGCGGCCGACCTCCCCGACGACCTGGCGTGACCCGAGGGCGGCCCGGTACCGCCAGGTCCACCCTTCCCCGTTGCCACCCGCCCCCCTCTTGGCATGGGCACGTCCGACCGGGATGCTGTGAACTCCCCAGCCCCCCACAGCCGTTGGGCTGCGCCTGTCCCGAGGAGGACGCAGTGTCGCCGAGCACGTCCCGTACGCACGCCAGGAGATGGCTGACCGGCCTGGCCGGAGCGGCCGCCCTGGTCGTCGCCTTCCCCGCCACGGCCTTCGCCGCTCCCCCGCCCGCGCTCCCCGCGAACGCCGACGCCCTGGAGAGCACCTACCAGCCGGCCTACGACTACGACACCGACGGCTGCTACTCCTCCGCGGCGATCGGACCGGACGGCACCGTCAACCCCGGGCTGAACCCCACCGGCGCCCTCAACGGCAACTGCCGTGACGCCTCAGACCTGGACAACACCAACGGCTACGCGCGCGCCAAGTGCAACAACGGCTGGTGCGCCGTGGTCTACGCGCTCTACTTCGAGAAGGACCAGGCCCTCCCCGGCGTCAGCCTCGGCGGCCACCGCCACGACTGGGAGCACGTCGTGGTGTGGGTGCAGAACGACACCGTGCAGTACGTGGCGACGTCCAACCACGGCTCGTTCACGGTCCACCCCCGCTCGTCCGTCCGCTTCGAGGGCACGCACCCGAAGATCGTCTATCACAAGGACGGCATCAGCACCCACTGCTTCCGCCTGGCCGGCACGGGCGACGAACCGCCGGAGAACCACAAGGGAGCCTGGCAGTACCCGCCGCTGGTCGGCTGGAACGGCTATCCGCCAGGGCTGCGCGAGAAGCTCGTCGCCCACGACTTCGGCAGCGCCCACTTCGGCCTGAAGGACGGCAGCTTCGCCTCACACCTCGCCAAGGCCAAGCCGTCCGGCATCCCCTTCGACCCGAACGGATGAGAGGCATGGGCGAGTTGACGCCTGGGATTCGACGCCGTGTCCCGGGCGCCGAGGGGCGACGGGGGTCTATCGTGACGCCATGGCCGTCCCGGAACTGATCCGTATCGTCTCCCGCGACTCGCCCATGGCGCTCGCCCAGGTGGAGCGCGTCCGCGCCGAGCTGACCGCGGCCCACCCCGGGGTGCGCACCGAGGTCGTCCCGGTGCGCACGACCGGGGACATGTGGCTGGGCGACCTGTCACAGGTGGAGGGCAAGGGCGCGTTCACCAAGGAGGTGGACGCCGCGCTGCTGGCCGGCGAGGCCGACCTCGCGGTGCACTGCGTGAAGGACGTGCCCGCCGACCGGCCGCTCCCTGCGGGCACGGTGTTCGCGGCGTTCCTGGAGCGGGACGACGTCCGCGACGCGCTGGTCCACCCGGACGGTCTCACCCTGGACGAGCTGCCGCCCGGCACGCGGATCGGCACGTCGTCGGTGCGCCGGGTCGCCCAGCTCGCCGCCACCCATCCGCAGTTGCGGTGCGTGCCGCTGCGCGGGAACGCCAACCGGCGGCTGGCGAAGCTGGCGGAGGGCGAGGTGGACGCGCTGCTGCTCGCGGCGGCCGGTCTGGAGCGGATCGGCCGGGCCGACGTGATCAGCGAGGTGCTGTCGCCCGACGTGATGCTGCCGCCGGTCGGCGCGGGCGTCCTGGCCCTTCAGTGCCGGGAGGGCGACACGGGTCTGATCGAGGCGGCCGCCGTCCTCAACCATCCCGACACGCACCGCGAGACGACCGCCGAGCGGATGCTGCTGCACGTCCTCCAGGGGCACTGCAACAGCCCGATCGCCGGACTCGCCCGCGTGGACCGCAGCGGCGAACTGTCCTTGCGCGCCTGCGTGTTCACCCCGGACGGCAAGACCCGGCTGAACGCCCACGAGTGGGCGGGGCGACTGGACCCGGCGACGCTCGGCACGTCGGTCGCCGTGGCGCTGCTGCGTCAGGGCGCCCGCGAGGTCATCGACGGCATCCCGCACTGAACCTCCCGGCGCGGGCGGATCAGGCGGTGCCCTCCTCCGCCTGCTCCTGGAGGAACAGGCTCACCTGCTGGGCGAGGCTCTCGCGGGCCGCCCCGGCCGTCGCCCCCGCGGAGGGTTCGAGCACGCCGACGCCGCCCGTCCACAGCCGGCGTCCGGCCCACTCCTCGTCGGCGCGCACCTGCACCTGGACGTCGACCTGCGCCAGGGACGCCTCGGGCGCCGCCGCGTAGAGCACGGCGGTGGCCCGGCGCAGCGGAAAGACGTCGAATCCCTCGATGAATTGCGAGTTGCGCCAGTCGATGAATGCGCTCTCGCCGTCGGGGCCGGTGCGCACGTCGATCTGACCGTCCTCGAGATGAATGCACACAGGGCGCTCGCCCCGGTTTTCCACGGTCACCCGGACCCGGAAGTACGACAGCCCTTCGGCGGCGTCGTCACGCCCGCGCGGCGGGTCGCCCGCTTCCAGACGATGGACGCGGACCCGCAGACCGGCATGCTCGTCGTACTCCTGCCAGTCCCCGACCACGTTCGGCTCGTACACAGTGCACCTCTCGACTTCTGTCCGCTGCTTCCTATCTGTGGTCTCAGCGCACTGTCAAATGAGCGGAATGCGCCGTGGTCAGGCAGTTCGCCCGATCTGATCGCCGATCAAGCGCTGCCCAGGAAAAATCGCCCGACCGGACCACCGGGCGCGCCGACGAGGCGTGCCGTACATCACGTCCGGCGCGGCGGTCACCCCGCACCGGCGGCGCCCGGCCCCCTTCCCCGCCGTAACGGCCCCGCCCGCGCGCCCCGGCCTGCCGCTTTTCACACCCTGAATTCCCCCGGTTCCACAGCGTGCGTATTTCCAGAATTCAACGGACCGCGATCCCGCACCGTTTTCCCGCAGCCGTTTTGAAATCGCGGCGGACCGGGAAAGGAATTCTCAGTGCTTCGGACAGGAGGCACGTCCGTGTTCTGTCCATCCGGCACCCGCTCAGGGAGGTGCGCGCGTGATGCGTACCGTCGGTCCCAGGAAGCCCCACTCCCATGACGACGCCCCCGAGACGGCGCGTGACTTCGAGCGTCTGGCCGGTCTGCCCGACGGGCCGGAGCGCCGGAGACTGCGCGACGACCTGGTCACGGCGTGGCTGCCGATGGCCGAGCGCATCGCCGTCCGGTTCCGGGGCCGCGGAGAAGCCCTGGAGGACCTGTACCAGGTGGCGGCCCTGGGTCTGGTGAAGGCCGTCGACCACTACGACCCGGCGCGCGGCAACGCCTTCGAGGCGTACGCGGTACCGACCGTCACCGGCGAGATCAAACGCCACTTCCGCGACCACATGTGGACGTTGCACGTGCCGCGCCGGGTGCAGGACCTGCGCAACCGGGTGCGCACCGCGGCGAAGGAGCTGTCGCAGACCACGCCCGGGCGGCCTCCCACGGTCGCCGAGATCGCCGCGCACGCCCGGCTGACGGAGGACGAGGTGCGCACCGGCATGGAGGCCCTGGAGTGCTTCTCCGCGCTCTCGCTGGAGGCGGAGATGCCGGGCACCGACGGGTACGCACTCGGCGACTCGATCGGCGGCCCGGACCCGGCGTACGACGCCGTCGTGGACCGGGTGGCGGTACGGCCGTGCCTGGAGGCGCTCCCGGAGCGCGAGCGCCTCATCCTCTATCTGCGCTTCTTCAAGGGGATGACGCAGAGCGGCATCGCCGACCAGCTGGGCATCTCGCAGATGCACGTCTCCCGCCTGCTGAGCAGCTGCTTCGCGCAGGTGCGCGAGGAGCTGGCGTCGGCCGACGCCGGCTGAGGGCTCAGGACTCCGGGGGGACGTCCGGGAGGCGGGTGGGTCCGAGACGGTCGAGGGTCTCCTCGAGGACCGTGCGGACCTCGGCGGGCAGCGCGCCCGTGCGGCCCCAGACGAGGATCATGTCGGCGATGCTGCGGAGCTTGATGTTGGTCCGCTGGGACACCTCCTTCAGCACCGCCCAGCCCTGGTCGGGCGAGACCCGCCCGAGCGCGACGATCATGCCGATGGCCTGGTCCACCACCGCGTGCGAGACGACCGCGTCCTTCAGCTGCTGGACCTCTTCCTCCAGCTGCAGGATCCGGTCCGCGCCCCCGTCCGTGGGCATGGTCACCTCCGGTTCCGGTGTGCCGCTCCCGCGGCGCCTTCGCCAAGTGCTTGAGTGCCTTCACCCGGTGTCCGATCCCTCCATGGTCGCCACACGGACCACCCCGTGCCACCGGGGTGGCCCACGGGTGGCCGGGGTCACCGTTTCGGGGCCGCCGCCGGGGTACTCGGCAGGCGCCCGGGCCGGTGCCCCGCGGACACTGGTGCCAGCCGGGTGGCTGCCGGGCCGACGAAGATCAGGACACGACCGCTATGAACCACGACATGACCTCCTCCGCCGGCTCGACGGGCGTCGTCTCGACGCACGCCGTCTACGGGGCGCCCTGCTGGGTGAGTCTGACCAGCCGTGATCTGCAGAGCACCGAGGACTTCTACAGCGCCGTGCTCGGCTGGGAGTGGCGCCCCATGCGGCTGGGCGACCAGTTCCGCGTCGCCCTGGCGGACGGCCGGCCGGTGGCGGGGATCGCCGCAGTGGCCGGCATGTGGCAGATGGCGGTGGCGTGGACGCCGTACTTCGCGGTGCGCAGCGCCGACGAGGCGGCCGCGCGGGTGCAGGAGCGCGGCGGGACCGCGGCGGTGGGCCCGATCTCGCTGCCGCCGGGCCGTGCCGCGCTGCTCGCCGACCGGGACGGGGCGACGTTCGGGGTGTGGGAGGGCGAGCTGTTCAGCGACTGGCCCACGTGGCGCCGGGCGCAGCTGGCGTTCATCCGGCTGCACACCCGGGACGCCTTCGACGCGGCGATCTTCTACGGCGAGGTCTTCGACTGGGCGTCCGGCCGGCCCGGCGGCTGCGAGGTGCACTACGAGGGCGAGGAAGTGGTGCTGCGCAGCGAGGGCGACGTGGTGGCGCGCATCGAGTCGGGTGCGCTGGGATCGGCGCCCGATCCGCGGATCCGGCCGCACTGGCAGGTCCACTTCACCGTGCCGGACGTGGCCGCCTGCGCCCGCGCCGCCGAGGAACACGGGGGCAGCGTGCTGTCCCTGGGCCCCGAGGAGGCGGTGCTGAGCGACAACGAGGGCGCCCGTTTCACGGTCACCTCGCGCCGCGAGCACTGAGCCCTCCGCGGGGCCGCCCGGTCACCGTGAGGTGCGGGACGGACGGGACAGCAGCACCAGGCTGCGGGCGTCCACGGTCAGCCGGGTGCCCGCCTTGCGCTCCGCCTCGTCGGGGGTGCCGTCCGGGTCGGCGGTGTCGATCAGGGCCGTCCACCGTTCGCCGTAGGAGGCGTCCGGCAGCCGGAAGCCGACCGGCTCCCAGTGGCTGTTGAGCAGCAGCAGGAACGAGTCGTCGACGACGGGCCGGCCGCGCGGGTCCGGTTCGGCGATGGCGTCGCCGTTGAGGAACACTCCGACCGAGTGGGCGTCGGAGCGCAGCCAGTCGTCGTCGGTCATCTCCCGCGCGTCCGGCGCCAGCCACACCAGGTCGGGCAGCGGCTGGTCCGCGTTCCGCGGGGTCTCGCCCCGGAAGAACCGGCGCCGGCGCAGCACCGGGTGTTCCCGGCGCAGCGCGATCAGCCGGCGCGTGAAGTCCACCAGCCCGCGCTGCTCGTCGCCGAGACGCCAGTCGATCCAGCTGATCTCGTTGTCCTGGCAGTAGGCGTTGTTGTTGCCGCGCTGGGTGCGGCCCAGTTCGTCGCCGTGCGAGAGCATCGGGATGCCCTGCGACAGCAGCAGCGTGGCCAGGAAGTTGCGCTGCTGGCGGGCGCGCAGTTCCCGCACGGCCGGGTCGCGGGTCGGGCCCTCCGCGCCGCAGTTCCAGGAGCGGTTGTCGTTCTCGCCGTCCTGGTTGTCCTCGCCGTTGGCCTCGTTGTGCTTGTCGTTGTAGGAGACCAGGTCGCGCAGGGTGAAACCGTCGTGCGCGGTGACGAAGTTGACGCTGGCGCGCGGCCGGCGCCGGTGGTGGGCGTACAGGTCGGAGGAGCCGGTCAGCCGGGAGGCGAACTCGCCGAGGGTGTGGTCCTCGCCGCGCCAGAAGTCCCGTACGGCGTCACGGTACTTGCCGTTCCACTCGGACCACAGGGGCGGGAAGTTGCCGACCTGGTAGCCGCCTTCGCCGACGTCCCAGGGTTCCGCGATGAGTTTGACGCGGCTGATCACCGGGTCCTGCTGGATCAGGTCGAAGAACGCCGACAGCCGGTCCACCTCGTGGAACTGCCGTGCCAGCGTGGCCGCGAGGTCGAAGCGGAAGCCGTCGACGTGCATCTCGGTGACCCAGTAGCGCAGCGAGTCCATGATGAGCTGCAGCACGTAGGGGTGGCGCATCAGCAGGCTGTTGCCGGTGCCGGTGGTGTCGTAGTAGTGCCGCCAGTCGCCGTCCACCAGGCGGTAGTACGAGGAGTTGTCGATGCCCCGGAAGGAGAGGGTGGGGCCCTTCTCGTTGCCCTCGGCGGTGTGGTTGTAGACGACGTCGAGGATCACCTCGAGCCCGGCCGCGTGGAGCGCCTTCACCATCTCCTTGAACTCCGTGACCTGCCCTCCGCGGGTGCCGTGGGCGGCGTAGGCGTTGTGCGGGGCGAAGAAGCCGATGGTGTTGTAGCCCCAGTAGTTGGCGAGGCCCCGGCCCTGGAGCACGCCGTCCTGGACGAACTGGTGCACCGGCATCAGCTCCACCGCGGTGACGCCGAGCGAGGTGAGGTGCTCGATCACCGAGGGGTGCGCCAGTCCGGCGTAGGTGCCGCGCAGTTCGGGCGGGATGTCGGGGTGGGTGCGGGTCAGCCCCTTGACATGGGCCTCGTAGATCACGGTGTCGGAGTACGGGCGGCCGGGCCGGGTGTCGTCGCCCCAGTCGAAGGCGGGGTCGGTCACCACGCCGAGCATGGTGTGGCCCGCGCTGTCCGCCGGGTCGGGCCCGTGCGGGTTCCGCTCGTACAGCGAGGGGTGGTTGTCGATCTGGCCGTCGACGGCGGTGGCGTAGGGGTCGAGGAGCAGCTTCGCCGGGTTGCAGCGGTGGCCGGCCGAGGGGGCCCAGGGGCCGTGCACCCGGTAGCCGTAGCGCCGGCCGGGGCCGACGCCCGGCAGGTAGCCGTGCCACACGAAGCCGTCGACCTCGGTGAGCGGCACGGTGCGGTGCCGGCCGTCGTCGTCCACCAGGACCAGGTCGACACGTTCCGCGACCTCGCTGAACAGCGCGAAGTTGGTGCCCTCGCCGTCGTAGGACGCGCCCAGCGGGTAGGGGCGCCCGCTCCAGGCGGGCGCCCCTTTCCGGTTGTCCCGCCGGGTCACCGGACCTCCTCCAGGAGGCCGCCGGGCGTTCGGACGCGGGCGGTGGCCGTGGAGACGCTCACCTCGCGGGGCAGGTCCAGGCCCTCGCTCTCGCGCGGGTCGGGCGTGGTGGGGACGAGGGGCACGCGTTCCCCGGCGCGGGCGCGCTGCGAGAACCAGATGACCTTGCTGCCGGTCTCGGTGGCGCAGCAGCCCCATCCGTCGCTGCTGGCGGCGAGGTGCTCGAGGCAGCCGCGCAGCTCCTGGTCGGGGCGCAGGGCGCGGTCGTTGTCCGCGATGGCCGTGATGAGGTGCTGCCCGTTCCACCACATCTCGATGGAGGTGTTCTTGTCGGTGGCGTGCTCGTCGATGGCGCGGAGCAGCATCTCGGTGCCGCCGCAGACGGGCTCCATGAGGTTCTCCAGGTCCCAGAACCGGAGGTGAGCGGCCAGTATCCGGCTGACCTGTCCCACCCTCTCCGGGCTGACTTCCACGTCGAGGTGGTAGTAGCAGGGCACTGCGGTCTTCATCGTCGTGGCTCCTCACCGCGAAGCTTGCGCTCCTCCCGTCCGGCGGACGGGCCCCCGCACACGGAACGTGAGCGGGTGTCGCTTCTGAGTCACCTTCAGACTGAGGGGGTTGGTCCATTCGTGCAACACGAGCGCACGGATGAGACGGATGGGACCGCATTCGAGCGGACCGGAACCGCCTGACCTGCGACGCTCACCGTGAACCGTTGGTTGAAATTCCAACAAGACGTGGGGTCACTGTCCGTGCACCATGAGTGAAGACCTCGATCGCCGTTACGGGTCCGTGCATCGGTGCGCACGGCTCCGCCCGACCGTCGGGACAACGCGCTCCCATCGAGCCCCGGAAAGGTGAACGGCGCATGCTGCTACCCGCAAAAGCCGAAGTTGCCCGGCAGTTGCGTCGCTACCGGGCCTGGGAACGCGTGATGCTGGCCGCCCCCACCGACCACACGGTGCGGGCGACCTTCGAGGACTCCGGCTACACCCTCTGCGTGCTGATGGGGAAGCGCTGCGCGCGAGAGGCGGCCGACGCCGCGGAACGGTACCTGCGCACCACCCTCGTCACCTATCTGCAGGAACAGAACGACCGGCCACGTCCGGCCGCCACGGTCCGGCGCGGCGCGCCCGCCGTCGAGCGGCGGTCCCCGGCGGGAAGGCAATGACCTTCCCGCCTCCATGTGGTCCCCCGCCCGGGCGCCTGCCCGGGCATCACGAGCGGCGGAGGTGCACAGGCCCATGAAGACGACCCCGACCATCGGTCGTGTCCCGGTACGGGACGTCCGGCCGTGCGTCGACCGCGGCAGGCGGCCGGCGAAGGCCGTCGTCGGCGAGGCGTTCGAGGTGACGGCGACCGTGTTCCGTGAGGGGCACGACGCGGTGGCGGCCAACGTGGTGCTGAAGGATCCGGAGGGGCGTCCGGGCCCGTTCACGCCGATGCGGGAGCTGGCGCCGGGCTCGGACCGGTGGGGCGCGGAGGTGGCCGCGGACGCGCCCGGCCACTGGACCTACCGCGTCGAGGCCTGGGGCGACCCCGTGACGACCTGGCGGCACATCGCCACCGTCAAGGTTCCGGCGGGCATCGACGCCGGGCTGGTCCTGGAGGAGGGCGCCGACCTCTTAGCGCGCGCCGCGGCCGGGGTGCCGCGCGACGCCGGGCAGGACGTGATCCTGGAGGCGGCCGCGACCCTGCGCGACGACACCCTGCCCTGTGCCACCCGGCTGGCGGCGGCGCTGACGCCGGAGGTGGACGCGGTGCTGGCGAGGCACCCGCTGCGGGAGCTGGTCACCAGCAGCGAGCCGCTTCCCCTGCTGGTGGAGCGGGAACGCGCCCTGTTCGGGTCCTGGTACGAGTTCTTCCCCCGCTCCGAGGGCACCCCCGAGCAGCCGCACGGCACCTTCGACACCGCCGCGCGCCGGCTGCCCGCGATCGCCGCGATGGGCTTCGACGTCGTCTACCTGCCCCCGATCCATCCGATCGGCACCACGTTCCGCAAGGGCCCGAACAACACCCTCGACGCCGGCCCCGACGACGTCGGCGTGCCGTGGGCGATCGGCTCCCCCGAGGGCGGCCACGACGCCGTCCACCCGCGGCTGGGCACACTGGAGGACTTCACCCGCTTCGTCGCCCGCGCCCGCGACCTGGGCATGGAGGTCGCCCTCGACTTCGCCCTGCAGTGCTCCCCGGACCACCCCTGGGTGCACAAGCACCCCGAGTGGTTCCACCACCGCCCCGACGGGTCCATCGCCTACGCGGAGAACCCGCCCAAGAAGTACCAGGACATCTACCCCGTCGCCTTCGACGCCGACATGGACGGCCTGGTCACCGAGACCTGCCGGATCCTGCGGCACTGGATGGACGCCGGGGTGCGGATCTTCCGCGTGGACAACCCGCACACCAAGCCCGTCGTGTTCTGGGAGCGGGTGATCGCCGACATCAACGGCACCGACCCGGACGTCATCTTCCTGGCGGAGGCCTTCACCCGCCCGGCGATGATGCACACCCTCGCCCAGATCGGCTTCCAGCAGTCCTACACGTACTTCACCTGGCGGAACACCAAGCAGGAGCTGACGGAGTACCTCACCGAACTGTCGGGGGAGGCCGCCTCCTACATGCGGCCCAACTTCTTCGCCAACACCCCCGACATCCTGCACGCCTACCTCCAGCACGGCGGCCGGCCCGCCTTCGAGGTCCGCGCCGTCCTCGCCGCCACCCTCTCCCCCGCCTGGGGCATCTACAGCGGCTACGAACTGTGCGAGAACACCCCGCTGCGCGAGGGCAGCGAGGAGTACCTCGACAGCGAGAAGTACCAGCTCAAACCCCGCGACTGGGAAGCCGCCGCACGCGAGGGCCGCACCATCGCCCCCCTCATCACCCGCCTCAACACCGTCCGGCGGGACCACCCCGCGCTGCACCGGCTGCGCAATCTCCGCTTCCACCGCACCGACAACGACTCCGTCCTGGCGTACAGCAAGCGCAGCGGCTCCGACGTCGTGCTCGTGGTGGTCAACCTCGACCCCCATCACGTCCAGGAGGCGACGGTCTCGCTGGACATGCCGCAACTCGGCCTGGACTGGCACGAGTCGGTGCCGGTGCGCGACGAGCTCACCGGCGAGACCTACCACTGGGGCAGCACCAACTACGTGCGGCTGGAGCCGGGGCGGGCTCCCGCGCATGTCCTGCACGTCCAGCGACCGCCCGCCGCACAGCGAAACGGAGGGCCAGGAACGCCATGACCGTGAACGAGCCAGTGCCGGACACGTTCGAGGACACACCCGCCAAGGACCGGGACCCCGACTGGTTCAAACGCGCCGTCTTCTACGAGGTCCTCGTCCGCTCCTTCCAGGACAGCAACGGGGACGGCATCGGCGATCTCAAAGGCCTGACCTCCAAGCTGGACTATCTGCAGTGGCTGGGCGTCGACTGCCTGTGGCTGCCGCCGTTCTTCAAGTCGCCGCTGCGCGACGGCGGGTACGACGTGGCCGACTACACCGCCGTGCTCCCCGAGTTCGGCGACCTGGCCGACTTCGTGGAGTTCGTCGACTCCGCGCACCAGCACGGCATGCGCGTGATCATCGACTTCGTCATGAACCACACCAGCGACCAGCACCCGTGGTTCCAGGAGTCCCGCAAGGACCCGGACGGCCCCTACGGCGACTTCTACGTCTGGGCCGACGACGACACCGGCTACCCGGACGCGCGCATCATCTTCGTCGACACCGAGGCGTCCAACTGGACGTACGACCCGGTGCGCAAGCAGTACTACTTCCACCGGTTCTTCTCCCACCAGCCGGACCTCAACTACGAGAACCCGCGGGTGCAGGAGGAGATGCTGGCGGGCCTGCGGTTCTGGCTCGACCTGGGCATCGACGGGTTCCGGCTGGACGCCGTCCCCTATCTGTACGCGGCCGAGGGGACGAACTGCGAGAACCTTCCGGCGACGCACGCGTTCCTCAAGCGGGTGCGCAAGGAGATCGACACCCAGTACCCGGACACCGTGCTGCTCGCCGAGGCCAACCAGTGGCCCGAGGACGTCGTCGACTACTTCGGCGACTACGCCGCCGGCGGCGACGAATGCCACATGGCCTTCCACTTCCCGGTCATGCCCCGCATCTTCATGGCCGTCCGCCGCGAGTCCCGCTACCCCGTCTCCGAGATCCTCGCCAAGACCCCCGCCATCCCCTCCGGCTGCCAGTGGGGCATCTTCCTGCGCAACCACGACGAGCTGACCCTGGAAATGGTCACCGACGAGGAACGCGACTACATGTGGGCCGAGTACGCCAAAGACCCCCGCATGCGCGCCAACATCGGCATCCGCCGGCGCCTCGCCCCCCTCCTCGACAACGACCGCAACCAGATCGAACTCTTCACCGCCCTGCTGCTGTCCCTGCCCGGATCACCGATCATCTACTACGGCGACGAGATCGGCATGGGCGACAACATCTGGCTCGGCGACCGCGACGCCGTCCGCACGCCGATGCAGTGGACGCCCGACCGCAACGCCGGCTTCTCGTCCTCGGACCCCGGCCGCCTCTACCTTCCGACGATCATGGACCCGGTCTACGGCTACCAGGTCACCAACGTCGAGGCCTCCATGGCCTCACCCTCCAGCCTGCTCCACTGGACCCGGCGCATGATCGAGATCCGCAAGCAGAACCCCGCGTTCGGCCTCGGCTCCTACACCGAACTGCCCTCCTCCAACCCCGCCGTCCTCGCCTTCCTCCGCGAGTACGAGGACGACCTGGTCCTGTGCGTCAACAACTTCTCCCGCTTCTCCCAGCCCACCGAGCTCGACCTGCGCGAGTTCGACGGCCGGCACCCGGTGGAGCTGTTCGGCGGGGTGCGGTTCCCGGCCATCGGCGAACTGCCGTACCTGCTGACCCTCGGGGGCCACGGCTTCTACTGGTTCCGGCTCACCCGAGTCGCATCCCGCATCGGCCGACGCCTGTGAGCGTGTGCCGGCGAGAGGAGGCGTCACGATGACGAAGACCGCATTCCTGCGCCCGCGGAGCGCGCCCGCCGAGTCCCTGGAGTCGCTCGCCGGGCTGCTGCGGGAGTGGCTGCCGTTGCAACGCTGGTTCGCGGGCAAGGACCGACCCGTCACCGATCTCGGCGTGCTGTCCACGACGGAGTTGTTCCCGGGCTGTCTGCACGTGCTGGTGCACGCCGCGCACGGCGGGGTGCCCGCGCCCGGGGGCGCCACCCCCGCCGGCGACTGCTACCAGCTGCTGCTCGGGGTGCGCGAACGGCCCTCGCCCCGCCTGGGCAAGGCGCTCATCGGCACCGTGCGGGACGGCCTGCTGGCCGGGCTGACGGTCTACGACGCCCTCCAGGACCCGCGCGCCGCCCAGTTGCTGCTGGAGCGGCTGCGCCGGCCGGGTACCGCGGGCCCGCTGCACTTCGAGGGCGACCCCGCCCAGGAGATCCCCTCGGGTCTGGTGCCGCGGCTGCTGAACGCCGAGCAGTCCAACTCCTCGCTGGTGTACGGCGACGAGTACATCCTGAAGGTCTTCCGGCGCATCCAGCCCGGCGTCAACCCTGACCTGGAGGTGCCCGGGGCGCTGGCCCGGCAGGGCTGCCACCGGGTGCCCGCGCCGGTGGCCTGGCTGCGCACCACGGACCCGTTCAAGGCGACGCTCGGCGTGCTCCAGCCGTATCTGCGCAACGCCGCCGACGGCTGGACGCTGGCCCTCGACGCGCTCGCCTCGGGGGACGACTTCACCGCGCAGGCGCACGCCCTCGGCCGCGCCACGGCCGACGTGCATCTGGCGCTGTCCTCCGCGTTCCCCGTCGGCGCGCCCGGCGAGAACGGGCGGACGGCGGCGGCGATGACCGAGCGGCTGACCGCGGCCGCGCACGCCGTGCCCGCGCTCCAGCCGTACGTGCCGGGGCTGCGGAGCGCCTTCGCGGCGCTCGCCACCTGCGACGCAGGGCCGCCCGCCCAGCGCATCCACGGTGACCTGCACCTGGGCCAGGTGCTGCGGGCGGGACGCGAGTGGTTCGTGATCGACTTCGAGGGCGAGCCGTCCCGGCCGCTCTCCGAACGGCGCAGCGCCCACTCCCCCGTGCGGGACATCGCCGGGATGCTGCGCTCCTTCGACTACGCCGCCCGTCAGCGCCGTCCCTGGCGCCCGGAGTGGGCGCGGCGCTGCCGCGAGGCCTACTGCGCGGGCTACGCGGCCCGCGCCGGCTGGGACCCGCGCAAGAAGCACGGCCTGCTCCGCGCCTACGAGACGGACCGGGCCGTGTACGAGGTGCTGTACGAGGCCCGGCACCGACCCGACTGGCTGCCCGTACCCATGGCGGCGATCGAGCGCCTCGCCGTGAGAGGAGACTGAAGCCGTGGCCCTGCACGACACGCCGCTGTCCGGACCGGGCGGGTCCGCCCCGTCCGCCGCCGACGGGGCGGCCGCCCCCGCCCTCGACCCGCACGACCGGGGCCGCCTGCTGGCGGGCGCCCACCACGACCCGCACGCCCTGCTGGGCGCCCACCCGGTGCCCGGGGGCATCGCCTTCCGGGCGCTGCGCCCCTTCGCCCGCGAGGTGAGCGTGGTCGTCGACGGCGCCCGCACCCCGCTGGTGTCCGACGGCGACGGGCTGTTCTCCGCCGTGCTGCCCCTGGACGAGGTCCCCGAGTACACCCTGGCGGTCGCGTACGGGGACGACGAACCGGTGGAGACGCACGACCCGTACCGGTTCCTGCCCGCGCTCGGCGACTTCGACCTGCACCTGATCCGCGAGGGCCGGCACGAGGAGCTGTGGACGGCGCTCGGCGCGCACCCCATGACCCACCAGGGCGTGGACGGCACCCGCTTCACGGTGTGGGCGCCCAACGCGCTCGGGGTGCGGCTCGCCGCGGACTTCACGTACTGGGACGGGACGGCGTTCCCGATGCGGTCGCTGGGATCGTCCGGCGTGTGGGAGCTGTTCCTGCCGGGCGTCGGCGAGGGCACCCGGTACAAGTTCGAGATCCACTCGCGCCACGGCCACCGGTTCCTCAAGGCGGACCCGATGGCGCGCCGCACCGAGGCGCCGCCGAACACGGCGTCGGTGGTCACCGCCTCGCACCACGAGTGGGGCGACGCGGAGTGGATGGCGCGGCGCGGGGACACGCCGGTGCACGAGGCGCCGTTCTCGGTGTACGAGGTGCACCTGCCGTCGTGGCGGCCGGGGCTCACCTACCGCGAACTGGCCGAGGTGCTGCCCGCCTACGTCAAGGACATGGGGTTCACCCACGTCGAGCTGATGCCGGTCGCCGAACACCCGTACGGGCCTTCCTGGGGCTACCAGGTCACCGGCTTCTACGCGCCGACCGCGCGGCTCGGCACCCCGGACGACTTCAGGTACCTGGTGGACGCCCTGCACCGGGCCGGCATCGGCGTGATCATGGACTGGGTGCCCGCGCACTTCCCGCGCGACGACTGGGCGCTGGCCCGGTTCGACGGGGAGCCGCTGTACGAGCCCGGCGACTCGCGGCGCGCCGACCACCCCGACTGGGGGACGTTCACCTTCGACTACGCCCGCACCGAGGTACGCAACTTCCTTGTCGCGAACGCCGTGTACTGGTGCCAGGAGTTCCACATCGACGGGCTGCGGGTCGACGCGGTCGCCTCGATGCTCTACCTCGACTACTCGCGCGAGGAGGGCGGCTGGGAGCCGAACATCCATGGCGGCCGGGAGGACCTTGCGGCCATGGCGTTCCTCCAGGAGATGAACGCCACCGTGTACCGGCGCTGCCCCGGCGTGGTGACCATCGCCGAGGAGTCCACGGCGTGGGGCGGGGTGACCCGGCCCACCGACACCGGCGGGCTCGGGTTCGGGCTGAAGTGGAACATGGGCTGGATGCACGACTCGCTGGAGTACGTCTCCCACGAGCCGGTGCACCGCAAGTACCACCACCACGAGATGACCTTCGCGATGGTGTACGCCTACAGCGAGAACTACGTGCTGCCGATCTCCCACGACGAGGTGGTGCACGGCAAGCAGGCGCTGGTGTCGAAGATGCCGGGCGACTGGTGGCAGCGGCGGGCCAACGTCCGCGCCTACCTGGGCTTCATGTGGGCCCACCCCGGCAAGCAACTCCTCTTCATGGGCCAGGAGT
Source organism: Streptomyces sp. GB4-14 (assembly GCF_022696125.1). Classification (NCBI taxonomy): domain Bacteria; kingdom Bacillati; phylum Actinomycetota; class Actinomycetes; order Kitasatosporales; family Streptomycetaceae; genus Streptomyces; species Streptomyces sp. GB4-14. Next base: position 6,226,910 of record NZ_RZHO01000002.1, on the reverse strand, counting down.
TCGCGCAGGGCGCCGAGTGGTCCGAGAAGGCGGGTCCCGAGTGGTGGCTGCTGGACGAGGGCTACCACTCGGCGGGCGACCACCGCGGGGTGCAGGACCTGGTGCGCGACCTCAACGCGCACTACCGGCGGCTTCCGTCGCTGTGGCAGCGCGACACCGACCCCTCCGGCTTCCGCTGGGTCGCGGTGGACGCGGCCGACGACAACGTCTTCGCGTTCCTGCGGTACGACGCGGAGGGCCGGCCGCTGCTCGCGGTGTCGAACTTCTCCCCCGTGGTCCGGCACGACTACCGGCTCGCCGTCGGCGACGACGTGGTCGCCTGGGAGGAGATCCTCAACACCGACGCCGCCCGCTACGGCGGCGGCGACGTCGTGAACCCGGACCCGGTCAAGCCCGAGGACGGGCACGTCCGGCTCACCCTGCCCCCGCTCGCGACGGTCTGGCTGGCGCCCACGCCGCTGTGAGGCCGTGCTCCGGCCCCCGGCTGCCCTCCGCCGACGACACCAGGTGTCCCGCGCCCCGCGCGGGGCATGCGGGTCGTACGGCCGAGGGCTGCTCGGCGTCGACGCGGCAGGCAGAAGGGCGAGGCATCAGGTGCGCACCGTGGGAGTGGAGGAGGAACTCCTCCTGGTCGATCCGGAGACAGGCGAACCGCGGGCGATGTCCGCGGCGGTGCTCGCCCGCGCCGAGCGGGAGGACTCGGGGCAGGACGTCTTCGAGAAGGAACTGCACGAGCAGATGGTGGAGTTCGCCACCCATCCGCAGTCGTCCATGGAGCGCCTGCTCGCGGAGATAGCCCGCTGCCGCAAGGAGGCCGCGGGCCACGCCGAGGAGATCGGCTGCACGGTCGCCGCGCTGGCCACGTCGCCGCTGCCGGTGAGCCCGGCGGTCGGCGTCAACGAGCGGTACCGGTGGATGGAGCAGCAGTACGGCATCGCCACCCGTGAGCAGCTCGTCATGGGCTGTCACGTGCACGTGTCGGTGGAGTCCGACGAGGAGGGCGTCGCCGTCCTCGACCGTCTACGGCCGTGGCTGGCGGTGCTGACCGCGCTCAGCGCGAACTCGCCGTTCTGGCAGGGCAAGGACTCGGGATACTCCAGCTATCGCAGCCGGGTGTGGCAGCGGTGGCCGTCGGCGGGGCCGACCGAGCCGTTCGGGTCGCCGGAGCGGTACCACCGGCGGGTGGCGGACATGGTGGCGACCGGCGCGATCCTCGACGAGGGAATGATCTACTTCGACGCCCGCCTGTCCGAGCGTTACCCGACGGTGGAGGTACGGGTGTCGGACGTCGCGCTGCACGCCGAGACGGCGGGCCTGGTGGCCACGCTGACGCGGGCGCTGGTGGAGACGGCGGCGCGCGAGTGGCGCGAGGGCCGCGAGCCGGTCGACCCGGGGGTCTCCCTGCTCCGGCTGTCCGCGTGGCAGGCGGCGCGCTCCGGCCTCACCGGCGAACTGCTGCACCCGGAGACGATGCGGAGGATGCCCGCCGAGGCGGTCGTCCGCGCCCTCCTCGACCACACCGCGGACGCCCTCTCCGATCACGGCGACCTGGACCGCGCCCGCGAGGGCTGCGAGCGGCTCCTCCGCGACGGCAACGGCGCGATGATCCAGCGCGCCCTCCTGGAACGCACGGAGAGCCTCCGGGACGTGGTCACGGAGTGCGTCCGTCATACGCAGGCGTAGCCGGACGACGCTCGCGCGGGCGGGGGGAGGCCGGCCCCCCCCGGTTCCCCGCGCCACCTTCGGGGCGCGGGGAACGGAGTGCGCCCGCGGGGCGCGGAGAACCGGGCGCCACGGCGTACGACTGCGCCGAGGAGCCGGAGAAGCGGCACCGCCGCCGGGCGGCGGGCCGTGCGGGACCCGGCCGCCCGCAAGGGGGTGCCGGCGGCTGTCACGGGCGCGGCTCAGATGAGCAGGATGATCGCGTAGACCAGGAAGAACGCCGCGATGAAGGCGACCACGGCGAGGATCGCGGTCAGGGGGCCCTTGGCCCAGCCCTTGGCGGGGTTGTACGACAGCTCGTACGGGCCCGCCTCCGGCATGCTGCTCTCCGCGGGCGGGGTCTCGCCCGGCGGGACGCCGCCGCCCGCCTCGAGGCCGGTGGTGCGGTCCGGATCGGGATCGGGATTGACGTAGGTCATGGACACCGGGTCCCCAGAAAGCGGCCGGATCATCAGTGCGGACACACTTGACGTGATCCCGGCCCAGGGCACGGCCCGCTGGACTACATTCAGGCACCGCCACCCCCCGTCACCGTGAGGAGCAGTGCATGCGCGACCTCGCTCTCGCTCCGCCGTCCGCCCCGCCCCTGACCGGAGGCCTCGCCGACAGCCTGTTCGCGAGGGCGGCCGAGAGCCCGGCCATGCCGGTACTGGCCCGCCGCACCGGGGCCTCCGCCACCTGGGAGGAGGTCAGCGCCGTCGAGTTCCGCGACGAGGTGGTCGATCTGGCCAAGGGCCTGATCGCGTCCGGCATCTCGCCGGGCACCCGTGTCGCGATCATGGCCCGCACCCGCTACGAGTGGACCGTCCTGTGCCACGCCCTGTGGACGGTGGGCGCCGAGGTCGTGCCGGTCTACCCCACCTCCTCGCGGGAGCAGGTCGAGTGGATCCTGCGCGACTCCGGCTGTGTGGCCGTGCTGGTCGAGGACGAGCAGAGCGTGATGACCGTGGGCTCGGTGTGCGCCCAGCTGCCCCGGCTGCGGCACGTGTGGCAGCTCGACGCGGGCGCGCTGGACCAGCTGGTGGCGCGCGGTGAGGCCATCCCGGCCCCCACGGTCGACTCCATGCGCCGGATCGTGCTGCCGGACGCCACGGCCGTGGTGGCCTACACCTCCGGCACCTCGGGGCACGCCATGGGCTGCGCCATCAGCCACCGCGGGCTGGCGTTCATCTGCGACACGCTGCTGGCGGGCTGGGGACATGTCGCGGCGCCGCCCGGCGAACAGGGGTCCGTGCTGGCGTTCCTGCCGTTCTCGCACGTGTACGGGCTGATGGTCCAGAGCCTGTGCATCCGCGGCGGCCTGCTGATGGGGCACGAGCCGGACCTGGGCGCGGACGCGCTGTCCACGTCGCTGCGCTCGTTCCGGCCCACGTATCTGTACGCGGTGCCGTCCCTGCTGGAGAAGATCTACAAGAACTTCCTGCGCGCCTCGCAGCTGTCGGGGCGCGGGGCGCTGTTCGAGCGGGCCGCCGGCACCGCCCGGGACTTCGCGGCGGCGACGGAGCGGCAGCGGCTCGGACGCGGTCCGGGCCCCGGCTTCGACCTGCGGATGCAGCACGCGCTCTACGAGCGGACCGTGTACCGCAAGCTGCGGGCGACGCTCGGCGGCCGGGTGCTGCGGGCCACGTCCGGCGGCTCCCCGCTCTCCCGCGACCTGTCCCTCTTCTACGAGGGCATCGGCATCTACGTGCACGACGGGTACGGTCTCACCGAGACCAGCGGCGGCATCACCATGCAGCCCTACGGCCGGGAGAAGTCGGGGACGGTCGGGCAGCCGCTTCCGGGCACCGCGATCAAGGTGGCCGAGGACGGGGAGATCCTGGTGCGCGGCCCGTCGGTGTTCCAGGGGTACATCGGCGACCCGGCCGCCACCCGGGCCGCCCTGCGGGACGGCTGGCTGGCCACCGGCGACCTGGGCCGGCTGGACGGCGAGGGCTATCTCACGATCACCGGCCGCAAGAAGGACATCATCATCACCAGCAGCGGCAAGAGCGTGGCCCCGGCCGCCCTGGAGCAGCGGCTGCGCATGCACCCCCTCGTCCACCAGGCCGTGGTGGTGGGCGACAACCGGCCGTGCGTGGGCGCCCTGATCACGCTGGACCCGGACTTCCTGGCGGACTGGCGGGCGGCGCTGTCGCTGCAGGGCGACGCCCCGGCGCGGGAGGCGCGGGAGGAGAACGCGCTGCGGGAGGAGATCGGGCGGGCGGTCGCCGCGGCCAACAGCAGCGTGTCCCCCTCGGAGTCGATCCGGGTGTTCCGGGTGCTGCCGGAGCCGTTCGACGTGTCCAACGGCCTGCTGACGCCGTCGATGAAGCTGCGCCGGGACGAGATCGTGCGCCGCTACGCGCTGGAGATCGACGCGATGTACCAGTCCCGCACGCGCCCGGCTCGCCCCGCGGCGCCGGCCGACGCGTCGGTGTGGGACGAGGACAACGTGTTCCGCTGACCATGCCCGCGACGCGGTGCGGGGTTTGTCACCCCGCACCGTCGGGCAGGCGGGCGCGTAGGCTCCGCCCGCACGGGAACCCACAGATCGGGGAACGCAACAGCAGCGACGACCGCCCCGGCAGCGGCCGGGGCCTGGAAGGCGACATGGCACCCGAGTCGCGTAGGGACAGGACACTGGCCGGCGAGGAGATCACGAGCCGCATCGCCAGCTTCCCGGGGGAGCTGCACGATGTGACGGACGCACGTCTGGTCGCGGAGGAATTCCTCTTCGACCTGGCCCGCGCGTCGGCGCCGACGGCGCCGGAGCACTGGGACGACATACTCCTGGTGGTCACCGAACTGGCCGCCAACGCGGTGCAGTACGCCCCCGGACCGTTCGAGCTGCGGCTGCGCCGCACGTTCGACGGGGTGCACGTGGTGATGCACGACACCAGCAGCACCGAACCGGCCCCGCGCCCGTTCCATCCGCACAGCGGCGGGGGCGGCATCGGGTGGCATCTGATCCACACGCTCTGCGACCAGGTGAGCGTCGTGACGCACGAGCAGGGCAAGGACATCCACGTCTTCCTGCCGTGGTGAGCGCCCCGGCGGCGGGACGGCCGGGGCCCGCGCTCATCCGGTGGGCCGCTCCTCGCGGGGCAGATCGCGGTAGTAGTCGCCGACGGCGGTGAGATAGCCGCGGTCCATGGTCTCGCTGTCGGTGCGGAAGCGCGGCGCGGCCTTCAGCTCGGCCCGCGTGCAGGACACCGTCAGCTTCCGCTCCGCGGTGTCGACGGAGGTGATCACCCCTACGGGGACCAGGAGGCTGCGGCCGAACACCCACACGCCGGTGTCCACGACGAGGTGCGGCATGCCGTGGTGGCCGGCCTGACGGTCCACGTGGCCTGCGGTTCCGTCGCTCGCGACGACGGTGTAGCCCGTGAGGTCCGCCCCGCGGACGTGGTCCAGGTCCGGCGCGTACGACCAGATGCTGTCGGTGGGCACTGCTTCCGGCCTCCCCGAGAAACGACTGCTCCCCATGAACTGCTCCCCCTTCACAGAAGCGGGGCCGGAACTCCGCCCCTCTCCACCGAGCAGATACCCCTCCGACGGGCACACATTCGAACGGTGCCCGCCGAATGCGGCCAACCTGGCCGGGCGGACGTGAAATGAGGTCAGGTACCCCGCTCTCGCGGGAACATGCATGCCGGAAGCCGTGATTCTCATCCGGACCGGAAAGCCCGCCACCCGCTTTGTCGCGCGCCCGCGAGGTGGGTTAACCTGCGGCGTATTTCTCGCCGCGCGACTCCGCTGATCTGCGGAAATGCGCACTGAATGGGGCCGGAACGAGGGTGCGCATGACCAGGGGAAGCACCGAGGGGACCGACACGGTGCCGGGGGACAAGGAGCTGAGGCAGCTCCTCGCGGGACTGACGGCCGTACGGGACGGGGACTTCGGGACCCGGCTGCCCGGTGACGCCGACGGGCTCATGGGGGACATCGCCAAGGTCTTCAACGGGATGGTCGACCAGCTGTCGCTGTTCACCTCCGAAGTCACCCGCGTCGCCCGCGAGGTGGGCACGGAGGGGACGCTCGGCGGTCAGGCGCAGGTGCCGGGGGTCTCGGGCACCTGGGCCGACCTCACCGACTCGGTGAACGCCATGGCGGGCAACCTCACGGCGCAGGTGCGCAACGTCGCCCAGGTGACGACGGCCGTGGCGAAGGGCGACCTGTCGCAGAAGATCACCGTCGACGCCCGCGGCGAGATCCTCGAACTCAAGAACACCATCAACACGATGGTCGACCAGCTCTCCGCCTTCGCCGACGAGGTCACCCGCGTCGCCCGCGAGGTCGGCACCGAAGGACGCCTCGGCGGACAGGCCGACGTGCAGGGGGTCAGGGGCACCTGGCGCGACCTGACCGACTCGGTGAACTTCATGGCCGGCAACCTCACCGGCCAGGTGCGCAACATCGCGCTGGTGGCGACGGCGGTCGCGCAGGGTGACCTGTCGCAGAAGATCACCGTCGACGCCCGCGGCGAGATCCTCGAACTCAAGAACACCATCAACACGATGGTCGACCAGCTCTCCGCCTTCGCCGACGAGGTCACCCGCGTCGCCCGCGAGGTCGGCACGGAGGGACGCCTCGGCGGACAGGCCCAGGTGCGGGGGGTGTCGGGCACCTGGAAGGACCTCACGGACAACGTCAACGTGATGGCGTCCAACCTGACGAGCCAGGTGCGTTCCATCGCCCAGGTCGCTTCCGCGGTGGGCCGGGGCGACCTGTCGCAGCGGATCCGCGTCGAGGCGGCCGGCGAGGTCGCGGCCCTCGCCGACGTCATCAACACGATGGTGGACACGCTGTCCGCGTTCGCCGACGAGGTCACCCGCGTCGCCCGCGAGGTCGGCACCGAAGGACGCCTCGGCGGACAGGCGCACGTGCCCGGTGTCGCGGGCACCTGGAAGGACCTCACCGACAACGTCAACTCCATGGCCAACAACCTCACCGGCCAGGTGCGCAACATCGCGCTGGTGACGACCGCCGTGGCCAAGGGCGACCTGTCGAAGAAGATCGACGTCGACGCGCGCGGCGAAATCCTGGAGCTGAAGACGACCATCAACACGATGGTCGACCAGCTCTCCGCGTTCGCCCAGGAGGTCACCCGCGTCGCCCGCGAGGTCGGCACCGAGGGCCGGCTCGGCGGACAGGCGGAGGTCGAGGGCGTCTCCGGCACCTGGAAGCGGCTCACCGAGAACGTCAACGAGCTGGCCGGGAACCTCACCCGGCAGGTCCGCGCCATCGCCGAGGTGACCAGCGCGGTCGCCGAGGGCGACCTGACCCGCTCGGTGAACGTGGAGGCGTCCGGGGAGGTCGCCGAGCTCAAGGACAACATCAACGCGATGGTGGAGTCCCTGCGCGAGACGACCCGGGCCAACCAGGAGCAGGACTGGCTCAAGACCAACCTCGCCCGGGTGTCCGGGCTGATGCAGGGCCACCGCGACCTGCCCGTGGTCGCGGAGCTGATCATGGACGAGCTGGTCCCGCTGGTGTCCGCCCAGTACGGCGCGTTCTACCTCGCGGAGGACGGCGAGAGCGGTCCCGAGCTGCGCCTCGTCGGCTCGTACGGCTACCCGGACGACAGCGAACGGCCGACGCGCATCCCCTTCGGCAAGACCCTGGTCGGGCAGGCCGCGCGCAGCCGGCGCACCATCATGGTGGACCAGCTGCCGCCGGACTACGTGACCATCTCCTCCGGACTCGGCCAGGTGGTGCCGACCGCGCTGGTGCTGCTGCCGATCGTCTTCGAGGGCCAGGTGCTCGGCGTGATCGAGCTGGCGTCGGTGACCCCGTTCACCCAGATCCACCAGGACTTCCTGGAACAGCTGATGGAGACCATCGGCGTCAACGTCAACACCATCGTGGCGAACGCCCGCACCGACGAGCTGCTGGTGGAGTCGCAGCGGCTCACCGCAGAACTGCAGGAGCGGTCCGCGGAGCTGCAGACCCAGCAGGAGGAACTGCAGCGCTCCAACGCCGAGCTGGAGGACAAGGCGGCGCTGCTGGCCTCGCAGAACCGTGACATCGAGGCGAAGAACCTCCAGATCGAGCAGGCAAGGCAGGAACTCGAGGCCCGGGCACAGCAGTTGTCGCTCGCCTCGAAGTACAAGTCGGAGTTCCTGGCGAACATGAGCCACGAGCTGCGCACCCCGCTCAACAGCTTGCTGATCCTGGCCCAGTTGCTCGCCCAGAACCCCTCGCGCAACCTCTCCCCCAAGCAGGTGGAGTACGCGCAGATCATCCACTCGGCGGGCTCGGACCTGCTGCAGCTGATCAACGACATCCTCGACCTGTCGAAGGTCGAGGCGGGCAAGATGGACGTCAGCCCGGAGCGGGTGGAGCTGCGCCGTCTGGTCGAGTACGTCGAGGCGACGTTCCGGCCGATGACCATGCAGAAGAGCCTGGACTTCACGGTGACGACCGCGCCGGGCGCGCCCGCGGACCTGCTCACCGACGACTCGCGGCTGCGTCAGGTGCTGCGCAACCTGCTGTCCAACGCGGTGAAGTTCACCGAGCGCGGCCAGGTGGAGCTGCGGATCGAGCCGGCCCCGGACGACGAGGTGCCCCAGGAGGTGCTGCGGGGCGGTCCCGTGGTCGCCTTCCGGGTGCGGGACACCGGGGTGGGCATCCCGGAGCAGCACCTGGAGTCGATCTTCGGTGCCTTCCAGCAGGCCGACGGCACCACCAGCCGCAAGTACGGCGGCACCGGCCTCGGGCTGTCCATCACCCGGGAGATCGCGCACCTGCTGGGCGGCGCGGTCACCGTGGACAGCGTCGCGGGCCAGGGCTCGACGTTCACGCTGTTCCTGCCGGTGGCACGGCCCGACTTCGAGCAGCAGCTGCGGCCCGCCCCGGCCGTGGAGGGCGAGCAGGCCGGGGAGGAGGTGCCACAGGCCGCGTCCGGCCGGACGCCCGCGATCGAGGCGGCCCCCGCCCAGCAGGGCCGGCGTCCGCGCCGCCTGCTGGTGGTGGAGGAGCGGCCCCGGGGCCTGCTCACCCTGGTCGCGGAGAGCGTGGTGCAGGACGTCGCGCACGCCGGCGGCGGCTCCCGTCCGGCGGTCGACATCATCACCGCCGTCGGCGCCCAGGAGGCGGCCGGCGCGCTGGCCGCCGACCCCTGCCACTGCGTGGTGCTGGAGCTGGGCATGGCGGAGGAGGAGGTGACCCGCTTCCTGGAGGCGCTGCGCGGCGACTCCGCGCTGGCGAGCGTGCCCGTCCTGGTGCACAGCGGACACCGCGCCGACGCCGAGGTGGAGGCGAACCTGCGCTCCCACGCCTCTGGCACGGCGCTGGAGTTCCTGTCCAGCCTGGACGAGCTGCGGGAGCGGATCGCGCTGCACCTGTCGGCGGAGGAGCCCGGCGACGTGCTGTCGCTGGTGCGCCCGGACGAGGCGCAGCGGACCGCTCCTGAGGCCGTGGTGGACGGCTCGTTCGCGGGCCGGACCGTGCTGGTCGTCGACGACGACGCGCGCAACCTCTTCGCGCTCAGCGGCATCCTGGAGCTGCACGGCTTCCGGGTGCTGCACGCCGAGGACGGCCGCAAGGGCATCCAGAGACTGGTGGACAACCCGGACGTGGGGCTGGTCCTGATGGACGTGATGATGCCAGAGATGGACGGGTACGCCGCCACGGCCGAGATCCGGTCGATGCCGCAGTACGCGGACCTGCCGATCATCGCGGTGACCGCGAAGGCGATGCCCGGGGACCGGGAGAAGAGCCTCGCTTCGGGCGCCAGCGACTACGTCACCAAGCCGGTCGACAGCCATGAGCTGATCGCCTGCGTGCGCCGCTGGCTGCCGGCATGAGCATCCAGGGGCACGTCGGCGAGCCGGCGCCCGACGAGATGGAGCTGCGGCATCCGTCGGCCGGTCCGGCCGGGGTCGCCGCCGACTCCCCCGTCGGCCGGCTCGCGGCGACGGTGGACCGGCTGAGCCGTGAGGTGCGGGCCGCGCAGGCGGAGGCCGAGGGGCGGGCGCTGATCGAGCTCGCCAAGGGCATCCTCGTGGAGCGCCTCGGCTGCGGTCCTGCGCAGGCGGCGCGGCAGCTCGCCGAGCTGACCGAGCAGGCCGGGACGACTCAGCTGGAGTTCGCCGTCGAGGTGATCAACCAGGCCGCCCGGGACCGGATGTCCGAGGTGACGCACGCCTTCCTGGCCGCCACCCGGGCGACCGGCGAGGCGGAGGCGGACCCGGCGGCCGTACGGCTGCGGGCGGCCGAGAGCGGGGCGCTCGCAGCCGACGACACCCAGGCCGTGGCCGAGTCGCTGCTGGAGCAGGCGCTGCGCCCGCTGGGCGCGGTGGCCGTGGCGATCTGGGCGGCGGGCGCCGACGGGTCGCTGACGCTGGCCGGCAGTGCCGGCTTCTCCCCCGCCGAGGCGGCGCGCTGGCACTACGTCCCGCCGGACGTGGCGACGGTCGCGCGGTGCGGTCTGGCCGAGCGCGAGGGACTGTGGATCGAGTCGCTGGCCGAGCGGGGGCTGCCCAGTGTGGGCAGGCACCACCACCCGGACGGCGGCCGGGCGGCCGTGCCCGCCGGCACCGGCGGGCGGGTGTACGGCGTGCTGGAGATCGTCTGGCCCTTTCCGCTGCCCCCGCAGCGGCCGCAGATCGTGCGGCAGGTGGAGGCCCTGGCGGAGCTGTGCGCGCACACGCTGGAGACGTACACGGCGCCCGACGGGCCCACCCGTCCGCAGCGGGTGCCGCCGGACGCGGCCGAGCTGATGGACCTGGCCGACGGGCTGTACGACCCGGCCCTGGTGCTGGTACCGCACCTGGACGAGTCGGGGAATCTGCTCGACTTCCGCATCCAGCACGTCAACAGCCGCTTCCTGGACCCGGCGGGCCGGCCGCGCGGCATGGTCAGCGGGGCCCTGCTGCTGGAGGCGTACCCGATGGCCGCCGGGGAGAGCGAGCTGTTCCAGCGGATCGAGCGGGTGTACGCCACGGGTGAGCCGTTCCGCGCCCGGCGCATGCATCTGACCGCGCTGGTGGACCAGGTGCCGCTGTCGGCGGTCGCGGACATCAGCGTCAGCCGGCACGGCGCGGGGATCCTGTTCATCTGGCGGATCGAGGACGAGACGGCGCGGCTGGCGAGCCTGCTGCAGCACGCGCAGCGCCTCGGCCGGATCGGCGGGTTCGAGGAGAACCTGCTGACCGGCGAGATCACCTGGAACGACCAGCTGTTCGACCTGTACGGGCGTCCGGAGACCAGTCCCCCGGTGCCGCTGGAGGACCTCCCGGCGCACGCGCACCCGGACGACGCGGTCGCCATCGGCCGTTTCCTGCGCACGCTGCTGCACCACCGGCGCCCGGCCTCGGCCGCGTTCCGGCTGCAGCGGCCCGACGGGGTGACCCGGCACATCCGGGTGGTCGCCGAGCCGGTGCTGGACACCGACGGGCGGCTGCTCACCGTGCGAGGCGCCTACCAGGACATCTCGTCGCAGCACTGGACCGAGGTGGCGCTGGCGGCGACCCGTGACCAGCTCGCGCACACCGAGCAGCAGGCGAGCGAGCGGGACCGGCTGGCCCTGCAGCTGCAGCGCGCGATCATGCCGCCGACGCAGGCGCCGCTGCAGATGCCCGACCTGGACGTGGCCGTGCGCTACCGGCCCGCCGAGGCGGAGCAGCTGGTGGGCGGCGACTGGTACGACGCGGTGGTGCTGCCGTCGCGTCTGGTGCTGCTGTGCGTGGGCGACGTCGCCGGTCACGGCATCGAGGCGGCGACCAGCATGGTCGTGCTGCGCAACGCGCTGCGCGGGCTGGCCGTCACCGGCGCGGGTCCCGGGCAGCTGCTGTCGTGGCTGAACATGGTGACGCACCATCTGACCGGCGGGGTCACGGCCACGGCGGTCTGCGGCCTGTACGACCCGGCCACCCGCACCCTGCGGTGGGCGCGGGCGGGTCATCTGCCGCCGGTGCTGGTGCGCGGCTCCGAGGCGTCCCCGCTGCCCCCGGTGAGCGGTCTGCTGCTGGGCGCCGTCCCCGAGGCGCGCTACGAGGAGGGCGAGGTGCAGCTCGCCGCGGACGACAACCTGCTGATGTACACGGACGGGCTGATCGAGCGCCGGGACCGCTCGGTGGAGGAGTCGCTGACGCACCTCCTCACCACCGCGGCCACGGTCCCGGGCACGCTCGACCAGCGGCTCGACCGCCTGCTCACGTACAGCAGGTCGGACACCGACGACGACACCTGCATCGTGGGGATCAGAGTGGGTTAGATCACCCCGACGGCCGATCGGGCGGGGGCAGGCATGAGGAGGCGATTCGGGGGTACGCGCGGCTGCGCGACGAAGAGCTTGATCACCTTGGAAGAGTTTGATCACCTTGTTGGAGGTACTCGTGCCCATTGCCCAGGACCCGTTGTCCGTCGAGGTGACACTTCCTCGTGAGGACGTGGCCCTCGTCACCGTCGAGGGCTACTTGGACGTCGACACGGCGACCGAGTTCCAGCACCATCTGGCGAACCAGCTGCACCACGGCCGCCGGCACTTCCTGCTGGACCTGTCGGCGGTCCCGTTCATGGACTCCTCAGGCATGAACATCATCCTGCGCGTCTACCAGGAGGCGCGGGAGCTGCCGGGGAGCGTGCACATCATCTCGCCCACCCCCGCGGTGCGCCGGATTCTCGACCTGACGGGCGTCAGCATCACCGTGCCCGTGTCGGAGAGCGTCGACGAGGCGCTGGAGCGTGTCGACCGGTCCCGGCCGGCCCCGGCCGAGCCCGAGGTCTGAGCGGGACCACCCCGCCCGCCCGGCCCCGTCGCGGGTCCGGGCGCTTTGTACGACGAGGAGGAGAGCAGACAGGTGCCGGAGCACGAAGCGGACGCGACCCACTCGACCCCTGCCCGGGAGGTCGGGGAGTTCCTGCGGCGGCGACGGGAGCAGGTGGCCCAGCGATGGGCCGACGAGCCCCTGTTCCGTACGGTGTTCACCGTCTCCCGCGACGAGGCGGTGGACGCGGGCCGGACGATCGTGGACGCGCTGGCCCAGGTGGCCGACGCGCAGCGGATCGAGGACCCGGACGCCGCGGGGTTCACCGGGGTCCGCGAGCAGCTCGCCCGGATGGGGGCGGCCCGCTCCCGCGCGGGGCTGTCCACCACCCAGGTCTCCAGCGAGCTGGCCGCGCTGCTGCCGCCGGTGGAGAACCTCCTGGTGGCCGACCTGGAGCAGGAGGACCCCGAGCGGCGGCGGGAGTGCGCCACCGCGCTGAGCGTGCTGATGGGCACGCTGCGGCTGGTCACCATGCAGACCGCACTCAGCGAGAACCAGGCCCTGATCGACCGGCAGCGGCTACAGCTGCTGGAGGTGGCGACACCCGTGATCAAGCTCTGGGACGGGATCGTGGCGGTCCCGCTGATCGGAACGCTGGACAGCGCCCGCAGCCAGGTGGTGATGGAGACGCTGCTGGACGCGGTCGTCGACCAGCACGCCCGGTTCGCGATCCTCGACATCACCGGCGTGCCGACGGTCGACTCGCTGGTCGCGCAGCACCTGATGAAGACGGTCGCCGCCGCCCGGCTGATGGGCGCCGAGTGCGTCGTCTCCGGCATCCGCCCGGCGATCGCGCAGACCATAGTCCACCTCGGCCTCGACCTCGGCACGGTCAAGACCCGCGCGAGCCTCGCCGACGCGCTCGGGTACTGCCTGAACGAGCTCGGCGCGAACATCGTGAACGCCCCGGCCGAGGGCGCGGTCCGGCGGTGAGCGAGCACTTCGCCCGCCCGGTCGCGGGCCATGTGCCGGTGCTGCGGCTCGGGGACGTGCTGCTCGTCACCCTGCAGGGCGACCTGCACGACGGCATGGCGTCCCAGCTCCAGCAGGACCTGGCCGAGACGATCGTCGCCAGCCGGGTCACGGGGGTGGTGATCGACATCTCCGGGGTGGAGATCGTCGACTCCTTCCTCGGCCGGGTGCTGGCCGAGACGGCGGCGCAGACGGAGCTGCTGGCCGCGCGGACCGTGGTCGCGGGCATGCGGCCCGCGGTCGCCATCACGCTGGTGGAGCTGGGCCTGACGTTCCCGGAACTGCGTACGGCTCTGAACACGGAGGCGGCTCTGGCGATGCTGGCGCAGCCCGTCGTGGCGAACCGGCCCGGTGGCGAGGGGAGACCGTGATGGACACCGCCGCGGACGTGGAGGCGCGGCTGCCCATCCGGTCGGACATGGACCTCGCGTGGGTGCGTCAGCACGTGCGGCAGGCCGCCACCCGGGTCGGGTTCGGTCTGGTGGACCAGACGAAGCTGGTGACGGCCGCCAGCGAGCTGGCCCGCAACACGCTGGTGCACGGCGGGGGCGGCGTGCTGGAGACGACGCGGGTCACCGCCGCCGACGGCACGGCCGGGCTCCGGCTGACCTTCTCCGACAAGGGCCCCGGGATCCCGGATCTCGAGCGGGCCCTCAGCGACGGCTACACCTCCGGCGACGGACTGGGCATGGGGCTGGGCGGGTCGCGGCGTCTGGTGCACGACTTCGAGGTGGACAGCACCCCGGGGGCGGGCACCACCGTGCGGGTGACCTCCTGGGTGTCCCGGCCGGTCCGGCCGCGCGGGGGTGCGTGATGCCGCGCGTGTGGCACGTGCCGGTGCACGACGCGACCCGGGTGCGCGACGTCCGGGTGGCGGCGGAGGAGGCCGCGGCCCATGCCGGGCTGGACGAGCAGCGTCGGGCGGCGTGCGCGCTGGTGGCCACCGAGCTGGCGACCAACCTGCTGAAGCACGCGCAGGCGGGCGAGGTGGTCGTCGACGTCGTCGACCCTGCCGTGCTGCCGGAGGGGCGGCCGGGACGGGCCGTGCAGATCACCGCCCTCGACCACGGGCCGGGCATCGCCGACGTGGCCGGCGCGTTCGAGGACGGGTTCACCACCGGCGGCTCGCTCGGGGCGGGTCTGGGGACGTGCCGGCGGATCGCCGACGCGTTCGGCCTGCACAGCGAGGTGGGCCGGGGCACGGTCGCGGTGGCCCGGGTCGGTCCCGCCACCGCCGGGCCCGTCCCCGGGGAGGACCCTGTGCGCTCTCTCGGCGTGCACGCGGGCGGCGTCAACGTGCCGTTCGCGGGCGCGGAGCTGTCCGGGGACGCCTGGTCCTGGGTGCGGTCGGGCGACCGGGTGACGCTGATGCTGGCGGACGGTCTCGGCCACGGCGCCGAGGCCGCCCGCGCCTCGGACGCCGCCGTCGAGGAGCTGCGCCACTGCGCCCGGCTGCCGCCCGCCGAGGTGCTTCAGCGGCTGCACACCGCGCTGTCCGGGACCCGCGGCGCGGCCGTCGCCGCGGCCCAGCTCGACACCTGGACCGGGCGGCTGCGCTTCGCGGGCATCGGCAACGTGACCGCGCGGCTGCGGGACGGCGGGCGCTGGCGGACGCTGCTGTCCCGTCCCGGGATCGTCGGCGCGCACCGGCCGCGCACGGTGCGCGAGGACGAGGCGGACTGGACCCCCGAGAGCCTGCTGATCCTCCACACGGACGGGCTGTCGTCGCGCTGGACGCCGCCCGCCGGCACCGGCGTTCCCCCGGCCGACCCGGCCGTGACGGCGGCCGTGGCGGTCCGCGACGCGGGCAGCGCGGCACGTCCGGTGCGGGACGACACCGCCGTGGCCGTGCTCGCCAACGTCCCGGAGGCTTCCTCATGACGCGTGCCTGGCGCATCGCGACCGTCACCGACGCGGCCCGCGCCCGGATCGCCGTGGCGCGGCTGGCCGCCGCGTGCGGGGTGCCCACCGTGGAGCGGACCCGGCTGGCCGTGTCCCTCAGCGGGCAGCTGCGGCAGTGCCTCACCAAGGGCGGCACATGGCTGCTCACCCTGGAAGGCACCGGGGGCGCCGACGGCGGTCCCGGGGAGCTGCACGTGGTGGTCGTCCCCGCCCCGGACGGCGCCGCCGGGGAGCGCACCCCGTGGACGACGGGCGTGCCCTGCCCCGAGCCCGGCCGGCTGTCCGATCCGTGCCCGGTGCCGGAGGAGGCGGACGCGCTGTCCGAAGGGCTGCTCGGGGCCGACGAGGACACGTCGGTGGTGCTGGAGGAGCTGGCCGAGCAGGAGGGTCTGGTCGCCTTCCACCGGGAGGAGCTGCACCAGACCAACCAGGGCGTCCTGGCGCTGCACGCCGAGCTGGACGCGGCGGGCAGGGCACAGCGGGAGGCGTTCGCCGCGGAGCGCCGGGCGCGCACCGAGGCGGAGAACGCGCGGCGGCGGCTCACGTTCCTCGCGGACGCCAGCGCGGTGCTGACCGCGTCGCTGAACCACGACGAGATCCTGCGCCGCCTGCCGGAGCTGCTGGTGCCGCGGTACGCCGACGGCGTCGACGTCTGGCTGTTCGACGACGAGGACGGCCGGCCGCTGCCCGCCGACCACCCGGCCGCGGCGGTGCAGGCGGCCCGCACCGGCCGCCCGCAGTACGCCGCCGACCACCCGGGCCACCTGCCGGGCGTGGAGGACCGGCCGCCGTCGGCGCTGGCCCCCGACCGGCCGCTGCTGTGCGTGCCGCTGCTGACGCCGCGCCGGGCGCCGCTGGGCGTGCTGACGCTGTCGCCCCAGGGCGAGCGGTGGGACCCGGACGACGCCGTGATGCTGATCGAGCTGGCCAGGCGGGCCGGTATCGCCCTGGACAACGCCCGCCGCTTCGAGCACAACCGGGACATCGCGGAGACGCTGCAGCGCGCCCTGCTGACGGAGCTGCCGTCGGCCCCGGGCGTGGGGCTGGCCGCGCGCTATCTGCCGGCCACGCACGGTCTGAACATCGGCGGCGACTGGTACGACGCGTTCCGGCAGCGGGACGGCAGCCTGGTCACCGTCATCGGCGACGTGACCGGGCACGGGCTGCACGCGGCGGTGATGATGAGCCAGCTCCGCACCGCGCTGCGCGCCTACGCCGTGGACGGCGACAGCCCCGGACGGTTGCTCACCCGGCTGCACGGCTATCTGCGCCAGCTCCAGCCGGACCTGTTCGCGACGGCCGTCATCGCCCGCTTCCACCCGGACGACCACACGCTCACCTGGGCCGCGGCGGGCCATCCGCCGCCGGTGCTGCGGATGCCGGACGGCGAGGTGCGCACGCTGGACGCCAAGCCGGGCGCGATGCTGGGCATCCCGCTGAGCCAGGACATCCCCGACCACACCGAGCGGCTGGCGCCCGGCTCGACGCTGGCCCTCTACACCGACGGTCTGGTGGAGCGGCGCTCCCGGGGCATCGACCCGGGCATCGAGCGCCTCGGCGCGGCTCTCGCCTCCTTCGACCGCGAAGAGCTGGACAGCGATCTGGAGGACGCGGCGGACCGCGTTCTGCAGCCCCTCCTCAGCGACTCCGAGCGCGACGACGACGTCTGTCTGCTGCTCTGCCACCTGCGCGGCTGAGGCCGCGCCGGGTCCCCCGCCCCGACGGTTCCCGGTGCGCTCCGGGACCGGGGCGGGCATCGTGGAGCTGAACAGGGGCACGCGTCAGGCATCGACGTTCCAGGCGGACCGCCTGAAGCCGCACGAAGGGATGGACATCGTGACACGACCCAGGATCCTCGTGGTGGGCGCCGGCTTCGCCGGTGTGGAGTGCGTGCGACGGCTGGAGCGCAGGCTCACTCCCGGCGAGGCGGAGCTGACGCTGGTGACGCCGATGTCCTACCAGCTGTATCTGCCCCTGCTCCCCCAGGTCGCCTCCGGGGTGCTCACCCCCCAGTCGATCGCGATCTCCCTGCGGCGCAGCGAGAAGTACCGGACCCGGATCATCCCGGGCGGCGCGATCGGCGTGGACCTGCGGGCCAAGGTGTGCGTCATCCGGACGATCGCCGGGGACATCGTCGACGAGCCGTACGACTACATCGTGCTGGCGCCCGGCAGCGTCACCCGTACCTTCGACATCCCGGGCCTCACCGACCACGCCTTCGGGCTGAAGTCGCTGGCCGAGGCCGCCTACCTGCGCGACCACGTGATCTCCCAGCTCGACCTGGCGGACGCCTGCACCGACCCGGCGGAGCGCGCCTCGCGGCTGCAGTTCGTGGTGGTCGGCGGCGGCTACGCGGGCACCGAGACCGCGGCCTGCCTGCAGCGGCTGACACACGCCGCCGTCAAGCGCTACCCGCGCCTCGACCCGGGCCTGATCAAGTGGCATCTGATCGACATCGCGCCCAAGCTGATGCCCGAACTGGGCGAGAAGCTGGGCCGCAGCGCGCAGGAGATCCTCACCCGGCGCGGCATCGAGATCTCGCTGGGCGTGTCCATCGCCAAGGCGGGCGCCGAGGAGGTCACCTTCACCGACGGCCGGGTGGTGCCGACGCGCACGCTGATCTGGACCGCCGGGGTGGTGGCCAGCCCGCTGATCGGCACGCTCGACGCGGAGACGGTGCGGGGCCGGCTCGCGGTGAACGCGGACATGCGGCTGCCGGGGCACGACGGAGTGTTCGCGCTCGGCGACTCGGCCGCGGTTCCGGACCTGGCCAAGGGCGACGACGCGGTGTGCCCGCCGACCGCGCAGCACGCGCTGCGGCAGGGCCGGCACGTCGCGGAGAACGTCATCGCCGCCCTGCGGGGCCGGCCGACCCGGCCGTACGTGCACCAGGACCTGGGTCTCGTGGTGGACCTCGGCGGCACCGACGCGGTGTCCAAGCCGCTCGGCTACGAGCTGCACGGCCTGCCCGCCCAGGCGGTGGCCCGCGGCTACCACTGGTCGGCGCTGCGCACCGGGGTGGCCAAGACCCGCGTGATGACCAACTGGCTGCTGAACGCGGTCGCCGGTGACGACTTCGTGCGCACCGGTTTCCAGGCGCACCGGCCGGGCAACCTGCGCGACTTCGAGTATCTGGACGCCTACCTGACACCGGAGCAGGTGCGGGCGCACGTCGAGGAAGCGGGCCGGGCGGCTCGGTGACCCGGCGCACGGAGGCCGGAACGACGGACGAAGCGGTGACCACGGGGGAGCGTGCGCGGGCGTGAAGGCGGCGGGACGCCGGTCGGGCACACGGCTGCGCGATCACCTGGCGGCGTCCGACCCCGGGCTGCTGCGGCTGACCGCGGGGCTGCGCACGGTGGGGGCCATCGCCCTCACCCTGGCCGTGCTGGCCCCGGCCGGCGCGGACATCACCCATCTGGTGGCGGGTGCGATGGCGTCGATGGCCGCCACCTTCTCGATCCGGGAGCGGCGGCGCGGGGCGCAGGCGGTGACGCTGGCGCTGGGGCTGCCGGTGGCGCTGGTGTCGGTGTCGCTGGGCGCGCTGCTCAGCGAGCGGGTGGTGGTGGGCGACGTCTTCTCCGTCGCCTTGGTCTTCTGCGCGGTGTACGGCCGCCGGTTCGGCGACCGCGGGACGACGCTGGGGCTGATCGGCTTCCAGATGTACTTCGTGTCCCTGTTCGTGGGCGCGACGCCCGATCGGCTTCCGGCGTGGTGGGCGGTCGTGGCGGTCGGGTTCGCGTGCAGCGCCCTGGTGCGGTTCGCCGTCGTGCCGGTGACGCCGGCCGGGCTGCTGGTGCGGCTGCGGGAGGCGTTCCGGGTGCGGCTGGCGCGGCTGGTGTCCGCGCAGATCGCGCTGCTGGACGCGGGGCCCGACGAGGCCGACAAGGCGCTGGAGGAGCTGCGCGAGCGGACCGCCCGGCTGCACGAGACGGCGCTGATGATCCAGAGCCGGCTGGAGGAGGGCACCCCCGACGAGCCGACCGCGCGCCTGGTGCAGCGGCGCGTCGCCGACGCGGAGATCGCCGCCGAGCGGCTGGGACTGCTGTTGCTGTCCGCCCGCAGCGCGGAGCGGGCGGACACCCTGACGCTGCATCTGCCGGGCGCCCCCGCGCCGGAGGTGGGGCGGCTGCCCGGCCCGGAGGAGGCGACCGCGCTGCTCCGCCGCGACCTGCGGGCGCTGCGCGCGCTGGTGCTGCGGACCGGGACGGCGGGGGCGGGCGTGGCCCAGGTGCGGAACCGGCTGCTCGGCTACCGGGACGAGGAGAACCTCCCGGCCGCCTCCGCGCCGGTACGGGACGTGTTCCGCGGCATCGGCGAGGCGGCCCGCGCGGTGATGGGCCTGCGGATCGCCCTGGACGGCCCGCAGGACGAGTCGGACGACAGTCCCGCGACGGCCAGGTCCCGGGAGGAGCTGGACGCCGAGGACGCCGCCATCGACGCCGAGGAGGCGGAGGAGTCCGAGGAGCCGAAAGGGCTGCGGCGGCCCACCACGCGCGCCGCCGTGCAGGTGTCCGTCGGCTCGACGCTGGCCATCGTCGGCGGGGAGCTGCTGTCCACGGACCGCTGGTACTGGGCGGTGCTGACCTGCTGGATCGTCTTCATCAACACCGCGTCCACCGGGGAGATCCTGGTCAAGGGCTACCGGCGGCTGCTCGGCACCGTCTTCGGCGTGGTCGCCGGGATCCTGCTGGCCGGCCTGGTCGGCGGGAACACCGTGGCGGCGTTCGTGCTGGTGCTGCTGCTGATCTTCGCCATGTTCTACACGGCGCCGTTGTCGTACACCCTGATGTCGTTCTTCGTCACGGCGATGCTGGGGCTGCTGTACACCCTGCTGCACACCTACAGCTGGGAGGTGCTGGTGCTGCGGGTGGAGGAGACGGCGCTGGGCGCGGTGTGCGGGGTGGTGGCGGCGGCGCTGGTGCTGCCGGTGCGGACGGACCGGCGCACCAACGAGCTGCTGGTGACGGTGCTCGAACGGCTGTCGGACGTGACGGACGCGGCCGTGACGCAGCTCAGCGGCGGGCCCGCGGACGAGCTGCTGGACAAGGCGCGGGAGCTGGACCAGGCGCTGGGCGACCTGCGGTCGGCCACCAAGCCGCTGACGCACCCGGTCACCCCGCTGCGCACCCGGCGCACCACCGCGCGGTACGTGGTGGCCCTGCTGGAGACCTGCGCCTACCACGCGCGCTCGCTGGCGGCGACGGCGGAACTGCTGCCCACCCACCCGTCCATCG
Organism: Streptomyces sp. GB4-14; assembly: GCF_022696125.1. Classification (NCBI taxonomy): domain Bacteria; kingdom Bacillati; phylum Actinomycetota; class Actinomycetes; order Kitasatosporales; family Streptomycetaceae; genus Streptomyces; species Streptomyces sp. GB4-14. The sequence continues at coordinate 6,206,323 of NZ_RZHO01000002.1, read as the reverse complement.
CGGCGGACCCCCGCCTCCGGGGCGCGGCGGGCCGCACGGTCCGCAACATCGGCACGATCGCCGCCCGTGTGGCCGACGGCGAGGTCACGGCCCCCGTCGAGACGGGCGCGAGCATCGCATCGCTGCTGGCAGGCGACGACGCGTCGCGCTACGGCCGCATCACCGGCCGGGTCCTCCGCCACCTGGAGCGCCTGGACGAGGCGGTGGTGGGTCTGGCGCGGCCCTTGGACGTCCCGGTGAGGGCACCGGAGCGCTGAGCCTGCGCGCGCCGTACCGGCCCGAAGAGACGGTGGTGCGGCCGCGGAGGTATCGGGAGGGCGGACAGCCGGCTCGGGTGGCGGCTTCGGCACGACCATGGCTGCGGCCTGACCCGCGGCGTGCTCGGCCGGGGTGCCTTGTGCCGTGACGGCGGTGTCGGCCCACCGCGTGCCTGGCCGCAGCGGTCCGGTGCCGTGACGGAGACGTCCTGGGGCGGGCGGAGCCCGCCACCGCCTGGCTGAGCCGCTCCGGGCCGGAGCGCCGGAGTCTGTCGGGAGGCGACGCGCACGCCGGTGCCGCCTCCGGTTGGCGGTCGCGCCCGAGCCCCGTGCCCGCCGACGGCCGGGCACCGTGAGCTGCGAGCACCGTGCCGAAGCGGACCGCCCCGCCGGCCGGGGCGTCGGGCCGGTCGACGGGAGCGCGCCGGGCGGGCGCACTGCGCGGACGGGCTCACCCCCCGCACGCAGCCGCGCTCCCGCGGGCGCCGGGCCGCGGGTCCGTGGCACCGGGCCCCGGCGCCGGGGCACGGGGCCGGCCGCGAGGCGGTGCGCGTACGGCGCCGGGGCCCCGGATCCGAAGATCCGGGGCCCCGGCGGTGAGGGGGAGGGAGGTGGTTCAGAAGTCCGTGGGGAGGCCGCTGGCCTCGGCGATGCCTCGCAGCTCCTCGTTCTGGCGGTGGCGGTCGCGGATGATGCCGGCGATCTCGCCCAGCCGGGAGGGATCCGCCGCGGTCTCCGCGTCGGTGACCACCCGCACCGGCCCGGTGTCGTCGTCGACGTCGAGCTCGACCACCTCGTTGTCCAGGCGGCCGGTGACCGCCGTGGCGATGACCAGGGCGGCCTCGTCGCGGACCTCCTGGGGGAGTTCCTCGTCCCCGCCGTCCAGCGCGAGGTCGAGGCCCGACAGACGGTGCTCGTCGATGGCCTCGAGGACCGGCTCCACCACACGGAGCAGAAGCCGGTAGTCCTCCGTGTCCATCCGCACCCGCAGCAGGTCGAGATACACGTCCACGGGGCGGTTCTCCGGGGTGAACTCGGATTCGCTCATGGGCCTCGGGTTCCCTTCCTGCGTCGGGTCACACGGCGGCCGGTGCGGCCGCCGCGGCGGTGTCGCGTCCGTCCTGCGCCAGCCAGGCGCGGGCCGTGGCGAGCGCCCTGCCCACGTCCCGGGTACCGGTCGACACGCACAGGGTGTAGGCCAGGTCGGCGATCCGCGACTCGGGAGCGGCCGCCGGGGCCGCTGTCAGGGTCTCGTACTCGTCGACGAGACGGCGCAGCACGGTGGGGTCGGGCTTGAGCATGGGACTCGCTTTCCTGGCGGACGGTGCGGGCGGTGCGGGGCGGAGAGGGTTCAGGCGGTGGGCCGGCCGCCGCCGCGGGCGGAGCGCTGCCCGAGCACGTCGGCGCGCACACGGGCACAGCTGCGGCTGATCAGGCGGGAGACGTGCATCTGGGAGATGCCCAGCCGGTCGGCGATACGGCTCTGGGTCATGTCCTCGAAGAAGCGCATGTAGAGGATGGCGCGCTCCCGCTCCGGCAGGCGCCGCAGCCCCTCCTTGGCCGATTCGCGGTCGACCACCACGTCGTAGGAGGAGTCGGAGGCGCCGAGGGTGTCGGCGAGGCTGTAGCCGTCGTCGTCGGTGGAGAGTTCGGCGTCCAGGGACAGGGTGCTGAAGCTCTCCAGCGCCTCCATGCCCGCGGACACCTCCTCCTCGGTCAGCCCGGTGTGGGCGGCGATGTCCGCCACGGACGGCTCGGGGCTGCCGGGGTTCTGGGTGAGCTCGCGGCGGGCGACGCGCACCTTGTTGCGCAGTTCCTGGATCCGGCGGGGCACGCGCAGCGCCCACATCCGGTCCCGGAAGTGGCGCTTGACCTCGCCGGTGATGGTGGGGACGGCGTAGCTCTCGAAGGCCCCTCGGCTCGGGTCGAACCGGTCGATGGCCTTGACCAGGCCGAGGGCCGCGACCTGGCGCAGGTCCTCGATGGACTCGCCGCGGTCGCGGAAGCGGCCGGCGATCCGGTGGGCCATGGGCAGCCAGGCGGTGACGAGCTCGTCCCGGACGGCGTCCCGCTCGGGCCCGTCCTCGAGGGCCGCCAGCCGTGAGAAGAGCGTCGTGGTGTCGGGGGCGTCGTCGTGCCGCCGGCGGGTCGCGGCGGGGGTCGTTCCGGAGGAGCCGGGACGTGGTGCGGACGTGTCAATGAGCATGCGGTTCAGCTCCCGAACGGTGGTTTCAGGGATCTACCGCGGGGTGGTCGTCACGGGGACGCACGGAGGGGTCCCGGTGCGGTCGTACCACTCCCGCCGGTGCGCCTCCGGTCCGAAGCACGAACCTCCGATTGCCCCCGGCCCGGTAGAACAAACTCCACTTCTTCGCGGAAATTGCCGCGGACCTCCGCCGGGGGCCCGGAAGGGCGCCCGGGCCGCCTCAGACCAGGGAGACGAGGGCGGTGATCCGCTTGCCGCCGGCGGGCAGGTCGGACACCCGGACGTCGCGGGCCAGCCGGCACACGATGGGCCAGCCATGGCCGCCGGGGCGGCGCCGGCCCTCCCCGTCGACGGCCGGCACGGCGACGGGGAGGGCGTCGCTGCGGTCGCTGACGGACAACGTGACGCCGGGGCCGTCGACGTCGACCTCGAAGCCGGTGACTCCCCCGCCGTGCAGGATGGCGTTGGTGGTGAGCTCGGAGGCGACGAGCAGGGCGTCTGCCAGCGCCTCGGCGTCACACGGGGTACGGGTGGCCAGACAGCGTTCGGCCACCGCCCGCAGCACGGCCTCGCGCACCTCGGCGGGCCGGGACGGGCACGGCTGCCCGGCGGGCCGGTCGCCGGGCGTGTGGACAACGGGTTCGGTGAGGTGCTCCTCGCTCATGTGGCGACTCCTCGGGTCGGTGACAGCGCCAGGCGGTTTCGCCTCGGATCTCCCTTTTCGGCTCACCTGTCACGGTTCGGGCAAACCTCCCGGGCCGTTTCCCGCCCGCCCCGTGACCGCACGCCCACAGCGGGTACCCGGGCCGCATGACGGATGTGGTGGACTCGGACGAACTGCTGCGGCGGATCCAGCGGGCGCGGGCCTGTGCGGCCCAGGAGGAACGGGCCTGGCGAGCCCGGGGCGAACGGCTGGGCCGGGAGGGCCCGAAGGACCCCGCCGAGGCGCGGGACGCCGAGATCCGCACGGTGGCCTACGGCGTGGTGCTGCGGGTGCTGGACGAGATCCTGACGCCGGGCAAGCACGCGACGCCCGGCGACACGGCCGTGAAGGGCTCGGCGGATTGACGCCGGAGGAGCCGGGAACCCGACGGCGCATGACTGCCGATCACCACCGGGCACCGGTTCTGGAAGCGCTGGAGGAGTACCACCGCAACGGACGGCTGGGGTTCACGCCCCCGGGCCACAAGCAGGCGCGGGGAGCGGATCCGGCGGTGCGCGAGTTGCTCGGGGACGCGGTCTTCCTGGGTGACGTGCTGGCGACGGGCGGGCTGGACGACCGGCTCACCCGTGGCCGGGTGCTGCAGTCGGCGCAGGAGCTGATGGCCGACGCGGTGCACGCCGATCACACCTTCTTCAGCACGTGCGGCAGCTCGCTGTCGGTGAAGGCGGCGATGCTGTCGGTCGCGGGACCGCACGAGAAGCTGCTGATCGGCCGGGACGCCCACAAGTCGGTGGTCTCCGGACTGATCCTGTCCGGCATCGAGCCGGTGTGGGTGGAGCCGCGGTGGGACGCCGAACGGCATCTGGCGCATCCCCCGTCGGCCGCGGAGTTCGAGGACGCCTTCGAGGCGCATCCGGACGCGCGCGGCGCCCTGGTGACCAGTCCGACGCCGTACGGTGCGGCGGCGGCGCTGCGGGACATCGTCGAGGTGTGCCACCGGCGCGGGCGCCCGCTGATCGTGGACGAGGCGTGGGGCGCGCATCTGCCCTTCCACCCGGATCTGCCGTCGTGGGCGATGGACGCGGGCGCGGACATCTGTGTGACCAGCATCCACAAGATGGGCAGCGGGCTGGAGCAGGGCTCGGTGTTCCACCTCCAGGGGGACCTGGTGCCGCCGGCGCTGCTCGGCATGCGCGCCGACCTGCTGGGCACCACCAGCCCCTCGGTGCTGATCTACGCGGGCCTGGACGGCTGGCGGCGGCAGATGGCGCTGCGCGGCGAGGAGCTGATGGGGTCGGCCCTGGCGCTGGCGGGCGAGGTACGGGCGGCCGTCGAGGAGATCGACGGCATGCGGGTGGACGGCCGGGACGACTACTGCGGGCCGGGTCTCGCGGACGACTTCGACCCGCTGCCGTGCGTGATCGATCTGAGCGGACTGGGCGTCACGGGCTACCGGGCGGCGGACTGGCTGCGCGAGCACCGGGCGGTGGACGCGCATCTGGTCGACCACCGGCGCATCGGCGCGCAGATCACCCACGCCGACGACCGCGGGACCGCCGGCGCGCTGCTGTCGGCGCTGCGGGACCTGGGGCGGGCGGCGCCCGGGCTGCGCGGCGGCCCTCAGGTCGCGGTGCCGGAGCCGGACGAGCTGCGGATGGAGCAGGCGGTGCTGCCGAGGGACGCGTTCTTCGGCCCGGCCGAGGACGTGCCGGCGGAGAAGGCCGCCGGGCGGATCGCGGCGGAGATGATCACGCCGTACCCGCCGGGGATCCCCGCGGTGCTGCCGGGCGAGCGGCTGACCGAGCCGGTGCTGCGCTATCTGCGGACGGGCCTGGAGGCGGGAATGTATCTGCCGGATCCGTCGGACCCGGAGCTGGAGACGGTGCGGGTCGTCGCGTAGACCCCCGATTACGCGAACCCCAGGGGAATGGTTTATCGTTCACTCATACGTGGTGACGGAGTCGACAGGACTCCTCCGGACACCACCGCTTACGGCCCTGGCTGGCTTCCCCCGTCCAGCCAGGGCTTTTTCATGCCCTGCCACGGGCCGGCCGCAGCTTTCCGGCCCCGTTCCCTCCGCCGAGGTGCCCCGAACGGCGGCAGCGGCTGAAATGAGTAGGGAGGGGAAGCACCCGGACCGCATCCCGGCGAGGAGCACCGTCCCATGACCAAAGCGATCAAACTCCTGACCGCCCTCCCCCACCACCAGCGCGACCGCCTGATGACGCTGGCCCGTGAGGTGTACTTCCCGGAGGACACCCGCATCTTCGAGTCCGGAGGGCACGCCGACCGCTTCTGGGTCATACGCTCCGGCGCCGTCTCCCTGGACCAGCGCCTGAACGAGGTGCAGCGGACCAGCGTCGCCGGGCTGGGCGCGGGCGACCTGCTGGGCTGGTCCTGGCTGTTCCCCCCGTACGAATGGGACTTCGGGGCGCTGGCGTTCACCCCGGTGCGGGCCTACGAGTTCGACGCGGCGACCGTGCTGAAGCTGTGCGAGGCGGACACCGCCCTCGGGCTGTCGCTGGTCCGCTGTGTCGCCGAGGTCCTCGCGCACCGGCTGGAGATGACCCGCGGCCAGCTGATGGAGCAGTACGCGATGCGACGCGGCTTCGTGCTGTAGGGCGCTGTCAGACCCGGTAGCGGCGCAGTGCCGGCATGGCCGCGGCGAGCGCCAGCATCACCACCACGACCAGGATCCCGCCGCCCGTGACGGCGGTGCGGGGGCCGAAGGCGGATCCGGCGGTGCCGTGCAGGACGTCCGCGAGGCGGGGGCCTCCGGCCACGACGACGGTGAAGACGCCCTGCATGCGGCCGCGCATCTCGTCGGTCGCGGCGGACAGCAGGATCGCCCCGCGGAACACCATCGACACCATGTCGGCGACCCCGGCGAGAGCGAGGAAGGCGACCGCGAGCCACAGGCTGCCGCTGAGCCCGGCCCCGGCGACGGCCAGGCCCCACACCACGACCGAACCGATCACCATCCAGCCGTGCCGCCGCGCCCGGGAGAAGGTGCCGGAGAACAGCCCGCCCAGCACCGCGCCGATCGGGATCGCGGCGAACAGCAGGCCCAGCGCGAAGCCCTGCCCGTAGGAGGCGTAGGTCTCGGAGGCGAGCTGCGGGAACAGGGCGCGGGGCATGCCGAGGACCATGGCGACGATGTCGGCGAGGAACGACAGCAGCAGGACGGCGTGCCCCGAGATGTAGCGGAAGCCCTCCAGGACGCCGCGCAGGCCGGCGCTCCCGGCCTTGGCGGCGGTGAGCGGCGGCAGGGCGGGCAGCCGGTACACCGCCCACACGGTGACGCACAGCGCGAGGGCGTCGATCAGATACAGCTCGGCCAGCCCGATCACGGGGATGAGGGCGCCGGCGAGCAGCGGCCCGGCGATCTGCCCGGTCTGCATCACGGTGGAGCCGAGCGCGTTGGCGGCGGGCAGTTCGTCCGCGGGGACCAGGCGGGCGATGGAGGCGCTGCGGGCGGGCGCGTTCAGCCCCCAGAAGGCCTGCTGCAGGGCGAGCAGCAGCATCAGCGTCCAGACGGACTCCAGGCCGACGAAGGCCTGGACCCAGAACAGCAGCGAGGTGATGGCGATACCGGTGTTGGTGAGCAGCAGCAGCTTGCGGCGGTCCATGCTGTCGGCGATCGCGCCGCCCCACAGGGCGAACACGATCAGCGGCAGCAGCCCGGCGAGGCTCGCGGTGCCGACCCAGGCGGAGGAGCCGGTGATGTCGTAGATCTGCTTGGGCACCGCGACGGCGGTGAGCTGGCTGCCGACCGCGGTGACCACGGTGGAGGCCCACAGGCGGCGGTAGGCGGGGCGGCGCAGCGGACGGGTGTCCATGGCGAAGCGGCGCCATCCGCGCGGCCCGCCGCCCTCCCGCTCCACGTCGGGTGTCCGGGGCTCGGTACTGCTCTCGCTCGTGTCCACGACCGTCCTGGTTGGTGCGTACATCCACTTGGTCGGGACTCACTATGGCAGGCCGCCGGGACGGCGCGTCCTCAGGCTCCCGCGATGAGCGCCACACCGAGGACGATCATGGTGGCGGCCACCAGGGCGTCCAGCACCCGCCAGGCGGCCGGGCGGGCCAGGTAGCGGCCCAGCAGCCGCGCTCCGAAGCCGAGCGCGGCGAACCAGCAGAGGCTGGCCAGTGCGGCCCCGGCACCGAAGGCCCAGCGCGCCGGCCCGTGGTCGGCGGCGACCGAGCCGACGAGGAACACCGTGTCCAGGTAGACGTGCGGGTTGAGCCAGGTCAGGGCCAGGCACGTGAGCACGGCCCGGCGCCGCGATCCGGCCCCCGCCCCGCCTTCCACCTCAAGACCCGTGGAGGCCGGGCGCGCCACTCTGCGCGCCGCCAGGGCGCCGTAGCAGAGGAGGAAGACGCCCCCGATCCAGCCCACCACTGTCAGCGCCGCGGGCCACGCCACCACGACCGCGCCGACGCCGCCGACGCCCAGGGCGATGAGGACCGCGTCGGACAGGGCGCAGATGCCGACGACGGCGAGCACGGCGTCCTTGCGGATCCCCTGGCGCAGCACGAAGGCGTTCTGCGCGCCGATGGCGACGATCAGGGACAGTCCGGTGCCGAAACCGGCGAAGGCGGGGGCGAAAGCGCTGGTCATGGCGTTGACGTTAGGCCGGACCCCCTGTTCAGTACAGCTAATGATTCTTACGTACCCTTAGCCAGCGTGATGGAGGACCTTCCGCTGGACCAGGTACGGACGCTGCTCGCGGTGGTCGACGAGGGGACGTTCGACGCGGCGGCCGCCGCGCTGCACGTGACGCCCTCGGCGGTCAGCCAGCGGGTCAAGGCGCTGGAGCAGCGCACCGGGAGGGTGCTGCTGCTGCGCACCCGCCCGGTGCGGCCCACCGAGTCCGGCGAGGTGCTGGTGCGCCTGGCCAGGCAGGTGGCCCGGCTGGAGCGGGACGCGTACGCGGAGCTGGGGCTGAGCGGCGCCGGTGAACCCACGCGGGTGTCGATCGCGGTCAACGCGGACTCGCTCGCCACCTGGTTCCTGGACGCCCTGGTCCGGCTGCCCGCCCGGTCCCGGCTCTGCTTCGAGCTGCGCCGGGAGGACGAGTCGCACACGGCGACGCTGCTCCGCGAGGGCACGGTGATGGCCGCAGTGACCTCCTCCCCCGACCCGGTGCCGGGCTGCTCGGTACGCCGCCTGGGGACGATGCGCTATCTGCCGGTGGCGCGCCCGGAGTTCGCCGCGGAGCTGCTGACGGAGCCGCTGGAGGAGTCGGTGGCGGCGGCCCCGGTGGTGGTCTTCGACCGGCGGGACGACTTCCAGGACGGCTTCGTGCGCCGGCTCACCGGGGACCGCACGGGGGCGAGCGCCTTGCGTCACTACGTGCCGACGTCGGAGGGGTTCGCCGAGGCGGTGGCGGCGGGGCTCGGCTGGGGCATGGTGCCGGAGGCACAGGCGGTGCCGCTGCTGCGGGCGGGACGGGTCGTGGTGTTCGCACTGGGAAGGGAGGCCGACGCGCCCCTGTACTGGCAGCAGTGGAAGCTGGACTCCCCCGCCCTCGCGGCGGTCGCCGACGCGGTCACCGAGACGGCGGCCCGGGCTCTGCACCCCTGACCGCGAGGTCCGCCAGTTCCCGCTCCGCGCTCGACAGCAGCATGTCCAGCACCGTCGGATAGGCGCTCTCGACCATGCGGGCGGCGAGCAGGGGGGCGGTCTCGGCGATGCGCGGATGGGTGGCGGCGGGCAGCCGGGCGTAGGTCGAGCGCCACATGTCCTCGTCGGCCCGCCGCGCCGCGTCGGGCAGCGCCAGGGAGGCGGCGTCGAGCGCGGCGAACGCCAGCGTGGTGTCGATGAACGCCTGGTAGACGCGGACCGTGTCGGCGGGCGGGAAGCCTGCGGTGCGCAGCACGTCCAGCACCGCCTCGTCGGCGGCCAGTTCGGCGGCCCGGCCGGAGACCCGGCTCGCGGTGAGGACGGCCGCCTGAGGGTGGGAGACGTAGGCGGCGTGGATGCGCAGACCGAGGGTGCGCAGGTCGTCGCGCCAGCGGCCGGTGCGGAGCCAGCCCTCCAGCGCCTGGCCGATCAGCGCGTCGCCGATGGCGAGGGTCAGGTCGTCCATGCCGCGGAAGTACCGGTAGAGCGTGCTCGGGTCGCAGTCGAGGGCGAGCCCGAGGCGGCGGGCGGTGAGGCCCGCGCTGCCGTGCTCCCGGAGCAGCCGCAGCGCGGTCTCCACGATCAGCCGCTCCGACAGCACGACCCCGCCCCTGGTAGGCCTGCGGCGCCTCCGCCGCTCCTCGGGCACCACACGCTTGGCCATGTCCCCGCTCCTCCTGCCCTTCGCCCTTATGCCAACGCCATTGACCTTACGTCCCGGTCCGGCGTTTCATCACGTCAGGGGCCCCGCAGAACATTCCGGATCCTGACGGATCCATGAGGACGAAAGGGAGTGCTCCGTCATGCGTGTACTGCTGGTGGGAGCGGGCGGTGTGGGGACCGCCGTCACCCGGATCGCGGCCCGGCGGCCGTTCTTCGAGCTGATGGTGGTGGCCGACTACGACCCCGTCCGGGCCGAGGCGGCGGTGGCGGCGCTCGGCGCGGACGGCGACCGGTTCCGTGCCGAGCGGGTCGACGCCGGCGACGAGGCACAGGTGACGGCGCTGCTGCGGCGGCACGGCTGCGACGTGCTGCTGAACGCCACCGACCCGCGTTTCGTCATGCCGCTGTTCCGCGCGGCGCGGGCGGGCGGCGCCGCCTATCTCGACATGGCGATGTCCCTGTCCCGCCCGCACGGCGAGCGGCCGTACGAGGAGTGCGGGGTGAAGCTGGGCGACGAGCAGTTCGCGCAGGCCGCCGAATGGGAGGAGGCCGGACTGCTGGCGCTGGTCGGCATGGGCGTGGAGCCGGGTCTGTCGGACGTGTTCGCCCGGTACGCGGCCGACGAACTCTTCGACGAGATCGAGGAGATCGGCGTCCGCGACGGCGCGAACCTCACGGTGGACGGCTACGACTTCGCGCCGTCGTTCAGCATCTGGACCACCATCGAGGAGTGCCTCAACCCGCCCGTGGTGTACGAGAAGGACCGCGGCTGGTTCACCACCGAACCCTTCAGCGAGCCCGAGGTGTTCGACTTCCCCGAGGGCATCGGCCCGGTGGAGTGCGTGAACGTGGAGCACGAGGAGGTGCTGCTGGTGCCCCGCTGGGTGGACGCCCGCCGGGTCACCTTCAAGTACGGCCTGGGCCGCGAGTTCACCGACACCCTCCGCACGCTGCACCTGCTGGGCCTGGACCGCACCGAGCCGGTCACCGTGCCGGGCCCCGACGGGCCCGTGGAGGTGTCCCCGCGGGACGTCGTCGCGGCCTGCCTGCCCGACCCGGCGACCCTCGGTGACCGGATGCGCGGCAAGACCTGCGCGGGCACCTGGGTGCGCGGCACCAAGGACGGGGCGCCTCGCGAGGTGTACCTGTACCACGTGGTCGACAACCGGTGGTCTATGGGCGAGTACGGCTGCCAGGCGGTGGTGTGGCAGACGGCTGTCAACCCGGTCGTCGCGCTGGAGCTGCTGGCGGCAGGCGTCTGGTCCGGGACGGGCGTACTGGGGCCGGAGGCGTTCCCGGCCGGTCCGTTCCTGGACCTGCTCACCGAGTACGGCTCGCCGTGGGGGCTGCGCGAGCAGTGACCGTCTCCACGCGGATCGCGCTGTTTCACCATGACTTGACAGGTCACCCGAAAGGAAGCAAGGCACCCGAAAGGGTGCGCACCGACTTCGGACGCAGGTGACTTTCGATGGACAACTGGCGGCACAGCGCGGCCTGCCGGACCGAGGACCCCGAGCTGTTCTTCCCGATCGGCACCTCCGGGCCGGCCCTGCTGCAGACCGAGCAGGCCAAGGCGGTCTGCCGACGCTGCCCCGTGCGGGAGCAGTGCCTGGAGTGGGCCCTGGAGACCGGGCAGTCCATCGGCGTGTGGGGCGGCACGAGCGAGACGGAACGCCGCGCGCTCAAGCGGCGCATCGCGGCCCGCCGTTCGTCGGGCAGGGCCTGACGTCCCGGCGGGCGGTGCGGGCGTGACGGCAGGGGCGTGACCCCGCGGATCGCGAGCGACCCGCCCGGCGGTCAGCGGGTGGTACGGCGCAGTGGCCCCCAGGGATTCTCCTGGCGGGCCACTTCCCTGTGCGCCTCCTCGATGACCTGGTCGGCGAGCCGGCAGAGCGGGCGCACCTCGGTGACCAGCGGCTCGTTGTCCGGGCCGCGCCCCGCCTCACGCCCCTTGAGCACCCAGGGCCGGATGTCCGCGCCCTTCTCGCGCGGCAGGTGCTCGTAGTCGTACAGCCGGCGCGCCACCCACAGGGCCGGGGAGCGGTCCTGCCACCACTCCTCCACTTCGAGCGGGTTCGCGGACAGGCCGGGCATGGCCACGCCGGTGAGGTCGTCGATGCTGGACACCGCGTGCAGGTCGATCGCCGGTCCCCTGGACCAGCGGACGTACAGTCCCCGCTCGCGCTCCACCAGCGCGGTGAGCTCGGCGAGCGAGCCGACGACCGGCAGGTCGTCCGTGGCCTCCATCCGTCACCTCCGACATCACGTTCCCAGGCGGACGGAGTACCCGGTCCCCGGGGGACGATTCAGCCGTCCCGCTCGTCGTGCCCGGTCCCGGGCGTCGCAGTAGGCTCGCACCGATTCCGGCGGAAGGGGCCTCACCATGAGCGTGCGCGTGCGGCGCGTGTACGAACCGCCCGAGCCCGACGACGGGGTGCGCGTCCTCGTCGACCGGCTGTGGCCGCGCGGTCTGGCGAAGGACGCGGCGCACATCGACGAGTGGCCGAAGGGGCTGACCCCGTCCACGGAGCTGCGCCGCTGGTACCACGCGGACGAGGGCGCCTTCGAGGAGTTCCGCGAGCGCTACGAGGCGGAACTGACCGCCCCGGAGGCGGCGGAACTGCTGGAGCGGGTGCGGGAGCTGGCCGGCAGGGGCACGGTGACCCTGCTGACCGCCTCCAGGCAGCCGGAACTCAGTCACGCGGAGGTGCTGGCCCGGCTGCTCTCAGAGTGACGGGACGGACCGGCCGCCTCTACGCCGTCTGCGCGGCCGCCGCCCGGCCCGCCGCGCGGCCCGAGAAGAGGCAGCCGCCGAGGAAGGTTCCCTCGAGCGCGTTGTAGCCGTGGACGCCTCCGCCGCCGAAGCCCGCGACCTCGCCGGCCGCGTACAGCCCCTCCACAGGGCTGCCGTCGGCGCCCAGCGCGCGGGAGTCCAGGTCGGTCTGGATGCCGCCGAGCGTCTTGCGGGTGAGGATGTGCAGCTTGACGCCGATCAGCGGGCCCGCCGCCGGGTCGAGGATGCGGTGCGGGGCGGCGACCCGGCCGAGACGGTCGCCGATGTAACGGCGGGCGTTGCGGATGCCCTGCACCTGGGCGTCCTTGCTGTAGCTGTTGGCCATCTGCAGGTCGCGCGCCTCGATCTGGCGCCGGACGAGTGCCGCGTCGAGCAGCGGCTCGTCGGTGAGGGCGTTCATCTTCCCGACGAGTTCCTCGACGGTGCCGGCGGTGACGAAGTCCGCGCCGTTGCGCAGGAAGGCGTCCACCGGACCGGGCGCGCCCTTGCCGAGGACACGTTCGCGCAGGAATCCGGCCCGGTCCTTGGCGGTGATGTCGGGGTTCTGCTCGGAGCCGGAGAGCGCGAACTCCTTCTCGACGATCTTCTGGGTCAGGACGAACCAGGAGTGGTCGTACGGGGCGATGTCCTCGGTGGTGCGCAGGTGCTTGAGCGTGCCCAGGGTGTCGTAGCCGGGCAGGCACGGCTCGGGCAGCCGGCGGCCGAGCGCGTCGAACCACATCGAGGACGGTCCGGGCAGGATGCGGATGCCGTGGCCCGGCCAGACCGGGTCCCAGTTCTGGATGCCCTCGGTGTAGTGCCACATGCGGTCCCGGTTGACCAGGCGCACGCCCGCGCGGGCGCTGATGTCGAGCATCCGTCCGTCGACGTAGGCGGGGACGCCGGTGACCATCTCGCGCGGCGGGGTGCCCAGCCGCTCCGGCCAGTACTTCCGGACGATGTCGTGGTCGGCGCCGATGCCGCCGCTGGTGACGATCACGGCCTGGGCGGTGAGTTCGAACGCCCCGATCACCTCGCGGCTGGAGGCGACCCCGCGCGGCGCGTCGTCCTCGGCCAGCACCGTGCCGCGCACCCCGCGCGCGCCGCCGTCCTCGACGACCAGCTCGTCGACCCGGTGGCGGTGGTGGAAGGTGAGCAGTCCGTCACGCGCCGCCTCACGGGCGTACCGCACGAAGGGGGCGACGACGCCGGTGCCGGTGCCCCAGGCGATGTGGAAGCGGGGCACGGAGTTGCCGTGGCCGCCGGCGCGCAGGTCGCCGCGCTCGGCCCAGCCGACGGTGGGCAGGAAGGTGATGCCGTGGCCGTCCAGCCAGGAGCGCTTCTCCCCCGCCGCCCACTCGACGTAGGCGCGCGCCCAGCGCTGCGCCCAGGAGTCCTCGTCGTCGGTCCGGTCGAAGGCGGCGCTGCCCTGCCAGTCGTGCCAGGCCAGCTCGAAGGAGTCCTTGATGCCGAGGCGGCGCTGCTCGGGCGACCCCACCAGGAACAGCCCGCCGAACGACCAGTAGGCCTGGCCGCCGAGGCTGGCGGCGTTCTCCTGGTCGACGAGGGCGACCCTGCGCCCCTTGCGGGTCAGTTCATGGGCCGCGACGAGGCCCGCGAGGCCCGCTCCGACGACGATGACGTCGGCATCCATGGCGACCGTCCCTTCCTTCTGGCGTCCGGAGGCTGTCATCGGGGGCTTCGCCCGGTGAGCAGCGCGGTGAGCAGTTGTCTCAGCCAGGCCCGGGCGCGTTCGACGTCCCGGTCCAGCAGCAGTTGGGCGGTCACGCCGTCGTAGGCGGCGACCACGGCGTGCGCGGCGCCCTCGGCGTCGCCGAGCACGGCGGGCAGCGCGGTGTGGCCGCGCGCCCGCTCCAGACGGTCGGCGACGGCCCGCCGCAGCCGGGCCCGGTGGTCGAGGAGCGTGTGCGCCACGCGGGGGTCGCGGGCGGCGTGCACCAGGAAGTCGGTCTTCACCAGGAGCCAGTCGCGGTCCAGCAGCAGCACCTCGGAGACCCGGTCGACGGCGGCGGCCACGTCGAGGTCGGGCCCGTCGGACGCGAGGGCGCCGGTCACCTGCTCGGCGATCAGGTCGGCGCGCTGGGCGTAGAGCGCGAAGAACAGCTCGTCCAGGCCGGCGAAGTTGGAGTAGAAGGCGCCTCGGGTGTACCCGGCGGCCTCGCAGATCTCCTCGATGGAGGCGTGCCCGAAGCCCTTGGCGGCGAAGACGGTGAAGGCGGCGTCCAGCAGGTGGGCGCGGGTGCGCAGCCGGCGCGCGGTGATGCGCCCGGTCCCGGTGTCCGCCATGCGGTGTCCCCTCCCCGCCGTCCGATACGGGAACGTATCCGATACACCGGTGTATCGAACAGCCCCCGGAGCAGGGCGGTCTCCGGACGGAGATCGTTCTAGAACGTATTTTCGATTAGGAGTACGCTGGTCGCCATGAGCACGCACCACCTCCCGGCACTCCAGGGCTCGCTCTTCGACCAGGACGACGAGCTGCGGCTCGGTCCCCTCGGCGGCGTGCGCCGCACCGAACTCGGCCGCGGCGCCTGGATCGACCTGCTCCCCGGCTGGCTGCACGGCTCCGACGCGCTCTTCGACCACCTGGCCGCCGAGGCCCCCTGGCGGGCCGAGCGGCGTCAGATGTACGACCAGGTCGTCTCCGTGCCGCGGCTCCTGGCGTACTACGGCGTCGGCGCCCCGCTCCCCCATCCGGTCCTCACCGAGGCCCGCGACGCGCTCAGCGCCCACTACGCCGAGGAGCTCGGCGAGCCGTTCGCCACGGCCGGGCTCTGCTACTACCGGGACGGCCGGGACAGCGTCGCCTGGCACGGCGACCGGATCGGCCGGGGCGCCCGCGAGGACACCATGGTCGCCATCCTGTCCGTGGGCGCGCCCCGCGACCTGCTGCTGCGGCCCGTCGGCGGCGGCGAGACCGTGCGCCGGCCGCTGGGCCACGGCGACCTGGTGGTGATGGGCGGATCCTGCCAGCGCACCTGGGAGCACTGCGTGCCCAAGAGCACCAGGGCCGCAGGGCCGCGCATCAGCGTCCAGTTCCGTCCGCGCGGGGTGAACTGACCCGCCCCTCTTCGGGAACCGCGGCGGAAGCCTGTCCTCCCCCGCCGGGCCTCCCCCACACTGGGTCCACCCGGGCGGGGAGGGGCGATGGGCGCGGACACGGGACCGCCGGGCGCGGGGTCCGGCCGGCGCGGCGAACTGGACGTGCTGCGCGCCCTCGTCGTGGTCGGGCTGGTCTTCTTCCACAGCGCCCTGGTGTTCTCGCCCGACGACGACTTCTATGTGAAGAACGCGACGACGACGGACGCCGTCACCGTGCTCGCCGGGTTCGGCGTGGTGTGGGCGATGCCCATGCTGTTCCTCGTCGCCGGGCTCGGCGCCCGGCACTCGGTCCGCCGCCGGGGTCCCGCCCGGTTCGCCCGGGAGCGGCTGCTGCGCCTGGGCGTCCCCCTGGTGTTCGGCACGGTCGTGCTGTGCCCGCTCCCCCAGTGGCTGCGGCTGCGCGCCGCCGACCCCGCGTACGACGAGCCGTACCCGGCCTTCTGGGGCGGTTCCTGACCGTGCGGCCGGACCCGGCGGATTCCCGTTCGTCCTGGAGGGCGAGCACTTCGAGACCGGCCATCTGTGGTTCGTCGTGCTGCTGCTCACCTTCTGTTTGATCCTCGCGCCTTTCGCCGCCTTCCCGACGGACCGGGCCGGCCGTGTGGCCGGGGCGGTGGGGCGCCGGCCCGTGCTGCTCCTGCTGCCCGCGCTGCCGCTCGCCGCCGTGAACGCGCTGCTCGGCATGGAGGAGGACTACGCGGGCTGGAACCGCTGGGCCTACCTGCTGTTCTTCGCGTACGGCTTCCTCCTCGCGGACGACGAGCGGGTGCGCGTGCCGACGCGCCGCGCGGCCGTGCGGGTGGGCGTGCTCGGGGTGGTGCTGTTCGCCGCGACCGCGCCCGGCTTCGTCGCGGGCGAGGACCCGTTCACCGCGGGGACCCCCGCCGCGCTGGCCACACGCGCGCTGTTCGGCGTGGCCGGGTGGTGCTGGGTGCTGGCGATCCTCGGTCTGCTGGACCGTCCGGCAGGCGTCCCGCGCCCCGCCCGCCCGGGGCGGACGTCGCCGTTCCTGGCGTACCTGGCCGTGGCCGCCCTGCCGTTGTACGTCCTGCACCAGCCGGTGGTGGTCGCCTACGCCTACGGCGTCGTCGGCCGGTCCGCCCCGGCCGGTGCGAAGTACGCGGTGATCGTGGCGGCCTCGCTGGTGACGGTGGTGCTGCTGTACGAACTCGGGGTGCGGCGGTGGGCGGTGACGCGGTGGCTGTTCGGGATGCGTCCGGCAGCGCGTCCGAAGG
Organism: Streptomyces sp. GB4-14; assembly: GCF_022696125.1. Taxonomy (NCBI): domain Bacteria; kingdom Bacillati; phylum Actinomycetota; class Actinomycetes; order Kitasatosporales; family Streptomycetaceae; genus Streptomyces; species Streptomyces sp. GB4-14. The sequence goes on along the minus strand of NZ_RZHO01000002.1, from coordinate 6,189,779 downwards.
GCGGACCACCGTCCGCGCCCGCACCCTGATCTGCTTTCCTGTGCTCGTTCGACGGACATGGGGCGAAACACACGAGGCGGCCATGAGGGCAACGGTGCGGCAGGTGGCGGACGGCACCTTTCTGGTGCACGGCACGAACACGAACTGGGTGATCCTCACCGAGGGGGACGCCGTCACCCTGATCGACACCGGCTACCCCGGCGACCGCGAGGGTCTGCTCGGCTCGCTCGCGGAGGTGGGCGCCGCGCCGGAGGCGGTGGCGGCCGTGCTGATCACGCACGCGCACAACGACCACCTGGGCTCCGCCGAGTTCCTGAGCGCGGCCTACGGCACTTCCGTGTACACGCACAAGGAGGAGGTGCCGCACGCCCGGCGGGACTTCCTGCACCAGGTGACCGTGGCGCGGGTGCTGCGCAACGGCTGGCGACCCGGCGTGCTGCCGTGGGCCGCGCACGCCCTGCGCGCCGGAGGCACGGCGAACGTGGCGGTCACCTCGCCCCAGCCGTTCCCGGTGTCCGGCGGGGGTGAGGCGCTCGACCTGCCGGGCCGGCCGGTGCCCGTCCACACCCCCGGCCACACCGCCGGGCACTGCGCCTTCCACCTGCCGCACGTCGGGGCGGTGGTGTCCGGCGACGCCCTGGTCAGCGGGCACCCCGTCTCCCGCGTCCAGGGCCCGCAGATGCTGACCGACATGTTCCACCGTGAACGCGCCACCGCCGTGCGGTCGCTGGACTCGCTGGCGGAGCTGGACGGCGACCTGCTGCTGCCCGGACACGGCCCGCTCCACCGGGGCCCTGTGCGGGACGCCGCCCTGCTCGCCAGGGAGCGCGCGCAATAGGCTGAGGTGACGATCACCGTCGGGACGATCACCTTCGAGACGAGGACACCGCCGCCATGGCACTGCAGATCAACGCCACCAACCCGGAGCATCCCGCGCTCCTGTTGGAACTGCCGTGGCACCTGCCGCTGGAGGAGTGGCCCGACAAGTACCTGGTGCCGCTGCCGCGCGGCATCTCCCGGCACGTCGTGCGTTACGCCCGCGCCGGCGACGAGGTGATCGCGGTGAAGGAGCTCGCCCGGCGTCCCGCGCTGCGCGAGTACGAGCTGCTGCGCGACCTGGACCGGCTCGGCATCCCCGCGGTGGACCCGCTCGCCGTGGTGACCGGCCGCACCGGCCCGGACGGGGAGCCACTGGAGTGCGTGCTGATCACCCGGCACCTCGGCGGCTCCATGCCGTACCGGTCGATGTTCGAGACGACGATGCGGCCTGCCACCATGCACCGGCTGATGGACGCGCTCGCCGTGCTGCTGGTACGGCTGCACCTGGCCGGCTTCGCCTGGGGCGACTGCTCGCTGTCCAACACGCTGTTCCGGCGCGACGCCGGCGCCTTCGCCGCCTATCTGGTGGACGCCGAGACCGGCGATCTGCACCCCGAACTGACGCGCGGCCAGCGGGAGTACGACCTGGACCTGGCGCGGGTCAACATCAGCGGCGAGCTGCTCGACCTGGAGGCGTCCGGCGCGCTGCACCCCTCCGTCGACCCGATCGACTTCGGCACCGAGATCTGCGCCCGCTACCAGGAACTGTGGAAGGAGCTGACCCGCACCTCGGTGTACCCGGCCGGCAAGCACCACTACATCGAGCGCCGCATCCGCCGTCTGAACGAACTCGGCTTCGACGTGGCCGAGATGCAGATCGAGCACGCCTCCAACGGCGACTCGGTGACCTTCGTGCCGAAGGTCGTGGACGCCGGGCACCACCAGCGCCAGCTGCTGCGGCTGACCGGTCTGGACACCGAGGAGAACCAGGCCAGGCGGCTGCTGAACGACCTGGAGAGCTGGATGGCCACCCAGGACGACTACGCCCCGGGGGATCCCCTCGGCGCCCGTCCGGAGGTGCTCGCCCACCGCTGGGTGCGCGAGGTGTTCCGGCCCACGGTGCGGTCCGTGCCGCCCGAGCTGCGCGGGCAGATGGACCCCGCGCAGATCTACCACGAGCTGCTGGAGCACCGCTGGTACCTGTCCGAGCGGGCCCAGCACGACATCGGTCTGGAGACCGCCGTCGAGGACTACATCCAGCGTGTGCTGCCGAAGCGGCGGGAGCCGCTGCGGTCCGCGGAGGAGTAGCCGGGCCCGCCCCGGGTCAGGCGGGCGGGACGACCGCCACCGGGCAGTCCGCGTGGTGCAGCACGCCGCCCGCCACCGAGCCGATCCGGGCGCCCACTGCGGAGCGGCGGGCGCGGCGGCCGACGACCATCAGCTGGGCCGTGCCCGACACCGACAGCAGCACCTGTCCGGCGCTGCCCATCTCCACGTGCTCCACGACGTGCACGTCCGGGTAGCGCTCCCGCCACGGCGCGAGCGCCGCCGCCAGCTTCTTCCGCTCGAACGGCTCGAGACCGCCGGCCTCGTCGAGGAGCTGGAGGGAGGAGGGGCTGTAGGAGAACACCGGCGGCAGGGTCCAGGCGCGCACGGCCCGCACGGTCGCGCCGCGCCGGGCGGCGGTCGCGAAGGCGAAACCGAGCGCGGCGGCGCCGTCCTCAGGGTCTCCCTCCTGGCCGACCACGATCTCGTGGCCGGCCACCTCGTCGGAGGCCTTGTCGCCGGCCCGGACGAACACCACAGGGCGCCGGGCGTCCACGATCACCTGCTGGCCGACCGAGCCCACCAGGAAGCCCATGAGCCGCCCGTGACCGCGCGAGCCCAGCACCAGCATCTCGGCGCCGGCCGCGGCGGCGGTCAGGGTCTCCACCGCGTCGCCCTCCAGCACGTCCGTGGTGACGTCCAGGCCGCCGTGGCGTTCCCGGACGGCGCGCACCGCCTCCTCGGCGGCCTCCCGCGCCCACTGTTCCTGGGCGGCCCTGTCCTCGGTCTCCAGCGCGTCGTGCGCCTCGAACCGCCAGGCGTGCACCACCCTGAGCGGCAGGTCCCGGCGGACCGCCTCCCTGGCCGCCCAGGCCAGCGCCGCGAGGCTCTCCTCGCTGCCGTCGATCCCTGCCGTGATCGGCCGCGTCATGCCGTTCCTCCCGGAGTCGTGTTCCTGCGCGGACCAGTCTTCCCTACCGGGCCACCGTCCCCGCACCGCGGTCGCCTCGTACGAGCACCGCACGCCCGCCTTCCCGCGCCCGCCCCGCGTACGCCCGCGCGCCCGGCGGCGACCGCACATACGATGGGCTCGGGCCGGTGCGGAGGCCGCGACGATCTCGGCCCGCCGCGCCGGGGAATCGACCACGCTGTGGGGGACGCATGGCACAGCCCGCCGACACCGCCCGGACCGTCATCATGACCGTGGACGACGACCCGGGCGTCTCCCGTGCCGTGGCCCGGGACCTCAGGCGGCGCTACGGGGCGTCGTACCGGATCGTGCGCGCCGAGTCCGGCGAGTCCGCGCTGGAGGCGCTGCGCGAGCTGAAGCTGCGCGGCGACCTGGTGGCGGTGATCCTCGCCGACTACCGGATGCCGCGGATGAACGGCATCGAGTTCCTGGAGCGCGCCATGGACGTGCATCCGGGGGCCCGCCGGGTGCTGCTCACCGCGTACGCGGACACCGGCGCGGCCATCGACGCGATCAACGTGGTGGACCTCGACCACTATCTCCTCAAGCCGTGGGACCCGCCGGAGGAGAAGCTGTACCCGGTGGTGGACGACCTGCTGGAGGCGTGGAAGCGCAGCGACCACCGGCCGGTGCCGAGCACCAAGGTGGTCGGGCACCGCTGGTCGGCGCGCTCCTCCGACGTTAGGGAGTTCCTGGCCCGCAACCAGGTGCCCTACCGCTGGTACTCCTCCGACGAGCCCGAGGGACGGCGGCTGCTGGCCGCGGCGGACGAGGACGGGATGCGGCTGCCGCTGGTGGTCACCCCGGACGGGACGCCGCTGGTCGAGCCGGAACCCGCCGACCTCGCCGCCCACGTGGGTCTCGCCACCACGCCGACGGCCGACTTCTACGACCTGGTGGTGATCGGCGGCGGCCCGGCGGGGCTCGGCGCGGCCGTGTACGGGGCGTCGGAGGGTCTGCGCACGGTGCTGGTGGAGCGGTCGGCGACCGGCGGGCAGGCCGGGCAGAGCTCGCGGATCGAGAACTACCTGGGCTTCCCCGACGGGGTGTCCGGGGCGCAGCTCACCGACCGGGCGCGACGGCAGGCCACCCGCTTCGGCGCGGAGATCCTCACCGCGCGGGAGGTGACCGGCCTCGACGTGGGCGGCGCGGCCCGGGTGGTGCGGTTCTCCGACGGGTCGCAGGTCGCCGCGCACAGCGTGATCCTGGCGACCGGTGTGTCCTACCGGCGGCTCGCGGCGCCGGGCTGCGAGGAACTGGGCGGCTGCGGCGTCTACTACGGCTCCTCGCTGACCGAGGCGCCCGCCTGCCAGGGCCAGGACGTGTACATCGTGGGCGGCGCCAACTCGGCCGGGCAGGCGGCGATGTACCTGTCCCGGTTCGCCAAGCAGGTGACGCTGCTGGTGCGCGGCCCGGACCTGTCCGCGTCCATGTCGTACTACCTGATCGAGCAGATCGGCCAGGTGCCGAACATCGCGGTGCGGTGCGGCACCGTCGTCGAGGAGGCCCACGGCGACGGCCATCTGGAGCGGATGACGCTGCGCGAGACGGTCAGCGGGCAGACCGACGTGGTGGACGCGCAGTGGCTGTTCGTGTTCATCGGGGCCGCCCCGCTGACCGACTGGCTGGACGGCACCGTGCTGCGCGACGAGCGTGGCTTCATCCTGGCCGGGCCCGACCTGACCGCCGACGGACGCCCGCCGGCCGGCTGGGAGCTGGACCGGCCTCCGTACCACCTGGAGACCAGCGTCCCCGGCGTGTTCGTCGCGGGCGACGCGCGCGCGGAGTCGGCCAAGCGGGTCGCCTCCGCCGTCGGAGAGGGAGCCATGGCCGTGATGCTCGTCCACCGTTACCTGGAGCAGTCGTGAGCGCGCAGCGAGTGGAGTGCCTGCCGGACGAGATCGGCTCGCTGTTCCTGTTCGAGAAGCTCACCCCCGAGCAGCTCGGGCGGCTGTGCGAGGCCGGCCGGGTGGAGCGGTACGAACCCGGCACCGTCTACGCCGAGGGCGACCCGGCCACCTGCTTCTACGTGATGGTGGAGGGCACGGTCGTGCTGTCCCGGCGGGTCGGCGGGGACGACGTGGAGGTCACCCGCACCTCGCAGCGCGGGGTGTACGCGGGGGCGATGCAGGCGTACCTCGGGGACCGGGTGCCGCAGGTCTACAACAACTCGCTGCGGGTGACGGAGCCGACGCGGTTCTTCGTGCTGCCGGCGGACACGTTCGCGGACATCATGCACGACTGGTTCCCGATGGCGGTGCATCTGCTGGAGGGGCTGTTCTTCGGGGCGAAGAGCGCGCAGCAGGCGATCGGCCAGCGGGAGCGGCTGCTGGCCCTGGGCTCGCTGTCCGCGGGGCTCACGCACGAGCTCAACAACCCCGCCGCGGCGGCCGTGCGGGCGACGGCGTCGCTGCGGGAGCGGGTGGGCAAGATGCGCCGCAAGCTGCGCGTGATCTCCGAGGGCGCCTACGACCGGGAGACGCTGGCGGGGCTGATCGAGATCCAGGAGCGCACGGCCGAGCGGGTCGCCAAGGCTCCGGTGCTCAGCCCGCTGGAGGCGTCCGACCGGGAGGACCTCCTGTCCGACTGGCTGGACGACCACGGCGTGACCGACGGCTGGCGGATCGCCCCCACGTTCGTGCAGGCCGGACTGGACACGGACTGGCTGGAGCAGGTGGCCGCGGCCGTGGACGAGGAGACGCTGCCCAGCGCGGTCGGCTGGCTCAACTACACCGTGGAGACCGAGCTGCTCATGGACGAGATCCAGGACAGCGCGGCCCGCATCTCCCACCTGGTCGACGCCGCCAAGCAGTACTCGCAGCTCGACCGCGCCCCGTTCCAGGTCGCCGACGTGCATGAACTCCTCGACAGCACCCTGCTGATGCTGTCCGGGAAACTGGGCAGGGGCATCCGCGTGGTCAAGGAGTACGACCGCACCCTGCCCCGCGTCCCGGCGTACCCGGCGGAGCTGAACCAGGTGTGGACCAACCTCGTGGACAACGCGGTCGCGGCGATGCGCGAGGCGGACGGGGAGGGCACGCTGACCGTGCGCACGGCGCGGGAGAACGACCGGCTGCTGGTGGAGTTCGGCGACACCGGCCCCGGCATCCCGGCGGAGATCCGCGACCGCGTGTTCGACCCGTTCTTCACCACCAAACCCGTGGGCGAGGGCACCGGACTGGGCCTGGACATCTCCTGGCGGATCGTGGTCAACAAGCACCACGGCAGCCTCCGGTTCGAGTCCGAGCCGGGCGACACCCGCTTCCAGGTGCTCCTGCCCCTCACCGCCCCCGCCCCCGACGACCCCCCACAGGAGGAGTCCGCATGACCACCGAACACGCCATCGACCCCAGTGTGCCTCCCTCGGGCGCGGGCTGCGCCGAGTGCGACGCCGCCGGCGGCTGGTGGTTCCATCTGCGCCGGTGCGCGCAGTGCGGCCACGTCGGCTGCTGCGACAGCTCGCCGGGACAGCACGCCACCGCCCACTTCCGGGCCACCGGGCACCCGGTGGTGAGCAGTTACGAACCGGGCGAGGACTGGTTCTGGAACTACGCCACCAACGAGTTGTACGAGTCGGGGCCGTCGCTGGCGCCGCCGGTGAGCCACCCGGCCGAGCAGCCCGCCCCCGGGCCCGCGGAGCGGGTGCCCGCCGACTGGACGCGGGCCCTGCACCGCTGAGCCGCGACGCCCCGCCGCCCCGGGAACCCGCGGGCGCCGCCCGTCGTTGTCCGGACACCCCCATACATGTCGGACGACGGCGAACAGGGCGGTGCCATGAGCGAGTTGGTCCCCGGCGGCAACATCCCGCTACCGGGCGGTGCGGTGACCGTCCGGGTGCCCGGGCCGTTCGACGTGTCCGCGCTGATCACGGACGACGCCCGGAAGGTGTCCGGGGACGCCGACTTCGTCTTCTACAACCAGCCCTCCGCCCCCGGCGCGCGGCTCGGCGGCGACACGCTCGTCGTCGACCCGGCGGCGCTGCGCGCGGGCGCCACCCGGGTGACGGTCGCCGTCAGTCCCGAGGAGCCCGGCACCCCGCTCAGCGCGCTGCCCGCCCCCGTCCTGGAGGTCACCGGCCCCGGAAGTCGCGCCCTGGCCCGTTTCCGCCCGCCGCGCCCCGACCGGGAGACGGTGCTGCTGCTCGCGGAGATCTACCGGCGCGGCGACGGCTGGAAGCTGCGCGCGCTCGGACAGGGGTACGCGGACGGACTGGCCGGTCTCGCCCGGGACTTCGGCGTCGACGTGGAGGACGACGAAGGCGCGGTGTCCACCCGTACCGCCCCGGTCGTCACCGGCAGGGCGCCGGTGAGCCCCGCCACGGTGGCCCGGGCCGCCCCGCGCGCACACCCGTCCGTCCCGCCCCGCCCCGCGGCCCCGCCGTCCGCCGGGGACGGCTTTCTGGCCCTGGTCAACTCCGCGCGACGGGCCGCCGGTTCGCCGCCGGTGTCGCACGACGGGCGGCTGGCCGAGGCGGCCCGGCAGCACGCGCGGGCGATGGCGCGCGGCGGGCGTCTCGGCGTGGAGGGGCCGGACGGCGTGCCGGTGTACCGGCGCGTGGTGGCCGCCGGGTACCCGTACCTCACCGTCGGCGAGCACCTGGTGTCCGGGCCGCTGTCCGTGGACCGGTTCGTGGGCCACTGCCTGCGGCACGAGGCGGCCCGCCGCACGGTGTGCGACCCGGCGTTCACGCACGCCGCGGTCGCCTCCTGCGAGGGCGCCGGGGACACGTACTGGACGGCGCTGTGGGCGTGTCCGCTCACCCCGGAGGGCCTGGACCGCACGGCGGCGGAGGTCGTCGAGCTGACCAACCGGGAGCGCGCGCGGGCCGGTCTTCCGCCGCTGTCCCGCGATCCGCTGCTCACCACGGCCGCGCAGGCGCACAGCGCCGACATGGTGGCGCGGGACTTCTACGCCCACACGGCGCCCGACGGCAGCCGGCCCTGGGACCGGGCCGCCGCCGCGGGCTCCCGGTGCCGCACGGTCGGCGAGAACATCGCGTGCGGGCAGCGGTCGGCCGCGGAGGTGGTGCGCGGCTGGATGAACAGCCCGGGGCACCGGGCGAACATCCTCAAGCCGGAGTTCACGCGGATCGGCGTCGGCTTCGCGGGCGGCGGCCGGGCGGGCACGTACTGGACGCAGTTGTTCGGCGGTTGAGCGCGCGGCCGGATCCGTGCCGTGTCGGACGCGCCGGGTTCTGGCCGGGGCGCCGGGGGCCGGGCGAGGATGGCCCGCATGAAGGGTGACCTGTTTTCCAGTGAGCACATGGTGCAGCCGGCCACGGCCCCGGGCATGACGGTGGAGAACGCCAAGTGCCTGCGCTACACCGTCGACGGCGAGATGCTCGCCCGCCAGGGCGCGATGGTCGCCTACCGCGGCAACCTCCGGTTCGAGCGCAAGGGTCAGGGCGTGGGCGGCATGCTCAAGCGCGCGGTGACCGGCGAGGGGCTGCCGCTGATGGCCGTGCTCGGGCAGGGCGAGGCCTGGTTCGCGCAGGAGGCGCAGAACTGCTTCGTGGTCGAGATCGGCCCCGGTGACGAGTTCACCGTCAACGGCCGCAACGTGCTGTGCTTCGACGCCACGCTGTCCTACCGCATCTCCACCGTGAAGGGCGCCGGCATCACCGGCGGCGGCCTGTTCAACAGCGTCTTCACCGGGCACGGCAAGCTGGGCCTGGTCTGCGAGGGCAGCCCGCTGGTGATCCCGGTGACGCCGCAGAGCCCGGTGTACGTGGACACCGACGCGATCGTCGGCTGGACGGCGGGCCTGTCCACCTCGCTGCACCGCTCGCAGTCTCTGGGTTCGATGCTGCGCGGCGGCTCGGGCGAGGCCGTGCAGCTGGTGCTCCAGGGGCAGGGGCATGTCGTGGTGCGGCCCAGCGAGGCGCCGCAGCACAAGGCGCAGCAGCGCTGATTGAACGACGTTGACCACGGCGGGCCGCCGGGTGAGGCTGTGCACGGCGCGGATCACGCCCCCGCGCCGGAAAGGTGACAGTCGTGATCGAGATCGCCGACATCGAGACCGCCGCGGAGCGGATCGCCGGACACGTGGTGCGCACCCCGACCGTGCCGAGCCCCGGCCTTTCTGCACTTCTCGGGGTGCCGGTGACGGCCAAGCTGGAGCTGCTCCAGCACACCGGGTCGTTCAAGGTGCGCGGTGCGGCGGCGAAGCTGCTGGCGCTGAGCGAGGCGGAACGGGCCGCCGGGGTGGTCGCGGTGAGCGGCGGCAACCACGGCATCGCGCTGGCGGTGACGGCCGCCTCGCTGGATGTGAAGGCAACCGTCGTGATGCCGCGTTCGGCGCCCGTGCGGGCCGTGGAGATCGCGCAGGCGTCGGGCGCCACGGTGCGGGTCACGGACGACATGGCCGGGGCGTTCGCCCTCACCGCCGAGCTGCGGCAGGAGGGCCTGACCCTGGTGCACCCCTTCGACGACCCGGTGGTGGTCGCCGGTCAGGGCACCGTGGGGCTGGAGTTCGCCGAGGACGCCGGTGAGCTGACCGACGTGCTGGTGAGCATCGGCGGCGGGGGCCTGATCGCCGGGGTCGCGGCGGCGCTGCGCGCCCGGCGGCCGGGGGTGCGGGTGTGGGGCGTGGAGACCGAGGGGGCGCAGGCGATGTCCGAGGCGCTGGCGGCGGGCGGCCCGGTGCCGGTCACCCTCTCCTCGATCGTCTCCACACTCAGCGCGCCCGCCGTGTCGCAGCTGACGTACGACCATGTCGTGGAGCTGGTCACGGAGGTGCTGGTGGTGCCGGACCGGGAGGCGGTGCAGGGCTCGCTGGACCTGGCGGACCACGCCAAGGTCTGGGCGGAGCCGGCCGCGGGCTGTCTGCTGCCGGCCGCCCGCCGGGTGCTGGAGCGGGTCGGCGACGACGCCCGCCTGGGTCTTGTGGTGTGCGGCGGGAACGCCACCACCACCGACATGATGGCGTGGACGGATCACTTCTCCCTGCGCTGAACCCGGCGGACCGCGCAAGGCGTCGCGCCCGGCCGTTGAACGCTCCGGCCCCTCTCCTCCGTATCAGGGGGGACGGAAGTCAGCGGTTCGACGAGGGATCACCGGACGAGGGATCACCAATGGGCTGGGCGCACGCCTCCACCGACCGGCCGGTCGCCGGCCGCTACCGGCTGGTCGAGATCACGCACCGTGAGGCCAACCGGGTCAGCTGGTACGCCGACGACCTGCGAACCGGCCGGCCCTGTCTGGCCACCCGCATCGAGCTGCCGGCGGACGCCGCGGAGGGCGTCCGCCGCGCGCCCTCCCGGATCCTGCGGGCCACCGAGAACGTGGCCCGGCTCTGCCCCGACCGCATCGCGGACGTCGTCGACGCGGTCGCCGAGGGCGGCTGCCTGTGGACGGTCACCACCTGGATCGACGGCACCCCGCTGGACGAAGTCCTGCTCCAGCAGGGCAGGTTCGCGCCCGCGCGGGCGGCGCGCGTCGCCCTGGACCTGCTCGACGTGCTGGACGCGGCACACCCGGAGGCCGTCACCCACGGCGAGCTCAGCCCCGGACAGCTCCACCTGCGCGAGACCGGCCCGGTGATCGTCACCGGCTACGGGGTGGCCGGGACGACGTCGGCGCCCCGGCTCACCGCGCCGTCGTACGCGGCGCCGGAGCAGGCGCGGAACGAGCAGGTCGGCCCGGCCGCCGACCTGTGGGCGCTGGGGGCGATCCTCTACACGATGCTGGAGGGACGCCCGCCGTTCCGTGACCGGGGCAGGCCGGCGGCCACACTGCGCGGGGTGGACCGGCTGCCGCTGCGCCCGCCTGTGCGCTGCGGGCCGCTCACCGAGGTCGTCACGGGGCTGCTGCGCAAGGAGCCCCGTGAGCGCCCGGGCCGCCAGGTGGTGCGGGACGTGCTCACCCAGGTGCTGCGGGAGGCCCCCGGCGTCGGCCCCGGGCCGGCGGAGGCGTACACGACGGCGGGGCGGGAGCGGAAGCGGAAGGGGGTGCTCGTCGGTGCGCCCCTCGCGGTGGTCACGGTGGCGGCGGCCGTGATCGCGGCGGCGACAGGGCTGCCCGGCGGCGACGACCGGGCCGACGGCGGCCCCGCCGCCTCGGTGTCCGCGCCGGCCGGAGGGACCGGGGCGCGGGACACCGCCCCGCGGGTCCCGCCGTCGGCCGGCGCCGCTTCCCCGTCGTCCACCGCTCCCTCCCCGCCGCCCTCCCCGTCCGGGTCCGCCTCGCCGTCCCCGCCGGACCGCGACGCCCTGCCCGCGGGCTTCCGCACCTACCGCGCCCCGGAGGGGTTCTCCGTCGCGCTGCCCCAGGGCTGGGAACGGCAGCGGACGTCCCGCGCCGGGGAGCTGTCCTACCGCGTCACCTTCGGCGCCGACGACGACCCGCGCACCCTCGCCGTCACCTACAGCGAGCGCGTCGGCCCGGACCCGGTCGCCGTGTGGCGGGACACCGTGGAGCCGGGCCTCGCGAGCGCCGGCGTCTATCAGCGGATCGGCGCCATCGAGCCCACGACGTACCAGGGCCGTGAGGCCGCCGACATGCAGTGGATCACCAAGGACGACGGCGCCCGGGTACGCACCTTCGGCCGCGGCCTCCTGCTGGGCGACGGCCGTGGCTTCTCCCTGCGCTGGACCACCCCGGCCGCCGACTGGGCGAGCGCCGGCAGCCAGGAGGCCCTGCGCACGGTCCTGCGGACCTTCCGGCCCGGTACGGCGAGCTAGCCCCGCGGGGCCCGCAGCGCGCGCAGCGGCCAGGGGACCAGCGGTGTGGTGAGCCAGTGGGCGCGGAAGACGCGGTCGGTCAGGGAGCAGGTGACGCGCAGCCGGTGCGGGGTCTCCAGGAAGGCGATGTCGACGGTGAGCGTGTCGGGGCCGTGCCAGCCGCCGGTGACCGCGACGGGCACCGCGCCCTCGGTGACGGTCCAGTCCGTGCCGGACCAGCGGGCCGCCAGCCGGTGGCCGTCCTCGTCGAGGCTCAGCGTCCAGCCGCCGTCGTCCGCCGTGAGCTCGGCGGCGGTCAGTTTCGGCTGCTCGGCGCAGAGCCCGCCCTCCGGGGTGAAGGCCGCCCCGGCCCAGCCGTCGGTCGCCGGCGCGGGGGTGCCGTCCGTCGCGGGCAGGGCCAGGCGCTCCAGACGCTCGCGCCGGGCCGTGTCCTCCGCGTCGCGCCCGGACGGCGGGGCGTCGCCGAAGGCCGGCAGCAGGTGCCGCCACACCAGTTCGAGGTAGCGCTGCATCTCCACGGTGGCGGACGTCGCGGCGATCACCGCGTCGTGCTCGGGCAGCACCAGGCAGAACTGTCCGTAGGCGCCGTCGCCGCGGTAGCCGTGCCGGCCCCGCCAGAACTGGTAGCCGTAGCCCTGGTCCCAGTCGGGGCGGTCGTCTCCGCCCATGGCCCCGGCGGTGCCGATGTGGGCGCGGGTGGCGCGCTCGACCCATCCCTCCGGCAGCAGCCGCTCGCCCTGCCAGACGCCGTCGTTCAGATACAGCAGACCGAACTTCGCTATCGCGTCGGTGGTGGTGTGCAGCCCGGCGAAGCCGATCTCGCGTCCGGCGCGGTCGCGGGACCACAGCGTCTCGCCGATGCCCAGCGGGTCGAACAGCCGCGGCCGCAGATACTCCACGAGCGTCTGCCCGGTGACCCGCTGCACGATCGCGGCGAGGGTGTACGTGCAGGGCTGGTTGTAGGTGAACAGGGTGCCCGGGTCGCGCTGCGGCGGCTGGAGCAGGAAGCCGCGCACCGGTTCGGCCGGGTCGGCGCCGAACGCCTCGTCGACGGTCTCGTGGTCGTGTCCGCTGGCCATGGACGCCACGTGGCGCACCAGCATCGCCCGGCTGCGCGGGTCGGTGATGTCGGCGTCGATCTCCGGGAAGTACGACAGCACGGGGGCGTCGAAGTCGATCAGCCCCTCCGCCTCGGCGAGCCCGGCCGCGGTCGAGGTGAAGCTCTTGCTGAGCGAGTACAGCAGATGAGGGCGTTCGGCGGTCCAGGGAGCCCACGAGCCGGAGGCGACGACCCTGCCGTGGCGCACGATCGTCACTCCGTGCGGTTCGATGTCCGGGTCGGCCTCGAGCGCGTCGAGGAAGGCGTGGACGCCGGACGCGTCGACGCCCTGGGTCGCGGGGGCTGCGGTCGGGAGGGCTCGGTGGGTCATGGGGGCATCCTGCCCGGGGCACCGGCGGGTGATCCACCGTTTTCGCCGGTCGCCGCGGGGGACCCGGACGCCATGGTGCAAATCGGGTACACGATGATGACCGAGCAGGCGGGCCCGCGTGAGCTGGTGGAGCACGTGGTGCGCGCCGAGAAGGCGGGCTTCGACTTCTCGGTGACCTCGGACCACTACTTCCCCTGGCTGGCCGAGCAGGGTCACTCGCCGTACGCGTGGAGCGTGCTGGGCGCGGCCGCGCAGGCCACCTCACGGATCCCGCTGATGACGTACGTGACGTGTCCGACGAAGCGGTACCACCCGGCGGTGGTGGCGCAGAAGGCGGCGACGATGCAGCTGCTGTCGGGCGGCCGGTTCCGGCTGGGGCTGGGGTCCGGCGAGAACCTCAACGAGCACGTGGTGGGCGGCGGCTGGCCGCCGGTGGACGTACGCCACGAGATGCTCGAGGAGGCGGTGGAGATCATCCGCGCGCTGTTCGAGGGCGGGCATGTGAACTACCGGGGCGAGCACTTCGACGTGGAGTCGGCCAAGCTGTGGGACCTGCCGGACCAGCCGCCGCCGATCGGGATCGCGGTCTCGGGCAAGCGGTCGTGCGCCCTCGCCGGGCACCACGCCGACCTGATGATCGCCACCGAGCCGAAGCCGCAGTTGCTGGAGATGTTCGACGAGCACGGCGGCGAGGGAAAGCCGCGCGTGGGCCAGCTGCCGGTGAGCTACGACCCGGACCGGGACACCGCCGTGGAGCGGGCGCACGCCCAGTTCCGCTGGTTCGGCAACGGCTGGAAGGTGAACGCCGAGCTGCCGCACCCGGACTCCTTCGCGTCGGCGTCCCAGTTCGTGCGGCCCGACGACGTCGCCTCCTCGATCCCCTGCGGCAGCGACCCGGACGACTTCGTCGAGGCGGTCCGCCCGTACGCCGAGGCGGGATTCACGGAGATCGCCCTGGTGCAGATCGGCGGGGAGTCGCAGCCGGCGTACCTGGACTGGGCGGAGCGGACGCTGCTGCCGGCGCTGCGGAAGGCCTTCGGCTGACGGTCCGTGCGTGAGGTGTGACGGATTCACCCGGAGAGCTGAGCATCTTGCCGGGATCCGGGGTACTAGAGGGCTCTACGTCGGTACGTCCCGGAGGCGCCTGGTGAACTCGTTCGTGCACAAGACCCTGGTGGTGGAGCTCCAGGCGGGCGACACGGAGCGTTTTCCCGTGCTCGCCCACCTGAGCTACGACCCGTCGGACCCGTTCGCCGTCACGGCCGTCTTCACCCTCGACGGCCGGGTGCTGGCGCGCTGGCAGCTGGACCGGGAGATGGTCACCGCCGGTCTGAGCCGTCCGGTCGGCACAGGCGACGTGCGGCTGAGTCCGCAGGCCCGAGGTGTGGGACGGGAGCTGCGGATGGAGTTCCTGGGCGAGGCGCGCGCCGACGGCGGCAGGCACCACGCGGTGGTGTTCGCCTGGGCGGAGGCCGTCGGGGAATTCCTGACCGAGACCCACCGGCTGGTGCCGCCGGGGTGCGAGGAGGTCCGCGTGGACGACTTCCTCGCTGACGTCCTCGCCAACAGCTGAACCCTCGTGAGCCCTCGCGGTCAGCGCGTGGTGTGGCGGTAGCGCGCCCACATCGGCAGCCCGAACCAGCACAGCAGGTACCAGCACACCACCCCGGCCACCAGGTACGGCACGAAGTCGTCGTGGCTGGCCACCCGCAGGATGAGCAGCAGCGAGGAGCTGGTGGTGACCAGCAGCAGCGCCAGTCCCAGCAGGGTGAGCCGTGATGCCCACCGCACCGCCTGCGGTTTGATGCGCCGTCCGCTGACGAGCCGGTGCAGCGACACCGGGCCGATCAGCGCGCCGGTCGCGCAGGCGCCCATCACCACCGTGACGATGTAGATGGTCTTGTCGGTGCCGGACAGGTCCTCGTAGGTCGGGGTGAACACGACCGTCAGCAGAAAACCGAACAGGATCTGCACGCCCATCTGGGCCACACGGACCTCCTGGATGAGCTCGGTCCACATCCGGTCCGCTCTCTCCTCCTCGGTCTCGTTGCGCCCCCGGCGCCTGCTCCCGCCCTGCTCCGTGTCCGGCACGGTGCCTCCTTCGATCGGGTCTCCCCCTCCGGTTTCCCCGAAAGGGAGCCTCCTCCCACCGCCGGTTTGGCGGGGCGGGGCACGGTTACACGGTCGGCGACACGACCAGGCCGGACGAAAGTGGGACACATGTCGGACACCCAGCTCACCGTGACACTCAGCGGCGGGGACGCCGACGACGCCCGGGCGGTCGTCGGCGCGCTGGAAGGCACGTTCGGACCGCCGCAGGAGCGGCCCTCGGACACGGACGCGACCGTCCGCATGGCGACGTTCGGCGGCGAGGGCGAAGGCACGGGCACGGCGGAGGACGGTCACCGGCCCTTGTCGGAGCCGGTGACCGTCACCGTGCAGGGCACCCCGGAGGCGGTGCGCCGGGCGAGCGACGCGCTGTCGCGGGTTTTCACCGCCCGCGACGAGGGCGCCGCCGCCGGCGACCAGGAGCAGGAGCGTCAGCTCGTGCTGGAGTCCTGACGCTCCTCCGTCACCAGCGGCTCTCCACCTGCTCGCGGATCCGCCGGTCGTAGAGGTCGGTGATCGCGGCGAGGGTGGAGTCGGACAGCTCGGGCAGCCGGGCCGCGGCCGCGTTGGCGCGGGCCTGCTCGGGCGAGCGGGCGCCGGGAATGACGGTGGTGACGCCGGGCTGCCGGACGATCCAGCGCAGCGCGAGCTGGGCCGGGGTGTATCCCTCGGGGGCCAGCGCCGCGAACTCGGCGGCGGCCTCGACGCCGGTCGCCCAGTCCACGCCGGAGAAGGTCTCGCCCTGGTCGAAGGCCTCGCCGTGCCGGTTGAAGGTGCGGTGGTCGTTCTCCGGGAAGACGGTGTCCTTGGTGTACTTGCCGGACAGCAGGCCGGAGGCGAGCGGGACACGGGCGATGACGCCGACGCCGGCCTCGCGCGCGGCGGGGAGCACCTCGCGCAGCGGCTTCATGCGGAACGGGTTGAGGATGATCTGCACGCTGGCCACATTCGGGCGGGCGATGGCGGTCAGGGCCTCGGCACAGGTCTCCACGCTCACGCCGTAGGCGGCGATCCGCTCCTCCTCGACAAGGGTGTCGAGGGCGTCGAAGACCTCGTCGGTGGAGTAGACGGGGGTGGGCGGGCAGTGCAGCTGCACCAGATCGATGCGGTCGACGCCCAGGTTGCGCCGGGAGCGGTCGTTCCAGGCGCGGAAGTTGTCCAGGACGTAGTTCTCGGGGATCTGGTCGACACGGCGGCCCATCTTGGTGGCGACCAGCACGTGCAGGTCGGGCCGTCCGCTGAGGAACGACGCGATGGTCTGCTCGCTGCGTCCGTCGCCGTAGACGTCGGCGGTGTCGAAGAAGGTGACGCCCGACTCGGCGGCGGCCTCCAGCACCGCGAGGGCTTCCTTGTCGTCGACGTCGCCCCAGTCGGCGCCGAGCTGCCATGTGCCGAGACCGATCACGGATGCGTGCTGTCCCGACCTGTCGAAAGTGCGCTCTTCCATGCCGGTCAGTCTGTCATCCGTCCCGGCCGGGCGGCCGGTGGCTCCCCCGCGCGGACGACCCGCTCAGGCGCCGACGGCCGTCCGGCACTCGGGGTGGCCCCACCCCTTGTCGTTCTTGGCGATGGGCTCACCCGCCGCGTACGGCCGTCCGCACGGGCAGCGGCCGGGGAACTTCGCCTTGATGGTGCGGGAGGAACCTCCCGGCTTGCGGGCGGGCCTGGCGCCGCCCGAGGCGCGGCGGGAGGAGCCGCCGGAGGACGGGCGCGGCACGGACGGCGGCGGCTCGGGCGAGCCCTGTGCGCTGCCCGCGTCCTGCTGGGCGGAGGCCGCCTGGCTGGCGGCACGGTCGGCGAAGTCGTTGAGCCGGTCGCCGTCGACCTGGTGGGCGGGCACGTAGCGGAACTCGACGGAGCGGTCCTGGAGCAGGCCGTCGATGCGGACGACGAGCTCCTGGTTGGCGACGGGCTTCCCGGCGGCGGTGCGCCAGCCGTTGCGCTTCCAGCCGGGCAGCCAGGTGGTGACGGCCTTCATGGCGTACTGCGAGTCCATCCGCACCTCGAGCGGCACACCGGGGTCGGTGGCGGCGAGGAGCCGCTCCAGGGCGGTGAGTTCGGCGACGTTGTTGGTGGCGGTGCCGAGGGCGCCGGCCTCCCAGCGGTCCGGGGTCCCGGAGCCGTCCGCGATCACCCAGGCCCAGCCGGCCGGTCCGGGGTTTCCCTTCGAGGCCCCGTCGCAGGCGGCCACCACACGTTCACGCATGCGACCGATCATGCCATGGCCGGGCAGGTGCCCCGGTTCCGCTCAGCCGACGGGTCGGGTGCCCGGCATCTCGCCCTTGGTGGTGGTGAGGTCGATGACCGAGAAGTCGGCGCCCTGCGGGTCGCTGACAGCCGCGAAGCGTCCGAACGGCGAGTCCGTCGGCCCGAACCGCAGCACCCCGCCGCGTTCGGTCGCCCGGGCCACGGCCGCGTCGCAGTCGTCCACGGCGAAGTACACGTTGATGTAGGGGGGCGTCTCGGGCGGGAAGTCGTCGGTCATCCGCATCCGGCCGAGGACGGGGCGCTCCTCAAGGACGTGGACGCGGAAGTCCGTCTCGCCCTCGAGCTGCTCGGACCGGTAGGGGAAGACGGCCGGGAAGAACGCGTCGGACTTCTCCGGTTCGCGGGTGCAGACCTCCGCCCAGCAGTACGCGCCCGGTGTCCCCGTCGCCTGGAAGCCCTCGTGGGTGCCGGCCTGCCACACCCCGA
Organism: Streptomyces sp. GB4-14; assembly: GCF_022696125.1. Lineage (NCBI taxonomy): Bacteria > Bacillati > Actinomycetota > Actinomycetes > Kitasatosporales > Streptomycetaceae > Streptomyces > Streptomyces sp. GB4-14. Next base: position 6,171,811 of record NZ_RZHO01000002.1, on the reverse strand, counting down.
AGACTGCCCCGCCGGGGTCGCGGGCGAGGCACATCGTGCCGTAGTCGGCGACCTGCACGGGCTCCATCAGCAGTTCGCCGCCGTGCTCGCGGATGCGGGCGGCGGTGGCGGAGGCGTCCCGGGCGGCGAGGTAGAGGCACCACTGGGAGGTGCCCTCCTGGCCCGGCATGGGCGGCACGACGGCGGCCACCGCCTTGCCGTCGGCGTACGCCTGTGTGTAGCCGCCCTGCTCGGGCGACGTCTCGCCGAAGGTCCAGCCGAGGACGTGGCCGTAGAAGTCCTTGGCCACGTCCAGGTCGTCGAACACGGCGTCGGCCCAGCAGGGGGTTCCTTCGGGTGGTGCGGCCATGGCTGCGGCCCTCCGCGTCACGGGTGGTCTTCGGTCTTCCGACTCACGCTAGCCACGCCCGGGCGGGCACGCGCGCCGGAGGAGCGCCCCCAGGGGCGGGGGGAACTGCGGTGAACGGGGGTCCGGGGGCGGAGCCCCCGAGACCGGGGGCCCGCAGGCCGGGGCGTCAGGCCCCGCCCGCGTACGCCTTCTCCAGCTCCGCGAGGTCCAGCTTGCCCATCGTCATCATGGACTTCAGCGCGCGGTCGGCCTTCTCCCGGTCCGGGTCGCCGATCATCTGCGTGAGCCGCTTGGCGTTGACCTGCCAGGAGACTCCGTAGCGGTCCTTGAGCCAGCCGCAGGGGCCGTGCTCGCCGCCGCCCTCGACCAGCTTCTCCCAGTAGTGGTCGATCTCCGCCTGGTCGTCGCAGTCGAGCTGGAAGGAGATCGCCTCGTTGAAGGTGAACTCCGGTCCGCCGTTGAGGGCGACGAACTTCTGGCCGTTGGCCGTGAACTCCACGGTGAGCACGGAGCCCGCCTCGCCGGGGGTGGCGCCGGTGTTGCGGACGACCTCGCCGAGCTCGGAGTTGCCGAAGACGGAGACGTAGAACCGCGCCGCCTCCTCGGCCTGGCCGTCGAACCACAGGCAGGTGGTGAATCCGTCGGTGTCCATGAGTACCTCCCAGGTGTGGCGCCCCTCGTCGGAACGCGGTCACCGGTGCAGACCGGCCGCGGCGGCGGAACTCATCGGTGGGCCGGCACATCCGCCGTTCAGGGCCCGTCCGAGGCCGCTCTGCCCTGGGCGAATCTGCCGCGGGCAGAGATTTCCACGGCGGCGGCCCCGGCACGCCGACAGTGGACGCACACGGCCGTCCGGCCGTGCTCCGACCAGTGATCCACGGGAGCGTCCATGTCACCACTCACCGCCGGCCCGCGGCCGGTCCCGCCCCGGGCGGAGGACGGCGACACGCCGCCGAGCCGCTTCGACGACCACCTCGCCGCCCAGTTGCTCGCCCAGCGGATCGTGGTGCTCGGCACCCAGGTCGACGAGGTGTCCGCGAACCGGGTGTGCGCCCAGCTGCTGCTCCTGTCCGCCGAGGACCCGCGCACCGACATCAGCCTGTACATCAACAGCCCGGGCGGCTCGGTGCACGCCGGACTCGCCATCTACGACACGATGCGGCTGATCCCCAACGACGTCGCCACCCTGGCCATGGGCTTCGCGGCCAGCATGGGACAGTTCCTGCTCTGCGTCGGCACGCCCGGCAAGCGCTTCGCCCTGCCGAACGCGCGGATCATGATGCACCAGCCGTCGGGCGGCATCGGCGGGAGTGCCGCCGACATCGAGATCCAGGCGGAGAACCTGGAGTTCACCAAGCGGACCATCGAGCGGATCACCGCCGAGCACACGGGCCAGACCCCGGAGACCATCTCCCGGGACGGCGACCGGGACCGCTGGTTCACGGCCGAACAGGCCCGCGCGTACGGAATGGTCGACCGGGTGCTGGACTCGCTGGACGACGTCCGTCCGGCGGCCGCACGACCGAGGATGGGGCTGCACTGATGGGGACGTACACGATTCCGAACGTCGTCGAGCGCACCGCGCGCGGCGAGCGGTCCTACGACGTGTTCAGCCGGCTGCTGGCCGAGCGGATCGTCTTCCTGGGCACGGAGATCGACGACGGCGTGGCCAACGTGGTCGTCGCGCAGCTGCTGCACCTGGAGTCGGAGGCCCCGGAGAGGGAGATCGCGGTGTACCTCAACTCCCCCGGCGGCTCGTACACCTCACTCATGGCGATCTACGACACCATGACGTTCGTACAGGCCCCGATCTCCACGTTCTGCGTCGGGCAGGCGGCGTCCACGGCGGCCGTGCTGCTGGCCGGCGGGGATCCCGGGAGGCGGTTCGTGCTGGAGCACGCGCGGGTGCTGCTCGGCCAGCCGGCCTCCGGCGGGATGCAGGGCACGGCGTCGGACCTGGCGCTGCGTGCGAAGGAGATGACCCGGATCCGGGCGCAGGTCGAGGAGGTGCTGGCCCGGCACACGCACCACGACGTGGCGACCCTGCGCGCGGACATGGACCGCGACAAGGTGTTCACCGCGCAGGAGGCCGTGGCGTACGGCCTGGCCGACGAGGTGCTGACCCGGCGGCCCGCTCCGGTCTGAGCGGCCGCCGGGCCGTGGGGTGCCTGCCGCTCAGGCTGCCAGGCAGAGCCCGTCGTGCGCGGAGCCGTTCCGCACGGAGCCGTTCCGCACGGAGCGGGCGGGGACGGCGGACCGGCGCGACGTGACCCGGACCAGCTCGGCGTGCGTACGGGCGAGCAGATCGCCGAGGCCCAGGCCGAGCGCGCCGGCGGCGGCCGCGAGGACCTCCGAGGAGGCCTCCTTGCGGCCGCGCTCGACCTCCGACAGGTAGGGCATGGAGATCCGCGCCGCGTCGGCGACGTCCTTGAGGGTCCGCTCCTGGGCCTGCCGCTCCCTGCGCAGCACGTCGCCGACGAGGTGCCGCCACAGCGGCTCTCTGGGCGCGGCGGCGGGCGGGGCCGGCGGGCCCGGGGCGGCAGGGCCGGGTCGCAGGGGAATGACGCGGGCTTCGTTCGGCGCGTGATCGGTCACGTCCTCAGCCTAGGAATCCCGCTCCCTCGGGCAAGGGAGCGGGATTCCGCCCTGAGTGAAGCCGGAAAGCGGACGAATTCCCTCCGCCCCGATGGTGCCGCGCCGCACCGGCGGCCGTACCATCGGACGACAGGCGTGACGGCCGGTGCGGACCGCGTCTCCCCCGAGCGGTCCGGCGCTTTCCGCCACGGAGGAAATGGACGGGCATAGGTCCGCGGAACCGGGGTAGTCGGGTGCTCCAGTCCCGTGGCAGCCATGACGTTGGTGGGGAGAGGGCAATGAGGACCGCCGTGATCCGGTCGCAGGAGCGGACCGTCGACGGGCGCATCAGGGCCGGCGCCGGCAGCGAGGACCTTCGCGATCCCGCCGACCCCTGCGCGGTCGCGCCCCGCGACGCCCGCGAGCTCTCCCGGCAGTTCTTCCGCCGCCTCGCGGAACTGGAGGAAGGCAGCCGCGAGTACCAGTACGCGCGGAACACCCTCATCGAGATGAACATGTCCCTCGTGCGCTTCGCGGCCGGGCGGTTCCGCGGCCGGGGCGACGACATGGACGACGTCGTGCAGACCGGCATGATCGGCCTGATCAAGGCCATCGACCGCTTCGAGCTGTCCCGCGAGGTCGAGTTCACCTCCTTCGCGCTGCCGTACATCGTCGGCGAGATCAAGCGCTTCTTCCGTGACACCACCTGGGCCGTGCACGTGCCGCGGCGGCTCCAGGAGCTGCGCGTGGAGCTGGCCAAGGCGCGGGAGGAACTGTCGAGCCGGCTGGACCGCGAGCCCACCGTCGCGGAGCTGGCGACCCTGATGAACATCAGCGAGCAGCAGGTCGTCGAGGGCCAGATCGCCGCGAACGGCTACAACTCGTCCTCCCTGGACGCCGCGCTCACCGGTGACGGCCCGGAGCACGGCGAGGCCGTCCTCGCCGACTTCATCGGCGTCGAGGAGGAGCGGCTGGCCCTGGTGGAGGACTTCCACGCGCTGGCCCCGCTGATGGCGGAGCTGAGCGACCGGGACCGCGAGATCCTGCACATGCGGTTCGTCGAGGAGGCCACGCAGGCGGAGATCGGCGAGCGGCTGGGCTGCTCGCAGATGCACGTGTCCCGGCTGATCAAGCGGATCATCACCCGGCTGCGGACGGGCATGCTCGGCGAGCTGGGCTGCGCCTGAGGACCGCCCTGACAACACACGGAAGGCGCCCCTGACGGTTCCGGCCGGTCCAGGGGCGCTGCTGTGGACAGCGGGCGCGTGGTGTCCGTCGTTCAGCCGCCGGTGAGGTCGATCACCGCGCGGACGCGTTTGCCGACCGGTACGCGCTCCACGCCGACGTCCCGCGCCAGCGCGCGCACGATCTCCAAGCCGTGGCGTCCGACCCGCTGCGGGTCGCGCGGGAACACGCGGGGCAGGGTGCCGTTGCTGTCGTAGACGGCCACCGTGACGGTGGTGTCCGTGCCCTCCAGCTCCAGGATGTACGGCCCGTCGCTGTGCCGGTCGGCGTTGGTGACCAGCTCGCTCACCACCAGCAGCACGGCTCCTTCCGCCTTGGCGTCGATCGTGGCGCACCACTCGGTCCTCAGCTGCTCGAGGAACTGCGCCGCGAAATGCCGCGACTCGGCGATGCAGCCCGGCTCGCCGGTGAAGTGTGCCGCCCGCCGCAGCGGTTCCACGGGCACGTCGAAACCAGTCGGTATCACTACCCCGTCCAAGCGATAGGTCATGCGTTTCCCTCTGCGACGCCGGGTCGGCCGGACGATCCGCACCGGTCCTGGTACCCCGAGTCGGCCGGGGCAGTCCCACTGATCGGTGTTCGGCTTCCCCGAAGGGCGTCTCGGTATGCCTGAGCAGGTGAAATGGGCGTTGGAACCCTGCGACGGGCACCGGACTCCGCGCCCGGCGAGGTGCCGCCGCGCCCGCGCGGACGGACCTCGTCGGCGGGCGGGCGCGACAGACGCTGCTTAGCGTGCAACCGTGAGCGCACACTCCCCTTCTCCTCCGCGGTCCCCTCTCCACGGCTGGGTTCCGGCGCTGGTCGCGGTGGTCGGCTCGCTGACCGCGATGGCCGTGGTGGCGGCGCTGGGGGTCTGGGCGGCCGGGGCCGCCGACCTTCCGGAGGGCGCCTTCGGGCCGGTGCTCGCCGCCGTCCTGGTGCTCGCCGTCGGCGGCACGGTACGGCTCTCCGGGGACGCCGGCGGCCTGGCCGGGAGCGAGGGCGGCCTGACGGTGATCCCGCTGACCGTCACCCTCACCGGGGCGCTGCTGCTCGGCTGGTGCTTCCTGCGTCCGCTGCACCGCCGCACGGTGGTGGGGGCGCCCGGGCTGGCGGGGTGGGCGGCGCGGATCGCCGTGCTGTGGCTGCTCGCCGTCCTCGGTCTGGCCCTGGCCGCCCGGCGCACGTTCGAGGTGTCCCTCGGGGACGACCTGCTCGGCGACCTGGGCGAGCTGTTCGGGGTGACGCCGACGGTCGGGTTCGCGGCGGACGTGCTGCCGACCGTGCTGATCGGCCTGGTGTGGCTGGCGGGCGTGCTGGTGGTGGCGATCCTGGTGTCGCGCGGTGCGCCGCTGCCTCCGGAGCTGATGCGGTTCCAGGCGGGGGCGCGGCCCGCGGCGCGTGCGACGCTGGGGCTGCTGCTCGCCGCCGTGGCCGTGGCCCTGATCGTCGGGCTGGTGGTGGCCGCCACGAGGGGTCACGCGGCCGAGACGTTCGCCGTGATCCTGCTGGGGCTGCCGAACGTGGCCTGGCTGGGGCTGACCGTGGGGCTGGGGGCGACCTGGGAGGGCAGGGTGGAGGGGCCGTTCGGGCTGCCCATGCCGCGGGTGCTGGACGAGGTGCTGCGCACCCCGGACGTCTCGGAGCTGAACCTGGGCTCGCTCGTCGACCGGGACGGCGGCCGCTGGTGGTGGCTGCTGGTGGGAGCGGCGGTGCTGGTGGCGGGCGCGGCCTGCGTCATGGCGGCCTCCTCTCCCGCACGGGTGCCGCCCTGGCAGCACGCCCTGCGGCTGGCGGTGGCGCTTGCGCTGGCGGTGCTGACGGTCGGACCGACGGCCCGGGTCTCCGCGCGGATCGGCCTGTCGGTGCTCGGCATCGGCGATCTGGGCGAGGGGCTGACGGGGCAGGTGCTGCTGGAGCCCCGGTTGTGGGGCGCGCTGGGGCTGGCCCTGCTGTGGGGCCTGGTGGCGGGGTTCACGGGCGCGTGGGCCGTACGGGGTCTGCGGCGGCGGAGACGCTGAGGGGCGGTCCGTTCTCAGGCGACCGGGACGCCGAGGACCCGGGCGGCCCGCTGCATCCGCAGGGCGTCGACGGACTCGGCGAGGAGTTCGTACTCCGTGGTGTCGTCGCCGGTGGCGACCCGCACCATCCGTCCGGCGGCGAGCGCCTCGGCCACTTGCTCCTGCCTGTCGACGTCACGGCACCAGGTGCGCAGCACGGTGGGCACGTCGGTCACGTCGTCGGCGACGGGGACGAGCGCGCCCGGGGGTAAGTGCTCGGATCCGGGCTGCGGGTCGAGGCGCTCGGCGATCCACAGGGCGCGGTCGCGCAGCCACCACAGGGCGAGCGCGAGGGTCGGGGCCCGGTAGGTGCCCAGCGGCACCCCGATGCGCCGGCCGTCGCAGATCCCGTACGCCGTGACGTGGCACAGGAATTCGTCGTGCACGTTCCCTCCCCCGCTGCGTGCTCGCCCGCCGGTTCCGGGCCGGCTGCCCGCTCCGTGGCTCGCGTGCTGTGCGTGAGGGCGCCGTTGCTCGGTGTGAAGCGCTCTCGTTGTCGAGTATGTTCACCTCTGAATCACTGTCACCATGTGTTTCCGGCCAGTCTCCTGGCATATGCAGGTCCCGTCCTGGCCGAAACGGCACGGGTGGGCGCATCGGCCGAGGTGACCGGCCCTCCCGGAGACGAACGCACCGGCCGCCGCCCCCGGGGCGGGGGTGACGGCCGGTGACGGATGCCGCCTACTGCTTGACGATCGCGTCGATCCGCGCCAGCTCCTCCTCGGAGAAGTCGAGGTTGCGGGTGGCCGCGACACTGTCCTCCAGTTGCCGCGGGCTGCTGGCGCCGACCAGGGCGGAGGTGAGGCGGCCGCCGCGCAGGACCCAGGACAGGGCCATCTGCGCCAGGCTCTGCCCTCGGGCGGAGGCGATGTCGGCCAGCGCGCGCAGCCGGCCCACCAGTTCCTCGGTGAGGGCGTCCGTGTCGAGGAACGGGCTGTCGCTCGCGGCGCGGGAGTCCTCGGGGATGCCGTCCAGGTAGCGGGAGGTGAGCAGGCCCTGCTCCAGCGGGGAGTAGGCGATGGAGCCGACCTGGAGCTCGTCGAGGGCGTCCATGAGACCCTCGTCCTCCGGGCGGCGGTCGAGCATCGAGTAGCGCGGCTGGTTGATCAGCAGCGGGGTGCCCAGCTCGCCCAGGATGCGGGCGGCCTCACGGGTCTGCTCGGCGTTGTAGTTGGAGACGCCGACGTAGAGCGCCTTGCCCTGCTGCACCGCGGTGTGCAGGGCGCCCATCGTCTCCTCGAGCGGGGTGTCCGGGTCGAAGCGGTGCGAGTAGAAGATGTCGACGTGGTCGAGGCCCATCCGGCTCAGACTCTGGTCCAGCGAGGACAGCAGGTACTTGCGCGAGCCCCATTCGCCGTACGGGCCCGGCCACATCAGGTAGCCGGCCTTGGTGGAGATCACCAGCTCGTCCCGGTACCGCGCGAAGTCGGCCTTCAGCGCCTCGCCGAGGACGGACTCGGCGGCGCCGGGCGGCGGGCCGTAGTTGTTGGCGAGGTCGAAGTGGGTGACACCCAGGTCGAAGGCGCGGCGAAGGATGGCCCGCTGGGTCTCGGCCGGTCGGTCGGGACCGAAGTTGTGCCACAGGCCGAGCGAGAGCGCGGGGAGCTTCAGGCCGCTGCGTCCGGTGCGCCGGTAGGGCATGTCCGCGTAACGGTCGGGGTGTGCGGTGTACAACGCGACTCCAGGGGGTTGGCACACGTCTTGACGTTCGTCGTGGCGGTTCGTCGGACCGCCCGTCCACTCTGTCGTGACCTGCGGGGAGTGGTCCAACAGAAGAATCCGATGAGATTCAGCGGCTACGCTTCTCAATCATGGAACTGCGCCATCTCCAGCACTTCGTGGCCGTCGCCGAGGACCAGCACTTCACCCGTGCGGCGGAACGGCTGATGGTTTCCCAGTCGGGCCTGTCGGCGTCCATCCGGGCGCTGGAGCGCGAGCTGCAGACGCCGCTGTTCGTGCGGACCACCCGCAGGGTGACGCTCACCGAGGCGGGGCGGGCGCTGCTCGCGGAGGCCGAACGCATCCTGGCACAGGTGCGGGCCGCGCACGAGGCGGTGGCCGCGGTGCAGGGGGTGCTGCGCGGCACCCTCGCGGTGGGGACGGAGCAGTGCATCGCCGGGGTGCATGTGGCGGAGCTGCTCGCCGCGTTCCGGCGGCGCCACCCGGCCGTGGAGATACGGCTGCGGCAGTGGGGCTCGGCCGCGCTCGCCGAGGAGGTCGCGGCCGGGCGGCTGGACCTCGCCTTCGCCTACCGCGTCGACGCCGACCCGGACCAGCTGCGCGCCGTGCCGCTGACCTGCGAGCCGATGACGGTGCTGTGCCACTCCGACCACCGGCTCGCCCGCGCCGGGGCTCCCGTCACCCCGCGGGACCTGGCCGACGAGGTGTTCGTCGACTTCCACCCCGACTGGGGGCCGCGCCGCGCCACCGACGCGGCGTTCGCGGTCGCGGGCGTCCGGCGCACGGTGGCGCTGGAGGTGAACGACGTGCACAGCCTGCTCGACCTGGTCGACGAGAACCTCGGCGTGGCGGTGGTGCCGAGCCACTTCCGCCACAAGCGCCCCTCGCTCACCGCGCTGCCGCTGAAGGACACCGGCGAGGCGGTGTACGAGACGGTGGCGCTGGTGCCGTCGCCGCGTGCCACGAGTCCGGCGGCGCGCGCGCTGATGGAGCTGCTGGACACCGGGGCGCGTGACGCCGGAAGCTGAGCGAGTCTGGAGGCATGCATGCCAAGGACATCCTCATCGACGGCTACGGCCGCGTCCGGGAAGAGGTGCACGCCGCCGTCGGGGGACTCGGCCCCGACGAGCTCGCCGCCCGGCCCACGCCGGAGGCCAACAGCATCGCGTGGCTGGTGTGGCACCTCACCCGGGTCCAGGACGACCACATCGCGGACGCCTTCGGCCTGGAGCAGGTGTGGCTCGCCGACGGCTGGGAGAAGCGGTTCGGGCTCGGCCTGCCGCGCGGTGCGACCGGGTTCGGGCACACCCCGGCGCAGGTGGCCAAGGTGCGCGTGGACTCCCCCGACCTGCTGACCGGCTATCACGACGCCGTCCACGCGCAGACCCTCGCCGCCCTGCGGACGCTCACCGCGAAAGACCTGGAACGGGTCGTCGACGAGAACTGGGACCCGCCGGTCACCCTGGGAGTGCGGCTGGTCAGCGTCCTGTCCGACGACCTCCAGCACGTCGGACAGGCCGCCTACGCCCGCGGGCTGCTTCAGAGCACCGCGTCGTAACCCGGCAGGACGACGTCCCGGATCAGCGCGACCCGCTCGTCGTACGGCAGGAACGCGCTCTTCACGGCGTTCAGGGTGACCGCGCGCAGGTCCGCGGCGGTCCAGCCGGCCTCCTCCACCAGCAGGGACATCTCGCGGGTCATGGTGGTGCCGGAGACCAGACGGTTGTCGGTGTTGACGGTGACGCGGAAACCGAGTTCCTTCAGCGGGGTGATCGGGTGCTCGGCGATCGAGGTCGCGGCGCCGGTCTGCAGGTTGGAGGTGGGACACATCTCCAGGGCGATGCGGCGGTCGCGGACCCAGGAGGCCAGCCGGCCGAGCTTGCCGCCCGCGAGGTCGGGGATGTCCTCGGTGAGGCGCACGCCGTGCCCGATGCGCTGGGCGCCGCACACCTGGACGGCCTGGTGGATGCTGGGCAGCCCGTGGGCCTCGCCCGCGTGGATGGTGAACGGCACGTTCTCGCGGCGCAGGTGCTCGAAGGCGGCGAGGTGGTCGGCGGGCGGGAAGCCGTCCTCGGCGCCGGCGATGTCGAAGCCGACGACGCCCGCGTCGCGGAAGGCGACGGCCAGGTCGGCGGCCTCGCGGACCCGGTCGAACATCCGCATGCCGCACAGCAGGGTGCCGACCCGGACGGGCGTCCCGGCGGCTGCGGCCTTGGCCATGCCGGCGGCCAGACCTTCCTGGACGGTCTCCACGACCTCGGCCATGGTGAGCCCGCCACGGGTGTTCAGCTCGGGGGCGTAGCGCACCTCGCCGTAGACGACGCCGTCGGCGGCGAGGTCGAGGACGTACTCCTCGGCGGTGCGCAGCAGGCCCTCGCGGGTCTGCATCACGGCGAGGGTGTGCTCGAAGGTGGCGATGTAGCGCACCAGGTCGCCGGAGTTGGCGGCCTCCACGTACCAGGCGGCGAGCTCGTCCGGGTCGGTGGTGGGCAGGGTGTGGCCGACGGCCTCGGCCAGCTCCACGACCGTGGCCGGGCGCAGGCCGCCGTCGAGGTGGTCGTGCAGGACCGCCTTGGGGAGGCGGCGGATCGTGGCGGCGTCTATGCGCGTAGATGACATGGCTGGAGGTTCCTCGGCAGGTCGTTCGGCGATGGTGCGGCTGGATCAGGAGGCGGCGGGCTGGAGCAGGTCCCAGCGGTTGCCGTAGAGGTCCTGGAAGACGGCGACCGAGCCGTACGGCTCGTGGCGCGGCTCCTCCAGGAAGGTCACCCCGGCGGCGGTCATGCGGGCGTGGTCGCGGGCGAAGTCGTCGGTGTGCAGGAAGAAGCCCACGCGTCCGCCGGTCTGGTCACCCACCCGGGCCCGCTGCTCGACCCCGGCGGCGCGGGCCAGCAGCAGGGCGGCGCCGGAGTGCCCGGCGCCTGGCTCGACGACGACCCATCGGCCGCCGTCCGGCCGGGGCTCGTCCTCGGCGAGCCGGAAGCCGAGGGCCTCGGTGTAGAAGCGGATCGCCTCGTCGTAGTCGTGGACGACGAGGGTGACCAGGGCAATGCGTCTCATCGTCACCTCTCGCAGGGGTTGACCGGAGAGGTTATACGTAAAACTGCCGGGAACGCCAGTCCCGCCCCGGCGGCCGGTCCGGGGCGGGACCGTGTGATCCCCTACGGGTAGGTGTAGCTGTTCAACGCGTCGACGGCGGACGTGGGATTGCCCAGGTCGTAGCGGTCGACGGCGAGGTAGGTGGGCTTCTTGCGGGCGGCCGGCTGGCAGAACCGGCGGGCACGGTCGGCGAGCTTGGCGTTGTCGGTGGTGGCGGTGGAGGCGACGGCGGCGTCCCGGAAGTGGTTCATGACGAAGAGGGGCCGGAAGCCCGGCTCGGTGCGGGTGAGCGGGATGGTGGTGTTCGCGTCGTACCAGCGGCTGTAGCAGGACCAGTCGGAGGAGCCGATGCCCGGCCCCATGGACCAGTGGTTCTCGACGGTCCACTCGCGCTGGTACATCACGCCGAAGGTGTCCCGGGTCAGCCCGGCCGAGCGGTCCGCGTCCTTGCTGTGGTCGGTGAAGATCAGCAACTGGTGTCCGGCGGCCGCCAGTTCGCCCATCGCGGGCCAGCCGTTCTCCCGCACCCCGGTGCGGTCGGGGCGGTAGAGCACGTCCGACAGCCCCTGCACGCGGTCCAGTTCCGCGCGCAGCACGCCCGGGTCGACGTAGTCCTCCAGGAAGACGGTGACGAACTCGCCGGGGTGGGCGCGCAGGAAGTCGGTGATCCGCTGGAGGTCGACCCACAGGGCGACGGGTCTGCGCACCAGCGTGCAGCTGTTGTGGCAGAGGATGGCCCCGTCGGGCGTCTGGTGGATGTCCAGCATGAACCCGCGGACACCGTCACGGAGTTGTTGTTCGATGCCCCGGCTCTGGTTGGGGAAGAGGTCGACGAAGGGCGGGGCGAAACCGCCGTCGACGCCGTTCGCGTAGGCGTTGTGTGCGGTGAGGAACGTGACCTGGTCGAGGGTGCGTCGATCCGGGGGCGGCATCGGGCCGCCGGGCGCTTCGACCGGGGTGAGGTACCAGGCGGCGAGGTCGCCGCCGCTGCCGACGGCCAGCGATGCGGGGTGGGTGGCGCCGGCGGGCTTGGGCGCGACGGCGAGGCGCCGGTCGGTGCCGGGGGCGGCGAGCGCGTACCGGTCGGCTCCGAGCGGGGTGATCTGCCAGCGCGCCTCGGCGGACGCGCAGGAGACGGTGTGGGCCTGGTCGCCCGCCCGTCCGAGGCAGACGCCGGGGCTGTCGGTGTTCTCCAGCAGGTGCCCGTCGCCGTCGGGGCGCAGGGTCCACTGCTGGCGGTCCTCGTCGCCGCGCGGGCGGTGCTGTTCGACCGTCCCTGAGGCGTCGGCGGCGTTGAGGCCGGTGACGGCGGACTGGACGTAGTACGTGCCGGACGGCGGCACGGCGCCGGCGCCCGCGGCGGGCGCGGGTGTCACGGCCGCCGCGGCGAGCGCGGCGGCCGTGACGGCGGTGGCGAGCAGGGCGTGGGGGGTGCGCATGCGTTTCCCTTCGTCCGTCAGGGGCGGCCGTGACTCCGGGGCGGCCCGGAGTCACGGTCAGGTGCATGACACCACGCCACGCCGTCCGCGTCAGCAGTACAGGTTGCCGCCGGGGGTGGTCCCGAGGATCTGGGTGAACTGCTGGTACTTCGTCACCCGGCTCTGGACCTGCGCCGGGTTCCTGCCGTCGCACTCCAGGGAGCCGTTGATGCTGCGGATCGTCTGGCCGAAGCCGGCCCCGTTCACCATGGCGGCGTGCGGGGTCATGCTGCCCGGGCCGGACTGGGTGTTCCAGTACCAGAGGGCGGTCTTCCAGGCCACGGCCGCGTCGTTCTGCACCAGCCAGGGGTTGTTGAGCAGGTCGATGCCCAACGCGTCACCGGCGGCCTTGTAGTTGAAGTTCCAGCTCAGCTGGATGGGGCCGCGCCCGTAGTAGGCGGCCTGACCGGCCGGGCAGCCGTACGGCTGGCTCCAGTCGCAGTAGTGCGGGTAGTTGGCCTGGTTCTGCTCCACCACGTGCACCAGGCCGCCGGTCTCGTGGCTGACGTTGGCGAGGAAGGCGGCGGCCTCCTGCTTCTTCACCGTGTCGCTGCCGGTGTTGGCGAAGCCGGGGTAGGCGCTGAGCGCGGCGGTGAGGCCGCTGTACGTGTAGAACGGGTTCCGGTTCGGGAACATCTGGTTGAACTGCGCCTCGGTCACGACGAAGTTCCCGACGGGCGTCCCGGGCCCGTTGTCACAGGCATAGGGCTCCCAGTACCAGGTGCTGATGGTCGGGTCGTAGCCCGGGTTGGCATGCTCGGCGATGTACGCCTTGCCGTCGGTGTAGCGGACGATCGCGCCGGCCTCGTACCACTGTCCGGCGACCCAAGCGGGGTAGCCGGCACACGCGGCCGCGGTGGCGGCCGAGGCGGTCGTGGCCGCGGCGGGGAGCAGCATGGGCGCGCTCCCGGCGAGGACGAGGGCGGCGGTCACGGCGGCGATACGGCGTCTCGACAAGGGATCAACTCCTTCGCGGAACACGGCCGCTCCCCCGACGAGGACATGCCGGGGCGAGACCTCGCCCGCACGCGCCGGCGGGGCCGGTCACGGCGTGGGGGCGGCCGTGGTGGGGGGTGTGGAGCACACTCAAGCGCTTTGGTCTGTACCAGTCAAGGGTCTGGACCAGTCACAGTGGCGCGTACATGTCGTTGCACCCGAGGACCTCGCCTCCACGGACAATCTCGCGGGCCGTCCCCGACTACACATAAGGAGTGAATAAGCGCACAATGGTGCTTACGCGGCGCTTACCGCATACCGCACCCAGACGCGGTCAGGCCTGCTAGTCAAAGGAGACGACCATGGCCAACGTCTCACACCAACGTGGAGATCTTTCCAGCCATCCGGACGCACCGGAGATGCGGGCACGCTACGAACGCGTCCTCGGCAGCCGTGACGTTGCCTTCGTGGACGGTCCGGTGTTCCTGCTCGGCCTCTACTGCGCGGTGTCACCGTGGATCCTCCACTACACGTCGAGTCAGCCGCCGCTCGTGACGCACAACCTGATCGTCGGCATCGCGATCGGTCTGCTGGCCCTCGGGTTCACGGCGGCCCCCTCGCGCATGTACGGCCTCAGCGGAGCCATGTGCGCGCTGGGCATCTGGATGATCATCTCTCCATGGGTCGTGGGCACCGACCCCGACGCCGGGGTGATCTGGAACAACGTCGTCATCGGCGCTCTCACCGTGATCCTGGGCACCGCCTGCGCCGCAACGGCGGCCAGGGCAGCATCCAAATCGTCGTAGGAGCCCACGACGGCTCCCCCTCCCCCGACCGGTCCGCGTAGCCTCGCGGGCCGGCCCCTTCTCTGCGACTGCCGCCTCGTCATCGGCATCGTCATCGGCGTCCTGGGCCGCCTGGTCGTCCCGGGCCGTCAGCGCATCGGCATCCTGTGGACGATCCTCGTCGGCATCGCCGCCGCCCTCATCGGTTCGGCCCTCGCGTCCGCCTTCGGCGTGGCGGACACCAAGGGCGTGGACTGGGTGGAGTGGCTGATTCAGATCGCCCTCGCGGCGGTGGGCGTGGCGGCCCTGGACCGGGCCAAGCTGAACCGCTGAGACGCGGGTCCTCCGCGTGGGAGCGGTGGCCGTCCCACGGGTGGTGACATCTCACGCCCGGTGGGACGGCCACCGTTCCCGTGCGTCCTGCCCTACGACGCCGCGGTCCACCGGGCCGGCTCGTACACGTACGGTGTCGTCACCGTCAGGGGTGTGAAGCCCATGCGTCGCAGGATCGGGCGGCTGAGGGAGGACGCGTCCACGTGGAGGATGCGGTAGCCGCGGGCCGCCGCGATGCGGGCCCTGTGGGTGATCAGGGCGCGGTAGATGCCGCGGCCCCGCCACTCCGGTACCGTGCCGCCGCCCCACAGGCCCGCGAAGCCCGTGCCGGGGGTCAGTTCCATACGCGCCGCGCTGACCGGGACGTCCCCGGCGAGGGCGAGGACGGCGACCACCGTGTCCGGGGTGGTCGTCAGCGCGTCGAGGAGCTGGCGCCGGAGGCGGGACGCGTCGTCCCCGAAGGCGCGTTCGTGCACCTCGGCGACCTGGCCGGCGCCGGCCCCGTCCGTCACCGGGACGACGCGTATGCCGTCCGGGACGGTCGTGGTCAGGGCGAGCGCGCCGGTCTCCGCCGCCATCAGCGTCTCGTCCGGCCCGGGGGTGAAGCCGGCCGCGAGGAGACGGCTGCCCAGGTCCGCCGGCTCGTCATGGGCGTACAGCTTCCACTCGAAGGGCAGGTGCCGGGACGTGTAGTGCGCGATCTGGTCCGCGATCGCCGCATCCGCCTCCTCCGCCGAGGCGAAGCCGGACCAGACGACTCCGTTCCAGCCGTGGGCGGGGGCCGTACGGCGTACCACCTTGCCTACGCGTTCGACCGCGTCGTCGGGGCCCTCGGGGCGGGCGTCGCGGCGCATCTCGCGGTCGTAGAGGGTGAGCAGGGCTGCCGGTGCGGTGGTGGAGGGCATGACGGGAGTGCATCATCCGCCGTCGGCGGGAGCAACGGGATTAGGGTGTCCGGCGATCATGCCGGCGGAGAGACGGGACGACGACCATGGCTGTGCGGGACGACGAACTGCCCCACCTGCGGCGCTGCGTGGAGCTTGCCGCCGAGGCGCTGGAGGCGGGCGACGAGCCGTTCGGGTCGGTGCTGGTGTCCGGGGACGGCACCGTGCTCGCCGAGGACCACAACCGGGTGGCCTCCGGCGACCGCACCAGGCATCCCGAGTTCGAGCTGGCGCGCTGGGCGGCCGCGCACATGACGCCCGAGGAGCGGGCCGCCGCCACCGTCCACACCTCGGGCGAGCACTGCCCGATGTGCGCCGCCGCCCACGCCTGGGTGGGCCTGGGACGCATCGTGTACGTGGCCTCGTCCGAGCAGCTGACGTCCTGGCTGGCGGAGCTGGGCGTGCCCGAGCCGCCCGTGCGGCCGCTGCCGGTCTCCGCGATCGCCCCGGGCGTGACCGTGGACGGGCCTGTGCCCGAACTGACCGAGGACATCGCCGCCTTGCACCGGCGGTTCCACCGGCAGAGCCACTGACGCGGCGTGCCCCCGGGTCCGGCCGGCGCGGCGGGCCCGGGGGCGGCGGAGCGTTTCCGCGAGGGCGGTCAGAGGCCCGTGCGGAGCCGGGCGCGGCGGTACAGGGCGACTCCGCCCAGGAACATCGCGGCGCCGGTGGCGAGCACCGGGACCGTGTGGTCGGCGCCGGTCTCGGCGAGCGCGACCTGTTCGGCGGGGGCCGCCTCCTGCGGCGCCGGGGCGGGCAGGGTACGGGCCGGCACGGTCCGCTCGGGCGCGGGCTCCGGGCGCTCACCGGAATCGTTGACGGAGCTGTTGTCCGTCGACGGGTTGCCGATGCCGACCACGTTCACGCTGTTCCCCGTCACGTTGACCGGCGCGTGCACCGGGAGCTGCACGCCGTTGCCGGACAGCAGCCCCGGCGAGCCGTACGCGTCGCTCTCGGCGGACGCGGCGGACGCGCCGGACGCGCCCTTCGAGGTGCCGGACGCCGCCTCGTGCCGCACGTCCTCGTTGACGCAGGTGTTGCCCGCGGCGGGGTTGAGGAGGCCCACCACGTTCACCGTGTTCCCGCACACGTTCACCGGGACGTGCACCGGGAGTTGAACGCTGTTCCCGGACGCCGCTCCGGGCGACCCGGCCGCGACGCCCTCCGCCCCGGAATCGGCGTACGCCGGCATCGCCACGGCCATCGCGCCGGACGCGGCGGCGACGGCGATCACACCGTTTCGGGTAACCCTTCGCATAGGTTCCCTGCCCTTCCAGACTTGGTCGCGAGCGTTCGCCCGCCACCGGATAGAACGCGGACGTGGCATCCGGGTTATGGCTCCTCCGTATGCCGCAGCCGGTTCACCCCATAGGGGGTCCCGGGGTTCGAACCCCCGGCAAAGTACGTCGAACTCCCGGCGCCCGAACGCGCGGACGCGGCCCGCCGCCTGCGTCGCACGGCCGACGGGCGGGGGCGGCGGAGCCCGCTTATGGTGGGCGGGGGCGCCGGCCGGGCGCCTTGGGAGGCTGCGATGCTGGGCGAGCTGTCCGAGCGACTCAGGGGCGGTCACCACGCGAACGCGCTGCCGTCCTCCTTCCGGCGCGGCGCCGCGGCCGGAGCGGTCGGGCTGGTCCTGCTGGCGACGGGCCTGACGGCCACCGCGCGCGACGAACCCGATCTGGGGCGGTTCTACGACCAGAGGATCGAGTGGGCGGCCTGCGAGGGCACGGAGCTGCCGGAGGACCTCCAGTGCGGGACGGTCACCGTGCCGCTCGACTACGCCGACCCCGGCAGGGGCACCCTGGAGCTCGCGCTCGCCCGCTACCGCGCGTCCTCCGACGACCCGCGCGGCTCGGTGGTGCTGAACTTCGGCGGTCCCGGCGGCTCCGGGGTGCAGGGTCTGGCGTACGGCCGCAAGGACTTCCTCGGTCTGACCGACGACTACGACGTGGTGTCGTTCGACCCGCGGGGCGTGGGCCGCTCCTCCCCCGTGAGCTGCGGGGCCGACGCCACGAGCCGTGCGCTGGAGGCCACCGGCGGCGAGGAGACGGGCGATCCGCGTGACGCGCTGCGGCAGTTGCGCGAGGTGGCGGCCGAGTGCGAGAAGCACTCCGGTCCGGTCCTCGCCCACATGGGCACCGTGGACGTGGCCCGCGACCTGGACGTGATGCGTCAGGCGCTGGGCGACAGGAAGCTCAACTACCTCGGCTTCTCCTACGGGACCCGGCTCGGCGCGGTGTACGCGGCCCGGTTTCCCGACAAGGTGGGCCGGATGGCGCTGGACGGCGTGGACACGCTGACCGAGCCGCTGGCCGAGCAGGGCCTCGCCGGCGCGCGGGGGCAGCAGACGGCGCTGGAGAACTTCCTCACCTGGTGCACCGAGGAGCTCGCCTGCCCGTTCGGGCAGGACGCGCGCACCGCCCGCGAGCAGGTCGTGGACCTGGTGCGCTCCCTGGACGACACCCCGGTGCCGACCGACTTCGGCTACGAGTTCACCGGCCAGGACCTGGCCGCCGCCATCGCGCAGGGCCTCTACACCAAGGAGATGTGGCCCGTGCTGCAGCGGGCGCTCGCCCAGCTGATGGAGGACGGCGACACCAGCGGCGTGGAGGCCCTCGCGTCGGGCGGGATGGCCCCCGCGTCCGCACCGTCCCCGGCCTCCGCCCCGGCGCGCGGCGACGAGCCTCTCGCGGACGAGGAGGACGTGCCGCTGGACAACCTCCCCGCGGCGCTGATGGCGGTGAACTGCGCCGACGACCCCGACCGTCCGGACGAGGACCAACTCGCCGAACAGCTCGCCCGCTTGCGCGCCGCCTACGAGAAGGCCTCGCCGGTGTTCGGGCCGTACCGGCTGGCGCAGGTGGTGCTGTGCCACGGCCGTCCGAAGGGGACCGACTACATCCGGGAAAAGGTCAAGGACCTGGACACCCCGCGGATCCTGCTGGTCGGCACCCGCGGCGACCCCGCCACCCCGTACCGGTGGACGGAGCAGACGGCGAAGCGGCTGGGCCCGTCGGCCGTGGTGCTGGACAACCGCAACGAGGGCCACACGGGCTACGGTTCGTCCGAGTGCGTCCACCGCAAGGTCGACGACTTCCTGCTCTACGGCTCCCTCCCGCCGAGCGGCAGTTCCTGCGGCGCGGAGGACGAGGACCGGATCTGACGCGGGCCCGTCCCGTCAGCCGGAGGCGTCCTCGGGACCGTCCTCCCCGTCCGCGTCCCCGCCGGGCCGCAGCGACCGGGCGGCCTCCCCCGCGTCCGGCACGGACACCGCGAGCCGCACGAACGGCGCCGGGGGCCGAAGGTCCAGGACCACCACCGGGACGCCCGCCCGTACGGCGACGAAGTCGCGGCCCAGCACGTGCTCACGCTCCCCCACGCAGAACCGCCCCGGCCGGCAGCGCCCGGCCACCGGCGTGCCGCGCATCGCGCGCCACCAGTCCGGTTCCACCCCGGTCGCCGCGACCCACGCCTTAGGCACCCGTACCGCGCGGCGGCGGGCGAGCAGCGCCTCCCACCACGCCAGCCGGACGACGACGGTCCCCCCGTCCGCGTCCCGCTCCACGACCAAGCGCGCCATCGGCGGTCACCTCCCCCACCAGCGTGCACCCGCGGCCCGCCGGACCGCCGCGCAGGCGGCGGGCGCTTTGCCCCGAATGCCCTACCGCGGATTCCGCCCTATGGTGCTGTCATGGAGCACGATCTGAGTCCCTCCGCCCTCGCCGAACTCCGTCGGCCGCGCCCCTACCCGGCGGTGTCGGTGCTGACGCCGACCAACCGCCGCGACCCGCTGAGCACCGAGGACGCGGTGCGGCTGCGCACCATGGTGGCCGAGGCGAAGAAGAAGCTGGAGTCCGATCCCGCGGTCTCCCGGGACCGGCGCGCCGACGTGGCCGCCCAGCTGGACCGGGCCCTGGCCGAGGTCGATCTCGCGCACGCCGAGGACGGCCTGGCCATCTTCGCCGCCCCGGGTGAGCACCAGGTGTGGTCGCTGGCGCGCAGCGTCCCGGAGCGCGTGGTGCTCTCGGACACCTTCCTGACCCGCAACCTGGTCTCCGCGCAGACGGCGGAGCGCCCGTTCTGGGTGCTGTCCGCCGCCGCCGACCGGGTCACGCTGTGGAGCGGCGGTCCGGACCGGGTCGTCGAGGAGCGCACGGGCGGGTTCCCCCTGATCCGCGAGGAGCCGAACTTCGACCCCGAGCGGCAGATGCGGGCCGGCGACCCGCCCAGCAACTACCGGGACGAGGACACCCGCCGCTTCCTGAAGGAGGCGGCCACCACGCTGAACTCCCTGATGCGCGCCCACCCCAGGCCCCTGTACATCACCGGCGAGCCGGCGGCGCTGTCGCTGCTGTGCGAGTTCGGCGGCGCGTGCAAGGACGCCGTGCAGGTGCCGCGCGGGGGACTGGCGCACGGGACGCCGGAGACGGTGTGGCAGGCGGTGCGGCCGGTGCTCGAGGAGGAGGACCGCAAGCGGGCCGAGGAGGTGGCGCGGGAGCTGGACTCCGCCCGCAGCCGCAAGGAGTTCGCGGCGGGCGTCGACGAGCTGTGGCAGAGCGCCCGCGAGGGGAGGATCCGGCTGCTGGCCGTCGAGGAGAACTACCGGATCACGGTCCGCGACGACGGCGAGCATCTGATCGTCGCCGAGGACGGCGACCTCGACGCCCGCGAGGACATCGTGGACGAGATCGTCGAGCAGTGCCTGGAGACCGGCGCCGAGGTGCGGTTCGTGCCGGACGGCGCGCTCGAGGACGCACAGGGCATGGCGGCGGTGCTGCGCTACTGACGGACGGTGGCGGGACGCGGAGCGGTCGGTGCGTCCCGCTGTCGAACTCACACCCGAACATCGAACGCGTGAGTGGGTCGCCCAGGAATGCCTGACACCCCGTCAGTTCACTTGCGTACCATGGAAGTTGGAGCGTCCGGCGAACACCACGTGACTACCTCGCGGTAACTCCGTGAAGACGGTGGCATATGCCAGCGGCACCACCTTATCGTGTGTTGCCGAATCACTTACAGGCAGTGGCGGGCTGTGCAACAGTCGTAACGGTCCCTCCGCCCGTCCGAAGGCCGTACCGTCCCGCATCGGAGTGCGTCATGCCGTCCCCTCTCTCCGCGGACCGCCCCGCCGCCCGGCCGCCGGGAGGCGGCCCGGTTGACGCGCTCATCTCGCAGACCCGGCGGCTCAAGGGCGAGGTGGACGCCGTCCGCCGCGACACTCCGACCGATGCGGGGGACCCCCGGGAGCGCTGGCGTCGCGCGCTGTACGACCTGGCGATGCACCAGCTCGACGACCTCGACGAGCACCTGGCGCAGCTGCGGGACGACCCGCCGCCCGCGCCCGGCGCGTCCGCGGCGTCCGCCGAGGAGTCACCCGCGCCGCCGGCCCCGCCCCGCGCCTCCCTGCTCAGCCGGGTCGGCAGCGCCGAGTGGGACCTCCTCACGGACGAGGTGAGCTGGTCCGGCGAGCTGTACCGCATTCTCGGCCGCGACCCCGCCGCTCCCCCGCTCACCCTCGACGAGCTGCCCTCCCTCGTGTGCGACGAGGACCGGCCCCGGCTGACCGAGATGGTCACCGGATGCCTGGTCGACGGCCGCCCCATCGACGGGGAGTTCCGCGTGGTGCACGCGGCCGACGACATACGGACCGTGCACATGATGGGCGAACCGGTGCTCGGCGCCGACGGCAGCACCGTCTCCATGTGGGCGGTCCTGCGCGACGTCAGCGAACTGCGCCGCTGCCGACGGGCGGTGAGCGAGACCCGTGACTCGCTGCACCGGCACCGGCACGCCGCCGCGCGCAGCGAGCACCGGCTCGCGGTCGAACTGCAGGAGGCCGTGCTTCCGGCGTGGCACGGCTCCCTGCGGTTCCCGCGGCGCGGCCCGCGCGCCCTGGACGTGGCCGCCGCCCAACTGCCGCCCTCCGCACATGCGTCGGTCGGCGGTGACTGGTACGACGCCCTGGAACTGCCCGACGACGCCACCCTGCTCGGCGTCGGCGAGCTCACCGGACACGGCGTGGGCGCCGCGTCCGGCGTGGCCATGATGCTCGGCGCGTTACGGGGCATGGCGCTGGCCGGCACCGCGCCAGGCCTTCTGCTGGACTGTCTCGACCGGCTGCTGGACACGACCGCCCAGCCGGCCCTGGCCGGCGCCGTCTGCCTGCGCTACCGGCACGACACCCGCACCGCGGTGTGGGCACAGGCCGGCCACCCCGCCCCGCTGCTCTACCGCGGCCGGGCGGGGCGTGCCCTCGACGCGCCGCAAGGGGCGCTGCTGGGCGCCGCCCCGGGCTCCGCGCACGGGCAGGCCGAGGAGACCCTCGAGGTCGGCGACCTGCTCCTGCTGCACACCGACGGCCTCGTGCCAGGGCACACCGGGACGGCCGCCGTCCACCGGCTCCTCGCCCTGGCGCCCCGCTTCGCCGGGGGCCGTTCCGCCCAGGACTGCGTCCAGGAGGTCGTACGGGAGTTCGGTGAAGGGGAGCGTGCGGAGCGCGCGTGCGTGCTGGTGGCGCGCGTCGCCTCCTGACGGGGGCGCACGCGTGACAAGTGACCCGTGACCAGGGTTGCGTGGCCCCTCAGGCCTTCGCGGTCCCGCCCTTGCTCCGCGGCTTGGGCAGCGCCAGCTCGATCTCCTCCCGCAGCTCCTGGATCCTCGGGTACGAGGAGTACTCGGCGGTCAGCCGGTACATCTGGCGCAGCCGGTCCCAGGTGCGGCGCGAGGAGTTCTGGCCCATCGACACCAGGGCGAGCCGCGCGAAGCGGTCGGCCTGTTCGGGGTCGTCGGCGATGAAGCACGCGGAAGCCATCGACAGGAAGTCGAAGATCTTCGACCGCTGCTGGGCGTCCACCCGCAGCGCCAGCGCCTTGTCCGCGTAGTGCTGGGCGTGGACGGCCGCGCCCGGCTCGAACTCGGCGAGCGTGCGGTAGGCGAGGGCCTGCATGCCGTACAGGTCCGCCTCGTTGAACAGCTGCATCCAGTTCGGCGGCGGCACGTCCCCCTTGTCGGAGACGAACAGGTCCTCGGCCCGGCCCAGGGTGCGGCGCATCGCCTGGCCCTTGCCCATGGACGCCTGCGCCCACGCCTCGATGGTGTGGAACATGGCGCGGGTGCGCGGCAGCACCTGCTCTCCCGAACCGGACTGGGCGAGCTTCATCAGGTCCAGCGCCTCGTCGGGGCGGCCCAGGTGCACCATCTGGCGGGCCGCGCGGGACAGCGCCTCGCCGGCGCGCGGGCGGTCGCCGCCCTCCCGTGCCGCGTGGGCGGCGATGACGAAGTACTTCTGCGCCGTCGGTTCCATGCCGACGTCGTGCGACATCCAGCCGGCGAGGACGGCCAGGTTGGCGGCGACGCCCCACAGGCGCCGCTGGAGATGGGGCGGGTGGTGGTAGGCGAGCATGCCGCCCACCTCGTTGAGCTGCCCCACGACCGCCTTGCGCTGGAGTCCGCCGCCGCGGGCGGCGTCCCAGGCGCGGAACACCTCCACGGAGCGTTCCAGTTCCTCGATCTCCTGCGACCCGATGGGGGCCGCCTCGTAGCGGTCGAACCCGGCGGGTTCGGCGTGCAGGGGATCGTGCAGGCGGGGGGCGTCTGCGGTCAGGGCCGGATCGGTGTGCAGCCAGTCGTGCATGGCGCTGCTGAGTGCGGAGCCCGCGGTGAGGGCGGCGCCCGCACCCACCAGGCCGCGTCGGTTGAGCATGAGGTCCATTCCCGTGAATTCGGTGAGGACCTCGGCCGTCCGCTCGGGCGCCCACGGCATTCCGTCGGGATGTTCCGCACTCCCGGCGCGTGGCCGTTTCCCCGTACGCCCGTGCCGTACCAGACCGAGATCCTCGATGGTCACGACACGGCCGAGACGCTCGGTGAACAGAGCCGCCAGCACCCGCGGCACCGGATCGCGCGGGATCTCTCCCATGTCGATCCACCGCCGCACCCGGGAGGTGTCCGTCGCCAGCTGCGGATGGCCCATGGCCGCCGCCTGCCGGTTCACCAGCCTCGCGAGTTCGCCCTTGGACCAGCCGGCCAGGCCGAACAGGTCCGAGAGCCGGGTGTTGGGTTGTCCGCTCACGTCAAGCCCCCAGGTTCTCGGCTGAGTTGACAGTAGCCCGGTGGGCAGTGCCGGGCGACTATTCGCCAGGGTTCGCCAGGGTCCGCCAGATGGTGTGCCAGGGGCCCTCGGGTGTCGAGTAGGAACGCGCCACCACGACCCCGTCGCCGCAGGGGCATTCCCCCAGGGTGCGGCCGGGCGGAGGGGTTGGGTGGTGCGCTGACGTCGCAGGCACACGAAGGGATCTGTATCACCCATGTACGCAGCATCGTCCTCCGTGTCCGCCCCGCCCCGGCCGCTGCGTCCGCGTCCGTCGGACAGCGGCCCCTACCTCGCCCCCGCGCGCCCGGCGAACCCCGTGCTCGGCGCGGGCAACGCACGGCGCCTCGCGGGACCGGGCACCCAGCCGCTCAGCGGAAGGCTCGACCTGTCGGGCGCACAGGGCGCGCAACTGCGCACGGCGCTCGCGTCGGTGCACCGCATCTGTCCGGAGTTCGCGCCGGTCCAGGTGCTGCGCCGCACCGGCCGGTCGGTCCTCCTGGTCGGCACGACGGGCCGCAGCACGGCGGTCGCCAAGTGCTTACTGGACCACTCCCCCGCGTGGAGCGAGCGGATCCGGCACGAAATAGCGGCATACCGCTCGTTCGTCCGGCAGCGTCCGCCCGTACGGGCGCCCCGGCTGATCGCAGCGGACCCGGACAACTGCACGCTGGTCATCGAGCGTCTGCCCGGACGGGTGGCGGCGCTCCAGCGGCACCCGGTGGAGGCGCCGCCCCGGGCGGACATCAGGGCGGCACTCGGCGCGATCTGCCGGCTCAACTCCTGGCGGCCGCCCGCCGGGACGTTCGACGCACCGCTGGACTACGCGGCCCGCATCAACCGGTACCACGAGCTGGGTCTGCTCACCGACCGGGACCTCGGGGACCTGCAGAAGCTGCTGCACGGCATCGCCCTGGCGACGGGGCGGCAGGGCATGGGTCAGTTCTGCCACGGCGACGCGCTGCTGTCCAACATCCTCATCTCACCGGCCGGTCCGGTGCTGGTGGACTGGGAGCACGCGGGCTGGTACCTGCCGGGCTACGACCTGGCGACCCTGTGGTCCGTGCTCGGGGACGCTCCGGCGGCCCGGCGTCAGATCAGCCAGATCGCCCAGTCGGCGGGCCCCGCCTCGCGCGACGCGTTCCTGGTGAACCTGATGCTCGTGCTGACCCGGGAGATCCGCACCTACGAGACGGCCGTGCAGCGTTCGATGCAGGAGTCGGCGCCGGCGTCCGCGGGGGGCCAGCCGGGTGGCACGCCGTCCGGTGAGGAGCAGCGGCTGCTGCTGCGCCGGCTGCACGACGACTGCCAGATGGCCCGGAAGGCCGTGCGCGCCGCGGTCGGCACCCGCTGAGCCGCGTGGCGCGACCGTCCCGCCGACACTCCCGTACGACTGCCCGCGGGCGACGACCGCCGCGGGCAGTCGGGTGTCTTCGGCTGTTCGGCCGTCCCGGGGCGGTCGGACCGTCCGCGGCCAGGGACGGTATACGGCCATCGCGGGAGGCCCGGCGGGAGGCGCCACCGGTGTAGACCTCTGACGCGCCGCAGGTCCGCCGGGGCCCGCCGCGAAATCGCGCCACACCCCGATTGACAAGGGAATTCACCCCCTCCTGGGCATGATTGACGGATCATCGGCCTGCCGGTACCACTGACGGGTCGCACGACCGTCCCCAGGAGGCTGCATTGCGAGATCTCGCCACCGAGCCCGGCCGTGCGGCCGGGCCGTCCCGACGCGCCGTCCGGGGCGCCCTCGGCGCCCTGGCCGCTGCCGCGTTGACGCTGCCCCTGCTGGGCGCGGCGCCCGCCCCGGCCCCGCAGGCCTCCGCCCGGCTGCAACAGGCGTTCGCCTCCGCGGCGGCCGCGTACGACGTCCCGCAGAGCGTGCTGCTGGGCGTCTCCTACCTCCAGTCCCGCTGGGACGCGCACGGCGGCGCGCCGAGCGTCACCGGCGGCTACGGGCCCATGCACCTGACCGACGCCCGGACCGCGCTCGCCTCCGCCGGGCATCACGCGAGCGGCAGCGAGGACCCGCGCGGCGACGACGCCCGTCCCGCGCTGCGCCCCTCGGAGCCGGCCCCGGACACCGCCGGACTGCCGGACCGGCTCACCACCCTGCCGAGAGCCGCCCGGCTGACCGGCCTGGACGCCCGGACGCTGCGCGAGGACCCCGCGGCGAACGTGGCGGGCGGCGCCGCCCTGCTGGCCGAGGCGCAGCGCCGGCTGGGCGCGCCGGCCAGCGACGACCCGGCCGACTGGTACGGGGCGGTGGCGCTGTTCTCCGGCGCCGACGACCGCGCCTCGGCGACGGCGTACGCGAACGAGGTGTTCGCGGTGATCCGGGACGGCGAGGAGCGGGTCACGGACGCCGGGCAGCGGGTCGCCCTGGACGCGAGCCCGGATCTGGCGCCCGACCCCTCGGCGCTGGAGCGCGCCGGGCTCCGCAAGGGGTCCGCGGCCGGCACGGAGTGTCCGCGGACGGTGTCCTGCGAGTGGATCCCGGCGCCGTACGAGGAGTTCGGCGACGGCGACTACGGCAACCACGACCTGGGGAACCGGCCGGCCTCGCAGCGGATCCGGTACATCGTCGTGCACGACACGGAGGGCGCCTGGGAGGGCGTCCTCGACATGGTCCAGGACCCGACGTACGTGTCGTGGCAGTACAGCCTGCGCTCCACCGACGGGCACATCGCCCAGCACGTGAAGGCGAAGGACGTCGCCTGGCACGCGGGCAACTGGTACGTCAACGCGGCGTCGATCGGCCTGGAGCACGAGGGCTTCCTCACCGACCCGGACGCCTGGTACACGGAGGCCATGTACCGGTCCTCGGCCCGGCTGGTGAAATACCTGGCCGACAAGCACGGCATCCCGCTGGACCGGCAGCACATCCTCGGCCACGACACGGTGCCGGGCACCACCACGGCCACCATTCCGGGCATGCACACCGACCCCGGCCCGTACTGGGACTGGCGGCACTACTTCGAGCTGCTCGGCGCCCCGCTCAAGGCCACGGGAGCGAAGAACTCCGGCACCGTCACGATCCGGCCCGACTACGACACCCACCGGCCGGTGTTCACCGGCTGCGAGACCGCCGGGGAGCCCTGCGCCCCGCACGGGTCGAGCGCGGTGCGGCTGTACTCGGACCACGACGTGAACTCCCCGCTGATCAAGGACATCGGCCTCGGCTCCACGCCCACCACCGGGGTGAACGACCTGTCCTCACGGGTCTCCACGGGCCAGCAGTACGCGGTGGCGGACCGCTGGGGCGACTGGACGGCGATCTGGTACCTCGGCCAGAAGGCCTGGTTCCACAACCCGGCGGAGAAGCCCACCGCCGTGCCCGCCAAGGCCAAGGTGATCACCCCGCGCGAGGGCCTGGACTCCGTCCCGGTGTACGGGCGCGCGTACCCGGAGGCGGCGGCCTACCCGGAGGGGGTGCCGGCGCAGACGGTCTCCCCGCTGCCGTACAAGGTGCTCGCCGGGCAGCGGTACGTGACCGGCGGCAAGGTGCCGGGCGAGTACTACTACGCGGTGACCTTCGACCCGGCCTCGCACCGGGTGGTGCGCGGCGAGGACCAGTACTACGAGATCCAGTTCGGCCACCGGGTCGGCTTCGTGCGGGCGGCGGACGTGACGGTGGCGCCGTCGTGACGCGGTAGCGCGCACCACACGCCGGGCGCCCCCGGACCTGCGCGGTCCGGGGGCGCCCGTCGTCGTCCGTGAGCGAGGGTCAGCCCTGCTGGAACAGCTCCGCCGGCAGCGGCTTGAGGAGGGCGTACAGGTCGTCGGTGATCGGGCGGTCCCAGGCGGCGATGGTCACCAGGACGTTGTCGCTGCGGTCGAACTGCACGCAGGAGATCCGGCTCTCGGAGAGTTTGACGCGGCGCACGATCAGCAGGTTGTCGCCCTGCATCACGGGCACGTCCTCCGTGCTGACGACCGTGACCTCCTCGTCGTTCTCCAGCGCCAGCAGCAGCTGACCGACCTCGAAGGGCACCTCGCCCTCGGGGACGTCGCGCGCCGGGGAGCCCTCGGGGAGGTTGCCGATGATCATCGCGGGACCGCGGCCGCCGAACAGGTCGTAGCGCAGGAAGACGCCCTGGCAGCTTCCGTCGGGGGCGGGCAGCAGACCCGCGCCCAGGTTGCCGGGCCAGTCGCCCGGGTCCATGGCCAGTACGTCGAAATCGGGCCCGGCGGGTGTGGCACTACGGCGGCGGAGGAACGACATGCCGCCATGGTACGTGGCCGAAGCGCGGTTCGGACGGTCGGGCGGGAGCCCCGTGACCCCCTCCGGAGACCCGGCCGGGCGGCTGGCCGTTCACTCCTCCGTGGGTGCGGGCGGGACGACCGCGACCGGGCTGTGCGCGTGGAGCAGGACCGCCTGGGTGACCGAGCCCATCATGCGGGCGGGCGCGAACAGCCGGCGGCGGTGGCGGCCCACCACGACCAGTGAGGCGTCCCGGGACTCGCCGACAAGGTGACCGGCCGCGTCCCCGGGCGACACGACGACCTCGGCGGCGACCGACGGGTGCCGCTCCCGGCAGGGGGCGAGCAGGCCCTCGGCGAGGACACGCGTCTCGTGCTCCACGGCCTCCTGGTCGACCTGCGCGGGCGCCACCTCGCCGGGCAGCAGCATCGCCTGCAGCGGCCACGGGTAGGCGGTGACGACCCGCAGTCCGGTGCGGCGCAGGGCTGCCTCCGTGAAGGCGAACTCCAGCGTCGCCGTGTCGGGGCTGTCGGCGCTCGTCCCGACGACCACGGGGCCGTCCCGGTGCACCGGCGCCTCCTCCCGCTCCTCGCCGCCGCGTCCCGGCCGGGGCACCACGACCACCGGGCACCCGGCGTCCCGGGCGGCGGCCAGGGAGTTCGAGCCGAGCAGCAGGCTGGTGAAGCCTCCACGGCCCCGCGAGCCCAGTACCAGCAGCCGGGCCTCCGTGCCGGTCTCGGGCAGCAGTGCGCCCGGCACGCCCTCGGTGACGACGTACTCGACCGACGGCGTGCCGCCCAGTTCGTCCACCCGGGCGCGGGCCTGCGCGAGCACCGGGTCCTGGTCCGCGCCGACCGGCGCGGTCTCCTGCGCGTCCTGCCGGGTGCGGGGCGGGTCCGCGCGGACGTGCAGGACGCGCAGGGTGGCCCTGTGCCGCCGGGCGGCGTCCAGGGCCCACTCCAGGGCGCGCAGTCCGTCCGTGGATCCGTCCACCGCGGCGACCACCGGCTGGTCGTCCATGTGCCTCGCCTCCGGATACGGCATCGGGTCCACGCCGTTCCCTCGCGGTCCGGCGCGGCTCTCTGCTGATCACGTGTCCGGAAAAGCGCGCGGCACACATCGCCGGGGCGGGTCAGGTCAGGTCGAAGTCGCCCTCCCGCGCGCCGGACACGAAGGCGCCCCACTCCGCGGGGGTGAAGATCAGGGAGGGGCTCTCCGGCCGGCCGCTGTTGCGCATGGCGATGAAGCCCTCCACGAAGGCGATCTGGACATCGCCCAGACCCTTGCTGCCGGACTGCCACTGTGCGTTGCTGAGGTCCAGCTCGGGCTTGTCCCAGCCCGTGAGCGGGCGCCGCTGGGTGGTGCTCTCGGCCACGTCCGTGCTCCTCCCTGTTGCCGTCGGCGGCCAGCCTAGCGACGGGTTTGTCCTGCGGACAGGTCGCGGGAGGGGGATGTGGCCCGGGGGTCCTCGGCCGCATCGCCGGGTGCGGGCCGGTGGGGGCTTGTCGTGCGATTTCCCGCGCCCCTGAGAGGGTCGCGGCCGCCGCGCGCCTGACACCGTCCCGTCGGGAAAAGTGCAGGCCCGGCTCTTGCACCGGACGGCGGTCGGCTGCGTTACTGGGGCCGACGCACACGACCGAATGATCGGTCGTCCGGAATGGGATGGTGAAGGGAAGGTCCTGATGACTCAGGCGGCGGACCTGCTGGACCCGGCGGAGCGGCTCGATCTCGACGGGCTGCGGGCCCTCCAGCTGGAGCGGCTGCGGAACTCCTTGCGGCACGCGTACGAGCACGTGCCGTTCTACCGGGAGTCCTTCGACAAGGCGGGCGTCCACCCGGACGACTGCCGCTCGCTGTCCGACCTGTCCCGCTTCCCCTTCACCACCAAGGCGGACCTGCGGGCGAACTACCCGTACGGGATGTTCGCCGTCCCGCAGGAGCGGATCCGCCGGCTGCACGCCTCCAGCGGCACCACCGGGCGCCCCACGGTCGTGGGCTACACGGAGAACGACCTGTCCATGTGGGCCGACATGGTCGCGCGGTCGCTGCGCGCGGCGGGCGGCAGGCCAGGCGACATCGCGCACGTCGCGTACGGGTACGGCCTGTTCACGGGCGGGCTGGGCGCGCACTACGGTGCCGAGCGGCTCGGCTGCACGGTGATCCCCGCCTCCGGCGGAATGACGTCTCGCCAGGTCACGCTGATCCAGGACCTCAAGCCGTCGATCATCATGGTGACCCCGTCCTACATGCTCACCCTGCTCGACGAGTTCGAGCGGCAGGGCGTCGACCCGCGCTCCACGTCTCTGCGGGTGGGCGTCTTCGGGGCCGAGCCGTGGACCCAGGACATGCGACGGGAGATCGAGGAGCGGTTCGCGATCGACGCGGTGGACATATACGGGCTGTCCGAGGTGATCGGCCCGGGCGTCGCTCAGGAGTGCGTGGAGACCAAGGACGGGCTGCACATCTGGGAGGACCACTTCTTCCCCGAGGTCGTCGACCCGGTCACCGGTGAGGCGCTGCCCGAGGGCGAGCAGGGCGAGCTGGTGTTCACCTCGCTCACCAAGGAGGCCATGCCGGTCGTCCGTTACCGGACGCGGGACCTGACCCGGCTGCTGCCGGGCACGGCGCGGGTGTTCCGGCGCATGGAGAAGGTGACCGGGCGCAGCGACGACATGGTGATCCTGCGCGGGGTGAACCTCTTCCCCACGCAGATCGAGGAGATCGTGCTGCGCACCCCGGGTGTGGCGCCGCACTTCCAGCTGCGGCTGACGACGAGCGGTCGTATGGACGCGCTGACGGTGCGCGCGGAGGCCCGTCCGGATGCGGACGCGGCGACCCGTGAGGCGGCGGCCCGGTCGATCGTGCAGGCGGTGAAGGACGGCATCGGCGTCTCGGTCGAGGCGGAGATCGTCGACCCCGAGTCGCTGGAGCGGTCGGTGGGGAAGATCCGGCGCATCGTGGACCTGCGCGAGCGGCGCGGCTGAGGCCTCACCCGGAGGCCGGGGGTGAACCCGTCCGGCAGGGCGAGCTGTTCGACGATCGGCCGGTTCAGGGCCGGCTGGAGCAGCGTGACGGCCGTGGCGTCGCCGGGGAGGGTGTCGTGCCTCTGTCCACAGCCATTGACATCCGGCACCCCTGACAGGAAAGTTTCATCCGGCGCGGTGGTCCCCGGAAGTTACTTTCAGAGGGCTCGGGGACGGGACCTGGACTCGGGAGGGCGGGCGGATGGCGGACGCGAGAGGGATCAGCAGGCGTCGAATGGGCCTGGGGGCCGTCGCTTTGGGGGGCGGGCTGGCGTTCGCGTCTCTGCCCGCGGATCCGGCCGCCGCGGCGGCCCCGACCCGCGGGGACGGCCGTCCCGCGCTGCGGCACGGGTCCGCGCCGGAGGCCGGGCTGCTGCCCGGGCCGCTGAAGCAACTCGTCGCCGACGCAGAGGCGTTCCTCCAGCCGTCACCGCGACACCCCTGGTACGCGGGAGCCGTCCTGCTCGCCGGACGGGGTCGCACGGTGGCGCTGCACAAGCCCATCGGCATGGCCGTGCGCTACCAGGCGTACGACGAGGAGACCGACACCGGCGTCGAGTTCCCGCCGGACCGGCAGATCCCGATGGCCGAGGACACCGTCTTCGACCTGGCGTCGGTGTCGAAGCTGTTCACCTCGATCCTCGCGGTGCAGCAGATCGAGCGGGGCCGCATCGAGCTGGAGGCGCCGGTCGCCTCGTACCTGCCGGACTTCGGCCGGGCGGGCAAACAGGACGTGACGATACGCCACCTCCTCACGCACACGTCCGGGTTCCGCGCGTGGATCCCGCTGTACACGGCGCCGACGTACGAGGAGAAGGTGCAGCGTGTCTACGACGAGGCGCTCGCCGGCCCGCCGGGCACCGCGTACCTGTACTCCGACCTGAACCTGATCTCGCTCCAGCTGGTGCTGGAGCACGTCACCGGGCGGCGGCTGGACGTGCTGCTCCGCGAGGAGATCACCGAGCCGCTCGGCATGCGCCGTACCCGCTACAACCCTCCGGCGTCATGGAAGCCGAAGATCGCGGCCACCGAGGACGCCCGCCGGCCGTGGTCCGGGCTGGACCGGGGGCTGGTGTGGGGCGAGGTGCACGACGAGAACGCGTACAGCCTCGGCGGGGTCGCGGGCCACGCGGGTGTGTTCTCCGACGCGTGGGACCTGGCGGTCCTCGCGCGGACGCTGCTCGACGGCGGTGTGTGCGGGCGGAAGCGGATCCTGCGGCCGGAGTCGGTGGAGCTTATGTTCACCGACTTCAACACCGCGTTCCCGGGCGACGAGCACGGACTGGGCTTCGAGCTCTACCAGCACTGGTACATGGGCGCGATGGCCACGCCGCGCACGGCCGGGCACACCGGGTTCACCGGCACCGCGCTGGTGCTCGACCCGACCACCGACTCGTTCCTCGTCGTCCTCGGCAACTCGGTGCATCCGGTGCGCAGCTGGCGGTCCGGCTCGGCGCCCCGGGTGGCCGCCGCCAACCAGCTGGCCCGCGCGGTGCCGGTCCGCCCGGCCCGGGGACGCACGGCGTGGTTCTCCGGGATGGCGAGCGCGGCCACGGCGACCCTCGCGCTGCCGGCGCTGGACACCTCGTCCGGCGTGGCCCGGCTGAGCTGCGCGCTGTGGTGGGACACCGAGCCGAAGGCAGACGTCCTGGTGCTCGAGTCCTCGGCGGACGGCGGGACGACCTGGGAGCCGGTGCCGTTCACCACGCGGCGGCCCGGCGGCACTGCTGAAGCGCACCCGACGGGCACGGCCACCGGCTGGTCGGGCCGCGTCTGGCACGACCTGACCGCCGAGCTGCCGGCCGCTCCCGGCCTGGTCGTGCGCTGGCGGTACACCACGGACCGGCTGTACGTCGGGCGCGGCGCCTATGTCGACGGGCTGCGTGTCGAGAAGGGCCGCCGGCGGCTCTTCGACGAGGCCCGCCCCGCCGACGCGGCCCGGCTCCGGGCGGAGGGCTGGAGCCGGGAGACCGGCTGAGCTTGCCCCTGCCCGGCCGGGGCGTCCCCCGCGGAACTGTCCCGTCCGCCCCGGCCTGATCGTCCCGTGGCGGACGCGGCACCCTGCCGGCACCCGGCTCGGAGCCCGGACGCCGGAGCCCGCCCGGGTCCGGCACCCCCGCCGTGACCGCCGCCCGGCTCGCGGGAAGACGGTGGAGACCGGCCGGGCCGTCAGGCCCGGCCGGTCTCCAGGACGGCCATCGCCGCGTTGTGTCCCGGCACCCCGCTGACCCCGCCGCCGCGCACCGCTCCCGCGCCGCAGAGCAGCACGTTGGCGTGGGACGTCTCCACGCCCCAGCGGCCGGTGCCGTCCTGGGCGTGGGGCCAGGACAGGTCACGGTGGAAGATGTTGCCGCCGGGCAGCCCCAGATCGCGTTCCAGGTCGAGCGGCGACTTGGCCTCGATGCACGGGCGGCCGTCGGCGTCCGTGGCGAGGCAGTCGGCGATCGGCTCGGCCAGATGGGCGTCGAGCTGGGCGATCGTCGCCTTCAGCAGCTCCTCACGCACCGCGTCGTTGTCCCGTTCGAACAGCCGCGCGGGCGTGTGCAGTCCGAACAGGGTGAGGGTCTGGTAGCCCTGTGCCGCGAGCTCGGGCCCGAGGATGGACGGGTCGGTGAGTGAATGGCAGTAGATCTCCGAGGGCGGGGCGTCGGGCAGCCGGCCCGCGTCGGCCTGGGCGTGCGCGGTGGCGAGCTGCTGGTACCCCTCGGCGATGTGGAAGGTGCCGGCGAAGGCCTCGCGCGGGTCGACGGAGCTGTCGCGCAGCCTGGGAAGCCGCTTGAGCAGCATGTTCACCTTGAGCTGGGCGCCCTCGGCGTGCGGCGGAGGCGTGTCGCCGGTGAGCCGCGCCAGCTCCTCCGGTGAGGCGTTGACCAGGACGTGTCCCGCGGTGACGACGCCCTCGCCGTCGGCCGTGCGGTGGGTGACCTCGGCGGTGTGCCCGTCGGTCTCGATGCGGACGGCCTCGTGGCCCGTGGCGATGACGGCGCCGGCCTTCCGGGCGGCGTCCGCGAGGGCGTCGGTGACCGCGCCCATACCGCCGACGGGGACGTCCCAGGCGCCGGTGCCGCCGCCGATGACGTGATACAGGAAGCAGCGGTTCTGCTTCAGGGACGGGTCGTGGGCGTCGGCGAAGGTGCCGATGAGGGCGTCGGTGAGGACGACGCCGCGCACCAGGTCGTCGGAGAAGCGGTCCTCGACGGCGATGCCCAGGGGCTCCTCGAAGAGGATCCGCCAGGCCTCCTCGTCGTCCACCGTGCGGCGCAGCTCCTCGCGGGTGGGCAGCGGCTCGGTGAGGGTCGGGAAGACCCGGCGGGCGACCCGGCCGGTCAGGTCGTAGAAGCTCTGCCAGGCCCGGTACTCGCGGTCGGAGCCGGTGAGCCGGACGAACGCCTCGCGGGTGCGCTCCTCGCCGCCGCCGACGAGGAGACCGGTGGGCCGGCCGTCGCGCTCGGTGGGCGTGTAGGAGGAGATGGTGCGGGTGCCGAGCCGGACGTCGAGCCCCAGGTCGGTGAGGATCTTCCGGGGCAGCAGGCTGACCAGGTACGAGTAGCGGGACAGGCGGGCGTCGACACCGGCGAAGGGCCGGGTGGAGATCGCCGCGCCGCCGGTGTGGTCCAGCCTCTCCAGCACCAGCACGGAGCGCCCGGCACGGGCGAGATAGGCGGCGGCGGTGAGACCGTTGTGGCCTCCGCCGACGATGACGACGTCGTACGTCCGGGACTCCTGGGCTGCGGTCATGCCTCTTCGTAACACGTGGTGATCGTGCGCGGCCAGAGGGGACAGGAGGTGGGAACGGGAGGACCGGCAGGGAAACGGACTACGCGCCTCCGACCAGGCCGTGTCCGCGCAGCGACGCCACCCGCCCGTACAGGTCCGCCGCCTCCTTCAGATGCCCGAGACGCTCCAGGCAGTGGGCCTCGTCCTCGCGGGCGGCGAGGGTCTCGGAGTGGTCCGCGCCGAGGATCCGCTCCCGGGCGTCGGCCACCCGCCGGTACTCGGTGAGCGCATGCGCCCAGTCGCCCAGCCAGCCCAGCGCGACGGCGACCTCCCGGCGGCTGACCAGGGTGTCCGGGTGCTCGGCGCCGAGCACCCGCTCGCGCAGGGCGGCCACCTCGCGGGACTCGGCGAGTGCGTCCGTCCACCGGCCCAGCCGGCCGAGGCCGACGCCGGCGCCGTGCCGGGCGCGCAGCGTCTCGGGGTGGTGGGGGCCGTGCACCCGGGTGCGGTCCACGACGAGGCGGCGGTACACGTCGAGGGCCTGCCCGACGCGGCCGAGACGGCCGAGTCCGACGCCCACCTCGTGCCGGGCGGCGAGGGTGTCGGGGTGGTCCGGGCCGAGGACGCGGGTGCGGACCACGGCCACGACGCGGTAGGTCTCCAGGGCCTCCTTCCAGCGGCCCAGGCGGCCGAGGACGTAGGCGACCTCGCAGCGGGTGACGAGGGTGTCGGGGTGCTCGGGCCCGAGCACGCGGGCGCGCGCCTCGGCCACCTCGCACGCCGTGGTGTGGGCCTCCTCCAGGCGGCCGAGCCTGCTGAGGTTGAAGGCGAGGTTGTGGCGGCAGCGCAGGGTGTCGGGGTGGTCGGGGCCCATGGTCCGCTCGCGGGCCTCCAGCACCGACAGGTACACGCGGTGGGCGTCGGCCGGGCGGCCGAGCTGGGCGAGGACGTACCCCATCTCCTGGCGCGCGGCGAGAGTGTCGGGGTGGTCGGGTCCGAGGACGCGGATACGGGACTCGGCGACGTTCTTGTAGGCGCGCAGGGCGTCGGCGGGCCGGCCGGTGCGGCTGAGGGTGAACGCCACCTCGTAGCGGCCGGCGAGGGTGTCCGGGTGGTCCGGGCCGAGGAGGCGCTCGCGTTCGGCGGCGACCTCGCCGTGCAGTTCTCCGGCCTCCTCCCAGCGGCCGAGGCGGCCCAGGCGGAGGGCGGCGTGGTGGCGCTCGGCCAGGGCGGTGAGCACCGTCGGCGAGGGGGCGGGCCGGGGACCGCCGGGGGAGGCGGGCGGCGCGGCTCCGGCGACGCGGGCGGCGTTCACGCCGCGCGTCCAGGACGGCAGCCGCTCGGGGCGTCCCGCCGCGCCGTCCGTACGTCCCGAGGAGGGCCCGCCCGCGGGGCCGGGGAGCGCCGGGCGTCCGGCCGGGTCCGGCGCCGAGCGCAACTCCGCGAGACGCCCGGCGACTTCGAGGGCGTTGTCGGGCCGGTCGGCCGGGTCCTTGGCCAGCAGGTCGAGGATG
Organism: Streptomyces sp. GB4-14; assembly: GCF_022696125.1. Taxonomy (NCBI): domain Bacteria; kingdom Bacillati; phylum Actinomycetota; class Actinomycetes; order Kitasatosporales; family Streptomycetaceae; genus Streptomyces; species Streptomyces sp. GB4-14. The sequence goes on along the minus strand of NZ_RZHO01000002.1, from coordinate 6,135,802 downwards.
ACGCGGTCCAGCCGCCCGGGCAGTTCCGCGCGGTGGCGGCGCGGCGGCCGGGGCGGGGTGTCGCGGTGGCCGACGAGGACCGCCCAGGCGTCGTCCAGGTCGAACGGAGGCACGCCGGTGGCGATCTCGTAGAGCACACATCCGAAGGAGTACAGGTCGCTGCGCCGGTCGACCTCCTGCCCGGCGATCTGCTCCGGCGACATGTAGTGCGGGGTGCCCATGGCGACGCCGGTGCCGGTGAGCCGGGAGGCGAAGCCCATGTCGTGCCCGAGGCGGGCGATGCCGAAGTCGCAGATCTTCACCGTGCCGTCGTCGAGCCGCACGATGTTGGCGGGCTTCAGGTCACGGTGCACGACGCCCTGGTCGTGCGTGTGGGCGAGGGCGGCGGCGACCTGCGCGGCCACCTCCACCACCTCGTCGACGGGCAGCGGCTGGTGCTTGTTGTCCTCCAGCAGCCGGCTGAGGTCACGGCCCTGGAGGAGCTCCATCACCAGGTAGAGCACGCCGCCCGACTCACCGAAGTCGTGCACCACGGTGATCCCGCGGTGCTGCAGCGAGGCCGCCACCCGCGCCTCCCGGCGGAACCGCTCGCGCAGCACGCCCACGAAGGAGGGGTCCCGCTGCGAGCCGAGCGGGTCGAGGCACTTCACCGCGACCTGCCGGCCGAGCGACTCGTCCCGCGCCCGCCAGACCTCCCCCATGCCGCCGCGTCCGATGCGGTCCAGCAGCCGGTACCGGCCGCCGATCAGCCTTGTGCCGTCCCCCATGTCCTACGCCGCCCCCGTCGTAGTCCGTCCGGCCTCCCCCTGTCTCGTCCAGTATGGCGACAACTCGCCCGAGTTTGTACGGGGCCGGGGGCGGCGGGGGTGCGGTGGAGCGGTGGGTCAGTCGAGGGTGTCGAGGAATTCGGTGCAGGCCCGGGCGCAGGCGCGGCAGGCCTCGGCCGTGCGATCGGCGCCGGGGTGTCCGTCGAAGACCTGGGCGCTCTCCAGGCACACCTGGCGGCACCACTCGACCTGCATCCGGATGGTGGCCTCGTCGGCCTGGTTCTGCTCGGACAGCACCCGGCAGGTCGCGTCGCAGACCTCCGCGCACATGATGCCCTTGCGTCGTACGAGTTCCTGGTTCTCGGCGCCGTCGGGGTCCACGAGGCCGGCCCGTGTCGCGCAGGCCCGGGCGCACTCGGTGCAGGCCTGGGCGCAGGCGAACCGGTCCTCCAGGAACCGGAACAGCTCCTCCTGCGATGTCGTCGTCACACCGCGCGGGTTGCCGCCGCGCGGGGCTCCAAACCCGGTCCGCCCCGTCGCCGCGACGGGTCCGCGGCGTCCCGGGGGCGGGTCCGGCGGGGGCGGCCTGGTTCGGGGCGAGGTCCCGGGGTACCCGCGAGGACATGATGAACGCGATGGAGACAGCCGACCTGGCGGCGGGACGCGGTGCCCTGGGCGCCGGACTGGTGGTGGCCGGGATCGTGGTCCTGGCCCTGCTCATCGGCATGTTCCTGCTCGGCAGCCGCAAGGTACGCGACAACGACTCACGCCGGCCCCGGCCCGACGAGCAGCCCCGGATGCCCGAGGGCGGCCCCGTTCGCGAGGTGCAGGAGCACCGGGAGCCGGAGGAGATGCCCCGGACCGACGAGCGGCTGACCCCGCACGAGCTGAAGGGCCACGGCAACGCCGGCACCCGCACCGGCTCCGCCGAGGGGCGCCCCCGCTGGGACGAGGGCGGCAGCGGCGGCTTCGGCAGCGGCGGGCCCGGCGCCCACTGACCCTGGAACGGCCCCGGCGATCGCCGGGGCCGCTTTCGTGTCACCGGACCGTCGTCGCGTCAGGCGGTCCCGCCCCGGACGGCCGGCCCGTTCGGGACGAACCCGAGGTCGACCGGGGTGGCCGGAGCGCCCGACCTCCGCGCCTCGGCCAGCAGTTCCGGCAGTTGCGGCGGCCACAACGGCTCGTGATCAGCCGCCAGTTCGGCCGGCGACCACCAGCGCCACCGCTCGATCCCGTCCTCCGCGTGCGCGGCCGTGAGGTCCCCGGCCGGTTCCCGGCCCGGGGCGTACGCGAGGTGGATGTGTTCGTGCCGGCGGACCGGTACCCCGGCACGGGTGAAGTCGTGCTCCCACAGACAGAGCACTCCGTCCGCGATCACGAGGTCGGTCCACCCGGTCTCCTCCCGCACCTCCCGCTCGGCTGCCTCCCGCGGTGACTCGCCCGGTTCCATGCCGCCGCCGGGCATCGCCCAGTGCACGCCGACCTCCGGGTTGTCGTAGCGGAACAGGAAGACGGATCCGGCGGGGTCCAGCACCGCGACGCGTGCTGCTCGTCCGGGTATGCGCATGGGATCAGCCTGACAGTGCCTCCGGGCACTGTCGTTCGTGTTTTCCGGACGTGAGGCGGGTCACAGCGCTTTGCTGCATCGTTTCCCCCTCCCCAGTGCCTTCTTCCAGATGCAAGGGCTTGTACGGACACGGGGCGGTAAGGGATGCAGCGGTTTCGGGCCGACGGCTTCGACGAGTTCGCGGCCGCCCGCTGGTCGGCGCTGCTGCATGTCGCGCGTCTGCTCACCGGCGGGGACCGCCAGCGCGCCGAGGACCTGGTGCAGGAGTCCCTGGTGAAGCTGTGGTTCGCCTGGCCGAAGGTCGCCGAGCAGGCGCCGGAGGCGTACGTCCGTCAGGTGCTGGTGCGGCTTGCCGCCCGCTCGGCCCGCCGGCGCTGGTGGGGTGAACGCCCGGTGGGCGAGCTGCCCGACCGGCCCGGACCGGGCGACGTGTCCGCGGCCGTCGCCGAGCGCTCGCGCCTCGAGGCGGCGCTGGCTCTGCTGACGCCCCGTCAGCGGGCGGCCGTGGTGCTGCGGTACTACGAGGACCTGCCCGAGGGCCAGGTCGCCCAGGCCCTCGGCTGCCCCGTGGGGACCGCCCGCTCCCACGCGTCGCGCGGGGTGGCGCGGCTGCGCGACATCCTGTCCGACTCCGCACGGCCCGTGAAGTGAGGGGAGCAGCGATGGACGACTTCGAGCGCGAGCTGACACGCATGATGCGCGAGGGCCGGGCGCACACCCCCTTCGACCCGGGCCGCCGCGCGCGCCTGTACGAGGGCATCCGGGCCCGCCGCCGGACGCGGGTGCTGATGCGTGCGGGCGGTTCCGCCCTGGCGGTGGCCGGGCTGAGCGTCGGTCTGGCGTTCCTGCCCCACCTCGGGTCCGGGCCCGCGCCGGCCGACCTGCCGCTGCCCGCGACCGGGTCGACGGCTCCCCCGCGCCCGGGCGGACCCACCGGGACCGCGTCCGGCCCGGCGGAGCCGAGCACGTCGGCGCCGCCGGCCCGGAGCACGGTGTCCGGCACGCCGGGCGACTCCACGACGACGGAACCGGCCACGACGGACCCCAGCTCGACGGACTCCGGATCCGTCTCCCCGGAGACGACGGAGTCGGGAACCTCCGAACCCGGCTTCGGCGGCACCCCGACCTACCCGCCGCGGAGCGGGTGACGCCACAGAGCCGGCTCCAGGCCCGCCTCCGCGATCCCCCGCCTCCCGCACCTCGGACCACCCGACGGGCCTGTTTGGCATGTCCATACCAATAAACCGACCCCGCTGTCACCCTCCGACCCCAGGCGTACGCCGGAAAGGGACCCGTCATGAGAACCGCCCGGCGGCCCGCACCGCCCCTCGATCCCCGGCTCCCCCGCCCCGAGCCCGTCCTGGAGGTGGTCGTGCCCGTCCACAACGAGGAGCACGACCTCGAACCCTGCGTCCGGCGGCTCCACGCGCACCTCGCGGAGACCTTCCCGTACCCGTTCCGGATCACGGTCGCCGACAACGCCAGCACCGACCGGACCCCGTGGATCGCCGCCCGCCTGGCCGGTGAGCTCCCCGGCACCCAGTGGGTGCGGCTGGAGGAGAAGGGACGCGGACGCGCCCTGCACACCGCCTGGTCCCGCTCCCCCGCCGCCGTGCTGGCGTATCTCGACGTCGACCTGTCCACCGACCTCGCGGCGCTGCTGCCACTGGTCGCCCCGCTGATCTCCGGCCACTCGGACCTCGCGATCGGCACGCGTCTCGCGCGGGGCTCCCGGGTGGTGCGCGGGCCGAAGCGGGAGATCATCTCCCGCTGCTACAACGGGCTGCTGCGCGGCACGCTCTCCGTCGGGTTCACCGACGCTCAGTGCGGCTTCAAGGCGGTCCGCGCGGAGGTGGCCGCACGGCTGCTGCCGCTGGTGCAGGACCGGGAGTGGTTCTTCGACACGGAGCTGCTGGTGATCGCCGAGCGGGCGGGGCTGCGCATCCACGAGGTGCCGGTGGACTGGGTGGACGACCCCGACAGCCGGGTGGACCTGCTCCCCACGGCGCTCGCGGACCTGCGCGGCATGGCCCGGCTGGGGCGGGCGCTGGCCCGCGGGCAGCTGCCGCTGGCCGCGCTGGGCGGCGCCGGCACGACGGCCGGCTCCCCCGTGCTCCCGCCCCCCGGCCGGCTCGCCCAGCCGCTCCGCTTCGCCGCCGTGGGCGCCGCCGCCACGCTGCTGCACCTCGCCCTGTACGTCCTGCTGCGGCCGGTCGCCGGAGCCCAGACGGGCAACACGCTCGCCCTGCTCCTGTGCACCGTTCTCAACACCGCCGCGAACCGGCGGTTCACCTTCGGCGTGCGCGGACGCGCCGGGCTGCCGGCCCATCACCTCGGCGGGCTGACGGCTCTCCTGGCCGGTCTCGCCGTCACCGGCGGCGCGCTGGCCGCCTTGCACCACGCGGTCCCCGGCGCGGGACCCGGGACCGAGCTGCCGGTGCTGGTCGCCGCCGATCTCGCCGCTGCCGTGCTCCGCTTCCGCCTGCTGCGCGCCTGGATCCTCCCCACCCACCGCTCCCGCCGTACGACAGGGCCCCCCGCCTCATGAGCAGCACGACCACCCGCCTCCCCGGACCGGCGGTGGCTCCTCCCGCCACGCCCGGCGACCCCGCGCCCGGCAGTCCCGCGCCCGGCCCGCTCGAACGGCTGCGCCGCCTCGCCGTCCGCATCGGGCCCGTCCTCGCCGTGTACGGGGTGCTCAAGCTGGCGGGATTCACCGTGTTCCTGGTGCTGCTGGACTCGGCCGGCGACTTCCGGGACAAGCACCCCCGGTTCGGCGGCGGCGCACACCCGTGGGACGTGCTGGGGAGCTGGGACGGCTGGTGGTACCAGCAGATCGCCCTGCACGGCTACGACCCCGCCCTGAAGCCGGTCCCCGGGGCGAGCGGGATGATCACGCTGGAGGGCAACTCGGCGGCGTTCTTCCCGCTGTACCCGGCGCTGATGCGGCTGGTCTCGGAGGTCACCGGACTCGGCCCGTACGGCGCCGGGATGGCCGTGTCCGTGGTGTGCTCGTTCGTCGCCGCGCTCGGCATCCACGCCGTGACCGCGCGTCTCGGCGGGCGCCGGGCCGGGCTGGTCGCCGTCGGTCTGTGGGCGGTGTGGCCGGGGTCGGGCACGGAGTGGGCGGTGTACTCCGAGTCGCTGTACACGGCGCTGGCCGCCTGGGCGTGCTGGGCCGTGACGACTCGCCGCTGGGCGGCCGCCGGGGTGCTGGTCTTCGCCGCGGGGCTGACCCGGCCGACGGCGGTCGCCCTGGTCGCGGCGCTGGCCGTCGCGGGGGCGGTCGCGGTGGTCCGGCGGCGGGAGGACTGGCGGCAGCCGCTGGCCGCCGTGGTGATCGCGCCGATGGGCGTGGCCGGCTATCTGGCCTGGGTGGGGTACCGGATGGGCGACTGGGGCGGCTACACCAAGCTCCAGGAGGGCGCCTGGGGTCACACCTTCGACTACGGACGGCACAGCCTCGACGTGCTGACCTCCGTACCGGTCGGCCACTTCGACTATCTGTTCGCCATGCCGATGGAGGACACGATCGGCGTCGGGGTGGTGCTGCTGGTGCCGGTGCTGACCGTGCTGCTGGTGCGGCTGCGTCCGCCGTCCGTGCTGGTCGTGTACACGGTGCTGTCATACCTGACGGTGATGGGCACGCAGCAGTACTTCGGCAACGTCTCACGGTATCTGCTGCCGCTGTTCCCGCTCTTCGTGCCGCCCGCCCTGGCCATGCGGCGGCTGAGCGGGCCCGCGCTGGCCGCGGTGCTGGGCACGGCGGCGGTGGCGTCGGGGTCGTACGCGGGGTACGTGCTGTTCGAGCTGGGCGTGCCGTAGGCCGGGGCGGGGCGGGGCGGGCCGTGGACCGCCGGGTGGGCGGCGGCCCCGCGCAGTACGCTGAGGGCAGCCGGCCACCGGGAGCTTTCCATGTGGGGACGCAGGAAGCGCGCACGTCGATCCGTCGCCGCCGTACCGGAGTTGTGCGATCTCTGCGCGAGGACGTTCGCTCCCGAGGAGGCGGTGTGCGGTCATGTGGCCGACTCCTCGGCCGTGCACCCCGACGACCCGCTGCACGACGGGCTGCGCCGCGTCACCGCGTGCTGCGAGGCGCACCTGGAACTGATCCGCGCCGGCTACCGCCAGCGGCCCTTCGTCCAGGAGGAGCTCTGGGCGGGCAAGATCGGCCGTGTCCTGACGTCCGGCCGCCCGGTCCTCACGATGACGGAGCTGGCGTGCCGTACGGGCCTGGACGAGCCCGACATCCGCCGCGCGATCGCCTGGCACAACGAGCGGCGGCGGCGCACGGACGGGTGACGGTCCGCGGCACATGACCGCGGCCCCGGCCGGACAGGTGTCCGGCCGGGGCCGCGGGGTGTCGTCGGGACCGGGTGTCAGGCCGTGGCGGGGGCCGCCGGGCCGACCAGTTCCGTCAGGACGTCCTCCATCGTCACGAAGCCGATGACCTTGCCGTTCTCGCCGACGGCCGCGGCGAGATGGCTGCCCTCCGCGCGGAGCGCGGTGAGCGTGTCGTCGAGCGGGGTGTCGATGCGGACCCGGGTGACCTTGTGCAGCGCGGTGCGCGGGAACGGGCGGTCCCGTTCGGTCACGCCGAGGGTGTCCTTGATGTGCAGGTAGCCCAGGAGCGCGCCGTCGGGGCCGGTGACCGGGAAGCGGGACAGGCCCGCCTCGGCGGCCACGCGTTCCAGCCGCGCGGGGGTGACCGTGTGGTCGACGGCGTGCATCCTCCGGGCCGGGACGAGGATCTCGCCGACCGGGCGGGTGCCCAGCTCCAGAGCGTCCCGCAGCCGCTCCCCGTCCGCCGGGGTGAGCAGTCCGGCCTCGCTGGAGTCGACGACCATCCGGGCGAGCTGGTCGTCGGTGAACACCGACTCCACCTCGTCCTTCGGCTCGACCCGCAGCAGCCGCAGCAGGACGTTGGCGAAGGCGTTGATGCCGAACACGAAGGGCCGCAGGGCCCGGGTCAGCCACACCAGCGGCGGTCCCAGCAGCAGCGCGCTGGGCACGGGAGCGGCGAGCGCGACGTTCTTCGGCACCATCTCGCCGATCAGCATGTGCAGATACGTGGCGAGGGTCAGGGCGATCACGAACGCGATCGGGTGGACCAGCGCGTCCGGGACGTTGACCGCCTCGAACGGCGGCTCCAGCAGATGCGCGATGGCCGGTTCGGCGACCGCGCCGAGCACCAGCGAGGACACCGTGATGCCGAGCTGGGCGGTGGCCATCATCGCGGACAGGTGTTCCAGCGCCCACAGCGTCATCTTCGCGCGCTTCTCGCCCGCGAGGGCGCGCGGCTCGATCTGGCTGCGGCGCACCGAGATCAGGGCGAACTCGGCGCCCACGAAGAACGCGTTGGTCAGCAGGGTGAGGACGCCGATGGCGAGCTGCAGGACGGTCATCGGGCCTCCTCCATGACCTCGTCGCGTACGGGGGCCGGAGCGGTGACGCGTATGCGGTCGGCACGGTGGTGCTCGACCTCCAGCACGTCGAGCCGCCAGCCGTCGAGGTCCACGAAGTCGCCCTTGACGGGGATCCGGGCCAGGCGGGTGGCGATCAGTCCGGCGACCGTCTCGTACGGGCCGTCCGGGGCGGTGAGGCCCAGGGCGGTGAGCCGGTCGAGCCGGAGGCCGCCGTCGGCCTCCCACACCTCGCGGCCGTCGCCGGCGGAGGGCGCGGGGGCCAGTTCGGGCACCTCGACGGGGTCGTGCTCGTCGCGGACCTCGCCGACGACCTCCTCGACGATGTCCTCCACCGTGGCGACGCCCGCCGTGCCGCCGTACTCGTCGATGACGACGGCCATGGCGCGGTGGGCGCGCATGCGCTCCAGCAGCCGGTCGGCGGGGAGGCTGTCGGGGACCAGCAGCGGCGGCGTGGTCAGCTCGGTGACGGGCGTGGCGGCGCGCCGCTCCGGTTCCAGGGCGAGCACGTCCCGGATGTGGACGGTGCCGACGACCTCGTCGAGGCTGTCGCGGTACACCGGGAAGCGGGACAGCCCGGTGGCGTGACTGAGCGCGGCGGCGTCGGCGGCGGTGGCGTGCACCTCCAGGGCGCGGACGTCGACGCGCGGGGTCATCACGTTCTCGGCGGTCAGCTCGCTCAGGTGCAGGGTGCGCACGAACAGTTCCGCGGAGTCCGCCTCCAGGGCGCCCTCGGCGGCGGAGTGCCGGGCGAGCGCGCTCAGCTCCTCGGCGGTGCGGGCGGACGCCAGCTCCTCCGCGGGCTCGAGGCCGAAACGGCGCACGAAGCGGTTCGCGGTGCCGTTGAGGTGGTTGATGAACGGGCCGAACGCGGCCGTGAAGGCGCGCTGCGGTCCGGCGACGACCTTGGCGACCGCCGCGGGGCGCGAGATGGCCCAGTTCTTCGGGACCAGCTCGCCGATCACCATCAGCACCACCGTGGACAGGGCGACGCCGAGCAGCGTCGCCACGGCCGGGGCGGCGGAGCCGAGGCCGGCCGCCCGCAGCGGGCCGCGCAGCAGGGCGGCGAGGGACGGCTCGGCGAGCATGCCGATCACCAGGGAGGTGACGGTGATGCCGAGCTGGGCGCCGGACAGCTGGACCGTCAGGCGGCGCACGGCGGCCAGCGCACCGGCCGCGCCGCGCTCACCCGCGTCGGCGGCGCGCTCGAGTTCGGCGCGCTCGACGGTGGTGAGGGAGAATTCGGCCGCGACGAACACCGCGCAGGCCAGCGTCAGCAGCAGGGCGAGCAGGAGCAGCAGGACCTCGGTCACCGTGCCACCCCCGCTCCCTGACCGGCCGCATGACGCGGACTGCGGGTGGTGGCACGGCTACTACTGGGAGGATCACCCATCGGGGGACCGTCGCTCCTTTTCGAACAGTACGAAGATGTGTGGAAGCAGAATGGACTGCTTCCACGCAACTGTAAAGGACCCGCAAAACATTCCGCTCGCGCATGCCGTCCTGTGCGGGGGTGCGCGGCCGGGTCAGCCGTCCCAGGTCCAGTCGGCGACCTCGGGCAGGTCGGTGCCGTGCTCGCGGATCCAGTCGTGGTGGCGCAGGCGGACGTCCTCCATCCGCTGCCGTACCGCGGCGGCCCGTACCGCGAGGCCCGGGACGCGGTCGATGACGTCCATCACCAGCCGGTAGCGGTCCAGGTCGTTGCGGACCACCATGTCGAACGGCGTGGTCGTGGTGCCGATCTCCTTGTACCCGCGCACGTGCAGGTGGTGGTGTCCCGTGCGGCTGTAGGCGAGCCGGTGGATCAGCCACGGATAGCCGTGGTACGCGAAGATCACCGGCTTGTCCGCGGTGAACAGCCCGTCGTACTCGAAGTCGGACATGCCGTGCGGGTGCTCCGCGCGGGGCAGCAGACGGGCGATGTCGACGACGTTGACGACCCGCACGGCCAGCTCGGGCAGGTGCCGGCGCAGCAGCTGCGCGGCCGCCATGACCTCCTGCGTGGGGACGTCGCCCGCGCAGGCCAGCACCACGTCGGGCTCGCGGTCGCCGGTCTCGGTGCCCGCCCAGTCCCAGATGCCGGCGCCGCGCGCGCAGTGCGTCCGCGCGTCCTCCATGGACAGCCAGTCGAAGCAGGGCTGCTTGCCGGCCACGATCACATTGACGTAGTCGCGGCTGCGCAGGCAGTGGTCGGCCACCGACAGCAGGGTGTTGGCGTCCGGCGGCAGGTAGACCCGTACGGCCTCCGGGCTCTTGTTGAGGATGTGGTCGACGAAGCCGGGGTCCTGATGGGAGAAGCCGTTGTGGTCCTGGCGCCAGACGTGCGAGGTCAGCAGGTAGTTGAGGGAGGCGATGGGGGCGCGCCAGGGCAGGCGGCGGGTGACGCGCAGCCACTTGATGTGCTGGTTGACCATCGAGTCGACGATGTGCACGAACGCCTCGTAGCACGAGAACAGGCCGTGCCGGCCGGTGAGGAGGTAGCCCTCCAGCCAGCCCTGGCAGGTGTGCTCGGAGAGGATCTCCATCACCCGGCCGTGCCGGTCGAGGTCCTCGTCCACGTCGTACGTGCCCGCCTGCCATGCCTTGCCGCTCGCCTCGTACACGGCCTGGAGGCGGTTGGAGGCGGTCTCGTCGGGCCCGACCAGCCGGAAGTCGCGGCGGTCCGCGGTGGCCCGCATGACGTCCTGGAGGAGGTCGCCGAGGACGCGGGTCGGCTCGTGCATCGTCGCGCCCGGCTTGTCGACGGGGACGGCGTGCCGTTCCAGCGGCGGCATCGGCAGCTCGCGCAGCATCAGCCCGCCGTTGGCGTACGGGGTGGAGCCGAGGCGGCGGGCGCCGGCGGGGACGCAGGCCAGGACGTCGGCGCGGGGTCGGCCGTCCTCGTCGAACAGCTCCTGAGGCCGGTACGACCGCAGCCACGCCTCCAGCTGCCGAAGATGGCCGGGGTTGTCGCGGACGCCGGGCAGCGGCACCTGATGGGAGCGCCAGGTGTCCTCGACGGGCCGCCCGTCGACCTCGGCGGGTCCCGTCCAGCCCTTCGGGGTGCGCAACACGATCATCGGCCAGCGGGGACGTTCGGTCGCGCCGTCCTCGCGGGCCGCGCGCTGGATGGCGGCGATCCGGTCGAGGGCGGTGTCCATGGCCCGCGCCATCGCCTGGTGCACGGCGGCGGGATCGTCGCCGATCACGTGCAGGGGGTCATGACCGTAGCCCCTGAGCAGCGCGTCCAGCTCGTCGTCGGGGATGCGGGCCAGCACGGCCGGGTTGGCGATCTTGTAGCCGTTGAGGTGGAGGATCGGCAGGACGGCGCCGTCGTGGACGGGGTCGAGGAACTTGTTGGAGTGCCAGGAGGTCGCCAGCGGCCCGGTCTCCGCCTCGCCGTCGCCGACCACGCAGGCCACCACCAGGTCCGGGTGGTCCAGGGCGGCGCCGTACGCGTGCGACAGGGAGTAGCCCAGCTCACCGCCCTCGTGGATGGAGCCGGGCGTCTCGGGGGCGACGTGGCTGGGGACACCGCCGGGGAACGAGAACTGCTTGAACAGCCGCGCCATCCCCGCCGCGTCCCGCGTGATGTCGGGATACGTCTCCGTGTACGACCCCTCCAGCCACGACCCGGCGACCACGGCCGGCCCTCCGTGCCCGGGACCCCATACGCACAGGGCGTCCAGGTCACGGGCCCGGATCACCCGGTTGAGGTGGGTGTAGACGAGGTTCAGACCGGGTGAGGTGCCCCAGTGGCCGAGCAGCCGCGGCTTCACGTGCTCCGGCCGCAGCGGCTCGGTGAGCAGGGGGTTCGCCATGAGGTAGATCTGGCCGACGGCCAGGTAGTTCGCGGCGCGCCAGTGCGCGTCCAGCGTCCTCAGCTCGTCTCCGCCGAGCGGATCGGAAGCCTGGTGCGTGTCGACGGACATCGTGGTGTCCTTCCACGTCGGGGGGGTTCGGGCGGCGTGCGGGTGGGCGGAGGTGCGTACCCTCCTCACCTTCCCCGGGAGACGGGGGTCCCGACAGGGCCACGTGGGCCATTGTGGGGGCGGGTGGGGCGCGGCGCGGGGCCGTGCGCGACGGCGGCGGCCCCGCCCTCACGCCTCCGCCACGAACGGCTGCTCCGTCCAGATGATCTTGCCGGTCGCCGTGTGGCGGGTCCCCCACCTGTGGGCCAGCTGGGCCACGATCATCAGGCCGCGCCCGCCCTCGTCCGTGGTGCGGGCGTGGCGTGGGCGGGGTGACGTCCCGCTGCCGTCGGCGACCTCGCAGATCAGGGCGCGGTCGCGGATCAGCCGTAGGGAGACCGGCCCGGAGGCGTGCCGGATCGCGTTGGTGACGAGTTCGCTGACGATGAGTTCCGTGGTGAACGCCAGGTCGTCCAGACCCCACTCCGACAGCTGCCCCACCGCGGCCGTGCGGGCGGTGCCGACGGCCGCCGGGTCGCTGGGCAGGTCCCAGGACGCGACCCGGTCCGCCGGCAGCGACCGGGTGCGGGCGAGCAGCAGTGCCGCGTCGTCCGGCGGCGGCCCGGTGAGCAGGGTGTCGACCACGCCCCGCCCGATCTTCCGCAGGGTGGGGCGGGGCACGGCGAGGGCGGCGCCCAGCCGGGCGATCCCGTCGTCGATGTCCCGGTCCGGGGTCTCGACGAGTCCGTCGGTGTAGAACGCCAGCAGGCTGCCCTCGGCCAGCTCCCGCTCGTACGACTCGAAGGTCAGGTAGCCGAGTCCCAGCGGCGGCCCGGCCGGCAGGTCCATGACCTCGGCCGTGCCGTCCGGGGTGACGAGGACGGGCGGGAGATGGCCGGCGCGGGCCATCGAGCACCGCCCGCTGACCGGGTCGTACACGGCGTACAGGCACGTCGCGCCGAGGAAGGCGGCGCCCGCGGCGGCGGGTTCCTGGTCGTCGTGGGCGCCCATCAGCCCGATGACCAGGTCGTCGAGGTGGGCGAGGAGTTCGTCGGGCGGCATGTCGAGGTTGGCGAGGGTACGCACGGCGGTGCGCAGGCGTCCCATGGTCGCGGCGGCGTCCATGCCGTGGCCGACGACGTCGCCGACGACGAGGGCGACGCGGGCGCCGGACAGCGGGATGACGTCGAACCAGTCGCCGCCGACGCCGTTCGGGGCGTCGGCCGGCTGGTACCAGGACGCCACGTCCACCGCGGAGCCGCCGGTGAGCGCCTGCGGCAGCAGTGCCTGCTGCATGGCGCGGGCGGCGGTCCGCTCGCGGGTGTAGCGCCGGGCGTTGTCCACGGCCACCGCGGCGCGGGAGACGATCTCCTCGGCGAGCCGTACGTCGTCGTCGCCGAAGGGGCCGGACCGTTCGGTGCGGGCGAAGGTGGCCACGCCGAGGGTGACGCCCCGGGCCCGGACGGGCACGACCATGAGGGAGGTGTAGCCGTACTTGAGGATGGACGCGCCGATCGAGGGGTCCTCGGTGACCCAGGGGCTGGTCTCGCGGTCGAGGGTGCGTTCGACGAGGGTGCGGCTCTCCAGGAGGCAGCGCGTGACGGGCGAGGAGGGGGCGCGCCGGACGGCCTCCCCGAGGACGAGGCTGCCGCCGCAGCCTCCCTCCCGCGCGGACGCCTGCCCGGCGCGGCGGATGACCGGGGACAGGCCGACGGGTCCGGGCGCCGGTTCCTCGCCGCGCATCACCGTGTCCAGCAGGTCCACGGCGACGAAGTCGGCCACGGTGGGCACGGCCTCGTCGGCGAGTTCCTGCGCGGTGCGGGGGACGTCGAGGGTGCTGCCGATGCGGGCGCCGACGTCGTTCAGCAGGGCGAGTCTGCTCTGCGCCCGCCACCGTTCGGTGACGTCGACGACCATGTACAGGACGCCGACGACGGTGTCGTGCCGGTCGGTCACGCCGAAGAACGAGACGGAGACCGCGCGGGCGTCCCTGGGTTCCTCCTCCTCGCTGCGGAACTCCCAGTCCATGACGGGCTCGCCGGTCTCCAGCACGCGCCGCATCTGCTCCTCGAAGCGCCGGTACTGGGGGGTCGGCTTCAGCTCGGTGAGGCGCCGTCCGATGCGCCGCTCCAGGGGGATCAGCCGGGCGAGCGGTTCGTTCACCCACACGTACCGCAGGTCCGTGTCGAGCATCGCCAGGCCGACGGGCGCGCGGGTGAGGAAGGGGGTGAGCACCACGGAGCTGGTGCCGCCGCCGGGCATCCGCCAGAAGGCACGTTTCGGCGGCCGGCCGACGTACCGTCCGAAGACGAGCGCGGCGACCGTGGCGGCGAGGACGCCCGGGACCATCTCGTAGACGCCGGTCTCCAGCGGGCCGAGCAGCGGGTTGACCGAGTCCCACGCCAGGACCGTGCCGGCGCCGGCGACCATGCCGGCCATGGCGCCGGCCGAGGTCATGCGGGGCCAGTACAGCGAGAGCAGCACGACCGGTCCGAACGCGGCGCCGAACCCGGCCCAGGCCTGGGCGACGATGCTCAGCAGCCCGCCGCCTCTGAGGGCGATCACGTACGCCACCACGATGACCAGGACGACGGTGGCGCGCCCCACCCAGACCAGCATGCGGTCGGGGGCTCCGCGGTGGAGGAACGCCCGGTAGAAATCCTCCGTGAGGGCCACGGAGGACACCAGCAACTGGCTGTCCGCGGTGGACACGACGGCGGCCAGCACCGCGACCAGCATGATCCCGGCGACCCACGGGTCGAGCAGCAGGCGGCTGAGCGCGATGTAGACGGTGTCGGGCGAGGACAGCGCCGGGGTCAGCTCGCCGATGCCGGTGAGGCCCACGAGGGTGGCGCCGGTGAGGACGAGGACCACCCAGCCCGTGCCGATGCGGCGGGCCGCGGGGACGTCCCGGGTGCTGCGGATGCTCATGAAGCGGGCCAGGATGTGCGGCTGGCCGAAGTAGCCGAGCCCCCAGGCGAGCAGCGAGATGATCGCCACCATCCCGAGCGGCCCCTCGGCCGTCCAGGACCCTGCCGAGTACGCGACGCGGGAGCTGAACTCGCGCAGCGCGGGCTGTCTGCCGTCGAGGACCTCGCCGAGCTCCCCGAAGCCGCCGAGGCGCGCGATCGCCACGGCGGGCAGCACGACCAGGCCGAGCAGCATCAGCGAGGCCTGCAGCACGTGCGTGAGGCTCACCGCGAGGAAGCCGCCCAGGCACGAGTAGATGACGATCAGCAGCCCGGTGAGGGTGACGCCGACGGTGAAGCGCAGGTCGAAGACGGTCTGGAACAGCAGCCCGCCCGCCACCAGGCCGCTGGCGACGTACACGGTGAAGAAGACGAGGGTGACCGCGGCGGAGACCAGCCGCAGCATGCGGGTGCGGTCCTCGAACCGCTCCTCCAGATAGCCGGACAGGGTCACCGCGTTCCCCGCGCGCTCGGTGTAGGTGCGCAGACGTGGCGCGACGAACAGCCAGTTCAGGTACGTCCCCACGGCCAGCCCGACGGGAAGCCACACGGAGCCGAGCCCGGCCGCGTAGACGGCGCCGGGGAGGGCCAGGAACAGCCAGCCGGACATGTCGCTGGCCCCGGCGGACAGCGCGGCGACCCAGGGGCCGAAGCGGCGGCCGCCGAGGGCGAAGTCCTCGAAGGTGTGCGTGCGCGTGTAGGCCCGGATCCCCGTCCCGATCAGGGCGAGCACGTACAGGACGAACGTGACGACGATCGGCGCGCTCAGCTGGAACATGTGGTCCTCGCCCGGAAGTCCCGCGATGCGCGGCACACCCTCGGTCCGGCGGGCAAAACATGACTTCGGCGCCAAATCTACTCAGGTCACGCCACTCCAACCAGGGGAACGCCTGCGCCGGGCCCTCCGGCCGTGCGGTCGCGGGGACCTTCCGCCCCCCTCGGCCGTACGGCGGAGGGCCCGTGCGGGGGGCGCCGGGCCGGGGGCGGGTGGCAGGAGATGCACGGGGTGACGGCACGAGAAGGTGTGGAGGCACGGTGGCCGGAGTGGTGGTCGTCGGAGTGGACGGGCCGGCGTCGTGGTGGAGCCGAGGGTGATGCACGCCCCCACCCGCGAGGCCCTCATCGAGGCCGGCCAGGGCGCCCAGCCGGCGGTGGCGGGCGCGCGGGGGCGCGGCGGCTTCACGGGTCTGCTGCTGGGGTCGGTCAGCCAGGCGCTGCTGCATCACGCGCCGTCACCGGTGGCGGTGGTGCGGGGTGGCCTGCCGTCCGGCCTTCCCGTGTGACGCGACAGACCCGGGGCGCCTCATGGGCGCCCCGGGCCTGTCGGGCCGACGTCCCTGCGCCGGAAGTAAGGCGCGGGAGCGTCAGTTGCCCCGCAGCGTGGCGAGGGCACCCTCGAGGTCCGTCCCGCGCGGGCGGTTGTGGGGCAGCTTGCCGAGGACGACGGCCATGCCGCAGGTGTCGGTGAGGGCGGAGAAGACCAGCCCGCCCGCGATGCCCGCGGAGAGGAGCTGGAACGCCGGGTGCACCAGCAGGCCGAGCACCAGGCCGAGGAGCACCAGGGTGCCGGCGGTGAAGCGCACCTGTCGCTCCATGCCCCACACCGCGCGGGTGTCGCAGGCCACGGGGCGCTCAAGGTCCCGGCCCTCGGACGCCCAGGCGTCGGTGCCGCCGGCCAGGGTGGCGGCGGGCACGCCCTCCGCGGCGAGGATCCCGGACGCCTTCTCCGAGCGCGCCCCGGAGGCGCACACGACGAGGAGGTCGCCGCGCTCCGCCGCCTGCCGGATCTCCGGCAGGGCGCGCCTGACCCGGTCCAGGGGGACGTTCACCGCGCCGGGCAGGTGCCCGGTGGCGTACTCGGCGGGGGTGCGGACGTCGATGACGGTGAAGCCGTCCAGCCGTGCGGCGGCCTGGGCGACGGTGAGGGTGTCCGGAGTGAGGGGGGTGGTCATGGCGGGTGTGTGATCCTTCTCTGTCGGCGATCGCCCGGGGGTGGCGGTCGGTCGACGGGACGGCGGAAGCGGACGTAGAGTACCCCACGGGGTATTTCGTCAGGGAGTGGACGTGGACTTGGATCTCGCGGGCGCGGAGCTGAAATCCGTGCTGAACAGGCTGCGCAGGGCGCAGGGGCAGATCTCCGGCGTGATCCGGATGATCGAGGAGGGGCGCGACTGCGAGGACGTGATCACCCAGCTCGCTGCGGCCTCCCGCGCCCTGGACCGCGCCGGTTTCGCGATCATCGCCACGGGCCTGCAGAAGTGCGTGGCGGACATCGAGTCCGGCCGCGCGAACGGGGAGAACGGCGAGAGCGCCGAGCAGATGCGGGCCCGCCTGGAGAAGCTGTTCCTGTCACTGGCGTGACACCTCCGAGCCGGCGGCTCGCGCACGGCGGGCCGGCTTCGCGGAGGTTCGGCACGGCACGCCGCCGGAGAGTTCCGAGGCGACCGCCGGCCGTCCGACGCGCCGAGGTACGAAAGCCTCCGCGCACGCCCGGCGGCCTCACGGCGTCACCGCGCAGGCCCGGCACCGTGCGCCACGGGAAGCGGACAGCCACCGGCCTCCCGACGAACCGAGCACGGCGGCCGAAGGGCCCGGCGACAGCCCGGTCCAGCCCGCGCAGCACGTCGGCACGCAGAGACAGCGCCGTCAGGGGCCGCTGACGCCCAGGAAACCGTTCCTCGCGTGCGTCGGGCGGCCTCACGGCGTCACCGCGCAGGCCCGGCACCGTGCGCCACGGGAAGCGGACAGCCACCGGCCTCCCGACGAACCGAGCACGGCGGCCGAAGGGCCCGGCGACAGCCCGGTCCAGCCCGCGCAGCACGTCGGCACGCAGAGACAGCGCCGTCAGGGGCCGCTGACGCCCAGGAAACCGTTCCTCGCGTGCGTCCGGCGGCCTCACGGCGTCACCGCGCAGGCCCGGCGCCGCGCGGCGACGGAGCCGGTGGCGCCCGTGAGACCGCTCCGCGCGCGCGGCGCGCCGCCTCACTGCGTCACCGCGTCGGCCAGCATGACCGCGGCCACCGCCAGCAGCGTCACCGCGAAGGTCCGACGCAGCGCACTGCCTGAGAGCCTCGCCGACAGGCGTCGGCCGTCCAGCGCACCGAGCACGGCCGCCCCCGTGAAGGGCCCGACGACGGCCCAGTCCAGCCCCTCCGGCGTGCCGGTGCCGACGCGCAGGAGCAGTGCGGCGAGGGCGTTGACGGTGATGACGAGCAGGCTGGTGCCGACCGCCTCCCGCATCCGCAGGCCGACGCCGTGCACCAGCGCCGGTACGGCGAGGAAGCCGCCGCCTACGCCAAGGACGCCGGTGACCGCGCCGAGCCCCGCTCCCGCGCCGGCCGCCCGGCCCGGCCGCGGGGGCCCGGCGGCCGGCGCGTCGGGCGGGGAGCCGCGGAGCATGCGGAGCGCGGCGACGGCCGCCACAAGGGCGAAGCCGGCCGTCAGCGCGGCCTCGGGCAGCCGGCCGGAGAGGCCGCCGCCCAGCATGGCGGGTCCGATGCCGACGGCCGCGAAGAGCAGCCCGGTACGCAGCCGTACGTGTCCGTCGCGGCTGTGCGCGAGCAGCGCGGTGAACGAGGTGACGGCCACGATCAGCAGGCTCGCGGTGGTGGCCGCGGCCGGGGAGAGACCGAGCAGGTAAATCAGGGCGGGGACGGCGAGGATGCTGCCGCCGCCACCCAGGGCGCCGAGCGCGAGGCCGGTCAGGGCCCCGGCGGCCAGGGCGAGGAGGAGCAGGCTCACGAGACGCAGCCGTTCCCGCCGTGCGCGTCGACGACCGGCGGTCCGGCGTCCGCCCGGTCCCGCATGCCGCCGGTCGCGTCCGCGGCGTCGGCGCCGCGCTCCGCGAGCAGGGCTGCGGCCTGACGTGACCGCTCGTGGAGTTCACGGACGTCGGGCAGGACGGCGCCGGCGGGCGTGCCGGCCGCGTCCGTGTGTCCGGTGCGTGCGGCCGCGTCGGTGACGCCGAGGCGTCCCGGGGCGTACCGCTGAT
The DNA here is from genome assembly GCF_022696125.1 of Streptomyces sp. GB4-14. Classification (NCBI taxonomy): domain Bacteria; kingdom Bacillati; phylum Actinomycetota; class Actinomycetes; order Kitasatosporales; family Streptomycetaceae; genus Streptomyces; species Streptomyces sp. GB4-14. Next base: position 6,117,195 of record NZ_RZHO01000002.1, on the reverse strand, counting down.
GTGGTGCGTCGGCCATGTCGTCTCTCATACGTGCGTACACCGGTCCCTCGTCGGGGAGGCTCCGGCTCCTCAGGACGTGCGGACGGTGAGCCCGGCCTCGCCGGCACGGTCGAAGGGGTCGTCCACCGCGACGACGTCACGGCCGGACGCGTCCAGCAGGGAGGCGGCGACGGCGGCGCGCATTCCGCTGCCGCAGTGCACCCACACCTGCCCGTCGGGCACCTCGCGCAGCCGGCCGCGCAGTTCGTGGACCGGGATGTGGACGGACCCGTCGACGTGACCGCGCGCCCGCTCGGAGGCGCGCCGCACGTCGAGCACCACGATCCCCTCGGCCGGGTGGCGCCGCGCCAGGTCGGCGAAGGTCGCGCGGGGGAAGGAGGCGGGGGTCTCGCCGGGGCGCAGCCAGTCGGCGGGGCCGCCGACGGCCGCGGCGGCGGGCCGGTCGATGCCGACCCGGGCCAGCTCCCGCTGCGCGTCCGCGAGCTGGGCGGGCGTCCCGGCGAGCAGGGTGACCGGCTTGCCCCAGGGGATCAGCCAGGCGAGATAGGTGGCGAGGTGTCCCTCAGCCTCGACGTTGTACGAGCCCGTCACATGGCCGGCGGCGAAGGCGACACGGTTGCGCAGGTCGACGACCCACTCCCCCTCAGCGAGCCGCGCGGCGATCGCGTCCGGGTCGGCGACGGCCGGCGGGGTCAGGTCGAGGGGCGCGGGGCCGGCGGCGTTGAGCGGGCCCATGTGCGCGTAGTAGGCGGGGACGTCGTCCAGTCCGGCCAGCAGACCGGCGACGAACGTGTCGGCGTCCGGGGCGGTGAGCGCCTCGTTGGACGCCTTCTCCTTGCCGATCGTGGTGCTGCCGCCTTCCTGCTGCGAGGACGAGCAGAAGCTGCCGAAGCCGTGGGTGGGCAGCACGGCCGTCTCGTCGGGGAGTTCGCCCGCGAGACGGTGGGCGGAGGCGTGCTGGGCGCGGGCGAGCCGTTCGGTCAGCCGGGGCTCGACCAGGTCGGGGCGTCCGACGGTGCCGATCAGCAGGGAGCCCCCGGTGAACACCGCGACGGCGGCGCCGTTGTCCTCCAGCGCGTACGCGGTGTGGTGCGGGGTGTGTCCGGGGGTGGCGAGCGCGCGCAGGACCAGGCCCGCGTCCTCGTCCACGGCCGTGCGGTCGCCGTCACGCACGGGGACACGCGGGAAGGAGACCCGCGCGTCGGCGGGTACCAGATAGGACGCGCCGGTGATCCGGGCGAGTTCGAGTCCGCCGGTGACGTAGTCGTTGTGCACGTGGGTCTCGGCGACGTACGCGATGCGCACCCCGCGCCGGGCGGCCGCGGCGATCACCCGGTCGATGTCGCGCGGCGGGTCGACCGCCACGGCCGTACGTGCGCCGCCGGCCAGGTAGCCGCGGTTGCCGAGTCCCGGCACCTCGATGGTGTCCACGAAGAACACGTGTCTCTCCTTCCCATGGTGAATTACCCCCTGGGGTATACCCTCACGGTAGCACGAGGTACCCCCAGGGGTATTTCGACGGGTCGGAGTGGGCGCGGCCGCGCCGCCCGGAGCTCAGCCGTGCGGGACGACGGCCAGCGGGCAGCCGGCCTGCTGGATCACGGCGTGGGTGACGGGGCCGGTGCGGGGCAGCGCGGGCCGGCCGGGCACCCGGCGCCCGACCACCAGCAGCCGCGCGCCGGAGGCCGCCTTCAGCAGGACGTCCGCGGGCTTGCCCTCGGCCACCGTCTCCAGCACCTCGACGTCGGGGTGCTTCTCCCGCCGGACCTGGAGCACGGCGGACAGGAAACGCAGCCACTCCTCGGCCCGCTCCTGATCACCGGCCGGACCGCCGCCGGACGCGCCCAGGGTGAGCCGGTCGGGCGCGCGCCAGGCGTGCACGGCGCGCAGCCGTGCGCGGCGCCGGCGGGCCGCCTCGAAGCCGTACGCGATCACCTCGTCGCAAGGTTCGATGACGTCCACCCCGAGCACGACGTCCCGTCGCCCGTCGCCGCCCGCCTCCGTCTCCTCCCCCGCCGCGTCCGTCCGTACGAGCACGACGGGGCGGGTGGCCCGCGCGACGACACCGAGCGAGACGGAACCGGCGAGCAGACCGGCGACCCGGCCGAGCCCCCGCGAGCCGAGCACCAGCGGATCGGCGTCCTCCGCGGCCTGCGCGAGGGCGGCCGCAGCGGGCCCCTCGGCCTGGACCTCGTCCACAGGTACCTCCGGCCGGACGGCGTGGACGCGCTCCGCCGCCCTGGCCAGGACCCGCAGCGCCAGGCGCTGCCCGGCGGAGCGGGCGGTGTCCGTCCCGCCGTGCCCCGGATACCGGCCCCGTACGTGCAGCAGCCGCAGGCCGGCTCCGCGGCGCGCGGCCTCGCGGGCGGCCCACTCGGCGGCCGCGAGGCTCTCGGCGGAACCGTCGACACCGACGACTACCGGCGACTCCATGACATGCACCTTTCGCTCGGAGCGTTCCCCCGCCGACGCCCAGCGTCGCCGGGGGCGGTGGCGGCCGGGGAGGGGCTACCGGGTCCCCGCGCGGGTCCGACAGGCCCGGCTCGGGCGGGACGAGCCCGAGGGGGGACGCCCCGCACATCCGGGCCGTTCGGCCCTGCTCCCCGCGCCCCTGAGGCCCCCGGATCCCCGTGGCGGCCGCCGGGCTGAAACAACCGCCTCCCGGCGAGGGCCCGTCCCGGCCGGCGGCGCCCCGGCTCGGCCAGGAGGTTCAGCGATGAAGATGACCACGGAGGTGGCCACCCCGCCGCGCACGGCACTCCGCTCAGGGACGTGGCCCGCTCGCTCGGGGAGCACCACGTCGACGGCCTGCCGGTGACGAACGGGGAGGACCGGGTCATCGGCGTGGTCTTCACGTCGGACCTGGCAGACACCCGTCCGCGCGTGGTGGGGCCGGGCGGCACGCCAGGCTCCTGCTGGGTCCGTCCTGTCAGCAGGATGCCCGGCGTTCACCGGGCCCGCACCGCGGGCGACGTGATGGCCGCCCCCGCGGTCACCATGGGAGCGCGCGGCTGCCGGTGGTGGACGAGGAGGATCGGCTCGTCGGCATCGTCACGCGCGGTGACCTGCCACAGGTCGTGCTGCGCGGCGACGGCGGCATCGAGCGCACGGTGCGCAGGGACGCCCTCGGGACGACGCACCGGCCGCCGCCGCGGGCGCTCGCCGTGGCGGTCTAGGACGGCGTGGTGCCCCTCACCGGACGGCTGGAGCGGCGCACCGACGTCGACATGGCGGTGCGGGCGGCGAGCCGGGTCGACGGAGTGGTCGCGGTGGTCGACCAGTTGTCGTACGCCGGGACGTGACAGACGCCGGGGGTACCCGGGTCCCACGGTACGTTCCCGGGACCTTCGGCCCCGTGCCTCGTGTCCGCCGGAGTCGGACGGTGGAGATGAAGCGACCGGCACGTCCGGGCCGCCCCGGCCGAGGAGGCAGTCATGTCGCACACCTTGGAATGGAAGACCCGTCTCCACCTCTTCGAGGAGGACGGGACGACGAAGGCGCACGCCACCCTCGACACCGGGACGACGACCCTCACCGGTCACGGCGCCGCCCACCGGAACCCGGCGGACCCGGACGTCCCGGAGATCGGCGACGAGCTGGCCGCCGGCCGCGCCCTGCGCGACCTGGGCCAACAGCTCCTCGACATCGCGCAGCGCGACGTCGAGGGCGTGGGCGCGCGAAGCGGCCCGGGAACCGGCCCGGTTCTGGGCTGGTCCCTCTAGTCGGGCCGCGCCCGAACCGACACCCGGGACCGCAGCCGGGAGCCGAACCTCGCCGAGGAGCAGCGGCACCAGCATCTGCGGCAGGAGCGCCCCCGCTGCTGGGCGACGCCGATGCCCGCGATCACCGACACGGACCCGTACACGGGGCGGCGGCCACAGCGGTGCGGACGGTCCGCCTCCGGTCCCGCTGCACCGCCACGGTGCAGGGCGCCACCATGCACGCCGCTCCGGTGGCTATCGGGGCAGGGAGTCTGTCCGCCGCCATGCGTACGACCGCGGGAGCGGCCGCCGTGGCGGGGGGCCGTCGGTGAAACCCGGCGACGCCCTCTTGGAACGCTCATGCGAAGGGCAGATCCTGAGCTGTGGCCGTATCGCGGCCGAGATCGTCCGGCTCGTCGGACGCCGTCTCACGTGCTCTCTCCGGGCGCAAGGCCGATACTGCCCCTGTGGGGTTCCTACCGGTACACAGTCGCCCCGCGACAGCTCAGCAGCACCGACAGCACGGACGACGGCTCGGCCACCGCCCGGCCGGCACCACAGGTTCGACGGCTCACCTGCTCAGCCCTAGGAGGTACCCATGAAGATGCTGATCAACGTTCCGGAAACCGTGGTGGCGGACGCGCTGCGCGGTATGGCGGCGGCCCATCCCGAGCTGACGGTGGACGTGGAGAACCGGGTGGTGGTCCGCAAGGACGCGCCGGTCGCGGGGAAGGTCGGCCTGGTGTCCGGCGGAGGCTCCGGGCACGAGCCGCTGCACGGCGGGTTCGTGGGCCCCGGCATGCTGTCCGCGGCCTGTCCCGGCGAGGTGTTCACCTCTCCCGTGCCCGACCAGATGGTGCGGGCCGCGGCGGCCGTGGACAGCGGCGCCGGGGTGCTGTTCATCGTGAAGAACTACACCGGCGACGTGCTCAACTTCGACATGGCGGCCGAGCTCGCCGAGGACGAGGGCGTGCAGGTTGCGAAGGTGCTGGTCAACGATGACGTGGCGGTGACCGACAGCCTGTACACGGCGGGGCGCCGGGGCACCGGGGCGACGCTGTTCGTGGAGAAGATCGCGGGCGCGGCGGCCGAGGAGGGCCAGCCGCTGGAGCGGGTGACCGCGCTCGCCAAGCAGGTGAACGAGAACTCCCGCAGCTTCGGTGTGGCGCTCAGCGCGGTCACCACGCCCGCCAAGGGCTCGCCGACGTTCGACCTGCCGGCCGGCGAGCTGGAGCTGGGCATCGGCATCCACGGCGAGCCGGGCCGCGAGCGGCGTCCGATGATGACGTCCGGCGAGATCGCCGACTTCGCCGTCGGCGCGATTCTCGACGACCTCACCCCGCGCAACCCGGTACTGGTGCTGGTCAACGGCATGGGCGCCACTCCGCTGCTGGAGCTGTACGGCTTCAACGCCGAGGTGCAGCGGGTGCTCGCCGAGCGCGGCGTCCCGGTGGCCCGGGTCCTCGTCGGCAACTACGTCACGTCCCTGGACATGGCGGGTGCCTCCGTCACCCTCTGCCAGGTCGACGAGGAGCTGCTGCGCCTGTACGACGCGCCGGTGAGTACGCCCGGGCTGCGCTGGGGTATGTGATCCACTCCGGGACAGATCGACACCGGGGCCGGCGCCCCGGTCACCTACCACGCGAGGAGTTCCCGTGCTGGACGCCGACTTCTTCCGCCGTTGGATGACGGTCACCGCCGCTTCCGTGGACAGCGAGGCGGAACGGCTCACCGCCCTCGACTCGGAGATCGGCGACGCCGATCACGGCAGCAATCTGCAGCGCGGATTCCGGGCGGTGAAGGACGCGCTGGACAAGGAGCCGCCCGCCACGCCCGGCGCGGTGCTCACCCAGGCGGGACGCCTGCTGGTGTCCACGGTGGGCGGTGCGTCCGGTCCGCTGTACGGGACGTTGCTGCGCCGCGCCGGGAAGACGCTCGGCGAGGCCGCCGAGGTGGACCGCCAGCAGCTGGCCGAGGCGCTGCGGGCCGGGGTGGACGCCGTGATGAAGCTGGGCGGGGCGGCGCCGGGCGACAAGACGATGATCGACGCGCTGCTCCCCGCGGTGGACGCGCTCGGCGAGTCGTTCGCGGCGGCGCGGGACGCGGCGCGGGACGGCGCGGTCGCGACGACGCCGATGCTCGCCCGCAAGGGCAGGGCGAGCTATCTCGGCGACCGCAGCATCGGGCACCAGGACCCCGGCGCCACCTCGGCTGCGCTGCTGGTCGCCGCCCTGCTGGAGGCCGAGCCCGGGGACGCGGAGGCGGGCGGCGGTGAGTGAGATGAGCGGCGAGAAGCTGGTCGGGATCGTCCTGGTGTCGCACAGCGCGGCGGTCGCGGCCTCCGTGGCGGAGCTGGCGCAGGGGCTCTCCGGCTCGGGTGCGTCGGTGCCGGTCGCCCCCGCGGGCGGCACCGGGAGCGGCGAGCTCGGCACCAGCGCGGAGCTGATCGCCGCGGCGGCGGCGTCCGTGGACCGGGGCGCGGGCGTCGCGGTGCTCACCGACCTGGGCAGCGCGGTGCTCACCGTGAAGGCGCTGCTGGCCGAGGGCGACGAACTCCCGGAGCACACGCAGCTGGTGGACGCCCCGTTCCTGGAGGGCGCGGTGGCCGCGGTGGTCACCGCCTCCACGGGCGCGGACCTCGCGGCGGTGGCGGCGGCGGCCTCGGAGGCGTACGGCTACCGGAAGGTGTGAGGACGGCGGGACAGCGTGCCGCCGGTCAGTCCGCGGAGTCGACGAACTCCCGTGCCAGCCGCTCCCCTTGGGTTTCCGCGGCCTCCCGGTCCTCCAGCGGGGCGACCCGGCTGTCCTTGAACACGATGTACGTCACCCCGGAGGGGGTGCCGCCGGAGCGCGGGTCCGGGTCGATGCCCAGGGACTTGGCCGCCGCGTAGGACGCCTCGCCGATGATGTCGGCCGGGCCGGTGTCGCCGACGACCGCGTAGCTGACGCGGTCGCGGTAGACGACGGCCGCGACCGATCCGCCGCGCACGCCGTGTTCGCGGTAGTCCCAGACGGAGCTGGGCGCGGGGACCACGACGTAGGGCAGCTTCTCGGAGCTGAGCGCACGGCCGTCGGACTGCGCGAACGCGGTGGAGGAGGAGAAGTTCGGGTCGGTGGCGGCGTTGCAGTGGCGGCCCGGGCGGCCGTCGCAGTCGATGTCCATGTCCGCCTTCCAGTACACCGCCTCGCGCGTGCCGCACACCGGGACGGTGGCCGCGCGGCCGCGGTCCTTGCGGTAGCGGCCCTTCGAGACGGAGGTACAGCCGCTCACCCTGGCCAGCAGGTCGGCCGCGGTGACGGGGGCCGGGGTCGCGGGGGCGGAGGGCTCGGAGCCCGACGGGGAGGGGCCTGAGTCCGTGGGGACGGGGGTTGCGGTGCCCGTGGTCGTCGCCGCGTCGGATGCCGTGGCGTCCGAGGTCGCGGTGTCCGGGGTACCGGAGCCGCCCGCCCCGGGTGCCCCCGGTCGCCCGGTCGCGGAACCGTCAGGGCCCGTGCCCGGCGTCAGCACCTCCCGCGCGCCGTCCCGGGCGACCGGCCCGATGCGGCCCCGGTGGGGTGCGGCGACGTGCGCCAGGGCGGTGGGGCGGGCGGCGGCCGCGGGGCCCGCGGCCTCGCGCCGCACCTCGGCCCTGGACGGACGGAGGTGGACCGACTCCGCGGCGGAGGACGCCGAGGGGGCCAGCAGTGCCACGCCGGCCACGGCGACGGTGAGCGTCTGGACACGGGACACGGTCGGATGAGCCTCTCGTCGGGAACAGGGACGCACACCCAGTGCACTTTGCCCCATTTCGTCCCGGCGCGAGAGAGGTGACCACCCCGAAAGGGGCCGGACGGGGCATCCGGGAACCGACGGAGGCGGAGGGTGCCGGAGACCCGGGCGCGCGTCTGCCCGGGCCGTCCAGCCACCCGTGACGGCGCGGGATCAGCGACGACAGCGGTCCGCGCCTCGAGCCCGAACACCCCGTCCTGCAGGGGCGGTTCGGCCCGTTCCGCATTCAGGATACGTAACCCGCCGCCGCGGTCGACCCGCACCACCCTCTTGAGGTGAGCGCGTCAGAGGGCTCATATTGGTACGGACCTTTGAACGGACCGGTCCTTCATGGACCTCCAGGAGGCGAAGTCGTGCGTGGCGTTACCCCAACCGCGTCATCGCGCCGCCTGCTCGCGCTCTGCGCGGTCGTGCTGCTGGCCGTCTCCTGCCGCTGGGGCGGCCAGGACGACACCGGCGGCGAACGGCCGCCCGGGGCGCCGACGGGCGTCACCGCCCAGGCGGGCAGCTCCACCAGCGTCCACGTCATGTGGAACCGCGCCGCCCCGTCGGGATCCGACGTGACCGGCTACGAGGTGTACCGGGGGCGCACCAAGGTCCAGCGGGTGCCCGCTTCGACGCACATGGTGGACGTCACCAGGCTCCGCCCCGCCACCACCTACGTCTTCACGGTGCGCGCCCGTGACGCGGACGGGCGGCTCGGCCCGCCCAGCCGCGAGGTGCGGGCCACGACCCCAGCGGCGGCCCGGGCGGACACCGCGCCGCCCACCGCACCCGGGCGCCTGGAGGGACGCGCGGCCGGCAGCCGGGCGGCCCAGCTCTCCTGGACCGCGGCGCGGGACGACCGCGATGTGGTGTCGTACGACATCTACCAAGGCGAGTCGAAGATCCACAGTGTGGGCGGGAACCAGACGGCCGCCGTGGTCACGGGGCTGCGGCCCGGCACCCGCTACGTCTTCACGGTGCGCGCCCGGGACGCGGCGGACAACCTCTCGCCGCCCGCCCCCGCCGTCCGCCTCACCACCGCCGAGGGCGCGGAGGGCGGCGCCACGGCCACCGCACCCACCGACTTCCGCGCGGCGACGCGGCGTTCGGGCGAGGCGTACGACATCGTGCTCTCCTGGACGCCGCCGCGCGTCGACGGAACGGTCACCGAGTACGAGGTCCGGCTGGACGGACGGCCCGTCACCTCGCTGGTGTACGGCGGCGAGGCGCCCCGGGACCGTGCCACGTACCGCTTCTACGCGGGCGAGGAGGCGGGGGTCACGCACCGGGTGCGGATCAGGGCGCTGCTGCCGGACGGCACCTGGGGCGCCTTCTCGGCCGAGCGGACGGTGACGACGGGCGCCGGCGGCTGACGCCGGCACAGCCCCCGCTGAGCCGCCCGGAGGACCCCGTCACCTGCACGGATGCGGCCGGAGTGCGCGAGGGGCGGGCTGCCCGTTGGCTGGCGTCGTGGCGGCACGGGCGCTCCCCGACCTCGGCGGCGCAAGGGATGTACCGCCGGCCGTGCCGCCGGAAGGCAGTCCACATGAGCATCTCGAAGCCTTTGCTCCGCCTCGGACCGACCGTGGCAGCCGCCGCCGCGCTCGCCCTGATGCCGGCCGGACCGGCGGCCGCGGACGGAATCTCCGTCAGCACCACCGGGAACACGGTCTCGGTGAGCACCACCGCGTGCACCCAGATCAACGGCCACTGGGGCACCGCCTCACTGCTCGGCAGCGGTCAGGCGAACTTCTCGCAGGGCCGCCAGGTGGCGCTGTCCGGGACGTCCGCGGGCCAGTCCGCGGCCTGGTCCAACGTCAGCGCGGGCACATACACGGTGATCGTGGTGTGCTCGGGCGGCAGCACCGCGGGCACCCAGTCCGTGGTCGTGTCCCCGGCGCCCAGCCCCTCGGTCTCCCCCACGGCGTCGCCGTCCCGCGGTGTGATGGGCGGCGTCGGCGGCGGTTCGAAGGACTACGGCACCGTCACGGCGGTGGCGGGCGGCGCGCTGGTCGGCGCCGGCGTCCTCGGCACCGTGCTGTACCTGCGCCGCCGCAACACGGCCCGCCCGACCCACCTCTAGACCCGGCGCCGGCCGCCCACGTCCGAAGCGCTCCGGTCGGGCGACCGGCGTCGACCCTCCCCGCGCCCCTGCAGGGGCGCGGGGAACGGCGCGCCAAGCCCACCAACCGGCCCGCACGCACGCGACTACCCCTGCCGCCCCCGCACATCCAACTCGGCGAACTCCGCCAACGCGTGATCGAGCCACTGCGTCCAGAACGTCTCCAGATCGATCCCGGCCCGCAGCACAAGGTGGCGCAGCCGATCCTCCGCCCCGCCCCTCCCGGGAGGGAAATCCCTCCGCTCGATCTCCCGGTACGTCTCCAACTGCCGTGCGTGCAGCTCCCGGTGACGCCGGAGATCCTCTTCCAGCCCCTCCGTCCCCACCACGGCAGCGGCCCGCAGCCGCAGCAGCAGAGCGTCCCGGTGCGGCTTGGGGTCCTGGGACGCGGCCGTCCAGCGGGCCAGCTCCTCCCGCCCCGCCGGCAGCACCTCGTACGCCTTCTTCTGCCCGCGTGCGGGCTGCTCCGAGGGGAGGGCCCGGATCAGGCCCTCCCCCTCCAGCTTCCCCAGCTCCCGGTAGATCTGCTGATGCGTCGCGGACCAGAAGTAGCCGATCGACCGGTCGAAGCGGCGGGTCAGCTCCAGCCCCGACGACGGCTTCTCGAGCAGGGCGGTGAGGATCGCGTGCGGGAGTGACATGCGCTCATCCTAGGGACGGGTCGGCGCGCCCCTAGAGCGCCGCCGCGAGCTCGGTGCCCTGCTTGATGGCGCGCTTGGCGTCCAGTTCGGCGGCCACGTCGGCGCCGCCGATGAGGTGGACGGGGCTGCCCGCCGCGACCAGCTCCTCGTAGAGGTCCCGGCGCGGCTCCTGGCCGGTGCACAGCACGATGGTGTCGACCTCGAGGACGGTGCTCTCCTCGCCGACGGTGACGTGCAGCCCGGCGTCGTCGATCCGGTCGTAGCGCACGCCGGGGACCATGGTGACGCCGCGGTGCCGGAGCTCCGTGCGGTGGATCCAGCCGGTGGTCTTGCCGAGCCCCGCGCCGACCTTGGAGGTCTTGCGCTGGAGCAGGTGGACGGTGCGCGGCGGGGCGGGCCGCTCGGGGGCGGCGAGACCGCCGGGCGCGCGGTAGTCGAGGTCGACGCCCCACAGGCGGAAGTACGTCTCGGGGTCCTCGTGCGCCTTGTCGCCGCCGTCGGTGAGGTACTCGGCCACGTCGAAGCCGATGCCGCCGGCGCCGAGGATCGCGACGCGGTCCCCGACGGGCGCGCCGTCCCGCAGCACGTCGAGGTAGCCGACGACGCTCGGGTGGTCGACGCCGGGGATGTCGGGGACGCGGGGGGTGACGCCGGTGGCGACGACGACCTCGTCGTAGCCGGTGACGTCGTCGGCGGTGACCCGGGTGTCGAGGCGGACGTCGACGGCGAGGTCGGCGAGGCGGGTGCGGAAGTAACGCAGCGTCTCGTCGAACTCCTGCTTGCCGGGGACCTTGCGGGCGACGTTGAGCTGACCTCCGATCTCGCTCGCGGCGTCGAACAGCGTGACGTCGTGGCCGCGTTCGGCGGCGGAGACCGCGCAGGCGAGTCCGGCCGGTCCGGCGCCGACGACGGCGACGCGCTTGCGGCGGCGGGTCGGGGAGAGCACCAGCTCGGTCTCGTGGCAGGCGCGCGGGTTGACCAGGCAGGAGGTGATCTGGCCGCTGAAGGTGTGGTCCAGGCAGGCCTGGTTGCAGCCGATGCAGGTGTTGATGGCCTCGGGGCGGCCGTCGGCGGCCTTGGCGACGAAGTCGGGGTCGGCGAGCATCGGGCGGGCCATGGACACCATGTCCGCGGTGCCGTCGGCGAGCAGCTGCTCGGCCAGCTCCGGGGTGTTGATGCGGTTGGTGGTGACCAGCGGGACGGACACCTCGCCCATGAGCCGCTTGGTGACCCAGGTGTAGGCGCCGCGCGGGACGGAGGTGGCGATGGTGGGGATGCGGGCCTCGTGCCAGCCGATGCCGGTGTTGATGATCGTGGCGCCGGCCGCCTCGATCGCCCTGGCGAGGGTGACGACCTCCTCCAGGGTGGAGCCGCCGGGCACCAGGTCGAGCATGGAGAGCCGGTAGATCAGGATGAAGTCGTCGCCGACCGCCTCGCGGACGCGGCGGACGATCTCGACCGGGAAGCGCATGCGGTTCTCGTAGGAGCCGCCCCAGCGGTCGGTGCGGTGGTTGGTCCGGCCGGCGATGAACTCGTTGATGAGGTAGCCCTCGGAGCCCATGATCTCGACGCCGTCGTAGCCGGCCTGCCGGGCGAGGCGGGCGGCGCGCGCGTAGTCGTCGATGGTCCGCTCGACGTCGGCGTCGGTCAGCTCGCGCGGCACGAAGGGGCTGATCGGCGCCTGGACGGGGCTGGGGGCGACCAGGTCCCGGTGGTATGCGTAACGGCCGAAGTGGAGGATCTGCAGGGCGATGCGGCCGCCCTCGCGGTGGACGGCCGCGGTGACGACCCGGTGCTGCTCGGCCTCCTCGTCGCAGGTGAGCTTGGCGCCGCCCTCGTAGGGGCGCCCCTCGTCGTTGGGGGCGATGCCGCCGGTGACGATGAGGCCGACGCCGCCGCGGGCGCGCGCGGCGTAGAACTCGGCCATGCGGGAGAAGCCGCCCTCGGCCTCCTCGAGACCGATGTGCATGGACCCCATGAGGACCCGGTTGGGCAGCGTGGTGAAGCCCAGGTCCAAGGGGCTCAGCAGGTGGGGGTAACGGCTCATCGGGCCCTCCGTGCGCGGTGTGGTGCCTGTAGTTGTAGGGCACGCGCACCGGCTTATGCAACTAGTTGCACAATGGAGGTGACGGAGGGCACAGCGTCCCGGCCGGGCTTACGGGTCGGCTCTCACCTGCTCTCGAGGCGGACGTGCAGTTCGCGCTCCTGGTCGCCGGAGACCTTGCTCAGTTCCCTCACCCGGAACAGGTCGTCCAGCGTGGTGCGGAACCGGTCGATCGCCCAGTAGCCGCCGTGCACGTCGGCGTCGACCGAGGAGGACAGCCGCGCGGGGCGGGCCTGGCCTTCGTGCGCTTCGGCCACGTCGAACGTGCCGAGCCAGACCGTGGGCCGTGTCTCGTGCAGTTCCTCGGGCACGTCGTCGGCGCACCGGTCCGACGAGAAGCAGGCGCACAGGGTGTCGAAGACGATCCGGGCGTCGTCCTTGCTGCATCCGCTGATCTCGACCGACACGGATTCCGGGTGCGTGGGCTCGCTGACCATCGTGATCACTCCTCTCGTGGTCGCACCGCCGTCCCCGCCCTACCTCAGCAAAGCACCGCACACCGGAACGCACTACCCGCGCGCTCCTCCCACGATGACGCGGGCGCGGTCACCGGCCAGGATGGGGGGAGAGCAGGAACGGGACGACAGGAGCGGCGGAAAATCGCCCTCGCGCGCGGTACAACAAAGGGACGGCGGCGCGGCGACGGCGTGCCGCGGACTCGGCGAAGGCGGGGCGTGGGATGAGCGCAGCGTGGTCACTCCCGGCCGGCGGGGACGGTCCGGCGCGTCCCAGCGGGCTGCTCGACGTCCTGCGCGTGGCCTCGGTCGTCCTGGACGCCGAGGGGCGGATCGTGCTGTGGAGCCCCCAGGCGGAGGAGCTGTTCGGCTACACCGCCCAGGAGGCGCTGGGCCGGTACGCCGCCCGGATCATGGTGCACGAGGAGCACCTCGACCTGGTGAAGAAGCTCTTCGCCGAGGTCATGCGCACCGGGCGGAGCTGGGCGGGGGCCTTCCCGATCCGGCGCAAGGACGGCGGGACCCGGCTGGTGGAGTTCCGCAACATGCGGCTGCTGGACGACCGGGGACAGGTGTACGCCCTCGGTCTCGCGGTCGACCAGTCGACGGTGCGGCGGCTGGAGCAGGACGTGGCGCTGTCCACCCGGATCGTCGCTCAGTCCCCCATCGGCCTCGCCGTGCTGGACGCGGAACTGCGGTACGTGTCGGTGAACCCGGCGCTGGAGCAGATGAACGGCCTGTCGGCCGACGAGCACCTGGGCCGCACGATGCGGGAGGTGCTGCCGCTGGTGGACGCGGCCGCCATCGAGGAGGCGGCCCGGGAGGTGCTGCGGACCGGGCGGCCGGTGGTCGACCGGTCGATGACCGGCCGCACTCCGGCCGACCCCGACGCCGAACACGCCTGGACCGTGTCCCTGTACCGGCTGGAGAACACCCTCGGCACGGTCCTGGGCGTGGCCGTGTCGGTGGTCGACATCACCGACCAGTACCGTGCGAACGCCGAAGCGGAGACCGCGCGCCGCAGGATCGCGCTGATCGCCGACGCCTCCGCACGGATCGGCACCACGCTGGACCTGGACCGCACGGCCGGCGAACTCGCCGACGTGGCCGTCCCCGAACTGGCCGACGCGGCCGCGGTGGACCTGCTCGACGCGGTCGTACGGGGCCGCCGCACCGTCCTCGGCCCGGCCGAGCCGGCGCTGATGCGGGCGCTGGCGGTGCGCTGGGTCGACGCGTCCGACGCGGTGCCGGCGGCCGACCCGCCGGGCGAGGTGATCCGGTACGCGCCGGACCGGCTGATCACCGAGTGCGTGCGCACGGGGCTGCCGGTGATGGTGCCGCAGGTGAAGGACGAGGACCTGCTGCGGATCGCCCGCTCCTCCGAGGCCGCCGAGATACTCGCCCGGGCGGGCGTCCACTCGTACCTGGCCGTGCCGCTGATCGCGCGCGGGGAGGTGCTGGGCGCGCTCGACCTGATCCGTACGCGCAACCCCCGGCCGTTCGACGAGGACGACCTGCTGCTCGCCCGGGAGCTGGCCTCGCGGGCGGCCGTGCAGATCGACAACGCGCGCTGGTACCAGAACGCCCGCGACACCGCGCTCACGCTGCAGCGCAGCCTGCTGCCCAGCCATCCGTCCGTGACGGGCGGACTCGAGGTCGCCTCCCGCTACCAGCCGGCGGGCGCCACCAGCGAGGTCGGCGGCGACTGGTTCGACGTGATCCCGCTGGACGACGACCGTACGGCGCTCGTCGTGGGCGATGTGATGGGCAGCGGCGTCCCGGCCGCCGCCACCATGGGCCGGCTGCGGACCGCCACCCACACGCTGGCGTCCCTCGGGCTCGACCCGGCGGTGCTGCTGGAGCACCTGAACCGGATCACCATGGAACTGGACGAGGCGATCGCCACCTGCGTCTACGCCGTCCACGACCGGCGCGAGCGGCGCTGCGTCATCTCCAACGCCGGTCACCTCCCCCCGGCCCGCATCCGCGCCGGCGGGACGCCCGAACTGCTGGACCTGCCCACGGGCGTGCCGCTGGGCGTGGGCGGGGTCGCCTTCTCCACGACCACGATCGACCTGGAGCCGGGCGACCGTCTCGTCTTCTACACCGACGGCCTTGTGGAGACCCGCCGCGATCCCCTGGACGCCCGCCTGGACCGCCTCCTCACCCTCCTCGACACCCCCGCCCGCTCCCTGGACGAGGTCTGCGAACTCCTCCTCCGCACCCTGCACGAGCCGGACAACTTCGACGACGTCGCCCTGCTGATCGCCCGGGTGACGGCACCCGGGGACTGAGAACGAGGGCGCCGCGCCCCCGGAGGGCCGCCTGCGACGGTGCTCCGGCGCGCGGGACGCCGAGGGCGGGGCCCCTCGCCCCTCTCCGGCCACGAGTGCCGAGCCGCGCCCCGCCGACAGCGGCCGGTCCGAGCCCCGGCCCAAGGCCGGACGTGCCCGTGAGGAGGTCCACGACCACGACCCCGGGGACGTGCTCGGCACGGCCGGTGCGGCGCGCACGACGCGGACGGGCGCTCCGCTCGTCGGGTGAACCCGCCGCGCGGGGGCGGCGGGGCGCCTTCCACGGCGACCGACCGTGAGTCGACCTCGGCCGCACAACCGCCTGCCGCACACCCGCCGAACCGCTTCCCGCACGAGGGCGGGCGCGCCGTCGGCGGTGGGGCGCGCACGACGCGGACGGGCGGTCCCGCCCTTCCCGGGAGGGCCCCCACCGCTGGCGGCGCGCGGCTCAGGGGCCGTCCCGAGGCCGGCGCCGGGGCGCGTCAGCGGGCGCCCCCCTCACGGCCGTCTGCCGATCACCACCCGCGCCGGGCGCTCCTCGCAGACCGCCAGGTGGGCGTCGAGGCCCGACTCGGTGAAGGCGGACAGGGCCCCTGGGGCCTGGTGCGGGCTCGTTTCGATCAGGAGGCGGCCGCCCGGGGCCAGCCACGTCGGGGCCTCCGCGGCGACCCGGCGGAGGACGTCGAGGCCGTCCGCGCCGCCGTCGAGGGCGACGCGGGGCTCGTGGTCGCGGGCCTCGGCCGGGAGGAGGGCGATCTCGTCGCTGGGCACGTACGGGACGTTGGCGGCGAGGACGTCCACGCGGCCCCGCAGCCGCGCGGGCAGCGCGTCGAACAGGTCGCCCTGGTGGACGTGTCCGCCGAGCGCCGCGACGTTGCGGCGGGCGCAGCGCACGGCGGCCGGGTCGATGTCGGCGGCGTGCAGGTCCACCGCGCCGAGCGCGGCCGCCAGGGCCGCGCCGACCGCGCCCGAGCCGCAGCACAGGTCCACGACGACGGAGGCGCCGGGCGCGAGGGCGAGCGCCTGCTCGACGAGGAATTCGGTGCGCCGGCGCGGGACGAACACGCCCGGTTCCACGAGGATCCGTCGGCCGCCGAACTCGGCCCAGCCGACGACGAGTTCGAGGGGCAGTCCGGCGGCGCGGCGGGTGACCATCCCGTCGACGGCACCGGGGTCGCCGTCCGCCGCGGCGAGGATCATGTCGGCCTCGTCCTCGGCGAAGACGCAGCCCGCCGCGCGCAGCGTGGCCGCGACCGCGTCACGGGACGGGAGGGCGGCAGACGAGGGGTGAGGGTCGGAACGGTGGGGCAAGAGCCTGGCCTTTCGGGAGCCGAAGGGCGCTCTCGGGGTCACCCGCTCCGGGTGGACCGTGTCGCTTCGAGGTGAGAGCACCCGACCTGACAAGCGGTAATGGGTCTCACCTCCTCGGTGGACGGCCGGGTCGGTCCGCGGCCGGACGGCCACCCTACCCGACGATCACCACAGTGGTGCGGCGCCCGCACTGCTTCCTGCCGTGTGCCTGGCGCCCCACCGCCCCGTGCCGTGCGGGCGGCGGACACCACGTACCGTGGAGTGCGGTAACCGCCAGCACCACCCGCAACGGAAAACGCCGATCACGTGAACATCACCCGAGGCTTCACCGGCCGCCCCCGCGTGCACCATCCCGGGCTGCCGCCCGGGCAGTACGACGCGCGGGACGAATGGCCCGTCCTGTCCGCCGAGGTCACCCCCGACCTGGCGCCCGAGGACTGGACCTTCCGGATCGACGGCCTGGTGGCCGAGCCCCGCACCTGGGACTGGGAGCAGGCCCACGCGCTGCCCGCCGACGCGTACGAGGGCGACATCCACTGTGTGACGGGCTGGTCGAAGTTCGGGGTGCGGTTCGGAGGCGTCTCGCTGGACGCCTTCCTGGACCGGGCCGGGCCCCTGCCGTCGGCCACGCACGTGGTGGCGTACGCGCACACCGGGTACACCACGAACCTCCCCCTCGCCGACGTGACCGGCGGTCGCGCCTGGATCGTCTGGGAGTACGGCGGCGAGCCGCTGCCCGCCGAGCACGGCGGCCCTGCGCGGCTGATCGTGCCGCACCTGTACTTCTGGAAGAGCGCCAAGTGGATCGCGGGGCTGCGGCTGCTGGACCACGACGAGCCGGGCTTCTGGGAGGGCAACGGCTATCACGCGCGGGGCAACCCGTGGGAGGAGCAGCGGTACTCCGGTGACTGAGCAGATGACGCGGCCGGCGGCGCCGACCACACGGTTCGCCGTGCCCGCCCGCATCGGCGTGAGCGAGCAGACCGCGTCGGTGTGGCGGACGGCCACGCTGACGGAGATCCGCCGGGAGACGCCCCGCGTGTCGACCTTCCGGTTCGCGGTGCCCGGCTGGCCGGGGCATCTGCCCGGCCAGCACCTGATGGTGCGGCTGGTCGCGGAAGACGGGTACACGGCCCAGCGCCACTACTCGATCGCCTCGGCGCCGGACGACTCCGGGCACATCGAGCTGACCCTCGACCATGTGCGGGACGGCGAGGTCTCCGGCTGGTTCCACTCGGTGGCCCGCCCCGGCGACCGGATCGAGATGCGCGGCCCGCTCAGCGGTTTCTTCGCCTGGCCGGGCGACCGGCCAGCGCTGCTGCTGGGCGCCGGCTCGGGCGTGGTCCCGCTGATGTCGATGGTGCGGCACCACCGCGCCCGCGGCCTGACCCTGCCCCTGCGCCTGCTGGTGTCGGCGCGCAGCCCTGAGGACCTGATCTACGCGGACGAGTACGGGCCGGAGACCACACCGGTGTTCACCCGGAGCGCCCCGGAGGGCACGACCGTCGGACGTATGGCAGCCGCACATGTGACGCCGATCCTGGCCGAGCAGCCGCCCGGTGGGTGGGAGGCCTATGTGTGCGGCTCCAATTCCTTCGCCGAGCACGCCTCCAGGCTGCTGGTGGCCGCGGGTCAGCCGGTGGAGCGCATCCGCATCGAGCGCTTCGGCTGACCCGGCCTCACCTGCCGTACGGGGGGGACCCGCGGACGGCGTCGTTTCGCGCGCCCGCCGCCGGGGCACCCGCCCTTGACCTGTTCCGCGCGTGCCGTGGGACGCGTCCCGGAGCCGCTGGGTCCGCCGCCCCGCTCGGTCCGTCACCCCTGCGGCCGCGGTGCGCGGTGAGGGGAGGCGAGAGATGCGAACGCGGGTGCTGTCCCGGCGGCGGCGCGGCCCGCTGTGCCGCCGGTCGGACGTCGTCGAGGCGTGGACGGCGGTGGCCGTGGCCGTGCTGCTGTGTCTGACGGTGCCGTCGACGGGCGTGCTCACGGCCCGGTGGGCGTACGAGGACGCGCGGGTGGCCGCCGACGAGCAGCGGGCCGATCGCCACCGGGTGCGCGCGGAGGTTCTGGAGCGCCCTTCGAGGACACACCCACCGTCCGAGTCCGGGTCGGAGCGCCGGCGCGCCTCCCGGGCGACCGTCCGCTGGACGGACCCGGACGGGGGCACGCGCACGGCCCTGGTGCGGGTTCCCGCCCATGTCCGCCCCGGCGACCCGGTGCACGTCTGGCTGGACTCCCGGGGCCGCGAGGTGCTGCCCCCGGTCGACGACGCGTCGGTGTGGCAGTACGGGGTCGGCATGGGCACCCTGGCCGCCGGGAGCACGGCGGCCCTCCTGCTGCTGGCGCACCGCCCTGTGCGGCGGGTGATGCTGCGCCGCCGGCTGGAGGAGTGGGAGCGGGACTGGGCCCGTACCGGTCCGCTGTGGACCCACCGCGGCGTCTGAGCCACCGTCCGACCCCTCGCGGAGCAACCGCTTTCCACGCCGCTCACCAGCGTCTCCTCCCCCGCACCCTGGCGGGCCGCCGCATGATCCACGTACCGTGTCCTCGCTTCGCACGGTCCCTTCACGAAGGCGGTCCCAGATGGCCCTGTTCGACCTCTCCCTCGACAAGCTGCGCGCGTACCGCAGCGCGTCCACGGAGCCCGAGGACTTCGACGCGTTCTGGTCCGCGACGCTCGAGGAGGCGCGCCGGTTCGACCTGGACGCGCGGTTCGAGCCGGTCGACACGGGGCTGACGACCGTGGAGGTCTTCGACGTGACGTTCGCCGGATTCGGCGGCCATCCCGTCAAGGGCTGGCTGACCCTGCCCGCCGGCGCCGACGAACCGCTGCCGCTGGTGGTGGAGTTCGTCGGGTACGGCGGCGGCCGGGGGCTGCCGCACGAGCACCTGCTGTGGGCGTCCACCGGCCGGGCGCACTTCGTGATGGACACCCGCGGACAGGGCAGCGCGTGGGGCGGGGGCGGCGGCACCGAGGACCCGGTGGGCTCCGGTCCGGCGTTCCCCGGCTACATGACGCGCGGCATCGACGCACCGGAGAACTACTACTACCGCCGGGTGTTCACGGACGCGGTGCGCGCGGTGGAGGCGGCGCGGTCGCACCCGCTGACCGACGCGAGCCGTACCGTGGCCATGGGCGGGAGCCAGGGCGGCGGCATCACGATCGCGGTGGGCGGCCTGGTGCCGGACCTGGCGGGCGTCGCGCCGGACGTGCCGTTCCTGTGCGACTTCCCGCGCGCGACGACGCTCACCGACCGCAACCCGTACCGGGAGATCGGCAGCTTCCTCAAGACCCACCGCGGCCGTGCGGCGGACGTGCGGCGCACGCTGTCGTACTTCGACGGCGTGCACTTCGCCGCCCGCGGCACCGCGCCCGCGCTGTTCTCCGCGGCGCTGGAGGACCAGACCTGCCCGCCCTCCACGGTGTTCGCCGCCTTCAACGCCTGGGCGCACGAGGACAAGACGATCGAGGTGTACGACTTCAACGACCACGAGGGCGGCGGCCCCTACCAGGAGGCGGCACAGCTGCGCTGGATGCGCGACCGCGTCTGACGGACCGCACGGTTCCGGCCGAACTCCCGGACCGGCCTTCCCTGATGGTGTAGACCAATGCTAGATGTGGTGGCTCAACGAGCCCGCACGGCCACGGAACGTCACCAACAGGAGGGCGCGGCATGGCCCGCACCACCCCGCACCAGCATGTCCACACCCGCCGGACCCTCACCGACGGGGAGCCGCTCTATCGGAGAGTCGCCTCCGAACTGCTCGGCGAACTGCGCACCGGCACCGTCCCGCCCGGCGAACGACTGCCCGGCGAGCGCCAGTTGGCCGAGCACTTCGGGGTCAGCCGGGAGACCGTCCGGCAGGCGTTGCAGTTGCTGCGGCGGGAGGGGCTGGTCGCCACCGACCGGCGGGGCAGCCATGCCGCGCTGCCGGGCGCCCCGGTGGAGGCGCCGGCCGCCGCCGGTTTCCCGCTCGGCGCGCGACAGCCGGGGCGGGACCCGGTGGCACGGGCCACCGTCGCCTGGGAGGCTCCGCCTCCGGGCCACGCCGAGCCACTCGGGCTCGCGCCCGGCCGGCCCACGCTCGTGCACCGGTACTGGTCCGCGTCGCCCGGGGGACGGGAGCAGCGCACGGCGGTGACATCGTTTTCCGCGGTGGCGCTCGCGGAGGTGGAGGAGCTGGCCCGCTACCGCGACCGGGCCGACGGCACCGGCGCCGCCGAACTGCGCCGGACCTACGACTGGATGCGCCGGGCGGGCCTGTCGCTGCACCATCGCGACACGATCACCCGCATCGAGGGCACGCCGTCGGTGCGGGTCACCCGGCGGGTGCACGACCAGCACGCCCGGCCGCTGGAGCTGACGGAACTGGTGATGGACGCCCAGCAGGACGTGCTGGTCTACGAGTTCATGGTGCCGGCGGCGGTCTGAGGGGTCATCGGCTCACGCACCACGCGGGCCTGCCGGGCGGCGGCGAGCAGCCGGCGGTCCGCCGACCACACGGCGCTGTCGTCGACCGCCCAGCCGCCGCCCGCGTGGTCGGTCCGGATGCGGACCAGGTTCCAGCCGTGGGCGGCGCCGTCGTCGAGGGCGTCGGTGAAGTGCACGGTCATCTCGGCGGTCGGGACCGGGCGCGGGGTGTGCCAGCGGGCGTAGAGGGCGGGCGGCAGGACGTCCGCGAGTGTGGCGACGGCCGCCGCGTCCACCGGCCGCCCGTCCCGGAAGCGTACCCACGCGACGAGCACGGCCCGGGGTCCGCCGGCCAGCGGGAGGTCGGCGGTGGCGGGGCGTATCTCCAGCTGGCGGGCGAAGAGCGCGAGGTCGGCGGGGAGTTCGACGGGGACGCAGTCGTCCGGTCCCGGCACCTCGGGGGCGGTGAGGCCGGCGTGCGCGGGGCCGAGGCGGCCGTGTCCGAACAGCGCGGAGCCGAGGACGACCGGCTCACCGTCCTGGTGCCCGGTGAAGAAGCAGTGGGCGGTGCGCCGGCCGGTCGCGGGCGCGGTCCCCGAGAAGCGCAGCGGGCCGGTCCCGACCGGGGACAGATAGTGCGTGGTCAGCGAGCGCACCGGCCGGTCCCCGCCGGCGAACGAGTCGCGTACGGCGGTCAGCGCCGCGCCGGCGACCCAGCCGCCGTGCATGCCCTCCCAGGACCACCAGCGGGGGTCGATCTGCGTCGCGTCATAGGCAGTCGTCGTCACGCGAGCCACTCTAGGCGGGTAAGTTGGAAAATCCAACGGATTCCCGCCGGAGAGTTCGAAGAACAGACTCAGGGTGTATCTGCCGGCCGTCCTTCCCCCTTCTCGGCCATGATCAGCCGCACCCTCGGGCTGCCGTCCCGTCTGCGCCCGAACTCGGGAAGGGCCAGGAACTCCACGCGGAATCCCGCGCGCTCCAGTCCGTGCCACAGATCACCGAAGCGCACGGCGCGGTAGTACATGACGAACGGCGGGCGCCAGAGCGCGTTGCGCACCCGCATGACGGCGTCGAACCCGAGCAGCATCACGTGGGCGGGGGAGCCGGGCCGGGGCGGCGCGACGACCGGGAGGACGAAGCGGCCGCCGGGCCGCAGCACCTTGTGCACCTGTGTGAACAGTCCCGGCAGCTCGGACGGCAGGAAGTGCCCGAGCGCCCCGAAGCTGACCACGAGGTCGAACTCCGGACCGAACGGCAGCACCCGCGCGTCCGCCCGCACCCAGGACACGTCGGGTCCCTCGGGCCGCCTGCGCGAGCGGGCGACCTCCAGCATGCCGGCGCTGAAGTCCACACCGGTGACGGCGTCCCCGCACACCTGACGCAGTACGTCGACGCCCGCGCCGGTGCCGCAGCACAGGTCGAGCCCGGTGCCGTAGGGGCCGGACTCCAGCAGCACGGCGACGGTGGCGTCCAGCACGGAGTCGGGGGTGCGGAAGGGGGTGTGGTCGAACTTCGGGGCGAGGAGGTCGTAACCGCGCTCGACGGACGACAGCGCCTGGACGGCCAGTTCGCTCAGTCGGGGGCCTTCGGGGCTGAACATCCGCCCAGCCTAGAGCGCGGCGTCCGAAGCCGCCCCGGGACGTTCGCGCACCGGGGTCGAACCGGTCCGCCGGGCCGCCGCAAGCCGGGAGGAGCATGCGAGTGTTCGCGCGCGGCTCCCGGCCCGGGCAGCACGGTGATCGGGACACCCCTTCCTACGTTTGCGGTATGACGATCGGATTTGCTTCGCGGGCTGCCGTGTCGGGGTGCGTGCTCTGTGCGGCAGGCCTGCTGGCACTCGCGCCCGCCGCGGCGACCACCGGACCCGGCGTCGATCCCGGGCCGCGGACGACGGACGCGCCCGCGTCCCTGCTGTACCGGCCCGGCACGCACGTCCGTCCGCGCGCGGGGGCGCCCGAGGTCCCGGACCTGTCCGCCCGCTCCTGGCTGGTCGCCGACGCGGACACCGGCGCGGTGCTCGCGGCCCACGACGCACACCGCAGGCTGCCTCCCGCCAGCACCCTCAAGACGCTGTTCGCGCTGACCGTGATGCCGGCCCTGCCGTCCGGCATCCGGCACCGCGTCGACCCGGAGGAACTGGAGGGCATCGGGCCGGGGAGCAGTCTCGTCGGAGTCGCCGAGAACCGGACGTACCGCGTCTCCGACCTGTGGAACGGGGTCTTCCTCAACTCCGGCAACGACGCCGTGCACGTCCTGGCGGCCCTCAACGGCGGCTGGCGGGCCACGGCCGAGCGGATGGAGGAGAAGGCACGGGCCCTGGGCGCCCGCGACACCCGGGTGAAGTCGCCCGACGGCTACGACGCGCCGGGGCAGGTGTCCTCGGCGTTCGACCTGGCCGTGTTCGGCCGGACGGGGCTGCGCAGCCCCGAGTTCGCGGAGTACTGCGCGCGGGCGGAGGCGAGCTTCCCGGCCCGTGACGGCGGCAGCTACCCGATCCTCAACACCAACCGGCTGCTCACGGGGGCGGACGGGGTCGCCCCGTACCGAGGGCTGATCGGGGTGAAGAACGGCTACACCAGCCACGCGGGCAACACCCTGGTCGCGGCCGCCCGCCGCGACGGCCGGACCCTGGTGGCGACGGTGATGAACCCCCGCTCGGACCACGGACACGCGGTCTACGAGGAGGCGCGGGCGCTCCTCGACTGGGGCTTCGAGGCAGCCGGCCGAGTGCATCCGGTCGGCTCCCTGGACGCCCTGCGCAGCGCCCCGCCGGGCGGCCCGGAGGCGGACGCGGTGGCGGTGCCGGCGTCCCGCGGGGACGACACGGACGACCGTCGGGTGTGGTGGACGGTCACCGGGGCGGGCCTGCTGGGCGGAGCGGGGGTGGCGGTGTACCTGCGGCTCAGGTGGGGGCCGGTACCGAAGGACTGACAGTCGGCACCGGCCGGTTGCTGCCGGAGAGCCCGGCCGGAGGTCACCCCGGCCTCAGACGCTCACCGCCTCCGCCGCGGCCCCCAGCCCCGCCACCGGCCGTACCCCGCCCACCGGGCGGCCTCCGCCCAGGACCGTCTCGCCCGCGAACGCGGTGAGCAGGGCCGGGTCCACGCCCGCGCGGGTGAGGGCCGCCGCGGTGACCGGGACGCGGGCGCGGCCGGCGCCGTCGGCGATCTTCACGGCGACGGCGCGGCCGTCCGGCAGCGCGGCGACCTGGACGCCCTCGAAGCCGTCCTTGGCGAGCAGCCCCGGCACCGCGCGCATCAGCGCGGCCACGTCGCGGCCCGCCCCGGACGCCATCTCGGCGTGGGTGCGCATCGCGTCGGCGACCCGGCCCTCGGGGGTGCCGGGCGCGCCGCCGGCGATCCGGGCGACGGCGCGGGCCAGGCCCTCCAGCGACACCGCGAACAGGGGTGCGCCGCAGCCGTCCACGGTGACCGTGGCGACGCGTCGCCCGGTGAGGTCCTCGACGGTCTCGGCGACCGCCTGCTGAAGGGGGTGGGCCGGGTCGAGGTAGTCGTCGAGCGACCAGCCGTTCAGCTTCGCCGTGTACAGCATCGCGGCGTGCTTGCCGGAGCAGTTCTGGGCCAGCCGGGAGGGTCCGCGGCCCGCGCGCACCCAGGTGTCCCGGACGGCGGGGTCGAAGGGGAGGTCGGGGACGTTGCGCAGGTCACCTTCGGTGAGGCCCGCCCGCTCGAGGATGCGGCGCGCGCCGTCCAGGTGGCGTTCTTCGCCGGAGTGGCTGGCTGCCGCGAGGGACAGCAGGTCGCCGTCGAGAGGGAGGCCGGCGCGGACCATGGCCACGGCCTGGACGGGCTTGAGCGCGGAGCGCGGGTAGAACGCCGCATCGGGATCGCCGAGACGGAAACCGACGGTGCCGTCGGCGTCGAGGACGACCACGGAGCCGTAGTGGACACCTTCGACGACCCCGCCGCGTACGAGGTGGGCGACGGGGGCGTGGCGGGGTGCGCGGACCGGGGGTGCGGCCGCGGGGAGACTGCTGTGCATCACACTGCCTGCGGGTTGTCGTGGCGGGCCGGCGCGGGGGTGGTGCGCGGACCCGGTGTGCGCGCGGAGCGCACGATGTCGGTGAGGGTGGTCTCGACACGGTCGAGGTGGTGGGTCATGGCGCGCACGGCGTCCTGTTCGCAGCCGGCGGCCAGGGCATCGACGAGGGCCCGGTGCTCGCGGTCGGAGTGGGCGCGGCGGCCGCCGAGTTCGTTCAGGAAGGCGGACTGGCGGGCCAGCGCGTCCCGGATCTCCTCGATGACCCGCCGGAAGACGGGGTTCTGGGCCGCCTCGGCCACGGCGAGGTGGAACAGGGTGTCCATGGCCGCCCAGGCGATGGTGTCGGTCTCCCGTTCCATCCGCGCCAGCAGCCCCCGCAGCCGGTCCAGGTCCTCCGGGGTGCGGCGGCGGGCCGCGTACCCCGCGACCGGGATCTCGACGTGCCTGCGCACCTCCATGAGGTGTCCGGCCGTGTAGTCGCCGAAGGTGGGCTCCTGCACGGCGTCGGCGACCACGAAGGTGCCCTTGCCGGTGCGCGAGACGGTCAGGCCCATGGTCCGGAGTGCCCGAAGCGCCTCGCGCAGCACCGGGCGGGACACTTCGAGTTCCCGGCAGAGCTCCGCCTCGGAGGGAAGCTTGTCGCCGATCGCGTAGTCGCCGCGTTCGATGGCGTCGCGGAGGTGGGCGAGCACCGCCTCCGTCGCGCTGACGCGCCGCGGTCCCGCACCACCTGTCTGGCTGTCTGACAGGTTCACGGGCCGATCGTGCGGGCCGTGCGCGCGGACTGTCAAGCGGGCCCGGGTCCGGGGTGGTGCCGGCCACACCCCCGCCCTGGGGCCACCACCCCTTTCCGCGTGGGGGTGACCGTCCCTCCGCATGCGGGTGCCACCGCCATTCTTCGCCGCGGAAATCACCCCCCATACTGAGCGCATGGCATATTCGACGGCGTTGGCCGGCATCCATTCCCCCGACGAGGAAGAGAAGCAGACAAACCCTCGGGGCGACGGAGGAAAGAGAGAACGGGAGAAAAGCCCCGGAAGAGGGAGTGATTTCTCCGAGTTGTCCCGGCGAATAGCCGATGCGGGCCTGCTGCGCCGCCGCCCGCTGTACTACACGGTGCGTTTCACCGCCGTGGGTCTGGCGCTCGGCGGAGGCGTGGCCGCGTTCCTGCTCCTGGGCGACAGCTGGAGCCAGCTGTTCGTCGCCGCCGCGCTGGCCGTCGTGTTCGGGCAGCTCGGGCTGGCCGCGCACGATCTGGCGCACCGCCAGGTGTTCTCCCGCCGACGCTCCAGCGAGACCGGCGGTCTCCTGGTGGCGAACGTGCTGCTCGGCATGAGCTACGGCTGGTGGATGAACAAGCACACCCGCCACCACGCGAACCCGAATCACGAGAACAAGGACCCGGACGTCGCACCCGACATCATCGTCTGGTCACGCCGTCAGGCACGACAGGCCAAGGGTCCCGCCCGGTTCATCGGGAGACACCAGGCGGCGCTCTTCTTCCCGCTGCTGACCCTTGAGGGCCTCAATCTGAGTTTCAGCAGTTTCCGGGCGCTGCGGAGCCCGTCGATGAAACGGCCCGTTCTGGAAGGCGCCCTCCTCGTCGCGCATTTCGCCGTCTATTTCGGCGGGCTTTTCACACTTCTCTCCCCCGGCAAGGCGCTCGCGTTCATCGCCGTCCATCAAGGGCTGTTCGGCCTGTACCTCGGTTCCGTGTTCGCCCCGAACCACAAGGGCATGCCGATGGTCGAGGAGGGGACCGAGCTGGACTTCCTGCGGCGTCAGGTGCTGACCTCCCGCAACGTCGACGGCGGTGCGCTGACCGACGTGTTCATGGGCGGCCTCAACTACCAGATCGAGCACCACCTCTTCCCGAGCATGCCGACGCCGGCCCTGGCGAAGGCCCAGGTGATCACCGAGCGGTACTGCGCCGAGCTGGGCATCCCGTACTGCCGGTCGGGTCTCGTCGCCTCGCACCGCACGGCGCTGCGCCATCTGCGGGAGGTGGGCGCGCCCCTGCGCGAGGCCGGGCGGTGACCCTACGGCCACACCGCCCCGGCCAGGGCAGCGCCCGCGAAGGCGGCGCCCAGGCCGGCCGCCGTGCTCACCAGGACGTTGGCAGCCGCGTACCGCAGGGAGCCGCTCTCCGCCAGGCGGAGGGTCTCGTAGGAGAAGGTCGAGTAGGTGGTGAGGGCGCCGCACAGGCCGGTGCCGAGCAGCAGCTGGAGCTCGGATCCCGCGACGCCCGCGGCCGCCGCACCGGTGAGCAGGCCCAGGACCAGACTGCCGGCGACGTTGACGGTGAACGTCCCCCAGGGGAGATCGGAGCCGGTCCGGGCCTGCGCGGCCCGGTCGGTGAGATACCGCAACGGCGCCCCGACCATCGCGCCGAGCACCACGTACAACCAGGTCACCCCCGGTCCTCCCGCACGGCGTCGTCGCCGCTCCCGGGCCGGGGGACGATCTCGCACCGTTCGAGGAACACGAGCCCTTCCGGGACGAGCGCGTCGACCTCCGGCAGGAAGGCCCGCACCCGCTCCTCGGTGTCGACGACGACGACCGCCACCGGCAGGTCCTCGCTCAGCGACAGCAGCCGGGAGGTGTGCACGAGCGACGAGGCGCCGAAGCCCTCGATACCGCGGAACACACTGGCTCCGGCGAGGCCGGCCGCGTGCGCCCGGTGGACGATCTCCGAGTAGAGCGGCCGGTGGCGGCAGGTGTCGCACTCGCCGACGAGCACGGTGAGACGCAGCGCACCGGTGGTCGGAGCGGTCATGGCTGCCTCCTGATCAGTGCCCGGCGGGTGGCCGCGGTGGCCGCCCAGACGGCGGTCAGGGCCAGGACAGGGGTGGCGGCCAGGTAGAGGAGCGCGGTGCCGTGGCGGCCGGCCTCGAACAGGCCGCGGACGTCCACCGCGTACGTCGAGAAGGTCGTGAAACCGCCGAGGACGCCGGTGCCGAAGAACGGGCGGAGGAGGCGATGGGCGGTGCGCGCCTCGGCGACGATCACCATGAACGCGCCGATCACGGCACAGCCGAGGACGTTGACCCACAGGACCGTCCACGGGAAGGAACCCGCCGGGGTCGGCCACCACACGACGGCCGCGTACCGGGCCGCGGCTCCTACTCCGCCGCCCGCCGCGACCGCCGCGACGACGGGTGCCTGGGCCCGTACGGCGGAGCGGCCCCGGGGTCGCCCCGTGTCCACGGCGGTCACGGTCGTATGTCTCCTGTTCGCACGGGATCAGCGTAGTTCAGCAGGGGTCACCAGCCCTTCTCGAACAGCTGGGTCACCTCGGCGAGGCGGATCTCGTCGCGGTGGTAGCGGGGGCCGCCGTCCTGGCCGGTGGGGTGGAGCAGACCGAGGGCGGTGAGCAGGCGGAGGTGGGCCAGGGCGGCCGGGCGTGGCACGCCGAGGCGGGCGGCGACGTCGTCCGCGGTGAGGCCGCGTCCGGCGGTGTCCGGTTCGGCCAGCCAGGCGAGGATGCGCAGTCGTGTCCCGTCGGCGGGAGTCCTCAGCATGTCGTCCACCTACCTCCGCGCCGGGCTTCCTCGTCTCCGGCGCCCTCCCACTGTGCCGCGCCCGGGGTCCCCGTGTCCCGCACTGCGGGCAGCTTGTCCGGAGTCAACGCCCGTGCTGGGCAAGGACGTTGAACGGGCAACGGTGACCGGGGGTCCGCCCCCGGTCACCGTGCCGGTGTCAGCGGCGGCGGAACCGCTCCACGGCGGGCAGTGCGCGGTCGTCGTGGTCGAACAGCGCCTGGTTCTCCCAGCCGTTGCCGAAGGACGGGTCGGCCGGGTCCCGGCCGTTGCCGTCACCGGCGCGGGCTGTTCATTGAATTTCGAACAAATGTTACGGTTCCCGTATGGCAGGGACGACCGACGAGGCACGGCTCGAGGAACGGTGGCGCGACATCCTCGCCGTGCACGCCCGCACCCAGGGCGAGATCGACCGCGCCCTGCACCCCTACGGTCTGGGCGCCTCCGACTTCGAGGTGCTCGACCTGCTCGCGACCGCCACTCCCCCGAGCGGCGAGCAGTGCCGGGTGCAGAACCTGGTCGGCCGGCTGCATCTGAGCCAGAGCGCGCTGTCGCGGCTGATCGCCCGCCTGGAGAAGAACGGCCTGGTCGAGCGCAGCACGTGCCCGACGGACCGGCGCGGCGTGTACGTGCAGCTCACCGCGCGCGGCCGCGAGCTGCACGCCGAGACCCTTCCGGTGCAGCGCGCCGCGCTGGCCCGGGCGCTCGGGGACTGAGCCGGGCCCTTCGGCCCAGGACGGCCGCTTGACCTCGAGCGCGCTTGAGGAAGCAGTCTGCCGTCATGGACACCGACGAGATGCGACGGCAGGTGCGGGCACTGACCGACCGCGCCGCCGTCACCGACCTGATCAGCCGCTATCTGCGTTCCCTGGACGAGGGGGTCCTCGACGACGAGTGGGCGCGGGCCTTCCACACCGAGGACGTGGTCGCGGAGATGCCCATCGGCACCGTCCGCGGGCGCGACGCGGTGCTGGACCGGGTCCGGCGCGGGATGGCGCTGTTCGACCGGACCGTGCACCTGAGCACCAACGACGTCGTGGAGATCGACGGCGACCGGGCCACCGTGCGGGGCGCCCAGCTGAGCACCCACGTGCTCGCGGACGGCTCGCAGGAGGTGTTCGTCTCCGCCGGGCACACCGAGACCGAACTGGTCAGGACGGACGAGGGCTGGCGGATCTCCGCGACGGCCCTGCGGGTGGTGTGGACCCGCGGCACCCCTCCGCGCCTGCCGGACGACTTGGCCGCGGCCTCACCCACGGGGTGAACGGGAGCGAGCCCCGGCCCTGACGGACCGGGGCTCGCTCGCGACGTGTCCGCTACGGGCGGGCCAGCAAGGTGCGGACCCCCTCCGAGGTCAGGGTCAGCCGGTGCTCGGAGCTGCCGTCGATGGTGAGGGACAGGTCGTCGGCCGGCCACTGCGCGGCGAGGGCACCCAGCGGGACCAGGCGGTAGCGGGAGACGAACGGGAGCAACCCGGCCATCTCCAGCTCGGAGGTGAACACGGGCACCACCTGGGTGCCTCCCGGCTGCTCCAGCACGGGCAGCGCGACGGCGCCGGGGTCGGCGGCCTCCTCGTCGCCCGCGTCGTCGGGGACGGGGATCAGCACGTCGCTGTTGGCCAGGGCGTCCAGCGCGGCCGTGTCCTCGGTGTTCTCCGACAGTGCGTCCAGGGCCCGCTGCGCGGGCGTGGGGGCGTTGTTCTCGTGCGCGGGTGTTTCCATGACGAATTCCCTGGTAGCGGCGGTTGTCGGCCCGCCCGGAGCCCGCTCGGGCCCGGGCACAGTAGGGGACGCGTACCCGTTCGCATGTCGCGCAACCCTGCGATCCACCAGCCCTCCCGCGAGGCCCTGCGGACCCCTTCGCGCGCCAGGGGCGGGCCCCCTCCGACCCCTCCGAGCGAGATGGCTATCATATGAGCACCCTCTAGCTCGAAAGATGGATGCTGTGACTGTCAACGAAGACTCGTTCACCAACTGGAAACACCGCGAGGAGATCGCGGAGTCGATGATCCCGATCATCGGGAAGCTGCACCGGGAGCGGGACGTCACCGTCCTGCTGCACAGCCGCTCCCTGGTGAACAAGTCGGTGGTCAGCATCCTCAAGACGCACCGCTTCGCCCGGCAGATCGCCGGCGAGGAGCTCTCGGTCACCGAGACCCTGCCGTTCCTCCAGGCGCTCACCACGCTGGACCTCGGCCCCTCGCAGATCGACATCGGCCTGCTCGCGGAGGCCTACCGCGCGGACGACCAGGGCAAGTCCGTCGCCGAGTTCACCGCCGAGGCCGTCGCCGGCGCCACCGGCGCGAACAAGATCGAGCGCCGTGAGGCGCGCGACGTCGTCCTCTACGGCTTCGGCCGCATCGGCCGCCTCCTCGCCCGTCTGCTGATCGAGAAGTCCGGCTCCGGCAACGGCCTGCGGCTGCGCGCGATCGTCGTGCGCCGGGGTGGCGAGCAGGACATCGTCAAGCGCGCCTCGCTGCTGCGCCGCGACTCGGTGCACGGCCAGTTCCAGGGCACGATCACCGTCGACGAGGCGAACAGCACCATCGTCGCCAACGGCAACGTCATCAAGGTCGTCTACGCCAACGACCCGACCGAGATCGACTACACCGCGTACGGCATCCACAACGCCATCCTGATCGACAACACCGGCAAGTGGCGTGACCGCGAGGGTCTTTCACAGCACCTGCGCCCCGGCGTCGACAAGGTGGTGCTGACCGCGCCCGGCAAGGGCGACGTCCCCAACATCGTGCACGGGGTCAACCACGACACCCTCAAGCCGGACGAGCGGATCCTGTCCTGCGCGTCCTGCACCACCAACGCGATCGTGCCGCCGCTGAAGGCGATGGCGGACGAGTACGGCGTGCTGCGCGGCCACGTGGAGACCGTCCACTCGTTCACCAACGACCAGAACCTGCTGGACAACTACCACAAGTCAGAGCGCCGCGGCCGGTCCGCGCCGCTCAACATGGTGATCACCGAGACCGGCGCCGCGTCGGCCGTCGCCAAGGCGCTGCCCGACCTGAAGGCCCCCATCACCGGCAGCTCCATCCGCGTGCCCGTGCCGGACGTGTCGATCGCGATCCTCAACCTCCAGCTGGGCCGCGCCACCGACCGCGAGGAGGTCCTCGACTACCTGCGCAACGTGTCGCTGACCTCCCCGCTGAAGCGCCAGATCGACTTCATCAGCGCGCCCGACGCGGTCTCCAGCGACTTCGTCGGCTCGCGGCACGCGTCGATCGTCGACGCCGGCGCCCTGAAGGTCGACGGCGACAACGCGATCCTCTACCTCTGGTACGACAACGAGTTCGGCTACTCCTGCCAGGTCGTCCGCGTCGTCCAGTACGTGTCCGGCGTGGAGTACCCGACGTACCCGGCCCCCGCGGTCTGAGTCACGCGCGACGGGCGGGGCGGGGCCGGCGAGTTGTCCGGCCCCGCCCCGGTCTGCCCGGCCGACCGGCGGTAAGGGCCAGATCGATAACGATCACCCCGTACCGGTTGAACGGGCCGATCCGCTTCCTAGTCTTCGCACATGCCCCTCTTCAGTACGCGCCCCAGCCGACGCCCTCGTATCTCCCGCTCCCTCGGCGACACCCAGCTGGCCAAAGTCCTGGGCAAGTTGAGCAAGCGGGGCAGCGGGAAGGCCGCGGACGCGGAACTGATCGCCGAGCTGCTGGAGGAGACCGGGGACGACTGGGACCTCCGCGGCCACCGGGTGTCCGTGCTGGCCGGGGCCGCCTCCGGCACCGGCATCGCCGAGACCTGGCTGGAGCGCGACCCGGACGACGTGGACGCGCTGGTGTTCCACTCCTGGACCACCCTGGTGCGCGCCCTGGAGGAACGGCGCCTCGACGACACCGACGCGCTGATCACCCGGTGCCACCGGGCCGCCGAGCTGTCGCCCGACGATCCCCTGCCGTGGGTGGTCCTGCTCGGCTCCGCGCGCGTCGTGCGCTTCGGCCACAAGGACGTCGACGCCCTGTGGCGGCAGGCCACCGCCCGCGACCCCTGGAACCGCGAGGCGTTCCTGCAGATGCTCGCCCTGCTGTCGCCCGAGGAGG
Organism: Streptomyces sp. GB4-14; assembly: GCF_022696125.1. Taxonomy (NCBI): domain Bacteria; kingdom Bacillati; phylum Actinomycetota; class Actinomycetes; order Kitasatosporales; family Streptomycetaceae; genus Streptomyces; species Streptomyces sp. GB4-14. Next base: position 6,084,797 of record NZ_RZHO01000002.1, on the reverse strand, counting down.
GCGGTTCCAGCGCCTCGGTGCTGGACTTCGTCGACGCGGTCCGCACCCGCATCCCGGCCAACGCCCCCTGCGCCGCCGTCGAACTCACCGCCGCCGTACGGCAGTACCAGGGGCTGCTCGCGCAGGGCGGGATGCGGGCGATGACCGCGGGCCAGCTCTTCGAGAGCGGACATCTGGCGGCGGCGCTGCACCAGGCCGCCGCACTGTGGCCGAAGCCGGGGTTCTTCCAGCACGCGGCGGCGCCGGCCGACCTCAACGTCCTGGCGTACGCGCTGTGCGCGGCCGGGCGCGCGGCGGACGCCCACCCGGTGTTCCAGGCGCTCCAGGGCATGGTCACCCCGTGGCCCTGGGACGTCGACGGGCCTGCGGTCCAGCGTTACGAGCAGCACCTGGCCAAATCCGAGCGCGGCCGCCAGGGCGGAATCGGCGGCGGGTGACCCGCACCGCCCCGGCGGCCGCGCCCGCTCAGACGCGCGACAGCAGGGCGGCCACCGCGTCCCGCAGCGCGCCGGCCGGGTTCGCGGGCCGCCCGTCGTGGCGCCATGCGACGAAACCGTCCGGCCGCACCAGCACCGCACCGTCCGGTGTGACCCCGTGGGTCTCCGCCCAGTCGGCGCCGGACTCGGGCACCAGGTCGGCGCCCTCGCCCACCCCGTAGGCGTCCAGCGGCGCCGGGAGCCCGGCCGCCACCTCGGCGGCCGCGGCGAGCCACGGGCTGTGCGGGGACGCGAGCAGGACGAGGGAGCGCTCGTAGAGGTCGAGCGTGGAGATGCGGGCGCCGGCCCGGTCCAGCCACAGGTGCGGTGCGCGGCTGCCGGGCTCGCCGGTCAGCGTGAGGGCGTCCGGCACCACCGGCGTCGCCGGGTCCGCGCCCAGCACCGCGCCGCGCGGGTAACGGTAGCCGAGGGCCACATTGAGGATGCCGCGCTTGCGGCCGACGAGCGCCGCGGCCTCGGCGTCGGGCGTGTAGCCGGGGTGGCTGTGCTCCACCGAGCGGGACGAGGCGCGGGCGCTGGTCGCCTCGGCCACGGGCCGGCGCTCGGCGTCGTAGCTGTCGAGCAGACCGGGGCCGGCCCAGCCGCCCAGTACGGCGGCCAGTTTCCAGGCGAGGTTGTGGGCGTCCTGGATGCCGGTGTTGGAGCCGAACGCGCCGGTGGGCGACATCTCGTGCGCCGAGTCGCCGGCCAGGAACACCCGCCCGTCGGCGTACCGCTCGGCGACCCGCTCGGCCGCGTGCCAGGCCGCCCGGCCGGTGATGGTGACGTCCAGGTCCGGCACACCCACCGCCCGCCGGATGTGCTCGGAGCACCGCTCGTCGGTGAACTCCTCGAGCGTCTCGCCGTTCTCGGGGTGCCAGGGGGCGTGGAACACCCAGTGCTCGCGGTTGTCCACCGGCAGCAGCGCCCCGTCGGCGTCGGGTCCGGTGAGGTAGCAGACGATGAACCGGCGGTCGCCGACCACGCCGGCGAGGCGGCGCGAGGAGAAGGTGACGCTGACGTTGTGGAACAGGTCGCCGGGGCCGTTGTGGCCGATGCCGAGCCGCTCGCGGACGGGGCTGCGGGGGCCGTCCGCGGCGACCAGGTAGTCCGCCCTGATCGTCGTGTGCTCACCGGTCTCCCGGCTCTTGACCAGCGCCGTCACCCCGTCGCCGTCCTGGTCGAACGACATCATCTCGGTGTTGTAGCGCAGGTCGCCGCCCAGTTCGCGGGCGCTGCGCAGCAGCACCGGCTCCAGGTCGTTCTGGCTGCACAGGCACCAGGCGGCGGGGCTGAAGCGGGCCAGGCCGCCGCCGGGGTCGATCTCCCGGAACAGCCACTCCCCCGCGTCTCCCACGAGGCTCGGCGTCTGCAGGATGCCGTGGTTGTCCTGCAGGACCGACGCGGCCTCGATGATGCGCTCCTGCACGCCGGCGGTGCGGAACAGCTCCATCGTGCGCACGTTGTTGCCCCGCCCGCGCGGATGCATCGAGGTGCCCGCGTGCCGCTCGACGAGCGTGTGCGGCACGCCGAGCCGCCCCAGGAACAGGGACATCGACAAGCCCACCAGGGAGCCCCCGACGATGAGGACGGGCGTGCGGTGGACCGCCTCGCCGGTCGTGCCCGATCGGTTCATTGCAACGCCTCCAGCGTTCGCCCGGGTCGTGGTTGAGGAACGGGACGCTGATGTCATCCCCGGTACCGGGCCCTTCGCGTCCGTGCGGCACCCGGATGGCGCGCGGTTCACCCGCCTGCGCCGTGTCGCTCGCGCGCTCCCGGCGCCGCCCCGACCATCGACACATGGCGACCCCCTGCCCATCGGACACGGCGGTCGTTCCTGACCTTCCGTGAAGAGCTTCCGGAAGAAGCCCCGCCGCAGGGGTTTCCCCAACAAGAGGAGAGGTGCGCCGGATGACCATGTCGGGACGCATATCGCAGTCGGCCTTCGACGGCTCAAGGCTGCGGGTGATCCTGCTGCTCGACCTGTACGAGGGGGCGCAGGAGCAGTTCCTCGAGGCGTACGAGCACATGCGGAACAAGGTCGCGTCCGTGCCCGGTCACATCAGCGACCAGCTGTGCCAGTCGATCGAGAATCCGTCGCAGTGGCTGATCACCAGCGAGTGGGAGAGCGCCCCGCCGTTCCTCGCGTGGGTGAACAGCGAGGAGCACGTGGAAACCGTCCGGCCGATGCACAGCTGCGTGCGGGACACCCGGTCGATGCGCTACAGCGTGGTGCGCGAGACCTTCCCCGAGCAGCCCTTGACCCCCGGCACGGCCGCCGCCGGCCTCCAGTCGGCGGTGCGGGTCGGCGACGGCGTGGCGCGCCACGCCCTCACGTTCACCGTCAAGCCGGGCTCCGAGTCCAAGGTGGCGGAGCTGCTGGCCGGGTACGAGTCGCCCAAGGCCCAGGTCGACGACACCACGCGGCTGCGCCGCACCTCGCTGTTCATGCACGGCAACCGGGTCGTGCGGGCCGTGGAGGTGGAGGGCGACCTGCTCGCCGCGCTGCGCCACGTGGCGCGCCAGCCGGAGGTGCGGGCGGTCGAGGAGGCCATCAACCCCTATCTGGAGCAGGACCGGGACCTGACCGACCCCGAGTCCGCGCGGCTGTTCTTCACCCGGGCCGCGCTGCCCGCCGTGCACCATGTGACGGTCGGCAAGCCGGAGCCCGAGGGGCTGCGGCGGCACGCGCTGTACTACCCGGCCGTGCGGGGCCACGGCATGGACCTGGCCCGGTTCCTCGCCCACCAGGACGAGGCCGCGGCGGGCGACCCGGACAGCCCGGTGTACGCGAGCACCGTGTTCCAGCGGGACGACATCGTGGTGCGTCTCGTCGACGTCACCGGCGACCTCGACCTGGACCCGCCCGCCGCGCTGGGCATCAAGGGCCCGGGCAAGGCCGCGGAGCTCCGGCGGCTCCTGGACGGCGCCGCGATCGGCGTCGAGGGCGACCTGGACTCGGAGCGCACCCTCAACCGGCTGCTGTCGCACGCCGACATGCTGCCCGTCACCGACCGCAGCGCGGCGGCTTCCTGACGGTCGACCACGGTGACGTCCGCGGCCGTCGCGCCGGGGACGTCACCGGAACATCCGGAGGTATCAACCATGTCCAAGCAGCATCCACGCATCGTGGACCTGAGCGAGACGGAACCCAACCGCAGGCGCGGGGGCGACCTCAGGACCCTGCTCACCCCGGCCACCGTGGGCTCCACGAGCGGCTTCATGGGACTGGCCGTCATCAAGCCCGGTGAGCGGATCGCCGAGCACTACCACCCGTACTCCGAGGAGTTCGTGTACGTCGTCAACGGCTCGCTGGAGGTGGATCTGGACGGTGAGCCGTTCGCGCTCCGCGCGGAGCAGGGGCTGATGATCCCGATCGACATGCGGCACCGCTTCCGCAACGTCGGCGACGAGGAGGCCCGCATGGTGTTCCACCTGGGTCCCCTCGCGCCCCACCCGAGCCTCGGGCACGTCGACACGGAGGAGACCGAAAGCGCCGAGTCAGGGCCGCAGTTGACGGTGGGCGGGCCGGAGACGGGCCGTCCGGCCGAGCCGAGCGAGGCCATAAAATGACCCGGCGGGTGGCCGTCACCGGTATAGGTGTGGTCGCTCCCGGCGGCATCGGGGCGACGGCGTTCTGGGACCTCCTGGCCGCAGGCCGCACCGCGACCCGCGGCATCACGCTGTTCGACCCGGCGGGCCTGCGCTCGCGCATCGCCGCCGAGTGCGACTTCGACCCGTTCGAGCACGGCCTGGACGCGGACCTGTGCCAGCACGCCGACCGCTACATCCAGTTCGCCGTGGTCGCGGCCCGGGAGGCGGTCCGGCAGTCCGGGCTCGACACCGGGTCCCTGGACCCGTGGCGCACCGCGGTGTCGCTGGGCAGCGCGGTCGGCGGGACCACCCGGCTGGAACACGACTACGTGCTGGTCAGCGAGAGCGGCCGGCGCTGGGACGTGGACCACACCAAGGCGGACCCGAAGCTGCATCTGGCGTTCTCGCCGAGCACCCTCGCCTCCACGGTGGCCGAGCAGTTCGGCGCCCGGGGCCCGGTGCAGACGGTGTCCACCGGCTGCACCTCCGGGCTCGACGCGGTCGGCTACGCCTTCCACACCGTCGCCGAGGGCCGGGCGGACGTCTGCATCGCGGGGGCGTCGGACTCGCCGATCTCCCCGATCACGATGGCCTGCTTCGACGCCATCAAGGCGACGTCCCCCAACAACGACGACCCCGAGCACGCGTCGCGGCCGTTCGACGCGCGCCGCGACGGGTTCGTGATGGGCGAGGGCGCGGCGGTGCTGGTGCTGGAGGACTACGAGCACGCGAGGGCGCGTGGCGCGGACATCCTCTGCGAGATCAGCGGCTACGCCACCTACGGCAACGCCTACCACATGACGGGCCTGACCAGTGAGGGCCTGGAGATGGCCCGCGCCATCGAGAGCACCCTCGACCAGGCCCGGCTCGATCCGACCCGGATCGACTACGTCAACGCGCACGGTTCCGGCACACGGCAGAACGACCGGCACGAGACGGCCGCGGTGAAGCGGTCGCTGGGGGCGCACGCGTACGAGACGCCCATGAGCTCCATCAAGTCGATGGTGGGGCACTCGCTCGGCGCCATCGGCGCGATCGAGGTGGTGGCGTGCGTGCTCGCGCTGCGTCATCAGGTCGTGCCGCCGACGGCGAACTACGAGACCCCCGACCCGGAGTGCGACCTGGACTACGTGCCGCGCACCGCCCGCCCGCGGAAGCTGGAGCACGTGCTCTCCGTCGGCAGCGGGTTCGGCGGTTTCCAGTCCGCGGTGCTGCTGTCCGGTGCGGGCGGGAGGACACGATGAGCAAACGGCGTTCCGGGCGAGCGGCCGTCACCGGCATCGGTGTGGTCGCACCCAACGGACTGAGCACCGACGCCTACTGGAAGTCGGTGAGAGAAGGACTCGGCGTGCTGGACCTGATCACCCGCGAAGGGTGCGGGCATCTGCCGCTGCGGGTGGCGGGCGAGGTGCGGTCCTTCGACCCGGCGGCCCTCGTCGAGGACCGTTTCCTGGTGCAGACCGACCGGTTCAGCCATTTCGCGATGGCCGCGGCGGCGCTCGCCCTCGACGACGCCGGGCTGGGCGGCGAGCCCGCCGACCCCTACTCGGTCGGCGTGGTCACCGCGGCCGGCTCCGGCGGCGGCGAGTTCGGCCAGCGCGAGCTGCAGAAACTGTGGGGCCAGGGCTCGAAGTTCGTCGGCCCGTACCAGTCGATCGCCTGGTTCTACGCGGCGAGCACCGGCCAGATCTCCATCCGCGGCGGCCTCAAGGGGCCGTGCGGGGTGGTGGCGAGCGACGAGGCGGGCGGTCTGGACTCCCTCGCGCACGCGGCCCGGGCGGTGCGGCGCGGCACCGACGTCATGGTCGTGGGGGCGGCGGAGGCGCCGCTGGCCCCGTACTCGATGGTGTGCCAGCTCGGCTACCCCGAGCTCAGCACCCTCGACGACCCCGACCGCGCCTACCGTCCCTTCACCGAGAAGGCGTGCGGATTCGTGCCGGCCGAGGGCGGTGCCCTGCTCGTCGTCGAGGACGAGGAGCAGGCCCGTGAGCGCGGGGTGCCCGTACGGGGTGTCGTGGCCGGTCACGCGGCCACGTTCACCGGTACGTCCCGCTGGGCGGAGTCCCGGGAGGGCCTCGCGCACGCGATCACCGGCGCCCTCGACGAGGCGGGCGCCGCACCGGAGGAGATCGACGTCGTGTTCGCCGACGCCCTGGGCGTGCCCGAGGCGGACCGCGCGGAGGCGCTGGCGATCGCCGACGCCCTCGGCGCGCACGGCACCCGGGTGCCGGTGACGGCCCCCAAGACCGGCTTCGGCCGGGCGTACTGCGGTGCGCCCGTGCTGGACACGGTGGCGGCGCTGCTGGCCATGGAGCACGGCCTGGTGCCGCCCACGCCCAACGTGTTCGACGTCTGCCACGACATCGATCTGGTGACCTCGCACGCTCGCCCCGCCGAGCTGCGCACCGCCCTCGTCCTCAGCCGGGGACTGATGGGCTCCAACGCGGCGCTGGTCGTGCGCCGCGGTGACGATTCCGCCCGGTGATCCGGGCGGGGAAGGAGCAGTCACCCATGATCACCACCGAAGTGACCTTCGACGAACTGGCCGCTCTGATGAAGCAGGCGGCCGGCATCACCGTCGATCCCAAGGAACTCAAGGACGCCGCGGAGTCCCCCTTCGACTCCTTCGGTCTCGACTCGCTCGGCCTGCTCGGCATCGTCGGCGAGCTGGAGAACCGGTACGGCGCGTCCCTGCCGCCCGACTCGGAGCGGTGCAGGACGCCCCGGGAGTTCCTCGACCTCGTCAACAGCACCCTCACGGCTGGAGCCTGAAAGTGGCCGGACACACCGAGAACAGCATCACCATCGACGCTCCCTTCGACCTCGTCTGGGAGATGACGAACGACCTCGAGAACTGGCCGCGGCTGTTCAGCGAGTACGCGTCGGTGGACATCCTCTCCCGGGAGGGCGACACGACGACGTTCCGGCTGACCATGCACCCGGACGAGAACGGCAAGGTGTGGAGCTGGGTGTCGGAGCGCACCCCGGACCGCCGGAAGCGGATCGTGCGCGCCCGCCGCGTGGAGACCGGTCCGTTCGCCCACATGGACATCCTGTGGGAGTACGAGGAGGTGCCGGGCGGGATCGAGATGCGCTGGACGCAGGACTTCGCGATGAAGCCCGACGCGCCCGTCGACGACGAGTGGATGACGGACAACATCAACCGCAACTCCCGCACCCAGATGGCGCTCATCCGGGACAGGATCGAGCAGGCCGCCCGCGAGAACGAGACGGCGTCCGTCGCCTCCTCGCGCTGAGCACCGGTCCCGCCGGGGACCCGGAAGGAATCCCATGCACCACGCCCTGATCGTCGCCCGGATGAAGCCCGGTTCGGCGCCGGACATCGCCGACGTGTTCGCCGCGTCGGACCGGGGGGAACTCCCCCACCTGGTCGGCGTCGGCCGGCGCAGTCTCTTCCAGTTCGGGGACGACGTGTACCTGCACCTCATCGAGTCGGAGCAGGATCCGGCGCCCGCCATCGCGAAGGTGGCCTCGCACCCCGAGTTCCGCCGCATCAGCCAGGAGCTCGAGGCGTACGTCAGCCCGTACGACCCGGCCACCTGGCGCAGCCCGAAGGACGCCATGGCGCGGTGCTTCTACCGCTGGGAGCGCGGCGCCGGCTCCTGAGCCGCCGCACACGGCACCACCCCGAGGCCGCCGGTTCCGCGTCAGTCGCGGAGCCGGCGGCCTCGGGGTTGCGCGGCCTTACGCGGGATCAGCCGGGGACGGTGCACTCGAAGGCGTGCAGGTACGCGTTGACCGGGCGGATCTCGCCGATGACCAGGCCCGCGTCGGTGAGCCGGTCCGTCATGCTCTGGCGGGTGTGCTTGGCGCCCCCGACGTTCAGGAGCAGCAACAGGTCCATGGCGGTGGTGAAGCGCATCGACGGAGTGTCGTCGACCAGGTTCTCGATGACCACGACCCGGGCGTGGGGACGCGCCGAGCGGCGGATGGCGGCGAGCACCCGGCGGGTGCTGTCGTCGTCCCACTCCAGCACATTCTTGATGATGTACACGTCGGCCTCGACGGGCACGTCGTCGCGGCAGTCGCCGGCCACGATGCGGGCCCGGTCGGCGAGCGCGCCGCCGTCGCGCAGCCGGGGGTCGGCGTTCTCCACGACGCCCGGCAGGTCGAGCAGGGTGCCGTGGAGGTGGGGGTGCTTCTCCAGGAGGCTGGCCAGCACGTGCCCCTGACCGCCGCCGATGTCCACCACGGAGTCGGCGTCGCCCAGGTCGAGCAGCTTGGCGACGTCCCGCGCGGACTGCTCGCTGGAGGTGGTCATGGCCCGGTTGAAGACGTGGGCGGACTCGGGCGCCGACTCGTTGAGATAGGTGAAGAACTCCTCGTCGTACACCGCCTCGAAGACGTTGCCGCCGGTGCGCACCGCCTCGTCCAGCCGCGGCCAGACGTGCCAGGTCCAGGGCTCGGTGCACCACAGGGCGATGTAGCGCAGGCTGTGCGGGTCGTCCTCGCGCAGCAGCCGGGACATGTCGGTGTGCTGGAAGGTGCCGTCGGGGTTCTCGGCGAAGACGCCCTGGCACGACAGCGCGCGCAGCAGCCGCCGCAGGGTGTGCGGCTGGGTCTTCACCGCCGTCGCCAGGTCGTCGACGGTCATGGGGCTGTCGTCCAGCGCGTCGGGCACGCCCAGGCGGACGGCCGCGCGAACGGCGGCCGCGCAGGCCGCCCCGAATACGAGCTCCCTCAGCCGCATGGGCGGCGGGGGAGCCGGATCAACGGTGGTCATCCGTTGCCTCGCTTCTGCTGTTGTGCCGTGGGTGGGGGTGGAGGTCTGACGGGTCAGCACATTCCGGCGGGCTCGGAGAGCGTGCAGGTGTTGCGGCTGAAGGTGTTCGTCTTGGCGGTGTCGCGGTTGGCGAGGTCGGCGGGGCTGTTGCCGGTCACCAGGTTGTCGCGGATTTCGTTGCGCTCGCTCGGCGTGCCGACGAGGCTCTTGAACAGCACGATGCCGCCGGACAGCGGGGAGGCGCCCTTGTTGTTCTCGACCCGGTTGAACGTCACCCGGGTCTCCTCGACGCCGGTGAGGACGATGCCGGAGCCTTGGAGGAAGGGCAGCCGGGGAGTCTTGGCGCAGTACTTGTTGTTGCCGTGGATGTTGTTCCAGGACACGCTGAGGTGGCCGGCGCGGGGCTTGACCTCGTCGCCGACGACGAACACCGCGGCGCAGTTGCCGGTGGCCTCGTTGTGGTCGACGCTGAGGTTCCGCAGCCGCCGTACGGTGACGCCGACCCGGTTCTCCGCCGTCTCGTTGTGGCGGACGACCGTCTTCTTCGCGTCGCGCGCGCCTTCCTCGGTGTCGACGGTGTTGGCCACGAACAGCCCGGCGTCGCCGTTCTTGCGGGTGACGTTGTGGCTGATCACGCTGCGCGTGGAGCGTTCGGTGGCGATGCCCCACTGGCCGTTCTTCTCGGAGGTCACGTACCGCACCTTGAGGTTCTCGGTGCCGGTCGCCCACACGCCGTTCTTCGCGAACCCGCGCACCGTCAGGGACCGTACGGAGACGTTCTTCACCGGCTTCTTGTCGGTGCCGGTGACGCAGACGCCGTTGCCGGCCTTGGCGCAGGCGGACTTGCCCGCCTTGGCTGCCGGCTTCAGGACGGTGCGGCCCGCGGCGTCGCCGCGCAGGGTGATGCCGGACCTGGTGATGTCGACGCTCTGCCTGTAGGTGCCGGCGGCCAGGAGGACGGTGTCGCCCGCCTTGGCCGCGTTCACGGCCTTCTGGATGGACTGCCCCGGCTGTACGCGGTGCACGGCTGTCTGATGGGCCGACGGGGCGGCACCGATCCCCGCGGCCACGACGGCGGTGGTGCACGCGAGATACACGATGTGACGTTTGTTCATGGAGCCGAAGCTATGAGCGGGCGTGGTGCCCCGCCACCGGTGATCACCCAGCCGGGCGCGGTGCCGTCGGCGGGGGTGGGTCGCCGCGTCACGGCGCGGGTCCCGGAGCTCGGGAAGGGCGCCGGAAACCGGCCGGCCCGTGGGTGGCGACGGTGGCCGGCTCCCGGAGGCCGGCCGCCACGGCGACGGTGACCGCCCGGCCGTGGCCACGGCCGCCCTCCCCCGATGACGCACCGTCACACCGCGGCCCGGGGGCCGGACGGCACATCTCGCCGGGCGGAACACGCGGACGCCGGCCGGCTGCAGCTCCCCCGTGATGCCGCTCGGCTGCTCCACGGCACGGGTGCCGCCGGCCGGTCCGCGGCTGACCCACCCGACGGACTTGTTGTTCCACTCGGCGCGCACGTGGTCGAGGGCGTTCTTCAGGGCGCCCGTCACGGAGCGGTTGTACTCGGACGACGACGGACCCGTCCTGGGCCGCGGTCTTCCCGGCCCAGGGTCCGGCGCGCGGCCGGGCGTCCTTGTCCGGTCACCCGCACGCCGTGGTGGCGTCCGCCGCCGTGTGTGCCACGCCGGACGACTGGGGCGACGGGGCAGGCCGAAGGGCCGCTGCCGGCGCGCGTCGGGCGGGCGGCGCGGGAGCCGGCCCGGGAGACGGGTCGGCGGGAGGGTGAGGCCGCTCCGCCGTTCGAGTGGTGACCGGCAGACCCGCGCTGTAGCGTCGGAACGGCCGGCCACGGCCTCGCACCGCCCGCCGACCGGTGGTCCGTGGCGGCTGTCCCCTCGGCGGGGAGGTCTCCATGCAACTCGAAGGATCCGTGGCGTTCGTGAAGGGCGCCGACCGAGCACTCGGGGAGCGGTTCGTACGCGCCCGGGAGTCGTTCCGGCGGGAGTTCGAGACGCACGTGGTGGGGACGCCCGCGATGAGCCGGGCCTTGCGTGCCCTGTCCGGCGAGGGCCGTCCGCAGGGCGTTGGTGACCGGCCACTCGGCCGGCCTCGCCGCGGCGTACCCCGCGCTGACCGGGATGGACACCCAGGACAGCACGGAGAGGACGTCGACGACGGCGCCGCCGCCGTTACGTCCGAGCGGAAGTGCTGGGCGACGACGTCAGCCGGCGGGTCCAGGCGGCCCTGCCGGAAGGGCCCACCGCGCTGTACCCCGGTTGCCCGGCGGGCCGTCCCTTGTCCGATGCGGGACCGTGCCGCCGCCCGGGTCCGTGACCGGGCCGTCCCGTGCACCGACGCCGGAGGCACCCATGGTGAGCGACGTCTCTCTCCCCCGTGACCTGGCGGGCCGGACCGTGGTGGTGATCGGCGCGAGTTCCGGCATCGGACTCGCGACCGCACGTCAGGTACGGCGGCACGGCGGCCGGGTGGTGATGGCCGGACGCGACCGGCAACGGCTGGACCGGGCGGCTGCGGAGGTCGGGGCGGAGCGGACGGCGACCGTCGACGCCGCCGACCCCGGCGCCCTGCGGCGGTTCTTCGCGGACCTGCCCGGCCCGGTCGACCATGTCGTCTCGACCGCCGGAGCCCCCTGGTACATGCCGCTGGCCGAGATGGACGTCGACGAGGCGCGTGCCGTCTTCGGGCAGCGCCTCGCCCTCACCCTCGGCGTCGCCAAGTACGGCGCCGCCGTGGTCCGTGACGCGGGGACGCTGGTGTTCGTCGGCGGCACCGGTGGCCGCCGCCCCGCCGTCGGCGGGGCCGTGACGTCGGCCCTCACCGCCGCGCTGCCCGCCCTGACCGCCGCTCTGGCGCTCGAGCTGGCACCGGTGCGCGTGAACCTCGTCGCGCCGGGCTTCGTCGACACGCCCCTGTCCGCGTCGCTGCTGGGCGACCGGCTCGAGGAGCGGCGGGAGCAGCTGCGCGCCTCCCTGCCGATCAGGCGGGTGGTCGGCCCGGACGACGTGGCCGCGCTGGCCGTGCACCTGATGTGCAACGAGGCCGTCACGGGTGCCACGTACGACATCGACGGCGGGCAGCAGCTGGTGCCCCCGTGAGCACACGCCCGCTCCGCCGGGAGACGGCGTGACCGACGCAGAACAGGAAGGATCCACCATGGACATGAGGCTCGAAGTAGCAGTGGTTCCGGTGTCCGACGTCGACCGTGCGAAGGGCTTCTACGAAGGTCTGGGCTGGCGGCTCGACGCCGACTTCACCGCCGACGACGGTCTGCGCGTGGTGCAGGTGACACCACCGGGGTCCGCCTGCTCGGTGATCTTCGGTGACCAGGTCAGCGAGGCCGCACCGGGGTCCGCCGAGGGGCTGCACCTCGTCGTGCGGGACATCGAGGCCGCCCGTGAGGAGCTGGCGCGCAAGGGCGTCACTGTGAGTGAGGTGTTCCACGACGCCGGAGGGGTCTTCCATCACGCGGGCGTGAAGGCACGGTTGTCGGGGCGGGACCCCGAGGGGCGCAGCTACAGCTCGTTCCTGTCCTTCGACGACCCGGACGGCAACGGCTGGATCGTGCAGGAGATCACGGAGCGCCTGCCCGGCCGCTGATCCACGGCACACCCGAGAGCGCCGGCTCCCCTGGCCCGCCCCTCGTGTCGAAGTAAGGCGAGCGCGACAGCGGCGTGCTGATCAACGTCGCCTCCGGGGCGGGGACGATCGATGACGCGGCGTAGCGGCCGCACCACGGCCTCCTCGTCCGGGGTGAGCGGCTCGGGACGTTGCTCGGCGGGGTCCTTCCGCGCGACGCGTGACACGGCGCCCTGCCACGTACCGCGCCGAACCGGGCCGGGAGCGGCCGGACGGCACGCCCCCGCACACCGGGCGATGTCGTACCCGAAGGAGGACACTGGGAGGACATCGCCCAGTCGACCAGCCGACGACTACGGGAGCGGGCATGAACGGCACTTCCCAGGCCTACGACGTGGTGGTTCTCGGTGCGGGACCGACGGGGGAGAACCTCGCCGAACGCACCCGCGCCGCCGGACTCACCACGGTCGTCGTGGAGAACGAACTGCTCGGCGGCGAATGCTCGTTCTGGGCGTGCGAGCCGAGCAAGGCGCTGCTGCGCCCCGTGCTGGCGCGCGCCGACGCCCGGCGCGTCCCGGGGCTCCGGCGGGCGGTCGAGGGCCCGCTGGACGTGCCCGCCGTCTTCGAGCACCGCGACACCATGGCCGCGCACTGGCAGGACGAGGACCAGGTGGAGTGGCTCGACTCCGTCTCCGTGGACCTGGTGCGCGGGCACGGCCGGCTGAACGGCCCCCGCCAGGTCGTCGTGGACACGCCGGACGGGGAGACCGTACGGCTGACCGCCCGGCACGCCGTCGCGGTGTGCACGGGCACGGTCACCGCCTTCCCCGACCTGCCGGGACTCGGCGACGTGCGTCCGTGGACCAACCGGCAGGCGACGGCCGCCCGAAGCGTGCCGGAACGCCTCGCGGTGGTGGGCGGCGGGGTGGTGGCCGTGGAGATGGCCACGGCGTTCCAGGCGCTCGGCTCCCGGGTGACGATGCTGGTGCGCGGCGGACTGCTGGGCCGGATGGAGCCGTTCGCCGGGGAGATGGTCGCTGACGCGCTGCGCGAGGCCGGGGTGGACGTGCGGTTCGGCAGGTCGGTGGCCGCGGTGGAGCGCGAGGACGGCGGGGAAGGGCCCGTGCGGATCACGACGGACGACGGGGACAGCGTGGTCGCGGACGAGATCCTGTTCGCCACCGGCCGTGCTCCGCACACCGGCGACATCGGCCTGGAGACCGTCGGTCTCGACCCGGGCGACTGGCTGCCGGTCGACGACTCCTTCCGCGTGCCCGAGATCACCGAGGGCTGGCTGTACGCGGTCGGGGACGTCAACCACCGCGCCCTGATGACCCATCAGGGCAAGTACCAGGCGCGGATCGCGGGCGCCGTGATCGGGGCGCGCGCCAAGGGAGAGCCGCTCGACGACGGCAGGTGGGGACGGCACGCCCCGACCGCCGACGGCGCCGCCGTGCCGCAGGTCGTCTTCACCGAGCCGGAGGTGGCGTCGGTGGGTCCGACCGCGCGGGAGGCCGAACGGGCGGGCCTGAAGGCCGACGTCGTGGACTACGACATCGGGAAGGTCGCCGGGGCGGTGCAGTACGCGCAGGGGTACCGGGGCCGGGCGCGGGTGATCGTCGACAGCGAGCGGCGGAACGTCGTCGGGGCGACCTTCGTGGGCCCGGGCGTCCAGGAGCTGCTGTACTCGGCGACCGTCGCCGTCACCAGCGAGGTGCCGGTGGACCGGCTGTGGCACGCCGTCCCGGCGTTCCCCACGATCAGCGAGGTGTGGCTGCGCATCCTGGAGACCTACCGGGACAGCGACGGCTCTGCGGCCTGACGGCCGCGGGAGTCAGCTCGGGGTGAGCACCATGCGGAAGCGGGCGCTGCCGTCCATCATCTTCCGATAGGCGGTGTTCGCCTCGTCGAGCGGCAACACCTCCGTCATGGGGCGGATGCCGTGCCGGGCGGCGAAGGTCATGGTGTCCTGCACGTCCTGGGCGGTCCCGGAGGGGTGGCCGCGGACCAGCCGCCCCTTGAGGATCAGCTGAAGAGGGCTGATCGGCATCGGGTCGGGGGTCGCCCCGACGACGACGAGCTCACCGCGCGGGGTGAGTCCGTCCACCGTGGAGGCCATGGCTTCGGAGTTGCCGGCGGTGGCCAGCACCACCTTCGCGCCGCCGAGCGCCTGGAGGGCCTCCGCGACGGGGCCCGCCGTGCTGTCGACGTAGTGGTGGGCGCCCAGTTCCTTGGCGAAGTCGGCCTTGTCCGCGCCGCGCGCGATCGCGACCGTCTCGTATCCCATGGCCGCCGCGAACCGCACGGCCAGATGCCCGAGGCCGCCGATGCCCTGGATCGCCACCAGGTCGTCCGGCCGCGCGCCGCTGCGTCGCAGCCCGTTGTACACCGTGACGCCCGCGCAGGCCATGGGTCCCGCGTCGGCGGCGGAGAGCGCGTCGGGGATGCGGGCCAGGGCGTCGACGGGCGCGACGATCGCCTCGGCGAAACCGCCGTCGTAGGCGTAGCCGGGAATCTTGAGGTTGTCGCAGACGATGAAGTCGCCCCGACGGCACGGGACGCAGTGCAGGCAGCTGCCGCCGAACCAGCCGACGGTGACACGGTCGCCCACCTGCCAGCCCATCTCGTCGGCGCCGTCGCCGAGTTCGTCGATGCGGCCGGCCGCCTCGTGCCCCGGCACCAGCGGGAAGGGCACGCCGGGCATCCCGGCCGAGACGAACATGGCGTCGCTGCGGCAGACCCCGCAGGCCTCCACGGCGATGCGCACGTGACGCGGGCCCGGCCGGGGCACCTCGCGTTCCACGATCTCGAACGACCCGTTGGGAGCGGGAACTTGGGCGACTCGGTACGTGTTCATGATGTCACTCCGGGGCCGGCGGCGACCGTGAGGGGGGTGCGGTCCGCGCGCCGCGCTGGGTCGGGACGGACAGAAGCCGGGTGAGGGACGGGACGTTCACCCGGGGCGGGATGTCGCCCGGTTTCACCTCCTCCCGCGTCGCACGCGAGAGTGTCCATCCCATCACCGGTGCACGGGCGCGGCAACACGGGACGGCCGCACCGCGGCGGGCGGGCGACGGTCGGTCGCCGCGCCGGACGGTCAGTCACCGCCGGACGGTCAGTAGCCGCGCCAGATGTTGTCGAAGGCCTCGGCCTCGATGGTGCGGCGCTGCCGCTCACCGGCCAGTTCCGTGACCGCCTGGAGCACCGCCGCCAGCACCGTGGTCCGCTCGTCGTCGAGCCCGTCGGACGTCTCACCGCCCTGCGCGGTCAGTCCGGCGGCGGCCGCGAGGGCGCCGAGCACGGGCTCGCCCGACGAGCGGCGCTCCCCCGCCGCCCGGATCGCCGACGGGTCGGCCGGTGCGGTGTGCTGTCGCCGCAGCGGGTTGTGGCGGCGCCGCTCGGGCTCCACGAGCCCTTCCTCCTCCAGGACGGTCCGGTAGCGCCCGGCGAGGTCGCGGCCCCGGCGCCAGAGCCAGTCGTCCACGGTCTCGCCCGGTCCGCCGTCCGCCAGCCACTGCGCGGCCTCGGACAGCAGGCGGTCGCCGGCCGGCGCGGGCCCGGCGGGGACCAGGAGGGTGCCGTCGAGGGTGAGGGCCTCGGCGTCGAGGAGGTCGATCAGCTCCGCCCCCGCGAGGGCGAGCGACAGGTCACCCTGCTCCACCACAGTCGTGTCCCGCGGGTCGGCGGCGACGAGGGCCAGGTCACGTGCTGTGGTCATGGTCAACTCCGGTGCGGGCGGGAGGCCGTCACCTCCACGGTCGCACACCCCGGCCCGCCCGGCTCGTCCCGCCGCTTCCCCGTTCCGGAGCTGTGAAGCTCCCCCGGACGACCCATGCCGGTCTACACCTGCACCTCTGTCCAGGGCTCCCAGCCGTCCTCGTCGACAGGCCGGCCAGGCAGTACCGGCGGCCGCGGGCGCACCCGGACGATCCCGGCTTCACGGCCGTCGCCCGCGCCGCCTGTCCCTGCCGCCGCACCTCACCTACGACCCGGTGAGGGGCTACTCGCTGTTCGCCACGCGCACGGAGCTGTCGGGCGGGGGAGACGAGCTGCTGGAACCGGCGAGGACGAACCTGCACGAACTGCCACTGCTGCGCCGAGGGGTGCTCATGCGGCGAGCGTCTCGTCCTCCCGGCGGAGGCCGTCGCGGCCGGCCGTGTACTGGTCGAGCAGGGCGTCGGCCGCGCGCAGGGCCTGCTCGGCGGTGCGGGAGCCGGTGATCACGCACAGCGTGTAGGTGGCGTCCTCGAGTGCACGGCTGGTGCGGCCGGTGGGCAGCACGTCGTGCTCGATCCGCGCCTGCGCGAACCGTGCCAGCACCGCCCGAAGCTCCTTCTCCGCCGGCATGATCATGATCGCTTCGTCTCCCCTCGTGAGTGGGCCCCCGGTGGGGCGCCAGGCTTCCGGTTGCCCCGTGGGGAGAGGTCCATGCCTGTCGGGCAGTCAGTGGCGTCGGTGGATGTCAGTGGCGGGTGACAGCATCGGCGCATGGTGACGGAGAACACGGCCACGGGGACCACGGACTTCGACTGGCGGACCTTCCTGCTGCGCTGGAGCGGCGAGTGGGCGGACGCCCTCCCCGACGACGAGGCGCGGGACGCGGACGACGAGGCGGCACGGCGGTCACGGTGGCTGGGCTTCCCGCCCGCGTCCGAGGAGCGGATCGCGGCGATGGAAAAGCGTCTGGGCCGCCGCATGCCGCCGTCGTACCGCTCGTTCCTCAGGGTCACCGACGGCTGGCGGCACGCGGGCGGCTTCGTGTGGCTGCTGGCCGGGACGGCGGACGCGCGCTGGCACGACAACGCGTCCGGACTGGCTGACCTGTACGAGGAGTACCTGGAGGAGGACGCCGAACCGGAGGAACGGCGGGAGGCGGGTGTCTGGCGGCGCGGCCTCCAGCTCGACGTGGAGTCCGACGCCACGTACGTCCTGCTGGACCCGGAGGACGTGGACGAGGACGGCGAATGGGCCGTCTGGACGTGGGCGAGCTGGCGCGCCGACGCACCGGAGCGGCACCGCGACTTCCGGGCGTTCATGGAGGCGATGTTCCGCGAGTTCCACAGCCTTCGCGCCCACCGCACCGACGGTGGACCGGAGTTCGTCAACGCCACGACGCGGGAGCTGGACGCCCGGGTGGAGGAGGCCCGTCGGGACGCCCTGCGCGGCGACTGGGAAACGGCGCTGAAGAAGCTGGACGAGGCCAAGGGGTACGGCAGACCGCGGGCCGCCGGCCTGGGCGACCAGATCCGCCGCATGCTCGGTCTCACGTACATGGTGTATTTCCCGGGGCTGGTGACCGACCCGAGGTACGCCTCCGAACTCCTGCCGCCCCTCGTCGCCGCCCACGCGGGTCGCTCCCACGACGACAGCGTCCTGACCTACCACCTGCGGGGTTCCGACGAGGCCCTGATGTCCCGGGCCAGGGCGACGCTGGACCAGGTCCGCGCCGGCACGTACCGGTACACGGCCCCCGGCCCCTTCGGCGAAGCGGCCGACCGGGCACGCGAACTGGCCCGCCGGGGCGACACCGACCAGGCATGGCGCGCCCTGATCGACGCCCTGCCCCTGTGGCAGCCCCTGGGCCCGGATCACATAGCCCCCCTCGGCTGGCTGGCCGACCCGCTCCTCGGCCCCTTGCTCACTCCGGAGCGGAGCCGCGAGCTGCTGTCCACGCCCAGAGGCGGAGAGTCCGGCAAGGCGCCGTCCCGGGCTCCCGACCTGGACCCGCCCGGCCTGGACTGGCTCGCGGACCCGGACCGTGGCACCGGACGCAGGGGCTACCGCTTCGTCCTGGTGGAAGGGGTGGCGCCGGAGGACCTGCCCGGGCGTCTGGGCGACGGGGACGCGCAGGATGCGGGGCTCGGCACGCCCGTGACCATCTCGGAGGCACGGCATCAGCAGTTGCGCGGCACGGGAGGGGTGTGGTCCTCCAGCTCCTCGGACCAGCCCGTCATGGCGGTCGGCCGGGCCGGCGCCGGCTGGAGCTTCGCCTTCGACGGGGACCCGGACCCGTTCACCCCGGAGCGTTTCGTCTCCCCTGCCGCAGCCGCCGCCGCGGCCACCCGCGCGGTGGTGGTGTGGGCCGACCTGTCGGGCCGGCGCGACGAGCCGTTCTTCCACCTCTCCGTGGCGCGCGACGGCGTCGAGGAGTACGCGTTCACCTACGCGGAGGGCGAACTCCGGCGTACCGGTGACGTCCCGCCGGCTCTGGACCCGGACCGCTTCCTCGCCGGCCCCGCGGCCGTCGCCGAGGCGGAACGCCCGCTCCTGCGCGCCGTGGCGGAGCACTTCGGCGTCCGCCTCCCCCGCCACGCCCTCCTGAACGGCCGCCTCCCCACTGTCGTCAGCCGCTCCTGGACGCGGCCGCCCGAGGACGGAGAGGCGCTGTTCGTGTGGACGCGTGTGGGGTGAGGACGTCCTCGGCGGGGCGCGCTCCTCGCTGCCCCGCCGACGGTCATGGCGTGCGGTCGTCCCCGCCCGTCCCGTCCTCATCGTCCGCAGGGGCCTCGACGCCCTCCAGGGGTTTGCCCGCCGTCGTGCCGCGGCCGGTCTGGTAGCCC
This sequence comes from Streptomyces sp. GB4-14, assembly GCF_022696125.1. NCBI lineage: Bacteria > Bacillati > Actinomycetota > Actinomycetes > Kitasatosporales > Streptomycetaceae > Streptomyces > Streptomyces sp. GB4-14. Next base: position 6,065,823 of record NZ_RZHO01000002.1, on the reverse strand, counting down.
TCCTTGGCGCTCGCGGTGCCCGGGACCGTCCGCTCCTGCGCTTGCTTCTCCCCGCCTGAGTGGGCGCCGGGCTCCTCGTCGTCACGGGCCCGGCCGTGGCGGTCGGCGTTCTGGTCCTGCTGCCCCGTCATGTGCGTTCCTCCCGTCGCATCGGCGCCCCGCCGGGTTCCCTGGGACGAACAGCGCGAAACGCCCACCGCAGCATGGTGCCCGCGGGGATACTCGGCAGCCGAACTATGGTGTCCCGCCATATGTGCGCCTGACCTGGCGATTCCTACGGTGTGGCGACACGCAAACGTCCCCGCAAGCCAGGAAGTGGTGCCGATGTCGTCGCCCTCTGCCGCTCCACCAGCACCGAACAACCTCAAGCGCATCGTCGCCGCGTCCCTCATCGGCACCACCATCGAGTGGTACGACTTCTTCCTCTACGGGTCGGCCGCCGCGCTCGTCTTCAACGAACTGTTCTTCCCGGACTCCGATCCACTGGTCGGCACGCTCCTGTCCTTCCTGACGTACGCCGTCGGGTTCGCCGCGCGGCCCATCGGCGCGCTGGTGTTCGGGCACTACGGCGACCGGCTCGGGCGCAAGAAGCTGCTGGTGCTCAGCCTGCTGATGATGGGCGGGGCGACCTTCGCCATCGGACTGATGCCCACGCACGCCACCATCGGCAGCATGGCGCCGATCCTGCTGACCGTGCTGCGGCTGGTGCAGGGCTTCGCGCTCGGCGGTGAGTGGGGCGGCGCCGTGCTGCTGGTGTCGGAGCACGGTGACGCGCGCCGGCGCGGGTTCTGGGCGTCGTGGCCGCAGACCGGCGCACCGGCCGGACAGCTGCTGGCGACCGGTGTGCTGGCGCTGCTGACCGCCGTGCTGTCGGAGTCGGCGTTCGGCTCCTGGGGCTGGCGGGTCCCCTTCCTGCTGTCCGGTGTGCTGGTGATCGTCGGTCTGTGGATCCGGCTCTCCGTCGACGAGTCGCCGGTGTTCAAGGAGGCGCTGAAGCGTGCCGAGGCGCGCAAGGCGGACGCCCCCGCCGAGCGCATGCCGCTGGTCGCCGTGCTCAAGCACCACTGGCGTGACGTGCTGGTGGCGATGGGCGCGCGGATGGCGGAGAACATCAGCTACTACGTGATCACCGCGTTCATCCTGGTGTACGCCACCACCTCGGCCGGGGTGTCCAGGCAGACCGCCCTCAACGCCGTGCTCATCGCCTCCGCGCTGCACTTCGCGGTGATCCCCGCGTGGGGCGCCCTCTCCGACCGGTGGGGCCGGCGCCCCGTGTACCTCATCGGCGCGGTCGGCGTGGGCCTGTGGATGTTCCCCTTCTTCGCGCTCATCGACACCGGCGGCTTCGGCGCCCTGCTGCTCGCGGTGACCGTGGGTCTCGTCATGCACGGGGCGATGTACGCGCCGCAGGCCGCCTTCTTCTCCGAGATGTTCGCGACCCGTATGCGCTACTCCGGCGCCTCCATCGGCGCCCAGTTCGCCTCGGTCGCCGCCGGCGCTCCCGCCCCGCTCATCGCCACCGCGCTGCTGTCGGACTACGGCACCTCCACGCCGATCGCCCTCTACGTCATCGCCGCGAGCCTTCTCACGGTCGTCGCGATCCTGGCGGCCAAGGAGACCCGGCACCGGGATCTCGCCGACGTGTCCCCCGGGACGGAGGACGGGACGGGCACCCCCGTCACGACCGGGAGGACGGAGGACGCGCGCGCCCTCTGAGTCCCGCCCGGACAGCCCCGACCCCCGTGTCCGCCCCCGGCGGCGCGGGGGTCAGTGCCGTGCGGGCGGCGGCTGCGTGACCCCGGACAGACGGTGCAGGCGCAGGGCCAGCTGTATCTCCAGGGCGCGCTCGGGGCTCTGCCAGTCGTCGCCGAGGAGCCGGCCGACACGGTCGAGGCGCTGCGCGACCGTGTTGACGTGGACGTGGAGGTCGTCCTTCGTGCGGGCCGGGCTCATCCCGCACGCGAAATAGGCGTCCAGCGTGCGCAGCAGCTCCGTGCCGCGCCGTTCGTCGTACGCCACGACCCGGCCGATGGTGCGGTCGACGAAACCGGCGATGTCCCGCTCCCCCGCGAGCAGCAGCCCGAGGAAGCCGAAGTCCTCGGCGGCGGAGCCGTCGCCCGCGCGGCCGAGCAGCCGCAGGGTGTCGAGGCAACGCCGGGCCTCCGCGTACGCCGAGGCGACCGTGTCCGGGCGGGCGAGGAGCCGGCCGACCGGGGCGGACGCACCGACCGTGACCGGTTCGTGGACGGCGGTGCCCAGCTCGCGGGCGGTTCGACGGGCCAGACCGGTGGCGGTGTCGCCGGGGGCGAGCGGCAGCAGCAGGACCGTGCCGCCGTCGCGGGCGGCGGCGAGGCCGTGCCGGGTCGCGGCGAGGTGGGAGGCGGCGGCCCACAGGCGTCTGCGGGCGTCGGCCTCCTGGTCGGCGTCGGCGGCGCCGCCCTCCAGCCGGGCGGCGAGCAGCGCGTGCGTGGCGTCGAGGTCGGCGTGCAGCCGGGTGGCGCGATCCCTCAGCAGGCGGGGGTCACGGTCGCGGGCGTCGAGCAGGTCGTCGAGCAGCTCACCTCGGACGCGCTGCTCGGCCTCGGCGGCGGAGCGGCGGGCGAGCAGCAGCAGCGAGGTGACCATGGCGGCGCGCTCCAGGGTGCGCTGGTCGACGGGGTCGAGGCCCGGGTGGCCGCGCAGCACGAGCGCGCCGAGCAGTTCGTCCCCGGCGGCGACGGCGGCGATCCAGTCCTCACCGTGCCGCACGGCGTGGCCCTCGGCGCGGGAGGACTCCAGGGCGCGGGCCGGCGCGGCCGGGGCCTCGGTGAACTCGACGGTGCCGTCCAGCACCTCGGAGACGGCGGCCGCCACGTCGTGCACCCCACCGCCGCGCAGGACCAGCTCCGCGAGCCGGTCGTGGACGTCGGAGGCGCGCTCGATGACGGCACTGCGGTCCTGGATGATCTCGTTGGCCCGCTCGAGACCGCTGAGGGCCTCGCGGGTCTCGGCGAGCAGGTTGGCCGTGTCGATGGCGGCTGCGGCGAGCGCCGCGAAGGAGCCGAGCAGGGCGATCTGCTCCCGCTCGAACACCCGGGAGCGGCGGTCGGCGGCGAACAGCACCCCGATGACGTGGTCCCCGAGCGTCAGGGGCACCCCGAGGATCGCGACGAGTCCCTCGTCCCGCACCCCGCTGTCGATGGAGTGGGTGTGCTGGAAGCGGTCGTCGCGGAAGTAGTCGTCCGTGACGTACGGCCGGGCGGTCTGGGCGACGAGGCCGCCGAGCCCTTCCCCCATGCCAAGGCGCAGCTGCTGGAAGCGGGCCGCCACCGAGCCCTCGGTGACCCGCATGTAGGTGTCGCCCCGTTCCGGGTCGTTGAGGCTGAGGTAGGCGACGTCGGTGCCGAGCAGGGAGCGGGCGCGCTGCACGATCGCGCGCAGCACGGCGTCCAGGTCCCGCAGCCCGGCGAGGTCGTGGGCGGTCTCGAACAGGGCGGACAGCTCGGCCTCCCGGCGGCGGCGACCCTCGATCTCGGACCGCACGCGCAGGGCGAGCAGCTTGGCCCGCTCCAGGGCCGCGACCCGCTCGGCGGGGTGGCCCTCGGCGCGGGCGAGCAGCACCGGCTGCTCGTACGCCTCGGCGGGGGCGCCGCGGGCGAGCAGCTCCAGGAACGGCGCCTCCGCGCCGTCGGCGACGGGCCGGCCGGCGTCGGGGCGGGTCCGGCCCGCAGCGGCGGCGAAGGCGGACCGTTCGGCGGACTGCAGGTGATCGCGGGGCATGGGTCTCAGGATTCCTCATCCGGCGGCCGCCCCGTCAGCCCTGTGGAAAACTCCGCCGGCCGACGGCCGGCCGCGGTCGGTGTCAGGTCTAGTGGGCGGTCCAGCCGCCGTCCAGGATCAGCGAGGTGCCGGTGACGAAGGACGCCTGCGGGCCGCACAGGTAGGCCACCGCCTGGGCGACCTCCTCCGGTTCGATCAGACGCTTGAGCGCGCTGTCCTGGAGCAGCACCTCGGCCACGACGCGTTCCTCGGGGATGCCGTGGGCGCGGGCCTGGTCGGCGATCTGCTTCTCGACCAGTGCGGTACGCACATAGCCGGGGTTCACACAGTTGGAGGTGACGCCGTGGGACGCGCCCTCCAGGGCGGTGGTCTTGGACAGCCCTTCCAGGCCGTGCTTGGCGGCCACGTACGCGGACTTGTAGGCCGAGGCGCGCAGGCCGTGCACGGAGGAGATGTTGACGACGCGGCCCCAGCCCTGCCCGTACATGTGCGGCAGGGCGCCCCGGATGAGGCGGAAGGGGGCCTCCAGCATCACGGTGAGCACCGTGTGGAAGACGTCCGGCGGGAACTCCTCGATGGGCCGCACCAGCTGGAGTCCCGCGTTGTTGACCAGGACGTCCGTCCCGGCGGCTGCGTCCTCGGCGGCGTCCAGGTCGGTGAGGTCCAGGACGTGCGGTTCGACGGAGCCGCCCAGGTCGGCGGCTGCCGCGGCGAGCGCCTCCAGCCCTTCGGCGTCCCGGTCGACGGCTCTGACCTTGGCGCCGGCGGCCGCGAGGCGCAGCACGCAGGCGCGGCCGATGCCTCCGGCGGCGCCGGTGACGAGCGCGGTGCGGCCGCCGAGGTCGAGGGGGGTGTCGTGGGGAGCCGGGAGGGCACTGGGCGCGGTCATGGGGTTGACCCTAGGCAGCACGCCCCGGTCGACCCATGTGGCCGCGCCCCACAGTTCAGCCGCTTCTAGTGGGGTCGAGCCATGTGGGTGCGGGCTCGAACCAGGTGGGTGCGTCGGTGAGGGCCTGCTTGATGCGGAAGCTCGCGAAGTCGTTCAGCTCGGGCAGCGCGTCCACCGCGAACCAGGCGACGTCCAGCGACTCGTCGTCGTTCACCCGCGCCTCGCCGCCGACGGCACGGCAGCGGAAGGTGATGTCCATGTACTGGCAGACGTCGCCGTTGCCGTACGTCACCGGCTGGAGGGACTGGACCAGCACCACCCGTTCCACGACGCAGCGCACGGCGGTCTCCTCCTCGACCTCCCGCACCGCGCAGGCCGCGGGCTGCTCCCCCGGGTCGGGGATACCGCCGATCACCGACCACGTGCGGGTGTCCGCCCGGCGGTTGAGCAGCACACGGCCCTCGTCGTCGAAGACGAGGGCCGTGACGCCGGGCAGCCACAGCAGCTGATGGCCCGCCGAGGCGCGCAGGGTGCGGATGAAGTCAGGAGTAGCCATGCCCCGACCCTAACCGGCGCGCGAGGGCGCCTCCGGGCACGTCGGAAGGCGTTCCCCTACTGCTCGCCGGTCCGCCGGGCGCGTGCCGCGGCGGCCACGCCCCAGCCGAGGCCGCCCGCGGCGAGGAGGACGAGGAGGCCCTCGGGGAGGGTGCCGAGGCGGGTGGCGGGGGTCTGCGAGGTGCGCAGTGGCACCTCCTGCACCAGGTGGTCGGCGACGAACATGCCGGTCCTCTGCGTGATCTGCCCGTCCGGCATGATGACGGCGCTGACGCCGCTGGTGACCGGCACGGTGACCGCGCGGCTGTGCTCGACGGCGCGGACCCGGGACATGGCGAGCTGCTGGTAGGTCATCTCGCTGCGCCCGAAGGTGGCGTTGTTGCTCGGCACGGAGATCATCTTCGCGCCGTCGGTGACGGTGTCGCGCACGGCCCAGTCGAAGGCGGCCTCGTAGCAGGTGACCAGGCCGACGGCGGCGCCGTCCCGGTCGAACACGCCCGGCTCGGAGCCGCGGCTGAAGTCCTGGCGGACCATGGAGGTCCACTCCTCGTTGATCGCGCCGACCAGGGAGCGCAGCGGGAGGTACTCGCCGAACGGCTGGATCTGCCGCTTGTCGTAGATGTCGACGGGGCCCTTCACCGGGTCCCAGAGGATCTGCTCGTTGAGCAGCTTCCCGTCCCGGGAGACCACCGCGCCGACCGAGATCGGCGCGCCGACGGCCTTCGCGGCGCGGTCGACGACCTCGCGGGCGTCGTCGTTGGCGAAGGGGTCGATGTCGGAGGAGTTCTCCGGCCACAGCACGATGTCCGGCCGCTCGACGCGGCCCGCCGCGACCTCGGCGGCCAGCCGCTCCGTCTCGCGCGCGTGGTAGTCGAGGACGGCCCGCCGCTGGGAGTTGAAGTCGAGGCCGAGTCGGGGCACGTTGCCCTGGATCACCGCGACGGTGACCGTGCCGCTCTCGGCCTTGTCGCCGACCAGGCTGCGCGCGGCGAAGGCCCCGGCCACCGGCACGGCGACACTCAGCACGCCGACGACCACGGCGGCCTTGTGCAGGGTGCCGGTGCGCCGCGCCTTCACGGCCGGCCGCACCACCTCGTACAGGCCGAAGCCGCACAGCACCACGGCGAAGCCGAGCACCGGGGTGCCGCCGAGCGCGGCGAGCGGCAGGAACACCCCGTCCGCCTGACCGAAGGCGATCTTGCCCCAGGGGAAGCCGCTGAACGGCACGCGCGCGCGTGCCGCCTCGCCGGCGATCCACAGCGCCGCCGCCCACACCGGCCATCCGGGCAGCCGGGACACCACGGTGATCCCCGCGCCGACCAGCGCGACGTACACCGCCTCGATCACCACCAGCGCGAGCCACGGGCCGGGGCCGACCTCCACGCCGGTCCACACCAGCAGCGGCAGCAGGAAGCCTAGGCCGAAGAGATAGCCGAGTCCCAGGCCCGCCTTCCAGCTCCGGCCGCGCAGCACCCAGCCGAGGAGGGCGAAGGCGGGAACGGCCAGCCACCACAGGGTGCGCGGCGGGAAGCTGACGTAGAGGAGGAGGCCCGCGAGCGCGGCGGCGCCGGCCGGCAGGAGGCGCGCGCGCCACTTCCGCCAGGCCGAGGGCGTGGTCCGCGGCGGCATGGGGTCCGACGCGCCGACGGAGGTTGCGGTGACGGTCACCCGGGGAGTCTACGGCGCGTGACCTGGGACCGGACAGCACGGTCGAACGGCGCCGGTGGGCGGGACGGTGCGCGGTCCCGGTGCCCGTCACCGTTTTCCCGGGAGTCGTCACCAGGCGTCCCCGAACGGGCCACCAGCCGTTACCGTGTGCCGGTGCCTTGTCCGCGCGGCCCGACGGGGGGTCCGCGGGCGGGGACCGTCACAGGGGACGGGGCACGACGTGGGCGGGGTGCGGGGTGGGTTCAGGTACGACGGACAGGGCGTCGGCCGGTGCGGACGCGGAGGGCGGAAGACGGACGGGGCCGGACGCGGCGGGTGTGGTGGTGCTGGGCGCGTGCGCGGCCTGGCCCCTGATCACCGCTGCGGCCCGTGACGGTCGTCCGGAGGGGATGCTGCTCGCGGTGCTGGCCGTGGCCGCGGGGTACGCGGCGGGCCGCGTCGGCGGGGCGCTGCTGCCGGTGGCCGCGCCCTGCGCGGGCGCGCTGGCCGGGATCGCGCTCACGGCATGGGTCCCGCATCTGGCGCCGGGGCCGCAGATCACCGCTCCGCTCGGGCACGCCGGGGCGACGACCGCCATGGTGATCCTGTCGGCGGGGGCCGCCTGCTGCGCGGCCTGGGGAGCGTCCGGGTCCGCGGTCCGGTCGGCGATGCGGCTGCTCGCGGCGGGTATCGCGGTGACGGCTGCGGTGCTCGGCTCGGTGACGGGATGCGTGGCCGCGACGGTGGTGCTGGCGGGCTCGCTGGCCACCGGCCGGGTACGACGCCGTGGCGCCGCCCTCGCAGGGCTCGGGCTGATCGCCGCCGGGGTGGCCGGGCTGACCTGGGCCGTCGCCGCGAGCGCGGTGCCGGAAGGCTTCGTCGCGTCGCTCGAAGGGCGGCTCACACCTCACCGGGTGGCGTTGTGGCATGACGCGCTCGACCTGGCCCGTACGCACGCGGGCCTGGGCGTCGGACCGGGACGCTTCGGCGAGCTGAGCACGGCGTCCCTCGGTTCGCCGCTGAACGACGGCAAGCCGCACTCCGCTCCGCTCCAGCTCGCGGCGGAACAGGGCGTCGTCGGGGTGCTGCTGCTCGCGGCGGGGTTCGGCTGGCTGCTGTACGCCCTCTGGCGCAGCCCGCGTCCGACGCCGGTGGTGCTGACGGCGGCCGCCGCGCTGACCGCGCTGTCGGCCGTCGCGACGGTGGGCAACGCGCTCAGCTTCACGGCGGTCGCGGTCGGCACGGGTTACCTCGCGGGCCTCGCCACGTCCCGCCCCTTCGCCCTGGACACGGCCCGCCGCGCGGGAGAGGTGCGGGGAGGGACCGTTCGGTGAGGACCTGCTCGTGACTCCCTCACGAGCAGCACGGTGGTCGGCGGCGACGTCTCCCACGGCCGTTGCCCCGGAGACGGGGGCCGGGCACACGTCCCTGACGGCCGCCCCGCCCGCGGCCAGCGGCCACCGTGCCGCCGTCACGTGAACGTGCGCCACATCTGACGGGCGGCCGTCCCGTACCCGGCCTCGACCGCGCCCGGCGGCCGGTCCCTGCGGCAGGCACACCTCCGCGGGGCGCACGCCGTCCCGCCCTGCACGGTGCCCGGGACACGCGGACGGCGATCGGCGCCGCGTCTCGGCCCCAGGGCCGCCCAGCCGTGCGCGCCGGAAGCGCGGCGGCTCAGACCTTGTCCGGCCTCCTCAGCCGTAGCCGGTCGCGGATGACGCGGACCGCCGCTTCCGCGTCGTCCACCGTCACGGTGAAGGTGTGGCCGTCGGCGAGACGGAGGACCACGCCCTCGCCGCGGCGGACGACGACCGCCGTGCCCATCTCGGGGCGCCAGCGGTAGCCCCAGCCGCCCCAGTGGCGGGGCGTGACGTGCGGGGCGAAGTCGGCGCCGGCGACGTGGGACAGCGGGATGCGTCGGCGCGGCACGCCGATGTGACCGCAGCGCACCTCGAGGTGGTCCTCGTCGACCCGCAGCGCGACGTGCACGAAGGCGAGGGTGCCGAACAGCACCAGGAGTCCGGCCGCGATGCAGCCGACGACGGCCATGGCGAGCGGCGCGCCCCCTGACGTCCACGCGGAGTCGACGGCCAGGGCGATGCCGAGCGCCATGCAGGCAGCGCCGATCAGCGCCAGCAGCCACTGGAAGCGGGCGGTGGCGCGACCGGTCCAGACCTCGGAGTACGGGCCGTGCTCACCTGAGCGGTGGTCCCTCATGCCTCGAGGTTACTCAGGATCCGCTCCGTCGGTACCGCGTCGCGGGGCGTTACTGAGCCGTCCGGGCGGGGACGGCCGCCTGGAGCAGTCCGCCCTCCGGATAGGTGAGGGCGGCCTCGGGCAGCGTGCCCGGACGGCCGCTGAGCAGCACGGTCAGCGTGCCGGTCGCGGGGGCGTCGGGGGCGGGCTGCTCGCCGAGCCGCCGCAGGGCCTGCGCGGCCACCGCGCCGGCGGAACCGTGCAGGGCGAGCGGCTGCGGTCCGGGGCTCGGCACGGCGGCCCGGATGCGGTCGGCGACCAGCTCGTAGTGGGTGCAGCCGAGGACGACCGTGGTCACGTCGTCCGGGGTGAGCGCGGCGGCCGCCGCGACGGCTTCGTCGATCGCCGTGTCGTCCGCGCGCTCAACGGCTTCGGCAAGGCCCCAGCAGGGCACCTCGGCGACGGTGACGCCCGCGGCGAACCGCTTGATCAGGTCGCTCTGGTAGGGGCTGCCCGTGGTGGCGGGGGTCGCCCAGATGGCGAGCGGGCCGCCGCCGGCCGCGGCCGGCTTGATGGCGGGGACGGTGCCGACGACCGGCAGGTCGGGCTCGTGGCGGGCGCGCAGGGCGGTGAGGGCGTGCACGGTGGCGGTGTTGCAGCCGACGATCAGGGCGTCGGGCCGGTGCACGGCGGCCGCCTCGGCGACGGCCAGGGCCCGCCGGGTGAGGTCGGCGGGCGTCCTCGGTCCCCAGGGCATGCCGTCGGGGTCGAGGGAGAGCACCAGATCGGCGTCGGGGCGCAGTCGCCGTACCGCGGCGGTGGCCGCCAGCAGTCCGATTCCGGAGTCCATGAGCGCGATCTTCACCCGGCCACGATAGACGATGAGCCGCTGCGGGGCCGTGCCGTGGGGCAGACTGCGCACGTGAGCGCCGTCGTGTGGAGTGCCGCCGTGTCCCTCGCCGCCTGGCTGTGGCTGCTGCTGTTCCAGGGGTGGTTCTGGCGCACGGACGTACGGCTTCCGGCGTCGCGCGATCCGGACGGGTGGCCGGACGTGTGCGCGGTGGTGCCCGCGCGGGACGAGGCGGCCGTGCTGCCCGCGAGCCTGCCGTCGCTGCTCGCCCAGGACTATCCGGGCCGCGCGGAGGTCCTCCTGGTCGACGACGGCAGCACGGACGGCACCGGGGACCTCGCCCGGGAGCTGGCGCGGCGGCGGGGCGGGCTTCCGCTCACCGTGGTGACGCCCGGCGAACCGCCGTCCGGGTGGACCGGCAAGCTGTGGGCGGTGCGGCACGGCATGGAGCTGGCCCGCTCCCGGGACCCGGAGTACCTGCTGCTGACGGACGCCGACATCGCGCACGCCCCGGACAGTCTGCGGCGACTGGTGTCGGCGGCCCGGACCGGCGGGTTCGACCTCGTGTCGCAGATGGCGCGGCTGCGGGTGGAGAGCCTGTGGGAGCGGCTGGTGGTGCCGGCGTTCGTGTACTTCTTCGCGCAGCTCTACCCGTTCCGCCGGATCGCCCGGCCGGGTTCGCGGACGGCCGCCGCGGCCGGCGGCTGTGTGCTGCTGCGCGCCGGCGCCGCCGAGCGGGCGCGGATCCCGGACGCCGTACGGCACGCCGTGATCGACGACGTGGCCGTGGCCCGCGCGGTCAAGCGGAGCGGCGGGCGCGTCTGGCTGGGCCTCGCGGACGGCGTGGACAGCGTGCGCCCCTATCCACGGTTGCGTGACCTGTGGCGCATGGTGTCGCGGAGCGCGTACGCGCAGCTGCGGCACAGCCCGCTGCTGCTGGTGGGGACGGTGGCCGGTCTGGTGCTGGTGTACCTGGTGCCGCCGGCCGCGGTGGCCGTGGGCGCGGCGGCGGGGAGCGTGCCGTGCGCACTGCCGGGTGGGGCGGCGTGGCTGGTGATGACGGGGACGTACGTCCCGATGCTGCGGTACTACCGGCAGCCGCTGTGGCTCGCGCCGCTGCTGCCGGTGACCGCGTTCCTCTATCTGCTGATGACGGTGGACTCGGCGGTGCAGCACCGCCGTGGGCGTGGCGCCGCCTGGAAGGGCCGCACCTACGCCCGTCCGGAGGCCGCCGCCGAAGAAGCCTGACCGGACGTCACTTGCGGCCTGGCGTCCAGTTCATGCCCCAGCCGTAGGCGTGGTCGACGGTGCGCTGCGGACTGACGCCGCGCTCAGGGACGAGGTAGCGGGCCTCGCGCTGGACGACCAGGTCGCCGCCGTTGTTGGTGATGAGCGCGAGCGCGCACACCGTGGAGGGGACGGTGCACTCGTCGAGTGAGAAGTCGATGGGCGCGCCGTGCTGCGGGCGGAGGGTGACCGTGGCGTGCAGGTCGGCGAAGGAGCGGGCGCCCTCGTAGACGGTGACGAAGACGAGGATGCGCCGGAACTGGTGCTTGTGGTCGAGGTTGACGGTGAGGTTCTCGCCGCGCGCCGAGGCGCCGGTGCGGTCGTCGCCGTCGAGGTGGATGAACGGCGGTTGGTGCAGCGAGCCGAAGGCGTTGCCGAGGGCCTGGACGACGCCCTTCCTGCCGTCGGTGAGCTCCCACAGGGCGCACAGGTCGAGGTCGAGGTCGGCGTGCATGGCGACCGGGCGGCCCAGCTTGGCGGCCCAGCCGGAGAACTGCTTGCGCACCTCCCAGTTGAGGTTGACGTGGAGGGAGCCCGAGGTGCCGCCCTGCTTGGTCAGCGACACGGAGGGCGCCGCCTTGGTGAGCGTCACCTTGGTGAGCCGGACGGGCGCCGGGGGAGCCACGGGCGGAGGCGGAGGCTGCGGCACGGTGACGGGAGGCGCGACCGGCGGGGCGGCCTGGGCCGGAGCCGCCACGGGCGCCACGGGCGCGGCGGGCGCGGCGGGCGGTACGGCGTGCTGCGGTTCGTCCACGGTGATGCCGTAGTCGGTGGCGAGGCCCTCGAGCCCGCTGCTGTAGCCCTGTCCGACGGCGCGGAACTTCCAGGCTCCCTGGCGGCGGTAGAACTCGCCGAGCACGAAGGCGGTCTCGGTGGTGGTGCCGGTGCTGTCGAAACGGGCGGCCACGGTGCCGTTCGCCGCGTCCTTCACCTCGATGGAGAGGTCCGGGACCTGTCCGAAGGTGCCGCCGTCGCTGGAGGCGGCCAGGATGACGGTCTCGACGCCGGGCTCGACGCGCGTGAGGTCGACGAGCAGGGTGTCGGTGACCCGGCCCCCGTCCTGCCGCTTGCCCTCGTGGCGTACGGCGCCGGAGGCGTGGGCGGGCTGGTTGTAGAAGACGAAGTCGGCGTCGGAGCGGACCTTGCCGCCGGACAGCAGCAGCGCCGAGGCGTCCGCGTCGGGCACGCCGGGGCCGAAGCGCCAGCCCACGTCGACCCGCAGTGCCGTGGCCGGCACCGGTGTGTTCGATCCCTTCGACATGGACATGTCCCGCCCCCATCACAGGTCGCCGCGCCGGGCGAAGCCCCGGCGTCCGTCGGTGTGCGTCCGCCCAACCTAATCCCCCACGCGAGGGGCGCCCACGCCCGCGGGCGCTAACCCCTCGCCGGCCACCCCCTGAGACCGCCGGTAACCCCCTTGGAACTCGGCCTTTACACGAAATCCGCGCGACAGTACGCCCGTTTTCCATAAGTTCGCTCGCATTGGGGATCGCCAGTCACCCAGGGCGCGGAAAACAACCCTCTTATCGGTCTCCCCAACCAGCACATCGTGGGCTTAACTTATGTGCCATGACCTCCCCCCGCTCCATGTATGGCGGCGGCTACTCCTCCGCTGCCTTCCCGGACACCCCGATCTACGACTCGCTCGTGGCCGAGCGGGGCACCCCGCAGATCGCCCCGATCCGGGTCCCCGCCGCGTACGAGGCGCCGGCCAGTCACCTGCCCGCGCTCCCCTCGGCGTTGCCGGCCCTGCCGGCGGCACCGTCCCAGCCGTCCTACGGCTACCCCCAGCCCGCCGCGCCGCAGCCCGCCCCGCTCCAGCAGGCGCACACGGCGTACATCCCGCAGCAGGCCACCGCGCCGCGCGGCTACCCCGGCCCCCAGCCGCAGCCGCCGCGCCAGCCGCAGCCCGCCGGGTACGAGGCGATGCGTCCCGCGGCCGCCCCGCGGCCGGCGCCCGCGCCGTACCAGGACCCCTACAACAACCAGCAGTACCGGGGGTACTGAGCGGGCCGAGCCGTGCCGAAAGGGCCCGGTGCCGTCGCCCGGTGATGGCACGATGGGCCCATGGGGAACGCTCGTGTGCGCTCGATCCACGTTCATCCGGTCAAGGCCTTCCGGAGCCTGCCGCTCCGGGAGGTTGTCGTGGAGCGCTGGGGTCCGGCCGGTGACCGGCGCTGGACGCTGATCGACGACGGGGGAAAGGTCGTCACGCAGCGCCGCCACCCACGCCTCGCCCTCGCCGCCGCCGAGCCGCTGCCCGGCGGCGGCGTCGTGCTGTCCGCGCCCGGCCGCGACCCGGTCACCGTGCCCGTGCCGGCGCCCGGCACGACCGTCCCGGCGGACGTCTTCGGCGACAAGGTGGAGGTCGTCCCCGCCGAGGACCCGGCCGTGCACGAGTGGTGCAGCGACTTCCTGGACACACCGGTGCGGCTCGTGCACCTCGACGACCCGGCCGTACGGCGGCCGGTCGACCCCGCGTACGCGCTGCCCGGCGAGACGGTCACGTTCGCCGACGGATACCCGCTGCTGCTCACCGCGACCGCCTCCCTGGACCGGCTCAACTCCCTTGTCGCGCAGGGCGAGCACGCGCATGAGGGCCCGCTGCCGATGAGCCGCTTCCGGCCCAACGTGGTGGTCGAGGGGACGGAGGCGTGGGCGGAGGACGGCTGGAAGCGCGTCACCATCGGCGAGATGACGTTCCGGGTCCCCAAGCCGAGCGGACGGTGCGTGGTCACCACCACCGACCAGGACACCGCCCGCCGCGGACGCGAACCGCTGCACACCCTGGGCCGCCACCGGTCCGCCGGCGGCCGGCTCCTCTTCGGCGTGAACCTGGTGCCCGTCTCCCCCGGCACCCTCCGCGTCGGCGACCCGCTGGAGGTCGTGGCCTGACGCGCGCGGTCGCGCGACGTGGGAACCCGGGTCCGTTCCGGCGCGTTGGGCAGCGTGAGGGATCGGTGAGGGAACCGGGGAGGGGGTGCGTGCCGTGCGGGCGGTCAGCGGACTCTGGCGCTGGCGGCGCAACCCGCTGCGCCGCGCCACCGACCTCGCGGAAGCCTGGCTGGCGCTCGCCGCGCTCCTGCTGGCCACGCTCGCCGCGCCGCTGATCGGCGTTCTGGCCGGAAGCGCCGCGCACGCGTCGCTGCAGCGGTCGGTCCGTGCCCAGCAGCAGTCCCGCCACCTGGTCACGGCCACGGTGGTGCGCGAGCTGGACCCTGCCCCGGCGGCCACGGACCCGGAGCTGCTGGGCGGGGACCCGGGTTCCCGCGTCCTGGCCCGCTGGACCGCCCCGGACGGATCCGGACGGCGGGAGGCCGTGCAGGCGCGACTGCCGGATCCCCGGCCGGGCGACACGTTCCGCATTTGGACCGACGGGCGCGGGGACCGGGTCGCGCGCCCGCTGGAGCAGGGCGCCGCCACGGCCCACGCGGTGCTCGCGGGCGCGGGGGCCGCGCTGCTGGCCGCCGGACTGTTCGAAGGCGGCCGGCGCCTGGTGCTGCGCCGGATGCTCCGCGGCCGGTACGCCCGCTGGGACCGGGAGTGGGGCCGCGTGGGCCCGGACTGGGGCAGGGCGGGCGCCGGCAGCTGACGGCGTTCCGCCTCTGGTCAACTCGCCGCCCCCGCGCACGCTACGGTGGTCCGGCCGAACCGATCGGCGAAGACTCGGACGGGAACGGTCCACAGGTACGACGAGGTGGGGGCACGGCAACACCATGGCACAGGGCACGGTCCAGGTGACGCACACCGGCACATCGAGGTGGCGCCGCCGCACGGGTGAGTACCCATCGCTCGCCGCCGCCCTGGAGGCCGCGGGCGAGGGCGACGTGCTCACCGTCGCTCCCGGCACCTACCGGGAGAACCTCGTCGTACGGCGGGCGGTGACCCTGCGCGGGCCCGAGGGGTCGCCCGGCTCGGTGCGCATCGCGCCGCCGGACGGGGTGCCGCTCACCGTGCGCGCCTCCGCCGTGGTGCTGGACCTGCACGTGGAGGGACAGGACGCCACCGCCCCGGCCGTGCTGGTGGAGGAGGGCACCCCCGAGCTGCGGGACATCCGCGTGGTCAGCCGGTCCGCGGCCGGCATCGAGGTGCGCGGCGCCGCCCGGCCCACGGTGCGCCGGTGCACGGTCGACAATCCGGCGGGCGCCGGCATCGCCGTGGTCGACGGCGGGGGCGGGGTCTTCGAGGAGTGCGAGGTGGTCGCCGCCGGGCAGGCGGGCGTCGCCGTGCGCGGCGGGGGCCACCCCCGGCTGGAGCGCTGCAAGGTGCACCACGCCTCCGGTTCCGGCCTGACCGCGACCGGGGAGAACTCGGCGCTGGAGGCCGTCGGCTGCGAGGTGTACGAGGTGCGCGGCAGCGGGGTGCAGGTGACCGGCCGTGCCACCGCCCACCTCACCGACTGCGACGTGCACCGCACCACCGGGGACGGCGTCACGCTCGACACGGACGCCGTGCTGACGCTGGCCGACTGCCGCATCCACGACATCCCGGAGAACGCGGTCGACCTGCGCTCCCGCTCGGTGCTCACCCTGACCCGCACCACGGTGCGGCAGTTCGGCCGCAACGGTCTGTCGGTGTGGGACCCGGGGACGCGGGTGGACGCCAACCAGTGCGAGATCTTCGACAGCACCGGCGACTACCCGGCGGTGTGGGTCAGCGACGGCGCGACCGCCGTCCTGGACTCCTGCCGGGTGCACGACGTGCCGGACGCGCTGTTCGTGCTGGACCGCGGCTCGCGGGCGGACGTCGTCGACAGCGACCTCTCCCAGGTGCGCAACACGGCGGTGTCGGTGAGCGACGGCGCGACCGCCCAGCTCGACGACTGCCGCATCCGGGAGGCGGCGACGGGCGCCTGGTTCCGTGACCACGGCAGTGGCGGCACCCTGAACAACTGCTCCCTGGACGGCACCCAGACCGGGGTCATCGTCACCAAGGGCGCCGACCCCACCGTCGAGCGCTGCACGGTCGACTCCCCCGCCGAGGCGGGCGTGTACGTGTCCGCGGGCGGCCGCGGCACCTTCGAGCACTGCCGGGTCACCGGCAGCGGCGGCTACGGCTTCCACGTCATCGACGGCAGCCGCACGACGCTGCGCAAATGCCGCACCGAGCGCTGCGCGCGCGGGGGTTACGAGTTCGCCGAGGGCGCCGACGGCACGTCCGGCTCGGGCGGGCCGGTCGTCGAGGACTGCACGAGCGACGAGTCCGGCACTCTGCGCGCCGAACCGCCCGCGCCCGAAGCGGCGGTGCAGACCACCGGCCACACCACGGGGCTGCTGGGCACGGTTCCCGCCCCTGCCGGGGCCGTTGCGCCGCCCGCCCCCGCCGCCGTGCCGGAACCGCGGCGCGAGACACGCACCTCCAAGGACGTCCTCGGCGAACTCGACGCCCTGGTCGGCCTGGAGAGCGTCAAGCGCGAGGTGCGGGCCCTCACCGACATGATCGAGGTGGGCCGGCGCCGGCAGCGGGCCGGGCTGAAGGCCGCGTCCGTCAAGCGGCACCTGGTGTTCACCGGCTCCCCCGGCACCGGCAAGACCACGGTGGCGCGTCTGTACGGCGAGATCCTCGCCTCGCTCGGGGTGCTGGAGCAGGGCCACCTGGTCGAGGTGTCCAGGGTGGACCTGGTCGGCGAGCACATCGGCTCGACGGCCATCCGCACCCAGGAGGCGTTCGAGAAGGCGCGCGGCGGGGTGCTGTTCATCGACGAGGCGTACGCGCTGTCGCCGGAGGACGCGGGCCGCGACTTCGGCAAGGAGGCCATCGACACGCTGGTGAAGCTGATGGAGGACCAGCGGGACGCGGTGGTGGTCATCGTGGCCGGTTACACGGCCGAGATGGAGCGCTTCCTGTCGGTCAACCCCGGTGTGGCGTCCCGCTTCTCGCGGACGATCACGTTCGGCGACTACGGCCCCGAGGAGCTGCTGCGGATCGTGGAGCAGCAGGCCGAGGAGCACGAGTACCGGCTGGCGCCCGGTGCCGCTGAGGCGCTGCTGAAGTACTTCACCGACATCCCCAAGGGGCCCGCGTTCGGCAACGGGCGCACGGCGCGGCAGACGTTCGAGGCGATGGTGGAGCGGCACGCGAGCCGGGTCGCCCAGCTCGACGAGCCCACCACCGACGACCTGACGCTGCTGTACGCGGAGGACCTGCCCGCGCTGCCCTGAGCGCGGGCCGACGGGTCGTCAGGCCGCCGGCCCGGGTCTCCCGGTGCTGCGGGGAGCGGGCACCTCGGGACGCAGCCGGGTGAGCAGGCGCCGGCGTTCCTCCGCGAACTCGGGGTCGGCCCGGTAGTCGGAGTGGCCGAGGATCGGCGCGGGCAGCGGGTGTTCCGCGGTGCGGCCGTAGGCGAGGGGATCCTTCAGCGGCGGGCGGTCCACGTCGGGTCCGCCGTCGCCGGGCAGCCGCACGGGACCGCCGATGGGGTCGGTGCGCCGGTACAGGTTGCGCCAGCAGACGACGTCCCGGTGCAGGGCGTCCAGGGCGTCCGGGCCGAAGTGGGCGGGGAACCAGCGGCCGTACAGCCGCTCCAGCGGGGAGCCGTAGGTCAGGAGGGCGACGCGTCTGCGGGCGGACGGCGGGAGCTGCCAGGCCGCGGCGGCGGCGAGCACGCTGCCCTGGGAGTGCCCGGAGAGCACCAGCCGTCCTCCGGTGGCACGGGTCCAGGTGGCGATGCGCCAGGTCAGGTCGGGCACCGCGCGCTCGGCGTAGCAGGGCGGCGCGAAGGGGTGCGCGGCGCGCGGCCAGAAGGTGCCGACGTCCCACAGGATCCCTATGGTGCGGCGGGCCGAGGCGTCCTTGTAGGCACGGCGGCCCCAGGTGACGAGGAGGACGAAGCCGAGGCCGATCAGCCAGGAGCCGAGGGCCTGCGCGGTCTGCGCGGCGCCGTGCACGACGGGGTGGGCGCCGCGCGCCGCCTCGTCCGGAGTCTCCCCGGTGGCCGTCGCGCCGGCCAGGGCCGCGGCGCCGAGGAGCAGGGTGGCGGCGGAGGTGACGGCGAGGATGCGCGGTCCCCGGTCGGTGAGGGCGGCCATGGCGCGTACGGAGGCGATCCGGCGGGTGCGTCCGGGGTCGCCCGGCTCTCCGGCGTACTCCTCCTCCACGGCGGCGCGTTCGGCACGGGCGAGGTGCCAGGCGCGGCGGGCGAGCCAGCAGCACATGGCGAGGAGCAGCAGGAGCAGCAGGGGGATGACGGACGCCTGCCAGGTGAGCAGCACCGGCGGCCCCGGGATGGAGGCGCGGGTGCCGTCCAGCCAGTCGGACACCCGCTGCGAGACCCCGCCGGACATCACGCCGCCGAGCGCGCAGGCGAGCATGGCGACCGCGGGTCCGGCCAGTCCGCGCAGCGCGGCGCGCCGGTCGGGGTCGGTGCGGTGCAGGGCGTGGGAGACGCAGGCGAGCACGATCACCAGCAGGCCCTGCGCGAAGGTGAGGGCGCCGAAGGTGAGGTTGCCGGGCAGCCTGCCCGCCGACTCCCAGCCCGGCCGCTCCCAGCCGGCGTAGAGGGTGCTGAGGGCGAGCAGGGCGAGGGCGGCGAGGGGCAGCCCTCGCACCAGTGGGCGGTCCGCGTCGCCGTCGAGGCGGTGTTCGCTGCGGCCGCGGCGGCAGACCACCCACACCACCGTGCCCGCCCCGCCGGCCAGGGCGGCCTCCAGCAGCACACCCAGGACGGCGAGGACGGCGGGGCCGCCCGGCTCGCGGTCGTACCGTGCGGCGGCGGAGCCCACGGCCGCGGCGACCGTCAGCAGCGCGGCGGCGGTGTGGGCGGCGCGCAGCCGGGCGCCCAGGCGGCGGCCGTACCAGAAGCCGGGGCGGTTCAGGGCGGTCGGGCCGGTGTCCTCCTCGGCCTCCGAGCCGCCGAGCGGCTGCTGCGACTCGTAGGCGCTCCAGGTGCGCAGGGACAGGAACCACAGCAGTCCGGTGAGGGCGGCGGGCACCAGGGCGGCCAGGGCGAGCCGGCGGCCGGGCGCGCCCCACCAGCCCTCGCCGGGTGACAGGAAGCCGAGCCAGGAGTGCCGGCCGGCGCAGGCGGGCGTGCCCGCGCACTGCCAGGCGGTGAGGTCGAGGGCGACCTCGCAGGCGGCGGCGACGAGCAGCACCGTCAGGCTGAGGCCGGTCAGCCGCACCAGCAGCCCGTACAGCCGGACCGTGCGGCGGCGGCCGTGGGCGCCGGGGCGCATCCAGTGGGCCAGGTTGACCACCATGAACGGCAGGAGCAGCAGCCACAGGGCGCGGGTTCCGTTGCCGGAGGTGAGGTTGCACCAGACGTACGCCTCGGGGACGGGCCCGTCGCGGCGGGCGCCGGTGTCCCGCTCGGCGTCGGCGTCGTCGGCGCGGCGGAACAGGGCGGCGACGTCGTCGCCGGTGACGCGGACCGTGCGCGGGTCGTCGAGCATCTGCTCCGGGGTGGTGCCGCCGACCCCGTGGACCAGGAGTTCCAGCGCGGCCTGGGACCCGGCGGGCCCCTCGCCCGCCGGTGCTCCGCCGTCCTCGGCCGGTCTGTGCTGCTGCGCGTTCTCCACCGTGCGGTCTCCCCTGACGCCCCGTCGGTTCCGTCCGTGCGGGACAGCATCCTCCGCCCCAGGACCGTGTGTGTCCGTCGTCACTCAATCTCCCCGATCCGTGTGATCCGCACGCACCGCACGGGCACCCGGAACCGCCATGTACGCGACGAGCAACCGGTGGCGCCGCCCGGGGTCCGGCATGGGAGGATGGGACGTCCGCGCACCGGTGCCCGGGAGAACGGGGCCCAGGCCGTGGACGCGCGGACGTGTGTCGGACTGCTGTGCGGCGAAAGGACCGGAGCGTACGTGAGCGAGAATCAGAACCTGCTCGCCGAGCAGCGGCGCACCCTGATCCTCGACGAGGTCCGGCGGCGGGGCGGGGTCCGGGTCAACGAGCTGACCCGCAGGCTCGGTGTGTCGGACATGACGGTCCGCCGCGACCTCGACGCACTGGCCCGGCAGGGCGTTCTGGAGAAGGTGCACGGCGGT
Source organism: Streptomyces sp. GB4-14 (assembly GCF_022696125.1). Taxonomy (NCBI): domain Bacteria; kingdom Bacillati; phylum Actinomycetota; class Actinomycetes; order Kitasatosporales; family Streptomycetaceae; genus Streptomyces; species Streptomyces sp. GB4-14. The sequence goes on along the minus strand of NZ_RZHO01000002.1, from coordinate 6,045,653 downwards.
GCGGTGCCGGTGGTCGAGGCGAGCACGCACGAGCCGGGGTTCGAGGCCAAGTCGGGTCTGGAGCTGACCGCCAAGGAGGACATCGCGCGCGCGGCGGCCGAGCTGGTCCCGCCGGGCGGGGCGATCGCGCTGTCCGGCGGCACGACGACGTTCGCGCTCGCGCACCGGCTGACCGACGTTCCCGACCTCACGGTGGTCACCAACTCGGTGCGGGTGGCGGACGTCTTCCACGCGGCGCAGCGCTCGTCGGGCAGCCGGCAGGGCGCGGCAACGGTCGTCCTGACGGGCGGGGTGCGCACCCCGTCCGACTCGCTGGTGGGGCCGGTCGCCGACCAGGCGATCGCGGCGCTCCACTTCGACCTGCTGTTCCTCGGGGTGCACGGCATATCGGTGGAGGCGGGACTGTCGACGCCGAACCTGGCGGAGGCGGAGACCAACCGGCGGCTGGTGCAGTCGGCCCGCCGCGTGATCGTGGTCGCCGACCACACCAAGTGGGGCACCGTCGGCCTGAGTTCGTTCGCCTCGCTGGAGCAGGTGGACACCCTGGTGACGGACTCCGGGCTGTCCGCAGAGGCCCGCGCGGAGGTGTCCGAGCATCTGCGGCGACTGGTGGTGGCCGGCGAGCCCGAGCAGTCCGAGGACGAGCCGGCTCCGACCGCCGACGTCTGAGCGGGGCGCGGCTCCCCGTACCGTCCGTGACCCGGAACAGCGTGACCTTCCAGGGAGTTGAGCCCATGCCCCACCGTCTGCGCCCCGTGGGGCGGGAGTTCGCCTCGGTCGCCCCCGTGCGCCTGGTCTTCGAGCGGGAGATCTCGGCCGCTCCCCCGGCGGTGTTCGACGCGCTGGCACGGGACGTCACCGGCTGGACGGCGTGGTTTCGTGTGGTCACCCTGGCCCGTCCGCTGGACGGCGGCGCGGGCCGGGAGATCCGGCTCGTGGGCGCGGCCCGGTTCCGCGAGACGGTCCTCGCGGCCGAGGACCCGGAGGTGTACGCCTACCGCGTCGACGTCACCAATGTGCCGGGCGCCCGGGCGATGGCCGAGGAGTGGCGGCTGGGGCCGGCCGGGACGGGCACACGGGTGCGCTGGACGATGGCCGTGGACGGCGTCACGCCGTTCCGCCTGGCGATGAAGGCGGCCCGCCCGGGTCTCGCGGCGGGCTTCCGCGACGCCATGACCTCACTGGACCGCCGGCTCGCGGGGTGACCCTTCGGGCCAGACCCCCGTGCTCAGCAGAAGGTCGATGGCCTCCGCGTACGGCGTCACGTCCAAGCCCTGTTCGGCCAGCCAGGCGTCCGAGTAGTACTTGTCCAGGTAGCGGTCGCCCGGGTCGCACAGCAGCGTGACCACGCTGCCTCGCCTGCCCTCCGCGGCCATCTCCGCCACGATCTTCAGCGCGCTCCACAGCCCGGTGCCGGTCGAGCCGCCCGCCTTGCGGCCGATGACCCGCTCCAGAGCCCGTACGGCGGCGACGGCGGCCGCGTCGGGCACCTTCATCATCCTGTCGACGGCGCCGGGCACGAAGCTCGGCTCCATCCGGGGGCGTCCGATGCCCTCGATGCGGGAAGCGCTGTCGCAGGAGACGTCCGGGTCGCCGGTCGTCCAGCCCTGGAAGAAGCAGGAGTTCTCCGGGTCGGCGACGCAGATGCGGGTGTCGTACTGCATGTAGTGCACGTAGCGGGCGAGGGTGGCGGAGGTGCCGCCGGTGCCGGCGGTGGCGACGATCCACTCCGGCTGCGGAAACCGCTCCCTCCGCAGCTGACGGAAGATCGACTCGGCGATGTTGTTGTTGCCGCGCCAGTCCGTGGCCCGCTCCGCGTAGGTGAACTGGTCCATGTAGTGGCCGCCGGTCTCCGCCGCCAGGGCGGCGGACGCCTCGTACATGGTGCGGGGGTCGTCCACGAAGTGACACCGTCCGCCGTGGAACTCGATCAGGCGGCACTTCTCGGCGCTCGTCGTACGCGGCATGACGGCGATGAAGGGCACGCCGATCAGCTTCGCGAAGTACGCCTCGGACACGGCGGTCGAGCCGCTGGACGCCTCGATCACCGGGCGGCCCGGACGGATCCAGCCGTTGCACAGGCCGTAGAGGAACAGCGAGCGGGCCAGCCGGTGCTTGAGACTGCCGGTGGGGTGGGTCGACTCGTCCTTCAGGTAGAGGTCGATGCCCCACCGCTCGGGCAGCGGGAAGAGCAGCAGATGCGTGTCGGCCGAGCGGTTGGCGTCGGCCTGCACCCGGCGCACGGCTTCTTTCAGCCAGGCGCGGTAGGCGGGGTCGCTGCGGTCGACGTCGAGAGTGGCGCCGGTCGGGGTCTGTTGGGGAGTGCTCACGACTGGGCTCCTTACACTGAGCGCCGACGGCGTCCAGCGCGGCCGACACACCGATCATAAGCACCGTTCGCACCACCTCTCACCTGCATAAACACATCTTTGGCGGCCTGAAAGGCAGTGCTGGGGCGATGGGGGCGCGCGGGTGGGGGCGCATTGGCGCGAGTGCCCCCCGCGCTCCGGCCGGCGGGGGCTCGGGCTCTGGTGCTCGGCGGCGCGTGCGGGCAGACTGCACCGGCGGGAGCAGGGGCACACTTGGTTCTGGACAGTGGCCGGCCCGCGCAGCGCGGTCCGGCACACCGACGCGCACAGAGGGGGCGGGTGGCAATGGCGGAGCCGGAGTTCAAGGCCACGGGCGTGCGGATCGGCCGGCGGCTGCGGTCGCTCACCCGGGCCGGACAGGTCCGGATCAGCGACGGACGGCTGGAGTTGCTCACCAGCTACGGCACCGAGATCGACAGCGCGCCGGTGCAGGCCGTGCGCGCCACGCGGCCCTGGTTCGCGTCCGACGGCCGGGCGCTGGCCGACCTCAACGGCAACCGGTACCTGCTGACCCTCGGGGACCACGACCCGGCGCCCGGGGAGCCCGGCCCGCCCGCGGCCCGCCGATTCATCGAGGCCGTCCGCCGGGCGGCGGGGCGTGGCGCCTGAGATGTCCGCGAGTTGCGCCGTATCCATCACTGGGTCACGCTGTTCTCACGTCACTCTGGGTTTACCGGCGATAACGCTGCGAACCAGCCCGCCGGCCACGACAGCAGGCGGCAGCGTCACGCAGGCACCCTGCTGGATCCGTACTCCGTGTTCTTCCGGACCTCACGTCGGGGAGTCGCAGCCGTGATCAGTCACCCAAGCAGGCACTGCACGGTGGAGCTCCAAGCCCTGCCGTCGCGGATCGGCCAGGTCCGCAGAATCGTCTCTGCGCAGTTGCGCTACTGGCACATGGATTCCCTGATAGACCGGGCCTCGCTCGGTGTGACGGAGCTGTTGTCCAACGTCCACCGGCATGCCCGGCCCGACAAGACGTGCACCGTGGAGATCGAACTGCTCCTCGACCGGCTGAAGGTGTCGGTGCACGACCACGATCCGCGGCTGCCGGTCGTCGCGGACGCCGGACCGCTCGCCACCTGTGGCCGCGGTCTGGCGATGGTGGCCGCCATGAGCGAGAGCTGGGGTGTGCTGCCGGACGACGCGGGCAAGGTCGTGTGGTTCACCCTGCCGACGCCCGCGGCCGCCGAACCGGCCGCCTGGGAGCGGCGCCCGCACCTCACGGCCGCGGCACCCGACCGGCCACGGTTCACGGAGGTCGCACTCGTCGACCACGTGGCCGAGGCCCACCGGCCCGAGCCCGCCCCCGCCCGGTCCGCCGTCCCCGGCTGACCGGGCGGTGACACGACGGGGCGTCGCCGACCGCCGCGGTGTCCGGCGGATCTCACGTCCGCCGGACACCGCAGCCCGGCCGGCTGCCCGAGACGACGGCCGAGGTGACCGCTACCGGATGTAGACGAGGCCGTCCGTGGTGACGGTGGGCCGGCCGCTGGTGCCGACGACCACGATCTTCACGGTGTGCTTGGCGTTGGCCGACCAGGTCTTCGTCCAGATCGCCTGGCGGTAGCTGGTGGCCGCCGACCTCAGGTCCACCGTGGCGGCCTTCACGCCGTCGACGTACACGTACGCCTGCCCCGAACTCGACGCCCGGGAGACCACCCAGGCCGCCGAGCGGCCGGTGAACGTCCAGCTCAGGCTCGCGCCCTTGGAGGCACTGGAGTACGACCTGCCGCCCAGGTAGCTGGTGGAGCTGCGGGTGCTCCAGGTGCCCGTGCGGACCGCCGCACTCTCCTGGAGGATCACCGGGGTGTAGGTGGCCGCCGCGTCGCGGTGGTTGCCGGCGTAGTCGTACGCCCGCATCGACCAGGTGGACGCCGTGCCCGGCTTCGCGGTGCGGTTGGACAGGTAGGCGGCCGCGCTGAACGTGGCGGTCGACGGGGTCAGCAGCTGCACCTGGCGCAGGGCCTGGTCGTCGGTCGCCTTCCAGCGCAGGGTGAGCGGGACGGACCCGGTGCTGACGGTGCCGGCACGGAGGCCGAGCGTCGGCGCGGCGGTGAACACCGGCGCGGTCGTCTCCGCCACGACGGTCAGCGCGTCCGTGGTCGTGACGGCGCCGGACTGGTGCGTGGCGCGCACGCTCACGGTGTGGCTGCCGGGGGTGAGGGTGATCCGCTTGGCGTAGCCCGCGCCCGAGGTGCCGGCGACGGACCGGCCGTCCACGAGCACGTCGTACCTCTTGATCAGCGCGGCCGGCGTGGTGGCCGACCAGCGCACCACCGGCGTGCCCTTGGTGTAGTACGTCGAGCCCTTGGCGGCCGCGTCGGTGAGGGACACGATCCGCAGCCCGTCGACCGGGCCCGCCGCCCAGGTGCGGACGGTCGGCAGCTGGGCGTAGAGGGCGTCGCCCGGGCACTGGGTGAGGAAGCCGTCGCGGTGCCCGGACACCCGCCGGAAGGTGTACTGCTCGCCCGCGGTGAACTGGGTGCCGAAGTAGTTGCGCTGGGTCGCGCCGGCGGTGAGCTGCACGGTGCCGGCCGGGTCCGCGCCGTACTGGCCGAGCTTCCAGGCCGTCACGCGCGCCACGGACGCCAGGGCGGCGGTGGAGGCGGCGCCGCTGACGTGCGAGCCGAGGACGGCGATGCCGGCGGACTCACGGTTGAAGCCGTAGGTGTGGGCGCCGAGCACGGGCCGGTCGATGCCGCCCTTGCGGCCCTCGAAGACCGTGCCGCACTTGTCGACGAGGAAGTTGTAGCCGATGTCGTTCCAGCGCTCGACCTTGGTGTGGTACGCGTAGATGCCCCGCACGATCGCCGGCGACTCCGCGCAGTCGTAGTCGTTGGCGCCGTCGGTGTGGTGCACGAACACCGCCTTCACCTCGGCGTTGTACTCCGACGGGTCGGGGCTCTGCGACTCGTCCGCGCCCCAGTCGGCACGCGAGGTGACGGGCGGCTGCGGCACCGTGGACGGCGGCGCGGTGGGCTCGGGCGACGGGGACGGGGACGGCGACTCGTCCATGGCGAACGCGGCCGGCTCGGGAGCGTCGAGGCGGGTCTCGGCCTCGGTGACCACGCCCGGGTCGACCAGGTTCACCTCGAGGCCCTTGGGCAGCGCGGCGGTGGTGCCGTCCTCATGGACGACGCGGGCCTCCACACCGTCGGAGGGCCCGACCCACAGCGGCTGGGACGCGCCGCGCATGCCGGCCTCGACCTCCTCCGGAGGGGCCGCGTTCAGCTCAAGCGACTGCCAGGCGCCCCACTCACCGGACTCCAGGCCTCGGGTGCGCACCTGCGCGGTGCCCTCCAGCGGCTTCAGCGCCCCGCTCCAGGAGACGCCGACCAGGGAGAACTGCTCGGTCTCCGTGCGGGGCAGCTTGCGCTCACCGGCCGCGGTGCCTTTCAGGGCCAGGCCGTAGACCTCGACCGGCCGCCGTTCCTGCCCGGGTGCGCCGGAATCCGACGGGCTGGCCGTGGCATACGTGACGACGCCCCCTCCCCCGATCAGCACGGCGCCGAGCGTCAGCCACGCCCGGCGTCTCATGCTCAACGGTCTGTACGCGTGCGACACGGCACGACGCCGGCTGCGACGGCTCAAAGAGATCCCCACCCTGAGAAGCGGCCCGGACGGGCCCACGGAAGACACGGCCGCCGCACGGGACTCGTCCGTCCCGTGCGACGCCTCATCTCTTCAGCGCTGTCCGCGCCCCTGCCGTCACAGGGTGGGGCGGTGATGTCGATCACCTCGGCGGGCGGGAGACGTCCGTGTCAGTCGCGTCGCCCGAACTGCTCCTCCAGGACGGACAGCCGACGCCAGTACTCGTCCTCGTCGATCTCGCCGGAGGCGAAGCGGCGGCCGAGGACGGCGAGCGGCGAGTCGTCGCGGGCGGCGGGTCCGTGCGGGCCGCGGCGGCCGCGCCACCCCGTGCGGCGCAGCAGGGTGATGCCGAACCCCACGACCAGGGCCCAGAACAGGGGGAACAGCAGGATCCACGGGCCGGGCCCGCCGTCACCGAAGTGCGCCAGGGTCTGCATGATCGTTCAACTCCTCGGGTGCGGTGTCCCGTCGCCCCTCGGCGACACTTCGAGACTCGCTCCGGGAGGGTGGCCCGGTCGTCGTGCGGGCGGCGGCAGCCGGCGTACCACCCGGGGAGTACGCGGGCGCTACGCGGCTGCCTCCTCGACCTCTCGGGCAGCCGACCGCCGGTTCAGCCGCTCTGGTCGCTGTCCTTCATCGCGCCCCAGCCGTGCCACCGCTCGACCTCGACCCAGGCGCTGACGCGGCGGCGCTCACGGTCGGGGTACGCGTCGCCGCCGTAGTGGCGGGAGAGCCGGTCGATGTCCGCGAGGCCCTCGTCGTCGCGCATCTCGGCGACGCGGCCGATCAGGGTGACGTGCGTGTACCAGTTGTCGGCGTCGAGGACGGTGAGGGTGACGCGCGGGTCGTGGCGGAGGTGGCGCAGACGGACCCGGCCCTCGTCCAGGTTGATCAGGACGCGGCCGTCCTCCCAGAGGTACCAGGTGGGGGTGGAGACGGGCGAGCCGTCGGAGCGGAGGGTGGCCATCACGCACGGGTTGGGCTTGCGCAGCAGCGCCTGAGCCTCCGGCGGCAGTGGGGGCTTGGACACGTGAACTCCTCGCTGAACGGGGGAGAATGAGGGAGTGGGTGGAGGTGGTCAGGTGGCGGACGCGGGCCCGTCGTCGAAGCTCGCGTAGTAGGCGGCGGCCATGTCCTCGTCGCCGTGGCCCTGGGCCGCGGCCCGCTCCAGACGGCGGGCGCTCGCGGCGGCGACGTCGAGGCGGGCGCCGTGGCGCTGACCGGCCCGCACGATGAGCCCGGCGTCCTTGGCGGCGGTCCTGACCGCGAACTGGGCCGGGGACAGCCGCTCCTCGAGGATCAGCTGGGCCTTGGCGTGCAGATAGCCCATGTCGAGCGGTCCGCCGGCGATGAGGCCGAAGAAGTCCGCCGGCCGGACGTCCAGGGCGCGGGCCAGTGCCAGGGTCTCGCCCGCTGCGGCGGTTGCCGCGAGCACCCAGCTGTTGGCGACGAGCTTCAGCCGGGTGGCGGACGCCTCCGCGCCGTCCTCGCCGGTCCACACGGTGCGGGCGCCGACCGCGTCGAACACCGCCGTCACCGCGTCCCGGCCCTCGCCGGGGCCGGCGGCGAGCACCGTGAGCTGCCCTTCCTCGGCGGGCTTGCGGGTGCCGAGGACGGGGGAGTCGTAGAAGCGCAGGCCGTGGTCGCGGGCGAACGCGGCCATCCCGGCGACGTCCTCGATGCCGCTGGTGGTGCACTGCGCCCAGACGGCTCCGCGCGGCAGGGCCGGGGCGGCGGCGCGCATCGTCTCCAGGGTGACGGGGCCGTCGTACAGCATGGTGAGGACCACGTCGGCGGACCCGACCGCCTCGGCGGGGGTGCCGGCGACGTGGGCGCCGTCGGCGGCCAGCGGGTCGGCCTTGGCACGGGTGCGGTTCCACACGCGGACGGTGTGCCCCGCCCTCAGGAGGTTGCGGGCCATCGCGGCACCCATGATGCCGGTGCCCAGGACGCTGACGGTGAGCGTGTCGGTCATACGGTCGGCCTTCTGTCGAGCGGTCGTCGTCCTTACGCCAGTGCCCCCAGAGGATCGTCCAGCACCGGCTGCCAGGCCAGCTCCGCCGCGCCGACCAGACTGTTGTGGTCCAGCGTGCAGGCGAGGATCGGCACCCCGCCACTGCGGCCCCACAGGCTGCGGTCCGCGACGACGGCCCGCAGCCGGTCGGGGTCGGCCTCCAGGAGGGTGCGGTGCAGCCCGCCGAGGATGATCCGGTCGGGGTTGAGGATGTTGACCAGCCCGGCCAGTCCGAGGCCGAGCCGGTCGATGAGCTGTTCGGTGGCGGTGCGGACCCGCGGGTCGTCGTACTGGCCGCGGATCAGGTCGTCGGCCTGTCTCAGCAACGACATCTCGGGGCCCGGGTCGCGGCCGGCCGCGGTGAGCAGGGCCAGCGGGTCCGCCTCGACGTCGAGACAGCCCCGGCTGCCGCAGTGGCAGGGCCGGCCGTCGGGGTTGACCGCGAGGTGCCCGACCTCCAGGGCGAGACCCGAACTGCCGGTGTGCAGACGGCCGTCGAGGACCAGCGCGCCGCCGACGCCGCGGTGGCCTGTGGCCACGCACAGCAGGTCGCGGGAGCCCCGCCCGGCGCCGTGCCGGTGTTCGGCGAGCGCGGCGAGGTTGACGTCGTTGGCGGCGAACGCGGGCCCGTCGAGGCCGGCGGCGCGCACCTGCCCCGCGAAGATCTCCCGCACCGGGGCGCCGGCGGGCCAGGCCAGGTGCAGCGGGTTGAGCGCCAGCCCTTCCGGTTCGGCGACCGCCGACGGCACGGCGAGCCCTGCGCCCACGCACCGTCGTCCGGTCTCCCGCAGCAGTTCCGCGCCGGCCGCGACGACGGAACCGAGCACCTTCGCCGGATCGGGGTCGACGACCTCGCGGCCGTGTGCGGTGGCGACGATCCGGCCGCCGAGGCCGACCAGGGCGGCGCGGAAGCCGTCGGCGTGAATCTGCGCGGCGAGCGCCACGGGCCCGTCCTCGGCGACGGACAGCCGGTGCGAGGGGCGTCCCTGGGAGCCGGCGGCCGCGCCGGGCCGGGCGTCCACGCGGATCAGTCCGAGCGCCTCCAGTTCGGCGGCCACCGCTCCGGCCGTGGCGCGGGTGACGCCGAGCTCCGCGGTGAGTACGGCGCGGGTCGGGGCGCGTCCGGTGTGCACCAGCTCCAGCGCGGGTCCGAGCGCCCCGCGTCCCCGGTCGAGCCGCGTCCTCGAGGTGGTCCCTTCCCCCGCCGGCCGGGGGTCCGCCTTCCCGCTCATGGGGGCGAGTCTCCCATGATCCGCAACGCCGGCGGACGACAGGCCGCTCACGTGCGGAACCCGGCCGGGGTGCGCGGGGCGTACGGGGTGTGTGCCCCGGCGTCCGCGCCCGTGCGCCGCGCCGGGACGGTCCGGGGCTCGGCTAGCCTGGCAGCACGATGAACGACCGTATGACGACCCCCTGGGGCGAGCCGGTGCTGTCCCGCTTCCCCGAGGACCCGCGGGACAGGCTGCGCGCCTGGGACGCCTCCGACGAGTATCTCCTCAGGCATCTCGCCGAGCGGCAGCCGCCGTTGTCCGGGACGGTCGTGGTGGCCGGTGACCGGTGGGGGGCGCTGGTCACGGCGCTCGCCGCGCACCGGCCGACGCAGATCACCGACTCCTGGCTGGGGCAGGAGGCCACCCGCGCCAACCTCGCCCGCAACGGCGTCGAGCCGGGCACGGTCCGGCTGCTGACCACGCAGGACGCGCCGCCGGAGCGGACCGACGTGCTGCTGGTGCGGGTGCCGAAGAGCCTGGCGCTGCTGGAGGACCAGCTGCTGCGGCTGGCGCCGTCGGTGCACGCGGACACGGTCGTGGTCGGCACGGGCATGGTGAAGGAGATCCACACCTCGACGCTGAGGCTGTTCGAGCGGATCCTCGGCCCGACCCGCACCTCCCTGGCGGAGAAGAAGGCCCGCCTGATCTTCTGCACGCCGGATCCGTCCCTGGTCCGCCCGCCGAATCCGTGGCCGTACCGCTACACGCTGCCCGGGGACGTCGGCGCGGTGTCGGGCCGCCCGGTCGTCAACCACGCCGGGGTGTTCTGCGCGGACCGGCTCGACATCGGCACCCGCTTCTTCCTGCGCCATCTGCCCGCCGGGCGGGACGGCGGCCGGGTGGTGGACCTGGGCTGCGGCAACGGCGTCGTGGGGACGTCGATGGCGCTGGCCGACCCGAAGGCCGAGGTGCTGTTCGTGGACGAGTCCTTCCAGGCGGTGGCGTCGGCGCAGGACACCTACCGGGCGAACGACGTGAGCGGGCACGCCGAGTTCCGGGTCGGCGACGGTCTGACGGGCGTCCCGTCCGGCAGCGTCGACCTGGTCCTCACCAACCCGCCCTTCCACTCCCACCAGGCGACCACCGACGCCACGGCCTGGCGCATGTTCACCGGCGCCCGCCGCACCCTGCGCCCGGGCGGCGAGCTGTGGGTGGTCGGCAACCGGCACCTGGGTCACCACGTGAAGCTGCGCCGTCTGTTCGGCAACAGCGAGGTGGTGGCGTCGGACCCGAAGTTCGTGATCCTCAAGGCCGTACGCCGGTAGGCGTTCCCTCGCCCGCCGGAAGGCCGGCGCCGCCCCTCCTGCCTAAGCTGGCAGGAGGACACGCGCCGGCCGAGGAGGCTGCGATGGACGGGACGACGAACCGGCCGGGCGACGGATCCGGCGACCGGCGGTACATGCCCATCGCCGACCACGGGCTGATCGGCGACCTGCGCAGCGTGGCGCTGGTGGCGACGGACGGCACCATCGACTGGTACTGCGCGCCGCGCTTCGACGCGCCCAGCGTGTTCGCCGCGCTGCTGGACGCCGACCGGGGCGGCTGCTTCGAGCTGGCGGCGGCCGTGCCGGCCCGCACCAAGCAGTTCTACTTCCCCGACACGAACGTGCTGATCACCCGGTACTTCACCGAGGACGGCGTCGGTGAGGTGCAGGACTTCATGCCCGTGTCCGGCGAGTCCGTGGAGGCGGGCCGGCACCGGCTGATCCGGCGGGTGCTGTGCGTACGGGGATCGCTGCCGTTCCGCGCGCGGGTGGCGCCGCGCTTCGGCTACGCGGCGCTGCCGCACACGCTGCGGATCATGGAGGACGTGGCCGTCTTCGAGTCCGAGGCGCTGGACCTGGCGCTCACGGCCACCGTCCCGCTGGAGCAGGACGGACCCGACGTGCGGTCCGAGTTCAAGCTGGCCGAGGGCGAGACGGCCGTGTTCGCGCTGGACCAGGTCGGCGGGGAGCTGGCGCCGCGGGGGTGCGCGCACGAGGAGGCGGAGCAGGAGTTCGCCGCGACGGTGCGCTACTGGCGGGACTGGCTGTCCGCGTCCCGCTACCGGGGCCGCTGGCGGGAGATGGTGCACCGCTCGGCGCTCACGCTGAAGCTGCTGACGTACGCGCCCACCGGGGCGATCGTCGCCGCTCCCACGACGAGCCTGCCGGAGGAGTTCGGCGGCGAACGCAACTGGGACTACCGGTACATGTGGGTGCGCGACGCGGCGTTCTGCGTGTACGCCATGCTGCGGCTGGGCTTCACCGAGGAGGCGGAGGCGTTCATGGCGTTCGTCTCCCGGCACATCAGCCCCGGCGACGGCAAACCGTCGGGCCCGCTCCAGATCATGTACGGCATCGACGGCCGCACCGACCTGCCCGAACAGACTCTGGACCACCTGGAGGGCCACCGCGGCTCACGTCCGGTCCGGGTCGGCAACGCGGCGGCCGACCAGCTCCAACTGGACGTGTACGGCGCGCTGATCGACTCGATCTACCTGTACGACAAGTGGGCCGAGCCGATCTCCAGCGAGCAGTGGGACCATGTGACGGCGCTGGTCGAGTGGGTGTGCGCGAACTGGGACCAGCCCGACGAGGGCATCTGGGAGACGCGGGGCGGCCGGCAGAGCTTCCTGTACTCGCGGCTGATGTGCTGGGTGGCGATCGAGCGCGGCGTCCGCATGGCCCGCCGCCGCGGCCTGCCCTCGGACCTGCCCCGCTGGATGGAGTGCAGGGACGCGATCTACCGGCGGATCATGACCGAGTGCTGGTCGGAGGAGCTGAGGGCGTTCGTCCAGCACGAGGGGGGCGGGGTGCTGGACGCGGCGCTGCTGATGATGCCGATGGCGAAGTTCATCGCGCCGAAGGACCCCAAGTGGCTGTCCACGCTGGACTGTCTGACCCGTGAGCTGGTCTCCGACTCGCTGGTCTACCGCTACGACCCGAACGTGAGCCCGGACGGCCTGCACGGCGAGGAGGGCACGTTCTCCATCTGCTCGTTCTGGTACGTGGAGGCCCTCACCCGCGCCGGCCGCCTGGACGAGGCCCGCCTGGCCTTCGAGAAGATGCTCACCTACGGCAACCACCTCGGCCTCTACGCCGAGGAGATCGGCCACACCGGCCAGCAACAGGGGAACTTCCCCCAGGCCTTCACCCACCTCGCGCTGATCAGCGCGGCGTACAACCTGGACCGGGCGCTGGGCTGACCCTCAGTGGCCGTGACCGCCGGAGTGGCCGGGCGACTCCGTGCGGCCCGGTGAAGCGGGCTCCTCCGGCGCGGCCTTACCGGCCTCCACGGTGAAGGCGGCCGTGCGGACGACTCCGTCGTGCTTGAAATCCAGGAACAGGCGGTAGCTTCCGCTGCTGGGGGCCGTGGCGGTGAAGGAGACGTGCGGGCCCGGCCTGGTCGTGCCGTCGCCCGGTTCGCCCTCGGGGTGGACGTGCAGATAGGCGAGGTCTCCGGCGCGCAGGGCGACCAGGTGGCCGTAGGCGCCCAGGTAGGGCTGGAGATCGGTGACCGGGTCGCCGTCGCGCGTGACGGTCAGGCGCAGCTCGCTCGCCCGGCCGGGCGTCAGGGTCCCGGTCAGCTTCACGTCGTAGCCGTCGACGCGGGCCGTGGTGGAGGGCGGCGGGAGCTCGCGGGGGCTGTAGGGGCCGGAGGCGGCCAGGTCCGCGCCGAGGGTGAGGTTCTCCGCCCCCGGCCGGTCCGGGGTGAAGTCGGCGAACACCCGGTAGCCGCCGGCGCGGGGCAGGTCGACGGGCGTGCTCCAGGTGCCGTCGGGGGCGCGCTCGGGGTGGAGGTGACGGTACGTCACCAGGTCGCGGGAGGCCACGATGAGGTGAAGCTCCTTGTCGTGTTCCCGCCGGTACTCGTCGACGGAGCGTCCGTCCGCGTCCCGCACGGTGAACCGCAGTTCGGCCCGCTCGCCCGCGGACACCGCCGGGGTGTCCAGGTCGAGGGTGTAGCCGCCTTCGGAGATCTGCAGCCCGCCGGGCGGGTGCGCGGCGGTCCCGCCGTGTTCGCTCTCCGCCGCTTCCGACGGATGCCGCTCCTCGTGGGCGGGCCGGCGTTCCGCGACGACCGGGTCGAAGGTCTGGCCGACCCCGTAGGCGGTGCCGAAGGCGCCGGCCAGCGCGGCGGCGAACGCGGTGATCCTCAGTCCGGTCTTCATGGCCGTCTCTCCCCTGGAAACAGCGGCCCGCCATCCATCACGAGCCGATCGACACAGCTCACCATACCCCTGGGGGGTACTAAGTCAAGTCGCCGAGCACCTTGCGTCGCGTACCCCCTGGGGGTATACATGCTTCCCTCGAGTGATACCCCCGCCCCGTATCCGCAAGGAGTCAGCGATGACCGTCCGTACGACCGGCGCCGATGCCGAGGTGGAACTCTCCGTAGGAGGGATGACCTGCGCCTCGTGCGCCGCGCGGATCGAGAGGAAGCTCAACCGGATGGAGGGCGTCACCGCCACGGTGAACTACGCCACCGAGAAGGCCCGGATCAGCTACGGCGCCGGCGTGACCGTCCCCGACCTGATCGCCACGGTCGAGGCCACCGGCTACAGCGCCAGAGAACCCTCCCCGCCCGGCGCCGACGAACGGCAGCCGCCGGAGCCGGACGAACTCCGCCCCCTGCGCGACCGCTTGATCACGGCGATCCTGCTGTCGGCCCCCGTCGTCGCGATGGCGATGGTCCCGGCCCTGCAGTTCGAGTACTGGCAGTGGCTGTCCCTGACCCTCGCCGCGCCCGTCGTCACCTACGCGGCCTGGCCGTTCCACCGCGCGGCCCTCACCAACGCCCGCCACGGCGCGGCCACGATGGACACGCTGGTCTCCGTCGGCACGACCGCCGCGTTCCTGTGGTCCGTCTGGGCCCTGTTCCTCGGCACCGCGGGCACTCCGGGCATGACGCACCCCTTCGAGTTCACGGTGTCCCGCTCGGACGGCGCCGGGAACCTCTACCTGGAGGCGGCGGCCGGGGTCACGACGTTCATCCTGGCCGGCCGCTACTTCGAGGCCCGCGCCAAGCGCCGGGCCGGAGCCGCCCTGCGCGCGCTGCTGGAGCTGGGAGCGAAGGAGGTCACGGTCCTCCTCCCCGACGGCGGCGAGGAGACCCGCCCCGTGACGCGTCTGACGGCCGGCGACCACTTCCTGGTCCGCCCCGGGGAGAAGATCGCTACCGACGGCACGGTCGTGGAAGGCTCCTCCGCGGTCGACGCGTCGATGCTGACGGGCGAGTCGGTCCCGGTCGAGGTCACCGCGGGGGACCCGGTCACGGGTGCCACGGTCAACGCCGGCGGCCGTCTCGTCGTGCGGGCCACCCGGGTCGGAGCGGACACCCAACTGGCGCGCATGGCACGGCTGGTGGAGGACGCGCAGAACGGCAAGGCGTCCGCCCAGCGGCTCGCCGACCGCGTGTCCGCCGTCTTCGTCCCCGTGGTCGTCGCCCTCGCCCTGGCCACCCTGGGCTTCTGGATCGGCAACGGCGCGGGCACCACGGCCGCCTTCACCGCCGCCGTGGCGGTCCTGATCATCGCCTGCCCCTGCGCCCTCGGCCTCGCCACCCCGACCGCGCTGATGGTCGGCACCGGCCGGGGTGCCCAGCTCGGCATCCTGATCAAGGGACCGGAGGTCCTGGAGTCCACCCGTCGTGTCGACACGGTGGTCCTGGACAAGACCGGCACCGTCACCACCGGCAGGATGAGCCTGGTGGCCGTCCACTCCCCCGGCGCCGACGAGACGGACGTGCTGCGCCTGGCCGGCGCCCTGGAACACGCCTCGGAACACCCGATCGCCCGAGCCGTGGCGGACGCGGCCCTGGCCGAACTCGGCACGCTGCCCACCCCTGAGGACTTCACGGCCGTCCCGGGCCTGGGGGTCCAAGGCGTGGTCGAGGGCCACGCGGTCCTGGTGGGCCGCCCCCGCCTGATGACGGACTGGTCCCTCCCCCTGCCCGCGCCCCTCGCGCGCACCCTCGACGCAGCCGAGGCGACGGGCCGCACGGCGGTCCTGGTCGCCTGGGACGGCGAGGTCCGGGCGGTCCTGGAGATCGCCGACACGGTCAAGGAGACGAGCCCGGAGGCGGTCCGCCGCCTGCGCGCACTGGGTCTGCGCCCCATGCTCCTGACGGGGGACAACGAGGCGGTGGCGCACTCGGTGGCCCGCGAGGTGGGCATCGCCTCCGACGACGTGATCGCGGAGGTGCTGCCGCAGGACAAGGTGGACGTCGTCAAGCGTCTGCAGTCGCAGGGCCGCTCCGTCGCCATGGTCGGCGACGGCGTCAACGACGCGGCGGGCCTGGCCCAGGCCGACCTGGGCCTGGCGATGGGCACCGGCACGGACGCGGCGATCGAGGCGGGCGACCTCACGCTGGTCCGCGGCGACCTGCGGGCCGCGGCGGACGCCGTCCGGCTCGCTCGCCGCACCCTGGGCACGATCAGGTCCAACCTGTTCTGGGCGTTCGCCTACAACGTCGCCGCCCTGCCCCTCGCGGCGTCCGGTCTGCTGAACCCCATGATCGCGGGGGCGGCCATGGCGTTCTCCTCGGTGTTCGTGGTGGGCAACTCCCTGCGGCTGCGGACGTTCCGGGCGGCCTGAAGGGGGTACGTGCGGGGCGGGCGGGCCCGTCGCATGGATCATGCGTACCGTGGGCACCTGGACGATGTCACCGCGGGAGGGACAGATGAGCGAGCGCACCACACCCGTACCGCCCGCCGACGGACTGCGCAGGATCGCCTCCGAGGTGCTGAGCGACCTCAGAGCGGTGGACGGCGCGCTGTACGCGGCGGTCGCCGCGACACCCACGCCGACGCTCGACCGCGCGCTGCGCAAGCTCTCCCACGCGGCCGACCATTCCAAGATCTCGTTCGCCATCGCCGGGGCGCTGGCCCTGGCCGGCTCCCGCCCGCGCAGGGCGGCGCTCGCCGGGGTCGGCGCCGTAGCGGTGGCGTCCGCCTCGGCCAACCTGCTCGGCAAGCGGCTGGTCCGCCGGGAGCGTCCCGACCGGGAGGCGGCACGGGTGACGGTGGACCGGCACGTGCCGATGCCGATGTCGGCGTCCTTCCCGTCCGGCCACACGGCGTCGGCGGTCGCCTTCGCGACGGCGGTGGGCACGGTGCTGCCCGCGGCGTCCGTGCCGTTGGGGGCGTTGGCGGGGGCGGTGGGGTACTCCCGCATCCATACGGGCGTGCACTACCCGGGGGATGTGGCGGCGGGGGCGGTGCTGGGGGTGGCGTCGGCCGCGACGGCCCTGGCGGTCGCCTCGGCGCGCCTCCCGGCGTCGTATCCGCGAGGGCTGCGGCGCCCGCGGTAGGCGGTGCGGGTGTCAGGGAACGGTCGGCCCGGCCCCGCTCCCAGCGCCAGATCGCGTGGAGGCGGTGGTCGTCCTGAGACCGGCAGGGACGGCGCCGAAACGGGCGAGGTACTCGTCCGGCGTCACCACGGCACACCCGCCAAGAACTCCTCCGCCCGCTCCCTGTCCCACGCCCCGTCCGCGACGACCACCCGGTACCGGTACGCGAACGACTCCCCCGCCGGCAGCCCGAACTCCTCGAAGAACGCCCACGAGAACGCCACCGACGGAATCGGTTCCGACCGGACGAACCAGTGCGACGGATGCACGGCCCGCCCACCCCCACCCCCGCCCGCGTCCAGATTCTCCGGCGCATGCGCGAACACCACCGTCGACGCCCCGTCGACGGCGTCCCGTTCGGCCGTGAACCCCAGCCACGGCCCCTGCGTCCCCATGAACCGCTCCCCCGGACCACCCCCCTCCACCCCCGGCGCGAACACCGTCCCCCCGGTGAAGTCCCGCGGCCCCCGCCACTGCAGCCCCGTGTACCCGGCCATCTCCCGCCCGGCCGTGGTCGGCGACCCGAAGCGCAACTCCTCGCCCCGCACGTTGGTCAGCCGTATCGACCAGTCCAGCACCCACGCGCCCCGCACCACATCCACGGAGTGGACGCTCAGCCCCCGCTCCTCACGCGCCCACTCCGCGCCCCCGTTCTCCACCCAGGTGAGCTCCTCCACGCAGGCGAACCGCTCCTCGTCCACCACGAACGACGGGAACCCCTCGTGCCGCATCCACCCGATCCGCTCCGGCAACGGCAGATAACCCCGCCCGTGCACATACGAGTCGCCGCCCCAGAAGTTCTGCTCGGACAGATGGCTGGCCGTCATCTGCATCCCCTTGTGCCACCGGTGGTCGCTCGGCCGGTACCCGGTCACCACCCTCCCCCCGAGCGTCCGCACCGGATGCGCATACGGCTTGCGCGACTCGAACGCCACCGGGTCGGGCCGGTACACGTACCGCAGAATCTCGACGTCCCCCACGCTCACGCCCACGGCGTCCCCGTGCGCGTGCACCACCCGCAGCGTCACGCCCGCCCCACCCCGCTCCAGGTCTCCCCGACCCCACCGTGCATGGCCCCGTAAAAGGGATCGCCAGGACGGATCTCCCCGGCCCGGACCGCCCGCCCCGTGAACGCGGCCTTGTACAACGCGGCAGCGAACTCCAGCGTGCTCCGCGCCTCCCGCCCGCTTCCCGGCGGCCGCACCCCGGCGTCCCACGCGTCCAGCACGAACCCCAGCTGCGCGGTGTGCGAACTGGGGACGTCCTCCCCCGCCTCGCGCCACGCGGCCGCCCGCTCCTGCGGCACATGCGGAGCGGGCGTGTACACCCAGTCGTCATTCGTGTGCCCGTACAGATGCGTCAGCTCAACCGTCGCGTCCGCACAGTCCACCCGTACCCGGCTCACTTCGTCCGGCGACAGCACACTGTTCACCACGGTCGCCAACGCCCCGCCCGCGAACCGCACCAACGCCGTCGACACGTCCTCGCTCTCCGTGTCGTGCACCAGCCGCGCCGCCATCGCCTGCACCTCCTCCCACTCCCCCAGCAGGTGCAGCAGCAGGTCGTACTGATGGATCCCGTGCCCCGTCGTCGGCCCGCCGCCCTCGGTGGCCCACCGTCCGCGCCAGGGCACGGAGTAGTACCCGGCGTCCCGGTGCCAGGTGGTCTGGCAGTGGGCGACCAGCGGCGCGCCCAGCTCCCCGCCCCGTATCAACTCCCGTGCGCGCACGGCGCCACTGCCGTACCGGTGCTGGAAGATCACCGAGGCGTACGCCCCGGACGCGGCCTCCGCCGCCGCGATCTCGTCGTACTCGGCGAGCGAGAGACACAGCGGCTTCTCGCACAGCACCCAGGCCCCGGCCTTCAGCGCGGCGACGGTCTGCTCGCGGTGCAGGGACGGCGGCGTGCCGATGAGCACCAGATCGGGCCGTACGGCGTCGAGCATCGCCTCGGTCGTCGAGAAGCCCGTCACCCCCTCCCCGGCCTCCGTGCGGAAGGTGTCCAGCCGACCGGGGTCGACATCGACCGCGGCGACGAGTTCGACACGGTCGGTGTGCGCCCGCAGCGCGGGCAGATGCCCTCCGCTGACGATGGCACCCGTGCCGACGACAGCCGCACGACGGCGGCCGGGGGACGAGGTCATGCGGCGCTCCTCGGAGAGCAACAGGCCATTCGGTGGACGCGGTCGGCACAGAAAGCGCTTTCCCTACGCGTCACCGACCCTAGGCCCGCCCATCCCCGGAGACAACCCCTCGCCCGGCCCCCACGAATCGGTACCGCCGCTCGGGCCGCCCGGTCGCCCCGTACCGCAACGACACCTCGGCCGCCCCGACGGTGTGGAAGTACTCCAGGTACCGCCGCGCACTCACCCGCGAGACACCGGTCAGCCGCGCGCACTCGCTCGCCGACAGGCTCCCCTCCGCCTCCCGCAGCGTCCGCTCCACCAGCCCGGCGGTCTCCGCGCTCATCCCCTTGGGCAGTCTGCGCGGCAGGGACGGCACGGACGGTACGGGCATCGCCGCCCCCGCCAGCACCCGGTCGACGTCCGCCTGCCCGCGCACCACGGTGTCCCGCAGCATTCCCCGCTGCACCGCGTACCGCTCCAGCCGCCCCCGCAGATCCTCGAAGTCGAAAGGCTTGAGCAGATAGTCGACGACACCGCGCCGCACGGCGCCGCGCACCGCGTCCGCCTCGCGTGCGGCGCTGACGACCATGACGTCGCAGTCGTGCCCGGCGGTGCGCAGCCGGGGGATGACGTCGAGGCCGAACACGTCGGGCAGATACAGATCGAGCAGCACCAGATCGGGACGGAGTTCGTCGACGGCGCTCAGGGCCTGCTCACCGCTGCCGGCGACCCCGACCACCCGGAAGGAGTCGACGCGTTCGACGTACGCCCGGTGCACGCGCGCCACCCGGAAGTCGTCGTCCACCACCAGTACCCCGATGGCCTCGCCGGCCCCGCTCACGTCCTCCCCGTCCCACATGCGCCCCATCATCCCCCCGGCCCCCGACCCCGCACAGGGCCGGCGACAGACCTGCACCAGGAGCGACCGCCGCGCTGACACAACGACCACAACCTCCATTGCTTCCGTAACCGCGACAGCCCGCCCCCGCCCCGGCACGATGTGGCCCGCGTCACCCGCCCCCCTCCACGGGTGACGCACCCCTGCACCTACGCACAACCCACTCGAACCACCCGACCCGCACAACCCGACCGACAGGTGGTGGCACCCGTGCGCCTGCGCACACCCCTCGCCCTGCTCGGCGCCGCTCTGCTCGTCCTCGTGGGCCCCCCGCTGCTCACGACCGGCAGTGGCGCCGAGAGCGGCACCCACATCCCGGGCCTGCGCCTCATGGTTCCCAACACGCCCGGCGGCGGCTACGACATCACCGCCCGCACGGCCGCCAAGAACGCCGAGGACGCCGGACTGACCGGCTCCGTCGAGGTGTTCAACCTGCCCGGCGCCGGGGGCACGGTCGGCCTCACCCGCCTGGTGAACGAGCGCGGCAACGGCAAGCTGGCCATGTCGATGGGGCTCGGCGTCGTCGGCGCCGTCCGCTCCAACCACGCGCCCCGCACCCTTGCCGACACCACGCCGATCGCCCGGCTCACCGAGGAGCAGGACGTGGTGGTGGTCGCCAAGGACTCCCCGTACCGGACCATCGACGACCTCGTCACCGCCTGGAAGGCCGCCCCGGGCCGGCTTCCCGTGGGCGGCGGTTCGTCCCCCGGCGGCCCCGACCACCTCGCTCCGATGCTGATGGCGCGGGCCGTGGGGATCGCCCCGAAGGACGTCAACTACATCCCGTTCGACGGCGGCGGAGAACTGCTCGCCTCGATCCTCGGCAGCAAGGTCGCCTTCGGCGTCTCCGGGGTCGGCGAGTACCGGGACCAGATCGAGGCGGGCGAGCTGCGGCTGCTGGCGGTGACGGGCCCCGAGCGCGTGCCGGGCCTCGACGCGCCCACGCTCAAGGAGTCCGGCTACGACGTGGAGTTCACGAACTGGCGGGGTGTCGTCGCCCCGCCCGGCCTCACGGACGCCGAACGCGGGAAACTCGTCCGGCTGTTGGAGGCGCTGCACGACTCGAAGGAGTGGCAGGCGTCCATGAAGCGCAACGGCTGGGACGACGCGTTCCTGACCGGCGACGAGTTCGGCGCGTTCCTGGCCGCCGAGGACGAGCGCGTGGTGTCGGTACTGAAGGAGCTCGGCCTGTGACCACTCCCCCCACCCCGGCGTCCGAGCCCGGGGCCCAGCCGTCTCCGTCCCCCGCGCCGGGGACGAGGCCCACCACCCCCCGAACCCCTCGCACCGCCCGCTCCTGGCTGCGCGACCACTCCGAACTGGGCGTCGGCGCCCTCCTCCTCGCGCTCGGCGTGCTGGTCCTCACCGACGCCCTCACCATGGACGTCGACATCACCCAGCGCGGCCCGGTCGGGCCGAAGACCGTGCCCGTCGTGGTCGGCATCGGCCTGCTGCTCGTCGCCGTCCTCCTCACCGTCGACGTGCTGCGCGGCGGCCGGGGCCAGGCCGAGACCGGGGAGGACGTCGACCTCGGTGAACCGGCCGACTGGCGCACGGTCCTGCTGCTGTCCGGCGTGTTCCTGGGCTCCGCCGTCCTGATCGACCCGCTCGGCTTCCCCGCCGCGGGCGCCCTGCTGTTCTGGGGCGCCGCGTACGCGCTCGGCAGCCGCCGCGTGGACCGCGACCCGCTGATCGCGGCGGTGCTCTCGCTGGCCACCTACGCCCTGTTCGACAAGCTGCTCGGAGTGCCGCTGCCCGGCGGTCCGCTGATGGGAGTGCTGTGACATGAACGCCCTCGACTCCCTGCTGGACGGCTTCGGGACGGCCCTCACCCCGCTCAATCTCCTGTGGGCCGCGGTGGGTGTGCTGCTCGGTACGGCGATCGGTGTGCTGCCGGGCATCGGCCCGGCGATGGCGGTGGCCCTGCTGCTGCCGGTGACGTACGGGCTCGACCCGACCGGCGCGTTCATCATGTTCGCCGGCATCTACTACGGCGCGATGTTCGGCGGCTCCACGACCTCGATCCTGCTGAACACGCCCGGCGAGAGCGCCGCCGTGGTCGCCGCGATGGAGGGCAACCCGATGGCGAAGTCGGGGCGCGGCGCGCAGGCCCTCGCGGCCGCCGCCGTCGGCCACTTCGCGGGCGGCATGGTGGGCACGCTGCTGCTGGTCGCGCTCGCGCCGACGGTCGCCGACCTGGCGGTGGACATCGGCGCGCCGGACTACTTCGCCATCATGGTGCTGGCGTTCATCGCCGTGACGTCCGTCCTCGGCTCGTCGAGGATCCGGGGCCTGGCCTCGCTGCTGATCGGCCTGACGATCGGTCTGATCGGCCTGGACCAGATGACCGGGCAGCAGCGGCTGACCTTCGGCTCGCTGCATCTCGCCGACGGCGTGGACGTGGTGATCGTCGCGGTGGGCCTGTTCGCGATCGGTGAGGCGCTGTGGGTGGCCGCCCATCTGCGGCGCCGGCCGCCGGAGCCGATTCCGGTGGGCCGGCCGTGGCTGGGCCGCGCCGATCTGCGGCGCACCTGGAAGTCCTGGGCGCGCGGCCCGTTCATCGGCTTCCCCTTCGGCGCGATCCCGGCGGGCGGCGCGGAGATCCCGACGTTCCTGTCGTACGTGACGGAGAAGCGGCTGTCGAAGCACAAGGACGAGTGGGGCAAGGGCGCCATCGAGGGTGTGGCGGGCCCCGAGTCGGCGGCGTCCGCCTCGGCGGCTGGCACGCTGGTGTCGATGCTGACGCTGGGTCTGCCGACCACCGCGGTCGCGGCGGTGATGCTGGCCGCGTTCCAGCAGTACGGCATCCAGCCGGGCCCGCTGCTCTTCGAGCGGGAGCCCGACCTGGTGTGGGGCCTGATCGCCTCGCTGTTCGTCGGGATGGTGCTGCTGCTCGCCCTGAACCTGCCGCTCGCGCCGCTGTGGGCGAAGCTGCTGCGCGTCCCGCGGCCGTACCTGTACGCCGGGATCATGTTCTTCGCGGCGGTGGGCGCGTACGCGGTCGGCGGCGAGGTGATCGACCTGGTGCTGCTGCTGGTCATCGGCCTGATCGGGTTCGGTATGCGGCGCTACGGACTTCCCGTGCTGCCCGCCGTCATCGGCGTCATCCTCGGCCCGGCCGCCGAGCAGCAGCTGCGCCGCGCGCTGCAGATCAGCGACGGCAGTGTCACCGGTCTGGTGAACACGCCGTTCTCGGTGACCGTGTACGCGGTCGTGGTGCTCCTGCTCGCCTGGCCGCTGCTCCGCAAGGCGCTGCCGCGCCGTACGACCACGCCGGCCGGGGCGCCCGAGGCATCCGAGGCGCCCGAGACGCCGGGGCCCCGTGCGCCGTCCGACCGGGGCGTCTGAGGCCCGAGGCGTCGAACGGCGGTCGAACTCCCCCGCGTCGGGCCGGGGCGCCCCACGGCGTCCCGGCCCGACGTCTCCTCGTCCCCACAGGTCGCGGGACCGATCCCCGCCTCATCTCTTGACGCGTAACCGACAACGGTGGCTTCATGTCCCGCATGGGAGCGCTCCCACCTCCGTTCCGGGAAGGGGACACCATGCGCCACACCCGACGTCCGCGCTTACCAGGCTCACGCATCCGCTCGTCACTCGGCCTGCCGGCCGCCCTGCTCCTGTCGCTCGGCCTGCTCGCCCCGGCCGCGACGGCGGCATCCCCGCCGGACACGACGACGGCCGCCGACCCCGTGCGGATCATGCCGCTCGGCGACTCCATCACCGGCTCGCCCGGCTGCTGGCGCGCCTTGCTGTGGAACCGGCTCCAGGACGCCGGCCACACCGGCATCGACTTCGTCGGCACGCTGCCCCCGCAGGGCTGCGGGGTCACGCACGACGGCGACAACGAGGGCCACGGCGGCGAATTGGTCACCGATGCCGCGAGCCGGAACCTGCTGCCCGCCCGGCTGGCCGCCACCCGGCCGGACATCGTTGTCATGCACTTCGGCACGAACGACGTCTGGAGCGACGTCGCGCCCGACCGCATCCTCGCCGCCTACGACACACTGCTCGCGCAGATGCGGGAGTCCAACCCGGACATGCGCGTCCTGGTCGCCCAACTGATCCCCATGGGCCCCGCCACCTGCGCCGGGTGCGGCCGGCGGGTGGTCGAACTCAACGCCCGTATACCCGCCTGGGCCGCCGGTGCGAGCACCGACCGCTCCCCCGTGGTCGTCGTGGACCAGTGGACGGGCTTCGACACCGCCGCCGACACCTACGACGGCGTGCACCCCGACGCGGACGGGGACGAGAAGATCGCCGCCCGTTGGTTCCCCGCCCTCGCCGCGCAGGTGGAGAACACCCCGGGCGGCCCCGGGGACCCCGGCGACCCCGTTGTCACCTGCACCGCGTCCTTCCGCTCCGTCTCCGTCCGGCAGGGCGGCCACCGGGCCGAGGTGACCGTGCGGAACACCTCCGCCGTCCCCGTCCGCGGCTGGACGGTGACGCTGCGGCCGGCCGACGGCGCCCGGGTCACCCAGGTGTGGAACGGCGTCCTGACGACGGCGGCCGACGGCGTGGCCACCGTCTCCGACGCGGGCTGGAACGGCTCCCTCGCCCCTGGTGCGAGCACGGCGTTCGGGCTGATCGCCACCACGACCGCGGGGTCGGCCGCCCCCGCCGCCACCACCGACTGCGCGGCCGCGCCCGGCGCCTGACGCCGAACGTCCTCCGGCACGGAAACGACCTCACTCACCCTTCTCCTGGAGCCGCCATGAGAACCACCCCTCACACCGCTCCTCGGGCCGCCGCCCTCCTCGCGGCGCTCGCGGGTCTGCTCCTGACGCTGCTCGCCCCGACCGCCCCCGCCCACGCGGCGCCCACCGGGTTCCGGGTGCAGAACGGACGGCTCCTCGAGGCGTCGGGCAACGACTTCGTGATGCGCGGCGTCAACCACGCCCACACCTGGTACGCCGACCGCCTCGACTCGCTGGACCACATCAAGGCCAAGGGCGCCAACACCGTGCGCGTGGTGCTGTCCAGCGGCGACCGGTGGACCCGCAACGACACCGCCGACGTGGCGAACGTCGTCACCCAGTGCAAGCGCAACCGGCTGATCTGCGTCCTGGAGGTGCACGACACCACCGGCTACGGCGAGCAGAGCGGAGCGGTGACGCTGTCCCGCGCCGCCGACTACTGGATCGAGGTGCGCGACGCGCTCGTCGGCCAGGAGGACCACGTCGTCGTCAACATCGGCAACGAGCCGCACGGCAACACCGGCTACACGCGCTGGACCGACGACACCAAGGCGGCGATCCAGAAGCTGCGGGCCGCCGGATTCGACCACACGCTGATGGTCGACGCTCCCAACTGGGGCCAGGACTGGGCGTTCACCATGCGCGACAACGCGGCCTCCGTGTTCGCTGCGGACCCGGACGCCAACACGGTGTTCTCCATCCACATGTACGGCGTCTTCGACACCGCCGCCGAGGTGAGCGACTACCTGAACCGGTTCGTCGCCGCGAGACTCCCCGTCGTGGTGGGCGAGTTCGGGCACGACCACTCCGACGGCAACCCGGACGAGGACGCCATCCTGTCGGTCACCCGGCAGCTCGGCATCGGCTACCTGGGCTGGTCGTGGAGCGGCAACGGCGGCGGGGTCGAGTACCTGGACATGGTCGAGAACTTCGACCCGGACCGGATGACCAGCTGGGGGCAGCGCCTCTTCGACGGCCCGGACGGGATAGCGGCCACGTCCGAGGAGGCCGCGGTCTACCGGAGCGGCCCGGGCGAGGACACCACGGCGCCGACCGCTCCGGGCGCTCCGGCGGCCTCCGCGGTGACGTCCTCCTCCGTGACCCTGACCTGGGGCGCGGCCACCGACGCGGTCGGCGTGACCGGCTACGACGTCGTGCGGGTCGCCGGCGGCCCGGAGACCGTCGTCGCCTCGGCCTTCGGCACCACGGCCACGGTGACCGGTCTCGCGGCGCACACGTCGTACACCTTCGCGGTGTACGCGCGGGACGCGGCCGGGAACCGTTCGGCGCGTTCCGCGACGGTGACCGTCACCACGGCGTCGGGTCCGGCGGCCGGGTCCTGCGCGGTCGCCTACCGGGTGACGGGTGAGTGGCCCGGGGGCTTCCAGGGCGAGGTCGTCGTGCGGAACACCGGGAGCACGGCGGTCGTCGGGTGGACGCTGCGCTGGGCCTTCCCGGCGGGCCAGCGGATCACCAGTCTGTGGGGCGGGACGGTGACGCAGAGCGGTGCGGAGGTGAGCGTCGCGGCGGCCCCGTACACCGCGACGATCCCGCCGTCCGGTTCGGTGTCGCTGGGCTTCACGGGCTCGCGTTCGGGGACCAACACCAGCCCGACGGCGTTCCTGCTCAACGGCGCGGAGTGCTCCGCGGCGTGACGGAGCCGGCTGCCCGGAGGGGTCCCTCCCCCTTCCGGGCAGCCGTTCGTCGTGGGTCTCAGGTGCGGACGAGGCGGGCGAAGACCACCAGGTTCTCGGTGTAGTCCTTGGCGGCGTGGTCGTAGGCGCCGGCGCAGGTGATGAGCCGCACCTGCGCGTTGGGGGTGTCGGCGTACACGCGCTCGTCGGGGAAGGCGTCCTTGTCGAAGGACTCCGCCTCGTCGACGACGAACGTGGCACGGGTGCCGTCGGCGCGCCGCACCTGGAAGCGGTCGCCCTTGTCGAGTTCGCCGAGGCGCGCGAAGACGGCCGCGGAGGTCTTGGTGTCCACGTGCCCGGCGATGATCGCCGTGCCCGGCTCGCCCGGGGAAACGCCCTTGGCGTACCAGCCGACGAGGTTGGTGTCGTTCGGCGGGGGCGCTTCGAGCTGGCCCTGACTGTTGAGGTCGAGTGCCGTGAAGGGGGCGTTCACGCCGATGGACGGGATGACCAGCCTCGTCGGCGCGGAGCGCGGCAGGTGTGTGCCGGGGGGCCGTTCGGCGGGGGACGCCGATGCGGCGGACCCGCCCTCGGCCGGTCCGGTGGACACGTCGGCCGAGGGCGCCGCGGCGACCGTGCGGGAGGCGTGCGGTCCGTGGGCGTCGTCGGGCGGGTCCTCCCCGCCGCCCATCAGCGTGGTGGCCAGCAGCAGACCGGCCCCGCCCCAGAAGACCGCGGTCATGACGGAGCGCACTCGGCGCCTCGTCGGGGACGCCTGGTCGGGTTCGGCGGGAGTGGGGGCACTGACCGGCATCGGGGAACCACCTCGTTCGGGCACGGCGGAGGGCATGTCGGGGAGGGAGGACTCGGGAGGGGGCGGACGGGGCCGTCGTGACGCGCGGGGCGCCGGGGACGGCCCCGGCCGCTATGACCCCGGGCACGGCTCAGGCCATGTTCCCGGAGACCTTCTTACGGCGCAGTGCGTAGGCGCCGGTGCCGAGGACCGCGAGCGCGGCCAGGCCGCCCACCGTGACACCGGGCTCCGAGGCGAGACCGCCACCGCCGGTGTGCACGCCGCCGTGCGGCTTCTCGTGCTTCCACTCCTTGTCCTGCTTGCCGCTCCAGGACTCCTCGCTCTCCGAGTCGCCCTTCTCCTTGTAGGTCTCGGGGTCGTACTTCGGGTCCTTGGCGGTGCCCCAGTCGTCGCCGGTCACCGCGGACAGGGCGCCGCCGCCCGCGTGGACACCGCCGTGCGGCTTGTCGTACTTGTCACCCTCGTCGTGCTTGCTCTCCTTGTCGTACTCCTTGCTGTAGGAAGACTTGTCGTGTCCGCTGTCGCCGTCGTGGTCGGCGTAGGCCGCGGGGGCGGCGACGGCGAGAGCCGCCGTGGCCGTCGCGGCGGCGAGCACCATGCGGGCAGAGCGCATCTGAGAGTCCTTCCACTGGAGGCCGGGCAGCTGACTCCGCGTCAGCACAACGGGTCCCGGGCTCCGGCCTGATCCACGCTCAGTCATGTCGCGCGGCCCCACCATCCGGGAGGATCACACGGGTTAACGCCCCCACCCCTCCGGCGGTGCTCACGCTCACTTCCGCCGTGTCCCGCGACCTCTTGCCGCCGGATCGGAACGCCGCCTAGCCTGCTTTTGTGCCGCTGATAAACAAAACCCGTGCGCACAGTGCCGTGCCGGGTACCGACCTCGTCCGACTCCGACTCGCCCTGACCGCCTTCTTCGCCCTGGACGGCTTCGTCTTCGCCGGCTGGGTCGTCCGCATCCCCGCCATCAAGGAACAGACCGGGGCGTCAGCGAGCGCCCTGGGGCTCGCGCTGCTCGGCGTCTCCGCGGGCGCCGTGATCACCATGACGCTGACCGGCCGGCTGTGCCGCCGGTACGGCAGCCACCTGGTCACCGTCGTCTGCGCGGTGCTCCTCAGCGTCAGCGTGGCCCTGCCGCCGCTGACCCACTCCGCGCTCACGCTGGGCGCCGTGCTGCTGGTGTTCGGCGCGGCGTACGGCGGGATCAACGTCGCCTTCAACAGTGCCGCCGTCGACCTGGTGGCGGCGCTGCGGCGGCCGGTCATGCCCAGCTTCCACGCGGCGTTCAGCCTCGGCGGCATGATCGGCGCGGGGCTGGGCGCCCTGGTCGCCGGCTCCCTGTCCCCGGTCCGGCATCTCACGGGGCTCGCCGTGATCGCGCTGCTGGTGACGGCGGTCGCGGGGCGGGCGCTGATGCGGTGCGAGCCGCTGACCCCGGCGGACGGGGGACGGCCCGCCAAGGGCTCCGCGCCCCGGCGCGACCGGCGCACCCGCGCCCTGGTGACCGTCTTCGGGCTGATCGCGCTGTGCACCGCCTACGGCGAGGGCGCGCTGGCCGACTGGGGAGCGCTCCATCTGGAGCAGGACCTGGACGCCTCGCCGGGCGCGGCGGCGGTCGGGTACCTGTGTTTCGCGCTCGCCATGACGATCGGCCGGCTGAGCGGCACCACACTGCTGGAACGGCTGGGCCGGACCCGCACGATCCTGGTGGGCGGCTCCACGGCCGCGGCCGGCATGCTCGCCGGCGCGCTTGCGCCGTATCTGTGGGCGGCTCTGCTCGGGTACGCCGTCACCGGGCTGGGGCTAGCCAACCTCTTCCCCGTGGCCGTGGAGCGGGCGGGCGCGCTGGCGGGCCCGAGCGGCGTGGCGACAGCCTCCACGCTGGGCTACGGCGGGATGCTGCTCGGCCCGCCCGCGATCGGGTTCATGGCCGACTGGTACAGCCTCCCGGCCGCCCTGACCAGCGTGGCGGTGCTGGCCGCGGTGGCCACCGCCATCGGCTTCACGACCCGGAACGTACGGACGGACTGAGCGCCCGGCGGGGATCACCGGGCGGCGCCGGGGTACCCGGTCGTCGGTGTCCGCCGGCCCTCCGCCCGGCGGACGCCGCAAGCGACCACCGCGCGGATCCGGGAGAGAACGTGAGCGAGCAGCAGAACCCCGTCGACCAGCACCCCACCCCCGACTTCCCCTCCCAGGACCAGCCGCACCCGGGCTGGACCGGCCCCATGGACCCGCCGCCGGACCACGGTGAGGACTCCTACCGGGGCAGCGGCCGCCTCACCGGCCGTACGGCCGTGATCACGGGCGGGGACTCCGGCATCGGCCGCGCGGTCGCCCTGGCGTTCGCCCGCGAGGGGGCCGACGTGGTCTTCACGTATCTGGACAGCGAGAAGAACGAGGCGGCCGAGACCGCACGCTGGGTGGAGGAGGCCGGGCGGCGTGCCGTGGCCGTGTCCTGCGACATCCGGGAGGAGGAGAACTGCCGGGCGCTGATCGACCGGGCGGTCTCCGAGTTCGGCGGCATCGACATCCTGGTGAACAACGCCGCGTACCAGATGTCGCAGCCGGACGGCATCGAGGCGATCACCACCGAGCAGTTCGACCGGGTGCTGCGCACCAACCTGTACGGCATGTTCTGGCTGTGCAAGTTCGCCGTCCCGCACATGAACGAGGGCGGCAGCATCATCAACTCGGCGTCCGTGCAGGCGTACAAGCCGAGTCCGCATCTGCTGGACTACGCGACCACCAAGGGCGCCATCGTCACCTTCACACAGGGGCTGGCGCAGATGCTGATCGAGCGGGGCATCCGGGTCAACGCGGTGGCGCCGGGCCCGGTGTGGACGCCGCTGATCCCGGCGACGATGCCCGACACGGCGGAGTTCGGCAAGCAGGCTCCGATCGGGCGTCCGGCCCAGCCGGCCGAGATGGCCCCGGCGTACGTTTTCCTCGCCTCTCAGGAGGCGTCGTACATCACCGCCGAGATCGTGAACGCGACGGGCGGGACGCCGCTGCCCTAGGGCGCCGGGAAAAGCACCGACCGCACCGGCCCTCCGTGGGGCAGACTCCCGGCCATGGACACTGCCTGGTACCTGGAGATCCTTGAGCACGAGGGCCGGTCGCTGGCCGACGCGGCGGAGCAGGCGGGGCCCGGAGCCCCCGTCCCCGCCTGCCCGGACTGGCGGGTGCGGGACCTGCTGCGGCACACCGGCGTGGTGCACCGGTGGGCGGCGGGCTTCGTCGCCGACGCGTGCCCGGCGCCCCGCCCGATGGAGGAGCACCCGGACCTGGACGGTCCGGAGCTGGTCGCCTGGTACCGCGCCTGCCACGGCGCGCTGCTCGACACGCTCCGCAAGGCGAAGCCCGAGGTGGAGTGCTGGACCTTCCTGCCCGGCGCCGAGTCCGCGCTCGGCTTCTGGGCCCGCCGCCAGGCCCACGAGACGGCCGTGCACCGCTGGGACGCGCAGGCCGCGCGCGGCGGCGACCCGACGCCCGTCGCCACGGACTTCGCGGTGGACGGCGTCGACGAACTGCTGCGCGGCTTTCACGCCCGCCGCAGGAGCCGCGTCCGCACCCCGGAGCCGCGCGTGCTCCGGATACGCGCGACGGACGCGGACGCGGTGTGGACGGTACGGCTGTCGCAGGAGCCGCCGGTGACGACGCGGGACGCGGCCGGGGACGCGGAGTGCGAGGTGTCCGGTCCGGCCGCCGAGCTGTACCTGTCGCTGTGGAACCGGCTCCCCGTGCCGAAAGTGACGGGCGACGCGGCACTCGCGGAACTCTGGCGCCAGACGTCCGCGATCGTCTGAGGCCCGGTGCTTGCCCGCCGGCCGCCCGTCTGTTTCACTCCCGGCATGCGTGAGCAGGGGGGAACGGGAACGGGCGGCCGGCGCGGTCAGGCCGAGCGGGACGCGATCACCGTGGAGATCGGGTACGCGTTGTGCAGCGCGGCCTTCGCCGCGGCCGTGGTGTTCGGCGCGGTGGCGGGTCCGGCGCTGCTGTTCGCGCTGCCGGGGGCGGTGGACACGGTGCTGGTGCGCGGGGCCGGTGTGCTCGCGGGGGTGCTGTTCGCCGTCCGTACCGTGTCCGTCCTGGTGCGGTACCGGCGGGCGGCTCAGCCGAGCCAGCCCGGTCGCACGAGCCCGGACTCGTAGGCCAGGACGACCAGTTGGGCGCGGTCGCGGGCGCCCAGCTTGACCATGGTGCGGCTGACGTGGGTCTTGGCGGTGAGCGGGCTCACCACCAGGCGGCGGGCGATCTCCTCGTTGGTCAGGCCGAGTCCGACCAGCGCCATCACCTCCCGTTCCCGCTCGGTCAGCTCCGACAGGGCGCCCGCGGCGGCCGGTTCCTTGGAGCGGGCGGCGAACTCGGCGATCAGCCGGCGCGTCACACCCGGCGAGAGCAGTGCGTCGCCGTCGACCACGGCCCGTACCGCGCGCAGCAGTTCCTCGGGCTCGGTGTCCTTCACCAGGAAGCCGGAGGCGCCCGAGCGGATCGCCTCGAAGACGTACTCGTCCAGTTCGAAGGTGGTGAGCATGACCACCTTCACGTCGGCCAGGCCGGGGTCCCCGGTGACGCGGCGGGTCGCGGCGAGGCCGTCGAGTCCGGGCATGCGGATGTCCATCAGCACGACGTCGGGCCGCAGCTCGCGGATCAGGCGCAGCGCCTCCTCGCCGTCGGCCGCCTCCCCCGCCACCTCGATGTCCGGCTGTGCGTCGAGCAGGGCGCGGAAGCCGGCCCTGACCAGTGACTGGTCGTCGGCGAGCACCACACGGATCACCGGTCCTCCTCGCTCTCGATCGGCAGGACGGCGAACACGCGGAACCCTCCGTCCGGGCGGGTGCCCGCCTCGATGGTGCCACCGAGCGCGGCGGCCCTCTCCCGCATCCCGGCGAGCCCGTTGCCGGTGCCGCCCGCGTCGGCGCCGGTGGCGGGACCGTCGTCGTCGACCAGCAGCCGCAGCCGCCCGTCGCGCCGTTCGATGTGCACGCGCGCCTCACGGGCCCCGGAGTGCCGTACGACGTTGGTGAGGGCCTCCTGGACGATGCGGAAGGCGGCCAGGTCGGCGCCGGGCGGCAGCCGGGGCGGCTCGCCCTCGACCGTGACGGTCAGTCCCGCGCTCGCGGCCTGTTCCACCAGTTCGGGCAGCCGGTCGAGGCCGGGCGCGGGGGCGCGCGGAGCGGCGCCGGGGGCGCGCAGGGTGTCGAGCACCTGGCGTACCTCGCCGAGCGCCTCCTTGCTCTTGGCCTTGATGGTGGTGAGCGCGGTGCGCGCCTGCTCGGGGTCGCGGTCCAGCAGGGCGAGTCCGACGCCGGCCTGCACGTTGATGACGGAGATGCTGTGCGCGAGCACGTCGTGCAGTTCACGGGCGATGCGCAGCCGCTCCTCGTCGGCGCGCCGCCGCTCCGCGCGTGCCCGCTCGGCCCGCTCGCGCGCCCACTGTTCACGGCGGACGCGGGCCAGTTCGGACACGGCGAGGAGCGCCACCACCCAGGTGGCGACGACGATCTCCTCGGTCCAGGGGGCCGCCTCGTCGCCTGACGGGGGCAGCCACCGGTACAGGACGTGGACGGTCAGCAGATGCCCGGCCCACAGCGTTCCCGTCGCCGCCCAGGCCGCGTACCGCCGCCCCGAGACGACGGCGGTGAAACCGGCCACCGCGACGGTCAGAAGGACCGGCCCGTACGGATATCCGGCCCCCAGGTACAGCAGGACGGCGGCCACCGTGCCCCACAGCACGGCGACGGGATGCCGCCACCGCCACAGCAGCACCACGCCCGACAGGAGCAGCAGCACCCGGCCCGGCGGGTCGAGGGCGACCCGTTCGCCCGCCTGGGCGTGGTCGGCGAAGCCGGAGCCGATCAGCACGAAGGCGGTGAACAGCACGGTGGAGGGCCACGGCCACCGGGCGCGGCCGGCCGACTCCAGATCCTCGTTCCGCTCGGCGGCGCGGCGGCTCCAGCCGGGCGGGCCGTGCCGCCACCACCGGGGCGGCCCGCCGGGGCGCCACCGCTCCGGCGGGCCGGTGCCGGGCCCACGCTGCTCGTCCATGTCCGCCACGCTAGACGCAGCGCCCGCCCGGCGGCGTCGGCCGGACGGCGTGATCACACGTACTCCCGGGGAAGTACGCCCGGGCGGGGTGCGGGGACGGGGAGGGGCCGAGCGGGGCTCGGGGACGGGGAGGGGCCGGGGCAGCAGGCCGACCGCGGGACGCACGGCGGAGGAGGCGCCGACGAGCCGCGGGCCGACCACGCGGACCCAACCGAGCGGCGTGAAGCCCAGGAGACCCAGGGTCGCGGGCGGCACCGATCGGCCCGAAGCCCAGGAGACGCCGGGCCGCAGACCGACCGCAGGGTGCGAAGCCCACAACGCGCCGACGAACCGCAGACCGACCACCCGGGCCGAACCGCGCGGCGCGAAGCCCAGGAGACGCCGGGCCGCAGACCGACCGCGCGGCCCGGAGCCTACGAAGCGTCGGCGGGCCGCAGACCGACCGTGCGGGCGAGACCGGCGACCGTGTGACGGAAGAACGCGTCCCGCTCCTCCACGATCCGGGTGAACTGGCCGAACACCTCGAAGCCGATCAGGCCGAGCAGCTGCGCCCAGACGGCCACGCAGGCCGGCGCCACCGCGGGCGGCAGGTCCGGGACGAAGTCCGCCGCCATGCGCGCGGCCTCCGCCTCCAGGTCCGCCGGAACCGCCGGGACGTCCAGCTCCCCGGCACGGTGGGCGTCACGGACGACGTCGATGAGGGCGAAGCCGACGCGTGAGGCGGCCGGGACGGTGGTCGCGGGCGCGGCGTACCCGGGCACCGGGGAGCCGTAGATCAGCGCGTACTCGTGCGGGTGGGCCAGCGCCCAGCCGCGGATGGCCTCGCACACGGCCGTCCAGCGCTCCCCCGGGGCGGCGCCGGCGGACCCCTTCAGGGCCGCTTCCGCCCTCTCGCCGAGGGAGTCGTAGGCGTCGATGATGAGAGCGGTCAGCAGGTCGTCCCGGCTGGGAAAGTAGCGGTAGATCGCGGAGGAGGCCATGCCGAGCGTTCTGGCCACGGCCCGCAGGGACAGCTCGGCGGCGCCCTGCTCGGCGAGCCGCTGTCGCGCCTCCTCCTTGATGGCCGCGGTGATCTCGATCCTCGCCCGTGCGCGGGCGCCGTGCGGTGTGCTCGTCATGCACGACAGTGTTCCATGAGAACAGAGCAGTGCACACAAACGAGAGCACTGCTCTTGCATCGCCACGCCGAACCGGGCACACTGAAGTCGAAGCGAGAGCAGTGCTCACAAAACAGAGCGGCGCTCTCCCCCATGCCCTCCCGGAGGTCCCGATGTCGTCGTCCACGCCGTACTACTTCACCGCCGGTCCCGTCGCCGCCCGCTTCAACCGGATCGTCGGCCGGCTCGCCCGGCACGGCATCAGCCTGGCCGGCACCGCCGAGCTGTCCGTCCGCGGCCGCAAGAGCGGGCAGATGCAGCGTCTCCCGGTCAACCCGCACACCTTCGAGGGGCAGCAGTACCTGGTCTCGGCGCGCGGGCACTCCCAGTGGGTGCGCAACATGCGGGCCGCCGGCGGCGGTGAGCTGCGCGTGGGCCGCAAGGTGCGCACCTTCACGGCGGTGGAGATCCCCGACGGGGAGAAGCTGCCGCTGCTGCGCGCCTACCTGGAGAAGTGGGGCTGGGAGGTCAACCAGTACTTCAAGGGGGTCACCGCCAAGTCCTCCGACGAGGAGATCCTGGCGGCGGCCCCCGACCACCCGGTCTTCCGGATCACCGTCCGCGGCTGACCTCGGTCACTGTCCGGCGCCGGCCTCGCCGCCGCTCGCGCTTCGCCGGTCCAGTGCCATCAGCGCGCGGTGGGCCATGGGATGGGTGCGCACCAGTTCGCCGAGCGTCGTCGCGCCCCGGGTGATGTCCTTGAACGCCTTCCACGCCGGGCGGAAGCCGGTCAGCACCGCGTGGAAGACACCCGGACGCTGCTCGAACGCCGCCAGCATGCGCTTGCCGACGCTCATCTCGACGCCGAGGCCCGCCTTCACGGCGAACGCGTAGTTGAGGGCCTGGCGGCGGGCGTCCACGGCGTCGTGCGCCTCGGCGATGCGCACCGCCCACTCCCCCGCCAGCCGGCCGGAGCGCAGCGCGAAGGAGATGCCCTCGCGGGTCCACGGCTCCAGCAGCCCGGCCGCGTCACCGCAGACCAGCACCCGGCCGCGGGACAGCGGCGAGTCGTCGGTCCGGCAGCGGGTCAGATGCCCGGAGGAGATGGCCGGTTCGAAGCCCGCGAGACCCAGACGGGCGATGAAGTCCTCCAAGTAGCGCTTGGTGGCGGCGCCTTCACCGCGCCGCGAGATGACCCCCACGGTGAGGGTGTCGCCCTTGGGGAAGACCCAGCCGTAACTGCCCGGCATGGGGCCCCAGTCGATGAGCACCCGGCCCTTCCAGTCCTCGGCGACCGTCTCCGGCACCGGGATCTCCGCCTCCAGACCCAGGTCGACCTGGTCCAGCTTGACCCCGACGTGCGCCCCTATGCGGCCGGCGCTGCCGTCGGCGCCGACCACGGCCCGCGCGAGCACCGTCTCGCCGCCCTGCAGGACGACGGCGACCGTGCGCCGGTCCGGCACGGCCGAGCCGTGCTGTTCCACCCGCTGCACGGCGACGCCCGTGCGCAGTTCGGCCCCGGCCTTCTGGGCGTGCTCGACGAGCTGCTGGTCGAACTCCGGCCGGTTGATGAGCCCGAAGAGCATCTGCCGGGAGCGGCGGGTGCGGGCGAAACGGCCGTTGCTGGAGAACGTCACCGCGTGCACCCGGTCCTTGAACGGCAGTTCGAAGCCGGGCGGCAGGGCGTCGCGCGACGGGCCGATGATGCCGCCGCCGCAGGTCTTGTAGCGGGGCAGCTCCGCCTTCTCCAGCAGCAGCACGCGCCGCCCCGCGACCGCCGCCGCGTAGGCCGCCGACGCCCCCGCGGGTCCCGCGCCCACCACGACGACGTCCCACACCTGCCGCACGTCGTCCGCCGAAGAGTTGTCGCTGCTCACGATGGTCCGCTGCTCCGATCACGCCGCCTGCCGCTGCTGTCCTCCCGCATCCTACGGCGGCGGTCGTGACGGTCCGCTGTGGGAGGATCGGCGGCGTGAGTGGCCCTTACATGGGTCACTCACGCTCACCACACGATCATCGCGTACCGAGAAGTACGCACTTGCACAACGTCGCACCTACAAGGAGCGTGCCCATGTCGTCGAATCCGGTCGCCGTGACCGTCGCCTCACTGATGCCCAGGGCGAAGGAGGAGCTCACCGAGCTGGTGGCCTTCAAGTCGGTGGCGGACTTCGACCAGTTCCCCCGCGAGGAGAGCGAAGGCGCCGCCCGCTGGATCGCCGCCGCGCTCACCGCCGAGGGCTTCCAGGACGTCGCCCTGCTCGACACCCCGGACGGCACCCAGTCGGTCTACGGCTACCTGCCGGGCCCCGAAGGCGCGAAGACCGTGCTGCTGTACGCGCACTACGACGTGCAGCCGCCGCTGGACGAGGCCGGCTGGACCACGCCGCCGTTCGAGCTGACCGAGCGCGACGGCCGCTGGTACGGGCGCGGCGCCGCCGACTGCAAGGGCGGCGTCATCATGCACCTGCTGGCGCTGCGCGCCCTGAAGGCGAACGGCGGCGTGCCGGTCAACGTCAAGATCGTCGTGGAGGGCTCGGAGGAGCAGGGCACCGGCGGCCTGGAGCGGTACGCCGAGGAGCACCCGGACCTGCTCACCGCCGACACGATCGTCATCGGCGACGCGGGCAACTTCCGCGCCGGTTTGCCGACCGTCACCACCACGCTGCGCGGCATGACGCTGGTGCGGGTGCGGATCGACACCCTCGAGGGCAACCTGCACTCCGGGCAGTTCGGCGGGGCCGCGCCCGACGCGCTCGCCGCGCTGGTGCGGGTGCTGGACTCGCTGCGGGCCGAGGACGGCAGCACGACCGTCGACGGGCTGACCGGCGACAGCGCGTGGCAGGGCATTCAGTACGAGGAGGTGCAGTTCCGCAAGGACGCCAAGGTGCTGGACGGCGTCGGGCTGATCGGCTCCGGCACGGTCGCCGACCGCATCTGGGCCCGCCCCGCGGTCACCGTGCTCGGCATCGACTGCCCGCCGGTGGTCGGCGCCACGCCGTCCGTGCAGGCGAGCGCGCGGGCGCTGGTCAGCCTGCGGGTGCCGCCGGGCGTCGACGCGGCGAAGGCGACCGAACTGCTGCGCGCGCACGTGGAGTCGCACACGCCGTGGGGCGCGCGCGTCACCACCGAGCAGATCGGCCAGGGCCAGGCGTTCCGCGCCGACCCGGCCAGCCCGGCGTACCAGGCCATGGCGGACGCGATGGCGGTCGCGTACCCGGGCCAGGAGATGCAGTACGCCGGCCAGGGCGGCTCCATCCCGCTGTGCAACACGCTCGCCGCCCTCTACCCGAAGGCGGAGATCCTGCTGATCGGCCTGAGCGAGCCGGAGGCGCAGATCCACGCGGTGAACGAGAGCGTGTCGCCGGACGAACTGGAGCGGCTGTCGGTCGCGGAGGCGCTGTTCCTGCGGAACTACGCGGGTGGGGCGGCCTGATCGGCGCGCCTCGTCGAGGGCAGAGCCTCCGCTCGGGTGGGCGGGGGCTCTGCCCTGCGGGCGCGTGGACGTCGGGGTGGCGCGGCGCGGCCGCACCGGCGCCTGCGCGGCCTTCTGGACGCACCGTGGGGGCGACGGTCCCCCGGGACCGTCACTCCACCTCACGTGGACGCGACGCGCTTAAGCACCGGCGACGCGGGCGGCAGCCCCGTCCGCCCGGCCACGGCGACGACGCCGACACGGCACGGGTCGGAGCCGCACCGTGGAGGCGACAGCCCCCAGGACCGCCGGTCCACCCTGCCGGCGCGACGCGCCTCAGCCACGGCGACGACGTTGCTCACGCGTCCCGCCGGTCCTAGGCGCACCGTAGGGGACTTCCGGTCCGAAGACCGCACGTCCCCTCACCCCACCGGCACCCCGCCCTCCAGGTACATCGCCCGGCCGCGTTCACGGGCGCGCAGCGCGCGCCGTAGGCGTTCGTAGCGGACGGGTGGCAGCAGGTGTGCCGCCTCCGCCTCGGAGGCGAAGCGCCAGGCGCGCAGTTCGGGGCCGGGCAGCAGCATGCGGCCGGCGTCCTCGGAGTCGAGGCGGCCGCCGTCGAACAGCAGCCGGAGACCGCCGAAGGCGGGCGGCGCGGGCGGCTCCCAGTCGACGACGAGGAGGGCCGGGACGTCGTCGAGCCGTATGCCGGTCTCCTCCGCGACCTCCCGCATACCGGCCCGCGCCGGGGCCTCACCGCGTTCGACGACCCCGCCGGGGAACTCCCAGCCGGCCTTGTAGGTCGGGTCGACGAGCAGCACCCGGTCCTGCTCGTCGAAGAGCAGCACCCCCGCGGCGACGGTCTCCGCCGTGGGCTCGGGCGTCTGCACGATGTCGCAGGCGGGCACCTCCCCGCTGCCGACCGCCTCGGCGATACGGCGGGCGGTGTCGCGCGGAGTGAGGCAGCCGCTGTCGATCGGATAGGCGTCGGCGGTGAGCCAGGCGGCGAGCGCCGCCTTGAAGGGCTCGATGTGGTCGTACGACCACTGCCGGACCCGTGTCTCGCCGTCGGGGAGGTCCTCCGGGACCTCCCGGCCGGCTATCCGCTCCCGCAGGATCGTTTCGGCCGGGGCGAGCAGGACATGGCGGACCGGTATGCGCCGGGCGGCGAGGCCGCCGAAGATCTCGTCGCGGTACTCCTGGCGCAGCAGGGTCATGGGGACCACCAGGGTCCCGCCGAGCTCGGCGAGCATCGCGGCCGCGGTGTCGATCACGAGGCGTCGCCAGATCGGGAGGTCCTGGAAGTCGCCGACCCCGGCTAGGTGCTTGGGCGGGAGCAGCCGGTCCAGTGCTCCGCCGATGACCTCGGGGTCGAAGAGCGTGCTGTTCGGGATCAGCTCGATCAGTTCGCGCGCGGTGGAGGTCTTCCCCGCACCGTACGCCCCGTTGATCCAGACGATCACGGTTCCCCCTCTTCTGTTGGCCCCCTGAGGCTTGCCCGTTCCACCCTGCCACGGAAACCAGATCAAGTTGAGAACGCGTGACGGCGGCGCCGGCGCCCCGAAGCGGAGGGGTGCCGGCGCCGCCGTCGACGCCGCGTGGGGCCCGTCAGGCCTTGCCGTCCCGGTCGATGTCCAGCTCCAGTGTGTTGTCCTCCGCGACCGTGCGGTCGAGGGAGCCGAGCGTGTCGTCGACGTCGAGCGCACCGAGGGCGGGGGTGTCGGGGAGCGCGTGCGACGGGGTGACGGCCGCGACGACGAAACCGGTGGCGAGGGAGGCGATGGCGAGCATGCTGCGCTTCTTCATGCCCGGCTCAACTGCGGGACAGGCCGTTCGGTCACGCCCCGCTTCCCCCGCGTTCTCGGACTGGTCTCCGGCCGGGCTCGGTCACGCCCGCCGCCCCTCACACCCCCGCCACCGCCGCATCCGTGCGCCCCATCAGCGCCGCCGCTGCCGCCCCCACCAGACCCGCGTCCGTGCCCGTCCGGGCCGGGACCACCGTGAGGCGTTGGACGAAGGACAGGGTGGCGTACTCGGTCAGCGCCTTCCGCAGCGGAGCGAAGAGCACCTCGCCCGCCTTGCCCACGCCTCCGCCGATCACCGCGATGTCGATCTCGACGAGGGTCGCCGTGGCCGCGATGCCCGCGGCGAGGGCGCGGGCCGCGCGCTCGAAGGAGGCCACGGCGACCGGGTCGCCGGCGCGGGCCGCGGCGGCGACCGCGGCGGCGGAGGTGTCGCCGTCCGGGGCGGGCCGCCAGCCGTTCTCCAGCGCGCGCCGCGCGATGTTGGGACCGCTCGCGATCCGCTCCACGCAGCCGCGCGCCCCGCACGGGCACGGGTCGCCGTCGAGGTCCACGCTGATGTGGCCGATGTGTCCGGCGTTGCCCGTGGGCCCGGGGTGCAGCCGTCCGCCGAGCACCAGGCCGCCGCCGACGCCCGTGGAGACGACCATGCACAGCGCGTTGTCGTGGCCGCGGGCGGCGCCCTGCCAGTGTTCGGCGGCCGTGATGGCGACCCCGTCGCCGATCAGCTCGACCGGCAGCCCGCCGGCCGCGTCCCGCACCTTGGCGACCAGCGGATAGTCGCGCCAGCCGGGCACGTTGACGGGGCTCACCGTGCCGGCGGAGGCGTCGACGGGGCCCGCGCTGCCGATGCCGACCGCGCCCGCGCGCTCCCAGAGGGGAGACGCGGCGAGGTCGGCGATCACCGCTCCGACGGCTGCCATGACGGTGTCGCCGTCCTCCCGCGCGGGGGTCGGCCGGTGGGCGCGGGCCAGGATCCGGCCCTCACGGTCCACCAGCGCGCCGGCGATCTTGGTGCCGCCGATGTCGAGCGCAGCCACGAGGTCGGTGTGCATCAGAGTCGGATCTCCCCGTCAACCGTCGGAAACCATCAGAGAACACGCTGGGAACGGCCATGCGCGACCAGGAGGCA
Source organism: Streptomyces sp. GB4-14 (assembly GCF_022696125.1). Taxonomy (NCBI): domain Bacteria; kingdom Bacillati; phylum Actinomycetota; class Actinomycetes; order Kitasatosporales; family Streptomycetaceae; genus Streptomyces; species Streptomyces sp. GB4-14. Next base: position 6,005,414 of record NZ_RZHO01000002.1, on the reverse strand, counting down.
ACACATGGAGCACGGCCAACGGCCCGGTCGAGCGGTGAGGTGCGGGCCGGAGTGTGCGTCGGACAGTGTCTCCCGACGCTGACAACGTTGTCCAGGCTCTATGCTCGACGCCACATCCTCATACAAGCCCATGGACTCACGCATCCCCGTGGCCGACAGGACAGGACACCTCGTGCCGGAGACGACCCGCCGCACCGACCGCTTCCCAGGGACCCGATACGGCAACCGTCCGACGATGAAGGACGTGGCCGCCCGCGCCGGGGTGGGCCTGAAGACGGTTTCCCGTGTGGTGAACGGCGAGCCGGGCGTGACGCCGGAGACCGAGCGGCGGGTGCAGGAGGCGATCGAGGCGCTCGGCTTCCGCCGCAACGACAGCGCGCGGGTGCTGCGCAAGGGCCGTACCGCCAGCATCGGCCTGGTCCTGGAGGACCTCGCGGACCCGTTCTACGGCCCGCTGAGCCGGGCCGTGGAGGAGGTGGCCCGCGCGCACGGCGCGCTGCTGATCAACGGGTCGAGCGCGGAGGACGCCGACCGTGAGCAGGAGCTGGTGCTGGCGCTGTGCGCCCGCCGGGTGGACGGCCTGGTGGTGATCCCGGCCGGCGACGACCACCGCTATCTGGAGCCGGAGATCAAGGCCGGCGTCGCCACGGTGTTCGTGGACCGTCCGGCGGGGCACATCGACGCGGACGTGGTGGTGTCGGACAACTTCGGCGGCGCGCGCGACGGCGTGCGCCATCTGATCGCGCACGGGCACCGCAGGATCGGCTTCATCGGCGACATGCCCCGCATCCACACGGCGGCCGAGCGGCTGCGCGGCTACCGAACCGCCATGGAGGACGCGGGGATACCGGTGGCGGACGCGTGGATGTCGCTGGGCGTCACGGACCCCGAGCGGGTGCGCAGGGCGGCGCAGGAGATGCTTTCCGGGCCCGAGCCGGTCACCGCGATCTTCACCGGCAACAACCGGGTGACGGTCACGGTGATCCGGGTGCTGGCCGAGCACGCCCGCCAGGTCGCCCTCGTCGGCTTCGACGACATCGAGCTGGCCGATCTGCTGCAGCCCGGCGTCACGGTCGTCGCGCAGGACGCCGCCGCCCTCGGCCGGACCGCCGCCGAGCGGCTCTTCCGCCAGCTGGACGGCACGCTGATCGCCCCGGAGCGCATCGAACTGCCGACCCGCCTGATCACCCGCGGCTCGGGCGAGCTGCCCCCGGCGGACTGAGCGGGAGCGGTGCCGATGGAGGACCGTACGCTGGCGGCGCTGGGGCTGGACATGGTGCCGCGCGAGCGTCCGCTGGACTATCCGGGCGCCTGGCCGCGCGGGTCGGGACTGCTCGTCGGGGACCGGCTGCTGCCGCTGGAGCGGTGGGCGTACGAGGACCGGGTGCCGGTGATCTCGATCGGCTCCAACGCCTGCCCCGGGCAACTGCGCGACAAGCTGGCCGGATCGGGGATCACCACCCCGCTGCCCATGGTGCGGGCCCGGGTGACGGGCGTCGGCATCGGCGTCTCGGCGCACGTGAGCCGCCCCGGTTACGTGTCCAACGCGCCGGTGGCGACCACGGGCCGGGTGAGCGAGCTGTTCGTGCTCTGGCTGGACCCCCGGCAGCTCACGGTGATCGACGCGAGCGAGGGCGTTCCGCTGCCGCACGGCAACTTCCGCCGCGCGTGGCTGCCCGCGCCGGACGTGCGCGTCGAACTCCCCGACGGCAGCACGCTCCCCGGCGCGTACGCCTACGTCAACCGCCGGGGCGTCCTCCACGACGGCACCGGCGCCCCGCGCACCCACCCGGGCCAGCGACGCCTCCTGACCGATCTCCTGGCCACACTCCCCCGCCTGCGGGACCTGTTCGGCACCACACCGGAGGAGTTCGCCGCCCGTGCGTCCGCGGACCGTGAACTGTGCGAGAAGGGGGCACGGGTGTTCGCGGCGGAGGGGCTGGTGACGGCCGGCGGGCTGGAGATGTACATGACCACGGACGGGGCCCGCGCCCCGTCCCGGAGGTAGCGCGCCTGCGTCTGCGCGGGGCGCCCCGCGCCCGCGCCCATGGCCGGTCGACGCCACGCGGCCGACAGCATGCGCCCCGGTCCGGGTGGCCACGGGCCGGGGCGAGGCCGGCCCCCACGGCAGTCGTCGGGGTCCGTGCCGCTGAGGCCGAGGCGGTGCACCCGGGTGCGAGACGGTTGTCGAGGGTCGCGGGCGGCGCGACCGGTCCGTCCGCAGACGGTGAACCGGTACGGGCCCGTCCGCGGGCTGATCCGTCGACGGCCGCGCCTGCCGACGCGACGGCCGGTCACGGACGGGAGGGCCGCGGCCCGGCGGTGCCCGTGCGGTGCGCGTGACGCCTGCACGCTGGCCGGAACCGGGCCGGAGCAGGCGTTCCGGCGGCTCACCTCACCAGGCGGCCAAGGCGCCGGCGAAGCCGGAGCGCTACGCCGAGTTCGTCGCCGGTTCCGCGGACGCGTGGTCGGGTTCGTAGCGGAGCAGGTCGCCCGGCTGGCACTCCAGCACCTCGCACAGCGCGGCGAGCGTCGTGAACCGGACCGCCTTCGCGCGGCCGTTCTTCAGGACGGCCAGGTTCGCCGGGGTGATGCCGACGCGTTCGGCGAGTTCGCCCACGGACATCTTGCGCCGGGCGAGCATCACGTCGATGTCGACGGCGATCGGCATCAGATCACCTCGGCCAGCTCGGCCCGCATCCGCGACGCCTCCAGCTCCCGCGCCACGGCCTGGGCCAGCAGCATCCGCAGGACGAGGACGACGAGCGCGATGCCCGCGATCGCCAGGCCGACCCCGCCGACCAGCAGCACGACGCCGGGCGCCACGGCCTCCCCGGGCGCCAGCAGCGCGCCGAGCGTGAAGACCAGCAGGGCCGCGGCGACGAACGCGCCGATCACGATGTGGACGTAGCGGAAGGCGGCGTAGGAGAAGACCGTGCCGCGGCGTGCCATCGTCACCAGCCGCCAGACGCAGATCAGCACCGTCTGGGCGGCCAGCACGATGAGCACGACGACGGCCAGGAGCGGGGTCCGCACGTAGGCGTACCGCTCGTCCAGCCCGTCCAGATCGCTCGCCAGCAGCGGCACCATCAGCGTCTGCACCGCCAGCGAGCCCGCCAGCAGCGTCGCGATCACCGCGCGCAGCGCGAGCACGGTTACCTGCCCCATCGCCACTCCTTCACTTGAAGCACGATGGGAATCTATCGATTTTCGATAGGCTACGCAATCCCGGGCTGCCGACCCCTCACTGCGCCGGGACCGTCAGGCCTCCGCGCCGGGGTGAGGCGAAAGCCTCCAGCCCGGCGCGGTCCAGACCGCTCTCGCCCGTCACCTCCGCCTCGTCCAGGGCGCCGCAGTCCAGCCCCCGCAGCAGATGTCCCGCCAGAGCCTTGGCGGTGGCCGGCTCGTCCATCACGTCGCCGCCGGACCGTTCGGCGTACCGCCGGAGACGGGCGGCGGCCGTCGCGAAGCCCTCGCGGTAGAAGGCGAAGACGGCGGCGTAACGGGTGGGAAGGTGGCCGGGGTGCATGTCCCAGCCCTGGTAGTAGGCGCGGGCGAGGGCGCGGCGGACGAGGCCGTGGTGCAGCCGCCAGGCGTCGTGGACCTGGGCGGTGGGACCGACCGGGAGCACGTTGGTCGAGCCGTCCGAGAGCCGTACGCCGGTGCCTGCGGCAGCGACCTGCATGACGGCCTTGGCGTGGTCGGCGGCGGGGTGGTCGGAGGACTGGTACGGGGCCGGGACGCCGAGGCAGGCGCTGTAGTCGAAGGTGCCGTAGTGCAGCCCGGTGGCGCGGCCGTCGGCGGCCTGGATCATGCGGGCGACCGCGGCGGTGCCGTCGGCGGCCAGGACGGACTGGCTGGTCTCGATCTGGATCTCGAAGCCGATGCGGCCGGGTTCGAGGCCCCAGGTCTTCTCGAAGGCGTCCAGCAGCCGGGCCATGGCGGCGACCTGCTCGGCGTAGGTGACCTTGGGGAGGGTGAGGACGAGGCCGTCGGGCAGTCCGCCGGCCCGCATCAGACCGGTGAGGAAGATGTCGAGGGTGCGGATGCCGCGGTCGCGGACGGCCGCCTCCATGCACTTCATGCGGATGCCGGTCCAGGGAGCCGCGGTGGCCGGCGTTCCGTGCGCGGCGGCCTCGGAGACCAGCCGGGCGGCGCGGGCGGCGGTCTCGTCCTCCTCGGCGTCGGGGCGGTGGCCGTAGCCGTCCTCGAAGTCGACGCGCAGATCCTCGACCGGTTCGCGCTCCAGCTTGGCGCGGACCCGGGCGTACACGTCCTCGGCGAGGGGGCCGTCCATCCCGAGGACGGCGCCGAAGGACGCGGCGTCGGGAGCGTGTTCGTCCAGTGCCGCGAGTGCCTGGTCGCCCCAGGCGCGCACGGTGTCCGCGGTGAACCGGTCGCCGGGGACGTACACGGTGTGGACGGGCTGACGGGTGCCGGGGTCGCCGGGGTACAGGCGCTCCAGTGCGGCGTCGACCGGTGCGAGGGACGCGCCGATCTCCTCGGCGACGGCGCCCGTGAGACTCGTCGGCACCCGCTCCTGCTGCCCTTGGCCCATGCCACCCTCCCAGATGTCCGCGATCCGGTAACCGGCGCCGCGTTTCCGCGATGCGAATTCAACAATTCGTTGAAGGACGGTATCCGTCGGTCTCCGTGCCGGTCAACACCGTCCTACGGGCCGGTCCGCCCCGCCACCGCGCCCTGAGGAACACGACGAGGCCCCCGCGACCGGTGCGGTCGCGGGGGCCTCGGACGGTTCCGGGGGTGATCAGCCCTTGCGGGCCTTGATCTCCTCGGTCAGCTGCGGGACGACGTCGAACAGGTCGCCGACGACGCCGAAGTCGACCAGCTCGAAGATCGGGGCCTCGGCGTCCTTGTTGACGGCCACGATGGTCTTCGAGGTCTGCATGCCCGCGCGGTGCTGGATCGCGCCGGAGATGCCGTTGGCGATGTACAGCTGCGGCGAGACCGACTTGCCGGTCTGGCCGACCTGGTTGGTGTGCGGGTACCAGCCGGCGTCGACGGCGGCACGCGAGGCGCCGACGGCCGCACCGAGCGAGTCGGCGAGGGCCTCGATGATCGAGAAGTTCTCCGCGCCGTTGACACCGCGGCCGCCGGAGACGACGATCGCGGCCTCGGTGAGCTCCGGACGGCCGGTGGACTCACGCGGCGTGCGGCCGGTGACCTTGGTGCCGGTCGCCTGCTCGGAGAAGGTGACGCTCAGGGACTCGACCGCGCCGGCGGCCGGGGCGGCCTCCACGGCGGCCGAGTTCGGCTTCACCGTGATGACCGGGGTGCCCTTGGAGACGCGGGACTTGGTGGTGTAGCTGGCGGCGAACACCGACTGGGTGGCCACCGGGCCCTCGTCGCCGGCCTCGAGGTCGACGGCGTCGGTGATGACGCCCGATCCGAGGCGCAGCGCCAGACGGGCGGCGATCTCCTTGCCCTCGGCGGAGGACGGGACCAGCACGGCGGCCGGGGACACCGCGGCGACCGCGGCCTGGAGGGCGTCCACCTTCGGCACGACCAGGTAGTCGGCGTACTCGGCGGCCTCGTGGGTGAGGACCTTCACCGCGCCGTGCTCGGCGAGCGCGGCGACGGTGTCGCCGGCGCCGGCTCCCAGCGCCACGGCGACCGGCTCGCCGATGCGGCGGGCGAGGGTCAGCAGCTCCAGGGTCGGCTTGCGGACGGCGCCGTCCACGTGGTCGACGTAGACGAGAACTTCAGCCATGGGACTTCTTCTCTCCTGCTTGCGAAGTATGAGGGGCGGGAAGCGAGCCGTGCCTTGCGGCTCAGATGAACTTCTGGCTCGCGAGGAACTCGGCGAGCTGCTTGCCGCCCTCGCCCTCGTCCTTGACGATCGTGCCCGCGGTACGGGCCGGGCGCTCGGACGCCGACTCCACCGTGGTGTAGGCGTTCTCCAGGCCGACCTCGTCCGCGTCGATGTCGAGGTCGGAGAGGTCCCAGGACTCCACCGGCTTCTTCTTGGCCGCCATGATGCCCTTGAAGGACGGGTAGCGGGCCTCGCCCGACTGGTCGGTGACCGACACGACCGCGGGGAGGGACGCCTCGAGCTGCTCGGAGGCGGCGTCGCCGTCGCGGCGGCCGGTGACCTTGCCGTCCTCGACGTTCACCTCGGACAGGAGCGTCACCTGCGGCACGCCGAGGCGCTCCGCGAGCAGCGCCGGGACGACGCCCATGGTGCCGTCGGTGGAGGCCATGCCGGAGACGACCAGGTCGTAACCCGCCTTCTCGACGGCCTTGGCCAGCACCAGGGAGGTGCCGATGGCGTCCGTGCCGTGCAGGTCGTCGTCCTCGACGTGGATGGCCTTGTCGGCGCCCATGGACAGCGCCTTGCGCAGCGCGTCCTTGGCGTCCTCGGGACCCACGGTCAGGACGGTGACCTCCACGTCGTCGTCCGAGTTCTCCGCGATCTGCAGCGCCTGCTCGACCGCGTACTCGTCCAGCTCGGAGAGCAGACCGTCCACGTCGTCACGGTCGACGGTCAGGTCATCGGCGAAGTGCCGGTCGCCAGTGGCGTCGGGCACGTACTTCACAGTGACAACGATCCTCAAGCTCACGCCGGCTCTCCTACTGCATCGTCATTTCTGGCTGCCTGCCTGCAGGCAGCATAGGCGCCTCAAGCGGGCGGTCCCGGTCGGGGCGACCCACGCTCCGATCGAAATATTACTCGTCAGTACACTCAGTTCCTGCCCGCTAAGCAAGCGCTTTGAACTGTGACCTTCGCAACGCAGCGTAACCGGAACTCCTCCGGCCCGCGACCGCCGTCCCTCACACCTCAGTCGGGCAGCCCGCTGAAGCGTCCCTGGTGGTAGACGAGAGGGCGGCCATGTCCTGTGGGGTCGCCGAGCAGCACCTCGGCCACCACGATCCGGTGGTCGCCCGCGGGCACCCGCGCCGTCACCCGGCACACCATCCACGCGGGCACGCCGTCCAGCACCGGCACTCCCTCCGGCCCCTCCCGCCACGCCGTGCCCGGACCGAAGCGGTCGGCTCCACGGCGCGCGAAGGTCGCGGCGAGATCCTGCTGGTGCTCGCCCAGCAGATGCACGCCGACATGGTCGGTCTCCGCCATGACGGGCCAGCTGGAACCGCCCGTGGACACGCCGAACGACAGCATCGGCGGCTCCGCGGACACGGAGGCGAGGGAGGTGGCGGTGAAGCCGACCGGACCGGAACGGCCGCGCGCCGTGACCACCGCGACCCCCGCCGGGTGCCGGCGGAAGACGGAGCGCAGCAGGTCGGGCGAGGCGGGCCGGGCGGCGCCGAGGTCGGACGTTGCCGTCATGAAACAGTCCTTCTGGGAGGGGTCACGAGCGGGTGCGCGGCTGCTCACCGGCCCGGCCGCGACGCACGCGGGACGCGGGCGTCACGGCCGGGAGGGGGCCGGGTACCCGACGGCGGCAAGGGAGACCCGACGACCCCGACGACTTGGTGTCAGGCTGACGACAACGAGCGCGGAGCGTCAAGTGGGCCGCCGTCGATGGGAGATGTCTCACCATGATCGCAACGGCCGTCACAGCGCCGCGCCCAGGGCGGCGATCACGTCCGCCTTGCGCGGCTGTCCGGCCGCGCGCCGCACGACCCGGCCCTCCGCGTCGAGGACCAGCACGGTCGGGGTGCGCTCGACGCCCAGCCGCCGTACGAGGTCCAGGCGGGCCTCGGCGTCGATCTCGACGTGGGCCACGCCCGGGACCATGGCCGCGACCTCGCCCAGCACCCGGCGGGTGGCCCGGCACGGCGCGCAGAAGGCGCTGGAGAACTGCACCAGTGTGGCGCGCTCGCCCATCTCCGCGCCGAGTTCGGCCGCGAGACCGGACCGCGCTCCGCCGTCGCCGCCGGACCGTCCCGTGTCGTCACTGCCTCGCACTCGCCGCTCCCGCCCTGGATGTCACGTCCAACCGGCTCCAGCGTCCCAGGGGCCGCGAACATTCCCGCCCGCACCGCAAAACCCGAGGTCGACCGGCGGAACGTGACGAGAATCTCCGCCGAGGACCGGTGCCGGGACTGGTTCACCGGCCGTTCTTGGGGCAGCATCACCGACAGGCCGTAAACCTACGGCTGCGTAACTTCGACTGGGAGACCCCCTTCCCAGGCAGAGAAGGAAGGGTTCCGACCCGCCCATGGCAGAACTTGTCTACCGGCCCGTGATCGGCTTCGCCCGCACCCTGTTCAAGGCGTGGGATCTCAAGATCGATTGCCAGGGTTCGGAGAACATCCCGCGCTCGGGCGGCGCCGTGCTGGTGAGCAACCACATCAGCTATCTCGACTTCGTGTTCAACGGACTGGCGGCGCTGCCGCAGAAGCGGCTCGTCCGCTTCATGGCCAAGGAGTCGGTGTTCCGGCACCGCGTCTCCGGCCCGCTGATGCGCGGCATGAAACACATCCCGGTGGACCGCACGCAGGGCGAGGCCGCGTACGAACACGCGCTGCGTTCGCTGCGGGCCGGTGAGATCGTGGGCGTCTTCCCCGAGGCGACGATCTCGCAGTCGTTCACGCTGAAGAGCTTCAAGTCCGGTGCCGCGCGCATGGCCCAGGAGGCGGGCGTCCCGCTGATCCCGATGGCGGTGTGGGGCACGCAGCGGCTGTGGACCAAGGGCCACCCGCGCAACTTCAAGCGCAGCCACATCCCGATCACCATCCGGGTGGGCGAGGCGATCGAGGCGTCCAAGGACAAGTACGCGGGCGCGATCACCCGTCAGCTGCGCGAGCGGGTGCAGGAGTTGCTGGAGGCTGCGCAGCGGGCGTACCCGGTGCGGCCGAGGAGCCCGGAGGACACCTGGTGGATGCCGGCCCACCTCGGCGGCACGGCCCCCACCCCGGAGCAGGTGCGCGAGGCGGAGGCCCGCTGAGTCCTCTCCTCCCGGGTCCCGGGCGGCCGTGCCGAGCGCGCGCCCGGGACCTGCTGCGCTCCCGCGGCGCGACGCGTAGGCTTCCGGCCGTGCGTTGACCTTCCCGGCGGCGGCCCCGAGCCGCCGCACACGGTGCGGGGCACCCCTGCTCGGGGGCGGCCCCGGTCGGTATGTCCGCCCGCACCCCTGAAGGTCCGCACATGACCACCCACCCGCAGCTGTCCTACGACGAGTTCGTCGCGCTCGCCACTGCCGATCCGGCGGTCGTCGGCCTCGTCCTCAAGGGCTCCCGGGCCCATGACGGCATGGCCACCCGCCGCTCCGACCACGACGTGTACGTGGTCCTCGCCGACGGCGCCGCCACCGGCCTCGCCCGGTTCACGGGCCACCGCAGCCCGGAGCTGGACCTCGTCGTCCTCCCCCTCGACGCGTTCCGCGCGGCAGGGGGCCACGAACGCTACGCCCTGGCCCGTGCCCGCGTCGTGCTCGACCGGCTGGACGGGGGCATCGCCCGCGTCCTCGCCGACAAGGCCCGGCTGGACGCCGACGAGGCGTTCACACGGGCCGGCGACCTGCTCGACGCCTACGCCAACTCCCTCTACCGCTCGGTCAAGAACGCCCGGGACGGTCAGCCGCTCGCCGCACGCCTCGACGCGGCCGACAGCGCCGGCTTCCTGCTGGAGCTGCTGTTCACGCTGGACCGCCGGCCCCGCCCCTACAACAAGTACCTGCGCTGGGAGCTGGACCGGTACCCGCTGCCCGGCTGGGACACGGGCGGCCTGCTGGGCGCCGTGGACCGGATCTCGGCCACGGGCGACGTCCCCGCGCAGCAGCGTCTGTTCGCCCGGGTCGAGGCGGCGGTGCGGGGGGCCGGGCTCGGCGCGGTCCTCGACGCGTGGGGGGACGATCTCGCCCTCATGCGTCCGGGACGACGGTGACCCTCGCACCCGGGCCGGACGTCAGAGCGCGGTCGGGAGCGTCCGCCACAGGTGCGCCCGGTCGGCGGCGTTCCGGAGGGCGCGCAGGACGGCCGGGTGCGGTGCGGCGTACAGGACCGGGTGGTCCGTCTCGCCCTTCGACGGGTCGGGGGTGAAGGCCAGGCGCTCGCCGCCGAGGGAGAACCGCGCGTCCACGCCGGGCTTGTTGCCACGCGGGTCCTGCCGGTGCCACGCGCCGTGGAAGCGCACGGCGACCAGTCCGTGCACCACGCCGAGGTGCTGGTAGCAGAGCGCGGCCGGGATGTCCTCGGCGCGCAGCAGCGCGGCCAGGGCGTGGGCCTTGGCGTAGCAGATGCCGGTGCCCTGCTCCAGCACGTCGGAGGCGCGCCAGGTCACGCGTGGGTCGTCGGCGTCCTGCGAGTGGGTGACGCGGTCGCGTACGTACTCGAAGGCCGCCTGCGCATACTCATACGAGGCATGAACATCGGCGGCCAGGCATGCGGACACCTCCCGGACCTTCGGATGGTGGTGGTCGATCGCCTCGTCGGCGACCAAGTAGGCGGAGAGGTCCGGGTTTTCCTGGATCAGCTGCATGGCGCCGGAGCATAGGTAGGCGACCGACCGAGAGTCAATGACTTTTCGGTCGATCGCATACCTATGCATGACGTCGGAATCGACGGGTCAGCGGGCCATCTCCTCCTTGAGGGCGGCCACGAACCGGTCCACGTCGTCCTCGGTGGTGTCGAAGGCGCACATCCAGCGGACGTCGCCCGCGGCCTCGTCCCAGAAGTAGAAGCGGAACCGCTTCTGCAGCCGCTCGCTCACGTCGTGCGGGAGCCGCGCGAACACGGCGTTGGCCTGCACCGGGTAGAGGATCTCCACACCGTGCACAGCGCGCACGCCCTCGGCGAGACGCTGGGCCATCTCGTTGGCGTGCCGGGCGTTGCGCAGCCACAGGTCCCGCGCGAGCAGGGCCTCCAGCTGCACGGACACGAAGCGCATCTTGGAGGCGAGCTGCATGGACAGCTTGCGCAGGTGCTTCATGTGCTTGATGCCGTCCGGGTCCAGCACCACGACCGCCTCGCCGAAGAGCGCGCCGTTCTTGGTGCCGCCCAGCGAGAGCAGGTCGACGCCCACCGCGTTGGTGAACGTGCGCAGCGGCACGTCCAGCGTGGCGGCGGCGTTGGCCAGCCGGGAGCCGTCCACGTGCACCTTCATGCCGTGCGCGTGGGCGTGCTCGCAGATCGCGCGGATCTCGTCCGGGGTGTACACCGTGCCCAGCTCGGTGGCCTGGGCTATGGAGACGACCTGGGGCATGGCGCGGTGCTCGTCGTCCCAGCCGTAGGCCTGCCGGTCGATGAGCTCCGGGGTGAGCTTGCCGTCCGGGGTGGGCACGGTGAGCAGCTTGATGCCGCCGACCCGCTCCGGCGCGCCGCCCTCGTCCACGTTGATGTGGGCGCTCTCCGCGCAGATCACCGCGCCCCAGCGGTCGGTGACGGCCTGGAGCGCCACGACGTTGGCCCCGGTGCCGTTGAAGACCGGGAAGGCCTCGGCGGTGGGCCCGAAGTGGCTGCGGATCACCTGCTGGAGGTTCTCCGTGTACGCGTCCTCGCCGTAGGCGACCTGGTGCCCGCCGTTGGCCAGGGCCAGGGCGGCGAGCACCTCCGGGTGTGCCCCGGCGTAGTTGTCACTGGCGAAACCGCGGACGTCGGGGTCGTGATGACGACGCGCGTCGGTCCTCGGGGGGTTCACGGCTTCTCGGTCAGCCACAGACGGTTTCCGTTCACTTCCGCGGCGGGCTTGTCCCAGACCCCGACGATGGCCTCGGCCAGGTCCTTGACGTCCGTGAAGCCCGCGAACTTCGCGTTGGGGCGGTCGGCGCGCATCGCGTCGTGCACCAACGCCTTCACCACCAGGATGGCAGCAGCCGAGGTGGGCCCCTGCTCGCCCCCGGCCTTGCGGAAGTAGTCGGCCATGGCCAGCGTCCACGCCTCGGCGGCGGCCTTGCCAGCCGCGTACGCTGCGTTGCCGGCGGTCGGCCTCGTCGCGCCGGCGGCGCTGATCAGGACGTACCGGCCGCGGTCGCTGCGCTGGAGCGCCTCGTGGAAGGCGAGACTGGTGTGCTGCACGGTGCGCACCAGCAGCATCTCCAGGAAGTCCCAGTCGTCCAGGCTGGTCTTGGTGAACGTCTCGCTGCCGCGCCAGCCGCCGACGAGGTGCACCAGTCCGTCGACGCGGCCGAACTCCTTCTCGGTGCGGTTGGCCCAGTCGCGGGTCGATTCCAGGTCGAGCAGGTCGACCGTCTCGCCGGTGACGGTCGCGCCTCCGTGCGCGTACCGCGCGGCGTCCACGGCCGCCGCCAGCCGCTCCGGGTCGTTGTCCGAGCCGACGACGGTCGCTCCCGCCTCGGCCAGCCTGAGCAGGGCCGCGCGTCCCGCGGGCCCGCCCGCGCCGGCCACCGCGATCACCGCGCCTTCGAGCGCCCCGTTCCCCATGGTTCTCGCCTCCTGAGCAGTGTTGTGGACGAGATCGCTCACGCGGCGACCTGCTCGGCGCCGTCCGCCGTGATGCCCTTGGTCGAGGCGATCACGTTCTTGAGCTTCTTGGACAGGGCCTCATAGAACATGCTCAGCGGAAACTCGTCCGGAAGCACGTCATCGACGAGCTTGCGCGGCGGCAGCGACAGGTCGAGGGCCTCGGGGCCCTTGGCCCACTTGGAGCCGGGGTGCGGGGAGAGGTACCGGGAGACCAGCTCGTAGCCGGCGAACCAGTGGACGAGCTTGGGGCGGTCGATGCCGTCGCGGTAGAGCTTCTCGATCTCCGCGCACAGCTCGTTGGTGACCTGCGGGGCGCGCTCCCAGTCGATGGAGAGCTTGTTGTCGGTCCAGCGGACGACGTCGTGCTTGTGCAGGTAGGCGAAGAGCAGCTGGCCGCCGAGGCCGTCGTAGTTGCGGACCCGCTCGCCGGTCACCGGGAAGCGGAACATGCGGTCGAAGATGACCGCGATCTGCACGTCACGCGCCTGCGGCACGCCCTCGCCGGCGAGCTTCACGGCCTCCTTGAAGGCGGTGAGGTCGCAGCGCAGCTCCTCCAGGCCGTACATCCAGAACGGCTGGCGCTGCTTGATCATGAACGGGTCGAACGGCAGGTCGCCGTGGCTGTGCGTGCGGTCGTGGATCATGTCCCACAGCACGAAGGCCTCTTCGCAGCGCTTCTGGTCGTGGACCATGGCGGCGACGTCCGCGGGCAGCTCGAGGCCCAGGATGTCGACGGCGGCCTCGGTGACCCGGCGGAAGCGGGCGGCCTCGCGGTCGCAGAAGATGGCGCCCCAGGTGAAGCGCTCGGGGGCCTCGCGCACGGCGATGGTCTCGGGGAAGAGGACCGCGGAGTTGGTGTCGTAGCCCGCGGTGAAGTCCTCGAAGGTGATGCCGCAGAAGAGCGGGTTGTCGTAGCGGGTGCGCTCCAGCTCGGCCAGCCAGTCGGGCCAGACCATGCGGAACACGACCGCCTCGAGGTTGCGGTCCGGGTTGCCGTTCTGCGTGTACATCGGGAAGACGACCAGGTGCTGCAGGCCGTCCTCGCGGTGCGCGGCGGGCTGGAAGGCCAGCAGCGAGTCGAGGAAGTCGGGCACCTCGAAGCCGCCCTCGGCCCAGCGGGCCAGGTCCTTGCCCAGGGCCTCGTGGTACGCGCGGTCGTGCGGGAGCAGCGGGGACAGCTCCTCGACCGCGCCGATCACGGTGCGCACGGCGTGCTCCGCGTCGGCACGGGACGGAGCACCCTCGGCCTCGAAGTCGATCGAGCCGTCCTTGGACTGCCAGGGCCGGATCCGCTCCACGGCATCCTTGAGCACGGGCCATGCCGGGTGCTCCACCACCCTGGTCATCGAAGGAATCCGCTCCCCCGAACCCTGCTGCACAAGAATTTCCGTCATGTCCCATCCTCCACAGGAGAACCTTGCGTACGCCTGACCGTATACACAGGGGGTTCCTCCCAGCAAGGGGCACCTCAGCAAATTATCCTGCCTTACCCGGGGCATCGCCGCATTTTTTCCTGCGAGTTACCCCGTCCGGCGGCGCTCCATGCGTTACGGATTCAGCCTCTGGACGCCGCGGGCAGAGGCGATACGGTCCCAGAGGGCCGTAGGGACGCGGCCCCCCGCCGCCGTCGACGGAAGCAGGTCGGATCTTGAACTTCCTCACCATCGGTCACCGCGGAGTCATGGGCGTCGAGCCCGAGAACACCCTTCGGTCCTTCGTCGCCGCCCAGGAGGCCGGGCTCGACGTCATCGAACTGGATCTGCATCTGAGCAAGGACGGCGCGCTCGTGGTGATGCACGACGCGCGCGTGGACCGCACCACGGACGGCACGGGCGCCATCGCCGACAAGACCCTCGACGAACTGCGCGTCCTGGACGCCGGGCGCGGCGAGCGCGTCCCCCTGTTCACGGAGGTGCTGGACGCGGTCCGGACGCCGCTCCAGGCGGAGATCAAGGACGTCCGCGCGGCCCAGGCACTGGCCGAGGTGATGAACGACCGCGGGCTGGCCGACCGTGTGGAGGTCGCGTCCTTCCACGACGAGGCGATCGCCGAGATCCGGCGGCTGGTGCCCGGCGTGCGCACGGCGCTCGTGGCAGGCCGCTACGGCACCGACGTGGTGGACCGGGCGGTCGCCGTCGGCGCCTCGCGGCTGTGCCTCGACATCCGCCGGATCACCCTGGAGGTCGTGGAGCACGCCCGCAAGGCGGACCTGTCGGTGTTCGGCTGGGTGGTCAACACCCAGGACCACCTGCGGCTGGTGCGGGCGCTGGAGCTGGACGGGGCGACCACCGACTACCCGGAGATCAAGCGCACCGGCCGCTTCACGGCGTGAGCGGCCGGACGCCGTACGACGGTCAGGCCAGCTCCTTGACCAGCAGCTCGAACTCCAGATCGTCGCGCTGCGGGATGCCGAAGCGCTCGTCGCCGTACGGGAACGGCGTCGTCCGTCCCGTACGGCGGTAGCCGCGCCGCTCGTACCAGGCGATCAGGTCCTCGCGCACGGTGATCACCGTCATGTGCATCTCGGTCACGCCCCAGCCCTCGCGTGCCTGCCGCTCCGCCTCCGCGAGGACGGTGCGGCCGAGCCCCGCGCCCTGGAGGGCGGGGCTGACCGCGAACATCCCGAAGTAGGCGTGTTCACCGCGGTGTTCGAGCTGGCAGCAGGCCACGGTCCTGCCCTCGCGCTCCACGGTGAGCAGCCGGCTGTCCGGCGCCTCGACGACCGCGAGCACACCCTCGCGGTCGGTCCGCTGCCCGTGCAGGATGTCCGCCTCGGTGGTCCATCCCGTGCGGCTGGACTCCCCCCGGTAGGCCGACTCGATCAGCTCGACGAGGGCGTCCACGTCGGCGTCGGTGGCATCACGGAAGGTCAGTGCGGTGTCGGCGGCGGTTCCCATGGCGCGGTTCCTCGATTCGTGCGGGTCTCTTTCGACGTGGCCGGGACGGGCCGAGATTAACGCGCGGTTCCTGGTCCCAGGAGGGCCGGTCCACTCTCCGGACGGCGGGGCCCGCCCCGTCCCTCTACGCTCGGCCGCATGGTCCACGTACTCAGCAGCCGTGTCCTGCTCCGCCCCTCCGACCCCGAGCGCTCCCGCGACTTCTACGGCCGCCGCCTCGGCCTCGCCGTCCACCGCGAGTTCGGCACCGGCCCGGAGCGCGGCACGGTCTACTTCCTCGGCGGCGGCTTCCTGGAACTCTCGGGCCGCGCGGAGGCGTCCCCGGCGGGCTCGCCCGATGTACGGCTGTGGCTCCAGGTGGAGGACGCGGAGGCGGCACGGGAGGAGCTCACCGCGCGGGGCGTGGAGATCGTCCGTCCGCCGGTGAAGGAGCCGTGGGGTCTGATCGAGATGTGGATCGAGGACCCGGACGGGACGCCGATCGTGCTGGTGGAGGTGCCGAAGGAGCACCCGCTGCGGTACCGGCCGGGGATCTGATTCAGCCCGCCCGGTGTTTGAGCACGAGGCCCGCCAGGGCCGAGGGGCGGGCCGGGGCGCGGCCCCCGGGACCATCACCCCTACGCCCGGCCCCCGGGACGATCACCCCTACGCCCGCAGCGCGCCGAGGCGCCCCTCCAACTGCGCCAGCAACCCCCCGAGCAGACCGGCCAGGTCCCCCAGCTCGACCGGGCCGAGCCCGGACAACACCGCGTTCTCGTAGGCCAGCTGCGACGGCAGAATGCCGTCCACCAGCTCCCGCCCCGCGTCGGTGAGCCGCACGTGCGCCACCCTCCGGTCCCGGGTGTCACCCCGGCGCTCGACCAGCCCCCGCTCCGTGAGCTGCTTCAGCCGTTTGGTGACGGCGGCGCCGGAGGAGAACGTCTCGCGGGCCAGCTCGCTGGGCGTCAGCTCGTGCCCCGTGCGGCGCAACGCGCCGAGCAGGTCGAACTCCGGGCGGGTGAGCCCGGCCCGCCGCAGCGGGGCGTCCTCGGCCTGCTGGAAGAGGGCCGCGCAGCGGTTGATGCGGCCTATGACCTCCATGGGGCCGGTGTCGAGGTCGGGGTGGACCGCCCGCCACTGCCGGACGACCTCGGCGACGGTGTCGCGCCCGGAGACGGGCGTGTCCGCGGTGCTCGAGGTGTCCGGCGTGCCGATGACACCGTCGCCGGCCGATGGCCCTTGGGTCGCCGTCATGGCGATGCGCCCTCCGTGTGCGTGTACGTGCTGGTGGTGCCGGGGCCCGGGAGGAGTCCCTGGCGTCGTACCGTCGCCGCGAGCGTACGGTGTGCCGCCTGCTCGGCGAGCACCACCCGTTCCTGGGGCAGCGCGCGCTGCCACCATTCTCCGGCCGCGGCGTCGGCGGTCGCGCGCAGGTCGACCACGGCGGCGGCGAGTGCGCGGCGGGCGGCCTCCAGGGCGGCGGGCGTGGCCGCGGGGTCGGCCGCGAGGCGGGCGGCGCGCTCGCGGGCGTGGTCCACGGCGGTGAGCGCCCGCTCGACGCGCCGGCCGGCCCGCCGGTCGGTGACGGCGACGGCGGCGACGAAGCCGACCAGGGCGCCGACCAGCGTGTCCACGACCCGGTCGGTGACCAGCTCGCCGGTGGGCTGGTAGCCGGGCAGCTCGGTGACGAGCAGCGCCAGCGGGGTCACGCAGACGCTTCCGAGCCAGTAGTTGCGGCCGATGAGCGCCTCGGCGCCGAAGTTGCAGGCGAGGATGCACAGCACGAGGGCGAGCGGGCCGAGCTGGGCGACGGGGGTGACGGCCCCGAAGAGCAGCACGCCGACGAGGTTGCCGACGACGCGCTGCACGGCCCTGCTCCAGGTGAGTGTGATGTTGGCCTGGTAGAGGGAGGCGGCGGTGACGAGCGCCCAGTAGGGACGGTCGGCGCCGAGGGCGAGGGAGACGTAGCCGGCGAGGGCGCAGCCGAGGGCGCTACGGACGGCGACGGGGGCGAGCGGCCCGAGCCGGCTCCACAGCGGACGCGGTGCGACAGCCCGCTCGGCGGCCACCCCGACGAGTTCGTCCCGCTCGCCGAGCGGGCCGCCGTCCTGGCGCGGGCCGTCACCGTCGAGGCGCGCGCCGCTGTCCGTCCCACGCGGGCCGCCGTCGTCCCGGTGCGGGCCGTCGCCGTCCCGACGCGGATCCCCCGTGCGTGGGATCCGGCCCGTGCCACGCACCGCGCGGGCCCAGGCGCGCAGCCGGGCGGGGTCGGCGTCGGCCGCGGCCGCGAGGGCGACCTCGGCTCGGACGACGAGCCGCTCGAGGGCACGGCGGGCCGTGGAGGGGCGGTCCCCTGCCGCGAGGAGGGTCTGCCAGGCCGCGTGCACGGCGGCGTACGCGGCGGACCTGGCCCCGGCGCCCTCCTCGTCGCCGCGCGCCGTCTCGGCGTACGCGGCGGCCGCGTCAAGCGCCTGGGCGGTGGCCCGCCGCTCCGGGCCGTGCGGGCGGAGCGGGGCGGGAGCCATGCCCACCAGCCAGGCCCATGCCCCGGCCGCCGCGGCGAGCGCGAGATGGCCGGGGACCTGGCCGAGGGTCTGCGGAACGAAGAGCGCGGCGGAGCTGACGAAGGTGAGGATGACATGCGCGGGCGGCCCGACCCGCGTGGCGTCGCACATCACCTTCTGCACGGCGGCCAGCAGGGCGCCGACGGTGACCAGGACGACGGCGTTCCGGGTCAGGGACGCGGCGAGCAGGGCCACGGCGAGCCCTCCGAGCATGCCGAGGACCACCCACGCGAGCACCTTGGCGCGGGCCGCGTACGGGCGGTTGTGCGCGTACAGGGCGCACAGCGACCCCGCCATCGTGTACGCGGCGAGGTCGAGCCGGCCGAGCACCACCAGGAGCAGGCTGGGCGGGGCGACGGCCGCGACCACGCTGAGTGCGGGCTTGAACCAGACGTCGGAGGGTCGCCCGAGGCGCAGGGCGCCGAGGACAGGGAGGCGCCGGACGCGCGTGGGGGTGGCACTGCTCATGAGAAACAAGGTTAACAGGTATTTTACCTGTGAATGATTTCCCGTGTTTCGCCCGCGTGATTCGCCCGCGCCCCCCGGGAGCCCCCCGCGTACCCCCTCGCGCTCGCGTACACGCCGTCGGGCACGGGCATCCCCTGACCGTCCGGTGGAGCGGTACGAGGGGGGTTCGCGTGCACGGACCGGGATCGTCCGGCTGGTTGCTGGTCGCGCTCTGCGCAGTGACCGCCGCCTATTGCCTGCTGCGGATGCGCAGCAGCGTGGAGGAGCAGCGCCGGGCGGCGGGCGGCGAGGCGCTGATGGGGTTCGGAATGGCGGCGATGGCCGTACCGGCGACGGTGTTCACTCCACCGGCGTGGGCGTGGCCGCTGTGGGCGGCGGTGTTCGGGGCGGCGGGGCTGCATGCGCTGTGGGCGGCCCGAGCCTCCGCGCGCCATCTGCACCATGTGGTGGGCGCGGGCGCGATGGTCCATATGGCGGTGGCCATGGCGGCCGCCCCTCAGGGGGCGCATCACGGCGGTGGGGGCACACCGGCGCTGACCGTCGTCCTGCTGCTGTACTTCACGGCGTACGTGCTGGTGACGGGCGCGCGGCTGGTGCCGGTGGCCGCCGTGGCGGGCGGGCCGGGCACCGGGCCCGGCACCGGGTGGGGCGACCGTCCAGAACTGGCGCGAGCCTGTCGTCTGTCGATGGGGATCGCGATGGTGGCGATGCTGTTGACGATGTGAGGCGCGCGAGGGCGGTGACCCGAGGGCGGGCGAGGGGCCGTTCGGCCGTCGGGGCGGGACCGTTGTCTGCGTCACTTCGGGCCGCGGGCCCGTATCCAGGGGGCGTCCGCGCTTCTAGGCTGCTGCCATGATCCTCCCCGCGGTCCTGCTGCTGCTCGGTGCGCTGACCGCCGTCGTGGGTCCCCGGCTGCTCGCGCGGGCGGACTGGCCGGACCGTGAACCGGTGGTGGCCCTGTGGGCCTGGCAGTGCGTGATCGCGGCGGTGCTGCTGTGCTGCGCCCTGTCGATGACGTTCAGCGCGGCGGCGGCCTGGCGGGCGGTCGGCGGGCATGTGTTCACCGGCGCGCCGGTGGCGGTCGTGGAGGCGTACACGCTGGGCACGGCGGGCCTGTGGGCGCGTGTCACCGCCGTGGTGCTGGCGTGCGGCGGGCTGTGGAGCGGCGCGATGCTGGTCCGGGAGATCGCGCGGGCCCGCGCCCGGCGCCGGGCGCGCCGCGCGGAACTGCGGCGCCGTGCCCCGCTGCTGCCCGGCGAGGAGCCGGGCTCCGACCGGCTCGTGGTCCTGGAGGGCGGGCGTCCGGACGCCTGGTGCCTGCCCGGCTCCCCGCCCCAACTGGTGGTGACGACAGCCGCGTTGCAGCGTCTGAAGGGACGGCAGCTGGACGCCGTGCTGGCCCACGAGCGCGGTCACGCGCGCGCCCGGCACGACTGGCTGCTGCACTGCTCGTCGGCGCTGGCGGACGGCTTCCCGCAGGTGCCGGTGTTCTCCGCGTTCCGGGACGAGATGCACCGGCTGGTGGAACTCGCCGCGGACGACACGGCGTCCCGGCGGTTCGGCCGGCTCACCACGGCTCTCGCCCTGGTCGAACTGAACGAGGACCGCGGGGTGTTCGGCCCCTGCCCCACCGCACAGGCACACGTCCCGGCCCGGGTGCACCGACTGCTCACCCCCGGCGACCGCCTTCCCCCGAGCCGCCGGCTGCGCCTGACCGCGGCCGCCTCGCTGGTGCCGGCACTTCCCGTCCTCGTGGCGTTCCTGCCGGGCTTGCGGGCACTGGGATAAGCCCGCACACCCGGCACGCCGACCCGGGTACGCGCTTGTCGAACGCGCGGCGTTCCCCCCGGAACCGCAGGCCCTCGGGCAAGCCGCCCCACGATCCGCCACCGCCGCACCCGCCACTGAGTTCCGGCGACCGACCGACCGCGAGCCGCCGGCCACGGCTGACCGCACCCGCGTCACCGGCACCGGAGCTCGCCGCCGTCCCCGTGGCGTTGCTGCTCGAATTGCGGGCATTGGGGTAGCGACGGCCCCGACGAGGCAGGACCGGGTGTGCCGGGTCCTGGCCCGGGTGCACCTCGGTCGGCGAGGATCACCCCATGCGCACCCCCCACGCCCCCGCACCGCCCGCACCCCCCGGACGCCGCACGCCCGCCCGCTCGGCGCTGGCGCCGGCCGTCCTGCTCGGCGCCGCCTCCGCGCTGCTGCTGACGCTGGTCGCCGTCGAGTGGCGGCCGCTGCTCGACCTGGACGGCGGCATCTCCCGCACCACGCACCGCTGGGCGGTGGCGGAGGACGGGCTGACGCAGGCGGCCCGCGTGCTGACGGACTGGGTATGGGACCCCTGGACGATGCGTCTGCTGTGCGCGGTGGCCGTGGTCCTGATGCTCCGGCGTCCGGCCGCCCGGTGGACGGCGGGATGGCTGGTCGTGGTGGTGGCGCTGGCCACAGCCGTGCAGCAGGGGCTCAAGGCGGCGCTCGGGCGGGAGCGGCCGGTGTGGTCCGACCCGGTGGACACGGCGCACTACGCCGCTTTCCCCTCGGGGCACGCGATGACCGCGACGGTCGTGCTGGGGCTGTTGCTGTGGCTGCTGCGCCGCCACGGCGTGGGCCCCGTCCTGTGGCGTACGGCGCTGGTGGTGGCGGTGATCTCGGTGGCCGGCGTCGGTCTCACCCGCGTCTGGCTCGGCGTGCACTGGCCGACGGACGTGCTGGGCGGCTGGCTGTTCGGCGCGCTGACGGTGGTCGCGGCGATCATGGTGCACCGGCGGCTGCGCCCCGCGGACGGAGTCGCGGCGCCGGGCCGGTCCGGCGCCGCGCGCCCGCCGTCGCCCTCGCCCGAACCGCTCACCTCGGACGATCCCCCGCGTCGCCCGAGGTGAACGGCAGCCCGAAGAGGACCCGCCAGGGGCCCTTCCAGGTGCGCTGAGTATAGTTGGCTGGCAGCCAGTCAACGCAGGAGTCCAGCATGTCCCCGCGCAGCGCCCTGGTCAATGAAGAGTTGCGTCGGCGTTCCAAGGAGCGGCTGCTGCACGCGGCCGTCGAGCTGGTCGACGAGCGCGGGTACGAGGCGACCACACTGGCCGACATCGCCGACCGGGCCGGTTCCGCGCGGGGTCTGGTGTCGTACTACTTCCCGGGGAAACGCCAGCTCGTGCAGTCGGCCGTGCACCGGCTGATGCACCGCACCCTGGAGGAGGCGCTGGAGCGGGAGCCGCGCACCGACGACGGGAGGGAGCGGATGGCGCGGGCCATCGACGCGATCCTGGGCCTGGCGCGGGACCGGCCGGTGCTGATGCGCCAGCACATGGCGGGGCTGCTGCAGGCGGAAGGATTCCTGCCGTGTCCCGAGCAGCGGCGGCTGGCGGAGCTGCTGAGCGACACCGTCACCCGGCACGGCTCGCGGGACGTCGGGGCCGACTACCCGATGCTGCGGGCACTGCTGATGGGCGCCGTCTACGCGGCGGTGATGCCGGGGGCGCCGATGTCCGTGCCGGTGCTGCGCGCCGAACTGTTCAAGCGCTACCGGCTGGACTGGGAGATGGGTGTCCCGCCGGACCCCGAGGGGGCCGGCGGGACGAAGGAGAAGGACCGGACGGACATGGCCCGGTTCTTCGCGACGGACCCGGGGACTCAGTCGAAGTAGTCCGGCTGCGTCTGCACGTTGAGCTCCTGCATACGGACCCAGCGGGCCGCGTCCGTGCGCTTGTCGTCGATCTTCAGGACGTCGAAGCCCTTGGCGATGTCGTTCGAGTAGATGTAGCCGTTGTAGTAGTACGCCGACCAGGAGCCACCGGTGAGGAGCTGGTCCGTGGACAGCGGGCCGCGCTCGAAGTAGGCGATCTCCTTCGGCTTGGACGAGTTGGTGAAGTCCCACACCGAGATGCCGCCCTGGTACCAGGCCTGGACCATCAGGTCACGGCCGCGGACCGGGATCAGCGAGCCGTTGTGCGCCACGCAGTTCTCGGTGTCCGCCTGGTGGCGGGGGATCTTGTAGTAGCTGCGGAAGACCAGCTTGCTGCGGTCGCCCTTGCCGACGATGTCGTAGATGCCGTCCGCGCCGCGGTTGGGACCGATCTCCGCGTTGCAGGTGGCCGCGCCGCCGCCGCCCAGCTCGTCGGTGAAGACGACCTTGTCGGCCCTCTGGTTGAACGTCGCCGAGTGCCAGAACGCGAAGTTGACGTTGTCCTGGACCCGGTCGATCACCTTCGGGCGCTCGGGGTCCTTGATGGAGAACAGGATGCCGTCACCCATGCAGGCACCCGCGGCCAGGTCCTTCGAGGGCAGCACGGTGATGTCGTGGCAGCCGGTGGTCTTGGAGACGCCCGGGTTGGTGGGCGCGCCCGGGTTGCCGCCGCCGTCCGGGCCCTCACCCGGGAACAGCACGGGGAACCCGACCACGGCGGCCTTGTGCGGGGCCTTGCGCGGGACCTTGATCACGGAGATGCCGTCGTGCGGCGGCCGGCAGTCCGGGTAGGCCGCGTTGGGCGAGTAGGAGGAGACGTAGACGTACACGTTCCTGCGGTCGGGAACCAGCGTGTGGGTGTGCGAGCCGCAGGCGGTCTCGACGGCCGCGACGTAGCGCGGATTGCGCTTGTCGCTGATGTCGAAGACCTTCATGCCCTCCCAGGAGGACTTCTCGGTGGCGGGCTGCGTGGTGCTGTTGCAGCTGCTGTCGCTGCGCGAGGAGTCCGTGGACAGGAAGAGCAGGTCGCCGGAGACGGAGATGTCGTTCTGCGACCCGGGGCACAGCACCTGAGCCACCGTTCTGGGCTTCTCCGGGTTGCTGATGTCGAAGATGCGGAAGCCGTCGTAGTTGCCGGCGAAGGCGTACTTCCCCTGGAAGGCGAGGTCCGAGTTGGTGCCGGACAGCACGTCCTTGGGGATGCTGGCCACGTGCTCGATGTTGGCGGAGTGGACGATCTCGTCCTGGCCGGGTATCTCACCGCTCTTGATGGCGGCGCGGGCCTCGGCCTGGTCGCTGCGGGACACTTCCTTCGCGGCGGTGGGCGAGTCCCCCGGGTCCGGGATCGCCGCGGCGGGCGCGGCGGTGAGCAGCGCGGCCAGCAGGCCGCCCGCTGCCGCGGCAACTCCCAGCCGTCTCCGCCGGGTTCGGGAAACGCTCAACAGGATCACTGTTTTCCTCCCTGGTTCCGTTCACGTCGGAACGGTGTGGCACCGGCAGTATCGTCTTCGGCATGCACATACCAACAGGGGCTCCACACCATCGCAACAAAGTTTTTTGATCGAAGTTGCGCGGAAGCGTGCTAGGACGGTCATCGACACTCACGAGGTGTTCCGTACCACCGCCGAGCGGGAATACCGCCAGTCACAGGAGGTCCTTGTGCACAACCGCCGCGTGCCACGCCTGTCCGCCGTCGCCGCCGGGCTGTCCGCGCTGGCCGTACTCGGGCTCGTGGGCTGCGACTCCGGCGACGACGCCAAGCCGGCCCGCGGCGGCGGCCCTTCGGTGATCGCGCCCGGTGCGCCCGGGGAGGAGAACCGCACACTGTCGGCCGAGGAGGCCGAGCAGGAGCGCAAGGAGGACGACTCCCCCAACGCCGCGGACGTGTCGTACGCGCGCATGATGATCCAGCACCACGCGCAGGCGCTGGAGATGACGGGACTGGTGCCGGGCCGCGCCGAGTCGCCGAAGGTGGTCAAGCTGGCCCAGCGCATCGCCGCCGCGCAGAAGCCCGAGATCGGCGCGATGAAGGGGTGGCTGCGCACGCACGGCAAGTCCGAGGAGGACGCCGGTCACGGGCACGACCACGCGACGATGCCCGGCATGGCGACCGAGGCGCAGCTGAGGCAGTTGCGGGCGGCCGAGGGCAAGGCGTTCGACCAGCTGTTCCTGACGCTGATGATCACGCACCATCAGGGCGCGGTCACCATGGCCACCGATGTGAAGGGCCAGGGGAACAACATCCAGATCGAGGAGATGGCGGACGACGTGGTCGCGCAGCAGACCAGTGAGATCAACCGGATGCGCGACCTGCTGTGACGTTCTGCCGGGGCGGCGGTCCGGTCAGGGGCGGGACGGTCGGCGGCGGGCGTGGCGTGGGGAGAGCAGCCCCGCGTCGCGTGTCCGCCCGATGAGGCGGAGGGCCCCGCGCCGGCTGTAGCCGGTCTGGTCCATCACGGCGAGCACCGGGTCGGCGCCCCGTTCCTGCGCGGCCCGGTACGCCCGGGCCACGACCGGCCACTGGGTCCCCCCTCCCCGGGGCTCCTCCCGGTGGTGCGTGCCGCCGGTCTCCTCCCCCGGTTCGGGCTCGGCGCCGCAGGCCCGCGCCAGCGGACCCTCGATCCAGTCGGCGAACACGGCCAGGTCCTCCAGCGCGAGCGCGGGGCGAGCCTGGACGTCCTCCACACAGACCCAGCCCTCGCCCACGGACGCCAGCGCCTCGATCGTGGCCCCGTCGCGGAAGGCCAGCCGCACATGGAGCCACCGGGTGGAGCGCTCGCCCTCCCGCACCTCCCACGCGGGCCACACGGACACCGCACCCTCCGCCGGAGAGCGATCGGAAAGTTGAAGAAAAGATGCCTCGAGCACACAGGCAACGTAACGGGGTGATCAGTCTCCCTCCGTAGAACACGCACCCCGGACGGCGGACGGCACCCTGTCAGCGGAGTGCGGGCAGTGCCATGCTGGGAGACGCCGGCGGTCCCCCGCCGGTGCCCCTCGGGGTGAGGAGTTCCCCGTGCTGCGTGTCGCCGTCGTCGGAAGCGGACCCAGCGGGTGCTACACCGCCCAGCATCTCGTCCAGCTCGATCCCGGAGCGCGCGTCGACGTCCTCGACCGCCTGCCCTGCCCCTACGGCCTGGTCCGCTACGGCGTGGCCCCGGACCACGAGAAGATCAAGTCCCTGCAGGGCAGCCTGCGCACGGTGCTGGAGCACGAGCGGGTGCGGTTCCTCGGCGCGGTGCCGGTCGGGCCGGACGGAGTGCCGGCGGCCCGGCTGCGGGAGCTGTACCACGCGGTGGTGTACTGCGTGGGCGCCGCCACGGACCGGCGTCTGGGCGTGCCGGGCGAGGACCTTCCGGGCAGCTGGTCGGCGACCGAGTTCGTGTCCTGGTACAGCGCGCACCCCGACGCCGGCGACGCCGGGTTCCTGCGCGGGGCGCGGTCGGCGGTGGTGGTGGGCCTGGGGAACGTCGCCGTGGACGTCACGCGCATGCTGGCGCGCGGGGCGGGCGAACTGCGCCCGACCGACATGCCTCACGCGGCGCTGACCGCCCTCGCGGCGAGTGACGTCACGGTGATCCACATGGTCGGCCGGCGTGGCCCCTCGCAGGCCCGCTTCACCACCAAGGAGCTGCGCGAGCTGGGCACCCTGCCGGACACCGCCGTCCACGTCGACGCGGCCGAGGCGGCGCTCGACCCGGCGTTCGCGGACCCGTCCGGCCTGCCTCCACCCCGGCGCCGCAACGTCGAGGTGCTGCGCGGCTGGACGGCGCCGCCGCGACCGGACGCCCGGCGCCTGATCCGTCTGCGGTTCTTCCTCCGCCCGGTCGAACTGCTCGCCGTCGACGGCCGGGTGGGCGCCGTGCGCTTCGAACGGACGGCGCCGGACGGCGGGGGCGGGGTCACCGGGACAGGCCGCTTCCAGGACGTCGAGGGGCAGCTGGTGCTCCGCTCGGTCGGGTACCGGGGGGTGCCTCTGGAGGGGCTGCCGTTCGACGCGGCGACGGGGACGGTGCCGCATCTCGCCGGACGGGTGCTGCGCGGGGGCGCCGTCGCCCGGGGCGAGTACGTCGCGGGCTGGATCAAGCGGGGCCCGACGGGCGTCATCGGCACCAACCGCTCCTGCGCCAAGGAGACGGTGACGTCCCTGCTCCAGGACGCCCCGTGCCTCACCGCCCGCGCCCTCCCCGACGACCCGCTGCCGGCCCTGCGCGCGGAAGGTGTGAATCCGGTCCCCTGGCAGGGCTGGGAGTCCATAGAACGCGCGGAGTCCCGCCTGGGCGCCTCCCTCGGCCGGGGCGTCGTGAAGCTCCCGGACTGGGAGTCACTGCTGAGCGCGGCGCGGGGAGGGGACGGCGCGGCTCCCCGGCCGTAGCAGCGCCTGCCGCGTCACGGACGCGGACGCCGGCCGCCGTCAGGCCCGCGCGTCCCGTGCCGCCTGGCGGCGTGCCGCGGTGAGCAGGGCGTCGAGGAGGCCTGGGAACAGGGCTTCCAGGTCCTCGCGGCGCAGGCCGTTCATCTTGGCGGTGCCCTCGTAGACCTGCTGGATCACGCCGCTCTCACGCAGCACGCGGAAGTGGTGCGTGGTGGTGGACTTGGTGACCGGGAGGTCGAAGCGGGAGCAGGACAACGCGGCCTCGGCGTCCGCGAGTTCGCTGACGATGCGCATCCGGACGGGGTCGGACAGGGCGTGCAGCACTGAGTCCAGCCGGATCTCCTCCCGCACGGGGTGCGGCAGGACGCGGGGGCTGGGAGGGGCGGTCGTCACGGCGGCTCCATGGTGCTCCGGGAATCCTCATTGTACGAGAACCTTCGTAGTTTGACGCCTCCCGTACTACGACGGCTATCGTACGAGTTGCATCCCGCCGTCCCCTTCCGAACGGAGCCCATCGTGAGCACGCTCTTCGAGCCGTACACCCTGCGCGCCCTGACGATCCCCAACCGCGTGTGGATGGCGCCGATGTGCCAGTACTCGGCCGCGCCGGACGGACCGGAGGCCGGCGTGCCGCACGACTGGCACTTCGCGCACTACGCCGCCCGCGCCACCGGCGGCACGGGGCTGATCGTCGTCGAGGCCACGGCGGTGTCGCCGGAGGGCCGCATCTCGCCGTACGACCTCGGCATCTGGAACGACACCCAGGTCGAGGCGTTCCGCCGGATCACCCGCTTCCTCGCCGCACAGGGCACCGTGCCTGCCGTTCAACTCGCGCACGCCGGGCGCAAGGCGGCGACCGACCAGCCCTGGAAGGGCGGCGCGCCGCTCGGCCCCGAGGAGCACGCCTGGCAGCCGGTCGCACCCAGCGCGGTCCCGTTCAGCGAGCGCCACCAGGTGCCGGAGGAGCTGAGCACCGAGGAGATCCGGGAGATCGTCGGCCAGTTCCGCGCGGCCGCCCGCCGCGCCCTCGCCGCCGGTTTCGAGATCGCCGAGATCCACGGCGCCCACGGCTACCTGATCAACGAGTTCCTTTCCCCGCACTCCAACCACCGCACGGACGCCTACGGCGGTTCGTACGAGAACCGCACCCGGTTCGCGTTCGAGGTGGTGGACGCCGTGCGCGAGGAGTGGTCGGACGACAAGCCGCTGTTCTTCCGCATCTCCGCCACGGACTGGCTGGACGCGGACGGCTGGACTCCGGACGACACCGTCCGTCTCGCCGCAGACCTGCACGCCCGGGGCATCGACCTGCTCGACGTCTCCACCGGCGGCAACTCCCCAGGCGTGCGCATCCCGACCGGCCCCGGCTACCAGGTGCCGTTCGCCGCGCGGGTGCGGCAGGAGACGCCGATGCCGGTCGCGGCCGTGGGGCTGATCACGGACGCCGGGCAGGCGGAGAAGATTCTCGCCAACGGCGAGGCGGACGCCGTGCTGCTGGGCCGTGAACTGCTGCGCAACCCCTCCTGGGCCCGCCAGGCCGCCCGCGAGCTGGACGCGCGGGTGCGCGTGCCGGACCAGTACCACCTCTCCGTCTGACCTGCTCACCCCTCCCCGCGTCGCGCCGGCGGCCCGGAACCCTTCGCGGGGTTCCGGGCCGCCGGCGCCTGTCGTTCCTTGACGTTCCTGGCCGAATACGGACCGCGCGAGGCGTTGACCAGAAAGCGCTTTCCCTCTACGTTCCGTTCATCGACGTGACCGGGCCGTGACTGTTGAACGGATTCGCCGTGCACGTCGTACAGACACAAGAACGTCGTTCATCCACATGGCTCAGCACACCCCCACATCACAACAGAAGGAACGACATGACATCCGCGACACGACCGCGCACCCCACGGCGCGCACTCACGGGCACGCTCGCCACCCTCGGCCTCTCGGTTGGCATGGTCCTGACCACGGCCGCTCCGTCCGCGCAGGCCGCCACGTGGCCGGCCCCCAACGGCAGCCAGGGCGTCTCCTCCACCATCTCCGTGTCCGGCACCAAGGACTACGGGATGAAGCGCCTCTACGGCACCGGTGACCTGGGCTCCGGCGGCCAGGACGAGGACCAGGGCCCGATCCTGAAGCTGGCCGACGGCGCGGTCCTCAAGAACGTGATCCTCGGCGCCCCCGCCGCGGACGGCATCCACTGCGAGGGCTCCTGCACGCTGCAGAACGTCTGGTGGGAGGACGTCGGCGAGGACGCGGCCACCTTCAAGGGCAAGTCGTCCGGGGCGGTCTACACCGTGAGCGGCGGCGGCGCGAAGGAGGCCGGCGACAAGGTCTTCCAGTTCAACGGCGCGGGCACGCTGAACGTGTCCAACTTCGCCGTCCAGAACTTCGGCACCTTCGTCCGCTCCTGCGGCAACTGCTCCACGCAGTACAAGCGGACGATCAACCTCAACTCCATCGAGGTGACCTGGAAGGGCGGTCGTATCGCCGGCATCAACACCAACTACGGCGACAGCGCGACCCTGCGGAACATCACGATCGTCGGCGACAGCAGCAAGAAGATCGTGCCGTGCCAGAAGTACATCGGCAACAACACCGGCAAGGAGCCGAGCAGCAACGGCTCCGGGCCCGACGGCACGTACTGCAAGTACAGCTCGTCCGACATCACCTACCGGTAGCCCCCCCACGGGCGGCGGCCGTAGGGGATTCCCTACGGCCGCCGGTCCTCGTCGCGTGCGCTCGCGTGCGGCCCGCCCCCGCCCACCAGCGAGCGCACCTCGCCCTGCAACTCCTGTCGGTAGTCCGCGTAGGCGGCCCGCAGTGCGTCGCCCGGCCAGCAGGCGGGGAGCAGGGCGGGCGGCAGCACGGGGTCGGCGAGCAGATGGCGTACCACGGCGGCGAAGAGGGTCAGCCGCTCGGCCGGACGCCCGGTGCGTGCCACCTGCCCGAGCAGGGTGCGGGCCTCGCCCGACCAGGCGTCCAACGGCCAAAGGAGCGCAGCGAGTTCGGCGGCGGGCCGCGCGGGGCGGGTCACCGCGCGTTCGGCCACCTCGTCGAGGGCGGCGGGCAGCGGGCGTTCCAGGTTGGCCGGGCGCAGCCACACCCCCTCGCGCAGCTCGGCGAGGCGCAGTCCGGCCAGCCGGGTGCGCAGCTCCGCCCGTTCGGCCGGGCCGCGTCCGGTCGCGGTGACGACGATCAGCTCCCAGTCCCCGTCCCACGCGCGGGTGCGCGGCCGCACGGACTCGTCCTGGCGGCGCCGGCGCTCCAGCAGCCGGTCGCTGAGGCGGTAGCCGGTGTCCGTGCGGCGCAGGTCCCCGGCGGCCACCATCCTGCTCAGCGCCGCCCGCAGTGTCGACCCGCCGAGGTCGAAGCTTTCCACCAGCCGTCCGAGCTCCCGCGCCGGCAGCTCCGGCGGGTGCGCGCCCAGCAGCAGGCTCAGGACGACCGACCGCGCGGACAGCGGACGCAGCCGCGGCCCGTCCGGTGCCGGCTCCGCCGGGTCGTCGCTCCGCATGAGCCGTACTTTAGGCCCCCGACCGGCCCGGTTCCCTCCAGGTGATCCCGAACGGCACCCGCACCGTCCCACATCGCTTCCGCACGGCCCTCTATTAGTCTATTTGGACTGGTAGAGTTCGACCATGCCTCGCCGTGCTCTCGACAATCCGATCGTCCTGCCCGTCCTGGGCCTGCTGCTCGAACAGCCGACCCACCCGCACCAGATGCTCACCGAGCTGCGCAGACGCAGCGACGCGCACGCCGCCGCGATCACGCGCGGCACCCTCTACAACACCGTCGCCACGCTGACCGAGGCCGGCTGGCTCGCCCCCCTGGAGCGGCAGCGGTCGGGCAACCGCCCGGAGCGGACCGTCTACGCGCTCACGGACGCGGGGCGCCAGGAACTCGTGCGCCGGCTGGACTCCCAGATCCACACGCCGAAGAGGGAGTTCTCCCAGTTCCTGGGCGCGGTCGCCTATCTCGGCGCCCTCGGTCGCGACGGCGCGGTCGAGGCACTGACCGAGCGCGGGCGGCGACTGCGGCAGCGCACGGCGGAGGACGAGCGGCGACTCGATGAGGCCCTGGCGGCGGGCGTTCCGCGCATGCATGTCATCGAGGCCGAGTACGCGCTGAGCCTCGCGCGCGCCGAGATCGCGTGGGTCGACTCGGTGACCGAGGAGCTGAGGAGCGGGGCGTTGACGTGGCCCACCGGGGCCGCGCGTGAGCGGGAGGGGGAGGACGCGTGACGTCGCATCGACTGCTGTTCGGCGTGTATCCGGGCGGGGCCGGCGGTGACGACTCGGGAGGGCTCGCGAGCGGGCCGCCCGACGACCCGGACCGTGTGACGGAGGCCCTGGACCGCCTTCAGGGAAGGCCGGACCGCCCGTTCCTGGTGCGCGCCTACACCGCGTTCGACGACACCACCCGCCTCGGCGGGCCGCACGCGACGGCGGCGCCCGAGGACGCGGCGCGGTACGCCGTACGGGGCCGCCGCCTGGACCTGGTGGCGCAGTACCAGTCCGCCGCGGGGGACGTCGACGGCTACTGCCGGTTCGTGCGCGAACTGGTCGAGCAGTACGGCGCGGTGACGAGCACCCTCCAGGTGACGGAGGAACCCAACGACACGGGCAATCCGGTCCTCGACGGTTACTACCCGTCGGTGCGGGAGGCGATCGTTCGCGGGGTCTCCGCCGCCAAGGAGCGCGCACGGGAACTCGGGTACGACGAGCTGCGCGTGGGGTTCAACACCACCCCGCTGTTCGGGCCGTCGGAATCCTTCATCGCGGAGCTGGCCGCGCTGGGCGGCCCGGCCTTCGCCGCCGACCTGGACTACGTGGGCCTGGACTTCTTCCCCGACGTCTTCCGACCCGTCGCCGCGTCCGACCTCGCGTCCGCCGTCGCGGGGCTGCTGCGTCACCACCGCGACGCCGTGCTGGCGCCCGCCGGGCTCGGACACCTGCCGCTGCACATCACCGAGCACGGCTGGCCCACCGGCGGGGAACGCCCTCCGCACCGGCAGGCCGAAGTCGTGGACACGGTGGTGCGGACCGTCGCCTCACTGGCGGAGGAGTCACGGCTGAGCGGTTACACGCACTTCGCACTGCGGGACGCCGACAGTTCACAGCCGGGGCTGTTCCACCGCTTCGGGCTCACCACGGACGACTACACGCCGAAGCCCGCCTTCGAGACGTACAGGGCGCTGATCGACCGGCACGGCTGAACGCGCGCGCGGCATGTTGCACTATTGCTGCGCCCGCAGAGATGGTGCAACACTCAGTCATGGCCATCACGCGCGCCGCCGAGCTGCGGCAGACCCCGTACGGACCCGGCGCCCTCGGCGGCTCCACCCACGACGTCACCAACCAGCCCCCTCACCCCGCCCCGTACGACGCCTCGGACGACGTCGCCCTGCTCGAAGGGGTGCGGCGGGAGGGCGCCGGCTGGGCGGAGGAGGACCTGCGGCGGCTGGGACGGCTGGCGGGCAGTGAAGAGGCGCAGGAGTGGGCCGACCAGGCCAACCGTCACGAGCCCGAACTGCGCACCCACGACCGGTACGGGCACCGCGTCGACGAGGTCGACTTCCACCCGAGCTGGCACCATCTGATGCGCACCGCCGTCGCCGAGGGGCTGGCCGGCACGCCCTGGGCGGACGACCGCCCCGGAGCGCACGTCGCGCGCACCGCCGGCGGACTCGTCTGGGGCCACACCGACGCCGGACACGGCTGCCCCACGTCCATGACGTACGCGGCGATCCCCGCCCTGCGCAAGCAGCCCGAACTGGCGAAGACCTACGAGCCGTTGCTGACCAGCCGTGAGTACGACCCCGGGCTGCGCGTGCCGACGGAGAAGCGCGGGCTGCTGGTCGGCATGGGAATGACCGAGAAGCAGGGCGGCTCCGACGTCCGCACCAACACCACCGCCGCGACGCCGACCGCCGAGCCCGGCGTGTACACCCTGCGCGGCCACAAGTGGTTCACCTCGGCGCCGATGTGCGACGTGTTCCTGGTACTGGCGCAGGCGCCGGGCGGGCTGTCCTGCTTCCTCGTGCCCCGGGTGCTGCCCGACGGCACCCGCAACACCTTCCGCATCCAGCGCCTCAAGGAGAAGCTGGGCAACCGCTCCAACGCCTCCTCCGAGCCGGAGTTCGACGGGACGGTGGCCTGGCTGGTCGGGCCCGAGGGGCAGGGCGTGAAGACCATCATCGAGATGGTCAACTGCACGCGCCTCGACTGCGTGATGATGTCGGCGGCCCTGATGCGCAAGACGCTCGTCGAGGCCGGCCATCACGCCCGGCATCGCAGCGCCTTCGGGGCGCGGCTGGTGGACCAGCCGCTGATGCGCAACGTGCTGGCCGACCTCGCGCTGGAGTCCGAGGCCGCCACGACGCTCACCCTGCGGCTGGCGGGCGCCGCGGACCGCGCGGTGCGCGGGGACGCGGGGGAGGCCGCGTTCCGGCGGATCGCCACGGCCGTCGGCAAGTACTGGGTCACCAAGCGGGGCCCGGCCTTCACCGCCGAGGCGCTGGAGTGCCTGGGCGGCAACGGGTACGTCGAGGACTCGGGGATGCCCCGCCACTACCGGGAGGCCCCGCTGCTCTCCATCTGGGAGGGCTCGGGCAACGTCAACGCCCTCGACGTGCTGCGGGCGCTCGGCCGCGACCCGGCGACCGCACAGGCGCTGTTCGACGAGCTGTCGCTGACGCGCGGCGCGGACGCCCGGCTGGACGCGGCCGTGGCCGGGCTCAAGGACCAGCTGGCCGAGGGGTCGCAGGTGACGGCCCGGCGACTGGTGGAGCGGATGGCGCTGACGCTGCAGGCGTCCCTGCTGGTGCGGCACGCTCCGGCCGCGGTCGCCGACGCGTTCTGTGCGACGCGGCTCGGCGGCGACTGGGGACACGCCTTCGGGACGTTGCCGGCGGGGGCAGGGCTGGACGCGATTCTGGAGCGGGCGCTGCCCGGGCGGGAGTGAGGCGGGACCCGGGCCCGGCGCGGGTGGAGCACGGGCCCGGGCGCGGGTGAGGCCGAGGCTCTCGCCGAGCGGGCGGACGGTCGGCAGACGTTCGTCAGGTCGTCGGCCCCGGGCCCGCCGCACCGCCGTGACCTGCGGTCATGCGTCGTCCGCCAGTCACTGTCAGTGGTGGGGTGCACACTGACCGGTGTCCTGATCGAGGACGTCGAAGGCGATGTCACGGAGGTGATCGGCATGACCGAGGTACTGCTCGCCGTGGGCACCCGCAAGGGTCTGTTCATCGGACGCCGGCGAGGCGGCTCCTGGGAGTTCGACGAGTCCCCCTACTTCAAGGCGCAGGCCGTGTACTCGGTCGCGATCGATACCCGGGGGCAGCGCCCTCGGCTGCTGGCCGGCGGGGACAGCGCGCACTGGGGGCCTTCGGTGTTCCACTCCGACGACCTGGGCCGCACCTGGACCGAACCGGCCCGGCCCGCCGTCAAGTTCCCGCCCGACACCGGAGCTTCGCTGGAGCGGGTGTGGCAGCTGCACCCGGCCGCGGCCGAACCGGACGTGGTGTACGCGGGCACGGAGCCGGCCGCGCTGTACCGCTCGGAGGACCGCGGGGAGTCCTTCGAGCTGGTCAGGCCGTTGTGGGAGCATCCCACGCGCTCCACATGGGTGCCCGGCGGCGGCGGTGAGGGGCTGCACACCGTGCTGACCGACGCGCGCGACCCGCGGGCGGTCACGGTGGCCGTCTCCACCGCGGGCGTGTTCCGCACCCTGGACGGCGGCGCCAGCTGGGAGCCGTCCAACCGCGGGGTGTCCGCGGTGTTCCTGCCGGACCCCGACCCGGAGTTCGGACAGTGCGTCCACAAGGTCGCCCGGGACGCCGCGGACCCGGACCGGCTGTATCTGCAGAACCACTGGGGGGTCTACCGCAGCGACGACGCGGGCGCGCGGTGGACGGACATCGGCGAAGGGCTGCCCTCGACCTTCGGGTTCGCGATGGTGACGCATCCCCACCGCGGCGACACGGCGTACGTGTTCCCCATCAACGCCGACTCCGACCGGGTCCCGGCAGACCGGCGATGTCGCGTCTACCGGACCGGGGACGCGGGACGCAGCTGGGAGCCGCTGTCGGCGGGGCTGCCGCAGGAGGACCACTACGGCACGGTGCTGCGGGACGCGATGTGCAGCGACGACGCCGACCCCGCGGGCGTCTACTTCGGCAACCGCAACGGCGAGGTGTACGCGTCCGCGAACGAGGGGGACAACTGGGAGCAGTTGGCCGCGCATCTGCCGGACGTGCTGTGCGTGCGGGCGGCGGTCGTCGGATGACGGCCGTGCGGATCCCGCCGGGCCCGGGCCATGGGTTGATGGCCGCCGTCGGCGCGGCAGTAGGGTGACGCCCGTGGCACCACGACCCTTGAACGAGATCGTCGAAGCGGGCTGGGCGCAGGCCCTCGAACCGGTGGCGGGGAAGATCGCCGCGATGGGGGACTTCCTCCGCGCGGAGATCGCCGCGGGACGCACCTACCTCCCGGCGGGGGCGAACGTCCTGCGGGCCTTCCAGCAACCCTTCGACGAGGTACGCGTCCTGATCGTCGGGCAGGACCCGTACCCCACGCCGGGGCATGCGGTGGGCCTGAGCTTCTCCGTCGCCCCCGACGTGCGCCCGCTGCCCGGCAGCCTGATCAACATCTACCGCGAGCTGCACAGCGACCTGGGCCTGCCCCAGCCGTCGAACGGCGACCTGACCCCGTGGACCGAGCAGGGCGTGCTGCTGCTCAACAGGGCGCTGACGACCGCCCCGCGCAAGCCGGGCGCCCACCGCGGCAAGGGCTGGGAGGAGGTGACCGAGCAGGCGATACGCGCGCTGGCCGCGCGCGGCAAGCCACTGGTCTCCATCCTGTGGGGGCGGGACGCCCGCAACTGCCGTCCGATGCTGGGTGATCTGCCCGCCGTGGAGTCGGCGCACCCGTCACCGATGTCCGCGGACCGCGGGTTCTTCGGCTCGCGTCCGTTCAGCCGGGCCAACGACCTGCTGATCCGTCAGGGCGGGCAGCCGGTGGACTGGCGCCTGCCGTGACCGGAGCCGGCTACCTCGCCGTGGACTCCGGCGGCTCGGGACTGCGGGCCGTCGTCGGGGCGCCCGGGCGCGGTCCGCTGGCCCGGGCCTCCTCGGACGTGCCGGTGCGCACGGGCGCGCGGGGGATCGACCCGGTGCACTTCCTGGAGCAACTGGTGCCGCTGGCGCGGGCGTTGTGCGCCGAGGCGGGGCTGGAGCGACTGGACACGGCCGCGATCGGCGCGGCGGGGATGGCCAGCCTGGGGGACGCCCTGCGTGCGGAGCTGCCGGACGGGCTGGCGCGGGAACTGGGCGTCGGGCGGACGGCGTTGGCGGCCGACGCGGTCACGGCGTACGTGGGCGCGCTCGGGCCTCGTCCCGGCGCGGTGATCGCGGCTGGCACGGGCCTCATCGCGATCGGCACGGATCTGGCCGGCTGGCGGCGGGCGGACGGCTGGGGGCATCTGCTCGGCGACTGCGGCGGCGGCGCGTGGATCGGGCGGGCCGGGCTGGAGGCCGCGCTGCGCGCGCACGACGGGCGGGACAGGGGTTCCGCGCGGCTGCTGGCGGACGCGGAGGAGATGTTCGGTCCGGTGACCCGGCTGCCGGGGCTGGTGTATCCGCGCGCCGACCGGGCGGCGGTACTCGCCTCGTTCGCTCCGCGCGTGGGCGCGTGCGCGGAGGACGGGGACCCCGTGGCCGTGGACATCGTGCGGGCTGCGGCCCGGCACATGGCCGACTCGGCGGCCGCGGTGTGCCCGGCGGAGGGCGCACCGGCGGTCGCCTGCACCGGCGGGCTGTTCGGGCTCGGCGCGGTGCTGCTGACACCGCTGGACGAGCGGCTGGCGGAGCTGCTGCCGGACGCCCGGCGGGTGCCCGCCGAGGGCGGTCCGCTCGACGGGGCGGTGCGGCTCGCGGAGGACCTTTCCGCTGGTCCGCTCGCTCTTCCGAGTGACGCGAGAATGCTGTGCGTGACGAGCACGGAGGGAACGGACATCACCCTCACGGCCGACACCCGTACGTAACTCATCCGACAAAACCGGACGGATACCGCTCACCTGCACCCTCCCCGAACAGGAGACCCCCGAAAGCCACTAACATGCGGCAGCATGAGCACCCCCACTGGGCCCGCGTCCGGCCTGCCCGTACGAATGCCGCGCCCCCGCCAGCCCGGACGGCACCGCCGTCCCGAACCCCTGGTGGCTCCCGAGGACGCGCCCGCGCTCGTCCTCGCCGTGCCGGGTACGCCCAGTAGTGCCACCCGCTCGCTCGCCGACGAGGTCGTGAGCATCGCACGGTCCGAGCTGCCCGGTCTCGACGCCCGGATCGGCCACCTCGACGGAGGCGACGAGAAGTTCCCCTCGCTGACCTCCGTCCTCGCGCACGCGGCCGAGGAGCGCACCGCCCGCTACGAGCAGGCGCGTGCCGCCGGTTCCGACGTCAAGGAGCCCGACGGCCCCGTCGCCGTCGTCGTGCCGCTGCTCGCCGGCCCGGACAGCGCGCTGCTGCGCCAGGTCCGCCAGGCCGTCATGGACAGCCGCGTCGCCGCCGAGCTGACCGACGTCCTCGGCCCGCACCCGCTGCTCGCCGAGGCGCTGCACGTGCGGCTCTCCGAGGCCGGCCTGGCCCGGGCCGACCGCGCCCGCCTCTTCACCGTGGCGACCGCCGCGGACGGCATCATCCTGGCCTCCGTGGGTGGCGACGAGGCGGTGCAGGCGGCCGGCATCACCGGCATGTTGCTCGCCGCGCGCCTCGCCGTGCCGGTGATGGCGGCGGCCCTCGACCAGGAGGGCTCCATCGCCTCCGTGGCGGAGCAGTTGCGCAACGCCGGTTCGCAGCAGCTGGCGCTGGCGCCGTACCTGATCGGCCCGGAGATCGACGCCTCGCTCGTCGAGGAGGCCGCGAAGGAGGCGGACTGCCCGGCGTCCGAGCCGCTCGGCCCCTACCCGGCGATCGGCAAGCTGGCCCTGGCCAAGTACACGACCGCTCTGGGGATCGCCCCTCAGCAGCCCCAGAGCACCCCGGTCCGCTGACGCGGCCGCCTCTACCGCAGGACGCCTGAAGGGCCCGCTCCGATCACCGGAGCGGGCCCTTTGGCGTGGGGTGGGGCCTGCCTGGACGGGCTTGACGGGGTGCCGCCGTCCCGGCCGGGCTCACCCGGCCCGAGCGGCGAGCCGGCAGCACGTGCCGGCATCCGCTGCGGGCGTCGGCGAACCCGCGCCGACGCCTGCGGCACCGCCGCACGAGAGGCGCCTCGCGACCCGAGCCGCCCGGCCGCCGCCCGGCCGCCGCCCGGCCGCCGCCCGGCCGCCGGGCGGCAGCCGCAAGCCTCACGCTCCCACCAAGGGCGAGCCCGACGGTGTCCGCAGCGGGGTGGACAGTTCCGCGAGGGTGCGTTCCAGGCTGTGGAGGTGGGCCAGGGCCGGTTCCGTTGTGGAGGGGGCCGTGCGCGGCTCGATGTCACGGCCCGTCGTGAGGGCCTCGACCGCCGCCTCGACGCGCCAGCAGGCCGCGGCCAGGCGGGCGTCGTGGGAGGCCTCCGGGTCGGCGGCGACGGCGACCAGGCCGCGGATCTCTCGGGCGCAGTCGTCGAGCAGGGCGAGCACCTGGCGGGCCCGCCGCTTACGGCCGAGCATCGGGTTCAGCGGGTGGACGAGTGGCGCCACGGAGAGGCGTACGCGGGCGAGGAGCCGCTCCAGTTCCGCGACCGTGGGCGCCGGGTCGGCGTCCGGGTCACCGGCCAGCCGTGCGGCCGTCTGCGCCGTGCAGGCGTGCACACAGCGCAGCGCCCGCTGGATCCAGGCGTCGGTGACGCTGTGCGTGGACACGGGCAGTACGAAGACCACCGCCAGCGCAGCGCCGAGCGCCCCGACGCCGGTCTCCGCCATGCGCAGGGCCAGCAGGGACGGGGTGAGCACGCCCAGCAGGCCGTACAGCATGGCGGCGAGGACCGTCACCCAGAGCATCATCCAGGTGTACGAGAGGGCTGCCGTGTAGAAGATGCCGAAGACGGAGACGGCGACGACCAGCACGGTGAGCGCCGCGTCGCCGTGCGCGGGGACGGCGACGAACAGGGCGAGACCGGCGCCGATGACCGTGCCCAGCACGCGGCGGAAGCCCCGCACCAAGGTCTCGCCGCGCGAGGTGGTGTTGACGAACGCCCACCACGTCGCGCCGACGGCCCAGTACCAGCGTTCCCCGGACACCAGCTGCCCCACGAGCAGGGCGAACCCGGCGCCGGCCGTCGCCTGGACGGCCTGGCGGGTGGTGATACGGGCGAGCCCGGTGCCGCCGGGCGGTGCGGGCACGGCCGCCGGGGGCAGCCGCCGCTCGTAGCACCACAGGCCGAAGCGCACCACGCCCGCGGTCGCGACGGACAGCAGCACGGAGGCGGACAGCTCGGCGAGCTGGCCGGTGCGGGCGTGCAGGAACTGCGCCGCGAAGAAGAGCATGAAGGCGAAGATGCCGAGGGCGTGTCCGCGCGGCCCCCAGCGCCTGGCGTACACGCCGAGCCCGACCACGGCGAGGAAGGCGGCGTCCCGGGCCACGGCATGGTCCTGCAGCGCCGCGGCGGCGGACAGCACGGGCAGGCCGGCGGCGGGCAGGAGGGCCGTGGTGACGGCCTGCCCGCGGACGGTGGCGTCGGTGACGGTGAACAGGGCGAGGAGCGCGGCGAGTCCGCCGGTGATCGTGCCGGTGAGGGAGTGCCCGGCGAGCCCGCAGGCGACGACGGCCAGCCCGATACCGAGCACGGCCCGCGTCGCGAACCGCAGCCGGATCCGTCCCGGATCCGGAGCCATGAACACCTTCTTCAGCACCTACCGCCCCCTGGCATCTCGTACGACATGTGTCGTGGCATGAGAAAGGCGCCGCGGGTTCCGCAGCGCCATCGACACACCCATATCAGCATCTCTGCCGCCAGTGGCTCAACTGAGCCTCGCAGGACTGAGCCATTGGTACAGTCATGACGGCATCCCTTGGGCCATCGCCGTGCCAATGGCCGACTCCGGAGCGACGACCTCGTGGCCGTGGACGAACTCGACACCCGCATCCTGCGGCTGCTGCTCGAACAGCCGCGCACCTCCGTGCGTGAGTACGCGCGGATCCTCGGCGTCGCGCGCGGCACGCTCCAGGCGCGGCTCGACCGCATGGAGCGCGAGGGTGTGATCACCGGCATCGGCCCCGCCCTGTCCCCCGCCGCGCTGGGCCACCCGGTGCTTGCGTTCGTGCACATCGAGGTCACCCAGGGGCACCTGGACGAGGTGGGGGACGCGCTGGCGGCGGTGCCCGAAATCGTGGAGGCGTTCTCCATCACCGGCGGCGGCGACCTTCTGACCCGGGTGGTGGCCCGGGACAACGCCCATCTCGAGGACGTGATCCAGAAGCTGATCGGGATGCCGGGCGTGGTCCGCACCCGGACCGAGGTGGCGCTGCGTGAGCGGGTGCCGCACCGGCTGCTGCCACTGGTGGAGTCGATCGGCCGGTCGGCGCGGGACTAGCCCCCTGCCATGCTGGAGGCATGAGCGCACTCGGCACCCTTTCGGTCGTCTTCGATCTCGACGGAACACTCGTGGACAGCGAGCCGAACTACTACGAGGCGGGGCGCCGCACCCTCGTCGAGTACGGCGTCCCGGACTTCTCCTGGACGGAGCACGAGCGCTACGTCGGTATCAGCACCCGTGAGACGGTCGCCGACTGGCGCCGCCGGTACGGCCTGTCCGCCTCGGTGGACGAGCTGGTCGCGGTCAAGAACCGCCACTACCTGGAGCTGGCTCGGACGAAGACGACGGTGTTCCCCGAGATGCGCGCCTTCGTGGAGCGGCTGGCGGACGAGGGCGTCCCGATGGCCGTGGCGTCGGGGTCCTCGGCGGAGGCGATCGACGCGATCCTGACCGGCACCGGTCTGGACGCGCATCCGCGTACCGTCGTGTCGGCCGACGAGGTGGCCCACGGCAAGCCGGCCCCGGACGTGTTCCTGGAGGCGGCGCGGCGGCTCGGCGCGGACCCGGCGGACTGCGTGGTGGTCGAGGACGCGGCGCCGGGTGCGGCCGCCGCGCACGCGGCCGGGATGCGCTGCATCGCCGTCCCCTACGTCGCCGCGCAGGCCGACGCACCGGAGTTCTCGACGGCGGGCCTGCTGCTGCGCGGCGGCCAGCCGGAGTTCACGGCGCGGGCGGCCTGGGAGTGGCTGGCCGGGACCGGAGCCGGCACCGCCCGCCGGAGCTGACCTGCGCCGGCTCGGAGCCGCCGGACGCGTGCCCGGGGCCCGTTCCCGGAACAGCCGAAAATTCTTTCCCGAGCGGTGATTGTTACGCGCTCCGCGTCCGTACTTCCTGGTGTTGGGCCGTTCTCAACCCAGGAGGCACGATGCGCATCTCGCGCAGCACGGCAGGAACCGCGTTCGTGGGCGGAGCCATGATCCTCACCCTCACCGCGCTGGCCTATCCCACCATGCTGGGCGTACAGACCACTTCCACCAAGGCGGACCGGGTGGTCGCCAACACCAACTACGGCCCGCTGACCGAGGCGGACCGCGACTTCGTGGTGAAGGTGCGCGCGGCCGGACTGTGGGAGCACCCCTTGGGGCTGCTGGCGATGGAGCGGGGTACGACGCCCGAGATGAAGGAGGCGGGCGAGCACCTGGTCGTCGGCCACGGGCGGCTGGACGCCAGCTGCCGCAGGATCTCCCTGGAACTCGGCATCACGCTGCCGAACCAGGCGTCACCGCAGCAGCAGGGCTTCGTGGAGACCGTCAAGGCCACGAGCGGCAAGGAGTTCGACTCCACGGCGGTGAACATCATGCGGG
The DNA here is from genome assembly GCF_022696125.1 of Streptomyces sp. GB4-14. Taxonomy (NCBI): domain Bacteria; kingdom Bacillati; phylum Actinomycetota; class Actinomycetes; order Kitasatosporales; family Streptomycetaceae; genus Streptomyces; species Streptomyces sp. GB4-14. Next base: position 5,964,288 of record NZ_RZHO01000002.1, on the reverse strand, counting down.
TGACCCACGGGCAGATCTTCCCCGCCATCGCCAACATCCGGGCGAACACCCGCAACACGCTGATCCGGCAGCTCGCGGACCAGGCCAACGACACCGTGCTCGACCACATCACGGTGCTGGAGAAGACGGGCCTGGTCAATCACGAGCAGGTCAACTTCCAGCAGACCAGCCCGCCGAAGCTGCCGCGGGAGCAGGTGACGCCGCCGGCGCCGCAGGCGGGCGCGCCGGTGCTCGTGCTGCCGATCCCGAAGGAGCTGGAGGACCTCAACACGGTCTCCCCGGCGCCGTCGCCCTCGGGAACGGTGCGCTGACGCGTCCGCGGCCCGCGGTCAGGACCTGCGGCGGGGCTTGCCCCGCCGCGGGTTCTTCGCCGTTCCGCCGCCGGCGCCTCCGCCGGTGCCCCGTCGGCCACGGCCCGAGGCCCCCGCCGACGGCTGCCGACGGCGTGCGGCGTCGCCCTGGGCGGACCGGTTCCTCCCCTGCTTCGCCTGCTGCTCCTGCGCGGGCTGCGGGCGGCGGCCGCGTGTGCTGTTGACGGTCCTGCCGCGCACGATGCCGATGAAGTCCTCGACCAGGTCCGTGGTCGCCGCCTCCGGCCAGGCCAGGCCGACGCTCGAGGCGGGCGCGTCCTCCAGCGGGCGGTGGGTGAGGTCCTTGCGGTGGTGCAGCCGGGCCAGTGACAGGGGCACCACGAGCACACCGATCCCGGCGGCGACCAGCTCGACCGCGTCGGCGGTGGTGGCGGGCCGTTCCAGCGCGGGGCGGCCCGGCAGGGTCTCCCAGTCGAGCACGTCGTCGAGGGGGTGCAGCACGATGTCGTCCGCCAGGTCCTCGACGGTGACCGAGTCGGCGGCGGTGACCAGGTGGTCCTTGGGGACCACGACGACGGTCTGCTCGGTGTAGAGGGGGATGGCGCTGAGCACCGACCGGTCGACGGGGAGCCGGACGAGACCCGCGTCGGCCTCGCCGTCCAGCAGCATCCCGTGCGCCGGCTGTGCGGGCGCCTGGGTGAGGTTCAGCGGGACGTCGGGCTGCCGCTCGTTCCAGACGCGCACCCACTTGTCGGGCATCACACCGGGGACGTACACGAGGCGGAACGAGAGGGACACTTCCGGGCCGGTCACCTGGCCAGGTTACCGGCCGTGGTCGGCGGCCGTGCACACGCTCGATACCCTGGACGCCATGACGCAGCACCAGAGCACCCAGACGATGAAGCCCGCGACCGCGGCGAAGAAACTGGGTGTGTACCTCGAGGCCACCCCCGCCGAGTTCCGGGAGGGCGTGGTCTCGCGCGCGGAACTGAACGCGCTCCAGGCCGATCCCCCGCAGTGGCTGCGGGACCTGCGGCGCGACGGCCCGCACCCCCGCCCGGTGGTCGCGGCCAAGCTGGGCGTCTCGATCTCCGGTCTGGCCCGCGGCGGCGTGACCGAGCCGCTCACCACCGAGCAGATCGAGGCGCTGAAGCAGGAGCGCCCCGAGTGGCTGGAGCGGGAGCGCGCCACCCAGGCCGGGGTCCGCAAGGAGGCGGCCCGGTTGAAGCAGCGTGAACGCGAGAGCGCGGAGAACACCGAGAGCGAGAGCGGCGACTGAGGTCCCCTCCCGACCTTCCAGACATCCCCGGCCGGGTCCCGGTCCGGGGGTGTTCTGCTTCCGATTCCCGGCATGCCAGGAATCGGGCGTCGTCCCACCCCTTCCGGAGAGCAGATATATGCACCACCATGTGGCGCTATCGCACGCGCCCGTGGCGGCGCGCCCGACCGCGCCCGGGGTGGGACATGCACGACACCAGGTGGAAGCAGGCCGTCGAGTGGCTGGCCGCGGCGGCCACGGACCCGCAGGAGTGCAAGCGCCAGTGGGACCGCGGCCAGGGCACGGCCCTGCTCGCGGCCGGGCGGTACTGGGACGTGCTGAGCGTGCCCGACCGCCTCGGGCTGCTGGCCCTGGACCTGCTGTGGAGCGACCCGCTGGAGATGCCCGGGCCGACCCTGGTGGACGTCACGGCACACCGGGTGGGCTTCTTCCTGCCGCCCGACCCGGACAGCGAGTGGGTGGGCTTCGGGGTGCGGCACGTGGGACGCGGGTCGTGGATCGCGGTGCCGCCGCCGTACCGGCCCTCAGGGCGGCTGGAGTGGCTGGTCCCCCCGGACGGCACCGGCACGCTGCACGCGGCGGAGCCACTGGAACGGGCGCTGCGGCGGGCCACCGGCACACTGGCGGTGCTGACGCCGGTCAGTGCGGAGCCGGAGGGTCCGGACTGCTGGTGACCTGCGGCTCCGGCGCCTGTCCCGGTGCGGCCGCCTGGTGCGCCGCCGCCTCGTAGGACGCCGTCCCGGGCGTCCTACCGAAGGACGTCCCCTCCGGCATACCCCGGGAGGGCCTCCCCGCGGGCGCCTCGCCGGAGGAGGGCCTCCCCTCCCCCACGTCCTCGGGCGCCACCCCGCACGGCACGGTCTCGCGCGTATCCCCGGAAGGGCTCCCCTCGGACACTTCCCCGGACGTCTCGTCGGACGTCCCCTCCGAGGGCTCACCGGAGGGCGCGGCCCCGGGCGTCTCCTGGGAGAGCCTCCCCTCCGACACCTCCTCGGGCGCCTCGCCCGACGTCTCTTCCGAGGAATCACGCAAGGGCATGGTTTGGGACGTCTCCTCGCAGGTCACTCCCGAGGACGTCCCTTCGGGCGTTCTCCGGGAGGGCGGCTCCCCGGACAGGTCCTCCGAGGTCTCGCCGGACGCCCGTTCCGGCACCTCCGGTGCCAGCAAGGGGACGGGGACGCGGAACGGTACCGCAGGCGTCGGGCCGCGGTCGCCCACGGTCACCACGGCGAAGGACGCCCACAGCCCCTCCCGGTGCCCCGGGACGGTCTGCCCCTTCGCCCGCCACTCCGCGACCAGTTCCGCGTAGATCGGTGTATTCGCCACATGGCCGCCGGTCAGTTGCGCGTACGGCCGGCTCACGGCGCCGTGCCCGAGAAGGCGCCGCGCCGTCCCAGTGCTGTCCATGCCGGAGCAACGCCCCGCCGTGCGCCGGTGGTACGCCGTGGGCTCCACCTCCGCCCGCGGGGGTGACATCGTCACCCGGTCGGCCGTACGCGTCGGGGAGGCGGGGTTTGACCCTCGACCTGGTCGAGGCGGCAGGGTCCGAGGTGTGGAGAGCGAGATGCGCAGCATTGGTGAGATGGCCCGCGAGAGCGGGCTGGGCGTCAGCGCCCTGCGGTTCTACGACCGTGCCGGGGTCCTGGTCCCCGACCAGGTCGACCCGGTCACGGGCTACCGCTGGTACGCGCCGGGGCAGCTCGGTGAGGCCCGGGTGCTGGCCCGGCTGCGCCGTGCGGGCATGCCACTGGCGGACGTCCGGCTGGTGCTGGCGGGCTGGACGGCCGCCGACGCCGATCTCGTACGCCGGCTTCTGGAGGCGCATCTGCGCCGGCTGGAGGAGGGGCTGTCGGGCGCCCGCGTCGAGTTCTCCGCGCTTCGTGACCTGCTCGACGACAGGGAGAACTTCCTCATGACCTCACCCCTCACCTCCGCTCGGCTGTCCGTGTCCGGTCCCGGTCTGGCCGCCGCGCTGGACGCGGTCCGCTTCGCGGCCGGGACCGGCCCGGAACTGCCGGTGCTGGCCGGCGTCCATCTCGACGCCGAGGGCGACGCGCTGCACGTCGTGGCGACCGACCGCTACCGGATGGCGGTGGCACGCACCCCGGCCGGCGGACACGGGGGCGGCCGGGTGCGGGCGACCGTGCCGTTGCCGCTCGTCGACGCGATGCGGGCGCTGCTGGACGGCGAGGACGAGGTGGGCCTCGCCGTGGACGACGGGCGCGTGACCCTGGAGGCCGGTGACCGGCAGACGGGCGGCCGGTGTCTGGAGCAGGACTTCCCGGACTACCGGCGTCTGGTGCGGCTGCCTGCCGGACGCCGTGCCGAAGTGGACGTACCCGCGTTCACGGAGGCGGTGCGCACGGGTCCGGTGCGACTGCACGAGGACGGCGGCGCGAAGTACGGGCTGACGGTCCTCGAGGTGTCGGAGGACGGCCGGGTCGGGCCGGTGCCGGAGGGCTCCGACGGCCCGGACGTCGTCGCGGTGAACCGGGCGTTCCTGCTGGACGCGCTCGCCGCGGCGGCCGACGACCGGCTCGTCCTCGAGTTCGGCGCCCCGACCGCCCCGCTCGCGATCCGCCGGCCCCACGACGAGCACACGTTCTCGCTGCTGATGCCGGTGCGACTGTCCGACTGAGGCACGGTCCGGCCCCCTGAACGCACGACGGCCCGGGCGGCTCCCTCGCCGGGGGCTGTCCGGGCCGTACGTGAGACGGCGGGGGTCAGCGGTCGCGGCCGCTGTCCTCCATCGGCTCCAGCGTCTCCGCGGCGGGCGTGCCGCGCTGGGTCGGCAGGGTGTCGGGGGCGGGCGTGCGGCGTCCTGCCAGGCGCATGGCGATCGGCTCGGTGTAGCGGGCGGTGAGCGGGCCGAGGATCACCAGGACCAGGACGTACGCGGTGGCCAGCGGGCCGAGCTCGGGCTCGATTCCGGCGGTGACGGCGAGTCCGGCGATGACGATGGAGAACTCGCCGCGCGCCACCAGGGTGCCGCCCGCGCGCCAGCGGCCCTTGACGGAGATGCCGGCCCGGCGGGCCGCCCACCAGCCGGTGGCGATCTTCGTCAGGGCCGTCACGACGGCCAGGCCCAGCGCCGGGAGGATGACCGGCGGGATGGACTGCGGGTCGGTGTGCAGGCCGAAGAAGACGAAGAACACCGCGGCGAACAGGTCGCGCAGCGGGGCGAGCAGGTTGTGCGCGCCCTCCGCCACCTCACCGGACAGGGCGATGCCGACGAGGAACGCGCCGACGGCGGCCGACACCTGGAGCTGCTGTGCGATGCCCGCGACCAGCAGGGTCAGGCCGAGCACGACGAGCAGCAGCTTCTCCGGGTCGTCACTGGAGACGAAGCGGGAGATCACGCGGCCGTAGCGGACGGCGACGAAGAGCACGAGGCCGGCGACGCCCAGCGCGATGGCGAGGGTGACGCTGCCCGCGGCGAGGCTGACGCCGGCCAGCAGGGCGGTGATGATCGGCAGGTAGACGGCCATCGCCAGGTCCTCGAGCACGAGGATGCTGAGGATGACCGGGGTTTCTCTGTTGCCGAGCCGGCCGAGGTCCCCGAGGACCTTGGCGATGACGCCGGAGGAGGAGATCCAGGTGACGCCCGCGAGCACCACGGCGGCGACCGGGCCCCAGCCCATGAGCAGGGCGAGGGCGGCGCCGGGCAGGGCGTTGAGCGTCATGTCGACGAGGCCGGCCGGGTACTGCGTCTTGAGGTTGGAGACGAGGTCGCTGGCCGTGTACTCGAGGCCGAGCATGAGGAGCAGCAGGATGACGCCGATCTCGGCGCCGATCGCGACGAACTCCTCACTGGCGCCGAGCGGCAGCAGGCCGCCCTCGCCGAAGGCGAGGCCGGCCAGCAGGTAGAGGGGGATGGGCGAGAACTGGAGGCGTCCGGCGAGGCGGCCGAGCAGGCCGAGGCCGAGGATGATCGCGCCGAACTCGATGAGGAAGATCGCGGAAGAGTGCACGCGCTCACTCCCGCCCGAGGATCTCGGCGGCGGCGTCGATGCCCTCGCGGGTGCCGATGACGATCAGCGTGTCCCCGCCGGCGAGCCGGAAGTCCGGCGCGGGCGACGGGATCGCCTCCGCGCGGCGGAGGACGGCCACGATGGACGCGCCCGTGTCGGTGCGCATCCGGGTCTCGCCGAGCAGCCGCCCGTTCCAGTGGGAGACCGAGGACAGTTCGATGCGCTCGGCGACCAGGCCGAGGTCGGTGGTGTGCAGCAGGTTGGGGCTGTGGTGGGCCGGCATCAGCGCGTCGATGAGCGCGGCCGACTCGGCGACGCTGAGCCGCAGGGAGCGGGCGCAGGCGTCCGGGTCGTCGGAGCGGTAGACGTTCACCGTCCGGGCGCCGTCGCGGTGCGCGATGACGGACAAGTGCTCGTGCTCACGCGTGGTGAGGTCGTATTTCACACCGATGCCCGGCAACGGTGTCGCGCTCATCCGTGGAGCAGGCACAGCCCGTCCCCTTCCCGTCTTCTTCTCAAGTCGTCCGGCGTGCGGGGCTGAACGGACCGGCGCACGGCACCGGGGGGCAACCCTCACCGCCGTAATGGTGCCATCCCGCCATTCGGCCGGAACATGGGTGTTGTCACGGATGGACAGGTTCCAAGGCCGCCGCGAGGATCTCCGAGGCCGACGTGTCGCCGCAGGTCAGCGGGGCGCGCCGGACAAAGCGCAGGAATGGGGCGCTTAGTGGTCCGCCCGTGTGGGTACTCGGTGGCACCTTCCGGGGACGGGAGTGTGTGGTGGACGACACGGTGATCGTCGGAGTGGACGGCTCCTCCTCCAGCCTCGCCGCCGCCGACGTGGCGGCCGAGGAGGCGCGGCTGCGCGGGGCCCGGCTGCGCATCGTGCACGCGTTCGCCCGGCCCTCCGATCTGGATCCGATGATCCACGGGGTGCTGGCAGAGACGGAGCAGCGGATCCACGAGCGCGTCCCCGGACTGGAGATCACCCGCACCGTGGTGTCCGGCGACGCCCTGACGGTGCTGCGCACCGAGTCGCGGCACGCGGTGCTGACCGTGCTGGGGCGGCGCGGCCGGAGCCGCTTCGGCGACCTGCTGCTGGGCTCGACGACCATGCAGCTGGCGGCACACGGGCACGGTCCTCTGATGGTGCTGCGCGGGCGGCCCGACCCGCAGGGTCCCGTCCTGCTGGCCACGGACGGCTCGCCCGCCTCGAACGCCGCCGCGTCCTTCGCGTTCACGGAGGCCGGACTGCGCGGGGCGGCGCTGACGGCCATGCACGTCTGGAACACCTGGAGCGAGGCCACGCCGTACGAGGAACCGGGCGACCCGCTGAGCGTGGTGGTGGACCTCGGCCGGCTCGAGCTGCGTCACCGGCGGCTGCTGGAGGACGCGATGAAGCCCTGGAGGGCCGCGCACCCCGAGGTCGTCGTCACGCCGCGCCTCGAACGGGGCCGTGTCCGCCAGCAGTTGCTGGAGGCGACGCGCGGGGCGCAACTGGTGGTGGCCGGGGCACGCGGCCACGGCGGGGTGGCCGGGATGCTGCTCGGCTCGGTCAGCCAGGCCCTGCTGCACCACGCGGAGTGTCCGGTGGCGGTGGTCCGGGCGGCGAGCTGAGGACGCCGTCCCGGTCCGGCCTCTCCCAGGGACTCACGACCACCGTGCGCATGCCGCGGCGAGGCGTGGGTCGGCGCGCACCCAGACCTCGCCCTCGGCCGCCTCGGGCGGGGCGTCGGCCCGTTCGAGTCCGAGGAACTCGATCATCCTGAGCAGTACGGCTCGTTCGGCTCGATCGTCGTCGGCCCCCTGCGAGTCGAAGAAGACGTAGCACTGGTCACTCGGGTCCACGCAGCCCGAGTCCGCCCAGATCCGCGCGACCTCGTCCAGCGCCGCCGCTTCCGTCGTGATCGCGGCGGCGCGTGCGGCACCGCGCGTCTCCGGCGGCTGGTCCAGGTCGGCCAGGTCGGAGAACCACTGTCCGAAGCGGTCGAGGCCGGCGCAGCCGTTCTCGAAGAACAGCATCGCGCCCGGCAGGTAGCGGTTGGCCCTGCCGGCCCGGAGGTATTCCGGCCGGGGCCGGTCCGCGTCCCTGATCCGCGCGATCAGACCGTGCCCGGGCATGATTACCAGACTCTGCCCCGCCGCCTCGTCCCTGATGGCGCAGGTGTCGGCTTCTCGACCGCGGAAGAACGCGGAGAACGCCACGTAGGCCTCCTGCGGATCGCCCACGGAGACCTGGTGCTCCGTGCCGTCAGCGACAGCGAAGACGAACTGCTTCGGTCCGGGGTGGTAGGGGCGAGCCATGTGCGTCCTTCGTTCGGGTGTGGAAGTTCTGCCGGCGCGACGGCCACCGGGTCACCCCAGGAAGCTCAGCCGCACCTTGCGGTCCGGGTTGTCGCGGTTGGTGTCGACCAGGCAGACCGACTGCCAGGTGCCCAGCTCCAGGCGGCCGTTGATCACGGGGAGCGTCGCGTGCGGCGGGACGAAGGCGGGGAGGACGTGGTCGCGGCCGTGGCCGGGGCTGCCGTGGCGGTGCTGCCAGCGGTCGTCGGCGGGGAGCAGGGTGTGCAGCGCCGACAGCAGGTCGTCGTCGCTGCCGGCGCCGGTCTCGATGACGGCGATGCCGGCCGTGGCGTGCGGTACGAACACGTTGAGCAGGCCGTCCCGGCCGGAGGCGGCGTCCCGCAGGAAGGCCTCGCAGTCGCCGGTGATGTCGACGACCCGCTCGGCGGAGCCGGTGGTGAGGGTCAGGACTCGGGTGGTGAAGGCGTCGGACATACGCCCATCCTGACGCACGCGGCGTGCTTTCCCGTGCCTGCCTGCGGCGCGCGTCCGGGAAGATCCACCGCACCCGGGGTGTTGGTGGAGGCGTGAACAATGTGCGCGAGGTCGAGGTGGTCGTCGTCGGCGCCGGGCAGGCCGGGCTGTCGAGCGCCTATCACCTGCGGCGGACCGGGTCCGTGCCGGACCGCGACTTCGTGGTGCTGGACCACTCCCCCGCTCCCGGCGGCGCCTGGCAGTTCCGCTGGCCCTCGCTGACGTACGGCAAGGTGCACGGGATGCACGCGCTGCCCGGGATGGAGCTGACGGACGCCGACCCGCTGCGGCCCTCCTCCGAGGTGATCGGCGCGTACTTCGACCGCTACGAGCGGACGTTCGACCTGCGGGTGCGCCGTCCGGTGGACGTGCACGCGGTCCGGGAGGGGTCCGGCGGGCGGCTGCTGGTGGAGACCTCGCACGGCACCTGGGCGACCCGCGCGCTGATCAACGCGACCGGCACCTGGGACCGGCCCTTCTGGCCCCGCTACCCCGGCCAGGAGACGTTCCGCGGACGGCAGTTGCACACCGCGCGGTACCCGGGCCCCGAGGCGTTCGCGGGGCTTCGGGTGGTCGTGGTGGGCGGCGGAGCGTCGGGCACCCAGCACCTGCTGGAGATCGCGCCGTACGCCGCGGCCACCACCTGGGTGACCCGCCGGCCGCCCGTCTGGCGGGAGGAGCCCTTCGACGAGAACGCGGGCCGTGAGGCCGTCGCCCTCGTCGAGGAGCGTGTGAGGCGGGGACTGCCTCCGCGCAGCGTCGTCTCCGTCACCGGGCTGCCGCTGAACGACGCGGTCCGGCGAGGGCTCGCGGACGGTGTCCTCGACCGGCAGCCGATGTTCGACCGGATCGAGCCCGAGGGTGTGGTGTGGGACGACGGGCGCCGGGTCGCAGCGGACGTGATCCTGTGGGCGACCGGCTTCCGGCCCGTCATCGACCATCTCGCGCCGCTGCGGCTGCGGGAGCCGGGCGGCGGGATCCGCGTGGAGGGCACCCGGGCGGTCGCCGACCCGCGGATCCACCTGGTCGGCTACGGCCCATCGGCGAGCACGATCGGCGCCAACCGGGCCGGACGGGCCGCGGTGCGGGACATCAGGCGGCTGCTGGCCGAGGAGCCCGCCGCGGCCTGAACGGTGGTCATGTCGCGGACGGCCGCGCCGACTTCTCCGCAGCCTTCTTCCGTTCCGCCTCCGCCTCCGCCACGTTGCGCTGGTGCTCGGCGAGGTCCGCGGTGAAACGGGTCTCCCCCGGCCGGACCGTGACGAAGTACAGCCAGTCGCCCGGGGTGGGGGTGATGGCGGCGCGCACGGCGTCCTCGCCGGGATTGTCGATCGGCGTCGGCGGCAGCCCCATGCGCCGGTACGAGTTGTACGGGCTGTCGACCTCGGTGTCGGCGGGGGTGGCGCGCGCCTTGCTGCGGTTGAGGGCGTAGTCGACGGTGGAGTCCATCTGCAGCGGCATGCCGCGCTCCAGCCGGTTGAAGATCACCCGGGCCACCTTGCCCATGTCGGCCTTGGTGGCCGCCTCTGCCTGCACGATGCTGGCGACGGTGACCGCCTGGTAGACGTTCATCGCGTTGCGCTGCGCGCCGGCGGCGACGGGGGCGCCGTTGAACTTCTTGTTGGCCGTGTCGACCATGCGGGCCAGCAGCTTCTGCGGGGTGGCGTTCTCCGGGAGCGGATACGTGTCCGGGAAGAGGTAGCCCTCGGGGTTGCCCTCGGCCTCGGTCGGCAGCTTCAGGTCGGCCTTCGCGAGGGACTTCCTGGTGGTGCCCGCGGGCAGGTCGAGGGTCTTGTCGATGGCGGCGTAGACCTGGCTCGCCCGCCATCCCGCGGGGACGACGAGGGCCTCGGGCCGGGGCTCCTCCTCGTCGGCCATGATCAGCAGCGGCACCGCCACGGCGGTGCCGGCCACGACGGCCCCGAGCGTCGCCAGGGCGAAACGGCCGCGGCGCGTCAGTCGGATCGAGTTCCGTGACGGAGTGTTCGTCTGCATGCGGGCACGGTAACGTGCATACCGCCGCAAACCCGGCATATTTTCAGCTTGTCGGCTCCAGTCGGGCGTCCCGTCGCACGAGGGCCGCATACCGCCCTTCGCGCTCCAGCAGCTCCTCGTGGGTCCCGCGCTCCACCACGCGGCCGGAATCCAGGACCACGATCTGGTCGGCTCCGCGGACGGTGGACAGCCGGTGGGCGATGGTGATAGTGGTGCGGTCCGCCGACAGCGCGTCGATCGCGGCCTGCACCGCCGCCTCGGTACGGGTGTCCAGCGCGCTGGTCGCCTCGTCGAGAACGAGCACCGGGGGGTCGCGCAGAATGGTCCGGGCGATCGCCAGTCGCTGCTTCTCGCCGCCGGAGAAGCGATGGCCGCGTTCGCCGACGACGGTGTCGTAGCCGTCCGGCAGGGCCGCGATGTGGTCGTGGATCTGGGCGGCCTTCGCCGCGGCGTGCAGTTCCTCGTCGGTGGCGTCGGGCTTGGCGAAGCGCAGGTTGTCGGCGACCGACGCGTGGAAGAGGTACGTCTCCTGGGAGACGACGCCCACCGCGCGGGCCAGGGTGTCGAAGTCGAGGTCGCGCACGTCCACCCCGTCGAGGGTGACCCGCCCGCCCGTGACGTCGTACAGCCGCGGCACCAGGTGGCCGAGCGTGGACTTGCCGGCGCCGGTCGGGCCGACGACGGCGAGGCTGCCGCCCGGCGGGACGGCTATGTCGATGCCGTCGAGGACCGGACCTCCCTTGCCGTCGTAGCCGAACGAGACGTCCTCGAAGCGGACCTCGCCCTTCACCCGTTCCAGGCGCACCGGGTCCTCGCGCTCGGTGATGTCGATCGGCAGGTCGAGATACTCGAAGATGCGCTGGAAGAGGGCGAGCGAGGTCTGGATCTGGACGCCGGTGGACAGCAGGCTGACCGCCGGGCGGAACAGGCCCTGCTGGAGCGAGACGAACGCGACGATGGTGCCGATCGACACCCCGGGGCCGCCCGAATGCAGGGCGAGGCCGGCCGTCCAGTAGATGACCGCGGGCATGGCGGCCATGACGATCGTGATGACCGCCATCCGCCAGCGGCCCGCCATGTTCGACCGCACCTCCAGGTCGACCAGCCGCTCGGACTCGTCGGCGAAGGCGGCGGTCAGCGAGTCGGAGCGGCCCATCGTGCGGCCGAGCAGGATGCCGCTGACCGACAGCGACTCGGTGACCGTGGCCGCCATCGCGGCCATCTGCTTCTGGCGCCGGGTGGTGATCTTCTTGCGCTCGTTGCCGACGCGGCGGCTGATCCACACGAAGACCGGCAGCAGCGCCAGCGACACGGCCGTCAGGCGCCAGTCGAGCGCGAGCATCGCCACGATCGTCGCGACCACGCTGGTGAGGTTTGAGACCAGCGAGGTCGCCGTGGAGGTGACGGTGGCCTGCATGCCGCCGATGTCGTTGGCGATGCGGGACTGCACCTCGCCGGTGCGGGTGCGGGTGAAGAAGGCGAGCGACATGCGCTGCAGACGCCCGTAGACGGCGGTGCGCAGATCGTGCATGACGCGCTGGCCCACGGTCGTGGAGATCAGGGTCTGCAGCACGCCGAAGACGCTGGTGAGCACGGCGCTGAGGATCATGCCGAGTGCCAGCAGGCTGAGCAGGCCGGTGCGGCCCTCGGGGAGCGCGACGTCGAGGATGGCCTTCAGCAGGAACGGCGAGGCGACCGAGACGAGCGAGGACGCCCCGACGAGGAGTCCTACGACGGCGAGGCGGCCCCGGTAGGGACGGAAGAGGCGCAGGATGCGCCGCACCTGCCGGGGTTCCTGCTCGGCTCCGGCGGGCGGCGTCCATGCGGGTGCGTGGTCGGGGTGCATGGTCTCCTTCGGGGTGCGGCTCTCGATGAACGATATTCATTGTTACCTGCACTCACAATGAACGCCATCCTGATAATGTTCCCGCATGACCGCCCCCGACCCCGACGGCCTGCTGGCCGAGCAGCTGCTCCGGCTCACCCGCCGGGTGCACCGCATCCAGAAGCGCCATCTGGAGCGGCGCGAACTCGGCATCACTCCTGCCCAGTCCCGGCTGCTGCGCACCCTCGCGCACTACTCCTCGCCGCCCCGTATGGCCGACCTCGCGGAGCGGCTGGAGGTGGTGCCCCGCGCGGTGACCACGCTGGTCGACGGGCTGGAGGCGCACGGCAAGGTGCGCAGGGTCCCGGATCCGGCCAACCGACGGGTGATCCGCATCGAGCTGACCGACGAAGGCCGCGAGACGCTCCGCGAACTGCGGGCGGCGCGGCGGGCGGCGGCGTCGGAGATCCTCGCCCCGCTGGGCGAACGGGAGCGGGAGCAGCTCGGTGAGCTGCTGAACACCCTGGTCGACGGTCCGCAGGTGCCGCCCTGCGAGGAGGGGGCGACCGGGCGGGCGCGCGACGGCGAGGGCTGACACCGGCCCCGGACACATGCGTCCGGGACACGGGCCGTGGCCGGGAAAAACCGGTTGCCCGGGGATGCGTCACGGAGCCAACCTGTCACGGTTTGCTGCCGCCGTCCGAGGGCGTCGCGGCCCCTGCTCCGAGCCACTGGGACATCATGCAGATTCACGACCTTCCGTACCCCGATCCGGGCGTGCCCGACGCCCGCTCGGGTCCTCGATTCCTGTGGTGGCTCTTCCGCAACCAGCTGGGCGGACAGCTGAAGTCACTGGCCTGGGGCCTGCTGCACTTCGTGTCCGTGGCCTCGCTGCCGTTCTGCGTCGGTGTCGCCGTCCAGGCCGCGGTCGACCGCTCCGGCGGGCGGCTCGCCCTGGCGGGCGGGCTGATGGCGCTGGCAGGCGCGGGCGTCGCGGTCGGCGACACCTTCCTGCACCGCGCCGCCGTCACCAACTGGATCACCGCGGCCGCCCGGGTGCAGCAGCTGCTGGGCCGCAAGGCCGCCGTGCTGGGCTCCGTGCTGACCCGGCGGGTGGCCGCGGGCGAGGTCGTCGCCGTCTCCACCGGTGACGTGGAAAAGATCGGCTGGTTCGTGGAGGCACTGTCACGCTTCACCGCCGCCGCGGTCACCATCGTCGCCGTCACCGTCGGCCTCCTCGTCTACCAGCCCGCTCTGGGTGCCGTCGTCGCCGTGGGACTGCCCGTGCTGGCACTCGCGGTGCTGCCGCTGCTGCCCCCGGCCACCCGGCGCGCGGACGTCCAGCGGGAGAAGGCCGGACGGGCCACCGAGCTGGCCTCGGACACCGTCGCGGGACTGCGGGTGCTGCGCGGCATCGGCGGCGAGGACCTGTTCCTCGACCGCTACCGGCGCGCCTCGCAGGAGGTGCGCCACGCGGCCGTGCGCAGCGCCCGCATGTGGTCGCTGATCGCGGCCGTCCAGGTGCTGCTGCCGGGCCTGCTGCTGATCACGGTGGTCTGGTACGGCGTCCGTCTGGCCCGCGACGGCCGGATCGACGTCGGTGAACTGGTCACCGTCTACAGCTCGGTGATGCTCCTTACGTTTCCTCTGCGCCATTTCGAGGAGATCGCGATGGCCTACTCCTTCTCGCGCCCCTCGGCCAGGCGGGCCGCGCGGGTGCTGGCGCTGGAGCGGGCCACGGACACCGACGGCACGCGTGCCGCCGAGACCCCGGCCGGCGACCTGTACGACCCGGAGACGGGGCTGTGCGCCCCGTCCGGGCTGCTCACCGCCGTGGTGTGCGGGGACCCGGACGCGGCGGGACGGCTGGCCGAACGGCTCGGCGGGCACGCCGCGCAGGACGGCACCTCGGTGCTGCTCGGCGGGGTGCCCCTCGACGAACTGCCGCTGGACAGCGCCCGTACGGCCGTGCTGGTGCAGGACAAGGACCCGGTGCTGCTCTCCGGCACGCTGCGGGAGCTGCTGGACGTGCCCGCGTCCGGCGCGGTGGACCCGGGGGCGGCGCTGGAGGCCGCGCAGTGCCAGGACGTGCTGGCCGCGCTGGTGCAGGGGTCGCTGGGCGCCGAGGACCCGATGGACGCCCGCATCACCGAACGCGGGCGGTCGCTGTCGGGCGGGCAGCGCCAGCGGCTCGCGCTCGCCCGGTCGCTGGTCACGGACCCGGAGGTGCTGGTGCTGGACGAACCGACCTCGGCCGTCGACTCGCACACCGAGGCGCGCATCGCCCAAGGCGTGCGCAGCCTGCGGTCCGGGCGGACCACGGTGGTGTTCACCTCGTCCCCGCTGCTGCTGGACCGCGCCGACCGGGTGGTGTTCCTGCACGAGGGCACGGTCGTCGCGGTGGGCGGTCACCGGGAGCTGGTGCGCACCGAGCCCCGCTACCGGGCCGTGGTGACCCGCGAGACCGAGGAGGAGACGGCGCCGGCCGTCGCGCTCCGCGCCGACGACGGCGCGCGGCCCACGGGTGAGGTCCCGGACGGCCTGGAGGAACTGGAAGAGCTCGAAGAGATCGAGGAGAAGGCATGATCGGCGTCGCGCCACCGGCCTACGACCCGGCGGCCCCGACAGCGGCCAGCACGCTGCCGGTGGGCGCGCCCGCGACCGTACGCGCGTACGTGGCCGAGCTGCTCCGCCGGCACCGGCGGGCCTTCCTCCTGCTGGTCGCCGTCAACACGGTGGCGGTGATCGCCTCGATGGTGGGCCCGTACCTGCTGGGCGGGCTCGTGGAGCGGGTGTCGTCCGGGGATCGGGAGCTGCACCTGGAACTCACGGCGGCCCTGTTCGTGGCCGCGCTGGTGGTCCAGGCCGGGTTCGTGCGGCAGGTACGGCTGCGCGGCGCGATGCTCGGCGAGCGGATGCTGGCGGACCTGCGTGAGGACTTCCTGGTGCGGTCGGTGGGACTGCCGCCGGGCGTGCTGGAACGGGCCGGCACCGGTGACCTGCTGTCCCGCATCACCACCGACATCGACCGGCTCGGCAACGCCATGCGCGAGGCCGTGCCCCAGCTGGCGATCGGCGCGGTGTGGGCGGCCCTGCTGCTCGGCGGACTGGTCGTCACCGCGCCGGAGCTGGCGCCGGCGGTGCTGGTCGCGGTGCCGCTGCTGGTGGCCGGGTGCCGCTGGTACTTCCGGCGGGCGCCGCGCGCGTACCGCTCGGAGGCGGCCGGATACGCGGCGGTGGCCGCCGCGCTCACCGAGACCGTGGACGCCGGGCGGACGGTGGAGGCACACCGCCTCGGCCCGCGCCGCGTGGCGCTGACGGACCAGCGGGTCCGGGAGTGGACGGCCTGGGAGCGCTACACGCTGTGGCTGCGCTCGGTGCTGTTCCCCGTGATCAACATGACCCACGTCACGGTCCTCGGCTCCGTTCTGATGATCGGCGGGGTGTTCGTGCTGCGGGGGTGGATCGGCGTCGGCCAGCTCACCACGGCCGCGCTGATCGCGCAGATGCTGGTGGACCCGGTCGGGCTGATCCTGCGCTGGTACGACGAGCTGCAGGTCGCGCAGGTGTCGCTGGCCCGGCTGGTCGGCGTGCGGGACATCGAGCCCGACGCCGGGGACCCCGACGTGACGCCCGAGGGGCGGCGGGTGCGGGCGGACACTGTGCGCTTCGGCTACCTGGAGGGCGTGGACGTCCTGCGCAAGGTGTCCCTCGAGGTGCCGCCGGGGACCCGGATGGCCCTGGTCGGCCCCTCGGGTGCGGGCAAGTCCACGCTGGGCCGGCTGCTCGCGGGGATCTACGCGCCCCGGGAGGGACGCGTCACCCTCGGCGACGCGGAACTGTCCCGCATGACCGCGGAACGGGTCCGCTCCCACGTCGCCCTCGTCAACCAGGAGCACCACGTCTTCGTCGGCTCCCTCCGCGACAACCTGCGGCTCGCCCGCACCGACGCGGAGGACGCCGAGCTGTGGGCGGCGCTCGGCGCGGTCGACGCGGACGCATGGGCGCGTGCGCTGGAGGACGGTCTTGACACGGAGGTCGGCTCGGGCGGGTTCGCGCTCACCCCGGCGCAGGCGCAGCAGATCGCGCTGGCCCGGCTGGTGCTGGCCGATCCGCACACGCTGGTTCTCGACGAGGCGACCTCGCTGCTCGACCCGCGCGCGGCACGTCACCTGGAGCGGTCCTTGGCCCGCGTCCTCGACGGCCGCACCGTCGTCGCCATCGCCCACCGCCTGCACACCGCTCACGACGCGGACGTCATCGCGGTCGTCGAGAACGGCCGCATCAGCGAACTGGGCAGCCACGAGGAGCTGGTCGCGGCGGACGGGGCGTACGCGGCACTGTGGCGCAGCTGGCACGGCTGACCGGGGCTCGCGCCCCGGGACTTCACTGGGACGCGAGGTCTTCCGGAACGCGAGCTGTCGCAGGTCGCGCGGGGTGTCCTGAGCCGCGGAGTGTCCTGAGCCTCACAGTGTCCTGAGCCGCTAAGTGTCCTGGTCCGCGGTGCGTCCTGAGCCGCGGAGTGTCCACAGGGCAGGGTGATGGCCCAGGACCCCCGGGGCGGGGTGTCCCGCGACCTGGGCCGCCCCCCTCTGGGGCCGATGCCCCGCTGCGCCTTCGCACGACGGTGCGGCGCCACCCGGCCGGCCGGGTGGGCACCCACCCCTCGCGTGACACGTGAACCGGCTGCCCGCACTCCGCCCGGCAAGCACCGTGTGCCTCCCGGCCGTGCTCCGGGCCGGAGGCGGCGGCGCCCGGGACAGCGGGCCGGCGTCCGTCGGTCACCGCGTGTGGCGTTGCGGGGTCGGGAGATCCGGTGGAAGGCTGGAAGCAGGCATCGGCTGCGGGAGCGTCGGAGGCCCGGTGATCGGGTCCTGGCGGGTCCGGTGCCCGTGGAGACGGCCCGGTGCGGGCCACGGCGGGCGACGCGGCCCGCCCCACCCCCTGGAGGTGTCCGTGAACAGCGGTGACGGTTGGGGAGACGACGTCTACCAGCCCGACGCGTCCGAGATCCAGGACGACGCCGGACTGCTGGACGCCGAGGACACGCTGGAGACCGACGGTGTCGACGATCCCCTCGACCGGGGCTGGTCCCCTCCCGAGCGGCCCTGGGCCGTGGAGCATTACGGCGTGACCGCCGCCGAGCAGCACGACGGCGAGACCCTGGACCAGCGGCTGGCCGAGGAGCTGCCGGATCTGCCCGTGCCGGACGGCGACGGCGTCGGTGATTCCACCGGCACGGACGGGGAACTCCTGGACAACGAGGTCGGCGCGGCACGCTCCGGCAGGCTCGTCGCCCCCGACGAAGGGGCGCACGAGGACGAGGAGGAGGCGCTGGTCGCCCATGACGTAGGCATCGACGGCGCCGCCGCCTCCGCCGAGGAGGCCGCCGTGCACATCGTCGACGAGGACAGCCTGCCCGGCTGACCCCGCCGTTTCCGGCCACGGACGCGGAACCCAGCCGCCCGAGGAGCACCCATGCAGAAGGACAAGCACCCCGACTACCACCCGGTCGTCTTCCGCGACCGGGCCGCCGGTTACGCCTTCCTCACCCGGTCGACGGCGTCGAGCCAGCAGACCATCGAGTGGGACGACGGCGAGACCTACCCGGTGGTGGACGTGGAGATCTCCTCGGAGAGCCACCCGTTCTACACGGGCAAGGCCAGGACCGTGGACACCGAGGGCCGCGTCGCCCGCTTCCAGCGCCGTTACGGCGGCGAGGGTGGCGAGAGCAGCAGCTGACCCGGCGCCTATATGACGTTGAGCGCGGCCGCGCAGCCCACCCCGCCCAGCAGCATGAACGCCGGCATCAGCACCTTCAGCTCCACCCAGCTGCCGGCGCGGAACCGCAGCGCCTTCGGCGGGCCGATCGGGTACCAGCGTTTGCGGCCCACGGGTATGGGCCACAGGATCGGGCAGCCGGAGACGGTCAGCGCATCCCCGATGTCGTGCACGATCGCGCCGAGCACGATGGGCAGGCCGAGCCACAGATATTCCTGACCGGGCTCGGTGAACAGCCACCTCGCGCCGTTGCCGGGCTCGTCGAGGATGCCCGCGATGATCCAGGCGCTGGTCGCCGCCAGCAGCCACACCAGCACGTCGCTGCCGGAGCCGCGGGTCGCCCGCCACAGCAGGCCCTCGATGGCCAGCACCATGTGCACGAAGAGGATGGAGAGGACCGCCCAGCGGCCGCCGGTGATCGCCAGGACCGAGGTGCCGCCGCCGATCAGGACCGCCCACAGCCAGGTGTGGGTGAGGGTGCGGTGGCCGCCGGAGCGACGGGGGTCGGCCGGTTTCTTCGTCGCTTTGTAGACCGCGTACGACAGCTTGTCGACGATCTCGCACAGCCAGCGGGACACGGGGCCGAAGGAACGTGAGATGGTGGCGGCCTTGTGGTCCAGGTCCGGGGCGAGCGCGGCCCCGGCGCAGATCAGCGCACCTGCCAGCAGCACCGGCCAGGGCATCGGGCGCCCGGCCGCGGCCGTCGCCGCCCCGACCCCGAGCCAGGCCGCGGCGCCCGACAGTGAGTGTGCTGGTCCCATCATGGCCTGTGCCCGCCCCATTCCTCTTTCGCCGCCGCCCGGTTGACGGGGGGCGCTGACGCTGCGCCGGCGACACAGCGTAGCGGTAGTGATCTTCGAGCCGACAGCCGATTCCCGCATCGGGTGTCCGGGCAGGCAAGATGGGGTGGTGACCCTCATCGATCAGCTCCCGCCGACCGCCGACCCCGACGCCCTGTACGAAGCCTTCGAGTCGTGGGCGCAGGAGCGCGGTCTCACTCTCTATCCCCACCAGGAGGAGGCGCTGATCGAGGTGGTGTCGGGGGCGAACGTGATCGTCTCGACGCCCACCGGCTCCGGCAAGAGCATGATCGCCGCGGGTGCCCACTTCGCGGCGCTGGCGCGGGACGAGGTCACCTTCTACACGGCACCCATCAAGGCGCTCGTCTCGGAGAAGTTCTTCGAGCTGTGCAAGATCTTCGGCACCGAGAACGTCGGCATGCTCACCGGCGACGCGTCCGTGAACGCCGACGCCCCGGTGATCTGCTGCACCGCCGAGGTGCTCGCCTCGATCGCCCTGCGCGACGGCAAGGACGCCGACGTCGGCCAGGTCGTGATGGACGAGTTCCACTTCTACGCGGAGCCGGACCGTGGCTGGGCCTGGCAGATCCCGCTGCTCGAGCTGCCGCAGGCGCAGTTCGTGCTGATGTCGGCGACGCTCGGCGACGTCTCCTTCTTCGAGAAGGACCTCACCCGTCGTACCGATCGGCCCACCGCCGTGGTCCGCTCGGCGACCCGGCCGGTCCCGCTGTCGTACGAGTACCGGTACACGCCGCTCACCGAGACGCTGACCGATCTCCTCGAGGCCCGGCAGGCGCCGGTGTACATCGTGCACTTCACGCAGGCGCAGGCGGTGGAGCGGGCCCAGGCGCTGATGAGCATCAACATGTGCACGCGCGAGGAGAAGGACAAGATCGCCGACCTGATCGGCAACTTCCGATTCACCACCAAGTTCGGCCGCAACCTGTCCCGTTACGTGCGGCACGGCATCGGCGTGCACCACGCCGGCATGCTGCCCAAGTACCGGCGCCTGGTGGAGAAGCTGGCGCAGGCCGGTCTGCTGAAGGTCATCTGCGGCACCGACACCCTCGGTGTGGGCGTCAACGTGCCCATCCGCACGGTGCTGTTCACCGCGCTCACCAAGTACGACGGCAACCGGGTCCGCACGCTGCGGGCGCGCGAGTTCCACCAGATCGCTGGGCGCGCCGGGCGGGCCGGTTTCGACACCGAGGGCTTCGTGGTGGCCCAGGCGCCGGAGCACGTCATCGAGAACGAGAAGGCGCTGGCGAAGGCGGGCGACGATCCGAAGAAGCGCCGCAAGGTGGTGCGCAAGAAGGCACCCGAGGGGTTCGTCGCGTGGAGCGAGCAGACCTTCGAGAAGCTCATCGGGTCCGAGCCGGAGCCGCTGACCTCCCGCTTCCGCGTCACCCACACCATGCTGCTGTCGGTCATCGCCCGGCCCGGCAACGCCTTCGAGGCGATGCGCCGCCTGCTGGAGGACAACCACGAGCCGCGCAAACAGCAGCTCCGCCACATCCGCCGGGCGATCGCGATCTACCGGTCGCTGCTGGACGGCGGCATCGTCGAGAAGCTCGACGAGCCGGACGCGGAGGGGCGCATCGTGCGTCTCACCGTGGATCTGCAGCAGGACTTCGCGCTCAACCAGCCGCTGTCCACGTTCGCGCTGGCCGCCTTCGAGCTGCTGGACCCCGAATCGCCGTCGTACGCGCTCGACATGGTGTCCGTGGTGGAGTCCACGCTGGACGACCCGCGGCAGATCCTCGCCGCCCAGCAGAACAAGGCGCGCGGTGAGGCGGTAGCCGCGATGAAGGCCGACGGGGTGGAGTACGAGGAGCGCATGGAGCGCCTCCAGGACATCACCTACCCGAAGCCGCTGGAGGAGCTGCTCTTCCACGCGTACAACACGTACCGCAAGTCCCACCCGTGGGTCGGCGACCATCCGCTGTCGCCCAAGTCCGTGGTCCGGGACATGTACGAGCGGGCGCTGTCCTTCACGGAGCTGGTGTCCCACTACGAACTGGCCCGCACCGAGGGCATCGTGCTGCGCTACCTCGCGAGCGCCTACAAGGCGCTGGAGCACACCGTCCCCGACGACCTGAAGTCGGAGGACCTGGAGGACCTGATCGCCTGGCTGGGCGAGACGGTGCGCCAGGTCGACTCCAGCCTGCTGGACGAGTGGGAGCAGCTGGCGAACCCGGAGGAGATGACCGCCGAGGAGGCCCAGGAGAAGGCCGACCAGGTCAAGCCGGTCACCGCGAACGCCCGCGCCTTCCGGGTGCTCGTCCGCAACGCCATGTTCCGGCGCGTGGAACTCGCCGCCCTCGACCAGGTGGACGCGCTGGGCGAGATGGACGGCGAGTACGGCTGGGACGCCGACGCGTGGGGCGAGGCGATGGACAAGTACTGGGACGAGTACGAGGAGCTCGGCACCGGTCCTGACGCCCGCGGTCCCAAGTTGCTCATCATCGACGAGCAGCCGGAGAACGGGCTGTGGCGGGTCCGCCAGATCTTCGACGACCCGAACGACGACCACGACTGGGGCATCAGCGCCGAGGTCGATCTGACGGCCTCCGACGCGGAGGGCCGTGCCGTCGTGCGGGTCACCGACGTCGGCCAGCTGTGAGCACAGGAGAGACGCACCCATGACGAACCCGGCCGAGAGCCTCGTCGATCTGCTCGACCTGGAGCAGATCGAGGTCGACATCTTCCGCGGCCGCAGCCCGCAGGAGTCGCTGCAACGGGTCTTCGGCGGGCAGGTCGCCGGCCAGGCGCTGGTCGCCGCGGGCCGCACCACGGAGGGCGACCGCCCGGTGCACTCGCTGCACGCGTACTTCCTGCGCCCGGGCCGGCCCGGGGTGCCGATCGTGTACCAGGTGGAACGTGTGCGGGACGGCAGGTCGTTCACGACCCGCCGGGTCACCGCCGTGCAGCAGGGCCGCACGATCTTCAATCTGACCGCCTCCTTCCACAAGCCTGAACAGGGGAGCTTCGAGCACCAGTTGCCGCCGGCCCGCGAGGTGCCGGACCCCGAGTCGCTGCCGACGGTCGCGGAGGAGATCCGGGAACATCTGGGCGCGCTGCCGGAGCAGTTGGAGCGGATGGCGCGCCGCCAGCCCTTCGACATCCGCTACGTCGACCGGCTGCGCTGGAAGCCGGACGAGATCGAGGGCGCTCAGCCGCGCAGCGCGGTGTGGATGCGCGCGGTCGGACCGCTCGGCGACGACCCGCTGGTGCACACCTGCGCGCTGACCTACGCCAGCGACATGACGCTCCTGGACGCGGTGCGGATCCCGGTGGAGCCGCTGTGGGGTCCGCGCGGGTTCGACATGGCGTCGCTGGACCACGCGATGTGGTTCCACCGGCCGTTCCGTGCGGACGAGTGGTTCCTGTACGACCAGGAGTCCCCCATCGCCACGGGCGGTCGCGGGCTGGCCCGCGGCCGGATCTACGACCGGGAGGGGCGCATGCTGGTCTCGGTCGTGCAGGAGGGGCTCTTCCGGGCGCTGTAGATGCGCGGACGGCGCTAGGGGCAGGGGATGCTCCGGCGGCTCCGGGCACCCGCAGCACCGGTGTCCCGCCCGCGCACGGGCGTTGGACGGCGCCGCGCGCCGCTAGGGCCTTCCGTTCGCATCATCCCGGCGTCGCCGGACTCGTCGCTGCTCGGGAGGTCCGGTGGCGCCAGCGGGCCAGCAGGCCTCGGCGTCCGGCGCGGTCGGCGGCGGCCGGGGTGTCCCGGCGGGCCGAGGCGGCGGGCCGCGCCGGCGGGGGCGCGAGCACCGGCCGGCGGGACGCGGGTGGCTCGGACGCGGGCGCCGTCCGGCACGACACGGACGGCCGGGGCGCCGGGCGGTGGGCCCTGGCCTCGTCCACCAGGCGGGTCAGGTCGGCCCGCAGCCAGGCGATCTCGTCGTCGTCGCGGGCTGTCATGAGGTCCGCCGCGATCCGCGCCCCCGGCGACTCGGGGTTCGCGCCGCCGGGCGGACGGCGGCGGAACCCGTTGAGATGCGACCGGTCGTAGGGGTCCCGCACCAGTTCTGCCACGTGCAGCGGGTCGAGGAACGACGCGACCGCGCCCGCACGCGCCCAGGGGTCCTCGGCCTCCCTGAGCAGGAAACCGAGGTGCCTGCTGCGCCAGTTGCGGGGCCGCAGGTCGGTCCCGGAGTCCAGCAGGCCCCGCAGCCCCTCGGGCATGCGCCCGGTCAGCAGCGCCGCGTGCTTCTCGTCGTCGCCGAACAGCCGCAGTTCGTCCGCCAGATACAGCCAGACCACGGCACGGTAGCGGTTCAGGTGGAACGCCACCGGAACCAGCAGGCCGAGCCTCGCCAGCCGGGTGAAGCGTGCCTTCGCCACTCCCAGCAGGTCGGCGCCCTCCGCGGTCCCCACGGCGTGCACGCTGCGGCGCAGCGCCTCGGGGAAGTCCGGTCCGGCCCGCAGCCGTTCGATCTCCGCCCGCGCGACCCGCCGCTCCCCCGGCACCCTTCCGGGCCGCGTGCGGATGCGGCCGAGTCGCACGGCCAAGTCGAACTCGGTGCGCCGCAGGCCCAGTTCCCGTGCCGCGCGGCCGGTCGTGACCCAGGGGTCGTCCTCGGCCACGGCAGGGCCGGCACCCGTGTCGAGAGCCGTGACCGTGCGCTGCGTGGTGGTCGTCGTCCGTCGGGACATGCTCGTCTCCCCCGTGGGTTCGAAGGGCCGGCGCCGGTTGCGCCCGCTCCGGGAAAGACGGTAGCCGTTCCGTCACACAGCGTGTGCAGCCTGTGGACAACTGCCGCCGCACCTGTCACCAGCATGATGATTTCGCAGGTCAGACGCCCCCGCCCGGTTCCGGTCGGTGCCGGGTGTCGACGTCCAGATGCTCGCCGACCCGGTTGACGAGCAACGTCATCTCGTAGGCGATGTGCCCGATGTCGGCCTCGGCGCCGCTGAGGACGCACAGACAGCTCCCGGAGCCGGCGGCGGTCACGAAGAGGACCGCCTCGTCGAACTCCACCATCGTCTGCCGCACCCCGCCCGCGCCGAAGTGCCGCCCCGAGCCCTTGGCGAGGCTGTGCAGCCCGGACGAGACGGCGGCCAGATGCTCGGCGTCCTCGCGGCGCAGGCCCGTGCTCGCCCCCGTCACCAGGCCGTCGTTCGAGAGGATCAGCGCGTGCCGTACGTGTTCGACGCGCTGGGTCAGGTCGTCCAGCAGCCAGTCGAGTCCCTGGTTCCGCCCCATGTCGTGTTTCCCCCTGTTGTCCCCGTGTGCCCCGTGTGTCGTCCCTCCGGTCGGGAGGGTCCCTGCGCCAGCCTTCCCCACGACCGGGCGGCGGGCAAGGAAGATGGGAGCCATGGGACAGAAGATGACCGAGGAAGAGTGGCGGAAGTTCGTCTCGCACGGCACCCGCACCGGGAAACTGGCCACCGTCCGCGCCGACGGCCGTCCGCACCTGGCGCCGATCTGGTTCGTGCTCGACGGGGACGACCTGGTGTTCAACACCGGCGCGGCGACCGTGAAGGGGCGCAACCTGGCCCGTGACGGGCGGATCGCCCTCTGCGTGGACGACGACCGCCCGCCCTTCGCATACGTGATCCTGGAGGGCCGGGCGCGTCTCTCGGAGGAGCCCGGGGAGCTGCGGCACTGGGCCGCACGGATCGGCGCGCGGTACATGGGCGAGGACCGCGCGGAGGAGTTCGGCGCCCGCAACGGTGTGCCGGGCGAGCTGCTGGTCAGGGTGCGGATCGACAAGGTGCTGGCCGAAAAGGGCGTGGCGGACTGACACCGGGCGGGGTCCGGGACAAGGCGCCGGGCGGACCGGCGGACGCCGCGGTCATCCCACCGAGTCGAGCAGCCGGGCGGTGTGCATGCGCCCGGCGTACTCGACGAGCTGGATGAGCACCTCCTTGCCCGAGTCGCGCTCGCGGGCGTCGCACAGCACCACGGGCGTGCCCGGGTCGAGGTCGAGCGCGCGGCACACGTCGTGCGCGTCGTGCCGCCTGGCCCCGGAGAAGCAGTTGACGGCGACGACGAAGGGGATCTTCCGGTGCTCGAAGTAGTCGACCGCCGGGAAGCAGTCCTCCAGCCGCCGGGTGTCCGCGAGCACGACCGCGCCGAGCGCGCCCTGCGCCAGTTCGTCCCACAGGAACCAGAAGCGGTCCTGGCCCGGGGTGCCGAAGAGGTACAGGGAGAGCCCGGAGCGGATGGTGATGCGGCCGAAGTCCATGGCGACGGTCGTGGTGACCTTGTGGTCGACGCCGTCGGTGTCGTCCACCGTCCGTCCGGCCTCGCTGAGCATCTCCTCGGTGCGCAGCGGCCGGATCTCGCTGACCGCGCCCACCAGCGTGGTCTTCCCCACGCCGAAACCGCCGGCGACCAGGATCTTCAGCGCCAGAGCCGTCGTCTCGCCGGCGGGGGCGTCGGGGTGTTCGGAGACCATCGTTCGCTCTTTCCGTGAGGGTGTTTCAGACGCTGTTCCGTGAAGGTGGGTGCCGCCGCTGCGCGGCCGGCACGGCACCGGCGCCCGCTACAGCGCCCGGAGCCCCGCGATGACCTCGCGGAGCACCCGCTCGTCGGGCAGCTGGGCGGGCGGTACGGGTCTGCTGACGGTGACCCGGCCGCGTTCCAGCAGGTCGCCGAGGAGGACCCGGACCACACCGACGGGCAGGTCGGCGCCGGCCGCGAGTTCGGCGACGGACTGGGTCTCCGGGCGGCACAGGTCGATCAGCGCGCGGTGCTCGGGGCCGAGCGCGGGGTCGTCCCCGGCGGGCGCGGCGGGGTCCAGGCCGACCAGGGCGATCAGGTCGAAGCGCACACCGGACGGGCCGGGTGCGGTGCGCCCGCCGGTCACGGCGTACGGCCGGACCAGCGGGCCGGCCTCGTGGTCGTACCACTGGCTGCCCGGTTCACGCGAGGCGCCGGTCGTGTCGTCGGTCATCTGCTCGGACCGCTTTCCCGTCTCATCCGGCCGGCGGCCGTGCGGCGACGCGCGGCGCGGTGTCCAGGTGCTCGCCCACACGCCGGACGAGCCGGGCCATCTCGTACGCCACGAGGCCGATGTCGGCGGTGACGGAGGTGAGCACCGCCAGGCAGGAGCCCTCCCCCGCGGCGGCCACGAACAGGAAGCCGTCGTCCATCTCGACCATGGTCTGGCGTACGCCGCCGGCCCCGAAGTGCCGTCCGGCGCCCTTGGCGAGGCTGTGGAACCCGGAGGCGACGGCCGCCAGGTGCTCGGAGTCCTCACGGCCGAGGCCCCCGGAGGCACCCATGGCGAGTCCGTCGCCGGACAGCACCACGGCGTGCCGTACGTCGGTGACGCGGAGCACCAGGTCGTCGAGCAGCCAGTCGAGTTCGCCGGAGCGCCGGCCTGCGCCGGTGCGCGGTTCCTGGATCATGCGGGGTCTCCTTCGGTGCTGGGCCGCGCCGTGCCGCGGGAGGCGCCGGGCGGCCGGCCGCCGCCGCGCGTCCAGCCGTCGCGGTAGGCCGTCATGCGGTCCCGTACGAGTTCGGGGGTGCGGTCGTCGTCTCCGCCGTCGCCCCGTGCGGGTCCGGGTGTGTCCGGCCGGCCGTCGCGGAGCTGGGGCGCCAGGCTGGCCTGGCGTACCCGGCGGGGCAGGTCGCAGGAGCCGGCCGGCTCCTCCGTGCGGTGCAGGCGCAAGGTGGCGGCTCCCTGGGGGCTCTGGGGCTCGACGCCCGGATCGGCGCGTGGCACGGCGTGCGCCACGCGGCTGGGTTCCGGCGGCGGGTCGGTTACGGGGGCCACCAGGGCGCGCCGGATGTCGGGGGCGGCGACCGCCCTGGGCCGTGGCGGGACGTGGGCGGTCCCGGCGTGCGGTGGGCGGGCGGGTTCGCGCGGCTCCGGGCTCTCCTCGGCGGAGGCCTCGGCCGGCGTGCCGGGAGGTCTCTGCTCGGCGCGGTCGTCGAGCAGTGCGGTGGGGAGGAGGACGACCGCGGTGGTGCCGCCGTAGGGCGAGGTCTTGAGGTGCACCTTGACGGCGTGGCGGGCGGCGAGCCGGCTGACCACGAACAGGCCGAGCCGGTCGCTGTCGAACAGGTCGAGCGCCTCGGACTCGGTGATGCGGCGGTTGGCCTCGGCGAGGGCCTCCTTGCCCATGCCGAGGCCGCGGTCCTCGACCTCGACGGCGTAGCCGTTGCCGACGGGTTCGCCGGTGACGCGCACCCGGGTGTGGGGCGGGGAGAACTGCGCCGCGTTCTCGATGATCTCGGCGAGGAGGTGGGTGAGGTCGGCGACGGCAGCGCCCGCGACGGACGTCTCGGCGAGCTGCCGCACCTCCACGCGCGCGTAGTCCTCCACCTCGGAGACGGCCGCGCGCACCACGTCGGTCAGCGGCACGGGCTTGCGCCAGGCGCGGCCCGGGGCGGCGCCGGAGAGGATGATGAGGCTTTCCGCGTGGCGGCGCATGCGGGTGGTGAGATGGTCGAGGCGGAAGAGGTCGCTCAGCTCGTCCGGGTCGTCGGAGCGGCGTTCCATGCTGTCGAGCAGGCTGAGCTGACGGTGCACCAGGACCTGACTGCGGCGGGCGAGGTTGACGAAGACGCCGCTGATCCCGCCGGCCAGTTCGGCGCGTTCCACGGCGGCGCGCAGGGCGGCCCGGTGGACGGTGTTGAGGGCCTGGGCGACCTGACCGGTCTCGTCCTGGGCGGGTGGTCCGTGCGGGGCCTCCGCCCGGATGTCGATCTCCCCGCCTCCGCGCAGTCTCCGCATGGCCTCGGGGAGTTTGCGGTGGGCGATCTCGAGGGCGTCGTCGCGCAGGCCGACCAGTTCGATCACCAGGCCGCGTCCGATGCGGACCGAGATGACGAGTGAGGCCGCGGCGGCGAGGAGGCCGAAGAGCACGGCGGCGCCGGCCGGTCCGAGCAGTCCCCGCTCGACGGGGTCGGCGCGTCCGGCGACCGACGCCGCCGCGTGCCGCTCGACGGTCCGCAGTTCGTCCCTCACGCGCGCGTGCGCGGCGTCCCAGGTGGCGCGGGGGACGGCTTCGGCCGCCCGGGCCCCGGGGCCGGCGGTGAGGATCTTGTCCTCCGCCGTGTAGAGGACGGCGTAGGCGCGGCTGCCGGCGAGCGTGCTCCAGGCGGGCCGGGCCGCTCCGGGCAGGTCGGCCGCGGCGGAGGCGGTGAGGGTGCGGCGCAGTTCGACCGCCCCGGTGAACAGGCGCAGGCGGTCCCCGCCGAGGCTGCCGTGCAGCCGGGCCGCGGCGAGGACCGCGTCCTCCTGGGCGAGGGCCTCGCCCGCACGGGAGAACTCGAGCAGGACGCGCGCGTCGGCGCCGAGTTCGGCGTCCTGGACGCCGGTGAGGGCGCCGCCCACGCGGAAGGCCCCGTCGATGGCGGCGGTGTACCGCTCGTACGTCCGTGCCCAGCCCGCGCGGCCTTCACGGACGTCGGCGCGCAGCGGACGCAGCCGTTCGGCGGCGGTGACGAAGGCGTCGAGCCGCTCGGCGACCGCGCGGGGCAGCGCCTGCCCGTCGGCGACGGTGCGGTCGTCGCCGAGCCGCAGACGGGTGACGGCGCGGTCGGTGCGCTGCGCCAGACGGGTGAACTCCGCTTCTCCGACGGCCGCCGTGTCGGACGCGCGGCGCACGGCGGCGGCGCGCTCGGCCTGGAGGGCGGTGACGGCCTGGGCGACAGGGGTGCGGACTGCGGAGTCGGCACGCTGCACCTGGCGGAGCCGGGAGACGTCCTGGGCGGTGGTCACGGTGGCGTACCCCCACAGGGCGAGCAGGGAGACGACCGGCACCATCAGCAGGCAGATGATCCTGGCGCGGACGGTCCGGGGACCGGCCGGGCCGCGCAGACGCGGTGCGCCCGCACCGCCCGGGCCCTCCGGGGGCATCGGTCCCTCGTCGGCGGGCGGTCCCGCGTGGGCGCGCCGGCCGCGGACGGGAGGCGGGGACGGCGCCTCGGCGCGGGCACTCGGCTTCCTCCGGGGTGTGCGCATGTACTCCTCGCTCGTTGGCGGGCGGGCGGCGGCGGTCAGTGGGCGGGGCGTCCGGCCGGCCGCCGGGCGGAGGCGGACGCGCCGCGTTCCCCGGCCGCCGGGGACAGCGCCACGAAGGCGGACGTGATGAAGAGGTAGGCGCCGAGGCCGACGGCGAGCGGGAAGACGAACGACATGGCGCTCGCTCCGGGCAGCGGCTCACCGGACGGCGTGACCCGCACGCTGACCGCGTACATGCCCGTGTAGTGCATGCTGCTGACGGCCGCGCCCATGATCAGGGAGGCGACGGTGACGGCGGCCGGGGAGCGGATGGCGAGGGCCGCCCACAGCGCGGCCGTGGCGGCCACGACGGCGATGAGGACGGAGAGCGCCACCCGCACCGGGTCGTAGCTCACCTCGCCGTGCAGCCGGACCGCCGCCATGCCCAGGTAGTGCATACCGGCGACGCCGAACCCGGTGGTGAGCCCGCCGAGCAACAGGGCCTGGACCCGCCCGGGGTGACGGCCGACGGCGAACACCCCCGCGCAGACGAACAGCATGGCGGCCACCAGGCTCAGCAGGGTGAGCGGCACGTCGTAGCGGATGTCGGTGCCGCTCACGCCGAAGCCGAGCATGGCCGTGAAGTGCATGGTCCAGATGCCGGTGGCGATCGCGGAGGCGGCGGTGAGCAGCCAGTTGCGCCGCAGGCGGCCGGTGGCGGCGAGCGCGCGGACGGTGCAGCGCAGCCCGAGAGCGGCGCCGGCGCATGCCATCGCGTACGACAGCACGGGGGTGAGCCACCCGAGGGTGGCGTGGTCCAGGTGTCCCATGACCCGGGGACGCTAGGGGGCGCAGGAGCGCGGAGGGGGCGCGTTTCGAAAGCGGCGCAAAGTTGACGCACCGGTGGCGTGGTGCGACCGCATCGCGCTCGAACGTGCGCGCCCGGTGTCGTCGGTTCCGGTGAGGGATCATGCGGTGCATGAGCGACGACCACACACATGTGCAGGAGTTCTTCGGCGCCCGTGCCGCCGACTGGGACCGCCGGTTCCCCGACGACGGCCCCGCCTACGCCGCCGCGGCGGCCGAGCTCGGGCTGCGCGAGGGCGGCCGGGTGCTGGACGCGGGCTGCGGCACCGGGCGG
This sequence comes from Streptomyces sp. GB4-14, assembly GCF_022696125.1. Classification (NCBI taxonomy): domain Bacteria; kingdom Bacillati; phylum Actinomycetota; class Actinomycetes; order Kitasatosporales; family Streptomycetaceae; genus Streptomyces; species Streptomyces sp. GB4-14. The sequence continues at coordinate 5,934,460 of NZ_RZHO01000002.1, read as the reverse complement.
GCGCTGCCCGCGCTGCGCGCGGTGGTGGGACCGTCCGGGGTGGTGCTGGGCGCGGACCTGACGCCCGGGATGCTGCGGGAGGCCGCACGGGCCGGGCGGGACCGGGACGGGACGCTGCTGCTGACGGACGTGGCGGCGCTGCCGTTGCGCTCGTCCTCGCTGGACGCCGTGTTCGCGGCCGGGCTGATCGCGCATCTGCCGCGGCCGGCCGAGAACCTGCGGGAGATCCGGCGCGTGGTGCGGCCGGGCGGGGTGCTCGCCCTGTTCCACCCGATCGGACGGGCCGCCCTCGCCGCACGCCAGGGGCGCGAGCTCACCCCGGACGACCTGCGCGCCGAGCCGAACCTGCGGGCGCTGCTCACCGGCGCGGGCTGGCGCTTGACGTCGTACGTCGACGAGGACACGCGGTTCCTGGCGCTGGCGGTGCGGGACGCCTGAGGCGTGTTCGGCGCCGGCGGGGCTTTCGTGCGGGGTTCGCGAACGTGCCCGCGCACGGGGTCGATTCGCCCCGTCCGGCCGGAAACCTGCAGGCCCGGGCGCGGGTGCGGGGTCGTGACAACGGGCGCGGGGTCGGCATAGGGTGCGCGCCGACGGACGAACCGATGGGGAGGCTGGGATGGCCGGGACGGACCAGGAAGCCGTCGCCGCCGACGACGACGCGCTCTACGTGCTGACGGCGGCGCTGCTGACGCCCGCGAAGTTCCCCAGCGTGCTGGGCGACGACTACCCCGAGGCGTGCGCGGCGCTCGGCCTTCCGCCCGTGGCCGACGGCTACGGGCTGGTGCTCGGCCAGGACGGTGAAGGCGCCCGGTGGACCGTGGTCGTCGACGACGTCTCGCTGGTCGCGGTCGCGATCGCGTCCTGGGACTGCGGGATGGAGCACGACCTGTCGCCGGACGAGCGCACGGTCGTCGCCGCGCTGCCCGGCTGGCCCCTCGCGGTGGCCGTGGCGGCGCCGAACGTGCCCGCGCCGCACGATCCCTCCCCCGACGTGGCGGACATGCCGCCGCTGACGCCGCCGGACGCGGAGGTGTGGGGGCCGGCCCAGCGGCGTCTGGGAGCCGACGAGATCGCGCTGCAGTGGGCGACGTGGCGGGAACAGGTGGACGACTCGGCGTTCCCCACTCCGGACTCGGCGGCGTCGGACGCCGGCGAGGACGGGGGCGGAGGCGAGAGCGGAGCCGCCCCGACGGGCGGGCACGGCGGGATCCGCCGTGTGCTGGCCGAGGCGCGCGCCTACATCGACACGCCGCCGCCGCTGGGGCGGGTGCGGTCGTCCTTCGCACCGGGCGGTGCGCGGACGCTGCGCGCGGACGGGCCCGGATGGTCGCTGGTCGCGCGGACCGACGACATCGCCTTCGTCCTGCTCGACGACGAACCCGGCGAGGTGCTTCCGGTCGGGCGGGGGCCGGAACTGCCGGGGCTGCTGAAGGCTCTGGACGAGATGGCCGTACGGCCGCTGTGAGTGCCGCTTGACGTGCGCGGCACCGGGGTGCGGACGGGCACGCCCTACGGCCGTTCCGAGCGGGAGTGTCCGAGGCACACGGCGGGACGCGCACCCCGGCCCGCGCCTCGGGCGCCCGGTGTCTCGGGCGCCCGATCCTCCGTCGGCGCGTCAGTGCGCACTCCGCCTCAGCGGCCCAGCTCCTTGCGGGTGGTCCGCCGCAGGCGTTGCCTCTGGGACGGGTCCAGGGCGAGGTAGGCGGCTGCCGGGACTCCCAGGATGATCAGGAGCGCGGCCCACCAGGGCAGCCAGATGAGCAGGATGAGCCCGGCCGCGACACCCCCCGCGGCGATCTTCGCGTTCTTCGACATGTGCGTCGCCTCCTTCGCGGCCATTGCCGCTCTCTGACGTGAAAACGGGTCCGCGTCGGCGGCGGTTCCTGGCCGCCACCCTGAGACGTCCCTGAGATGCGCCCCCTAAGGTCTCGCGGCGGCCGACGGCCTCCTTCCCACCATGGTGACGCACCTCACAGCACAGGGGTACCCGCGGGACGCGTCCGACGTCAGGGGGCGTCCACGCCGTCCAGCCCCGGCAGCAGCGATTCCAGTCCGCTGGGCAGCGCGGTGGGCAGACCGCTCGGGAAGTCGCTGGGCAGCGCGGTCGGGAAGCCGGAGGGCAGCTCCGTGGGGAAGTCCGAGGGCAGCAGCCCGGTCGGGAAGTCCGAGGGCAGCAGCCCGGTCGGGAACTCCGACGGAAGGTCCAGTGACGGGCCGCCGGTGGCGGTCTCCGTGGGCTCCGTGTCCGGACCGTCCTCGTCCGACGTGACGAGCACGGCGATGGCGACCACCAGGGCGGCCGCGATCACGGCGAGCAACAGGATCAGCAGGCGGCGCCGTCCGGGGCCGCCTCCCGGCCCGCCTCGGCCTCCGCCGTCGTCGGGCGGGCCGGGCGAGGACCCGTCGCCGTAGGAGAGCGGGCCGAAGCCTCCGCCGTGCGGCGGGGGTGCGTCGTCCGGCGGGCCGGGCGGCTGCTGGGGCGGTACGGGTGGCGTGGCCATGGACACATCGTCGCCGCGGGTCCCCGACCGCGCGAGAAGACGGCGGTGAAACCGCCCGCCAGTCGTGGCACCCGCACCCGGAACACCGCGCTCCCCGCGCAGAGCGCACACCCGGCGCGCGGGTGCTTGTGGCACCCCGCTCCCCGGATCCGCCCAGGCCGGGTGCGGGTCGTCGTGGGCTGCTCGCGCGGTTCCCCGCGCCCCTGGAGGTGCTGCGGTGGACGCGCCCGGAAGGGGCGCGGGGGACTGCGCGCCAAGCCCTCACCGCGCCGCGGACCGCATGACCGGGGAACCCCTCCGTCCGCGACAACGGCCGGGGCCCGCCCTCAAGGAAGCGGGCCCCGTCGAGAACCTAGCCCCGCGCGCCCAGCAGGTGGTCCATCGCCAGCTGGTCCAGCCGCTCGAAGGCCATGCCACGGGCCGCCGCCGCGTCCGGGTCGAAGTCCTCGAAGGCCGAGCGGTCGGCGAGCAGGGCCTGGAGGCCGTCGCCCGCCGTCGGCTGGGCGAGCTCGTCCAGCCGGGCCGCGCGCAGCGCCTCCTGCACCTCCGGGTCCGCACGGAAGGCGGCCGCGCGCTCCTTGAGGATCAGGTAGTTGCGCATGCAGCCGGCCGCGGAGGCCCAGACGCCGTCGAAGTCCTCGGTCCGCGGCGGCTTGAAGTCGAAGTGGCGCGGGCCCTCGTAGCCGGCCGACTCCAGCAGGTCCACCAGCCAGAACGCGGCGCGCAGGTCGCCCGCGCCGAAGCGGAGGTCCTGGTCGTACTTGATGCCGGACTGGCCGTTGAGGTCGATGTGGAACAGCTTGCCCGCCCACAGGGCCTGGGCGATGCCGTGCGGGAAGTTGAGCCCGGCCATCTGCTCGTGGCCGACCTCCGGGTTGACGCCGTACAGCTCCGGGCGCTCGAGGCGCTCGATGAAGGCGAGGGCGTGGCCGATGGTCGGCAGGAGGATGTCGCCGCGGGGCTCGTTCGGCTTGGGCTCGATGGCGAAGCGGATGTCGTAGCCCTGGGAGGTGACGTACTCGCCGAGGAGGTCGAAGGCCTCCTTCATGCGGTCGAGGGCGACCCGGACGTCCTTGGCGGCGCCGGACTCGGCGCCCTCGCGGCCGCCCCAGGCGACGTAGGTCTGCGCGCCGAGCTCGACCGCGAGGTCGATGTTGCGGATGGTCTTGCGCAGCGCGTAACGGCGCACGTCACGGTCGTTCGCGGTGAAGCCGCCGTCCTTGAACACCGGGTGGGTGAACAGGTTGGTGGTCGCCATCGGGACCTTCATGCCGGTCTCGTCCAGCGCCTGGCGGAACCGCTTGATGTGCTCGGCGCGCTCGCTGTCGCTCGCGCCGAAGGGGATGAGGTCGTCGTCGTGGAACGTCACGCCGTGGGCGCCGAGCTCGGCGAGGCGGCGGACGGACTCGGCCGGGTCGAGGGCGCCGCGGGTGGCGTCGCCGAAGGGGTCCCGTCCCTGCCAGCCGACGGTCCACAGGCCGAACGTGAACTTGTCCTCGGGGGTGGGCTGGTAGCTCATGCCGCGGCTCCTTGCTCGCTGAGACTATTTCGTCATGGCGGTTTACAAATTAGTATGCAGGAACATTTCTGGGAAGAGACACACCCCGCCGGGGCGCGGAAGAGGGAGAGACCGATGTCAGCAGCCGAGGGTCCGCTCGTCGTCGGCGTGGACACATCCACCCAGTCCACCAAGGCCCTGGTCGTCGACGTGGCGACCGGCAGGGTCGTCGCGAGCGGCCAGGCGCCGCACACGGTGACCTCGGGCGCGGGACGGGAGAGCGATCCGCGTCAGTGGTGGGACGCCCTGACCGAGGCGCTGCGGCAGTGCGGCGAGGCGGCGCACGAGGCCGCGGCCGTGTCGATAGGCGGGCAGCAGCACGGTCTGGTCACGCTGGACGAGCACGGCGAGCCGGTCCGCCCTGCGCTGCTGTGGAACGACGTGCGGTCCGCCCCGCAGGCGCGCCGGCTGGTGGAGGAACTGGGCGGCGCGAAGGCGTGGGCCGACCGGACCGGCAGCCTGCCCACCGCGTCCTTCACGGTCACCAAGTGGGCCTGGCTGGCGGAGCACGAGCCGGACGCGGTGCGCGCCACGAAGGCGGTGCGGCTCCCCCACGACTACCTGACCGAGCGGCTCACCGGCCAGGGCACCACCGACCGCGGAGACGCCTCGGGCACCGGCTGGTGGGCGTCCGCGACGGAGGCGTACGACGAGGAGATCCTGGCGCACGTGGGGCTCGACCCGGCGCTGCTGCCGCGTGTGGTGCGGCCGGGCGAGGTGGCCGGCACCGTGCGCGACGGGCACGGCCTGCCGTTCTCCAGGGGGACGCTCGTGGCGGGCGGTACGGGCGACAACGCCGCCGCCGCGCTGGGCCTCGGGGTGCGCCCCGGCACGCCGGTGATGAGCCTCGGCACCTCGGGCACCGTGTACGCGGTGTCGGAGCACCGGCCCGCCGACCCGACCGGCACCGTGGCCGGCTTCGCCGACGCGCGCGGCGACTGGCTGCCGCTGGCCTGCACCCTCAACTGCACGCTCGCCGTGGACCGGGTCGCCGCCCTGCTGGGCCTGGACCGTGAGGCCGTCGAGCCGGGCCGCGGCCTCACCCTGCTGCCGTTCCTGGACGGCGAGCGCACCCCCAACCTCCCCCATTCCTCGGGTCTGCTGCACGGTCTGCGGCACGACACCACCGGCGGCCAGCTGCTCCAGGCCGCCTACGACGGCGCCGTCTACTCCCTGCTGGCCGCGCTCGACCTGGTTCTCGACGAGGACGCCGACCCGTCGACGCCGCTGCTGCTGATCGGCGGCGGCGCGCGCGGCACGGCCTGGCAGCAGACCGTACGGCGGCTTTCCGGGCGGCCGGTGCAGGTGCCCGAGGCGAAGGAGCTGGTCGCGCTCGGCGCGGCGGCCCAGGCGGCCGGGCTGCTCACCGGGGAGGACCCGGCCGCGGTCGCCCGCCGCTGGGGCACGGCGCAGGGGCCGGTGCTGGACGCGGTGGAGCGGGACGAGGAGACCCTGTCCCGGCTGGCCGGGGTACTCTCCGACGCGGCCCCGCTGCTGGAGCGCGCCCCGGGCAACGGCTGACGACGCCCCGGCGGGCGCCGCCCCACGGCGGCCCCGAGACGGCCGCCGTGGACGTCCGCCGGGCGCGGACGGACCCGAACCGAGGATTGACGGAGGAATGAGCGCACCGCTGCACAAGGCCCGCCCGGCGGGTCAGGGTCGCGTCCTGCCCGACACCCAGCAGGGCATGCGCCGCCGCAACCTGTCGCGGGTGATGCACACCGTCCGGGACGAGGGGCCGCTGTCCCGGGCCGCCGTCGCCTCCCGCATCGGGCTGACCCGCGCGGCGGTGTCCACGCTGGTCGACGAACTCATCCGCACGGGGCTGCTGGAGGAGCTCGGCCCGGAGCGGCCCGGACGGGTCGGCCGGCCCGGTTCGGCCCTCGCGGTCAGCGGACGGGGTCCCGCCGGGATCGGCGCGGAGGTGGGGGTCGACCACCTCGCGGTGTGCGCGGTCGATCTGCGCGGTGAGGTCCGGGCGCGGGCGGTGCGGCATGGGGCGAACCGGGACCGCTCCCCCGGGCCCGTGCTCGGCGAACTCACCGGGCTGATCCACCGGGTGGTGGCCGAGGCGGAAGGTGTGGGCCTGTGGCCGGCCGGGCTCGCGGTCGCCGTGCCCGGCCTGGTGGCGCGCGACGCCCGCACCGTCGTCCGCGCCCCGAACCTCGGCTGGCTGGACACGGACCTCGGCCCTCTGCTCCCCGAGAAGCTGCCCCTGACCGTGGCCAACGAGGCCAACTTCGGCGCGCTCGCCGAACTGTGGCTCGGCGAGGACACCCCGCGCGACTTCCTGCACGTCTCGGCCGAGATCGGCATCGGTGCGGCGGTCGTCGTCGACGGGCGGGTACTGCACGGCAACCGGGGATTCGCGGGCGAACTGGGCCACGTCCCGGTGTGGCCCGACGGCCCGTCGTGCGCCTGCGGGGGCCGGGGCTGCCTGGAGCAGTACGCGGGCGAGGAGGCGGTGCTGCGTGCGGCCGGCCTCGAACCCGGCGAGGACCGCGTCGGCCTGCTCGCGGGCCGAGCGGAACAGGGCGACGCCGCGGTACGACGCGCCCTGCACGACGCGGGCACGGCGCTGGGCATCGCCCTGACGGGGGCGGTCAACCTCCTGGACCCCGAGAACGTGGTGCTGGGCGGCGCGCTGTCGGGGCTCTCCCCCTGGCTGCTGCCGTCGCTCCGCTCGGAGCTGGCCCGACGCACGGCGGGCCCGCCCTGCCCGGTCTCCGTCTCCGCCCTGGGCCCGCAAGGACCGCTGCTGGGCGCGGCCCACTCGGTGGTGCGGGGCGTCCTGGACGACCCGGCGGCGGTGGCCGAACGGACCTGACCCCTGTGGGGGTGTGCCCTCCCACGACCGACCGCGACCGGCGCACGACAGCACTGCACCCCTCGGACCCACCGGTGACCGCCGACCGCGGCCCCGCACCGCCCTCGAACGGCCCCGGCGCCCTCACCCCGCCGACGGGCCGTCAGGACCACCCCGGTCCGGCCGTGAGGGCGCAGGCCCTCACGGCCGCAGGCTGCTGACGATGTCCGCCGTGGCCGTCAGGCCGCTGTGGATCGTGGGCGCGATGCTCGTGCTGGCCAGATAGAAGCCCAGCAGCAGGCAGACCAGGGCATGGGAGATCTTCAGCCCGCCGTTGCGCAGGAAGATCACCGCCAGGATCGAGAGCAGCAGCACCACTGAGATGGAAATGGCCATCGTCAACCTCCTCCGCCGCACCTTTTCGCGGCGTTCGGCCGCAAGTGTGGCGTAGCGGAGGGTTCGTCCGGGCGGCTGACCTGTCCGCCGAACGTGTGGTGTCACACCGTCCGGTGGGCGTCGAGGAAGGCTTCCAGGCCGGCGAGGTCGTCGGTGTTGAGGTGGTCGACGTCCGCGGCGACCAGTTCGCCCCACAGCGCGTCCCGCGCGGGACCGGGCGCGTCCGGGGTGGCCCAGAACCGCACCCGCTGCCCGCGCGCGTGGGCCGTGCCCACCAGCGTGCGCAGTTTCCGGCGTTCCGCCTCGGGGAACGCGCCGACACCCTGCCAGGTGAAGTTCAGCGCCCAGTTGTCGCTGATCAGCGGCGCGAACGAGGCCGGCGCCGGGCCGCCGAGGTCGGTCAGCCGGCCGTCGTAGAAGGCGTGACGGACCCGCTGGGCCTCCATGGGCGCGCGGGCGGCGCGGTCGCCCGAGATCACTGCGGTGACCGGACCGGGGAACACCCTGCCGTGGGCGTACGTCGTGAACAGGCCCTTGTAGCGGCGCAGTCGGCGGTCGAGTTCCGCGTACGTGGACGCTCCCTCCGTCTTGAGGTCGATCAGCAGCTGGAACGAGCCGCGGTCGCCGCGGTACACCGTGCCGCGGTTGGCGCGGACGCGGGCGGCGAGCGGGTCCAGGTACAGCGACTCCAGGGTGCGGGCGGGGTCGAGGTCCTCGGGGTCGTGGGCGACCAGCAGTTGTCCGCCGACCAGGTAGATGTCCGCCTCGACGCTGCCGAAGCGGTGGTCGAGGGCGTCGAGCAGGGGGCGGGGGTGCTCGTAGTCGTTGTGGGCGTGCGCGCGCCACAACGGGCGCGGGCGGTGCGGATGGTGGCCGGCGAGGGCCTGCGCCGCGGGGAGGGCGAGGGGGCTCGCGAGGGCGACGCCGAGGGTGGTGAGGGCTCTGCGACGGGTGGTGAGGGCCATGCGCTGCCTCCCTGAGGTGCCGTACGGGGTCCTGGCGAGTATGGGGTCCCGTGGCACTCAAGGAGCAGGGGTGTGCGATGAGTTGGCCGGTTCGCCGTCGGCCGTTCACCCGCGGGCGGCGGCCCGCCACCCCGGAAGAGGGAGGACGGGCCGCCGGCTGAGCACCGGTCAGGGCGCCCGCAGATCGACCAGCTCCGCCAGCGCCTCCCGGTGGGCTCCCGCCGTGCCGTAGGCGATCGAGTCGGCCTTGGCTCGCTTGAGGCGCAGATGCACCGGGTGTTCCCAGGTCATGCCGATGCCGCCGTGCAGTTGCAGGGCCTCCTCGGCGGCGCGGACGGCGACGGGGGCCGCGTAGGCCTGCGCGACGGCGACCGACACGTCCGTGTCCTCGCCGGTCGCGAGGGCGTCGGCGGCGGCCCGCGCGGCGGCGCGCAGGCTGACGACCTCCAGCCACAACTGGGCGAGCCGGTGTTTGAGCGCCTGGAACCCGCCGACGGGGCGGTTGAACTGCTTGCGGTCCTTCAGGTACCGCACGGTTTCGGCCAAGGCCCACTCGGCGGCGCCGAGTTGCTCCGAGGCGAGGAGTCCCGCCCCGGCGCGCAGGGCGCGCCGTACGGCGGGCCCCGCGTCGCCGACACGGCGGCCCGGGGCGGCGTCGAGGGTGACGCGGGCGAGGGGGCGGGTGAGGTCGAGGGACGTCTGCGGGGTGACGGTGACCGCGTCGGCCGTCACCGCGTACAGCCCGCCGTCGTCCGCCGGCACCAGCAGCACGTCGGCGACGGCGGCGTCCGCGATGCCCGTCAACTCGCCGTGCAGAACGCTGCCGTCCGCTCGCACGGTGGCGTACGCGGCGCCGGGGGCGGTGTGCAGGCCGACGGCGAGCGCGCCGATCACGCGTCCGGACGCCAGGCCGTCGAGCAGGTCACCGCCGTCCGCGCAGGCCAGCAGTGCCTCGGTGGCGACCACGGAGCTCGTCAGGTAGGGCACGGGGGCGACCGCGCGGCCCAGCTCCTCCAGGACGACGGCGGCCTCGCGGTGGGTCGCGCCCTGGCCGCCCCGGTCCTCGGGGACCAGCAGCCCGGCGAGGCCCATGCCGTCGGCGAGGGTCTTCCACAGGGCCGGGTCGTGCGGGGCGTCCGACTCGGCGCGGGCGAGCACGGACGCCGTGTCGCAGTGGTCGGTGAGCAGGTCCCGGACGGCGGCGCGGAGCGCCTCTTCCTCCTCCGAGTACAGAAGATCGCTCATCGGGCGAGGTCCTTCCAGGCGACGTCCTTGTCGGTGCGCGGTTCGGCGGGCAGGCCCAGGACGCGTTCGGCGACGATGTTCAGCAGGACCTCGCTGGTCCCGCCCTCGATGCTGTTGCCCTTGGAGCGCAGATAGCGGTAGCCGGCGTCACGGCCGGTGAAGTCAACCAGCTCGGGGCGGCGCATGGTCCAGTCGTCGTACAACAGCCCTTCTTCGCCGCGCAGTTCCACCTCCAGGCCGCTGATCTCCTGGTTGAGGCGGGCGAAGGCGAGCTTCATGCCGGCGCCCTCGGGGCCGGGCTGTCCGGCGACGAGCTGCTGGCGGAGGCGTTCGCCGGTGAGCCGGGCGACCTCCGCCTCGACCCACAGCCTCAGCAGCCGTTGGTGCAGGTCATGGGTGCGCAGTTCGGGGCGTTCGCGCCAGGTCTTCGCGACCGGGCCGATCATGCCGCCCTCGCGGGGCAGGCGCATGCCGCCGATGGCGACGCGTTCGTTGTTCAGGGTGGTCTGGGCGACCCGCCAGCCGTCGCCGACCTCGCCGAGACGGCGGCTGTCGGGGATGCGGACGTCGGTGAGGAACACCTCGTTGAACTCGGCCTCGCCGGTGATCTGGCGCAGCGGCCGCACCTCGACGCCGGGGTCGGTCATGTCGCACACGAAGTAGGTGATGCCCCGGTGCTTGGGCACGTCCGGGTCGGTGCGGGCGATGAGGATGGCCCAGCGGGCGAGATGGGCGCTGGACGTCCACACCTTCTGTCCGTTGACCACCCAGTCGTCGCCCTCGCGGACGGCGCGTGTGCCGAGCGCGGCCAGGTCGGAGCCGGCGCCGGGCTCGCTGAACAGCTGGCACCAGACCTCCTCCCCGGTCCACAGCGGCTTCAGGAAGCGCGCCTTCTGCTCGTCGGTGCCGTACTGGAGGATCGTCGGGGCGGCCATGCCCAGGCCGATGCCGATGCGGCGCGGGTCGTTGTCGGGGGCGCCCGCGGCCTCCAGTTCGGTGTCGACGACGGCCTGGAGGGAGCGCGGCAGGCCGAGCCCGCCGAGTCCTTCGGGGAAGTGCACCCAGGCGAGTCCGGCGTCGAAGCGGGCGCGCAGGAAGTCCAGGCGCTCCGTCTCGGCGGGCGGGTGCGCGGCCAGCAACTCCCGGGTGCGGCGGCGCAGTTCGTCGGCGTCGGTCATGCGGCGGCTCCGTTCTCCAGGGACGGCAGCACGGTGACGCGGCCGGTGGTGACGCCGTCGGCGACCCGCTGCACGGCGTCGGCGGCCCCGGCGAGCGGGACGCGCTCGCTCACCAGCGGCTTGATCGCGCCCCGGGCGGCCAGCTCGGTGAGCTGTTCGTGGCAGTGCTGGACCAGCTTGGGGTTCTTCGTGTTGTAGAGGCCCCAGTGCAGGCCGAGGATCGCGTAGTTCTTGATCAGGGCGTGGTTGAGGCCGGGGCTCGGGATGGTGCCGCTCGCGAAGCCGACGATCACGATGCGGCCCTCGAAGGCGACGGTCTTGGCGGACTGGGTGTACGCCTCCCCGCCGACGGGGTCGAAGACCACATCGGCGCCGCGTCCGCCGGTGGCCTCCTTGACCGCGGCGACGACGTCCTGTTCGCGCCGGTCGATCACCACGTCGCAGCCCAGGTCGCGGGCGACGGCTGCCTTGTCGGCGCCGCCCGCCACGCCGATGACGGTGGCGCCGGCCGCCTTGCCGAGCTGCACGGCGGCGCTGCCCACGCCGCCCGCCGCGGCGTGCACGAGCAGGGTCTCGCCGGCCTCCAGACGGGCCCGCCGGTGCAGGGCGAACCAGGCCGTCTGGTAGCCGATGTGCAGGGCGGCGGCCTCGGCGTCGTCCAGCGCGTCCGGCGCGGGCAGCAGCGCGGCGGCGTCCGCGACGGCGTACTCGGCGAAACCGCCGTACGGCAGGGCCGGGTTGGCGATCACGCGGCGGCCGTCCTCGGTCTCGCCGCAGATCTCCACGCCCGGGGTGAACGGCAGCGGCGGCCGCACCTGGTACTGGCCCCGGCACATCAGGGCGTCCGGGAAGTTGATGTTGGCGGCGCGCACCCGGAGCAGCACCTGCCCCTCTCCGGGGGCCGGCCGTCCGACGTCCGCGAGGCGCATCACCTCGCCCGGCTCGCCGAGTTCGTGCACTTGCCATGCCTGCATGCGGGGCCTCCACGGGACGGTGAACGTCGTCTTCGCTGACCGGGTCCCCGCATACTAAGCGGTCGCTTGCCTCAAGGGAACCGTCCCGCGTCACCCGGACCGCGTCTCACCCCCTCTTCGGCCGCGCCCGCACATGCATCCGCTCCCCCTGCGGCCCGAAGAGGCTGAGGAACTCCACCGGCCCCTCCCCCGTCGACCCGAACCAGTGCGGTACGCGCGTGTCGAACTCGGCCGCCTCCCCCGCCGCCAGCACCACGTCGTGCTCGCCGAGCACCAGCCGCAGCTTCCCGGAGAGCACGTACAGCCACTCGTAACCCTCGTGTGTGCGCGGTTCCGGCTCCAGCTTCCGCTTCGGTTCGAGCACCTTGTACGCCTGGAGCCCGCCCGGCTGCCGGGTGAGCGGCCAGTGGGTGCGCCCGCCGTGCACGATCGGCCGGGAGCGCACCCGCGGATCGCCCACCGGGGGCGCGCCGACCAGCTCGTCCAGCGACACCTGATGGGCCTGCGCGATGGGCAGCAGCAGGTCCAGGCCGGGTTTGCGCTGCCCGGACTCCAGCCGGGACAGGGTGCTGACGGAGATGCCGGTCGCCTCCGCCAGCGCCGCGAGCGTCACCTCCCGCTCCTTCCGGATCCGGCGCAGCCGGGGGCCCACTTCCGCGAGAACGTCGTCCGTCACCATGGGGACATTGCAGGTTCGGCAAACTTGTTTGTCAATCCGCGGGTGCAGGAGCGACCGTCGGCGGTGGAGGTGGTCACGATGACCGAGCAGGACCTGAACGACGGCCGCTACGACGTGGTCGTGGTCGGCGGTGGAGCCGCGGGGCTGTCCGCCGCGCTGGTGCTGGGGCGGGCCCGGCACCGCACGCTGGTGGTCGACGCGGGCGAGCCGCGCAACGCGCCGTCGGCGCACATGCAGGGCTATCTGAGCCGGGACGGGATGCCCCCGGCGGAGTTCCTGGCGCTCGGCCGGGAGGAGATCGCGCGCTACGGCGTGGAGCTGGTCCGGGACCGGGTGACGGACGTGGCCCGGGGGGAGGACTTCACGCTGACGCTGGAGCGGGGCGGCGGGGTGCGCGCCCGGCGGATCGTCGTGGCGACGGGGCTGAAGGACGAGATGCCGGACGTCCCCGGGGTCGCCGAGCGGTTCGGGCGGGACGTGCTGCACTGCCCGTTCTGCCACGGCTGGGAGGTGCGGGACGAGCCCTTCGGGGTGCTGGCGTCGAGTCCGGCGGGCGTCCACCAGGCGCTGATGGTGTCCCGGTGGTCGAAGGACGTCACGTTCTTCCTGCACCGGGTCGCCGAGGAGGAGCTGTCCGACCTGGACCTGCGCCGGCTGGCCGCGGCGGGCGTGGACGTGGTGCCGGGCGAGGTCGCCGGCCTGGTCGTCGAGGACGACCGGCTGACCGGCGTACGGACGGCCGACGGGACCGTGCACTCCCGGTCGGTGGTGTTCGTCGCGCCGCGCCCGGTGCCGCAGACGGGCCTGCTGGAGCGGCTGGGCGCGGAGATGGACGAGACCCCGTTCGGGACGTACCCGGTGGTCGACCCGAACGGACTGACCAGCGTGCCGGGCGTGTGGGCGGCGGGCAACGCGATCGGGTTCACCGAGCAGGTGGTGCACGCGGCGAGCGGCGGCTACCGCGCGGCGACGGCGATCGTCGGTGACCTGCGGATGGCGGACCTGGACGCGGCGCTCGGCGCCTGACCACCCGCTCCGGCGCCTGCCCGCCCGGCCCGGCAGGGAAGCCGGACCGGCCCGGGACGCATCCGGAGGTGTGGAAGGCACACCTTCGTAGCACGATGACTGCATGTTGCTGTCCCGGCTGGCCCAGGTGTCCCAGGAGGTGGCCGCCACCTCGGCGCGGTCGCGGAAGACCGCACTGCTCGCCGAGCTGTTCCGGGAGGCCGGGCCGGACGACGTCCCGGTCGTCATCCCGTACCTGGCGGGCCGGCTTCCGCAGGGGCGGATCGGGGTCGGCTGGAAGGTGCTGAGCAGTCCGGTGCCGCCCGCGGCCGAACCGTCCCTGACGGTGCGCGAGGTGGACGCGCTGCTCACCCGGCTCGCGAAGGTCTCGGGTCCGGGTTCGCAGGCCGAGCGGGCACGGCTGGTCGGCGAGCTGCTCGGCGCGTCCACCGAGGCGGAGCAGCGCTTCCTGCGGGGGCTGCTGACCAGCGAGGTGCGCCAGGGGGCCCTGGACGCGGTGGCGGTGGAAGGGCTGGCCCAGGCGACCGGCGCCGCCTCGGCCGCCGTACGGCGGGCGGTGATGCTCGCCGGATCGCTCCAGCCGGTCGCCGGGGCGCTGCTGGCGGACGGTCCTGAAGCGCTGGAGCGGTTCCGGCTGACCGTCGGGCGTCCGGTGCAGCCGATGCTGGCGCACAGCGCCTCCTCGGTCGCGGAGGCGGTCGACAAGCTGGGCGTCTGCGCGGTCGAGGAGAAGCTCGACGGCATCCGGGTCCAGGTGCACCGCGACGGGGACACCGTGCGGGTGCACACCCGCACCCTGGACGACATCACGGACCGGCTGCCCGAGGTGACCCGGGCGGCGCGAGAGCTGGAGGTGCGGCGGTTCATCCTCGACGGCGAGGTGATCTCCTTCGACGACGCGGGGCGGCCTCGGTCCTTCCAGGAGACGGCCGGGCGGGTCGGGTCCCGGGTGGACGTGGCGACGGCCGCCCGGGAGACGCCGGTCTCCCCCGTGTTCTTCGACGCGCTGTCGGTGGACGGCCGGGACCTGCTGGACCTGCCGTTCGCCGAGCGGCACGCCGAGCTGGCCCGGCTGGTGCCGGAGCCGATGCGGGTGCGGCGCACGCTGGTGGACGGCCCCGGCGACCTGGAGGCGGCGGAACGGTTCCTCGCCGAGACGCTGGAGCGCGGACACGAGGGCGTCGTGGTGAAGGGCCTGCAGGCCCCGTACAGCGCGGGGCGGCGCGGCGCGTCCTGGCTGAAGGTCAAGCCGGTGCACACGCTGGACCTGGTGGTACTGGCCGCCGAGTGGGGCCACGGTCGGCGCACCGGCAAGCTCTCCAACCTGCACCTGGGCGCGCGCACCCCCGACGGCGGTTTCGCGATGCTCGGCAAGACCTTCAAGGGCATGACCGACGCCGTGCTGGAGTGGCAGACGAAGCGGCTGCGGGAGATCGCCGTCGACGAGAGCGGCTACACGGTGACCGTGCGCCCCGAACTCGTCGTGGAGATCGCCTACGACGGCCTGCAGCGCTCCAGCCGCTACCCGGCCGGCGTCACGCTGCGCTTCGCCCGGGTGATCCGCTACCGCGAGGACAAGCGCCCGGAGGAGGCGGACACCGTCGAGACCGTGCTGGCCGCGCACCCGGAGGTGCGGCCGTGACGAACGCCCGCAGCGCGGGCCTGCTGCTGTTCCGGCGCACCGGCGAGGGCGTCGAGGTGCTGCTCGGCCACATGGGCGGCCCGTTCTTCGCACGCCGGGACGCCGGGGCGTGGACGGTGCCGAAGGGCGAGTACGACCCCGACGAGCCCGCCTGGGACGCGGCGCGCCGCGAGTTCCAGGAGGAGCTGGGGCTGCCCCCGCCGGAGGGTGAGGCGGTGCCGCTCGGGGAGGTCCGCCAGTCGGGCGGCAAGGTGGTCACCGCATGGGCGGTGGAGGCCGACCTGGACCCGTCGTCGGTGGTCCCCGGCACGTTCACGACGGAGTGGCCGCCCAGGTCGGGGCGGACCCAGGAGTTCCCGGAGCTGGACCGGGTCGCCTGGTTCCCGCTGGAGCGGGCCCGCGAGCTGATCGTGTCGGCACAGGCCGCGTTTCTGGACCGCCTGGCGGAGCACTCGCTCTGAGAGGCCCTCCCGCGTTGCGCGGCCCATCGGCGCGCGGGAAGGTCGTCAGAGCACAGCCCGTCCCATGGAGGCCAGTGATGCACATCGCCACGGTGAATCCGGCGAACGGCGAGACCGTCAAGACGTACCACCCCATGGACGAGGACGAGCTGGAACGCCGGCTCCAGCTCGCGGAGGCCACCTTCCGCACGTACCGGACGACGACCTTCGAGGAGCGGTCCCGGCTGATGCACCACGCCGCCGAGATCCTCGACGAGGACCAGGACGCCGTCGGCAAGGTGATCACCACGGAGATGGGCAAGCCGATCGCGCAGGCCCGCGCGGAGGCCGCGAAGTGCGCCAAGGCGATGCACTGGTACGCCGACCACGCGGCCGGGCTGCTCGCCGACGAGGAACCCGACGCGTCCGACGTGAAGGACTCCGGGGCCTCCCGGGTCCTGGTGCGGTACCGGCCGCTGGGTCCGGTGCTCGCGGTGATGCCGTGGAACTTCCCGCTGTGGCAGGTGGTGCGGTTCGCCGCCCCCGCCCTGATGGCGGGCAACGTCGGACTGCTGAAGCACGCCTCGAACGTGCCGCAGACCGCCCTGTACCTGGAGGACCTGTTCCACCGCGCGGGCTTCACCGAGGGCTGCTTCCAGACCCTGCTGATCGGCTCCGCCGCCGTCGACGACCTGCTGCGGGACGAGCGGATCAAGGCGGCCACCCTCACCGGCAGCGAGCCGGCCGGGCGGGCGGTCGCCTCGACGTCCGGCGAGATGGTCAAGAAGACGGTGCTGGAGCTGGGCGGCAGCGACCCGTTCGTGGTGATGCCCTCGGCCGACCTGGACCGGGCCGCCGAGGTCGCGGTGACCGCGCGGGTGCAGAACGCCGGGCAGTCCTGCATCGCCGCCAAGCGGTTCATCGTCCACGCGGACGTCTACGACGCGTTCACCGAGCGGTTCGTGGCGGGCATGAAGGCACTGAAGGTCGGCGACCCGATGGACGAGGACACGGACGTCGGGCCGCTCTCCAGCGAACAGGGCCGCCAGGACCTGGAGGAGCTGGTCGACGATGCCGTACGGGCCGGCGCGACGGTGCTGTGCGGTGGCGAACGCCCGGACGGGCCGGGCTGGTTCTACCCGCCGACCGTGCTGGCCGGGATCGACCGGGAGATGCGCATCCACCGCGAGGAGGCCTTCGGCCCGGTCGCCACGCTCTACCGGGCGGACGATCTGGACGAAGCGGTGCTCATCGCCAACGACACGCCGTTCGGGCTGAGTTCCAACGTCTGGACGCGCGACGAGGCGGAGATCGACCGGTTCGTCCGGGATCTGGAGGCGGGCAGCGTGTACGTCAACGGCATGACGGCCTCCCATCCGGCGTTCCCCTTCGGCGGGGTCAAGCGGTCCGGCTACGGACGTGAGCTGTCCGGGCACGGAATCCGCGAGTTCTGCAACATCACCACGGTTTGGCACGGCGCGTGACGCCCGCACGGTTACGATCCCGACTGTGAACCGCGAAGTGACACTGCCTCTGATCGTCGACGACCGCGGCACCCTCCAGGTGGCGGCCGCCGACGTCAGCAAGCTGCTGCGCACGGTGGGCGGCCGGTGGGTCCGGCTCGTCGAGGCCGGCGAGGGCGGGCTCGACGAGGACACGGTCGCCGCGCTGACGATCGAACTCGCGAAGCTCGCCGACCGCATCGACGTGGCGTGCATCGCGCACAGCAGCGGCACCACCCCGTAGGGCGTCAGGCCGGCCGCTCCAGAGTCCGCCAGAACAGCGCCTCGAAGCTCTGCAGCAGGTGCCCGTAGGCGCGGGCGCGGCTCTCGTCCAGGCGGCCGGCGTCCAGGGCGGCCTGCACGGCACGCTCGGCGGTACGGTCCAGGTGCTCGGCCGGTCCGGCGAAGAAGTCGAAGAAGGAGCAGGCCTCGTCGTCGAAGCCGTAGTGGGTGCGCAGGGCCTCGGCGATGGTGGCGCAGTAGCCGCCCCAGGCGGAGAAGTTGGCGGTGACGGCGAGGACGGCGTCGGCCGGGGCGGCGTTGAGGGCAAGCCAGGCGACGTAGGCCGGGTAGGCCTGGCAGCCGGGCAGCGGGGTGTAGGCGGCGGCGCGGGTCTCGTCGACGCCGCAGGCCTCGGCGAAGGCGGGCAGCCGCTGCTGGGCGAGCGCCTCACCCTCGGCCAGGGCGGTGAAGTACGCGTCGGCCTCCGGTTCGGCCGAGGACCTCACGGCCAGCTGGAGGAAGGCGCGGCGGTCCGCGGGGATGACCCGCATCTGTTCCAGCGCGAGCACCGCCAGCACCCCGCGGTCCGCCTCCCCCGCCGCGATCAGCGGCACGAGGGGGTTGGAGCGCGGGTCGGGGGCGAGCTCCGCGGTGATCGTCCGCAGCAGGTCCCGGGCCGTGCGTGTCATCGCGTCCTCCGAGGCGTCGGTCACCCCCGAGGTTGGCCCGGACGCCGTGCGGGGGCAACCCGGCGGACCGGATCGCCCCCGCACGGGCGGGTCAGCGGATGGACATGCCGGAGAGGGTGCGGGCGATGACCAGGCGCTGGATCTCGCTGGTGCCCTCGAAGATGGTGTAGATCGCGGCGTCGCGGTGCATGCGCTCGACCGGGTACTCACGGGTGTAGCCGTTGCCGCCGAGGATCTGGATGGCCTGGGCGGTGACCTTCTTGGCGGTCTCGCTGGCGAACAGCTTCGACATCGAGCCCTCGGCCGCGGTGAACGGCTTGCCGTTGACCGCCATCCAGGAGGCGCGCCACACCAGCAGGCGGGCGGCGTCGATCTGGGTGCGCATGTCGGCGAGCTGGAAGGCGACGCCCTGGTTGTCGATGATCGGGCGGCCGAACTGCTCGCGCGTCCTGGCGTAGTCGAGGGCGACCTCGTAGGCGGCGCGGGCGGTGCCCACGGCCATGGCGCCGACGGCCGGGCGGGAGGCCTCGAAGGTGGCCATGGCGGCGTTCTTCACGCGCTCGCCGCCCTTCCTGGCCTTCTCCCGGGCGCGGGCGAGACGCTCGTCCAGCTTCTCCTTGCCGCCGAGCAGGCAGGAGCCGGGGACGCGCACGTTGTCGAGGACGACCTCGGCGGTGTGCGAGGCGCGGATGCCGTGCTTCTGGAACTTCTGGCCCTGGGACAGGCCCGGGGTGTTCGGCGGGACGATGAAGGACGCGTGGCCCTTGGAGCCGAGCTCGGGGTCGACGACCGCGACCACCACGTGGACGTTGGCGATGCCGCCGTTGGTCGCCCAGGTCTTGGTGCCGTTGATGACCCACTCGTCCTTGGCCTCGTCGTACACCGCGC
Source organism: Streptomyces sp. GB4-14 (assembly GCF_022696125.1). Lineage (NCBI taxonomy): Bacteria > Bacillati > Actinomycetota > Actinomycetes > Kitasatosporales > Streptomycetaceae > Streptomyces > Streptomyces sp. GB4-14. Next base: position 5,915,749 of record NZ_RZHO01000002.1, on the reverse strand, counting down.
GGGTGCGCATCGACGACACGTCGGAGCCGGCGTCGGGCTCGGAGGAGCAGAAGGCCGCGACCTTCACGTCGTTCACGTCGCCGTACATCTGGGGGATCCAGGTGCCGATCTGCTCCTCGGTGCCGTTGGCGAGGACGCCGACGGCGGCGAGGCCGGTGCCGACGATCGACAGCGCGATGCCCGCGTCGCCCCAGAACAGCTCCTCCATCGCCATGGGGATGCCGAGACCGGTTGCGTCGAAGTACTGCTGGGCGTAGAAGTCCAGGGAGTAGATGCCGACCTTGGCCGCCTCCTGGATCACCGGCCAGGGAGTCTCCTCACGCTCGTCCCATTCGGCGGCGGCGGGGCGGATGACGTCGGCGGCGAAGCCGTGCAGCCAGTCCCGCACCTCCTTCTGTTCGTCGTTGAGCTCCATGGTGAACTCGGCCATGACCCCTCCAGCGGCGGCGCACGTGCATGTTACTTGCGGTAACCCCAGTCTGTTACCGGCAAGTAGGAAAAGTCAACTCCCCAGGCAGGTCGCCATCCCGTTCGATGTCGGGGCCCTGATCAGTGTTAGTTTGCGCAGGCGTCACCGATTCAGCACGGGTGGGGAGAGCTCATGGACACCACACAGCGGACCGAGCAGCAGCGGTCCGCCGACCGACGCCGGCGCGAGCTGCTGGAGGCCGCCGACCGGGTGGTGCTGCGCGACGGCCCCGGGGCCTCGATGAACGCCATCGCCGCGGAGGCCGGCATCACCAAGCCCATCCTCTACCGGCACTTCGGCGACAAGGGAGGACTCTACGCCGCCCTCGCCAAGCGCCACACCGACGCCCTGCTGGACTCGCTGCGGGCCGCGCTGGACGCTCCCGCGGAGCGGCGTGAGCGGGTCGAGGCCACGCTGGACACCTACCTGGCGGCGATCGAGGCGCGCCCCCAGGTCTACCGCTTCCTGATGCACCCGGCGGAGGGGTCGCCGAGCGAGCAGGGCTTCGACGTGGGCAAGCACTCGGCGCCGCTGCTGCGCCGGATGGGCGAGGAGCTGGCCCAGGTGATCGGGGAACGCCTCGACCTCGGCCCCGGCAGCCACCAGCTGGCCCGGGTGTGGGGCCACGGAATCGTCGGCATGATGCACGCCGCCGGCGACTGGTGGCTGGGCGAACGCCCCTGCTCCCGCGCCGAGTTGGTACGCAGCCTGGCCGACCTGCTGTGGGGCAGGCTGGCCGCGGCCGGCGACAAGGTGGGCGGCCCGGGCTTCTGACCCCGGACCGGCGCCCGGCTCAGGACGGGTGGCGCCAGGGGGCGCGCGCGACCTGGCGCATCAGCTTGCGGTGACGGCGGCCGTCGAGACGGTCGGCGTAGACCGTGCCGTCCAGATGGTCGCTCTCGTGCTGGAGACAGCGGGCGAAGAACCCGGTGCCGTGCACGGTGACCGGCTCCCCGGTCACCGTGAAGCCCTCCACCACCGCGTGGTCGTACCGCTCCGTACCCGCCTCCAGGCCGGGCAGCGACAGACAGCCCTCGGGCCCCCGCACCACCACCCCGTCCGTCACCACCGGCCGCGGGTTCACCACGTGCCCGAGGTGCCGGACGTCCTCGTCGTCGGGGCAGTCGAAGACGAACACCCGCAGCGGCACGCCGATCTGGTTCGCGGCCAGACCCACTCCCCGGGCCGCGTACATGGTCGCGAACAAGTCCTCCACCAGATCCGACAGTTCCGGACCGAAGTCGGTGACCTCCCCGCACGGCGTGTGCAGGACGGGGTCTCCGAGCAGGGTGAGGGGCCGTACGCGTCCGTGGACGCCGGGGAGTGAGCCGTGTCGCATGGCCGCAAGGGTACGGTCCTAGCATCACCGCCCCGTCCCACGATGGAGCCGCGGTACTGGAGGGCGAATGGATCTCGATAGGCTGAGCCCACACCACGTGGCCGTCAGGCACAGACGCGGCGCGTACGCAAGGAGGATCGAGAACTGATGGCAGGCAACTCGGACCCGCTCACGCCGCGGGCCAAGCTGGCCGTGACCGCGGGCAAGGCGGTCGCAGCGGCATCCCGCGCCGCAGGGCGCGGCAGCGGTTCGGTGATCGGCGGCCGGGTGGCCCTGAAACTCGACCCCGACCTTCTCCACCGGCTCGCCGCGCACCTCGACGTGACCCTTGTCTCGGCGACCAACGGCAAGACCACCACCACCCGGCTCATCGCCGAGGCGCTCAAGGCGGCCGGCCCGGTCGTCTCCAACGCGCTCGGCGCCAACATGCCGGCCGGCATCACCTCGGCGCTCGCGGCCGGCGAGGACGCCCGCTACGGCGTCATCGAGGTCGACGAGAAGTACCTGGTGGGCGTCGCGCAGGCCACCGAGCCCAAGTGCATCGCGCTGCTCAACCTCTCCCGCGACCAGCTCGACCGCGCGGCGGAGACCCGCATGCTCGCGGAAGCCTGGCGCGAGGGCCTGGCCGGCTCCAAGGCCGTGATCGTGGCCAACGCCGACGACCCGCTGGTGGTGTGGGCCGCGTCGTCCTCCCCCAACGTGATCTGGGTGGCCGCCGGCCAGATGTGGAAGGACGACGCCTGGTCCTGCCCGTCCTGCGGCGGTGTGATGCAGCGCCCCGGCGACGACTGGTTCTGCGGCGAGTGCGGCTTCCGCCGCCCCACCCCGAGCTGGGCGCTCTCCGGCGACCACGTGCTCGACCCGCACGGCTCCGCCTGGCCGATCCACCTCCAGCTGCCGGGCCGGGCCAACAAGGCCAACGCCGCGTCCTCCGCCGCCGTCGCCGCCGTCTTCGGCGTGCCGCCGCAGGTGGCCCTGGAGCGCATGTACCAGGTGCAGGCCGTGGCCGGCCGCTACGACGTCGTCCAGTTCCAGGGCCGTGACCTGCGGCTGCTGCTCGCGAAGAACCCCGCGGGCTGGCTGGAGACGTTCTCGCTGATCGACCCGCCGCCGACCCCGGTGATCCTGTCGGTGAACGCGCGCTCCGCCGACGGCACCGACACCTCCTGGCTGTGGGACGTCGACTACACCCGGCTCACCGGTCACCCGATCTGCGTCATCGGCGACCGGAAGCTGGACCTGGCGGTGCGCCTCGAGGTCGCCAACCAGCAGTTCCAGGTGTGCGAGAACCTCGACCAGGCGGTCCAGCTGTCGCCGCCCGGCCGGATCGAGGTCATCGCCAACTACACCGCGTTCCAGGACCTGCGCCGCCGCGTCGGCAACTGACCACGACACCTCAGGGGACTTGAAGTGAGCGACAACCAGCTGCGGGTCGTCTGGATCTACCCGGACCTGCTCAGCACCTACGGCGACCAGGGCAACGTCCTCGTCGTCGAGCGCCGGGCGCGGCAGCGCGGCCTGGACGTGGCGCGGCTCGACGTGCGCAGCGACCAGCCGATCCCGACCTCCGGCGACATCTACCTGATCGGCGGCGGCGAGGACCGCCCGCAGCGGCTGGCAGCCGAGCGGCTGCGCCGCGACGGCGGGCTGCACCGCGCCGTGGGGAACGGCGCGATCGTCTTCTCCGTCTGCGCCGGCTACCAGATCCTCGGCCACGAGTTCATCAACGACCTCGGCCAGCGCGAGCCCGGCCTCGGCCTGCTCGACGTGGTGTCGGTGCGCGGCGAGGGCGCGCGCTGCGTGGGCGACGTCCTCGCGGACATCAACCCCCAGCTGGGCCTGCCCCCGCTCACCGGGTTCGAGAACCACCAGGGCATCACCCACCTGGGCCCCACGGCACGCCCGTTCGCGCAGGTGCGCTTCGGCAACGGCAACGGCACCGGGGACGGCACCGAGGGCGCGTACAACGACACCGTGTTCGGCACGTACATGCACGGTCCGGTGCTCGCGCGCAACCCGCAGATCGCGGACCTTCTGCTGAAGCTGGCACTGGACGTCAACGCGCTGCCGCCGACCGACGACCGCTGGTACGAGGCCCTGCGCAACGAGCGCATCGCCGCCGCCCAGCAGCCCGCGTAAGCGCGGGAACGACGCCGCGGAGGAGGCGTCCTGGGGCCCGACACGGCCCGTCTGACGCCTCCTCCGCACAGGTGAGCGGCGTCGTCCAGCAGGCGGACGCGAGATGCGGCACCTCCCCCCGAAACGGCTAGGGTGGCGGGGATCGAGCCGGACAGCGCGGTCCGGTCCCGGCCCACTTCGAGAAGGTTGTTTCGGGCTATGCGCATTGGTGTCCTCACGTCCGGCGGCGACTGCCCCGGCCTGAACGCCGTCATCCGGTCCGTCGTGCACCGTGCCGTCGTCGACCACGGCGACGAGGTCATCGGCTTCCGCGACGGGTGGAAGGGCCTCCTGGAATGCGACTACCTCAAGCTCGACCTCGACGCGGTGGGCGGCATCCTCGCCCGCGGCGGCACCATCCTCGGCTCCTCCCGGGTGCGTCCCGAGCATCTGCGGGACGGTGTGGAGCGGGCCCGGGGCCATGTCGAGGAGCTCGGTCTCGACGCGATCATCCCCATCGGCGGTGAGGGCACCCTCAAGGCGGCCCGGCTGCTGTCCGACAACGGTCTGCCGATAGTCGGCGTGCCGAAGACCATCGACAACGACATCGCCGTCACCGACGTGACCTTCGGGTTCGACACGGCAGTCGGCGTGGCCACCGAGGCGCTGGACCGGCTGAAGACCACCGCCGAGTCGCACCAGCGGGTGCTGATCGTGGAGGTCATGGGCCGCCACACCGGCTGGATCGCGCTGCACTCCGGCATGGCGGCCGGCGCGCACGCCATCGTGGTGCCCGAGCGGCCCTTCGACATCGACGAGCTGACCGCGAAGGTCGGCGAGCGGTTCTCGGCCGGGAAGCGGTTCGCCATCGTCGTCGCGGCGGAGGGGGCCAAGCCGAAGGCCGGGACCATGGACTTCGACGAGGGCGGCAAGGACGTCTACGGCCACGAGCGGTTCGCGGGCATCGCCCGGCAGCTCTCCCTGGAGCTGGAGGAGCGGCTCGGCAAGGAGGCCCGCCCGGTGATCCTCGGTCACGTCCAGCGCGGCGGCACGCCCACCGCGTACGACAGGGTGCTGGCCACCCGGTTCGGCTGGCACGCGGTGGAGGCCGTGCACCGCGGCGACTTCGGGCAGATGACGGCGCTGCGCGGCACCGACATCGTGATGGTGTCGCTGGCGGAGGCCGTCGAGACGCTGAAGACGGTGCCCGAGGACCGGTACGCCGAGGCGGAGTGCGTGCTCTGACCCCGCTGCCGGCGCCCGGCGCGTGGGACAGGCGCGTGTGAGACCGGCTGCACAGAACCGCCCCCGGTGACGGACGTCGCCGGGGGCGGTTCTAGTCTGGTGCGGACCGATTGCGTACAACCTGGACGAAAATGGAGCCGGCGGATGGATCACAGCGGGCACGGCATGACCATGGATCTGCCGCCGTTCACGCTGGGGCGAGGGCTCGCCTGGTCGGCGGACCCGTTCTTCCTCGTCGCCTGCCTGCTGGCGCTCGCGCTGTACGGCTGGGGCGTGGTCCGGCTGGTCCGGCGCGGTGACAAGTGGCCGGTGGGGCGGACCGTGTCGTTCGTCGCCGGTGTGCTGAGCATCGGTCTGGTGATGTGCACCGCGCTGAACGACTACGGCATGGTGATGTTCAGCGTGCACATGGTGCAGCACATGGTCATCAGCATGGTGTCGCCGATCCTGATCCTGCTCGGCGCCCCGATCACCCTGGCGCTGCGGGCGCTGCCCCCGGCGTCCGTGCGGGGCACCAAGGGGCCGCGGGAGCTGCTGCTGATGCTGCTGCACAGCCGCTACATGCGGGTCGTGACCCACCCGCTGTTCACCATCCCGATCTTCATCGCCAGCCTGTACGCCCTGTACTTCACCCCGCTGTTCGACTTCCTGATGGGGTCGGCGGTCGGGCACGCGGCGATGATGGTGCACTTCCTCGCCGTGGGCCTGGTGTTCTTCTGGCCCATCATGGGCGTGGACCCGGGTCCGCACCGGCCGGGTCACCTGATGCGGATGCTGGAGCTGTTCGCGGGCATGCCGTTCCACGCGTTCTTCGGCATCGCGCTGATGATGGCCTCCACCCCCATGGTCACCACCTTCCAGGACCCGCCCGCGTCGCTGGGCATCGACGCCCTGTCCGACCAGAACGCGGCCGGCGGCATCGCCTGGGCGTTCAGCGAGGTCCCGTCGGTCCTGGTGCTGATCGCGCTGCTGTTCCAGTGGTACGCCTCGGACCAGCGGCAGGCACGCCGCAAGGACCGCGCCGCCGACCGGGACGGCGACAAGGAGCTGGAGGCGTACAACGCCTACCTGGCCTCCCTCAACGCGCGCGGCAACTAGGTTCCGTCCCGCACCGCCCTGCTTTCCCGGAACCGGGGCACCATGGAGGGAACGGACCTGGAGGAGGGTGTCGCGATGCCCGGTACCACGAACGGTTCCACCTCGACGAAGACCATGGGCGTGCTGACCGTCGGCGGCCTGGTCGCCGTGACGGCGTACACGGTGGCGCTCGGCAGCAACGGCTGGCTGTGGTTCGGCTGGGTCGTCCTGGGCCTGCTCACTCTCGGGATGGTCGCCGCCGGCAACGGCTGACCGGCACGCACGAGGGCGGCTCACCGTGGGGTGAGCCGCCCCGCCAGATGGACGCCCGGCTGGTACTTCGGCAGCCGGACGGTGATCTTCATGCCCGCGCCCGCGGCCGTCTCGATGACGAGGCCGTGGTCGTCGCCGTAGACCTGGCGGAGCCGGTCGTCGACGTTGGACAGGCCGATGCCGCCGGTGGGGCTGACCTCCCGGGCCAGGATGCGGCGCAGCAGGTCGGGGTCCATGCCCGCCCCGTCGTCCTCGATGACCACGAGCGCCTCGGCCCCCGCGTCCTGCGCGGTGATCTGGATGTGGCACTTGTCGGCCTTGCCCTCCAGGCCGTGCTTGACGGCGTTCTCCACCAGCGGCTGGAGGCACAGGAAGGGCAGCGCGACGGGCAGCACCTCCGGGGCGATCTGGAGGGTGACGGAGAGCCGGTCGCCGAAGCGCGCCCGTACCAGCGCCAGGTAGTGGTCGATGGCGTGCAGCTCGTCGGCGAGGGTGGTGAAGTCGCCGTGCCGGCGGAACGAGTAGCGGGTGAAGTCGGCGAACTCCAGCAGCAGCTCACGGGCGCGTTCGGGGTCGGTGCGCACGAAGGACGCGATCACCGCGAGCGAGTTGAAGATGAAGTGCGGGGAGATCTGCGCGCGCAGGGCGCGGATCTCCGCCTCGATCAGCCGGGTGCGGGACTGGTCCAGGTCGGCCAGCTCCAGCTGGACCGAGACCCAGCGGGCGACCTCCCCCGCGGCCCTGACCAGCACCGCCGACTCGCGGGGCGCACAGGCGACGAGCGCGCCGTGCACCCGGTCGTCGACGGTGAGCGGGGCGACCACCGCCCAGCGGACGGTGCAGTCGGGGGTGTCGCAGGTCAGCGGGAACGCCTCGCCGCGGCCGGTGTCCAGGGGGCCGGTGAGACGCTCCATGATCTCGGTGCGGTGGTGGGCGCCGACGCCGTCCCACACGAGCACCTGCTCGCGGTCGGTGAGGCAGAGGGCGTCGGTGCCGAGCAGGGAGCGCAGCTTGCGCGCCGACTTGCGGGCGGTCTCCTCGGTGAGGCCCGCCCGCAGCGGGGGCGTGGCCAGCGAGGCGGTGTGCAGGGTCTCGAAGGTGGCGTGCTCGACGGGGGTGCCCAGTCCGGCGAGGCCGGCGGGCCGTGCCGTGCGCCGGCCCAGCCAGAACCCGGCGGCCAGCAGGGGCAGCACGGCGACGAGCAGACCGGCGAGGAAACCGCTCATGCGGACACCTCCGTGCGCAGCTCTTCCGGCAGATGGAAGCGGGCCAGGACCGCGGCCGTGCCGGGCGGCACCCGGCCGGGTGTGGCGAGCGAGACCAGCACCATGGTGAGGAAGCCGAGCGGCACCGACCAGAGGGCGGGCCAGGCGAGCAGCGCGTGCCAGGGTCCGGCGCCCGGGTAGCCGGCCATGGTGGCGGCCACGGCGAGGAACGCGGAGCCGCCGCCGACGAGCATCCCGGCGGCGGCCCCCGGCGGGGTGAGCCGCCGCCACCAGATCCCGAGCACCAGCAGCGGGCAGAACGAGGACGCGGACACGGCGAAGGCGAGGCCCACGGCGTCGGCCACCGGCAGCCCGCCGACCAGGATGCTCGCGGCCAGGGGCACGGCCATGGCGAGCACGGTGCCGAGGCGGAAGTGGCGTACGCCGCGCGAGGGCAGCACGTCCTGGGTGAGCACCCCGGCCACGGCCATGGTGAGCCCGGAGGCGGTGGACAGGAACGCGGCGAACGCTCCCCCGGCGACCAGCGCCCCCAGCAGGTCTCCGCCGGTCCCGCCGATCATCCGGCCGGGCAGCAGCAGGACGGCGGCGTCCGCGTCCCCGGTGATCGTGAGGTCGGGGGCGTAGAGGCGGCCGAGGGCGCCGTAGACGGGGGGCAGCAGGTAGAAGGCGCCGATCAGGCCGAGGACGGCGACGGTGGTGCGGCGGGCGGCGACACCGTGCGGACTGGTGTAGAAGCGCACCACCACGTGCGGCAGGCCCATGGTGCCGAAGAAGGTGGCCAGGATCAGCCCGTACGTGGCGTACAGCGGGCGTTCCGCGCGGCTCTCGGCGCGCGACGGGGACAGGGCGTCGTCGGCCCCGTCCCCGGTGACGGGCACCTTGGAGCCCTCGGCGAAGGTGAGGCGGGTGCCGCCGTCGACGCGGTGCGTGCCCGCGGGCAGGCTGACCTCGGTCCCGGCGTGCTCCCGGCCGTCGACGGCGCCGTCCACGGTGACGGTGAGCGGGGCGGTCAGGCGCAGGTCGACGGTGTCGTCGACGCGCACCACGCGCTGTTCGCGGAACTCGGCGGGCTCGTCGAAGGCGTGGCTGGGCGCGCCGTCGCGCTGCCAGGCGAGCACCAGGAAGAGGGCGGGCACCAGCAGGGCGGTCAGTTTCAGCCAGTACTGGAACGCCTGGACGAACGTGATGCTGCGCATGCCGCCGGCGGCCACTATCACCGTGACGACGACGGCGACGATCACCGCGCCGAGCCAGTCGGGCGCGCCGGTGAGCACGGTGAGGGTGAGTCCGGCGCCCTGCAGCTGGGGCAGCAGGTACAGCCAGCCGACGCCGACGACGAGGGTGCCGGCGAGCCGCCGAACCACGTGCGAGGAGAGCCGGGCCTCGGCGAAGTCGGGCAGCGTGTAGGCGCCGGAGCGGCGCAGGGGCGCGGCGACGAAGAGCAGCAGCACCAGGTAGCCGGCGGTGTAGCCGACCGGGTACCAGAGCATGTCAGGACCCTGGACCAGGACGAGTCCGGCGATGCCCAGGAAGGAGGCGGCGGAGAGGTACTCGCCGCTGATGGCCGCCGCGTTGAGCCGCGGGCCGACGGTACGCGAGGCGACGTAGAAGTCGGAGGTGGTGCGGGATATGCGCAGGCCGAACGCGCCGACGAGGACGGTCGCGACGGCGACCAGCGCGACGGCGGTGACGGCGTAGGCGGTGTTCACGGTGGTGCCGGTCCTCTGGTCTCAGCGGTCCTCGACGAGCCGCACGAAGTCGCGTTCGTTGCGTTCGGCGCGGCGCACGTACCAGCGGGCGAGCAGGACCAGCGGGGGGTAGAGCCCGAAGCCGAGGACCGCCCACTCCAGGCGGCGGGCGTCCGGGGCGGCGGCGAAGACCAGCGGCAGCGGGCCGATGAGCAGGGCGAGGACGGCGAACACGGTGAGTCCGGCGCGCAGCTGGATGCGCATCAGGGTGCGGACGTAGGTGTGGCCGAGGGTGGTCTGCTCGTCGATCTCGGTGCGGGGGCGGTAGTAGCCGGAGGTGCGGCCGGCGCGGCGGGGCGGGCCGGTGACGACCACCCGGCGCTCGGCGGGTTCCTGGGGCATGTGCGGCTCTCCCCCTGCCTAACCGGTGGTCCGGCGCATCAGCAGGTCCCGCAGCTCGCGGGCGTGACGCCTGCTGACCTGGAGTTCCTCGGAGCCGACCAGGACGCTGACGGTGCCCGCGTCCAGGCGCAGCTCGCCGATGTGGCGCAGGGCGACCAGGTGGCGGCGGTGGATGCGGACGAAGCCGCGGGAGCGCCAGCGCTCCTCCAGGGTGGACAGCGGGATGCGCACGAGGTGGCTGCCGCGGTCGGTGTGCAGGCGGGCGTAGTCGCCCTGGGCCTCGACGTGGGTGATGTCGTCGACTGCGACGAAGCGGGTGACGCCGCCCAGCTCGACGGTTATGTGGTCGGGGTCGGGCTCGTGCACGGGGATGCGCGGTGCGGGTCCCTGCGGGGTGGTCCCGCGCTGGGCGGAGGCCCGCCGTACGGCTTCGGCGAGGCGTTCCTTGCGGACGGGCTTGAGCACGTAGTCGACGGCCTTGAGGTCGAAGGCCTGGACGGCGAAGTCCTCGTGGGCGGTGACGAACACGACGAGCGGCGGCCGGGCGAATCCGGTGAGCAGCCGGGCGAGGTCGAGTCCGTCGAGGCCGGGCATCTGGATGTCGAGGAAGACGACGTCGATGGCGTCGGGCCCGTCGGGTCCCGACTCCAGGGCGCGGTTGATGCGGCGCAGGGCCTCGGTCGCGTCACCGGCGCCTTCCGCGCTCCCGATGCGCGGGTCGGCGTTCAGCAGGTACAGCAGCTCCTCGAGCGAGGGGCGTTCGTCGTCGACGGCGAGGGCGCGCAGCATGAACGTGGAGTGTAGGCGGGATCTCCGGGTCCGGACTACGCGCCGGACAAGGGCGTTTCACCCGGTTCCGCGCCGGTCCTCCTCCGGGGCTCACCCGGGGTGACCCTGAGGCCGCCGTCGATACAGTGCCCGCATGAACAGCAGGCCCACGCCGTTCGACGAACTCGACCGGAAGATCGTCACCGCTCTGATGGCGAACGCCAGGACGTCCTTCGCGGAGATCGGCGCCTCCGTCGGGCTGTCCGCGACGGCCGTCAAGCGCCGGGTGGACCGGCTGCGGGAGACGGGGGTGATCACCGGGTTCACCGCGACCGTGCGGCCGTCCGCGCTGGGCTGGCGCACCGAGGCGTACGTGGAGGTGTACTGCGAGGGTGCGGCGCCGCCGCGGCGGCTGGCGGAGGTGGTGCGCAACCATCCGGAGATCGCGGCGGCCATGACGGTGACCGGGGGCGCGGACGCGCTGCTGCACGTGCGGGCGCGGGACGTGGAGCACTTCGAGGAGGTGCTGGAGCGGATCCGCCAGGAGCCCTTCATCCGGAAGACGATCAGCGTGATGGTGCTGTCGCACCTGCTGCCCGACAGTCCTGAGGCAGGAGTGACGCAGCCCGCCCCGGACGACGCACCGGACGTGCGCTGAGGCCGGGAAAGACGCAGTGATCCTGCGTGCACACGCAGGATCCGTCGCTTGTCGGCCGTGCGGCCGCGTTCCTACCGTGGAGTCACCCCTAGTCGACACCGTGTGAAGCGGAGGAACCCCTTCGTGCCCGAATCACGTGTGGCGCGCCCACGGCGATATCTCGTCTGCGAACCCAGATTCTTCGCCGTGCGGTACGCGATCAATCCCTGGATGCGTCCGGACCGACCCGTCGACGTCTCACTCGCCCGGCGGCAGTGGCTGTCGCTGGTCGACGCCTACCGCCGCCACGGCCATACCGTGGAGACCGTGGAACCGCTGCCCGGTCTGCCCGACATGGTGTTCGCCGCGAACGCGGCGGTCGTCGTGGACGGGCGTGTGTTCGGCTCGCAGTTCCACGCGCCGGAACGGCGTCCGGAGTCGGCGCCGTACGCGGCCTGGTTCAAGGCGCACGGCTTCGACGTCCAGCACCCGGAGTCGGTGTGCGAGGGCGAGGGCGACCTGGTGCCCGCCGGACGCTGGATCCTCGCGGGGACCGGCTTCCGCACGACGCCGGAGGCGCACCGGGAGGCCCAGGAGTTCTTCGGGGTGCCGGTGATCGGCCTGACCCTGGTGGACCCGTACTTCTACCACCTGGACACGGCGCTGTTCGTGCTGGACGAGGAGAACGTCGCGTACTACCCGGAGGCGTTCTCGCCGGGCAGCCGTGAGGTGCTGGAGCGGCTGTACCCGGACGCGGTCCTCGCCACCCGGGACGACGCCATGGCGTTCGGCCTGAACTCCGTCTCGGACGGCCGTCATGTGTTCATCCCGCCGGAGGCGACGGCCCTCGCCGACCGGCTCGCCGACCGCGGTTACGTCCCCGTCCCCGTCGGCCTGTCCGAGTTCCACAAGGCGGGCGGGGGCATCAAGTGCTGCACTCAGGAGATCCGCCCATGACCTCTGCCCCCCGTACGCGTTCGTCCGCCGAGCTGATCGCGGCGGAGGAGCCGGTCCTCGCGCACAACTACCATCCGCTGCCCGTGGTCGTCGCCCGCGCGGAGGGCGCCTGGGTGGAGGACGTCGAGGGCCGCACGTACCTGGACATGCTGGCCGGCTACTCGGCGCTGAACTTCGGCCACCGGCACCCGGCGCTGATCGAGGCGGCGCACCGCCAGCTGGACCGGCTCACGCTGACCTCGCGCGCCTTCCACAACGACCGGCTGGCGGAGTTCGCGGAGCGCCTGGCCGCGCTGACCGGCCTGGACATGGTGCTGCCGATGAACACCGGCGCGGAGGCGGTGGAGAGCGGCATCAAGGTGGCCCGCAAGTGGGCCTACGACGTGAAGGGCGTCCCCGCCGACCGGGCGACGGTCGTGGTGGCGGCGGACAACTTCCACGGCCGGACGACGACGATCGTCAGCTTCTCCACGGACGAGACGGCCCGCGCGGGGTTCGGCCCCTTCACGCCGGGGTTCCGGGTGGTGCCGTACAACGACCTCGCGGCCCTGGAGGAGGCGGTCGACGAGACGACGGCGGCGGTGCTGATCGAGCCGATCCAGGGCGAGGCGGGCGTGGTGATCCCGGACGACGGCTATCTGGCCGGGGTGCGGGAGCTGACCCGGCGCGCCGGGTGCCTTTTCGTCGCGGACGAGATCCAGTCGGGGCTCGGCCGCACCGGGCGCACGCTGGCCGTGGAGCACGAGTCGGTCCTGCCGGACGTGGTGCTGCTGGGCAAGGCGCTGGGCGGCGGCATCGTCCCGGTGTCGGCGGTGGCGGCCCGGCGCGAGGTGCTCCAGGTGCTCCACCCGGGTGAACACGGGTCGACGTTCGGCGGGAACCCGCTGGCGGCCGCCGTGGGCACGGCCGTGGTGGAGCTGCTGGAGACGGGCGAGTTCCAGCGGCGCGCGGCCGAGCTGGGCGTGGTGCTGCGGGAGGGTCTGGAGGCGCTGGTCGGCAAGGGCGTCACCGGCTTCCGCAGCCGCGGCCTGTGGGCGGGCGTGGACGTCGACCCGGCCCTCGGCACCGGCCGGGAGGTCAGCGAGCGTCTGATGCGTGAGGGCATCCTCGTCAAGGACACGCACGGCTCGACCGTCCGGCTGGCCCCCCCGCTGACCGTCACCGCGGACGAGTTGCGGGAGGCGCTGCGCACGCTGGAGAAGGTGCTCAGCCGCCAGGTCTGACCGCCTGCCCGCCGCCCCCGCCGGACCTTCCCGGCGGGGGCGGCGGCGTGTCCGGGGAGCGTCGGACGAAGGGCGCGGGGCACCGGTGGCCGACCTCCGGGAAGCCCCCGGCCGGTCATCGGGGTCAAGATGGGGACTAGCGGGGACGAAGGTGACAGAAGACTCTCAGCGACAGAGAGGCCGTCCGTGGGCCGACACAAGGAGCAGGGAGGAGCCCGGCAGGGGTTCGACGTGGCCGACGCCGCGCCGCTGCTGCTGGACCCGCACGGTCTGGTGTCGGGCTGGACGGCGCACGCGGAGCGGCTGCTGGGCCACGGCGCGGCGGAGGCGGTGGGCCGGAAGTTCGCCGATCTGCTGGAGGCCGGGGACGCCGAGCGGATGGAGGACCTGCTTCACCGGTGCCGCGCCGGCGGCGACTGGACGGGACTGATGACGGCCCTCCACCGGGACGGGCACCCGGTGCCGGTGTCGGTGCGGGTCGCCCCGGCCACGGCGCCGCAGGGCCGCCCGGCGGTGCTGGTGCTGCTGTCGGAACTGGGGGACGGCGCGCGGGGCTGGGACATGAGCCGCGGCGTGCTGGAACAGATCGTCGTCGGCAATCCCATCGGCATCGCCATCGTGGACCCGGAGCTGCGCTACGTCTGGTCCAACGCGGCCCTGGAGCGGTGGGGCGGCGGCCCGGGCCGGAGCCGTCTGGGCCTGCGGGTCGCCGCCGTCCAGCCGGGCATGGACAGCGAGGCCGTCGAGGAGCGGATGCGGCACGTGCTGGAGACCGGCGAGCAGGTGGTCGGCTACGAGTACGTCGGCCGGGTGCGCTCGGCCCCGCTGCGGGAGACCGCGCACATGCTGTCGTTCACCCGCATCGAGGACGACCGGGGCGACCCGATGGGCGTGTACTACACCGTCGTGGACGTCACCGACCGGCACCGCGCCCGGCAGCGCCTCGCCCTTCTCGACCGGGCCGGCCAGTACATCGGCCGCACCCTCGACGTGATGACCACCGCGCAGGAACTGGCGGACGTCGCCGTGCCCGGCCTCGCCGACTTCGTCACCGTGGATCTGCTGGAGACGGTGCTGCGGGGAGCCGAGCCGGTCCCGGAGCCGCTCGCCGGGTCCGAGCGGGTGCCGCTGCGCCGCGCGGGCCACCGGTCCCTGTACGAGGATCTGCCGCGGACGGCCGTGGACAGCGGTGCGGTCGTCTCCTACCTGACGGACTCCCCGCCCGTACGGTGCCTGACCACGGGGGAGTCCTGGCGGCAGGAGCAGCTCGACCCGCTGGCCGTGGAGTGGGCCGCCGGCGCGCCGGACGCCCGGGAGTCCACGTTCCTGGAGCTGGGCCTGCAGAGCGTGATGATCGTCCCGATCCGGGCGCGCGGCGTCACCCTGGGCCTCACCACGTTCTTCCGCCGCCGTCAGAGCCCCTTCGACCCGGACGACCTGCACCTGGCCGAGGACCTGGTCTCGCGCGCCGCCGTGTGCGTGGACAACGCCCGCCGCTACACCCGCGAGCGGGACGCCGCGCTGGTGCTCCAGCGCAGCCTGCTGCCGCGCCGGCTGCCCGACCAGGACGCCGTCGAGGTGGCCGCCTGCTACCGTCCGGCCGACGAGCTGACCGGTCTGGGCGGCGACTGGTACGACGTGATCCCGCTGGCCGCCGCCCGGGTCGCGCTGGTGGTCGGCGAGGTGCCCGGCCACGGCATCGACGCCGCCGCGGCCATGGGGCGGCTGCGCACGGCGGTCCGCACGCTGGCCGCGATCGACCTGCCGCCCGAGGAGGTGCTGGCGCACCTGGACGACCTGGCCAGCCGCTCGGCCCGGGACGACGGCGACGGCGACGGGGAGGGGGACGACGGGGGCGGCGGGGGCGGCCGGGGCAGCTCCGTCGGCTCCGCCTGCGTGTACGTGGTGTACGACCCGGCGGACGGGCGCTGCACGATGGCCGCCGCGGGCCATCCCGCGCCGGCGGTGGTGGCGCCGGACGGCACGGTCGGCTTCGTGGACCTGCCGCAGGGGCCGCCGCTCGGGGTGGGCGGTCCGCCGTTCGAGGCGGTGGAGGTGTCCCTGGCCGAGGGCAGCACGCTGGTGCTGCACACGGACGGGCTGCTGGCCTACGGGGGCGACGGCGTGGAGGAGTCAGGACGGGAGCGGCTGCGGCGGGCCCTGGAGGGCATGGCGCGCGAGCTGCGGCCCAGCTGCCGGGCGGTGGTCGACGCGCTGGTCCCGGCCCGCCCGGAGGACGACGTGGCGCTGCTGATGGCGCGGACCAGGCGGCTCGCGTCGGAGCAGATCGCGGCGTGGGAGCTGTCGCCGGACCCGGCGGTGGTGGCGGACGCCCGCAGAACGGCCCAGGACCAGCTGTCCCGCTGGGGTCTCGACGAGGAGGTGAAGTTCACCACGGAGCTGCTGGTGAGCGAGCTGGTGACGAACGCGATCCGGCACGCCTCCGGGCGGGTGAGGCTACGGCTGATCCTGGAACGGACGCTGGTGTGCGAGGTGCTCGACGGCGGCGCGAGCGCCCCGCATCTGCGGCATCCGCGCGCGATGGACGAGGGCGGCCGGGGGCTGCTGCTGGTGTCGCAGCTGGCGGAGCGCTGGGGCACGCGGTTCGTGCCCGACGGAAAGATCATCTGGGCGGAGCAGCCGCTGACCACTCCCCCGGAGTGAGGCGGGGCCATGGCGGGCACGACGATCGACTTCGAGGCGGTGTACCGGGCGCTGCCGGGCATGGTGGCGCTGCTGACCCCTGACCTGGTGTTCGCCGACGTCAACGAGGCGTACGTGCGCGGCATCGGACGTTCGCGCGAGTCCCTGCTGGGCCGCTACGTGTTCGACGTGTTCCCGGAGTCGGTCAACGCCCCCGCCTCGCACCACTCGCACCAGCTGCGGGCCTCGCTGCTGCGGGTGCTGGCCACCGGAGAGCGCGACTCGATGGCCCTGCAGCGCTACGACGTCGAGTCCCCCGAGCACTCGGGCGACTGGCACGAGCACTACTGGTCGCCGGTGAACAGCCCGGTCCTCGGCCCTGACGGGCGGGTGCGGCTGATCGTGCACCGGGTCGAGGAGGTCACCGAGTTCGTGCGGGCCCGGGGGCTCGGCGGCGACGCGGCGGGACGGGTGCTGGAGGCCGAGCTGTACACGCGCGCCAGGGAGCTGCAGGAGCTCAACAACCGGCTGCGCGAGGCGCACGCCCGGGAGCGTGAGGTGGCCCTGGTGCTGCAGAAGGCGATGCTGCCGGCGCGCCGGCAGGTGGGCCATCGCCGGGCCGCGGTGCGCTACCGGCCGGCGGTGGGCGCGCTCAACGTGTGCGGGGACTGGTACGACCTGGTGGACCTGGTGGGCGGCCACCGCATCGGCGTGTCGGTGGGCGACGTGGTGGGTCACGGTCTGGAGGCGGCCGGGGTCATGGGCCAGCTGCGCAGCGCGCTGAGCGCCGCGTCCCGGGTGGCGGACGGGCCGGCCCAGGCGCTGAACGTGCTGGGCCGGTACGCGAACGTGGTGGACGGCGCGGAGTCGGCGACGGTCGTGACGACGTTCATCGACTTCGACCGGCAGGGCATCACCTACAGCAGCGCCGGCCATCCGCCGCCGGTGCTGCTGCACGACGACGGCCGGGTGGAGTTCCTGGACCGGGCGACGGACCCGCCGCTGGACGCCCGTCCGGATCCGCGGCCGCGGCCGGAGGCGTCGACGGTCTTCTCGCCGGGGGCGACTCTGGTGCTCTACACCGACGGGCTGATCGAACGGCGGCGGGAGGACATCGACGCCGGGCTGCACCGGCTGGCGGAGTCCCTGCGCCGGCACCGCACGCTGGACCCGGAGCCGCTGGCGGACACGGTGCTGCGGGAACTGCTGCCGCCGGGCGGCGCCACGGACGACACGGCACTGGTCGTCGTGCGGCTGTGACGGGCCCCGTCGTCAGGCGCCGGCGCGTTCGCGGTCGAGACGGGTGGTGCGCTCCACGTTGGCGCGGTCCTCGGGGTCGTCGCTGGGCCGGCCCGCGAACCAGGCGTCGAGGATCTCCTGGAGCAGCGGGACGGAGGTGAGCCGCAGGCCGATCGCCAGCACGTTGGCGTCGTTCCAGCGGCGGGCGCCGTCGGCGGTGTACGCGTCGGTGCACAGGGCTGCCCGGACCCCGGGCACCTTGTTGGCGGCGATCGAGGCGCCGGTCCCGGTCCAGCAGCACACCACCGCCTGGTCCGCCCTCCCGTCGGCGACGTCGCGGGCGGCGGCCTCGGAGCAGACGGCCCACTGCGGGTCGTCCCCGGGGCTCAGGGCGCCGTAGGCGCGCACCTCGTGGCCGCGCTCACGCAAGGCGTCGACCAGGGCGCGGGCGACGGGTTCGTCCATGTCGGACGAGACGGAGATCCGCATACCGTCGAGCGTACCGGCCGGTGCGCGGGAAGCGGTCGCCCGGCATGCGGGCGGCTGTCCGGTGAGGTGGGTTCCGGTTCGCGTCGAACCTGGTGCCCGGGCCCGTCACCCGGTCCTAGACTGGCAGTTCACGACGTGCCGGATGACCTGCTGGAACGCGGCGATCCCGTCGTTTCCCAGAGTCGAGGAGCGTGCTTTTGTTCTACTACCTGCTCAAATACGTGCTGTTGGGCCCGCTGCTCAGACTGGTCTTCCGGCCCCGGATCGAGGGCCTGAAGCATGTCCCGTCCTCCGGCGCCGCGATCGTGGCGGGGAACCATCTGTCGTTCTCGGACCACTTCCTGATGCCGGCCGTGCTGAAGCGCCGCATCACCTTCCTCGCCAAGGCCGAGTACTTCACCGGCCCGGGCCTGAAGGGGCGGCTGACGGCGTTCTTCTTCCACAGCGCCGGCCAGATCCCCGTCGACCGCTCCGGCAAGGAGGCCGGGCAGGCGGCGATCCGCGAGGGGCTCGGGGTGCTGAGCAAGGGCGAACTGCTCGGCATCTACCCGGAGGGCACCCGCTCGCACGACGGCCGCCTCTACAAGGGCAAGGTCGGCGTGGCGGTGATGGCCCTCAAGGCGGGCGTGCCGGTGGTGCCCTGCGCGATGATCGGCACGTTCGAGGCGCAGCCGCCCGGCCGGAAGATCCCCCGCGTCCACCCGGTGGTGATCCGCTTCGGCGAGCCGCTGGACTTCTCGCGCTACCAGGGCATGGAGAACGAGAAGGCGGTCCTGCGGGCCGTCACCGACGAGATCATGTACGCCATCCTCTCCCTCTCCGAGCAGGAGTACGTCGACGAGTACGCGGCCGACGTGAAGGCCGCGGAGGAGAAGCGCAAGGCGGAGGAGAAGCGGCGGGCGCCGCGCATGCCGCTGCGGTGAGCACCGCGCAGCACGGGTGAGGGGCGGCCGGGGTGTTCCGGCCGCCCCTCACCGGCGTGCGGTTACGGCTTCGGCGTGGCGTGCGGGGCGCAGGTCACGTCGGAGCGGTCGAGCTTCCCGGTGAGCAGGTATGTGTCGACCCGGTCGTTGACGCAGGGGTTGACCAGCCCGGTGACCCCGTGGGAGCCGGCGTCCCGCTCGGTGATCAGGCGGGAACCCTTGAACCGCTTGTGCAGCTCGACGGCACCGCCGTACGGGGTGGCCGCGTCCCGCTCGGACTGGACGATCAGCACGGGCGGCAGGCCCTTGCCGGTCCTCACGTCGACCGGGGTGCGCTGGGGGACCGGCCAGGTGGCGCAGGGCAGGTTCATCCAGGTGTTGGCCCAGGTCAGGAACGGGTGGTCGCGGTGCAGCCGGGTGGTGTCGCGGTCCCAGGTGCGCCAGTCGGTGGGCCACTTGGCGTCGGTGCACTCGACCGCGTTGTAGACGGCGTTGCCGTTCTCCGCGGCCGCGTTGCCCGCCGTGTCGGACAGGTCAGGGGCGGCGGCGTCGACCAGCGCCTGGGTGTTCCCGGCGGCGGCCTGGCTGAACACCTCGGCGACCGGGGCCCACGCGGAGTCGTAGTACGGGGCGCTCTGGAAGAAGCCGATCAGCTCGGCGGGCCCGACGACGCCGCCGAACGGCTGCTTCGCGGCGGCGGCGCGCAGCTTCAGCCACTGCTCCTGGACGGCGGCGCGGGTGGTGCCGAGGCGGTAGGCGGCGTCGTTCTTCGCGACCCAGTCCTGCCAGTCCTGCCAGCGGGTCTCGAAGGCGACGTTCTGGTCCAGGTTGGCCTGGTACCAGATCTTCCGACGGGACGGGTTGACCACGCTGTCCACGACCATGCGGCGCACGTGGTCCGGGAACAGGGTGGCGTAGACGGCGCCGAGGTAGGTGCCGTAGGAGACGCCCAGGTAGTTGAGCTTCTTCTCGCCGAGCGCCGCGCGGATGACGTCGAGGTCGCGGGCGGTGTTGGGCGTGGTCATGTGGGGCAGCATGGTGCCGCTGCGCTCGAGGCAGCCCTCGGCGTACTCACGGGCGAGCTTGCGCTGCGCCCGCTTGTCGGCCTCGGTCCGGGGCACCGGGTCGGCCTTGGGCGCCTTCACGAACTCCTGCGGGTCGCCGCAGGAGATGGGCGCGGACCTGCCCACGCCGCGCGGGTCGAAGCCGACGAAGTCGTACGCCTTGGCCGTGTTGGCCCAGACGGGGTTCTTCGAGGTGACCCGGGTCGGGAAGCGCAGGCCGGAGCCGCCGGGGCCGCCCGGGTTGTACAGCAGCGCGCCCTGCCGTTCCGCCCGCGTGCCGGTGTTGGTGACGCGGTCGACGGCGAGCTTGATCTGCTTGCCGTTCGGCTTGGCGTAGTCCAGCGGCACGGAGACCCAGCCGCACTGGACGGGCCGGGGCAGGTTCCAGTCGGCGGGGCAGTCCTGCCAGTCGATGCCGGTCCTGGCGGCCCGGGCGGCGGCGACGGCCACGCCCTGCGCCTCTCGGTCCTTGCCGAGGCGGGTGTCCGCCGTCGCGCTCGCGGTGGGCGCCGCCACGGCGCCGGCTATGAGTGCGGACGTGACGAGCACGCCGGCCGAACCGAGCGCCGCCACCCGCCTCTTCCGTCTGCTGTCCCTCAAGGGGGCCTCCCCGTACATGGTTTCGATGGGTACGGGGGAGGATCCTCGTCTCCCGGAGGTCACGGGCGACAGAGGGGATGCGTCTTCTTTGCCAATCCGATAAGCGGACATGGTCGTGGCGTCATGCGGACGCCGGGGACCCGGGGGTGAAGAAGGCGGGCGCCCGGTTCAGCAGCCCGCGCAGCTCGAGTGCGTCCGCCGCCACGGCGCCGACCAGGACGGCCGGCCCGGTCAGCGGGAGGACGGCGAGGCCGTCGGCGGGCACGCCGGGCTCGACGGGCTTCTCCGTGAACTCCGGGTCGCAGACGACGAGCTGCCCGACGGCACGGTGTCCGCCCAGCACGGCGGGGCCGTCCCAGCCACCGCCCGCGCCGGGTCCGCAGTCGAGCTCCTGGTCGAGGACGGGGCGTCCGTCGACGCGCACGGTGAGCCGGGAGGTGAGCCGTCCGGAGTCCTCCCCGGTCCGTCCCAGCACGAGCTCTTCGCGGAGGACCAGCCGGGCTCCGGGAGCGAGGTCGACGTGGGTGTGCACGGCCAGCTCGCTGCCCGTGACGGAGATCAACGGCTCGGGCAGCCAGTGCAGTTCGCCCCCGGCGGCGACGGTGATCCGCACGTCCTGGCGCGCCTGTCCCCCGTGCTGGCCCGGCAGGGCGAGCGTGGCGGCGGCCGAGCCGACCCGCAGCCGGGCGTCCGGTCCGACGTCGGCCCGGACGGTGAAGTGGTCCCCACCGTGCGGGCCGCTCATCGCGCCGACGAGCGTGACGTGGGCGGCGGCACCGCTTCCCCGTGTGCGCCGCAGGGCGAGCGGGCCCCGGCTCTCCAGCACGGGCAGGGCGGTGCCGCCCCGGCCGTCCGCGCGGGCGCGGATCTCCGCCTCCGCCAGGACGCCCGCGGTGTTCACGCCGCCCACGCGGCGAGCCGCTGCCGCACCCAGGACGCCACCTCGGCGACCCCCTCGTCCTCGCGCAGCGACTGGAACACCACGGGCAGGCCGGCGCGTTGCGCCTTGGCGTCGGCCGCCATCCGGCCGAGGTCCGAGCCGGTGTACGGCGCGAGGTCGGTCTTGTTCACGACCAGCAGGTCGGCGGTGGACACGCCGGGGCCGCCCTTGCGCGGGACGTCGTCCCCGCCGGCCACGTCGATCACGAAGATCTGCGCGTCGACCAGCCCTTTGGAGAAGGTCGCGGTGAGGTTGTCCCCGCCGGACTCGACCAGGACGAGGTCGAGCGGGCCGACGGAGTCCTCCAGGTCCTCCACCGCCTCGAGGTTGGCGGAGATGTCGTCGCGGATCGCGGTGTGCGGGCAGGCGCCGGTCTCCACGGCGGTGATCCGCTCGGGAGGCAGCACGGCCTCCCGGAGCAGGTACTCGGCGTCCTCGCGGGTGTAGATGTCGTTGGTCACGACGGCCAGGGACACCTCGTCCCGCAGCGCCCGGCAGAGCGCGGCGACGGTCGCGGTCTTCCCGGACCCGACGGGCCCGCCGAGCCCGATCCGCAGGGCACGGCGCGTTCCGTCCGGACGCCGGGCGTCGGCGCCGAGGACGGCGGGCCCGGGGTGGGGGTCGATGTGGTCACGATGCATGGGGCGCCTCCGGGGGTCGCGGTGTGTCGGGGTCGATGCGTGGACGGAGTGGACGGACGGGCGCCCGTGAGGCGGGCGGGCGGCGGGAGTCGCCGCTGAGGGCCTGGGGTGCACGCAGTGAGCCGGGGGGCCGCGGCGACGTGGACACCCCGAGCGGGAGTCAGGACGTCGCCCCGTGTGGCGGTCATGACGCGAACAGTCGCCCCGTGCGGGCCGCGTGGGCTTCGGCGAAGAGTTCCAGCAGGGGCGCCGACGCCGCGGGGAGGGCGTCGGCGCCTTCCTCCGCGACCCGGTGGGCTGCCCGTACCGCCGCCTCCGCCACACGGTCCGCCTCCGGTGCCAGGCGGGCGAGGACCGCCGTGGCGTCGAACGGGTCGAGGCCGAGCAGCCGTACCGTCGCCGTCGCGGGTCCGCCGACGCTCTCGTACAGCGCGCAGTGCGCCGCGTCCTGAGGGCCGAGTCCGGCCGCCCGCGCGGCCACCCCCAGCACCACCGGCTGGTGCGCGCCCTTGGGGAACCGTCGTGCCAGGGCGTCGAGTTCGACGCCGGGCCAGGTGGCGCGGGCGGCGCGCAGCAGCTGGCGGCCCAGCTTGCGGGCCGCCGCGCGCAGTGCGGGCGAGGGCGTGCGGGCGTCGGCGGCCGCGTCCAGGGCCGCCGGGTCCACCCCCAGCGCGGCGGACGCGGCCAGCGCGGCCGACACCAGCCCCGTGGTGTGCAGCCGCCCCCGGCAGAAGTCCTCCAGGCTCGCCGCACCGGTGATCCGCCCGGCGTGGACGGCGGCCTCCGCCCCGCCGGAGTGGGCGTGCCCGCCGGCGGGGAACCGTCCGTCGGCCAGGACGAGCAGGGCTGCCCTGGACATCAGAAGAGGAAGTAGCGCTGGGCGAGCGGGAGTTCCTCCGCCGGGGTCGCCTCGACCAGTTCCCCGTCGATGCGCACGGCGAAGCTGTCGGGGTCGATCCGCACGTCCGGCAGGGTGTCGTTCTCCCGCATGTCCGCCTTGGTCACCGCGCGCGTGGAGTCGATGACCGCCCATCGTTTGCCGAGACCCAGCCGGTCGGGCAGACCCGCGTCGAGGGCGGCCTGGGCGACGAAGTTGACCGAGTTGGCCGCGGGCGCCCGACCGATCGCCCCGAACATGGGCCGGGGCAGCACGGGTTGCGGGGTCGGGATGGACGCGTTGGCGTCCCCCATCTGCGCGTAGGCGATCTGACCGCCCTTCAGCACGAGTTGGGGCTTGACCCCGAAGAACTGCGGCTCCCACAGCACCAGATCGGCCAGCTTGCCGCTCTCCACGGAGCCGATCTCGCCCGCCATGCCCTGAGCGATCGCCGGGTTGATGGTGTATTTGGCGACATAGCGACGGACCCGGTGGTTGTCGGCCCGCCCGTCGCCGGGGAGCGTGCCCCGCCTCCGCTTCATCACATGGGCGGTCTGCCAGGTCCGCATGATCACCTCGCCGACGCGTCCCATCGCCTGGGAGTCGGAGGAGATGACGGAGATGGCCCCGAGGTCGTGCAGCACGTCCTCCGCGCCGATGGTGGACGGCCGGATCCGCGACTCGGCGAAGGCGAGGTCCTCGGGGACGGCGGGGTTGAGGTGGTGGCACACCATCAGCATGTCGAGGTGCTCCTCGACGGTGTTGACGGTGAACGGGCGGGTCGGGTTGGTGGAGCTGGGCAGCACGTGCGGCTGGGAGACGACGGTCATGATGTCCGGCGCGTGGCCGCCGCCCGCGCCCTCGGTGTGGTACGCGTGGATGCCGCGCCCGGCGATCGCGGCGAGCGTGTCGCCCACGAAACCGGCCTCGTTGAGGGTGTCGGTGTGGATGGCGACCTGCACGCCGGTCCGGTCGGCCGCGGTGAGCGCGGCGTCGATGACGGCCGGGGTGGACCCCCAGTCCTCGTGCAGTTTCAGCCCGACGGCGCCGCCCCGGATCTGTGACAACAGGGCTTCCTGCGACACGGTGTTGCCCTTGCCGAGCAGCCCGACGTTCAGCGGGTACGCCTCCATCGCCTCCAGCATCCGCGCCAGATGCCAGGGGCCGGGTGTGACGGTGGTCGCCTTGGAGCCCTCGGCGGGTCCGGTGCCGCCGCCGACGAGCGTGGTGATGCCGGAGGCCAGCGCCTCGTCGGCGATCTGCGGGCAGATGAAGTGGACGTGCGCGTCGATCGCCCCGGCGGTCAGGATGCGTCCGTTGCCCGCGACGATCTCGGTCTCGGGTCCGATCACCAGGTCGGGGTGGACCCCGTCCATGGTGTCGGGGTTGCCGGCCTTCCCGATGCCGGTGATCCGGCCGTCGCGGATGCCGACGTCGGCCTTGACGACGCCCCAGTGGTCGACGACGACCGCGCCGGTGATCACCGTGTCGGGGGCTCCGTCGGCGCGGGTGAGGGTGGCCTGGCCCATCGACTCGCGGATGACCTTGCCGCCGCCGAACACCGCTTCGTCACCGGCGCGTCCGGGGCCGCCCGAGCGGTCCTCCTCGATCTCGATCAGCAGATCCGTGTCGGCGAGCCGGATCCGGTCGCCGGTGGTCGGCCCGAACAGGTCGGCGTACGCCTCGCGGGAGATCTCAGGCATCGAGCGCGCCTCCCGTCTCCCCGCGCAGCCCGGGCACGGTCCGCGTCCCGGCCAGCGGCACCAGTTCCACCTCGACGGGGATGCCGGGCTCGAACCGTACGGCGGTGCCGGCGGGGACGTCGAGCCGCCTGCCGCGGGCCGCGGCACGGTCGAACTCCAGGCCGGGGTTGGCCTCGGCGAAGTGGTAGTGCGAGCCGACCTGCACGGGCCGGTCGGCCGCGTTGAGGACGGTCAGGCGGGTGGTCCCGCGGCCCTCGTTGTAGACGATCGGGCCTTCGGCGAACAGGATCTCTCCGGGTGTCACGGCGCTCCTCCCGTCAGACGATGGGGTCGTGGACGGTGACGAGCTTGGTGCCGTCCGGGAAGGTGGCCTCCACCTGCACGTCGGGGATCATCTCGGGGACCCCCTCCATGACGTCGTCCCTGGTCAGCACCTTCCGCCCGGACGCCATCAGTTCGGCGACGGTACGGCCGTCGCGGGCGCCCTCGAGGATGTGGGAGGTGAGGAGCGCGACCGCTTCGGGATGGTTGAGCTTGAGCCCGCGCTCGCGGCGCTTCGCCGCCACGTCGGCCGCCACATGGATGAGCAGCCTTTCCTGCTCGTGCGGGGTCAGTTGCACGGCATCCACCTCACCGTCCTCGCTCCGGGCCGTGCGGGGCCCGGTGGCCGCGGCCACGGGAAGGATCCCCGGTGGCGTGGACCCGGAGGCTAGCCGGGCGGCGTTTCGAGGACGTTAACCGCGCGGCGCCCCACCCGGCCGTCCGTGCCGGCCGCGGCCGGTCCGGCTCGGGCGCACTATGTGTCCCGGCCGGTGGCCATCAGGGCGCGTGTGCCGTCGGCGAGCACCTGTGGCGGGATGTCGCCGAACAGGGCCATCTGGGCGGCGAATCCCTGCACGAGCGCGATCATCGCGCGGGCCATCGCGTCCACGTCGGCGTCCTCGGGCAGCAGTCCGGCGTCCTTGTAGCTCTGCGCCACGCCGCCCCATGCCGTGCGGATCTTGGCGTAGCCGTCGGCCAGCACGGCCGTCAGCGCCGGGGTGCGGGTGGACTCGGTCCACACCTGGATCATCAGCCGCGGGAACAGCCACTCCCCCGTGTCCAGGGTCGCCGGCCGCAGCTCCCGCATCGTCGCCAGGGCGCGCGGGACCAGCACGTCGGGGGTGGGCGGCGAGCTCTCCCGGGCCGCCTGCTCCAGGGTGCCGCGCACCGTTTCGAGCACCTCGGCGGCGATGGCCGCGATCAGCTCCTCCTTGCCGCTGAAGTACCGGTAGACGGCGCCGGCGGAGAGGTCCACCTCCTTCAGCACATCCTGCATCGACGTGGCGTGGAAGCCGTTGCGGGCGAAGCAGACCGCGGCGCCGTCGAGGATCTGCCGGCGGCGGGCGTCGAGGTGTTCCTGGGATACGCGAGCCATGCGGCCAACCTAAAACGAACATTCCTTCTTGACAAGGGAACGAGATGGCGGGACGGTGTGGACATCACCAAAACGAACGATCCTTCTTTTTACAGGAGCTCCCGATGTCTCCCACGTCCCTGCCGACGCACCGGCGGATCGCCGCCGTCCTGGTGCTGGTCCCGACCCTGGTGGCGCTGGCCCTGTGGGCCTTCGCCTGGCCCGCGGCGCGCACGGCGCCGCGCGACCTGCCGCTCGGCGTGGCCGGCCCGCCGGCCGCCACGGCGCCGGTCGCGCAGCAACTGGAGCAGCGGAAGGGCGCATTCGACCTCCATCGGTACGCCGACGAGGCCGAGGCGCGGGACGCGATCGAGGACCGTGAGGTGTACGGGGCGGTGGTGGTCACCCCGCAGGGTCCGAAGCTGCTGACCGCGTCCGCCGCGAGCCCGGCGGTGGCGCAACTGCTCCAGCAGGCGGTCGCGCATCAGGCCGCCTCCTCCGGCCAGGAGATCCCCACGGAGGACGTGGTGCCGGCCGCGGCGAGCGATCCGCGTGGGGCGGTACTGAACACGAGCGTGCTGCCGCTGGTGCTGGCCGGGATCGGCGCGGGGGTGGCGGTGACGCTGCTCGGGCTGCCGGGGCTTGTCGCGGTGGGCGCGCTGACCGGGTCGGCGACGCTGGTCGGCGTGGTCGCCGCCGGTCTCTCGCAGAGCTGGCTGGACGCGCTGCCGGGCGACTGGTGGGCGGTGGCGGGCACGTTCGCCCTGGTGGCTCTGGCGGTGAGCGGAGCGGTCGCGGGTCTCGCGGCCCTGCTGGGACGGCCCGGCCTCGGGCTGGGCGCCCTGCTGATGATGCTGATCGGCAACCCGTTCTCGGCAGCCGCCTCCGCCCCGGAGATGCTGCCCGAGCCGGCCGGGGTGATCGGCCAGTGGCTGCCGCCGGGGGCAGGGGTGTCGCTCCTGCGGTCGGTCGCGTTCTTCGACGGGGCGTCGGCGGTGGGGGCCGCGATGACGCTGACGTGGTGGGCGGTGCTGGGGATGGCGGCGGTGCTGGTGGGTCACGCGGTGCGGGGACGCACGGCGCCGGCCGCCGACGCGGCGGAGCGCGAACCGGCGCTGGCGGGCTGACGCGCCCGCCCCTTGTGCGACCGCGCACCCCCGCTGTAGCGGACGGGGGTGCGCGGTTCGGCATCCGCGGGCGCCCGCATCGAGGGAACGTCGGCCGGTCGCGGGCCTCTCCGCCGGGCCCGGGGCGACATGGGCCGCGCCCCGGGCGGTCGCGGGCAGTCGCGCCGCCGGGCCGGCTCGGGTGGGCGTGACCGGGGAGAGACGGCCCGACGGGCCGCACACATGGCCGCAGCCAGGCGGGCAGGCGAGGTGCCGGCGGTCAGGAACCGGCCGCGCCCCGGTGTTCCGCCGCGATGCCGAAGCGGCCGTGTTCGCGAGGGGCGGACGCCACCTCGCGTACGCCTGCCACCGTGCTGATCACCGGCTCCTCCCCCACCCCCGGCGTGTCCTTGAGCTCATCCAGTCGTCGCAGGTCATCGGCGGAGACGAGGGCGACGAGCGGCTTCCCGTGCCGGGTCACGACGACCCGCTCACCGCCGTACACCACGCGGTTGATCAGGTCGGCGAGCTCGGCCCTGGCCTGGGTCACCGGAATCTCGTAAGCCATGAGGCCATCATAACGTCACGTACGTCCTGTACATTTTTTACAGACAACGAGACAGGAGGGCATCATGACGCGACCGACCGCCCGCCACGTCCTGCCCGAGTTCACCGAGAGCACGGTCTCGGGGCACCGGACCACCGACCCCTACGCCCGGCTGCTGGAGGAGCGGATCGTCGTCCTGGGCACGCGGATCGACGAGACCGCGGTGAACGACGTGACGGCGCAGCTCATGTACCTCGAGCACCACGCCCCTGACCGCGACATCTCGCTGTACCTGAACTCCCCCGGCGGCCCGTTCCACGCCATGTCCGCCCTGCACGACGCCCTGACGTACGTCACCTGCGACGTCGAGACGGTCTGCCTGGGCCGCGCGGAGCGGACGGCCGCGCTGCTGCTGGCCGCCGGCACCCCGGGCAAGCGGTACGTCCTCCCCGGCTCCCGGCTGGTGCTCCGTCAGCCCGCCCTCCCCGGGCCGGTGGAGGGCAGCGCCGACGACCTGGCGATCCAGGCCGGCGAGCTGGCACGGATCAGGGCCCGCACGGAGGAGATGCTGGCCCGGCACACCGGCCGGCCCGTGGACCGGGTGCGGGCGGACCTGGAACGGGACCTGGTCCTGGACGCGCGGGCCGCCGTGGAGTACGGCCTCGCCGACCGGATCGTGCCGCACCACCGGGGCCCCCGTACCGCGAACGGCGCGAGGTGAGGCGAGGATGCTGCCCGAACTGCCGCCGCTGCCCGCGCTGACCCGGGCGGAGGCCGAACTGATCGACCGCTACCTGGAGGTCGTCGACCTGCTCGGCCGGGTCAACCCGGCCCAGGGCGGCGACACCTACCGGAGCCTGCGCGCCGCCCAGGCGCTGGCCGGCAAGGCGGTCGCGCTGCGCGACGCGCTGACCCTGATGCACCGGCGGGGCGAGAGCGAGCTGCACGCCGAGACGCTGGCGCGCGCCCTGCGGGTGCTGGACGGCGAGCGGCGCACGGCGAGGGTCATGCTGCCGCCGCAGACGGGACGTTGACGGGAGCGGGCCCGGAGCGAGGGGCCCGCTCGACGGCACACCCCGCGACGAGTTGAAACGGACCGAACGGCGTACCCCCGTCCGGCGTAGACGAACCTCCTTTTTTGAGGCCGTCGAACTTGCGCACCCGCCCCCGCCGAGGGGCGGAATTGACCATTCCAGCCCTGGTCCTGGCCTCACACGCCTTCTTGACGGCGACTCGAACGGACAACTGTCCACCCGAACGGGTGAGTGGTGAGTAACAACACAAACCCCCCGTTCCGTTGGGAATTCGATCGCCTCATGGGTCAAGATCCCTGACTGACGACAAGACCCCGCCGCCGCGGCGGGGCGATCCGGGCGGACGCCGAGTCCTGCCGCCGCCCGGATGACCGGTCGACAGGAGTGGATCGGCAGGAGTGGAGGACCCAAGCACGACGGGTCGCCGGTACGCGCACGGTGCGCGTCCCGAGCAGCCCTTGGGGTGAAGCCGCGTCAGCGGCCGGGCTACTTCGCCAGCCCGAATCCGACAGGTCATCCTTCACAGGCGGCTGACGAAGGGTTGCGCATGAGTGCGCTCAATCGTGTCCCGTCTCTCATGGCCCGGGCCGGCACGGCCTCGGCCCTCACCCTCGCCGCCGTCGGCGGCTCGATCGTGGTACCGGGAGCGGCCGGGGAGGCCGCCGCGGCGACCGTGGGCACCAAGGCCCTGAAGGTCGCGGCGTCCAAGAAGGGGGCGCCGTACCAGTGGGGGGCGACCGGGCCGAACCGGTTCGACTGCTCGGGCCTGACGCTGTACTCGTTCAAGAAGGCGGGGAAGAAGCTCCCCCGCACGGCCGCCCAGCAGTACAACAAGACGCGCCACATCTCCAAGAGCAGCCGCAAGGTCGGGGATCTGGTGTTCTTCCACTCGGGCAGCTACGTGTACCACGTCGGGATCTACGCGGGTAAGAACAAGATCTGGCACGCCCCGAAGACCGGGGACGTGGTGCGGCTGCAGAAGATCTGGACCAAGAGCGTCTGGTACGGCCGGGTGAAGTGACGGGCGGAGGCGGCGGCGCCCGCGGGAGCGCCGCCGCCGGGCCGCGACCGGCCGCACGGGCCCAGAGTCCGCGCGGCGTCCCGCAGGGGCCCGGCGGGGCCGTCCTCGGGACGGCGACCGTCCCGGGCCCCTCACGCCGTCCGCCGCGGACTCACATGCCTGACGGACCGTTCCGCGACGTCACGGCTCCTGCTGCGCCGCCGCGACCACCGTCTCCGTGGGCTGGACGGTGGCGGCGCCCGGCCACGGGAGTTCGACGGCGACCGTCTTGCCGCCCTCCCGGGTGGGGCGGATCCTCAGCCGGCCGCCGCACTCCGCGGTGAGCCAGCGGATGATGACCAGGCCGCGCCCGTTGTCCTGCTGGACCGCCGCGGGGAGCCGCTTGGGGAACCGGGGGTGACTGTCCGTCACTCCGATGTGCACCCGCTCGTCGCGGACCAGGACGACGTCCACCGTGAACGTGGGCGACTGGCCGAAGGTGTGCTGCACCGCGTTGGTCGCCAGCTCGGAGACGATCAGCCGCACGGTGTCGCAGAGCTCGGCGTCCGGTGGCAGCCCCCATTCCGCCAGCGCACCGGCCACATGGGCCCGCGCGGCGGAGACCGAGGCGGGATCGCTCGGCAGAGTGACGGATGCTTCCAGATGGTCTGCCATGGCGACGTCGTCCCTTTCCCACGGGACCGCAGTCCGACACGGAGCGGTTGGTTCGAGTACGGTCCCGCACTGGTGCTTCGCCGCCAGAGTGCCATCACCGCAGGGTGCTGCGTGGCGATCCACCAAGATATGCATATATCTGTCGCTCAAAGCGGTGAACTCTGCGACGGGAGACCGTATCCGGGCGGCCCGGAAGGAGTAAGGAGAAGCCCATGCAGAACGGTCCCGCGGTGCGCCGCAGGAAACTGGGCGCCGAACTGCGCGCGCTGCGCACCGCGGCCGGACTCACGAGCGGCGACGCGGCCCGGCTGGCGGGCTGGCACCAGTCGAAGGTGAGCCGGATCGAGACGGGCACGAGCGGGGCGAAACCGGCCGACGTACGGTTACTCCTCGACGTCTACGGCGTGGACGACCCGCAGTTGCGGGAGTTGCTGCTGGTGCTGTCGGGAACCGGCGACGGTGACGGGCGGCACCACTGGTGGCACGCGTACCGGGGCGTGCTGCCCCCGACGTACCGGGACTTCATCAGTCTGGAGTCGCAGGCGAGCGCGATGCGCACCCTGGAGACCACCGTGGTCCCGGGACTGCTGCAGACGCCCGAGTACGCGCGGGCGGTGACGGAGGCCGCCCTGGAGGGCGAGTCGGAGGAGCGGCTCGACGCCCTCGTGGAGGTGCGGCTGGCCCGGCAGGACGTGCTGCGCGCCGAGCCGCCGCTGGAGCTGTGGGCGGTGCTGGACGAGGCCGTGCTCCGCCGTGAGGTGGGCGGTCCCGAGGTGATGTCGCGTCAGCTGTACCGGCTGGTCGAGGCGTCCCGGCTGCCCCAAGTGCGGTTGCAGGTCCTGCCGTTCAGTGCGGGCGCGCACATCGGCGTAACGGGTCCCTTCGTCATCTTTTCATTTCCGCGCACTTCTGACCTGGATGTGGTGGTGCACGACCACTTGACGACTAGTCACTACCTGGAGCGGAAAGAAGACCTCCGGGCGTACTCGGAGGCCTTCGAGGCCCTGGCGAGCCACGCCCTCACTCCCGAGGAATCGTCGGAATTCATCGCCGGCGCAGCGGCCGGCGCGTAAGGAGGCAAGATGCCCGCACCGCCTCGGACCATCCCTTCCAGCCTCGTCCTGCACGATGTGCGGTGGCTGCGCAGCAGCTACAGCACGGGGGCGAACAACTGCGTGGAGACGGCCCGGCCGGCCGCCGGCCCGTCGGCCGGACTGCTCGCCGTGCGCGACAGCAAGGCACCGGAGGGGCCCGCGCTGCTCTTCTCGCGCGACGCCTGGGCCCGCTTCGTGACGGCGGTCCACTGATCCGGCGTCCCGGTCCCTGAACGGGATGCGTCCCGGCATCCCGCCGACCGTCCGTTCCCCGCGCGACGCACGGCCGTGCCCCGCCGACTCATGGCCGCGTTTCGCCGATCACCCGTACAGCACGTTCGATCTCCGCCCCGGACAGGTCCGCCCGGGCGGTCAGTCTGAGCCGTGAGATGCCGTCGGGCACGGAAGGAGGACGGAAGCAGCCCACGGACAGACCGGCCGTCCGGCAGTCGGCCGCCCAACGCACGGCCTGCTCCGGGGAAGGAGCGCGCACGGAGACGACCGCTGCGTCCGGACGCACCGCTTCCAGACCCGCGGCCGTCAGCCGGGCGTGCAGGTCGCGCGCGACCTCGGCCGCGCGCGCCGCACGCCCGGGTTCGCGCCGCAGCAGCCGCAGCGCCGCCAGGGCCGCGCCCGCCGCCGCCGGGGCCAGACCGGTGTCGAAGATGAACGTCCGCGCCGCATTGACCAGATGGCCGATCACCCGCGCCGGCCCCAGCACCGCGCCGCCCTGGCTGCCGAGCGACTTGGACAGCGTCACCGTCACCACGACGTCGTCTGCGCCCGCGAGGCCCGCCGCGTTCGCGGCGCCCCGGCCGCCGTCGCCCAGCACACCGAGCCCGTGCGCGTCGTCGAGCACCAGACCCGCGCCGTGCTCCCGGCACGCCTCGGCCAGCGCGGCCAGCGGTGCCGCGTCCCCGTCCACGGAGAACACCGTGTCCGACACCGCCACCGCGGGACCCTCGTGGCCGTCCAGCGCCTTGCGCACGGCGTCCGGGTCGCGGTGCGCCACCACCTGGGTCGTGCCCCGGGCCAGCCGGCAGCCGTCGATCAGCGAGGCGTGGTTGCCCGCGTCGGAGACGACCAGCGCACCGTGCGGGGCGAGGGCGGTGACGGCGGCGAGGTTGGCCGCGTAGCCGGAGGAGAAGACCAGGGCAGCCTCGAAGCCGCAGAACCCGGCCAGTTCGCGTTCGAGTTCGGTGTGGAGCTCGGTGGTGCCGGTGACCAGCCGGGAGCCGGTCGCGCCGCCGCCCCAGGTACGGGCCGCCCGCGCGGCCCCCTCGACGACCTCTCGATGGCGGGCGAGGCCCAGGTAGTCGTTGCTCGCCAGGTCCAGGAGCGGCGTGTCGGCCGGCCGGGGGCGCAGGGTGCGGACGAGCCCGGCCCTGCGGCGCAGTTCCGCCTGCTCGTCGATCCAGCCGAACGCCATGGGTCCTCCGCGGATTTTGTAGGCAGTGCACAGACATTAGCGGCAGGCCGCCCGGGCCACGGTGTGGTGATACCCACACCGCCGGACGGCTCTGTTGTCCGAAGTCTCCTTGGCCCGGACGGGTCCCGTAGGACAGGATCGGCTCCCATGGACCTGCTGAACACGCTGGTGGACAAGGGGCTTCGGCGCGAGACGCCGACACGGGCCGAGGCGCTGGCCGTCCTCGCGACGACCGACGACGAGCTGCTCGACGTGGTGGCGGCGGCCGGGAAGGTGCGCAGGCACTGGTTCGGCCGCCGGGTGAAACTCAACTATCTGGTGAACCTGAAGTCCGGGCTGTGCCCGGAGGACTGCTCCTACTGCTCCCAGCGACTGGGCTCGAAGGCCGACATCCTCAAGTACACGTGGCTGAAGCCGGACGAGGCGTCCCGGGCCGCCGCCGCGGGACTGGCCGGGGGCGCGAAGCGGGTGTGCCTGGTGGCGAGCGGACGCGGCCCGACGGACCGGGACGTGGACCGGGTGTCCGACACCATCAAGGCGATCAAGGAGCAGAACGAGGACGTCGAGGTGTGCGCCTGTCTGGGTCTGCTCTCCGACGGCCAGGCGGAGCGGCTGCGCGAGGCGGGCGCGGACGCCTACAACCACAACCTCAACACGTCCGAGTCGACGTACGGCGAGATCACGACCACGCACACCTACGCCGACCGGGTCGACACGGTGCGCAAGGCGCACGCGGCCGGCCTGTCCGCCTGTTCCGGGCTGATCGCGGGCATGGGCGAGACCGACGAGGACCTGGTCGACGTGGTGTTCTCGCTGCGCGAGCTGGACCCGGACTCGGTGCCGGTCAACTTCCTGATCCCGTTCGAGGGCACCCCGCTCGCCAAGGAGTGGAACCTGACGCCGCAGCGCTGCCTGCGCATCCTGGCGATGGTGCGGTTCGTCTGCCCGGACGTCGAGGTGCGGATCGCGGGCGGCCGTGAGGTGCACCTGCGCACGATGCAGCCGCTCGCGCTGCACCTGGCCAACTCCATCTTCCTGGGCGACTACCTCACCAGCGAGGGCCAGGCCGGCAAGGCGGACCTCGAGATGATCGCGGACGCCGGCTTCGAGGTGGAGGGCGCCGGGGAGGTCACCCTGCCCGAGCACCGGACGGGCGGCGGCTGCGGCTCCCACGCGGGCGGCGGGGCCTGCGGGTCCCACGACGGCGGCGAAGCCGGCTGCGGGGCCCACGAAGGCGGCGGCTGCGGCTCGCACCAGGGCGGCGGTGTCTGCGGATCGGCCCCCGCCGCGGCGCCCGCCCCCGCCGCCTCCGCCGACGAGCCGCGTCCCGGCCTGGTGGCCGTGCGCCGCCGGGGCGCCGGAACGGATCTCGCGCCCAATGCCTGAGCCCGACGCGTCCGTCGCCGCGCTGCTGGAGCTCGACCGGCGGCATGTGTGGCATCCGTACGGGCCCATGCCGGGGCGTCAGGAACCGCTCGTCGTCGCGTCGGCGAGCGGGGTCCGGCTGACCCTCGCCGACGGGTCGGGCGAACTGGTCGACGGCATGTCGTCCTGGTGGTCGGCGATCCACGGCTACAACCACCCGGTGCTCAACGAGGCCGCGCGCGACCAGCTGGGCCGGATGAGCCACGTGATGTTCGGCGGGCTCACGCACGAGCCCGCCGTACGGCTGGCGAAGCTCCTTGTCGACATCTCGCCGGACGGTCTGGAGCATGTGTTCCTGGCCGACTCGGGGTCGGTGTCGGTCGAGGTCGCGGTCAAGATGTGCCTGCAGTACTGGCGTTCGCTGGGCCGGCCGGAGAAGCGCAGGCTGCTGACCTGGCGGGGCGGCTACCACGGCGACACCTGGCACCCGATGTCGGTGTGCGACCCCGAGGGCGGGATGCACGACCTGTGGTCCGGTGTGCTGCCCCGCCAGGTCTTCGCCGACGCCCCGCCCGGCCCGTACGAGGAGACGTACGCGGACCATCTGCGGGAGCTGATCGGGCGGCACGCGCATGAACTGGCCGCGGTGATCGTGGAGCCGGTGGTGCAGGGCGCGGGCGGGATGCGGTTCCACTCCCCCGCGTATCTGCGGGTGCTGCGGGAGGCGTGCGACGCGCACGGCGTGCTGCTGGTCCTCGACGAGATCGCGACCGGGTTCGGGCGCACGGGGGCGCTGTTCGCGGCGGAGCACGCGGCGGTGTCGCCGGACGTGATGTGCGTGGGCAAGGCCCTGACCGGCGGTTACCTCACGATGGCGGCGACGCTGTGCTCCTCGCGGGTGGCCGAGGGCATCTCGCGCGGCGAGGTGCCGGTGCTGGCGCACGGCCCGACGTTCATGGGCAACCCCCTGGCGGCGGCCGTGGCCTGTGCCTCCGTGGAGCTGCTGCTCGGGCAGGACTGGCGCGCCGAGGTCAAACGGATCGAGTCCGGGCTGCGGGAGGGCCTGGCCGGGGCGGCCGAGCTGCCCGGGGTGCGGGAGGTACGCGTACTGGGCGCCATCGGGGTCGTCCAGCTGGACCACGACGTCGACATGGCCGCGGCCACCCGGGCGGCCGTGCGGGAGGGCGTGTGGCTGCGCCCGTTCCGCGACCTGGTGTACACGATGCCGCCGTACGTCACGGGCGACGCGGACGTCGCGCGGATCACCCGCGCCGTGTGCGCGGCGGCGAAGGAGGGATGACATGCCGGTGCTGGTGATGACGGGCACGAACACCGAGGTCGGCAAGACGGTGGTGACGGCCGCGGTCGCCGCGACGGCGCTTGCGGGCGGCCGTTCGGTGGCGGTGCTCAAGGCCGCCCAGACGGGGGTCGGCCCCGACGAGCCGGGAGACGCGGCGGAGGTCGTGCGGCTCGCCGGGGCGGTCACGTCGGCCGAACTGGCCCGCTACCCGGAGCCGCTGGCCCCGGCCACGGCGGCCCGCCGGGCCGGGCGGACGCCCGTGCATCCGCACGAGATCGCCGAGCGGGCCGCCAAGCTGGCCACCGAGCACGACCTGGTGCTGGTGGAGGGCGCGGGCGGCCTGCTGGTGCGCTTCGACGCGGCCGGCGGGACGCTGGCGGACGCGGCGGAGCTGCTGCGCGCACCGGTCGTCGTGGTCGCCTCCGCCGGGCTCGGCACCCTCAACGCCACGGAGCTGACGGTCCGGGAGCTGCGCGGGCGGGGTCTCGACCCGTTGGGCGTGGTGATCGGGAGCTGGCCCGCGGACCCCGGGCTCGCGGAACGCTGCAACCTGCTGGACCTGCCGGACGTCACCGGGGTGCCGCTGCTGGGCGCCGTTCCCGAGGGCGCGGGGCGGCTGGACCCGCCCGCCTTCCGGGCCGCCGCCCCGCGGTGGCTGGCGCCCCGGCTGGAGGGCGTCTGGGACGCGGAGGCCTTCCACACACGCGAGGCGCCCTCCCGCGCACGGTGATTCGCCGGGCCGGCCCCTGGGGAGAATCGCCGTAGACCCGACCCGGGGAGGTCCCCATGCAGGTGCGGTCCGCCCGCTCCGCCCAGGCGGTGCGGGACCCTGTGCACCACCCGGTCTTCGCCCGCTGGTACGCCCGTTTCAGCGTCGCCGCCGAGAGCCGCGCGGGGATGGCGGACGTACGGCGCAGGCTGCTCGGCGGTCTGTCCGGGCGGGTGATCGAGATCGGCGCGGGCAACGGCCTGAACTTCGCCCACTACCCGGGCACGGTCTCGGAGGTCGTCGCCATGGAGCCGGAGCGTGCGCTGCGCGCGCTGGCCGTGGAGGCGGCGCTGCGGGCGGAGGTGCCCGTGGACGTGGCGCCCGGGGTGGCGGAGGCGCTGCCCGTGAAGAGCGAGGCGTTCGACGCGGCGGTGCTGTCGCTGGTGCTGTGCAGCGTGCGGGACGTGCCGCGGGCGCTCGCGGAGGTGCGGCGGGTGCTGCGGCCCGGCGGCGAGGTGCGGTTCTTCGAGCACGGCGCGGGCGGCGGGCGGGTCATGCACGCCACCCAGCGGGCGCTGGACCGGACACTGTGGCCGCCGCTCGCGGGCGGCTGCCACCTGTCCCGGGATCCGGTCGCGGCGCTGCGGGAGGCGGGTTTCGAGCTGGGCCCCTACCGGCGCACGACGATCCCCGCGAACGGGCCCGCGCTGCCGCAGTCGTTCTGCGTCATCGGCACCGCGTGGCGGCCTCTCGCCGACGCGGGGGCCGACCGCGGGTGATCAGGCGCACCAGCGGCGCAGTTCGGCCGCGATGGCGTCGATGTCCGCGTCGCCCTTCTTGACCAGGCGGGCCAGGTCGCGCACCTGCTCGGGCGAGGTGACGACCTTCAGGCCGCCGGCGACCAGGTAGGCGTACGCGACGGCGGAGGCGAACAGCGCGTTGGAGCGCTCCAGGGCGGGGACGTGGATCAGCAGCTGGAGCAGGGCTGCGGCGCGGCTGTGCGGTGTGTCGTAGACGGGTACGCCGAATATCTCGGCGTCGTGCCGGGCGACGGCGGCGATCAGGGCGCCCCAGTCGGTGACCTGGGGGTCGCCGGGGGTCTGCTGCTCGGCGAGCATGAGCAGCCAGGCGAGATCGATGCGTACGTGGTCCAAGGGTCAGCGGCGGCCTTCTCGTGTGCCCTCGCGGTCCCGGCCGAACTCCTCGGCGAAGACGCTCTCGTACTGCTTCATGAAGTCGGCGGCGGCCTCGACGAAGGCGCGTCCTGCCTCGCCGGTGTCCTGCCGGACGAGTTCCTCGATGTAGCGGTTGACACTGATGCCTCGCGCCAGGGCACGCTCCCGGGCCGCGCGGGCGGTGCCCTCGTCCACGCGCACGTTCAGCTGGGTCTTCGCCATACCTCGACGCTAGCGCCGGGATGCTAGCGACGGCAAGGGGGGGACGGGATCGCGAGCTTATGTGCCCCTTACATCGGTGTTCCGCATCCGGCACTCCCGGGGGATGTTCCGCGCGGACCGGGCCGCCTTACCCTCGGCGCGACATGCTCGGCCCGGCTGTTCACCGGAGGAGGCGGCCTTGTCCACACCCGCTGAGGAGCACGCCCGGGGCCTCGCGCCCGCCGACGGCACCGCGGCCCGCGCCCGCGGGCTGACGAAGGCGTACGGCTCCGGCGAGACGGCGGTGATCGCCCTGGACTCGGTGGACGTGGACATCGCGCGCGGGCGCTTCACCGCGGTGATGGGGCCGTCGGGCTCCGGCAAGTCCACACTGATGCACTGCCTGGCCGGGCTCGACACCGTCTCCGCCGGTCAGGTCTGGCTCGGCGACACGGAGATCACCGGGCTGAAGGACCGTGAGCTGACCCGGCTGCGGCGGGACCGCGTCGGGTTCATGTTCCAGTCGTTCAACCTCATCCCCACGCTGAACGCGCGCGAGAACATCACCCTGCCCATGGACATCGCCGGGCAGAAGCCCGACGAGGCGTGGCTGGACCAGGTCATCGACACGCTGGGCCTGCGGGACCGTCTGAAGCACCGGCCCGCACAGCTGTCGGGCGGCCAGCAGCAGCGGGTCGCCTGCGCGCGGGCCCTGGCCTCCCGGCCCGAGCTGATCTTCGCCGACGAGCCGACCGGCAACCTCGACTCGCGCGCCGGACTCGAGGTGCTGGGCTTCCTCCGGGAGGCGGTGGACCGGCTGGGCCAGACGGTGGTCATGGTCACCCACGACCCCGGCGCCGCGGCCCACTCCGACCTGGTCCTCTTCCTGGCGGACGGCCGCATCGTGGACGAGATGCACCGCCCTACGGCGGAGTCGGTCCTGGAACGGATGAAGCGGTTCGACGTGGTACGGGGCGCGGCGGTCCCGGACGGAGCGGTGCCGCCGGGCGGTGGCGCACCGAGCGCCGCTCCTGCCGCCGGGGGAACCCCGCAGACCCCACCGGACGGCGGGACACCGCACCCCACAGCGCCGGACGGCGAGGGACAGACCGCGCCCCCGGACGCGAGGAAGCCGGGCGCCGCGCCCTCGGATGCCGAGCAGGCCGCCACACCGAAGGACGCCGGACGACCGGACGCCCCACCGCAGGACGGCGGGCGCCAGGGCGCTCCGCACGTGGCCGGCGGAGAGCCGAGCGGTGCGCCGCAAGGCGACGGGGCGCCGGGGGCCACGCCCCCTGGCGGCGGGACGACAAGCGGGCGGACGCGCCCCGCGTCGCCCGGCCGTGGCGCACCCGGCGCCGTCCCGCCCCGCGCCGGGGAGCCGGACGGCACGCAGCCCGGCGGGGAGGGCTGACGGCGTGCTCAAGGCGACCCTGCGGAGTTTCCTCGCGCACAAAGGGCGGCTGCTCCTGTCCGCCCTCGCCGTCGTGCTGTCCGTCGCGTTCGTCGCGGGCAGTCTGATCTTCTCCGACACCGTCAGCCGTACCTTCGACCGGCTGTTCGCCTCCAGTTCCGCCGATGTGACGGTGCAGCCGCGGGAGGATCTGGAGGCCGCGGTGCCGACCGGGGCCGTGGCGACGGTGCCCGCGGGGCTGGCCCGGCAACTCGCCGGTGTCGAGGGCGTGGCGTCGGCCCACCCGGACGTCGAGGTGGAGAACGTCACCGTCGTCGACGACCGCAACGAGTCGGTGGGCCCCACGACCGGCGCGCCGACCCTCGCCGTGGACTGGCACGTCACCGAGCGGAGCGTGGTGGAGCTGACCTCCGGCCGCACCCCGCGCGGGGACGGCGAGGCCGTGCTGGACGCGGACACCGCGGACGCGAAGGACGTGGAGATCGGCGACACGCTGACCGTGCAGGCGCAGCCGGGTTCGTTCCGCGTCGAGGTGGTCGGGATCGCCACCTTCACCACCACCAACCCGGGCGCGGCCCTGGTGTTCCTGGACCCGCAGGCGGCGGCCACCCGTCTGCTGGGCGGGGCGGACCGGGCCACCAGCGTCTCCGTGGAGGCGGCGCCGGGCATGCCCGACGCGGAGCTGAAGCGGCGGATCACCGCCGCACTCGGCGTCGGCGCCTACGAGATCAGGACGGCTGACGAGCAGGCCGAGACGGCCTCCGAGGAGCTGGGCGCGTTCCTCGACGTCATCAAGTACGCGATGCTGGGATTCGCCGGGATCGCCGTGCTCGTGGGCGTGTTCCTGATCGTCAACACCTTCTCGATGCTCATCGCCCAGCGCACCCGCGAGCTGGGCCTGCTGCGGGCGCTCGGCGCGGACCGGCGGCAGGTGCGGCGGTCGGTGCTGACGGAGGCGGTGCTGCTCGGGCTGGCCGGCTCGACGGTCGGTCTGGCGGCCGGGGTGGGGCTGGCCTTCGGCCTGATCCGGCTGATGAGCGCCTTCGGAATGAACCTCAGGACCACGGAGATGGTGGTCGGCTGGGCCACGCCCGTCTCCGCGTACGTGGTGGGCGTGGGGGTCACCTTCGTCGCCGCGTACCTCCCGGCCCGTCGTGCGGCGGCCGTCTCCCCGATGGCCGCGCTGGCCGACGCCGAGGTCGCCGGGGCCGGCCGGCCGCTGCGGGCCCGCGCGGTGGCCGGAGGCGTCGTCGGCGCGCTGGGCGCGGCGGCGCTGCTGGGCTGTGTGCTGTCCGGTGACACGGGGACGGCGGCGTCCCTGCTGGGGCTCGGAGTCGTGCTCACGCTGGTCGCCACCGTCGTGGCGGGCCCGCTGCTGGTGCGGCCGGTGATCCGGGTGCTGGGCGCGGCGTTCCCCGCGCTGTTCGGCGCGGTGGGCCGGATGAGCCGGCGCAACGCCCTGCGCAACCCGCGCCGTACCGGGGCCACGGCCGCCGCGCTGATGGTGGGGCTGGCCCTGGTGGGCGGTCTGTCGGTGGCCAGCGCGTCGATGTCCCGGTCCTTCGACGATCAGATCGACAAGACGCTCGGCGCGGACTTCGTGATCCAGAACGCGGGCTTCATGCCGTTCCCGCCGGAGGTCACGGACCGGGTGCGGGACACCGAGGGCGTGGGTCTGGTCGTACGGCAGCGGTTCGCGCCGGTGGCGGTGCGGCTGCCGGACGGCGAACGGGTCGAGACCACTGCCGCCGGGTACGACGACGGCGTCGACGACGTCGCCCGGGTGACGTACGCCGAAGGCGGTACGGAGGCCGCGCTGGCCGACGGCGGGATGGCCATGGACGCGGGGTTCGCGGCCGAGCACCGGGTGAGCCGGGGCGACCGGGTGCCGGTGGAGTTCCCCGGCGGCCGCACCGCCGAGTTCACGGTGGCCGCCCTGACCGACATGGAGGGCGGCGAGGGCTTCGGGATGCGCGGCGGGCTGTTCTTCGGCATGGCGGCCGTGGAGGAGTACGTGCCGGGCGGCCAGGACTCCGCGCTGTACGTCAACGCGGCGGCCGGCACCTCCCCGGACGAGCTGCGCGACCGGCTGGAGGCGACGCTCGACCCGTATCCGCAGGTGCAGGCGCGCGACCAGGCCGACTACAAGGAGCTGGTGCACGGGCAGATCGCCGTGCTGCTGTACCTGGTGTACGCCCTGCTGGGGCTGGCGATCGTGATCGCGGTGCTGGGCGTGGTCAACACGCTCGCGCTGTCGGTGGTGGAGCGCACCCGGGAGATCGGGCTGCTGCGGGCGATCGGGCTGGGCCGGCGGCAGCTGCGGCGCATGATCCGGCTGGAGTCCGTGGTGATCGCGGTGTTCGGCGCGGTGCTCGGGCTGGCGCTGGGGCTGGTGTGGGGCGTGTGCATCCAGCAGGTGCTGGCGCTGGAGGGCATGACAGCCTTCGCCGTGCCCTGGGGCACCGTGGTGGCGGTGGTCGTCGGGTCGGCGGTGGTGGGTGTGGCGGCGGCGCTGCTGCCGGCCCTGCGGGCATCGCGGATGAACGTCCTGGAGGCCATCGCCCACGAGTGAGCATCGCTGCGCGCCGTGGTCCGCATGGTGGAATTCCGTGATCACACCGCCACGGCCCTGCTGGGATCGGCCGCATGAGTGACATCACGAACGCACCGCGGATCCGGGCCGCGGGCCCCGACGACCTCGACGCCGTGCTGGCCTTCTGGAAGACGGCCGCCGAGGGCACCAGCATCAGCGACGACCGGGACGGCGTGGAGCGGCTGGTCGCCCGCGACCCCGAGGCGCTGATCCTCGCCGAGCGGGACGGGGCGCTGGTCGGCACGGTGATCGCGGGCTTCGACGGCTGGCGGTGCCATCTGTACCGCCTGGCGGTGCACCCGGACCACCGTCGCCAGGGCATCGCGACGGCGCTGCTGGCCGCCGCGGAGGAGCGGTTCACGGCGCTCGGCGGGCGCCGCGCGGACGCGATGGTGCTGCAGCGCAACGAGACCGCCCATCATGCGTGGGGCGCGGCGGGGTATGCGCCGGAGGAACGCTGGCGACGCTGGGTGAAGCCCCTCACCGGGTGATCCACGGCCCGTCGGCCGGTCCCTGCCCGTCCTCCCCCCGGTGAGGGCCGCCCGGCCCTCCGTGAAAGGTCGTGTCACCGCCCGTGGGCCCGCCTCCGGTTGCCGCCGACACCGCGCGTCCGACCCCGTCCTGTCCGACGATGGGACGGAGGTGACGCGATGACCGAAGTGCTCCTCCTGCTGGCGGCGATCCTGCTCTCGCTCCTGTGCGGGGCGTTCGTGGCGGCAGAGTTCTCCCTCACCACGGTCGAGCGGGCCGAGCTGGAGCGGGCGGTGGAGCGCGGCGAGCGGGGCGCCGCCGGCGCGCTCAAGGCCGTCCGCAGCCTGACCTTCCAGCTCTCCGGGGCCCAGCTCGGCATCACCGTCACCAACCTGGTGGTCGGCATGCTCGCCGAGCCGTCGATCGCCGCGCTGATCAGAGGCCCGCTGCGGGACCTCGGCGCCTCGGAGTCGCTGGCCCGCTCGCTGGCCCTGGTGATCGGCACCGGCCTGTCGACGGTGTTCCTGATGGTGGTCGGCGAGCTGGTGCCGAAGAACTGGGCGATCTCCTCGCCGCTGACGGTCGCCAAAGGGGTGGGCAACGCGCAGCGCTGGTTCAGCACCGCGTTCCGCCCGTTCATCACCCATCTGAACAACTCGGCCAACCGGATGGTGCGCCGGATCGGGCTGGAGCCGGCCGAGGAGCTGGAGTCCGCGCGCAGCCCCCAGGAGCTGGCCGCGCTGGCCCGGCACTCCGCCAGGAAGGGCGCCCTGGAGCCGGACACCGCCGAGCTGTTCGTCCGCACGCTGAACCTCGCCGATCTGACGGCGGAGAACGTGATGACGCCCCGCGTCCAGGTCATCGCCCTGGAGGAGAGGGCGACCTGCGAGGACGTGGCCAACGCCACCCGGGCGACCGGGCTGTCCCGGTTCCCCGTGTACCGCGAGACGCTGGACCGGGTGGTCGGCACGGCTCATGTGAAGGACGTGCTCGCGCTGCCCGCCGAACGCAGGCCGGAGGTGCCCGTGTCGGAGCTGATGCGCGAACCGCTGCTGGTGCCGGGCTCGCTCACCGTCGACCGGCTGCTGGACCGGCTGTCCGGCCGCCGCACCATGGCCGTGGTCATCGACGAGTACGGCGGCACGGCGGGCGTGGCCACCCTTGAGGACATCGTGGAGGAGGTGGTCGGCGAGGTCCGCGACGAGCACGACCCGCACGAGACGCCCGACCTGGCCCGGGCCGGCACCGACGAGACGGGCCACGCGCTGTTCTCCGCCGACGGTTCCGCGCGTCTGGACCAGCTGGCCCGGGTGGGGCTGCGCGCCCCGGAGGGACCGTACGAAACCCTGGCCGGGCTGGTGGCCGCCGAGCTGGGCCGGATTCCGGAGACGGGGGACGCCGTCGAGGTGGCAGGCTGGCGTCTTGAGGTCGCGGACGCCTTGGGCCGCCGCGCGGCGCGCGTGCTGCTGCGGGCGCCCCTCGACGAGGGGAAGCCGGACGGCGACGGGGCCGCGTCCGCCGACACCCATGACGACCCGGGGGCCCGCCGATGACCGCCGTGCAACTGCTGATCGGCCTGGCCACGCTGGTCGCCAACGCCTTCTTCGTCGGCGCGGAGTTCGCCCTGATCTCGGTGCGCCGCAGCCAGATCGAGCCGTACGCGGACGAGGGCGACCGGCGCGCCAAGCGGGTGCTGTGGGGGCTCGAGCACGTGTCCGCGCTGCTGGCGGCGGCGCAGCTGGGCATCACGCTGAGCACCCTGGTCCTCGGCATCGTCGCCGAGCCGGCCATCGCGCATCTGCTGGAGCCGGTGTTCCACGCGGTGGGCGTCCCCGAGGGCGCCGGGCACGCGGTGTCGTTCGTGATCGCGCTGACCCTGGCCACGTATCTGCACATGCTGCTCGGCGAGATGGTGCCGAAGAACATCGCGCTCGCCGAGCCGGTGCGCAGCGCGCTGCTGCTGGGCCCGCCGCTGGTGGCGCTGTCCCGTGCGCTGCGCCCGGTGATCTTCACGATCAACGCCTTCGCCAACACGGTGCTGCGGCTGTTGCGGGTGGAGACGCGGGACGAGGTCGCCGCGTCCTTCTCGGACGCCGAGCTGGCGCAGATCGTGAGGGACTCCGGCGAGGCGGGTCTGATCGACGACCGGGCCCGTGAGCGGCTGAACGACGCGCTGGAGCTGGGCCGGCGTCCGGTGCGGGACGTGGTGCTGCCGCTGGAGCGGGTGGTCCACGCGCGCGTGGGCGTCACGCCGGAGGAGCTGGAGCGGCTGTCCGCGGAGTCCGGCTTCTCGCGGTTCCCG
Source organism: Streptomyces sp. GB4-14 (assembly GCF_022696125.1). NCBI lineage: Bacteria > Bacillati > Actinomycetota > Actinomycetes > Kitasatosporales > Streptomycetaceae > Streptomyces > Streptomyces sp. GB4-14. The sequence goes on along the minus strand of NZ_RZHO01000002.1, from coordinate 5,871,397 downwards.
GTGGTGGACGAGCAGCGGCGGATCGTCGGGTATCTGCACGTCAAGGACGCCTTGGACGCCTCGCCGCGGGACATGCCGTTCCGGCTGCGGGACATGCGGCCGATCGCGCGGGTCCGGGAGAGCACTCCGCTGGACGACGTGCTCACCGCGATGCGGCGCAGCCGTACGCACCTGGCGGCCGTGATCGGCGCGGACGGGCGGATGGCGGGGCTGGTGACGATGGAGGACGTGCTGCGGGAGCTGTTCGGGCAGCGCACCTGACCGGCTGCTCCCGCCCGGGGGAGGTGACCGACCGGCGGGTATGTGCCAGGGGCTACCATTTCTGTCGCCATGCAGACGAACCCCACCCCCAGCGCCCCCGCCCACACCAGCCTCGTGGCCCTGGGCGACTCCTTCACCGAAGGCATGTCGGACCTGCTGCCCGACGGCACCTACCGCGGCTGGGCCGACCTGCTCGCGGCCCGGATGGCCTCGGTCACGCCCGGCTTCCGCTACGCCAACCTCGCGGTGCGCGGCAAGCTGATCCAGCAGATCGTCGACGAGCAGGTCGGCCGCGCGGCGGCCATGGGCGCCGACGTGATCACCCTGGTCGGCGGTCTGAACGACACCCTCCGCCCCAAGTGCGACATGGGCCGGGTGAGGGACCTGCTGACCGAGGCCGTGGAGCGGCTGGCCCCGCACTGCAAGCAACTCGTGCTGATGCGCAGCCCGGGCCGTCAGGGACCGGTGCTGGAACGCTTCCGCCCCCGCATGGAGGCGCTGTTCACGTGCGTCGACGAGCTCGCCGCCCGGCACGACGCGGTGGTGGTCGACCTGTACGGGGCGCCCGCGCTCGGCGACCCCCGGCTGTGGGACGTGGACCGGCTGCACCTCACCGGCGAGGGGCACCGCAGGGTCGCGGAGGCGGTGTGGCAGGCGCTCGGCCACCCGGCGGAGGACCCCGAGTGGCATCTGCCTCCGGAGGCGACGCTGCCGCCGCACTGGGTGGCGCGCCGGGTCGAGGACGTGCGGTTCGCCCGCCGGCACCTGCTGCCGTGGATCGGCCGCCGGCTCACCGGGCGCTCCTCGGGGGACGGCCTGCCGCCCAAGCGCCCCGAGCTGCTGCCGTACGAGACGGCGTAGCGGTCCTCTCGTACGTTCCTCCAGGTCACCCCGCGGCGCGGGCCTGCACGAATCGCCAGTAGACTCCCTGTACGTGACTGCTGCGCCCGCCAAGCCCCGTATCCCGAACGTCCTCGCCGGACGCTACGCCTCCGCCGAGCTCGCCACGCTCTGGTCGCCCGAGCAGAAGGTGAGGCTCGAGCGGCGGCTCTGGCTCGCCGTGCTGAAGGCCCAGAAGGACCTCGGGATCGAGGTGCCCGACACGGCGATCGCCGACTACGAGCGGGTCCTCGACACCGTGGACCTGGCCTCGATCGCCGAGCGCGAGAAGGTCACCCGCCACGACGTGAAGGCGCGGATCGAGGAGTTCAACGACCTCGCCGGGCACGAGCACGTGCACAAGGGCATGACCTCCCGCGATCTCACCGAGAACGTCGAGCAGCTGCAGATCCGGCTCTCGCTGGAGCTGATGCGCGACCGCACGGTGGCCGTGCTGGCGCGCCTCGGCAAGCTGGCCGGGGAGTACGGCGAGCTGGTGATGGCCGGCCGTTCGCACAACGTGGCCGCGCAGGCCACCACCCTCGGCAAGCGCTTCGCGACCGCCGCCGACGAGCTGCTGGTGGCGTACGGGCGGCTGGAGGAGCTGCTGGGCCGGTACCCGCTGCGCGGCATCAAGGGCCCGGTCGGCACCGCGCAGGACATGCTGGACCTGCTCGGCGGGGACGCCGCCAAGCTGGCCGAGCTGGAGAACCGGATCGCCGGCCACCTGGGCTTCTCCCAGGCGTTCACCTCCGTCGGCCAGGTCTACCCGCGCTCCCTGGACTACGACGTCGTCACCGCGCTGGTGCAGCTGGCCGCGGCGCCGTCCTCGCTGGCGAAGACGATCCGGCTGATGGCCGGGCACGAGCTGGTCACCGAGGGCTTCAAGCCGGGGCAGGTCGGCTCGTCCGCGATGCCGCACAAGATGAACACGCGCTCCTGCGAGCGGGTCAACGGCCTGATGGTCATCCTGCGCGGCTACGCGTCGATGACGGGCGAGCTGGCGGGCGACCAGTGGAACGAGGGAGACGTGTCCTGCTCGGTGGTGCGCCGGGTCGCGCTGCCGGACGCGTTCTTCGCGCTCGACGGGCTGCTGGAGACGTTCCTGACCGTGCTCGACGAGTTCGGCGCCTTCCCGGCCGTCGTGGCCCGGGAGCTGGACCGCTACCTGCCGTTCCTCGCCACCACCAAGGTGCTGATGGGCGCGGTGCGCGCGGGCGTCGGCCGTGAGGTCGCCCACGAGGCGATCAAGGAGAACGCCGTCGCCACCGCGCTCGCCATGCGGGAGCAGGGCGCCGAGCGCAACGACCTGCTCGACAAGCTCGCCGGCGACGAGCGGCTGCCGCTGGGCCGCGCGGAGCTGGAGGCGCTGATGGCGGACAAGCTGTCCTTCACCGGCGCCGCGAGCGACCAGGTGACCTCCGTGGTCGGCCGGATCGACGAGATCGTGAAGCAGCACCCGGAGGCCGCCGGCTACATCCCCGGGGCGATCCTCTGAGCCGCTTCACCCAGGAGGAACTCGAGGCCGCCCGCGACCGTCTGGTGCCGGACGTGGTCGCGGACGGTCTGCGGGTGCTGTTCTGCGGCATCAACCCGGGCCTGATGACGGCCGCCACGGGCCACCACTTCGCGCGCCCCGGCAACCGCTTCTGGCCCGCCCTGCACCGCTCCGGCTTCACCCCGCGCCTGCTGCCGCCGTCGGAGCAGCGGGAGCTGCTGTCGTACGGGCTCGGTATCACCAACGTGGTGGCGCGGGCGACCGCGCGGGCCGACGAGCTGACGGCCGAGGAGTACCGGGAGGGCGGGCGTGAGCTCGCCGTGAAGGTGGCCCGGCTGCGTCCGCGCTGGCTGGCCGTGCTGGGGGTGACCGCGTACCGGGCGGCGTTCGACGACCGCAACGCCAAGGTGGGGCCGCAGGTGCGGACCATCGGCGAGTCCCGGGTGTGGGTGCTGCCCAATCCCAGCGGGCTGAACGCGCACTGGACGCCGGCGACGCTCGCCGAGGAGTTCGCGCGGCTGCGGGAGGCGGCGGAGCAGGGGTGACGCGTCCCTGAGGATCTGTGTCTCCTCAAGGCGGCGCGGTCTCCGTGACCACGGCCAGGAGCTGCACGGAGCCGCCCGGGTCCCGGTCGGCGAGCGCGACCACGACCCAGCGGCCGGTGCCCCGCACCTCCCACAGCCAGGCCACGCCCGCGTGGTGACTCAGCCAGCCCCACGGCTCGGGTACGTCCTCCCGCTCCGTGCGCAGCTCCACCGTCTGCAGGTTGTACGGATCGGAGTCGCCCCAGCGGGAGGCGAGCAGTTCGTACACCGCGTCGCGGTCCTTCTCGAACTGCTCCACCGTCACCGCCCAGCCGGCCGGGTCCAGGTCCGGGCGGTCGCCGGACTCCAGCACGGCGACATGGTGGCCCGGTCCCGAGAAGCCGACGTCCGACGGACCGTGCTCCGCCGGGAAGGGCCGGAAGCACAGCTCGTCGATGAGGGCGATGTGCCGGGCGAGGTTCATGGCTCCAGTAAACCCGCAGCCACTGACAGTTGGCGGCGGGTCAACCGGCCACCCTTCAGGCGTCCTGACGGCGCAGCCGCCACCCGCCCGCCAGCAGGGCCGCGGCCGTCCAGCACGCGGTGACGGCAAGTCCCGTCCACGGGCCGAGCGTTCCGTCGGGCACGCTGCGCAGCACCGTCTGCCCCGCGCGGTCCGGCATGAAGTCGGCGACCGTCCCGAGCGCGTCGCCGATCACGAACGACACGATCAGGACGAACGGGATCAGCACCGACAGGGTGGCCACCCCGCTGCGCAGCAGCGTGGCGAGTCCGGCCGCGAACAGCGCCATGAGCGTGAGGTAGACGGCGCCGCCGACCACACCGCGCACCTGGTCGGCGGTGGTCAGGCCGTCGGCCGCGTCGCCGAGTCCGGCCAGGCCGGCGAGGAGCGCGGCCAGGGACGTCACCAGGGCCACCACCAGGACGACGGCGGCGATCGCGGCCGCCTTGGCGGCGAACCACAGCCCGCGACGCGGGACCGCCGTCAGCGACAGCCGCACGGCGGCGCCCTCGCGGTACTCGGCGGACACGGCCAGGGAGCCGAAGGTGATGGCGGCGATCTGGCCGAGTGCGGTGCCGGACAGGGCCGCGAACAGCGGGTCGGCGCCCTGGTCCTCGGGGTCCAGGCCCGCGAGCGCGGAGAAGGCGGTGGTCACCGCGAACAGCACGAGCAGGGTGGCGAGCAGCGGGCGGACGGTGCGGATCTTCAGCCACTCGGAGCGGAACACGGGGGCGAACGGCACGGTCAGGCCTCCTGCTGCTGGGGGGTGAACTCGGTCTCGGCGGCGGTCAGATCCAGGTAGGCCTGCTCCAGGGTGCCCTCGTCGGCGGCGAGTTCGAGGAGCGGTACCCCGTCGGCCGAGGCGAGGCGCCCGATGTCGTCCACGCGCGCGTCGGGCACGGTCCAGTGGCCGTCGGGGTGGCGCACCGCCTGGTGGCCGTGGCGGGCCAGGACGTTCTCCAGCGCGTCCGGGTCGGAGGTGCGGACCCGGACGGCGGGCCGTACGCGCGCGTCGATGAACTCCCGCAGGGGGGTGTCGGCCAGCAGCCTGCCCCGGCCCAGGACGACCAGGTGGTCGGCGAACGAGGCGGTCTCGTTCATCAGATGACTGGACACCAGCACGGTCCGCCCCTCGTCCGCGAGCCGCCGCAGCAGTCCGCGGATCCACACGATGCCCTCCGGGTCGAGGCCGTTGGACGGCTCGTCGAGCATCACCACCTCCGGGTCGCCGAGCAGCGCGGCGGCGATGCCGAGCCGCTGCCGCATGCCGAGCGAGTACGTCCGCACCCGGCGGCGGGCCGCAGGGGCCAGCCCGGTCTCCTCGAGCACCTCGTCCACCCGGCGGTCCGGGATGCGGTGCGTCGCCGCCAGGACGCGCAGGTGGTCGCGGCCGGTGCGGGAGCCGAGGGCGGCGCCGGCGTCGAGCAACGCGCCCACCGTGCGCAGGGGTTCGCGCAGGGCCGCGTACGGCCGCCCGTCGAGGCCGGCCGAGCCGGAGGTGGGGTGGTCCAGGCCGAGTACCAGGCGCAGGGTGGTGGACTTGCCGGCGCCGTTGGGGCCGAGGAAGCCGGTGACGCGGCCGGGCGGCACGGTGAAGGTGAGGTCGTCGACGGCTCGTCGGGCGCCGTACTCCTTGGTGAGGTCGCGGACGTCGATGCTGGTCATGGCGTCAGCGTGGTGGGCCGGCCCTGCGCGGGGCCTCCCCCGTGCGTGGAGATCGTCTCCCCCGTGCGGGGGAGCCCGTTGCCGGCTCCGGGTGTCACGATGACGGAATGGTTCGGCTGCTGCGCCCGCTGGTCCGCGGGAGGACGTACACACGGCTGCTGCACATGTGGGTGCCGGTGGCAGCGGTCAGCGTGTGGTGGTGGGTGGCGCCTGGGCTGCCCTGGGTGCCGCTGGTCGTGCTGGTGCCGGTGGGGCTGTTGCCGGGGGCGCGCGTGGCCGAGGTGATGCAGGCCCGGCTGCTGCTCACCCCGGACGAGGCGGATCCGGACTTCGCCACGCGTCCGGCCACGGCCTGGCCGGACCGCTGGCGGACCGTGCTGTGGCTGGTGTTCCGCATGCTGCTCGGCGGTGTCGTCGCCTGGGGGACGGTGTGGCTGCCGATCGTCGCGTACGCACTGGCCGCGCGGACGGTGGGGCACGAGACCGAGGACCTGCCGCAGGTGTCGGGCCCGCCGGACTGGGTGTTCGGCCTGCTCGTCCCGCTGCCGCTCGTCGCGCTGTACGCGCTCGTGGCCGGCGGCGGCGCGGTCCTCACCGCCGTCGCCCGGCGGCTGCTGGGCCCGTCGGTCGCCGAGCGTCTCGCGGCCGTCGAGGAGCGCACCGAGCAGCTGCTCGAGCGCACCCGGATCGCGCGCGAGCTGCACGACTCCATCGGGCACGCGCTGACCGTGGCGGTCGTGCAGGCCGGAGCCGCCCGAGCGGCGAACAGCCCGGAGTTCACCGAGCGCGCCCTCGCGGCCATCGAGGACACCGGCCGGGCCGCCCTGGAGGACCTGGAGCGGGTGCTCGGCGTGCTGCGCGAGTCGGAGCGGCCGGCGAGTGCCCGGCCGACGCTCGCCGACGCCGACCGGCTGCTGGAGTCCGCGCGCGCCTCGGGGGCGACGGTCGACGCCGAGGTCACCGGGCCGTTGGAGACCCTGCCCGGCCCCCTCTCCCGCGAGGGCTACCGCATCCTCCAGGAGGCGCTGACCAACGTGCTGCGGCACGCGGGCGCGGTGCCCGCCCGGGTCCGGGTGTCCACCGGGGACGGCCTGCTGATGCTGGAGGTGCGCAATCCGCTGCCGGACGACCGGCCCGCCGCGGGCCGTGGCAGCGGCCTGCGCGGCATACGCGAGCGGGCGGCGCTGCTCGGCGGGCGGGCGCACACCGGCCCGGACGGGAACGGCGACTGGCAGGTGCGGGTCGAACTGCCCCTGGGCTGATCTACGCTGGCCGCATGCCGGTCAGAGTGCTCCTCGTCGACGACGAACCCCTGGTGCGCGCGGGGCTCAGGGCCGTGCTGGAGGCGCAGCCGGACATCGAGGTCGCCGGGGAGGCGGCCGACGGAGCGGCGGTGATCCCGCTGGTACGGCGGCTGCGACCGGACGTGGTCGCCATGGACGTACGGATGCCGTTGCTGGACGGCATCGAGGCGACGCGCGCGCTGCTGCGGACGGTGCCGGACCCGCCGAAGATCCTCGTGGTGACGACGTTCGAGAACGACGAGTACGTGTACGAGGCGCTGCGTGCCGGGGCGGACGGGTTCCTGCTGAAGCGGGCCCGGCCGGCGGAGATCGTGCACGCGGTGCGGCTGATCGCCGAGGGCGAGTCGCTGCTGTTCCCCGCCTCGGTACGGCAGCTGGCGGCGGAGTACGGCGAGGGCGGCGGGAACCGCGCGGCCCGTGCCGCGCTGGAGCGCGCCCGGCTCACCGAACGGGAGGGCGAGGTGCTGCGGCTGATGGCGCGTGGCCTGTCGAACGCGGAGATCGCCACGCGTCTCGTGGTCGGCACGGAGACGGTGAAGTCGCATGTGAGCGCCGTGCTGGCGAAGCTGGGCGCGCGGGACCGGACGCAGGCGGTGATCACGGCGTACGAGTCGGGGTTCGTGGCGCCGGGCTGAGCGGGCCGTGTGAAAGGGGAGGCGGGGGGCGCCCGCCCGGTGGTCGCCGGGGTGCGCCGTGCCGAGTACGATCCGCCCAACACGCGCACGAGCTGGGAGGACGGACGGTGGGTCGGCTGACCGGCGGGGATCCCTCGCTGCTGCGGAGGATCAACTCCGCGGTGGTGCTGCACGCGTTGCGGGCCACGGACTGCGCGACGCTGACCGAGGTGACCCGGGTGACGGGGCTGTCCCGGCCGACCGTCGAGGGCGTCGTGGAGGGTCTGATCGAGGCGGGCCTGGTCGTCGAGGCGGCGGCCGACGAGGGCGCCGCACGCCGTCAGGGCCGCCCGGCGCGGCGGTTCCGCTTCCGGGCGGAGGCGGGTCATCTGCTGGGCCTGGAGATCGGTGTGCACCGGGTGGCCGCGCTGCTGGCCGACCTCGACGGCCGGGTGATCGGCGCACAGGTGCGGGACGTGGACGAGACGGTCGACGCCGACGAGCGTCTCGACCGGCTGCGGACGGCCGTCGCGGAGCTGCTGCGGCGGGCCGGAGTGCCGCGCGGCTCGCTGCGGGCGGTCGGTGTGGGCACCCCCGGCATCGTCGACGCGGACGGGACGGTGCGGCTGGGCACGGCGCTGCCCGGCTGGACGGGGTTGAGCCTCGGCGAGCGGCTGAGCCGTTCCTTCACGTGTCCGGTGCTGGTGGAGAACGACGCCAACGCGGCGGTGGTGGCGGAGCACTGGAAGGGCTCGGCGAAGGGCCGCGACGACGTGGTGTTCGTGCTGGCCGGGCTGAGCCCGGGGGCGGGTTCGCTGATCGGCGGGCGGCTGCACCGGGGGTACGGCGGCGCGGCCGGCGAGATCGGGGCGCTGCATCTGCTGGGGCGTGAGGCGACGCCGGAGACGCTGCTGTCGACCACGGACGAGCCGCTGCATCCGCTGGACGAGCGAGCCGTGGCCCAGGTGTTCGCGCAGGCGCGTAAGGGCGACCAGCGGGCGCTGGCGGCGATGGACCGGTTCATCCAGCGGCTGGTCCACGACGTGGCGGCGCTGGTGCTGGCGCTCGACCCGGAGCTGGTCGTGATCGGGGGCTGGGCGGCCGGTCTTGACGGGGTGCTGGAGCCGCTGCGCCGCGAGCTGGCCCGCTACTGCCTGCGCCCGCCTGAGGTCACCCTGTCCCTGCTGGGAGAGGCGGCGGTGGCGACGGGCGCGGTGCGGCTGGCGCTCGACCATGTCGAGGAGCAGCTTTTCGCCGTGGAGGGCACGGTGACGGCCCGGCGCTGACGTACGCGCGCGCCGTGGGGCGGGGCCCCACGGCGCGTCGACGGTGCGTCAGTGAACCTCGCCTGTCAGGACGCCTGGCGCTCCGGGCCGTGGTGTATCTCGACCCCGCCGGAGTCGCCGAAGGTCAGGCGGCAGGTGTCCGCGCGGTAGGTGGCCACCGAGAGGGCGGCGGTGCGTCCGCGGGCGATGTAGCGGGTGGTGACGACGAGGACGGGGGCGCCGGGCAGGCGGTCCAGTTCCCTCGCCTCGTCCGCGCCGGCCGAGCCGAGCTCCACCGCGTTCTCCTGGCGCTCCAGTTCCAGGCGCTGCAGTTCACGCAGCACCGCGCGGGCGCGCGCCGCGCCGGACGGGGCGTCGATGCCGGAGAGGTCGGGCACCGAGGCGGCCGGGATGTACAGCAGCTCGGACGCGACGGGCTGGCCACGGGAGACGCGGGAGCGGCGCACGATGTGCACGGCTTCGTCGCCGCCGGTCACCAGGGGCTCGGCGAGCGCGGCGGGCGGCACCTCGAGCCGGCAGTCCACGGCGTGCCACGCGTCGTCCGGGCCGCCGGGCCAGGCGTGCTGCTCGCTGCCGACGGAGACGCCCATGCGCGGCGGGGCGACGGTGGTGCCCACCCCCCTGCGGCGCTGCAGCCGGCCTTCCAGCTCGAGCTGTTCGAGGGCCTGCCGGAGCGTGGCGCGCGCGACGCCGAAGCGCGCGGCCAGGTCACGCTCGTTGGGCAGGATCTCGCCCACGGAGAACTCCGAGTCCAGCGCCTCGGTGAGCACGGTCTTCAGATGCCAGTACTTCGGTTCCGGCACCGATTCCAGCTGCGTGGTCCCCACCCTGTCCTCCACGATCGCCGTGTCCGGCGGCGTTTTAGCGCCCTTGTTTATTAAAGGTTGTTTCACTTCTCTGCGACCATAGGGCGGCCACCGGACTTGGTCAATACCAATCGGCAGCGCACGGGAGGCCCCCGGCGCGCGGTGCGCCGGGGGGGCCTGCGGGAACGGGCGGAACGCGCCTACGGGAGCGCGGTGAGGGCGGCCAGCTTGTCGGGGTTGCGGACCACGTAGACGGTGCGGATCCGGTCGCCGTCGGCGTCGATCTGCACGACCGTGTCCGGCTTCCCGCCGGACAGGACGAGCACCGCGGGACCGCCGTTGAGCTCGAGCACGCGGACGGACACGTCCGGCAGCCCCTTGCCGGCCACGCCGACGAAGAAGCGGCCCACGTGGTCGGCGCCGTCCAGCACCCGCAGCGGGGCGCGCGCCTTGCCGCCGCTGTCGCCGACGAGCCGGACGTCCGGGGCGAGCAGCTCCATGAGGCCCGCCAGGTCTCCCCCGGCTGCCGCGTCCAGGAAGCGTTCGGTGAGGACGCGGCGGCGGGCGGGGTCGACGTCGTAGCGGGGGCGCCTGTCGTCGACATGGCGGCGGGCGCGGGCGCCGAGCTGGCGCACGGCCGCCTCGCCGCGGTCGAGCAGGGCCGCGATGTCGGCGTACGGGTAGCCGAACGCCTCCCTCAGTACGAACACCGCGCGCTCCAGCGGGGAGAGCGTCTCCATGACGACGAGCACCGCGAGGGACACGGAGTCGGCGAGCACGGCCCGCTCGGCGGTGTCCGTCACGGTGTCACCGAAGTGGGTGACGTACGGCTCGGGGAGCCAGGGGCCCACGTAGGTCTCGCCGCGCGCCTTGATCTGCCGGAGCCGGTCGACGGCGAGGCGGGTGGTGATCCGCACGAGGAAGCCGCGTGGTTCGCGGACCTCGGTCCTGTCGTCGGCGGACCAGCGCAGCCAGGCGTCCTGGACGACGTCCTCGGCGTCGGCCACACGGCCCAGCATGCGGTAGGCGATGCCCATGAGGACGGGGCGGTGTTCCTCGAAGACGTCGGTCGCGGTGTCGGCGGTCACCCGGCCATCCCAGCGGAATGGTGCCGAGGTGTCCAGGCAGGACGGGCTACCCGTCGGTAGCAATTGCTGACAAGCTGTCTACGCCGTCCTGCGCGACGTTCCTTTCCACGAGTCCGAACGAGGAGCTCCTCATGTCCGCGACCGTCACCTACCAGCTCCCCTCTCCCCGAGGCCCGCAGTCCGTGACCCTGTCCTACGCGCGCGTAGGACGCGGCGAACCGCTGCTTCTGCTGCACGGCATCGGGCACCACCGGCAGGCCTGGGACCCGGTCGTGGACATCCTGGCCACCGAGCGCGAGGTGATCGCCGTGGACCTGCCCGGCTTCGGCGCCTCGCCCGCCCTGCCCGACGGCCTCGACCACGATCTGCCCACCGTCACCGCCGCGCTGCGCGGCCTGTGCGAGGCGCTGGAGCTGGACCGGCCGCACGTCGCCGGCAACTCCCTGGGCGGGCTGCTCGCCCTGGAGATGGGGCGGGCCCGGCTGGTGCGGTCGGTGACGGCGCTGTCCCCGGCCGGGTTCTGGACGCAGGCCGAGCGGCGGTACGCGTTCACCGTGCTGTCCGCCATGCGGGGGATCGCGGAGCGGATGCCGGTGCGGGTGGTCGAAGGGCTGGCCCGGTCGGCGGTCGGGCGGACCGTGCTGACCAGCACGATCTACGCCCGGCCCGGGCGACGGGCGCCGGAGGCGGTGGTCGCCGAGACGCGGGCGCTGGCCGAGGCGACCGGGTTCGCGCGGACGCTGCGGGCGGGCGGGTCCGTGCAGTTCACGGAGGACGTGCGGGGCGTTCCGGTGACGGTCGCGTGGGGGGCGCGGGACCGGCTGCTGATCCCCCGGCAGGGAGTACGGGCGAAGCAGATCATTCCGCGGGCGCGGCTGGTCCGGCTGCCGGGATGCGGGCACGTGCCGATGAATGACGATCCGGCGTTGGTGGCCCGGGTCCTGCTGGACGGGAGTCGCTAGGTCCCCGGTTCACGGTGGACCGGTGAGGGCTTGTCGCACAGTTCCCCGCGCCCCTGGGGCGTGTTGTTCATCCGGCGTTTCCATGGTCGGCGTAGGTGTGGGGTGCCCACCTGCCGACCTACGTAAGGCGTACTCATGGCACACCGTCTGCTGCCCGGCCGTCGCTCCCTGCTGAAGGGGTCCCTTGCCGTCTCGGCGGGGCTGGCCCTGCCCGCGTTCACCCGGTCGGGGCGGCCCAGCGCCGAGTGGGGCGTCCAGGCCGGTGACGTCACCCGTGACTCCGCGCTGGTGTGGGTCCGGTCGGACCGGCCGGCGCGGATGATCGTCGAGACCTCGGCGACGGAGTCGTTCCGCACCGTCCGCCGGGTGCGGGGGCCGTTGATCGGTCCCGGTACCGACTTCACCGGAACCGCCCGGCTGCGCGGGCTGCCGCCGGGCGAGCAGGTCCACTACCGGGTGCTGCTCGCCGACCCCGACGATCCGCGCCGTACGAGCGCGCCGGTCGCGGGAACCTTCCGCACGGTGCCGGACCGGCGGCGGGACGGGGTGCGGTTCGTGTGGTCGGGCGACCTGGCCGGGCAGGGCTGGGGCATCAACCCGGCGTTCGGCGGCTACCGGATCTTCGACGCGATGGCCCGGCTGGACCCGGACTTCTTCCTGTTCAGCGGGGACACCGTCTACGCCGACGGGCCCGTCGCGGCGACCGCCGAACTGCCGGACGGCAGCCTCTGGCGGAATGTCACCACCGAGGAGAAGTCCAAGGTCGCTGAGACCCTCGCGGAGTTCCGCGGCAACTTCCGATACAACCTGCTGGACGAGAACCTGCGCCGGTTCAACGCCCGTGTGCCGTCGATCGTCCAGTGGGACGACCACGAGGTGCGCAACAACTGGTACCCGGGACAGCGGATCGCGGACACCGACACCCGGTACACGGAGAAGAGCGTCGACGTGCTCGCGGCCCGCGCCCGGCGGGCGTTCGGCGAGTACTTCCCCGTGCCGACGCTGCGGCCCGGCGCCCGGGAGGGGCGCGTCCACCGCGTGCTGCGGCAGGGCCCGCTGCTGGACGTGTTCGTGCTGGACATGCGGACGTACCGGAACGCCAACTCGCCCGGCGACCAGACCGTCGACCCGCAGGGCATCCTCGGCCGGGAGCAACTGGACTGGCTGAAGCGGGAACTGGCGCGGTCGCGGGCGGTGTGGAAGGTGATCGCCGCCGACATGCCGGTCGGCCTGGTCGTGCCCGACACCACCGAGGGGCGCCCGCACGTCGAGGCGGTGGCGCAGGGCGACCCGGGGGCGCCGCTGGGGCGGGAGCTGCAGATCGCGGAGCTGCTGCGGTTCGTCAAGCACCGGAGGATCACCGGGACGGTGTGGCTGACGGCCGACGTGCACCACACCTCCGCGCAGCACTACCGGCCCGAGCGGGCCGCGTTCGGCGATTTCGAGCCGTTCTGGGAATTCGTCTCCGGGCCGCTCAACGCGGGCGCGTTCCCGGCCACGGCGCTGGACGGGACGTTCGGTCCCGAGCGGGTGTTCGTGAAGGCGCCCGACACCGCCAACGTCTCCCCCGCCGGCGGGTACCAGTTCTTCGGCGAGGTGGACATCGACGGCGGCAGCGGTGAACTCTCCGTGCGGCTGCGGGAGATGGACGGCACGGTGCTGTTCAGGAAGACGCTGCAGCCGGGCCTCGTCGGCCAGTAACGCAGTATTTCGGACAGAAGCGGGCTTTACTCGTCAGTCACAGTGCGTTTGTGATCACGAAACACGGTTCCTTCACAGTGGCTGTATGAGTCGAGACATGTGTGACGTGACGAACGACCGTGACGGAGGGCGCACGTCCCGCCGCTGGAACCCGCTAGCCCGTGCCGCACGCTGCGGGGAGGCGCTGCACGCATGGCGGACACGGCGCCACGGCCACGCGCCGCCGGCGCACGATACCGGCGGCGCTCCCCCGTCACCCGAGCCGGCGGCGGTCGAGAGCGTGCTGTGGCGGATGCGGACGACGGTGCGGGACGAGCCGGGCGCGCTGGCCGCCCTGTGCACGGCGCTGGCCGAGCGGCGGGTCGACATCCTGAGCCTGCAGACGCACCCGCTGGGCGCGCACACCGTCGACGAGTTCCTGTTGCGCGTCCCGGCCGGTACGGATCTCGCCGCGGCGGTCGCGGCGGGCGGCGGCACGGACACCTGGGCCGAGCGGGCCGACGCCCACGACCTGGTGGACGGCCCGACCCGGATGCTGGGGCTGGCCGCCCGCACCGCGACCGACGCGGCCGAACTACCCTTGGTACTGCGCCAGTTGCTGGGCCGCTGCACGATCCGCTCCCAGCCCGCCACGGCGTTCGGCGGCGGGGCGGCGGCCGTGCCCCCCGAGGGCGTCCTCGAGAACACCGTGATCCGGCTGCGCGACCCGGAGGGCGGCGTCCTCACGGTCGAGCGGCCGTATCTGCCCTTCACCCCCACGGAGTTCGCCCGTGCCCGGGCGCTGGTGGAGCTGGACGCCCGGCTCGGTCCGCGGATGCCGCGCGGCCGTGACGTGCTGACGCTGTCCGAGGGCGGTCACGTCTCCCTGCGCCGCGCGGACACCGCCGACCTGGACGCCGCGCGGGCGATGCACGAGCGGTGCTCCGCCGAGACGCTGCGCCGTCGGTACCACGGGCCGGTAGGCGACGCGAGCCGCTACCTGAACCACCTGCTCAGCCCGCGCTTCGGCCGCACGCTCGCCGCGCAGACCCCCTCGGGAGACGTCGTCGCCCTCGGCCACCTGCTGTGGGACGGCGACGAGACCGAGGTCGCGCTGATCGTCGAGGACGCCTGGCAGCGACGGGGCATCGGCGCGGAACTGCTGTCCCGGCTGGTGGGCATGGCGGTCGAGGCGGGCTGCGCCCATGTCTACGCCGTGACGCAGACGTCCAACACGGGCATGGTCGCCGCGATGCGCGGCCTTGGCCTCCCCCTGGACTACCAGATCGAGGAGGGCACCCTCGTCATCACCGCCCGGCTGACCCCCGCCCCGTCGGCCCGCACCCCGGAGGCCGGCGAGAGGGCCGCCCGCCCCTGACCCGCCCCTGACCCGCCGACGGTATTCGGCCCGGCACACCGTGGCGTGCCGGGCCGTCCCCCGTTCATGGACCGTCCGTCAGCCCTGAGCCATGGCCTCCGACCGGGCCGGGCGCGCGGACGGCCTTCCCAGGGCCTGGTCGAGGTCGGACCAGAGGTCCTCCACGTCCTCCAGGCCGACCGAGAGGCGCAGCAGGCGGTCCGAGACGCCCGCGTCCCTGCGGTCGTCGGCGTCGACGATGCGGTGACTGATGGACGCCGGGTGCTGGATGAGGGAGTCCACGCTGCCGAGGCTCACCGCCGGGGTGATCAGCCGGACGCCCGCGATCACCTCGTGCGGGTCGCCGTGCACCTCGAAGGCGACCATCGCGCCGCCGATGCGCGGGTAGTGCACCCGGGCCACGCGCGGGTCCGCGGCGAGGCGGGCCGCGAGTTCGGCGGCGTTCGAGGAGGCGGCCCGTACCCGGACCGGCAGCGTCGACAGACCGCGCAGCAGCAGATAGCCGGCCAGCGGGTGCAGCACCCCGCCGGTGGCGAACCGCACCTGCCGCAGCCGTCCGGCGAACTCCTCGTCGCAGGCGACCACTCCGGCCAGCACGTCGCCGTGCCCGCCGAGGTACTTGGTGGCGCTGTGCAGCACCAGCCGCGCCCCCTGCTCGGCGGGACGCTGGAGCACCGGCGTGGCGAAGGTGTTGTCGACGAGCAGCGGCACGGAGCCGCAGGCGTGGGCGACGGCCCGCAGGTCGATCTCGGCGAGCGTCGGGTTGGCGGGCGACTCCACCAGCACCAGGCCCGTGTCCGGGCGGAGCGCGTCCGCGACGCCGGCCGGGTCGGTCCAGGTGACCTCGGAGCCGAGCAGCCCGGCGGTCAGCAGATGGTCGCTGCACCCGTACAGCGGGCGTACGGCGACGACGTGCCGCAGGCCCATCGAGGCGCGCACCAGCAGGACGGCGCTGAGCGCGGCCATGCCGCTGGCGAAGGCGACCGCGGACTCGGTGCCCTCCAGACGGGCGAGGGCGGTCTCGAAGCGGGCGACGGTGGGGTTGCCGAGCCGTCCGTAGACCGGCGGGCCGTCGGGCTCGGCGCCGGTGGTGGCGAAGGCGTCGATGCGGGCGGCCTCGGCCCGGCTGTCGTAGGAGGGGTAGGTGGTGGACAGGTCGATCGGCGGGGCGTGCAGTCCGAGTCCGGCGAGATCGTCCCGGCCGGCGTGCACGGCCTCGGTGGCGAGTGCTCTGGTGGTGCGTCGCGTGTCCATGCCGTTGTCCATGGCGCCCAGGGTGAACACCGCCCGGTTCTGCGCGGCCGGATCCCGTGCTACGTTCGGCCGATGGCCGAATCTGTCGTACTGGACCCGGTGGACCTCCATCTGCTGCGGCTGTTGCAGAACGACGCCCGGACCACCTACCGGGACCTCGCCGCGCAGGTCGGGGTCGCGCCGTCGACCTGCCTGGACCGGGTGACCCGCCTGCGCCGCTCGGGCGTGATCCTCGGGCACCGCCTCCAGCTGGACCCCGCCAAGCTCGGCCGGGGTCTGCAGGCGTTGCTGTCGGTGCAGGTGAGACCGCACCGGCGGGAGCTGGTGGGGCCGTTCGTGGAGCGGATCAGGGCGCTGCCGGAGTCGCTGACGGTGTTCCATCTGACCGGCCCGGACGACTATCTGGTGCATGTCGCGGTCGCCGACATGGCGGATCTGCAGCGGCTGGTGCTGGACGAGTTCACCGCCCGTCGGGAGGTGGCGCGGGTGGAGACGCGGCTGATCTTCCAGCAGTGGGACTGCGGTCCGGTCATGCCGCCTTCGCCCTCGGCTCAATCCGCGTGACGTGCGGCGGACGCCGTACCAGGATGGTCCGCATGTCACCAACCAACAGCGCGCTTCCCCGTCAGGTCGCCGACGCCTACGTCGACGAGCTCATCGCCCTCGATCCGATCACCGGGACGTACCTCGGCGTCAAGGAGAGTTCCTCCCGGCTGCCCGATCTCTCGCCCGCCGGTCAGGAGGCGGTCGCCGGCCTGCTCCGGGCGACCCTCGCGCGGCTCGACCAGGCCGAGCGGCTGCCCGGTGCGGACAGCGACGCCGAGCGCCGCTGCGCCCGGCTGCTGCGGGAGCGGCTCACGGCCGAACTGGCCGTGCACGAGGCCGACGAGCACCTGCGCGCGGTGGGCAACCTGGGCACGGTGGCGCACGCGGTGCGCGAGGTGTTCACGGTGACACCGGCGGAGACCGAGGAGGACTGGCGGGCGATCGCGGAGCGGCTGCGCGCGGTCCCGGCCGCCCTGGCCGGCTACCGGGAGTCGCTTGCGCTGGGCCTGGAGCGCAAGCTGTACGCGGCGTCGCGGCCCACGGAGACGTTCGTCGGGCAGCTCGGCGAGTGGGCGGACACCGGCGAGGGCCGCGGCTGGTTCGAGGACTTCGCCGCCGCCGGTCCGCACGCGCTGCGCGCGGAGCTGGACGAGGCCGCCCGCGCGGCGACCGCGGCCGTGGCGGAGCTGAGGGACTGGGTGCGGGACGTGTACGCCCCTGCGGTCGAGGGCGCGCCGAACACGGTGGGCCGCGAGCGCTACGCCCGCTGGTCGCGCTACTACAACGGCACCGACCTGGACCTGGACGAGGCGTACGCGTACGGCTGGTCCGAGTACTTCCGGCTGCTGGGCGAGATGAAGAAGGAGGCCGAGAAGGTCCTCCCGGGGGCCGGGACCCCGTGGGTGGCACTGGCCCATCTCGACGAGCACGGCCGGCACATCGAGGGCGTGGACGAGGTCCGGGACTGGCTGCAGGGGCTGATGGACCAGGCGATCGACGCCCTGGACGGCACCCACTTCGACCTGGCCGAGCGGGTGCGCAAGGTGGAGTCGCGGATCGCCCCGGCGGGCAGCGCGGCGGCGCCGTACTACACGCCGCCGTCGGAGGACTTCTCCCGGCCGGGCTGCACCTGGCTGCCCACGATGGGCATGACCCGCTTCCCGGTGTACGACCTGGTGTCCACCTGGTACCACGAGGGCGTCCCCGGCCACCATCTCCAGCTGGCGCAGTGGGTGCACGTGGCGGAGAGCCTCTCCCGCTACCAGGCCACCGTCGGCATGGTCAGCGCCAACTGCGAGGGCTGGGCGCTGTACGCGGAGCGGCTGATGGACGAGCTGGGCTTCCTCACGGACGCGGAACAGCGGCTCGGGTACCTGGACGCGCAGATGATGCGGGCGACCCGGGTGATCGTCGACATCGGCATGCACCTGGAGCTCGAGATCCCCGCGGACTCGCCGTTCCACCCGGGTGAGCGGTGGACGCCGGAGCTGGCGCAGGAGTTCTTCGGCGCGCACAGCAGCCGCCCGGCGGACTTCGTGGAGAGCGAGCTGACCCGCTATCTGACGATCCCGGGCCAGGCCATCGGCTACAAGCTGGGCGAGCGGGCCTGGCTGCTGGGCCGGGAGAAGGCCCGCGAGCGGCACGGCGACGCCTTCGACCTCAAGGCGTGGCACATGGCCGCGCTGTCCCAGGGGTCCCTGGGACTGGACGACCTGGTGGACGAACTGGCGGCGCTGTAGCGCGGTTTCGGCCGGTTCAGCGCCGGAAGCCGCCCTCGGAGTCGATGACCTGACCGGTGATCCAGCCCGCCTCGTCGGTGGCCAGCCACGCGAGGAGGCGGGCCGGGTCGTCGGGCATGCCCCAGCGCCCGGCGGGGAAGCGGGCGGCGATCGCGTCGTAGACCTCGCCGGTCAGGTAGTCGGTGTCGACGGGGCCTGGGTTGACGGTGTTCACGGTGACCGCGTGATCGGCCAGCGCGGTCGCCAGGGAGCGGGTGATCGAGGCCAGGGCGCCCTTCTGGAGGGCGTAGGCGATCTCGCCGGGCATGCCGCCGGCGATGTCCTGCCCGGACGTCATCATCAGCACGCGTCCGCCCGGGGTGCCCGGCGGGAGGGCGGCGCGGTGCCGGGCGTGGGCCTGGACGAGCAGCAGCACGGACCGGGCGTCGACGGCCCAGTGCGCGTCGAGCATGGCCGCGTCGACGGTGTCGAGGTCGCCGTCGGAGCCGCTCAGGGCGTGGTTGGCGACAAGGATGTCCAGGCGTCCGCCGAGCGCCTCGACGGCGCGGGCGTGCAGGGCGGCGGGTTCGGCCGGGTCGCCGAGGTCGCCGGGGCCGGCGAGCACGCGCGCGCCGGGGTCGCCGAGCGCCTCGCGTACGGAGGCGACGACGTCCTCGATCCGGTCGGCGCCCCAGGGCATGGCGTCGTCGTGCGGCACATGGTGGTGCAGATAGACGCTCGCGCCGTACGCGGCGAGCCTGCGGGCCACGGCGTGGCCGATGCCGCCGCGCCGGCTAGCCCCGGTGACCAGGGCGGTGCGGCCGCGCAGCGGCAAGGGATCGCGGCGGAGTTCCTCGGGCGGGGGCGGGGGAAGCTTCGGCATGATCCCCATGATGGGGCGCGCGTCCGGCCCGGGCACGCGATTAAGCGGCGCCCTCCGGTCAGGCCAGGGGCCGGAGCTGCACCAGGACCAGCCAGGTCTCCGGGCCGGGGCTGACCCGCGCGGCGCGCACGGCGTAGCGGCCGGGGCCGAGGGCGAGGCGGGCGTGGCCGGTGCCCTCGGCCTGGGCGCCGGGCCAGGCCGCGTCGAACAGGACGACCGGGCCGGGCACCTGCCAGTGCGTATCCTGCTGCCACTGCGCGCCGGCGAGCGCGGCGGGGACGCTCGCCAGCAGGTCGCCCTCCGCGTGTCCGGCGACCCAGCGGACGAGGACGGAGTGCTCGGGGAGGTAGGCGGTCGCGGCCGGTTCGTCGCCCAGGACGAGGGCCGCGGCGTCACCGACCGGGAGCAGCCCGACGAGCCCGTCGACCTCGCACGCCCGGTCGTAGTCCGAGGCGAACTCCTCGCCGTCGGCCCCCGTCCAGAACGGCAGCACCGTCTCCGGCACCGCGACGAGCGGCCCGCCGCCCGACTCCACCCACTCGACCGTCCCCGGCTCCGCGCATCGCTCCATGGCGGAGAAACCTATCGGCTCGACTCCCGTGCCGGACGGGCGGGTTCAGCATCCGCAGGCGTCGGCGTCCACGACGGTGGTCAGCGGGTCGGCGGCCCGCCGCTCACCGCCCCGCGAGGTCTCGTAGGCGTAGCCCTCGCGCACCCAGTACTCGAAACCGCCGAGCATCTCCTTGACGCGGTAGCCGAGTTCGGCGAGGGCCAGCGCGGCGCGCGCGGCCCCGTCGCAGCCGGGCCCCCAGCAGTACGTCACCACCGGCACCGCCGGGTCGAGGAGGTCCGCGGCCCGCTCGGCGATCCGCGCGGTGGGCAGGTGCAGGGCGCCGGGCACATGGCCCTGGTCCCAGGCGTCGGCGGAGCGGGAGTCCAGCAGGACGAAGCCGGGGTCGCCCCCCGACGCGAGCGCGGCGGCCACGTCGGAGACGTCGGTGTACAGGGCGAGGCTCGCACGGAAGTGCTGCGCGGCCTCGGCCGGGGAGGCGGGGGCGACCCGCAGGACGGAGTTCACGGTGGTCGTCGTCATGACAGGAAAACTACGGGCGGGAACAGCGGTCCTGAAGGGACGAATCCCGGTGCGGGTCTTGCTCCGCCGGGGATTCCCCTGCTATTTCTCGGCGATGACCGAGTATTCCCCGGACGCCACCGACTGGCGCATCCTCGACGTCCTCCAGCGGGACGGACGCGCCAGCTACGCCGAACTCGCCCGCGCCGTGTCGATGTCCGCGAGCGCGGTCACCGAACGGGTGCGGCGGCTGGAGGAGGCCGGGATCATCCGGGGCTACGCGGCGGTGGTGGACCCGGAGCGGATCGGGCTGCCGGTCCTGGCGTTCGTCCGGCTGCGCTACCCGACCGGCAACTACAAGCCGTTCCACGACCTCGTCGCCGCCACACCGGAGATCCTCGAGGCGCACCACGTGACGGGTGACGACTGCTTCGTCCTGAAGGTCGCCGCGCGGTCGATGCGGCACCTGGAGGAGGTGTCGGGACGGGTCGGCGCGCTCGGTTCGGTGACCACCAGCGTGGTGTACTCCTCGCCGCTGCCGCGCCGTCCCGTGGGGAGGTGACCGGGCAGCCCCGTCACGTCCCGCGGTGCCGCAGCCGGGACCCCGAGCGGTCCTTGACGACCTCCAGCTGGGCGTGTATGCGGCGGCGCAGGTCGGGGACATGGCTGACGATGCCGACGCTGCGGTCGCGTTCGCGCAGCGAGTCGAGGACGTCGAGCACCTCGTCGAGGGTCTGGTCGTCGAGGCTGCCGAAGCCCTCGTCGATGAAGAGCGTGTCCAGCCGCACCCCGCCCGCCTCGTCGGTCACCACGTCGGCGAGGCCGAGCGCGAGAGCGAGGGACGCGAAGAAGGTCTCGCCGCCGGAGAGGGTGGCGGTGTCGCGCTCCCGGCCGGTCCAGGCGTCCACGACGTGCAGCCCGAGGCCGCTGCGGCCGCGGCCGGTGCGGTCGTCGGAGTGGACGAGGGTGTAGCGGCCGGACGACATGCGGCGCAGCCGGACGGTCGCGGCGGCGGCGACCTGCTCCAGGCGCGCGGCGAGCACGTACGACTCCAGGCGCATCCGGCGTTCGTTCTCCGCCGAGGTGCCGGCGGTGAGGGCGGCCATGCGGGCCACCCGGTCGTACTCCTCGCGCAGCGGTCCCAGCCGGCGCACGGAGGCGGCGGCCCGGGCGGAGAGCCGGTCGAGCTCGGCGCAGCGGCGGGCGGCGGCGTCGCGCGCGGAGGCGGCCTCGCGGACGGCGCGGTCCGCCTCCTCCGCGGCGCGCTGGGCGGCGGCGAGGTCGACGGCGGGCTGCTGGGCGGCGGCCACGGTCTCGGGCTCGGCGAGGACGGCGCGTACGGCCGCCTCCTCGTCGTACCAGGCGTCCAGCCGGCGCTGCAACTGCCGGTGGGCGTCGTCGTCGAGGAGGGCGTCGGCCGCGGCCCGCGGGGTGTCGAAGCCGGCGCGGAAGGCGGCGTCGGCCAGGCGGGCGTCGGCGTCCTTGAGCCGCCGGGCGGTCTCCTCCGCGGTGCGGGCGGCGTCGGCGGCGTCGGTGAGCAGCGCCGCCTCGCGTTCGAGCTGCCCGGCGCGCGCGGCGACACTGGGGGCGTCTCCCCGCGCCTGCGCCAACTCCTGCTCCAGGGAAGCCCGTTCGAGTTCGAGGCGCTCCCGGTGGCCGACGCGGGCGGCGGCGCGGACGGCCGCGTCGCGCTGGGCGGCGGTGCGCAGTTCGTGTTCGCGTTCGGCGGCGCGCAGCTCCTCCTGGGCGGCGTGCAGCGCGGAGGCGGCCTCCCGTGCGCGGGCGTGCTCCCGCTCCGCCTCGTCGAGTTCACGGGCGAGCTGCTCCGCCGGGGTGTCCCCGGCGCCCGCGCCGGCGGCGGCCAGCTCCTCCCGTACGGCGGCGAGCCGCCGGTCCGCCTCGGCGCGCCGGTCCTCGGCGCGCTGGTAACCGGCGAGGGCGCGTTCCTCGGTCTCGCGGTCGACGTGTCCGGCGACCTTGCGGGCCGGGGCGGGGTGCTCGGTGGCACCGCAGACCGCGCAGGGGGCGCCGTCCGTGAGGCCGGCGGCGAGCTCGGCGGCGATGCCGCCCAGCCGCTGCTCCTTGAGGTCGAGCCAGTGCTGCCGTGCGGCGAGGGCCTGTTCGCGGGCGGTGTCGGCCTGCTCGGCGGCGGCCTCGGCGTCCCGGGTGAGCCGGTCGCGGGTGCGGGCGGCCTCCAGCCGGTGACGGGCGGTGTCGCGCCGTGCCGCGAGCTCCCCGGCGCGGGTCGCGGCATGCTGGGCGGTCGCGATGCGGTCCTGGAGGGCGGTGCGGGTGGTCTCCCAGTCGGCGAGCCAGGCCTCGGCGTCCTCGCGGACCTCCTCGTCGGCCCGCTCCTGGCGGTCCAGGCCGGCCCGTTCGTCGAGGAGTTCGGTGAGGCGGCGCTCCGCCCGGCGGGCCGACTCGAGGCCGCCCAGTTCCTCGGCGGCGCGGCGGGCCGCCGCGGCCAGCCCGTCCGGTCCGGCGTCCGCGAGGGACGCGGGGAGGAGGGCGCGGGCGCGCTGCTCCGCGGCGGCCGCGCGGCGGTGCTCGGTGTCGGCGGAGTCCCGCAGCTCCAGGGCGGGGGCGACCGTCTCGGCCTTGCGGGCCCGGTCCATGCGGGCCTGGTCCTCGTCGTGGGCGCCGGACCGCTCCCGCAGCCGCTCCGCCCGCTCCCGGGCCTCGGCGAACCGGCGTTGCAGCCGGTGCCGTTCACGCGCCTCGTCCAGGGCGCGGCCCGCCTCGGCGCGGACGGTCTCGGCGGTGGCGAGGCGGCAGTGTGCGGCGGTGAGCTGTTCGCGTGCGGTGCTGCGGGCGACTGCGGCCGCGGTCAGCACGGCGTCCGCCAGGCCGGGCTCCCCCGGCGACAGCTCGGGCAGCTCCATGGCGCCGCCCGCCGCCTGCTGCATGCGGTGCGCGTCGGCGAGCAGCTCGGCGTCGCCGTCGCGCACGCGGGCCTCGGCGGCGCGGCGGCAGTCGGCGAGGCGCTTCTCCACCTCGGCGAAGCGACGGGTGTCGAAGAGGCGGCCCAGCAGCTTGCCGCGGGCCTCGGCGTCGGCGCGCAGGAAGCGCGCGAAGTCGCCCTGCGGGAGCAGCACGACCTGGCAGAACTGCTCGCGGCTCATGCCGAGCAGCTGGGTGATCTCCTCGCCGATCTCCTGGTGCGAGCGGCTGAGGTCCCTCCACGCGCCGGTGGCGGCGTCGCGCTCCCGCAGCCAGGTCTGCGCCTTGTCGGTGGTGGTGCCCACGCCGCGCTTCTTCGGGCGCTCCCACGGTGGCTGCCGGGTGATCTCCAGGCGGCGTCCGGCGACGGTGAGTTCGAGGGTGACGGAGGTGCGGGTGGCGGGCGCGGCGTGGTCGCTGCGCAGGGTGGTGCCCTGTCCGCCCTGGCGGGCGCCGGGGACGGAGCCGTAGAGGGCGTAGCAGACGGCGTCCAGGACGGAGGTCTTGCCGGCGCCGGTGGGTCCGTGCAGCAGGAACAGTCCGGCGGCGGACAGGGCGTCGAAGTCGACGCTCTGGGTGGTGCCGAACGGCCCGAAGGCGGTGATGTCCAGGCGGTGCAGTCTCATCGGGCCACCTCCCGCACGGCCTCGTCGGTACGGACGGCGTCGAAGGCGTCCCGCAGCACGGTGCGCTCGTGCGCGTCGGGTCCGGTGCCGCGCACATGGGCGACGAAGTCCTCGGCGATCTGCTGGTCGTCGCGCCCGGCGAGGCGGCGGGCGTAGGACACGTCGGGGTCGTCCGGCGGCCGGTCCGGGTCGAAGACGAGGGCGAGCGTGTGCGGGAAGCGCTCGGCGAGCCGGGCCATGGGGTCGGCGGGACGGACCGGGTCGGTGAGGGTCGCCTCGACCCACGCCTCCTCGTGCGGCGCGAGCGCGGGGTCGGCGAGCAGCTCCTCGAGGGTGCCGCGGATGCGGGCGAGGGGCCGCGGCACGGGGCAGTCGACGCGCTCGGCGGTGACGCTCCCGTCGGCGGCCAGGTCGACCAGCCACATGGACTTGCGGTGCCCGGCCTCGGAGAAGGAGTACGGCAGCGGGGAGCCGGAGTAGCGGACGCGGTCGGTGAGGGTCTGACAGCCGTGCAGATGGCCGAGCGCCACGTAGTCGACGCCGTCGAACAGGGCGGCGGGCACGGAGGCGACACCGCCGACCGCGATGTCCCGTTCGCTGTCGCTCGGTTCGCCGCCGGTGACGAAGGCGTGGGCGAGGACGACGGAGCGGGTGCCGGCCGGGCGGGCGGCGAGATCGGCTCGCACGCGGTCCATGGCGGCGGCGAGCACCGTCTCGTGCCCGGCCCGCTCCACGCCGAACTCGTCCCGCACGAGGGCGGGCTCCAGGTAGGGCAGGCCGTAGAAGGCGACGTCGCCGTGCGCGTCGGGCAGCAGGACGGGGGTGCCGCACGCGGAGGGTTCGGTGCGCAGGTGGATGCCGGCGCGGCCCATGAGTCCCGCGCCGACGCCGAGGCGGCGGGCCGAGTCGTGGTTCCCGGAGATCATCACCGTGGGCACGCCGAGGTCGGCGAGCCGGTGCAGGGCGTCGTCGAACAGCTCGACCGCGGAGAGCGGCGGCACGGCCCGGTCGTACACGTCCCCCGACACCACCACCGCGTCCACCTCGCGCTCGCGCACGGTGGCAACGAGGTGGCCGATGAACTCGGCCTGGGCGCCGAGCATGCCGACCCGGTGGAAGGACCGGCCGAGGTGCCAGTCGGACGTGTGCAGGAATCTCATGGTCCCGGCAGCGTATCGGGCGCCTCCGACAGCGCGGGCGGTTGCTCCCGTATCACCCGTCACGTCCGGGCTGCATACCTCCCGTTATCGCCCGAAGAGGGGTGAAACGGTCGGGGTGTCAGGCGTCCCCGTAGGCCTCCCCGCCCAGTTCGAGGCGGGCGGTGCCGGAGGTGGCGTCGGCGAGCCAGGCGCGGAAGGCGTCCACGTCGGCGTCGGGGAGGCCGATCTCGATGGTGACCTCCTCGCCGTAGCGCACGTCGCGCACCTCGCGGCCGGTGGAACGCAGGTCGTTCTGCACCTTGCCGGCCCGCTGGTGGTCGACGGTCACGGTGGCCAGCCGGAAGCGGCGCCGCGTGAGGGTGCCGAGCGCGTCCAGGGCCTCGCCGACCGCGCCGCCGTAGGCGCGGATGAGGCCGCCCGCGCCGAGTTTCACACCGCCGAAGTACCGGGTGACGACGGCGACGACGTAGCGCATGTCGCGGCGCAGCAGCATCTGCAGCATGGGGACGCCGGCGGTGCCGCCGGGCTCCCCGTCGTCGCTGGCCTTCTGGACGGAGGCGTCCGCGCCGATGACGTACGCCCAGCAGTTGTGGGTGGCGTCGGCGTGCTCCTTGCGGACGGCGGCGATGAAGTCCTGCGCCTCCCGCTCGGTGGCCGCCGGGGCGAGGGCGCACAGGAAGCGGGAGCGGTTGATCTCGGTCTCGTGCACACCCGCGCGGGCCACGGTGCGGTACTCGTCCTGCATCCGGCCAGCCTATGCGGCGGGCGTCAGCGCCTGCCGCGCGGGACGGCGACCGAGGTGAGCAGGGCGCCGCCGGGAACCAGGTCGCGCCATGTGGCGCCGCGCCAGTCGAGCACGGCGACGGCGGAGGTCGGGAACTTGGCGCGCACCCGGTCCAGGAGGTCGTCGAGGCCGTCGTCGGCGAGGGCGAGCACCAGGTCCTCCAGACCCGGGTTGTGGCCGACGAGCAGCAGCGTCTCGACCTCGGCGGGCGTCTCGCGGATCACCTCCAGCAGGGCGGGGACGTCCGCGTGGTAGAGACGCGCGTCGAGCCGGACCGGCGGGGGCGTGCCCCACTGGGCGGCGGCCAGCTCCCAGGTGCGGCGGGCGCGTACGGCGGTGGAGCACAGGGCGAGCCCGGGCAGGCAGTCCATGTCGGCGAGGGCCCGTCCGGCGGCGGGCGCGTCCCGGCGGCCGCGCGAGGCGAGCGGACGCTCGTGGTCGGCGACGCCTTCGGGACGGGCGGACTTGGCGTGCCGCAGCACCACCAGCCGGCGCAGGGGGCCGGACGCCGCGCGCTCGATCATGCGGGGTTTCCGAGGTCGCGGGCGAGGTCGAGGCCGAGCAGCCGGTCGGCGTAGGCGTACGTCTCGAAGCGGGCGCCGTCCGGAAAGCCGGGGTCGCCCTCCACCGCGCGGAGCGCACCGAGCACGGCGGCGGTGTCCAGGTCGTCCTCCCACGCGGCGCGCAGGCCGGCGCGCACCTCGTCGGGCACGGGGCGTGAGGGCCGCCGCGCCCAGTCGGCGACCGCGTTCCGCCAGCCGTGGAGGGTGTCTCCTGCCCGCTCCAGCGCGTCGGCGTCGATCACCGCGGGCACGTTCCTCGGGTGTGTGAGCAGCGCGAGGCGCAGGGCGGCCTGGTCGGCTTCGTCCGGAGCGCCGGGGGCGGACCAGGTCACGGGGGCGACGGCGACCCGTACGCCGTCGGGCTCGCCGCCACCCTCGTCGACGACGTGGAGCACCTGGGCCTCGCCCAGCCCGGCGGCGCCCTCGCCGTGCTCGAAGGGCCGGATCCCGAGCGCGTCGGCCGCCGCGCGCAGTTCCGCGTGCCGCTCCTCGGCGGCGAGCAGCGCCCACACCGGGGTGCCGCCGAGTTCGAGGGCGCGCACGAGCAGGTCGGCGGCCAGCAGCACACGCAGGCCGGTGGGGTCGAGCCCCCGTGGGTGGGCCTCGACACGGGTCAGGCCCCGCCGGGCGGGGGCGGCGTCCACGAGCTCGCCGGTTCGGGCGTCGGTGATGCGCAGCACGAGGCGAGCGTAGGCGCGCGAGCGGGCGCACGCAGGTATCTCGCACGCTTTTCGCGCCGTCACTTGCGCGGCGCCACTCGTGGAGGCGCGCGGGGCACCTCGTGGGAGGAGCGTGAGGCCCCTCGTGGCAGGCGCGCGGCGCCGGGAATCACCGCGCCGTGCGCCTGGTTGACGGGCACGTCAGCTCAATCATGCTTCGAAT
Organism: Streptomyces sp. GB4-14; assembly: GCF_022696125.1. Classification (NCBI taxonomy): domain Bacteria; kingdom Bacillati; phylum Actinomycetota; class Actinomycetes; order Kitasatosporales; family Streptomycetaceae; genus Streptomyces; species Streptomyces sp. GB4-14. The sequence goes on along the minus strand of NZ_RZHO01000002.1, from coordinate 5,844,501 downwards.
TTCGGGAGGCCGACGGTGTACGGCGACGACGCAACGGTCCGCAAGATCCTCACCGAGTCCGGTGACACCTGGGCCGTGGTCGGCCTGTCCTCCAACCGGCAGCGCGCCGCGTACGGGGTCGCGCAGGTGCTCCAGCGGTTCGGCAAGCGGGTGGTGCCGGTGCACCCCAAGGCGGAGACGGTGCACGGGGAGCAGGGGTACGCCTCGCTCGCGGACATCCCCTTCGACGTGGACGTGGTGGACGTGTTCGTCAACGGCGACCTGGCGGGCGCGGTCGCGGACGAGGCGGTGGCCAAGGGCGCCAAGGCCGTGTGGTTCCAGCTCGGGGTGGTCGACGAGGAGGCGTACGCGCGTACACGTGCGGCGGGTGTGGACATGGTGATGGACCGCTGCCCCGCCATCGAGATCCCGCGGCTCGCCTGAGAGGTCCGCTCGTCGGGCCCGCCGGTTCCGGGCGGCGGGGTGACGCCATAATGGCGCGATGACCGAGACGCCTGCCTCCCCCAACTCCCCTGCTCCGCAACGGTTTCCGGTTGTCGTGGTGGGCGCGGGGCCCGCCGGGCTCACCGTGGGGTGCGTGCTGCGGGCGGCCGGGGTGGACTGCCTGGTGCTGGAGAGCGGGACGCGGGAGTTCGTCGAGCAACGGCCGCGGGCCGGGGTGATCGAGGAACCGGTGGTGCGCGGCCTGGAGCGGCGGGGTCTCGCCGGGAACCTGCTGGAGCGGGCCCGACGGGACACCGCCTGCGAGTTCCGCTTCGACGGCGGGCGCCACCTTTTCGACTACCACGAGCTGACGGGCGGCCACCACTGGGTGTATCCCCAGCAGTTCCTGGTCACGGACCTGGTGCGGGAGTACGCGGACGTGCGCGGCGGGGCCGCGCGGTTCGGGGTGCGGGACGTGCGGGTGCACGGCGTGGACGGGGACCGGCCGTCGGTGTCGTACGTCTGTCCGGAGAGCGGCCGCCGGGAGGTCGTCGTGTGCGACTTCGTCGCGGGGTGCGACGGCGCGCGCGGGGTGACCAGGGCGGCCGTCGCCGGGCGGGCCGGGGTGGCGCGGCACGACTACGGCATCGGCTGGCTGGCGCTGCTCGCCCAGGCGCCGCCGTCCGCGGACCGCGTGCTGTTCGGCTGCCATCCGGACGGGTTCGCCGGGCAGATGCCCCGCAGTCCCGAGGTGACCCGCTACTACCTCCAGTGCCCGCCCGGCGACGCCCCGGAGAACTGGCCGCACGAGCGGGTGTGGGCGGAGCTGCGCCGCCGGCTGGGCGCGGCCGGCGCGGAGCCGCTGACCGAGGGTCCGCTGATCGAGAAGCGCGTGCTGGACATGCACGACTATGTCACCGAGCCGATGACCTTCGGCCGCCTCTGCCTCGCCGGGGACGCGGCGCACCTGGTCGCGCCGATCGCCGCCAAGGGCCTCAACCTGGCCCTGCACGACGCGTTCGCGCTGGGCGACGCCCTCGTCGCACTGCTGCTGAGGGGCGACGAGGCCGGGCTGGCCGGCTACTCGCAGGCGCGCCTGCGGCAGGTGTGGGACTACCAGGAGTTCTCCCAGTGGCTGTCCGAGCTGTACCACGGCGGTGCGACGGGCGACCCCTTCCGCGCGGGCACCGCGCTCGCGCGGCTGCGCCGTCTGTTCAGCTCGCCGGCCGCCGCGGCGGCCTTCGCCGAGCGGTACCTGGGCACGGCCGCGCGGTACTGACGCCCGCGCGGCCCGCCCGGCTGGTTCGGCCGGTTCGGCCCGCTCAGGCGGCGGGCTTGCCGAGGCCCTCCAGCACGACCGCGCCCGGCAGTTCGGCGAACGCCTTGCCCGGCACCAGCAGCTTTCCGCGCCGCCGCCCGCTGCCGACCAGCACGTACGGCAGGTCCACGACGGCCGCGTCCACCAGCACGGGCCAGCCCTCGGGCAGCCCGACGGGGGTGATGCCTCCGTACTCCATGCCGGTCTCCTCCGTCGCCGTGTCCATCGGCGCGAAGGACGCCTTGCGTACGCCTAGATGGCGGCGCACCACCCCGTTCACGTCGGCCCGGGTGGTGGACAGTACGACGCACGCGGCGAGCGTGGTCTCCCCGCCGCGCTTGCCCGCCACCACCACGCAGTTCGCCGACCGCTCCAGCAGGTCGCTGCCGTAGTGCTCGACGAAGACGGCGGTGTCGGCCCACTGCGGGTCCGTCTCGACGTAGAGGATCCGGTCGGCGGGGACGCTGCCGCTCCAGGCGCGGACCGCGGCGGCGACGGGGGCGGTCAGCTCGTCGAGGCAGTCGGGGGCGGGGACGGCCTGGCCGAAGTTTCCGATGGGTGCGCGCATGACGGCACGGTAACAGCGGGCGGGGCGGTGTCCGGAGCCCGTCTCACTGCGCGGGCGGCACCGACACGGTCATGATCATCTCCATCGGCCCGTCGCCCGCGTTGCCGTACGTGTGGGGGGCGTTGGCCTCGAAGGAGGCGCTGGCGCCGGCCGGCACCCGGTGCTCCTCCCCGTCGACGGTGAGGGTCAGCTCCCCGGCCGTGACGTGGACGAGTTCGACCGTGCCCTCGGGGTGCGGGTCGGAGTCACTGCTCTCCCCCGGCATCAGCCGCCACTCCCACATCTCGAGCGGGCCGAGCGCCTCGGTGCCGGTCAGCAGCCGGCTGTAACTGCCGCGTTCGGTGTGCCACAGGCGGACCGTGCGGTCGGCGGGGACGATCCGGACGTTCGGTCCCCGCTCGTAGTCGAGCAGCGTGGGCACGCTGACGCCGAGCGCGTCGCCGATCTTGACGATCGTGCCGATGCTCGGGTTGGTGCGGGCCTGCTCGATCTGGATGAGCATGCCGCGGCTGACGCCCGCCCGGGCCGCGAGCATGTCCAGGGTGAAGCCGCGCTCGGTGCGCCAGCGCTTGACGTTGCGCGCCAGGGACCGGGTCAGCAGGTCGAGGTCCGCCACGTTCCGTCCGTTTCGACTGTCCGGATGATGCACCCGGTGGTTCACCGCACTGTACTGCGAGGCCGTGCGGGTACGGCGCGGACGTCAGGCGCCGGGCTCCGACCCGGCCAGCCGCGCGGCGCCGTGCGCGTCCAGCCCGGCCTCGTCCAGCTCCGCGAGGCGGGCCACGCTCTCCTCGTCGAGCCGCGACAGCGCCCGCAGCTGGTCGGGCGTGACGTCGTCGGGGAGCGGCACGGGCGGCGGGGTGCGCAGCGGCGGCTGCCAGCCCTCGTCGGGCGTCCAGCGGCGTACGACCCGGGCGGGCGCGCCCGCGACCACGCAGTGGTCCGGCACCTCGCCCCGGACGACCGCGCCCGCGGCCACCACCACGTTCTTCCCGACGCGCGCGCCCGGCAGGATCACCGCGCCGGTGCCGATCCAGCAGCCGGGGCCGATCTCCACCGGCTCCATCCGCGGCCACTGCTTGCCGATGGGCTCGTGCGGGTCGTCGTAGGAGTGGTTGGTGGAGGTGACGTAGACGTACGGGCCGAAATAGCAGTCGCTGCCGATGGTCACGGTGGTGTCGGCGATGACATGGCTGCCGCGGCCGAGCACGACGCCGTCGCCGATGCGCAGGATCGGCTCGGGGCCGAGGTCGAGGCCGGGCATCAGTCCCGCGGTGAGGGTGACCTGCTCGCCGACGATGCAGTGGGAGCCGATGCGGATCCAGGGCTCGCCGAAGACCGTGCCGAGCGGGAAGGCGAGTCTGGTACCTGTTCCCATCGCGCCGAAGCGGAAGCGGCCGGGCTGTTCGGCGGTCACCGAGCCCGTGCGCTGCACCCAGGCCCAGCCCGCGTGGACCGCGCGCTGGGCGAGGCGGCGCGGCCAGGACGAGAACGTGTTCTTGCGCTTCGGCACCCGCTCACCGTAGTCCGCGGGCGCGACGGGTACGGGCCGGCGCCCCTGTGATCTTCACCCCACCGGGTGGCGTACCGTTCCCCCGACGTCCGACTAGGAGGCGAGATGACGCACCAGGCTCTGATCACCGGCATCGGCGGCAGGGAGCCGCGGATCGACGAGGGGGCGTTCGTGGCGCCCACGGCGAGCGTGATCGGCGACGTGACGCTGCACGCCGGGGCGAGCGTCTGGTACGGCGCGGTACTGCGGGGCGACGTGGAGTCGATCACCGTGGGCGCGAGCAGCAACGTGCAGGACAACTGCACCCTGCACGCCGACCCCGGGTTCCCGGTGAGCGTGGGCGAGCGGGTGTCCGTCGGGCACAACGCGGTCGTGCACGGGGCGACCGTGGAGGACGACTGCCTGATCGGCATGGGCGCGACGGTGCTGAACGGCGCGGTGATCGGCGCGGGCTCCTTGGTCGCCGCGCAGGCCCTTGTCCCCCAGGGCATGCGGGTCCCGCCGGGTTCCCTGGTCGCGGGCGTCCCGGCGAAGGTGCGGCGGGAGCTGACGCAGGAGGAGCGGGAGGGGCTGACCCTCAACGGGACGATGTACGCGGAACTGGCGAAGGCGCATCGGGATCAGCACGAGGGCTGAGAGACGGGCGCATGAGGGTGTCCGTCGCACCGGCGCCCTTGTGGGTGCCGGCCGGGCAGCCGACCCAGGGGCGCGGGGAACCGCGCGAACGGCCCTCACCGGCCCCCACCCGGCGCTCGGCCGCAAGGGCGTACGTCAGTCGCCGACCGGCGCCGGAGCCGGCGTCGGTTCCGCGGCGGCCGCCGTCCTCTTCGCCTTGCGCTTCAGCACCAGCATCGACGTCACGCCGATCAGCACCGCCAGCACCAGCCCCAGCCAGGAGAACCGCTTCAGCCAGGACTCCGCGACGATCCCCACGTAATAGATGACCGCCGTCGTGCCGCCCGCCCACACGATGCCGCCGAGGACGTTGGCGATCAGGAACTTCCAGTACGGCATGCGCAGCACACCCGCGAGCGGGCCCGCGAAGATGCGCAGCAGGGCGACGAAGCGGCCGAAGAACACCGCCCACATGCCCCACTTCTGGAAGGACCGCTCGGCGGTCGCGATGTGCGCCTCGCCGAAGTGGCGGGGGAACTTGCCGCCCAGCCAGGCCAGCAGCGGACGTCCGCCCTTGCGGCCGATGGCGTAGCCGATCGAGTCGCCGATGATCGCGCCGGCGGTGGCGCAGACGCCGAGGATCACCGGGTCGATGTCACCGTGCTGGGAGGCCAGCAGCGCCGAGGAGACCAGGATGATCTCGCCGGGCAGCGGGATGCCCAGGCTCTCCAGCCCGATGACGATTCCCACCAGCGCGTACACGGCGACCGCGGGTACGGTCTCGAGCCATTCCTGGACGTGCAACGCCTCTTCCTCCGGTCCGCCGATGCCGTGTGTCCGTGCGTGTGCGTGCCGCCCGGTCGAGGGGGGCACGGTCGGGAAGCCTACCGGGTCGGGGTAAGCCGTCCGGTCAGGGCCGTTCGCCGCGCCACCCGGGCCGGTCGGCCCATGCGCGCGGCGGCGGACGGGCGGACTCTGGAAGCAGCCGGCGGAGATGCCGACGACGCCCCGCACTTCGTATCCGGGAGGCCCGCCATGTTCGCTCCCCCGTCCCCCAGCCTGCCGCGTGCCCTGCCCGCAGAGCACCGGGAGCGGCTCATGGCCGCCGCGCGCGAGGTGTCCTTCCCGCAAGGGACCCGGCTGTTCGAGGAGGGCGGCCGGGCGGACCGGTTCTGGGTGATCAGGACCGGCACCGTGGAGCTGGACATGCGGGTGCCGGGCCGCCGGCCCCTCGTCATCGAGCGGCTCGGGCACAACGAGTTGGTCGGCTGGTCGTGGCTGTTCCGTCCGCACGTCTGGCACCTGGGCGCAGAGGCGGCCACCCCGGTGCGGGCGTACGAGTTCGATGCCGCGTCCGTCCTCGCCCTGTGCGACGGGGACGCGGAGCTGGGCCGTGAGGTGACCCGCTGGGTGGGCGAGGTGGTGGCCCACCGGCTGCACTCGGCCCGGATCCGGCTGCTCGACCTGTTCGGCCCGTACGGCGCCGGCGCGGCTGTGTGAGGGAGGCCGCCCGCGCCGCAGGGGGCTCACCGGTCCGTCCGTGGGACCGGTGAGCTCCTGCCTCGCGTCGGGGCCCGCGGTCCGTGGACCCGCTTGCTACGTCCCCGTCAAAGGGCAGTGACCGAATCGTGTCGGGGCGCGGCTAGGGTGGCTGCCCATGTGGCCAGGACAGCAGCCGCCCGGGGGCGAGCAGAACCCGCAGTCGAACAATCCGTACCAGCAGCCGGGGTACCAGCAGCCGAATCCGTACCAGCAACCCGGCTACCAGCAGCCGAACCCGTACCAGCAGCAGCCGCAGTGGGGCCAGCCGTCCACCGTGGGCATGCCGCAGCCGGGGGACGGCGGCGGTGGCGGCAACCGTACGAAGCTGGTGGCGATCATCGCGGCGACGGCGGTGGTCGTGGCCGCGGGCGTGACCGGTTTCCTGGTGCTCGGCGGCGACAAGGACGACGAGGCGGACGGCAAGAAGCCCGCGAGGCCGAGCGCGACCGCGTCCAAGGACGCCTCCGCCGAGCCGGCCCCCTCGGCCTCGGGGGGCAACCCGCGCGGCGGCGAGGGCGAGAAGGCGACGATCCCGGGCTGGCAGGTCGTCGTGAACACCCGTTTCGGCACCAAGTTCGACGTCCCGGGTGACTGGGAGATCGAGTCGCCGGGCACCTCCGTGGGCTTCGAATGGGAGGAGAAGGACGGTGAGATGGGCCGCACCACCGTCACCGCCCCCGCCTACCTGAAGTCCAAGTGGTGCACCGAGGACGAGAACAAGGACGGCCGCACCGAGGACACCGCGCTCGCCACCGCCGGCACCCGCGGCGAGAACGGCGCGAAGGACACCAAGGAGGCGGCCGAGACCCGTGTGCCGTGGTGGATCTTCGGCGGTTACACGCAGCCCGACAAGAAGAGCGTGAAGTACGACGCGCCGAAGCCGTACACCACGAAGTCCGGGATCACCGGGCATGTGGCCACGGCGCACTCGGAGGGCACGCCGCAGAAGGGCAAGTGCGACAGCGAGGGCAAGGCGATCACGTTCGCCTTCAAGAACGGCGCGGGCGACTTCGTCACCTGGAACCTGTACGGCGCGGCGGGCGTGAAGGACGAGATCCCCGAGGCGACCGTGCAGAAGATCCTCAGCACGGTCCGGCTGACCGAGGAACCGCCGACGGAGTCGTGACGGTCCGGGCCCGCGCGTGTGCGGGCCCGGTACCCATTTGGCAAGTCGGCCTTCTCCCGGCGATAGTCACCGGGTGCCGACCTCCGCCGCCCGCCGCCGCCCCGCCTGGGCCGGCCGCAACTACACGCTGCTGACCGCCTCCGCCGTGGTGACCAACCTGGGCAGCCACGGCGCGCTGATCGCCGCCGCGTTCGCCGTGCTGGGCGCGGGCGGCGACGGCGGGGACGTGGGCCTGGTGGCCGCCGCCCGCACCCTGCCGCTCGTGCTGTTCCTGCTGATCGGCGGCGCCGTCGCCGACCGGCTGCCGCGGCACCGGGTGATGGTCGCGGCCAACGCCGTGAACTGCGCCTCACAGGCCGCGTTCGCCGTCCTGGTCCTCGCGGGTGAGCCGCAGCTGTGGCAGATGATGGTGCTCAGCGGGCTCGGCGGCGCCGGGCAGGCGTTCTTCAACCCCGCCGCCGAGGGCATGCTGCTGTCCTCCGTCGACGGCGAACAGGCCGGCCGCGCGTTCGCCGTGTTCCGTATGGCGATGCACGGGGCGACCCTGGGCGGCGCCGCGCTGGGCGGGGCGATGGTCGCCGCGATCGGGCCCGGCTGGGTGCTGGCGGTGGACGCGGCGGCCTTCGCCGTCGCGGCGGTGCTGCGGGCGTTCCTCGACGTGAAGCACATACCGCCGCGCGTGCCGGGCGGCGGTGTGCTCGCCGACCTGCGGGACGGCTGGCGGGAGTTCACCGGCCGGCCGTGGCTGTGGGGCATCGTCGTGCAGTTCTCCGTCGCCAACGCGGTCGTCGGCGCGGCCGACGCGGTCTACGGTCCCCTCGTCGCCCGCGACCATCTGGGCGGGCCGGCTCCCTGGGGCGTCGCGCTGGCCTTCTTCGGCGGCGGCACGGTGGCGGGCGCGCTGCTGATGACGCGCTGGCAGCCGCGCCGTCTGCTGCTGGTGGGCACCCTGTGCGTGTTCCCGCTGGCCCTGCCGTCCGCGGCGCTCGCGGTGCCCGTGCCGGTGGCGGTGCTGTGCGCGGTGATGTTCCTGACGGGGCTGTCCGTGGAGGTGTTCGGCGTCTCCTGGATGACCGCACTGCACCAGGAGATACCGGAGGAGAAGCTGTCGCGGGTGTCCGCGTACGACTGGTTCGGGTCGGTCGCGCTCGTCCCGGCGGCGATGGCCCTCGCGGGGCCGACGGAGACGGCGTTCGGCCGGCCGGAGGCGCTGTGGGGCTGCGCGGCGCTGGTCGTCGTGGTCACGGCGGCGGTCCTGACGGTCCCGGACGTACGCAACCTGCGCCGCCGCACGAAGCAGGTCGCGTGCGCCTTGCCGGGCGCGCAGGAGGAGGTCGGGGACGGTACGGCCGTCGGGTAGCCGTGGCTCGGTGGGGGCCGTTCGCGACCAGCCGCCGTCGCCCTCAAGGGGCCGCGGGGAGTCGCCCCCTAACCGATCGCGAACGCCCCCGACGGCGGCAGCGGTGACGGCACCGCCGTCGCCTCGTGCACGGGGGACGCGTCCCCCACCAGGCGCCGCAGGGACTCCCCGTGCTCCACCCGCGCCGGGAACGGATCCCCCGCGACCGCCCGGGCCAACGCCGATACGTCCAGCGCACGGTCGGAGGCCGCGAGCACCATGTTGCCGAAGCGGCGGCCGCGCAGAACCGCGGGTTCGGCGACGAGCACGGGTTCCGCGAACCGCCTCCCCACCGTCGCCACCTGCGACCGCACGAACGCGAACGGCGCCGCGTCCGCCAGGTTGGCGAGGTACACCCCGCCGCCCCGCAGCACCCGCGCGACCTCGTCCACGTAGCCGACGGTGGTCAGATGCGCCGGCACCTGCGACCCCCCGAACACGTCCGCGACCACGACATCCGCGCTGTCGTCGGGCGCCGCCTCCAGCCACGTACGCGCGTCCGCCGTGTGCACGGCGACACCGGCCCCCGCCGGCAACGGCAGATACTCGGCGACCAGCGCGGCCAGCCCCGCGTCGGCCTCCACCACGTCCTGACGTGACCCCGGCCGGCTGACGGCCAGATACCGCGGCAACGTCATCGCCCCGCCCCCGAGATGCACCACGTCCAGCGGGGCCCCGGGCTCGCCGGCCACGTCGAGCACGTGCCCCAGCCGCCGCGCGTACTCGAACTCCAGGTGCGTCGGCTCGTCCAGGTCGACGTAGGACTGCGGGGCGCCGTCGACGGTCAGCAGCCAGGCCCGTGCCCGGTCGATGTCGGGCATCAGCTTGGCGGTGCCGTGGTCGACGGCGCGGGACACGGGGAGGGACTCGTTCACCGTCCCATTGTGCCGCCGCGCCGCCGCCCGGCCGCGTCAGAGGTTCACACGACCTCCGTCACCGTCCCGGCCCCGACCGTGCGCCCGCCCTCGCGGACGGCGAAGCCGAGCCCCGGCTCGAGGGGCACGTCACGCCCCAGCTCCACGGTGACGGTCACCGTGTCCCCGGGCCGCGCCACCGCCGCCTCGCCGAGGTCGACGTTCCCGACGACGTCCGCGGTGCGGATGTAGAACTGCGGCCGGTAGCCGGTCGACAGCGGTGTCGTCCGGCCGCCCTCACGGGCGGACAGGACGTACAGCCGCGCCGTGAACCGCCGGCTGGGCGTCACGCTGCCCGGCGCGGCCACCACGTGTCCGCGCCGCACCGCGTCGCGCGGCACCCCGCGCAGCAGCAGCGCCACGTTGTCGCCGGCCTGCGCCTCCTCCATGGGCTTGCCGAAGGTCTCCAGACCGGTCACGACGGTCTCGGTGTCCGCGCCGAGGACCTGCACCTTGTCGCCGACCCGGACGGTGCCGCGCTCCACCGCGCCGGTGACGACGGTGCCGCGGCCGGTGATGGTGAGCACGTTCTCCACGGGCAGCAGGAACGGCGCGTCCAGATACCGCTCCGGCACGGGCACATAGGTGTCGACCGCGTCGAGCAGCGCCTCGATCGACGCGGTCCACCGCGGGTCGCCCTCCAGCGCCCTGAGCCCGGACACCCGGACGACGGGCGCCGCGTCACCGCCGTAGCCGTGCGCGGTGAGCAGCTCGCGGACCTCCAGCTCGACCAGGTCGGTCAGCTCCTCGTCGCCCGCGTCGGCCTTGTTGAGCGCGACGACGATGTGGTCGACGCCCACCTGCCGGGCGAGCAGCACGTGCTCGGCGGTCTGCGGCATGATCCCGTCCAGCGCGGAGACGACGAGGATCGCCCCGTCGAGCTGGGCGGCGCCGGTGACCATGTTCTTCACGTAGTCGGCGTGGCCGGGCATGTCGACGTGCGCGTAGTGCCGGGTGCCGGTCTCGTACTCGACGTGCGCGATGTTGATGGTGATGCCGCGGGCGGCCTCCTCCGGGGCCCGGTCGATGCGGTCGAACGGCACGAAGGTGCCGGCGCCCCGCTCGGCGAGGACCTTGGTGATGGCGGCGGTCAGGGTGGTCTTGCCGTGGTCGACGTGGCCCATCGTGCCGATGTTGAGGTGCGGTTTGGTGCGGATGTACGCCGTCTTGGACATGGCGGTACCTGGAAGCCTCTCAGGTGATGACGCGTCAGGCCCCGGGCGCGGCGGATCGGCGCGCGGCCGGGACGGGGACCCCGGGAAACCGGCCGACCCTCCCCCTGCGGGGTCCGCCGGGCGATCCGGGGAGGGTCAGCTTCGGGCGCCGTCGACTGCGGCGGCGAGGACGGTGACGGCAGCCTTCGGGGCATCCGCGACGGCGGATGCTGCGAGAAGGAAGGCGTACCGGAACATGACGACGATCCTTGCCGACGCAGCGCCCCGCGTCGACCCATTTTTCCGCGAAGCGGAAGTCCGCCCTACGCTTCGGCGGCTCCCACCGCTCACGCCCCGATGTTCTTCAGCGCCTCCCGCACCGACAGCGGCGCGAACCGGTCGCCCTCCCGCGCGACGAAGTCCCGTACCGCGTCCGGGTCGGTCTTGGCGTACTCGCGCAGGGCCCAGCCGATGGCCTTGCGGACGAAGAAGTCGGGGTGGCCGGACTGGCGCAGACAGTAGTCGAAGAGGCGCCCGGTGTCGGTGCGCTCCTTGTAGCGGAGCTGGTGCAGCAGCGCGGTGCGTACGAGCCACATGTCGTCGTCGGCGCTCCACCGGTCCATCTCGGCGGTGAGCGTGGCGTCGGCGGCGACCAGCGCACCGACGACGTGCGCGGCGAGCAGGTCGACGGTGTCCCACCAGGGCACGGTGGTGACGAGGTGCCGGGTGACGGGCAGGAAGCCGGAGGAGCACCTCCGTACGTGCCGGCGCAGGTGGTCGACGGCGAAGTAGTGGTACTCCCGCTCGGGCAGCTCCCAGCAGCGCAGCGCGATCGCCGTGCAGTCGGCCTCGGACGGGCGGGGCAGTCCGGCCTCGACGGTGCGGGACAGGGCGCGGCGCACCGGCGTCTTCAGTCCCAGGAAGGGCGCGACGTCCTTCATGTACGCCCGCATGGCGTCGGCCGCGACCGGATCGGCGGCGGACGCGTACGCCGCGACGAGCCGCTCCAGCACCGTGTCGGCCAGCGTGCTGTCCGGCACCCGCGGCGGTGCCGGACCGTCTTCTGTGACGCGCATGAGACGAACACTACGGCGATCTCGCACATATGTCGGTTAGTGTCACCGGATGCTCGATGCCACCAACCGCTCTGGGGGCACCGCCACGGCCCGCCCCCGGGCCGGCTCGTCCGACCTCGCGGTCGCCGTCCCCACGGCCGCTCCCGTTCTCGCGCCCGCTCCCGGCTTCGCCGGCCGGTGCGCGAGAGTCCTGCTGTCGCCGTGGTCCCGGCTGTCCCTGCTGGTGGTGCTGCTCGCCTCGGCGGCGGCGGCCATGGTGGTGCTGGAGCCGCATCATCTGCTGACGGACGGCCTGCCGGCCCGGCTCGGCGGTGTCGTGGGCGTCGTCGCCTACGCGGTGGCGTACGGGGCGTGCACGGTGGCGTTCGTGCCGCGTCCGCTGCTGAATCTGGCCGCGGGGGCGCTGTTCGGCTCGCAGTTCGGTCTGGTCGCGGCGCTGGGCGGGACGGTGCTGGGCGCCGGTCTCGCGTTCTGCCTGGGCCGGGTGCTCGGCCAGGAGGCGCTGCGTCCGCTGCTGCGCGGGCGCTGGCTGAAGGCCGCGGACCACCAGCTCAGCCGGCACGGTTTCCGGTCGATGCTGGCGGCGCGGCTGTTCCCCGGCATTCCGTTCGCCGCCGCCAACTACTGCGCCTCGGTATCCCGGATGGGCCTGCTGCCGTTCCTGCTGGCGACGGCGCTCGGTTCGATCCCGAACACCGCCGCCTACGTGGTGGCGGGCGCCCGCGCCTCCACCCCGACGTCCCCGGCCTTCCTGATCGCACTGGCGTGCATCGCCGTGCCGGGTCTCGCCGGGGCGGTCGTGGCGTGGCGCAAGCGGCACCGGCTGCGGGGCCGGTAGGAGGGCCACCGGGGCCGTCCGGCCCCGCGGTCCGTCAGACCCGTTCCAGGATCATCGCGTTGGCGAGTCCGCCGGCCTCGCACATGGTCTGCAGGGCGTAGCGCGCGCCGCGCTCCCGCATGGCGTGGACCAGGGTGGTCGTCAGGCGGGTGCCGCTCGCGCCGAGCGGGTGGCCGATGGCGATGGCGCCGCCGTGCACGTTGACCTTGGCGAGGTCGGCGCCGGTCTCCTGCTGCCAGGCGAGGACCACGCTGGAGAACGCCTCGTTGACCTCGAACAGGTCGATGTCGTCGAGCGAGAGTCCGGCCCGGCGCAGCACCTTCTCGGTGGCCGGGACGACGCCGGTCAGCATCAGCAGCGGGTCGGAGCCGGTGACGGCGAAGCTGTGCAGCCGTGCGAGGGGGCGCAGGCCGAGCCGGGCCGCCGTCTCCCCGGCCATGACGAGGACGGCGGACGCGCCGTCGTTGACGGGGCTGGCGTTGCCGGCGGTCACGTTCCACTCGATCTGCGGGAAGCGCTCGGCGACGTGCGGGTCGTGGTAGGCGGGCCGGAGGCCGGCCAGGACCTCGGTGCTGGTGTCCGGGCGCACGCACTCGTCGCGGGTGACGCCCTCCAGCGGCGCCACCTCGGCGTCGAACAGTCCCGCGTCCCAGGCCGCGGCGGCCCGGCGGTGCGAGGTCACGGCGAAGGAGTCCATCTGCTCGCGGGTGACCGACCACTTGGCGGCGATGAGTTCGGCGCTGATGCCCTGCGGGACGAGCCCCTCCGGGTAGCGGGCGGCGATCCCCGGACCGAACGGGTCCTTGCCCTCGGGCACGTTGGACCACATGGGCACCCGGCTCATGGACTCCACACCACAGGCGACGGCGATGTCGTACGCCCCGGAGATGACGCCCTGGGCGGCGAAGTGCACGGCCTGCTGGGAGGAGCCGCACTGGCGGTCCACGGTGGTGGCGGGCACGGACTCGGGCAGTCCGGCGGAGAGGGCGGCGTAGCGGGTCGTGTTCATGGCCTGCTCGCCGACCTGGTCGACGGCGCCGCCGATGACGTCGTCGATCAGCTCCGGGTCGACGCCCGAGCGTTCGACGAGGGTGCGCAGGGTGTGGGCGAGCAGTTCCACGGGGTGGACGTGGGCGAGGGCGCCGTTGGGCTTGCCCTTCCCGACGGGTGTACGTACGGCTTCCACGATGACTGCGTCACGCATGGTGCGGGCCTCCTTGGCCGGACCGGTTCAGGACGGGATGCCACCGGGGCGTTGCTACCGGTGAGTAGGAAATCCGAACTCACCATAACGCCGCGCGTTGGAAAATCAAACCCACAGGGGGCCGTGCCCGTAGACTGGCCCCATGGCCGCCTCAAAAGACCCGCGCCCCTGCTCGATCGCCGACGCCCTCGCCCTCGTCGGCGAGAAGTACTCCCTGCTCGTGCTGCGCGAGGTGTGCCTCGGCAACGGCCGCTTCGACCAACTCGTGCGCAACATCGGCGCGCCGCGCGACATCCTGGCCGCACGGCTGCGCCGGCTGGTCGACGCCGGGATCCTGACCAAGCGTCCGTACAGCGAGCGCCCGCAGCGCTTCGAGTACCGGCCCACCCAGGCGGGTCTCGAACTGGAGCCCGTGCTGTGGACCCTGAAGGAGTGGGGCGACCGGCATCTGCGGGCCGACAGCGGCACGCCGATGATGCTGGAGCACCACTGCGGCAACGAGTTCGTGCCGGTCGTCACCTGCCGGGCCTGCGGCGAGGAGGCGCGGCACCGGGAGCTGACCGCGCACCCCCGGGTCCCGGGCTGGACGGTGGGCGGTCCGGCGGCCGCCTGAGCGTCACCCGTACGGACGCGGCGGGTCATCGCACCTTCGCCGGGGCTTCATCTCCGGGCGCTACAGTTCGCCTCCGGCGCGCCCGATGATCGACCGCACCGCAGCCGGCGGTGGGGGTGTGCCCTTCGACCTTTCCGCGATCGGCACTTGGACTTCGCTGCCCCATGTCTTGGTTCGAATCCCTGATCCTCGGCCTCGTCCAGGGTCTGACCGAGTTCCTGCCCGTCTCCTCCAGCGCGCACCTGCGGCTGACCGCGGCCTTCTCCGGCTGGGAGGACCCCGGAGCCGCCTTCACCGCGATCACGCAGATCGGCACGGAGACCGCGGTGCTGATCTACTTCCGCAAGGACATCGGGCGCATCCTGTCCGCGTGGTCCCGCTCGCTCACCGACAAGGAGATGCGCCGGGACCAGGACGCGCGCATGGGCTGGCTGGTCATCGTCGGCTCGATCCCGATCGGCGTGCTCGGGGTGACGCTCAAGGACCAGATCGAGGGCCCCTTCCGCGATCTGCGGCTCACGGCGGCGATGCTGATCGGCATGGGCGTCGTCCTGGGCGTCGCCGACCGGCTCGCGGCGCGCGCGGAGAACGGCGGACGGCACCGGGTGGCAGCGCCCCGCAAGGAGCTGGGCGACCTGACGGTCCGGGACGGCCTGATCTACGGGTTGTGCCAGGCGATGGCCCTGATCCCGGGCGTCTCCCGCTCCGGGGCCACCATCAGCGGCGGCCTGTTCATGGGCTACCGGCGCGAGGCCGCTGCCCGTTACTCGTTCCTGCTGGCCATCCCCGCCGTGCTGGCGTCCGGCCTGTTCGAGCTGAAGGACGCGGCGGACGGCGGACACGTCTCCTGGGGTCCGACGCTGTTCGCCACGGTGATCGCGTTCGCCACCGGGTACGCGGTGATCGCCTGGTTCATGAAGTTCATCTCGACCAAGAGCTTCATGCCGTTCGTCTGGTACCGGGTCGCGCTCGGCCTGGTGGTGTTTCTGCTGGTCAGCGCGGGTGTTCTGAGCCCTCACGCGGGCGAGTCGGCCGGTTAGACGTACAGGTTCATGCGTGTTCCGGTCAGCTGAACTGCGTGGGATATCGCGTAATAGTTCGCAGAAACGCGTAGTCAGTCGCGGCAATCTGGGGCCGGATTCTCCCATCCATCTCCCAGCTACCTCGTATTGAATGAGTGGAGCCACCCTCCAGGCCGCTACTTGGGAGGTAGGTCCTGCAGCCCGGAGGGTGGCACCACAAACCAGCGGCCGACGCCGGCCTGACCGCTGGTCGCTTTCCTGTGCGCCGCGCCGAGGCGGCTTTGCTGCGGCACTCGCCCTGTGGTCCTGTCCTCCTGTTGCCCGGTTCGCCCTGGGCCCTGCATCTCCGGGAGCCGGTTCACTCGAAGGGGTGAACACGTGTTCGATTCGTGGACACTACAGGGAGCCCTGCGGCGTATGCCAGTGCCACAGGGCAACCGAAGATTCATGATCGAAAAGTGCCTCAAATCTGCTGCTGACTTATGATCATGATCCGTAAACGGTTGGTCGAGTGCCAGCCGAACTGCCCGAGTGGGTCCCCGCGGCCCGCCGCGCGGTCGGCGACCGCATCCGCGTGCGACGCATCCACCAGAACATGACGCAGGAGTCCCTCGCCCACGCCGCCGGCATCGACCGGTCGACGATCCAGCGCATGGAAGGGGGGCACGAGATGAAGCTCAGCCACCTGCTCCTCGTGGCGCACGTTCTGCGGGTACACGTCACCGACCTCCTGCACGGCTGATTCACACCGCTGCGGCCGATTCCTGACCGGAGTTATAGACCGAAATTCAACAGGAGGTTGATCCGGATGGGAAGTGGATGACAGCACCCATTTCACGAACGCCCCTTAACTGGCAGTACAACCTCTGGCCTGCGTTTTCCTGTCAGACAACGACACCGGGGCGATCACTGCCCTGGAGGTAAAGCCGTCCGGCTCGAGGCGGTCCCCCACACCTTCCGCATGGACTCTTCGGCGACCCGGCGCCAGGTGCGGTACAGCTCCCCAGCCGGCGGGCACGGGCTGCCGTCGACGCGGCGGCAGGTGCCGCACAGGTAGAGGGTGTGCTCGACGTAGGCCCGCCAGGCCTCTTGCATGGGGCTGAGGCGCACGCTGGGCGGAACCCCAGTCTGCCGTCTACCCGATGCGGGCTCGGGGCTCTTAGGCTCGTCCACGTCGACGCTCCGATCGTCGGCTCGCCTCCGGGGTGGCGGCCCACGCTCCCCGGGGGCTCTCGCATGTAATTGCACGATACCCCTGCGGGATAGGCGGTATAGGTCGTATGGGTCGTCTGATCTCGCGTACTCCGATAGGCCCGCCTAGCGTCACGGATCATGAGATGGGAGCCGGAGATTCCGAGGTGGCGGCAGGTGTACGCCGTGATGTCGGAGCGCATCCTCGACGGCACCTACCCGCCAGGCGGCCGGCTCCCCTCCGCGATGGCAGTGTGCGACGAGTTCGGCATCAGCCAGGTCACCGCGAAACGCGTGCTGAAGGAGCTGCGCGCGGCGGGCCTGGCGGAGATGCAGCCGGGCATCGGCACGTTCGTGACGGAGTTGCCGCAGCCGCCCGCCGGGAAGTCGTAGCCCGTGTCCGAGGGGGCTCCTAGACTGGTCGGCATGTCCCCCGAGTCTCTGTCTCGCGGCCCGTTGCGGTCTGCTGAGGAGCTGAACGCGGCGATTCGCGCCCTGTTCCCTCACAGGGATGCGCGGCTGTCGGATGAGCAGCGGGCGGAGTACCGGGCGCTGCTGGCGGAGCTGGAGCAGGTCGAGCGCGGGGACGTGACGACCGCGGCGTAGGCTCCCGGTCGTGAGCGACTTCGACTTCCCTGATGACCTGCTGGCGGCTGAGCGTGAGGCGTGGGCGGCGATCCAGGCTGGCGCGTTGACGCCGGAGCTGGCGGGCGCGGTGCAGGACCGGCTGACCGCCTACGCGACCGAGGCCGGGGTTGACCGGTACAAGGCGGAGATGGCGCTCAAGCGGGCCGTGCGGCACCCGGAGGGTTAGGGGACCGGAAGGCAGGGGGGAACACGAGCCCTCGATATGTGTCACCTTCTCGGCATGACCGATCTACCGAACTCGTGCCGCCGCTCGGAAGTGCGGGCACTACCCCGTCCTCGCTGCGAACACTGCGGCCGCACCATGCGCCTGCTCACCGCCAACGCTGCCGGCCTGTACGACGACGACCCAGATCCGCTCGTCACCATCCGGCCCGAGTGCTCCACTCTCGGCTGTCGAGGGAATGGGCCCGGCCTCTGACAGCAGCGGCCCCGCCTGCGTGACCAGACGGGGCGTTCTCAGCACTGCGCCAGCATGGGCTGATAGTCCGGCCAGTTTACGAGGGGCCGCTGACAGCGCCGGGGCGTCGCGTCGACAGCACGTACAGGCCGGGCCGCTGCCCCGCGGCGCGCGGGCCGGGCAGGGGCGGGGTGTCGCGCGGGCGACGGCGGAGGATCTGTCGCAGGGCGCGGTCGCGGGACGGGTACGGGCGGACGCTCATGCCGGCAGCCTGCCAGACGATCACGGCCTGGCCGGCCACTCCGTCAACGTCTCGCCGGTCTCCTCGTCCGCCAGGGTGATGTGGGTGCCGGGCCGTCCGTACTGGCCGACGAGTCCGGCGAACTGGCGTCGGGCGACCGGCTCGGCGTTCCACCAGCCGTGGAGTGCGGGCCGGCCGTCGAGGACGAGGGTGACGCGGTAGCGGCCGGGGGTCATGCGAGTCGGATCCCGCGCGCCGTGCCGGGCTCGCGGACGATGGCGCCCTTCGCTTCGAGCTCGCGCAGCTGGTAATGGACCGACGACGGGCGCATGCCGACGGCGGCGGCGAGTTCGGCCACGGTGGGGGCGTCGCCCTCGATGGCAATGGCCCGCCGGATGTGGCGGAGGATCTCCTCCTGCCGGTCGGTGAGGTGCTCCACCTTGTGGTTGGCCATGCCCCCAGTAGAAACCTTGTTCGAATTTTGGCGCAAACTGATCTCGTGACCGACCTGCCGCCCGACCTGCCGCGACTCCGCACCCTGGAGACGTGGCTCGCCCTCACCCTCGACGAGGTGCGGCGCGCCATCGCGGCGGCCGAGCAGCGGGAGGCGGAGCATCAGCGTGGCATCGAGCGGCGGCCACCCGCGCCGGACTGGCTCCTCGAGATGGGCCTCAACCGCGACGCACCCCCAGTGCAGGTACACGTCGGCGGCTGCTGGAACGCGGGCAAGCGAGTCCGGGGCATCGGTCGGGACGAAGCCTTGCGTGCGCTCGCCGACGGGGTGAAAGCCTGCGGAGCCTGCCGGCCCGACTCGGAGCTCGGCTTCCTGGAGGGCTAGCCGTCCACCAGCGGCAACTGCTCCGGACTCACATCGTCCCGTACCCGCAGGTAGCGCACCGGATGCCGCCACCGGCCCGCGTCCACCGCGGTGTCCCCAGTGAACTCGACCACGACGTCGGGCACGACCGGCCGGTGGTCGATCGTCTCCTTGCTCCCCCACCCTGCGGAGAAGCGGCGGCCCTGCCACGGGTGCATCTCGTCACCCCAGTACAGGCGCGCCCCGACCTCCCGGCTCGCCGTCCGCGACAGCGGCGCCGTCCGGGCCACGAACCGCAGCCGACCGTCGCTGTCGTAGCGGCCGAGAAGCAGTGTCGAGGGGGCGGTCACCCGGCCGGTCACCGAGCCGACGACCGCCTCCGCCGACGCCCGGGCACGCACCTTGAGCCAGCCACGGCGGCCCGGCTGGTAGGTCTGGGCGAGCCCTTTCACGACGACGCCCTCGATGCCGACGGCGCCCCAGGCGGGGTCGAGCCAGTCGGATGCGGTGGTCCGGTCGGTGGTGGCCGGGCAGAGCGCGAACGGCGGGCCCAGGATCCCGTCCGCGAAGAGGCCCTCGAGCAGGGCGCGGCGGGCTTGGTAGGGCTGGTCGAGGAGTGGCCCGTCGGCGGTGTCGAGGACGTCGAACACGATCAGGTGCGCGGATGCTGTGCGGGCAGCATTGCGGGCGGTCGCGCCGCGGTAGCGGGAGCGGCGCTGCAGCTCCCCGAAGTCGAGATGTCCCTCGGCAGCGACGACCAGCTCACCGTCGAGGACCAAGGGCGGCAGCACCCGTGCAGCGGCGCCGATCTCCGGGAAGGCGGGGCCAAGGTCGGAGCCGTTGCGAGACTGCAGGACCGCGCGGTCGCGACCGGCGAAGAGGATCGCCCGATAGCCGTCCGGCTTCTGCTCGAAGGCAAGGCCGCCAGGCAAGGCGCTGTCGCGCGGCAGCGTGGGGCGGGCCTCGGCCAGCATCGGCTGGAGCGGTGGGGTGAGCGCCACAAGATCAGATGTAGGGGGTGCGGGCGGCGGGCGCACGTCGAGTGCGGCGGCCGGGCAAGCAGAAGGCCCGCCACGACGGGGGTTGCGTGGCGGGCCTACCGGCAGTCTGGCACGTCAGTCGAACCGGTATCCGATGAACACGTAGTTCCAGAGGGGCCCATCATCAGCGGTCGATGGCCGTGGGGTGTAGACGGCGACGCGGCCGTCCGGCAGCGAGTGGTGGACGCTGTCGGGTGGCGTCGTGGGGTCGCCGGTGATGTGCGGGATTGTGCGCCCGTCGAGCGGGCCGCCCTGTAGCCCGATCTCATAGGTGTCGAACGCGGGGACGTCCATCAGTTCTCCTGCCTGGTGTGCGGTCGAACCCCAACCGCGATAGGCCCCGCGCCTGCCACCTAGGTAGGGCACGATCAGCGCTCTGTCTTAGGCACCTTCCCCCTGGCCCTTCTCCAGCCGCTCCCCCAGCCGGGCGGCGAGGGCGTAGGCGGGGTGGTTGTCGAGTTGTCGGCGGCGTCGGTTGTACCGCTGGGTGGTGCGCGGGTCGGAGTGGGAGACGGCGTCTTGGACGTCCTGCAACGGCACCCCGTTGGCGAGGTTGTCGGTGATGAACTGGTGCCGCAGGGTGTGGGGCTTGATGGACGCGGCTTGT
This sequence comes from Streptomyces sp. GB4-14, assembly GCF_022696125.1. Classification (NCBI taxonomy): domain Bacteria; kingdom Bacillati; phylum Actinomycetota; class Actinomycetes; order Kitasatosporales; family Streptomycetaceae; genus Streptomyces; species Streptomyces sp. GB4-14. The sequence goes on along the minus strand of NZ_RZHO01000002.1, from coordinate 5,824,235 downwards.
GGGATGCCGGCGCGGCGGGCGAGGACGCGGAGGTGCTTCCACACTTCGGGCTGCGACCAGCGGCGGCCGGAGTCCGTCACGAAGAGGGGCCCGTCAGTGCGGTCGCCGAGGTAGTCGAGGAGCGCGTCGAGGGCAAGCGGCGGCACGGGCGCGGGCCGGCGCTTGCCACCCTTCTGGGTGAGGGGCAGGGTGCGGTGCCCTCGGTCGTAGCCGAGCTGGTCGGCGTTGAGGGAGAGGAGTTCGTCGACGCGGGCGCCGGTGAGGTAGAGGAGCATGACGAGGGCGTAGGAGCGGGGCGCCCAGTCGCGCGCGGTTTCGATGAGCCGCATCGTCTCGGCTTCGGTCATGCCTTCGGTGGGGCTGTAGTCGGGGTCGACGTAGGGCCGGTTGACGGCGGCGAATGGGTCGGTGTCGACGGCTTGGAGGCGGGCGGCGTAGGTGTAGAAGCTCCCGGCGGCGGCGAGGGCTTGGGCCTGGGTGGTCTCGGCGGGTGGCTTGCCGTTGCGGGTGGGCGTCTTGGCGAGGTGCTTGGCGTAGGCGTCGGCGAGCGGCAGCTTCGCCTGGAGCGGGTGGATGCCGGCGCTGCGGGCGTACTCCTCCCACGCCTTGAAGGTGCGGACGTAGGCCCGCCGGGTGTGGCGGGACTTTTGGCGGGCGATCCATCCTCCGGCGATGGTGGGTAGCGGGTCGCGGTCGCAATAGATGCCCGCGAGGTGGTCGGTGAGTGCACGGGCTTCGTCAGGCCAGTCGTCGCGGGGGTCGTGCCGGTCGGTCGACAGCTCCGCCGACGGGCGCGGGACGAGAGGGGTCACTCGCCCTCCTGATCGCTCCGCCAGTTATCGCACGCCTGGCAGTGCTCGTCGTCGGATTGGTTCTCGGTGCCGCACAACTCGCACGTCCAACGGGTCCGGGTTTCCACGGCGATCCTCCTTGTGTTGGATAACTGTCATTATCAACCATAGACTTGAGCCGCGTCAGCCGTTCCGAGCAAGCAAAAACCCCGCCCTCAGAGAGAGCGGGGTGGGTTGCGCGGGCCCCGAGAGACCTTGACCGTCGAGCGGTTCCGGCGTGCGCGCCCTGCCGTGCTCCTAGGGTACGGCGTGCGCACGCGATATGGCATGTTATCGAGAGTCGGTAGTCGCACGGCGTGCGCGCGGCGCGATGGCGCCGAGCACCTCAACTAGGGTCCAGCCCATGAACACTTACTCAGGACCAGCCGTCCTGCTCGTCGAAGACGGCAGCAAGTTCGACACCGAGGCGGAGCTCAGCAAGGACGCATCCGGCAGCTGGAGCGGGACACTCACCCTCCGCGACGCCACGCTGTTCCGCACCCTGCTCAACGTGACCGACGGTCATCTGCTCGTCAACGGCCAGCCGGGCGAGTTCATCCGCCCGGACACCTCGGACTGGGTTGCCAACCTGGACGGGCCGCGCGTGATGCGCATCCTCGGCAGCGGTCCAGCACCGTTCTGACGCAACGTGCGCCCGCCTCCACCTTCACCGAGGTGGGCGCATGCGTCGAACGGGGCACGTCTAAGCGGAACGCTATGCGCTACCTCTGAGGAGAGGCCCTGCTGACAGACGACCGCCGCTCGGGCAAACTCGCCGCGTCGTCTCGACCAGGGGGTTACATGGCAGAGCTGAGCTACGAGAAGTTGCAGGCGCGCGCCATCCACAGTGCGGAGCACGCCTACCAAGCAGCGGTCAACAACAGGCCGGACGCCGCGGGCGCGCTCCAGGCGCAAGCGCAAGTTGAGGCCCTCCTCGCCGTGGGTGCGGCGATGAAGGAACTGACGCGCGCGCTCCGGGCTGGCAAGTAGCGGACACAGTGAAGCGCCCCCGCTCCCCCACCGCGTCAGCGGCGAGGAAGCGGGGGCGTTCGTCATGCCGGTTCGTCCGGCAGGGGTCCGAGGGGTGGGTCGTACACCGGTTCCTGGAAGGGCTGCGTGGACGGCGCCGGGGCGGGGACGGGCTGGGGTTCCTCGTAGCCGAGGCGGACGAGGGTGCCCATGTCGGCGGCCGTATCGTCCCGCCGCGGGTGGCTCGGTATCGGGGTGGGCATCTCACACTCCAGTTCGGTTGTACTCGTCGATCCGGGCCGGCGGGGCGGGGGGTTCGATGCCGTGGCTGCGCATCTGGCTCGTCAGCTCCCCGACGTACACGGCGAACGACCGCACCAGCGAGCGCAGCCCTTTGACTTCCTCGCGCGTGGCTGTGAGCTCGGTGCGGAGCTCGGTCTTGATGGCCTCGAACGCTGCCCTGTCTTCCGCCCGCTGATTCGGTTCGGCCGCTGCTTGCGCGGCGGCCTGGTTGGCCCGGGCGGTGGCCTGTGCGGCCCTGGTCGTGGCTCGGGCGGTGAACGTGACGCCGATGAGCGTCAGGACCGATCCGACCACGGTGACGATGGCTGCGGCGTTCATGCGGCCTTGCCTCTCCGGGCAGGCCTTGGCACGCGGGGGACCGAATACTCGGGAACCGTGGCCGCCCACAGGATGACCCCCACGTGGGAGGTGAGGTACCAGAGTGCGACGAACCCGCCGCGGGAGTATTCGCCGGTGATGACGGCGTGCGTGTAGGCGAGTGCCCACACCGTGGGGGGAAGTATGGCGGCAGCGAACCCGAACCAGTCTCGTCCGACGCGCACGAACGCAGAGCCGAAGGTGATGAGCCCGCAGATGATCCACAGCCAGGACCAGTGCCGCAGGTCGCAGAGCTGCGTCAGGAGTTTCAGGCCGCGGTCGCCGGGCGGGGCGACGAGGAACGAGATGCCCCAGCAGGTCTTGCCGACGCCGAGGATCGCGAGGAAGCAGCCGCGGCGGCCCAGGGCCTTGTAGATGCGCCGGGCCGCACGGCAGGGCATCAGACCGCCCGGGGAGGTTCGGCCGTGGCGGGCGTGGACGGGCTGGACGGCGACACCTGGCCACGGGTCAGCAGGGCGAGCCCGGCGAGGACGACCGCGTTGATGGCGCCGATCTTCTCGGCGGACAGTTCCAAGCCGTAGGCGGCGAGGAGCGCGGCGACGGCGGCGACGAGGCCGGTGAACGCGGACGGCGCGATGGGGCGGGTGACGGCGGCGGTGGCCGCGGCGAACACGGCGCTGATGACGGCGACGATGGCGCCGGCCTGCTCGGCGGACAGGCCGAACCCGAACGTGACGAGCAGGGACAGGCCGGCGGACACCGACGCGATGATGAGAGCGGGCTCTCTGCCGAAGATCTTCATGAGTGGGTTCCTTGTCGGGTGTCGGCCGTCAGGCCTGGTCGGTGAGTGCGTCGGCGATGGCCTTCTCGACGGCGGCCACGACTCGGTCGGTGTCGATGTCGGACCCGGCGAGCTGGGCCAGCTTGTTGACGGTGGCCGTGAGGGCGGCGACCTGCGTGGTCAGCGTGTTCACCTTGGCTTCGGTGGTGCGCAGGTAGGCGTAGGCGTCGCGCTTCTCGCCGCGCCCCTTGTAGGCCCAGAGGTCGTAGGGGGTGGGCATGTCGTCCTCCTTGGGGGGTTGGGCCTGCTGGCCCTTGGCGATGGCGATGACACGGGCGAAGTTCATCGAGCCCGGGTCGCCGTGGTCGTTCTCCGGCACGTGCTGGTGGCCGCACCAGCCCTTGAAGGAGCGCCAGGCGCTCATGGACATGCGGGCCGGGCTCGCGCCGTAGGACGCCGGGGTGACGCCCGGGCGGCGGGAGTCCTTGCCGTAGGCCAGCCAGTCCTTCACGCAGGTAAGGGGGATGCCGTGGTGCTGGTTGAGCCAGCGGACCAGCCACGCCACCTCGGCGAGCGCCCACTCGGGGGCGGTCGGCCAGTGGATGTAGTCGACGCCGGCCCTCTTCCCGGCCCACGTCTTGGCGTACTTGTCGTCGCAGGTGCCGACCAGTTCGATCTGGAAGGCGTTCGCGGTGTTCGTCTCGACGCCGCCGAGCTTGTTCGCGAGAGCGCGCGCGGACTCGTCGACGTCGTAGTGCTGGTACCAGCGGATCGTGCGGTCCTTCATGTTGGGCACGCCCGTCACGGTCGGTGCCATGGCGCCGCCGTTGTACGAGGGCAGGGACATGCCCTCGGTGGTGTGGACGACGCCGCAGTTGACCTCCATGCTCGAGCCGCTGTAGCGGCCGTTGCCGTAGAAGTACGCCTGCGACGCACCGGGGATCTTCTGTGGTCCGGTCTTGGTCATGGAGCCTCCAGGAATGAAGAACGCCCCGGCCGAAGGCGCGGGGCGTGCGGGGGCGGGGTGGGTCAGGAGGCGGCTTCGTAGCAGACCGTGATCCAGACGCGGTCGCCGGCGGCGAAGGTCTGGGGGTTGCCGTTGGCGAGGCCGGCCGCGGCGTTCGTGGCGCCGACGTAGCCGCCGATGTCGGTGCCGGACGCCGCGAGGTAGGCGACACCGGTGCTGTAGCCCGCGCTCGCGTCACCGATGAAGATCGTGCCGACCGTGTCCTGCGCGGACGCGGCGGGGGTGGGCAGCGCAAACCGCCACAGGCCGGTGCCGTAGGTGGTCGTCGAGCCCATCGTCAACTTGATCGACACCAGGACCGTGCGGCCGTACTTCATGTACCGGCCGGTCAGGACAGCGTTGCCCAGGGACGGGTTTGTGGTAGACGCGGTCCACGTCGGGGTGTACGCCGTCCACGCCGCGAACATGCTGTTGAACTGGTCGCGGATCTCTTGGTTCATCGTCGCGGCGGACACGACCTCGCCGACGATCCAGGTCCTGGGGGTGAACGTCACTTCTTCCCTCCCTGCATCGGGTCCGGCGTGGCCGGCGGCTCCGGGCGGAACGGCCATGCCGGGTCGTCCGGGTGCCACCAGTTCCGCATCCCGGGCTTCAGCCCCATCAGGCTCTCCTCGACGGCGGCCACGTCCTCGGGGAAGATCAGCCCGCACCAGCCCCAGCCGCATTCGGTGCAGGCGTAGCGCGGGTCGGCCGGGGAGACCGCGGCCGCCGACCCGCAGCTGGAGCAGTCGGCGATCCAGCGGTTCTGGTTGATGCGCGCGTAGTAGGACTCGTCGACGGTCTCCTCGGGCGGGAACACGCGGCGGCCCATGCGGGTCTCGTACCAGCGCCACACCAGCTCCGCCGGGGGAACGTCGGCCCACGCGTCGCGCGGCTGGGACGGCGGCGGGGTGTAGATGGTCTCCGCGCGCAGCACGGCGATCGGCACGGCAGTCCCTCTTTCAGTAGGCGAGTCGGGTGGTGGAGTCGAGGACGGAGTAGACGGGGTCGTCGAGGACCCACACGGAGTCGTTGATCGTGGCCGAGGTGTGGAACTGGATGACGTGCGACCGCTCCTTGATGGTCTCCGTGTAGCCCTCGACTGTGACGCGCACGGACGCGGCGGGCGCCTGCGCGGGCAGGTTCGTCACGGAGAAGTAGGAGCTGATGTCGGCGTCGAGGATGTCCAGGTAGCTGGGCATCGTGTACGCCTCGATCGGCACCTCGCGCAGCTCGGGGACCGGGTCGGCGTAGCGGGACACCCGCCAGTACGCCGCGTCCAGGACGCTGTTGTCGCTGGTCTTGAGGATGTTCAGGGACTCCTCGTACTCGCCGAACGCCAGGATCGACGAGGGCGCGGTGACGCGCTGGGTGGCGCCGCCGGGGCGCACTGCGTCGACGCTGTTGCACAGCTTCTGGTCGTCGTCGGCCAGCTGCACGCGGCTGGTCTCCAGGTCCGCGTAGTCGATGGTGAATACCTCGGACAGCGGGTCGGGGTTGTAGCGCACGTCCCGGGACTGGTAGGCGAGGCCGTACCAGTCCCGCTCGGCGTACAGCCGCCCGGACTCGGTGCTCTCCACCTCGCGCATGCGGGCCACGACGGAGCTGCCGCCGGGTCCCTGTGAGGCGATCGGGTCGTGGGTGGATCCCCAGATGGTCACCGACGGCAGGCCGGCGTAGGTGGCCAGGCGTGCGATGCGCACGTCGGCGTCCTCGCCCGCGTAGCCGGTCATGCCTGCCTGGTAGTGGGTGGCGGCGGTGGGCCCGGCCGACGTCGACGTCGTCGCGTAGACGGCGGCGTGCGCGATCGACCCGGACCACAGGCGGCTGTTGCGGTAGCCGCCGATGTGCAGGACCCGCTCGTAGAAGCTTCTGGGGACGGCGAGGGTGGAGTCGACGAGCGTGCCGTCGATCCACACCTTCCCTTCCCGCTGGTCGTAGACGACGTGGTGCCAGTTGCCGTCCGCGAGGGTCGTCGGCCCGGACACCGTCTCGACGTTGAGGGCGCCGCCACCGGACGTCCACTCGATCTGGAGGCCGCCGCCCGCGCTGATGGACAGCAGGTGCTGGGCGACGAGATCGGTGGAGTGCACGCCCATGATGCAGCGGCCCGTCGTCGTGGTCTTGAACCACGCCTCGACGCACAGGTACTGCACGAAGGTCGGCTCGAACTGCGGGCCAAGGTCGGCCGTCAGCCACTTCCCGGCGGTCGCCGACGAGGGGGTGAAGACGGGCGCCTGCTCGCTGGTTTCCGGCGGTCCGTCTTCACCGGCCATCGTGAGGGTGCCGCCGACGCCGACCTGCGAGACGGACAGCGACGGGGCCCCGTTGCCCGAGACGTCGCCCGCGGAGGCGGACTCGGCGGGCTCGGACAGCGGGTAGTACACCAGCGGCGCCTGGGCGAGGATCTCCTGCCCGAGCATCGACCGCAGCGGCGGCAACCGGTTCAGGCGTTTGAACAGGTCAGTGGCCGTGATGGTGACGGTGGAGACGAGGCCTTCCCAGTCGACGGGGAACTGGTTGACCATGCCGTAGAAGCGGGGCCTCACGATCGCCCCGGCGAGGTCGAACTCGACGTAGTCGCCCACGCCGCCGGTGCGGTTGCCGATCAGCTCCACGGTGACGGTCTGCGAGGTCACCCACGCCGGGGTGGCCAGCGTGCGGCGTACCGTCCAGATGAAGCCGTCCGAGCTGGTCTCCCAGTACAGGGTGCCGCCGGCCTCGCGGATCCGCAGCCAGGCGTGGCTGATCGGGCTGTAGGTGAGGGACACCCCGGACGCGTCGAAGTAGGAGGTCTCGGAGACGCAGCGCAGCGTGCCCGCGACCGGGTTGTAGGTGAAGCCGACGCGGGTGCCGGCGGTGGTGGAGTTCACCATGACGCTGGCCAGCGCTTCGCTGGAGCCGCCCGCCGCCGGGGGTGTGGCCAGCTTCACGGAGAAGTGCGACCCGGTCAGCTTCCACTGGCGGGCTGTCTGGTAGGCGGCGAACGCGCCCGGGAGGACGGGTACCCGGGCGCGTCCGCCTGTCTCGGTGGCGCCGCCGTAGCTGGCGGGCCAGAGAGTGCTGGAGATGCGGTCGTCGTCGAAGTCGTCGGCGAGCATCTCCAGCGGGTACGGCGCCGTCCCGGTCCGCGGCGGGATGACCGCGACGGCGATACGGATGGGCGCGTTGCGCCGCACGTAGGGGTAGTACGGGGAGGACGGGTTGCCGGGGGTGAACCGGCCGTCCTCGTTGTTCAGGCGCAGGGTGGCCGTCCCCGGCTGCGTCTCGGACAGCTCGTCCGAAGCACCCCGGGTGATGGACATCCCCTGCTGGCCGACGTCGACGTAGCGGCTGATGTCCGTCCACGTGATGGTTGACGGGGCCTGGACCAGCCCGCCCCATCCCATCTCGACCAGCAGCGCCATGTGACTACCCCACCTTCAACTCGAAGTTCTGACCGAACAGCCGTTTCAGTTCCAGCAGCTCCCGGCGGATCTCCCGCGCAGTGGCCACCGGGTCGCGGGCGTCGGTCACGCTGATCTGCACCTGCATCACCGACGTCCCGCCGCCGACGACGGCGGGCCGGCCCATCACCGGCGAGGCGGCGGCCTTCCCGGCCATCCGCCCGGCGACCGTCTGCATGGCCTTGTCGACGTAGGGCAGGCCCTGGAGGACGCCCTCGGCGACACCGCGGACGGTCATGACGCCGTCCGGCATCATCTCCCTGGCCGGACTCTTGATCCCGAGGGCCTTCTTCAGCGCCGTCTGCATCGCCTTGGCGATCTTGACCATGGTGGCTTCGATGGCCTTCTGCTGTGACGCGAGGCCGGTCAGGAATCCCTTGCCGGCGTTCTTGCCCGCGTCGTACAGGTGATCGGCGCTGAACCGCCCCAGGTACCGGGTCGACTCGATGACCCCGTCCTGAAGCTTGTTGATCTCGTTGAACGTCTTCTTGTCCGCCCCGGCCAGCGCGGACGCGTAGGCGTACCCCGCCTCCGGGCCCATCTCCAGGATCTGCCGGATCAGGCCTTTGTTCAGGCCGCGTTTGGCCAGCTCACCGACGTACCGGGTGAACTGCTTGATCTTCGCCAGTTTCGACGCGAGCGCGCCCTTGATGCCGCCGGCGGTGACGTCCTCGGCCTCCATGCCGAGGCTGCCCAGGGCCGCGTCCCCGCGGGCCTTGTTGGCGACGTCGACGACGAACTGCTTCGCCTCTGCGATCTTCGCTGCGACCGCGTCCCGCTTCGCCGCCGCAGCCAGCAGCGCACGCGTCTGCCGGGTCACGTAGGCGATGAGCACGGATTCCTTGCGCCCCGAAAACGCGGTGCGGATGTCGGTGGCCAGGTCCTTGGCCACCGCCCGGATGCGGTCCCTCGACCCGGTCAGGCCGATGATCAGGCCCTTACCTATGTCCGCGGCCAGCGCCTTCGTCTTCTTCGACGGAGAACGGATCTCCAGCTCGTCCCGGATGCCCTGCGTGACCGCAGCCGCCATGACCCGCGCCGCCGCGTACACACCGCTCGACGACTGGAGGCCGCCGACCAGGCCGTCCGTGGCAGCCCTCGCCGCCGACACCGTGCCCTTCATCAAGGACCGCGTGGTCGTCGCGTCGAACACCCGCGCAGCCTCGCCGAACATGACCAGCTCGGGGCCGTTCTCACCGACCACCGCGACTTCGCCGGCCTCCGGCGTACCACCCGAGGCGTAGTGCCCCGGGCGCAGCTTGTTCAGGTTCCGGGTCTCACCCGTGGCGCCCTGCACCTTGTAGTGCGTGACGATGTAGGTGGTGGCCGTCTTCCCGTTGATGCCGTCGAGCTGCCGACGGGCCGCCGCGATCTGCCGGGTGAGCTGGTCGATCGTCGCGCGGACCTGCGCCTTACGCGAGTCGGGCACCTTGGCCAGCTTGGACTTGGCCGCGGCGAGCTTCCGCTCCAGGTCCTCCATGTCGCCCTTGAGTCGGGCGGTCTTGTCGGGGACCTTCAGCAGCTGGTTCGCCAGCCGCTGCGCCTCCGCCGTGTTCAGGCCCATCTCCTTGGCGTAGGCCACGAGCCTGGACCGGCCACGGTCGTAGATGCGGTTGGTGGCTTCCCAGCTGGCGTTGTTCGCCACCGACTTCGCTGCCGCGTCCTCGGTCGCAGCAGCCAGTTGGGACAGGGCGTCCCGGTTCGCGCGGCCCTTCTCCGTGTGGACGTCGAGGGTGGCGCCGTTGTCCTTCAGCGCCTTGGCGACGTTGTCGATCGCCGCCTCGAACTTTGTCTCCGCGTCGAACGCGTTACGGCTCGCCTCGGACAGGGCCTGAATCGACTGGCGCAGCCCGTCCGCGGACAGCTTCTGCGCGTTGAGCTTCTCCTGCACGGCCTGTGCCTGCTGGCCGAAGATGCCCTGTGAAGCTGCCGCCAGCTCCGACTCGAACTTAGCGTTGGCGACTGCCGCCTTGTAGTCGTTCAGCTGGGACGTGAACTCTTTGGTGTCCCGGCCGCCCTTGCCGTACTCCGCCGTCAGCCGCTTCAGCGCGGCCGCTGCCAGGTCGGACTGCCCGCTGGACACCAGGTTCGCCAGCGCCTTGTCGACGGCGTCCAGGTTCTCCTTGGCTTCCTTCACCGGCGTGGAGTCCCAGCCCGTCCAGCCGACGAGGAACTGCTGCACCTTGTCCGCGGTCGACGGGTCGGTCAGCGCACGGACCTTGCCGTGCAGACCGTCCAGGTCCTTACCGAACGCCTTCGACGCCTCGCCCGTGACACGGCCGGTGGCACCCAGCTGCCGCAGGCTGCCTGTCAGCTTGTCCACGTCAGGCGGCGCGTGCCCGCTCCGCTCGGCCAGCTCGGACAGGGCGATGACCAGCAGGCCGATACCCGTGCCCGCCAGGGCGAGCTTCGCCGTCCGGGACAGGGCGGCGATCGCAGCCCGCACCGCGGCCAGACGTCCCGGCGTGGCGGCCGCCGCGGTGTTCATCGCAACGAGCTGCGTTCCGAACCCAGCCAGCGCCGTCCGGGCAGCGGCCATGCCCAGCGCCGCCACCTTCACCAGCTTCATCGCCAGGGCGAGCTGGAGGAACAGCGCGATAGCACCAGGTGGCACCGCCGACACCAGACGTGCGATGACGTCGACGACCTGGAGCATGCTGACGCCCAGGTCACTGCCGGCCCTCAGCACGTTCACGAGGGTGGTGGCCAGGCTCGTCAGGACGCTGGCGACGAGCGGGCCCTGTGCCCGCGCGTACTCCATGAAGTCCTTGACCGGGCCGCCGACCTGCCCGTCGGAGACGCGCATCAGGTGCACGATCTCGTCGTTGACCTTGCGCAGCGTCTTGTCGGCGAACGCGGAGAACTTGCTGTTGAGGGCGTCGAAGCCGGGCGACGCCATCTGCCCGCCGACGTTCGTCAGGAACCGGTCGAACTCGGACGACGCGGACTTCACCAGGCCGGTCGTCTTGGGCAGCAGCGCGTTGGTGAGCTGCATGCCCTTGATGACCGGGGCCATGGTGTCGCCGGACAGGGAGTCGGACCACTCGGTGAAGTTGTCCTTGAGCACGCTGAAGTTGGCTGCCGCCTCACGCGTGGCGGGCGGCAGCTCCTCCATGACCCGGGCGTACTCGGCCTGCGCCTTGATGGCTTCGTCCGACCGGGCGCCGCTCTTGGCGACCGCGTCCTCGTAGGCCTTCTGCGCTTCGCTCGCTTCGCCCAGCGCCTTGATCTGCGGGATCATCGCTGCGGTCATGGCGCCCAGCGCCACGGCCACGGTGCCCGCCCCGGCGGCGATCGGCGCCAGCGACGCCGCGGCCGGGATCGCGGCGGGCCACAGCATCTTCGTGACCTTGCCAAGCTCCTCCACAGCCTTCGCGCCGGCGTCGCTGTCCCGGCGCAGCCCGGCCAGGTTCGAGGCGCTGGTACGGCCGAGGCGGCGCATCTCCCGGTCCGCCTCGATCGTGGCGACCGTGATGCGCCGGCCCATCCGCCGCGCCGCATCCCCGATGTCGTCGAAGACGTCGCTCAGCTCATCCCGGCCCGTCAGGGTGAACAGCATGGAGGGCACTACCGGTCACCGCCTTCCGCCTGCGCTGCTTGGTAGCCGTCGATCCAGACGATGAGGTTGTAGAAGTCGATGACGGTCAGGTCGTCGACATCTCGGGGTGGGATGTGGAGGAGGTGGGCGAAGAGTGCGAGGTAGTTGTCTCGGGCCCGTTCGACGTCGGGCTCGGGCTCGGGTCCGGCGTCCCGGGCACGTCCTGCGCCTCCGGCTCCGGGGCGGGGGCCGGGTCTTTTGGGGCTCGGGTCCGGGCCAGGACCAGCTCACGCGCGTGGTCCGGGTCGACGGCCACGGACGGCAGCCGGTCCAGGATGATCTGTTCAATCTGCTCCATGGACAGCTCACCGTCGGAGCTGACGGCGGCGAGGGCGTTGTCGAGCCAGGCCGCGATCTCCTTGCTGTCCATGCGGGTGGTCATCTCGGTGATGCCGGGGTCGAACTCCCCGAACCTCAGCGACGGCTGAGACCGCTTCTTCAGCACCCACACGATGCCGCGCATGGCGTCGAGGTCGTCGCGCTCCAGGCCTTCCAGGATCTCCTGCCACTTCATGTCCACCGTGCGCTGCACGATCGACGCCTCCGACACGCGCAGGGTCGACGCGTCGTAGTGCTCGGGCTCGCCGCCGGCCGGGGTGTAAACGACGATCACGGGTTGCTCCTATTCGAGGCGGCGGCGCACGTCGTCGACGACGCGCGCGACTTCGCGGGTGATGCGCGGCTGGTGCGCGCGCACGGTCTTGTCCCACCACAGAGGGGTGGCGTTCTGCTGCGTCCAGCGGCTCTTGTTGCCGAACACGGGGTGCCGCAGGCGGCCTTCGTTCAGGCGGTTGACGACCCCGACGGGAATGTCATCGGGGAGGCGAGCCCTGTCGAGCCACACCTTCGCGCCGGGGTTGCCGCCGGTGCGGACGCTGATCCGAATGGCCTGCGCGATCGAAGCGCGCAGGGGCCGAGTCGTGGGCGAGGGGCCGCCGCGCTTGCCCGCCTTGCGGCCCTGCGAGCTGATGCGCAGGGACCGGATGCTGGACTGGAGGTCGTCGCGCAGCGGCTCCGCGGCCCGGCGGATACGGCGCTGCATGGAGCTGCGGATGTTCTCGTGACCGGCCCGGCGCAGCCGGAGCTGAAGTTCGAGCAGCTGGCCGGTGCCGATCACGCGGATGTTCTGCGGCACCGTCAGCTCACAGCGTCGCGTCGGTGGAGATGTACTCGATCTTCACCGGGTTGGTGCCGTCGTACAGGGCGGTGAAGTTGAAGGTGGGCTTGACCACGCCGAAGCCGTCCACGACGGGCGGGCCCTCGTCGAGCTTCACCGCGGGCAGGGTGATGCGGAACGTCTCGTCGTAGCTGGGGGCGATGTTCGCCCCGACGAACTCCCACACCAGGGACGTCGAGCCGTCCGAGGTGTGCAGGTCGTCCAGGATGGTGGAGACGTAGTCGGTCTCCAGGTTCCCGGTGACCTTCACCTGGTCGTTCTCGATCGGCTCCGACTTCAAGGCGCTCTGGTTAGCGTAGAACCGCTCGACGTCTTGCGGCCGCTCCACCTTGACGCTGACCTTGCGGATGCCGTCGAGGGCGGTCTCCGTCCCGAATGTGCCGGCCTTCAGCGCCATCTGCCCGAAGTGGAACGGCGACATGTTGGCGTAGCTGGCGGCGGCGAGGGTCTGGCCCTCGTCGCAGTCCTTGCCGTCGATCTCGAACGTGCCGGTGAGCATCTCGCCCACACCGCACGCGAACTCCCCGCTGATGACCTTGCAGCCCACGAACGTCTTGTCCGTGACCGTTCCGGTCGTGAGCGGGACGCCCTTCTGGATCGTCAGGCTTTTGCCCGCCACGGACGCCAGCGTGTGCGTCTGCAGGTACGCCGGTCCGGCCCCCTGCTGCACCGGCGTGACCGTGGTCCCCATCAGGGCCTGGAGCAGCAGCCCCATCCCCTTGTTGGTGACCTCCAGGTCCAGGCTGCCGGACACCTCCCGGCGGGTCACCACGCGGCGCGAGGACAGCGCCATCAGCCGTCCGGCCGCGATGCCCGCGGACTGCGCCGTGGTCTTCTTGAGAGCGAGGCTCTCCTTGGTGAACTCGATGAACTTGGCCGGCGCGACGAACGTGCCGTAGGTCGTCTCGGCGGCGATGCCCAGCTGGGCGCCGAGCCCGGATCCGATCGCCATGGATCAGCCCTCCTTCTGCGGCTTGGCGGCCGCCTTCCGCAGCGGCAGGGGCACCGCCTCTTCCTCCTGCTGCCTCGGCTCCTCGACGGCCTCCCAGTTCACGGGCTGGCAGACGTAACCGGCGAACCGGTCGTCGGGCACCTCGATCACTTCGTCGGGCTCGACGGCCCGGCCCAGCTCGGGGACGGTGACCGGCTCGGGCCCCAGGTAGCGCACACGCGCCATGGCGTACTCCTTCGATGGATGGATCAGATACGGGCCTGGCAGGTCACCGTGAACGTCACGCCCGCGAGGCTGCCCTCTGCCTGGACCTGCTGCAGGTCCCCGGTGGTCAGGTGCGCCCAGAGCACAGTGCCGTTCAGCGTCGGAGCCTCAGGTGCCTCATTGCTCGCGCGTAGCGCCTGCTCGATCTCACCGACCAGGGCGAACACTTCGTCACGGCGGGCCTTCATGTCCTTGTCGCCCGCGCGGGCTTCGGCGTAGCCGGAGATGTCGAACGCCTCGTCACGGGTGCGGGCGCCGGCACCGTTGAACTGCTGCTGTAGCGCCACGGCCGAGTCGGCCCCGGGCGCCCACCCGATGTGGATGCGGCGCAGCTCGGTGGCGTTCACGGAGGCGGGGCCGTCCACGATCGCCACGCCATCGAGGGCGGGACGGGCCCGCAGGATGACGAGCAGCTGGTCGATGGCCGCGGGGACTCTGGACGTCAGCAACTACGCCACCCCCGGCGGCAGCTTGAACGGTTCCAAGAGCTGGAGCACACGGTTGGGTATCGCGTAGCCGAAGCCGGGGATCGGGTCCGTCACGGACCAGTCGTCGGCCGCGGCGACCGGGACCCGGGACGCCCCGTACTGGGTGCGCCACAGGTGCTGCAGCAGGATCAGCGCGGCCAGCTTCACGGTGGGCGGGACCTCGGCCCGGCCTGCGGTGTACGTCACCGTGTAGGGGCCGGCGGGGAAACTCCCGCCGTCCGCCCGGCTGATGACCCCGGCTGGGCCGTCCAGGCTCAGCTGGGCGGCCGGGTAGGACACAGGCGCCGTAACGGGCCCGCTGAGCGACGTCACAGACAGCAGCGGCGGATGCAGCACCACCAGCGCCGGACCTCCGCCGCTGATCGTGTCGGTGATCTCCCGCTGCTCGACGACCCCCACGTAGCCCTCGATGACCGCGCCCAGGCTGTCGATGTACAGCTGCAGCTCGACGTCCTCACTGGTCGAGGAGATGTCGAGCTGCCGCTTGGCCTCTTCCAGCGTCACCAGCGCCATGCCCGCTCCCCTCCTACGACGTGCCGCGCGGAGCGGCCTTACGGCGGGCAGGGCGGCGCTTGGCCGTCTCGACGGCGGACGGCTGCTCGGGCGTCTCCAGCGGCTCGCTGCGGACCAGCTCGGCGCGCACGCCGTCCGCCCACGCGGCGGCCTCGGCGCCGGGGAGGTCGATCTCCTCCCCGGCGCGCCACGAGAACCCCTCGCCCGCAACGCTGGTCAGCATGCGGATCCTGGGCATCAGTCGCCGAGCCCCCGGTGCAGCTCCTCGACTTCACGCTCGGCCTTGGCCTCGGCGTCCGCCTTGGCCTTGTCGTGCGCGTCCTTCAGCGCCTGAACCTCGGCGTCCCGCTCGGTCGAGCCGGTGCCGTCGTCGGCCGGGCCCGCGGTCACGCCGCGCGCGGCGACGTCGACGGCGGACACCGCCTGGACGGCGAGCTGCTCCTTGGCTGCACGGATGGCCGTCTCCTTGTCCCCGATGAATTCGGGGGCGATCTGGTCCATGGAGCCGTCGGCACGGCGGGAGGGCATGACGATCCGGTCGTGGTCGCCGTGCTGTGCCGCAGCGGCCGTGGGCTTGTTCTGGACGACCCCGCTGTCCGGGGTCTCCTTCTTCGGGCTGGTCGCCATGAGGGCGTCCTTTCCTGTGAGTGGTCCGGATGGACGGGGGCGGATCAGGTGGCGGAGTTGCGATAGGCGCGCACGGCAGCGGTGTCCTGCGGGGTGCCGTCGGCCCGGGCGAACGCGAGGAAGCCCACCTGCAGGAAGTCCGCGTACCGCTCGGACAGACGCAGCGTCTGCACGTCCTGCACGTCGCGGATGAGGTAGCCCGCGTAGAAGTCGCCGAAGAGGATGCTCTTGGCGTTGGCCGCCATCGCGGGCATGTCCTGATTGACGACATAGCCGTAGCCGAGCACCTGGTCCGGCACCCCGGCCTGGACGGACGGCTGCCACAACGGCCGGTCCTGGCCGTCCTTCAGCTTGCGCACCGCGCCCAGCGTGCCGTCGGCGAGCATGAACTGCACCCTGCCGCTGTTGCGGTAGGCCGGGTCCACGGAGTGCACCAGGTCGATCAGATCGTCGTAAGTGACCGACGTGGTCTGACCGGTGGCGCCGGTCTTCCCGACGACTGCGTTGGTCTGCACGCCCTCCGGCTGGGCGGTACCCGTGCCGGTGGTGAAGTGCTGGTTCTGGATGCGGCCGATGCGCTCACCGAGCTTGCGCGCGAGCCAGTCCTCGAAGTCAAGCACGGAGTCCTGCAGCAGCTGCAGAGACACCCTCACCAGCTTCGACGTGTACATGAACGCGCCGACATCCTGCTGGCCGAGGGTGACGTCCTGCTCGGTGACCTGAGTGTTCTCGGCGAGGATCGCCCCGACGTTGCCGGTGTCGTCGTTCGTCGGCCACGGCAGCGTCTGGCCGGACTCGGTCGTGATGACCTCCGAGACCTGACGCATGGCTCCGTAGAACTTCATCGTCTCGACCATCTTGGCGCGGAACGCGGGCGGCACCACGTAGCCGCCGGCGGCACCGGTCGCGACTCCCTGGGCGCGCAGTTCCTTGCCGTCCACCCAGCCGGTGCGCAGCACGGTGCGCTCCTCGGAGGTCAGATCCTGCGTGCCGTCGCGCAGCCAGGATCGCCAGGCGTTGCTGTACGCCTCGACACCATCCGCGCCGCCGTGACGCTCGCGCGCCTCCTCCTCTTCCTTGGTGTCGCCGCGGCCGTCGACGACCTGGGTGTAGTCGACGGATGCCAGCCGCTGGTGACGCTCCTCTCGCTCGATGTCCGCGGACAGGCGCTCGACATCGGCGAGTGCCGCGTCCCAGGCTTGGCGGTCCTCGGCGGACATCTCCTCCTCGGAGGAGGCCCGGTTCTGGAACTCCTGGGCCTTGTCCCAGGCGGTGGCCCGCTTGTCGAGCAGGCTCTGCAGGGTGGGCATTGTGCCTCCAGCACGAATAGCCCCATGCCGTGTCGGCAGGGGCTGGGGGTGGATGTGTGAGAGCGGCTACCGCGCCAGGCGATAGCGGGCGGCGAGCGCCTTCATGCGCATCGCCTGACGGCCCCCAGTGGTCTCTCCCGGCTGGGTTGCGTCACTGCCCCGAGTGGCCGCCTTGGCGGCCGGCTCGCGGCGGAAGTCGTTGAGCTCCGGGCGCAGGGCGGCCCGGCGGTCGAAGGCGTCGTCGTCGCCGCGGGCGGCGAGCGCCACCCCGACCGAGCGCAGCGCGGCGTCCGTGCCCTCGTAGGCGGGGAACGTGACCGCGGAGACCTCGAACAGCTGCACTTCGCGGATGATGCGCAGCTCGGCTTCCATGTCGCCCTCGGACGTCTGGACGCTCACGGTCTCCCAGTCGTCCTTGACGGTGCGGAACCCGAAGCTCATCCCGGTGATGTTCTTGTTCTCTAGGTTCACGACGAGGTCCCCGACGTAGGACAGGCGGGTGTCGAGGTCGGCGTCGACGGCCAGGCCGACGGCGTCCTGCGTCAGGCGGAGCGATCCGGCCGAGACGCGGGAGACGACCAGGCGGGTGTCGTGGTCGACAAGGAACCGGGCGTCCCCCTCGGACAGGGTCTTGGTGAACGCGCCCGGCGCGATCTCCTCGTAGAACCCCCAGGTCAGGGGGTTACCGATGGCGGTTCGTTGGCCGAACACGGCGGCGTGGCCGTCGAAGCCGCGCATGCCCTGGTCGTCTCCGGCCGCGCGCAACTGCACCCCGGCCGTAGCCAGGGTGAGGTCGCGGCGCTCCTCATGATGCGTCATCGTCGTCGCCCTCCTCGGCGGCCGGGCTGCTGCCCTGGTCTGTGGGGTCCGACCCCAGTGGGGCCATGGACATCGGCTGCAGGTACGTGTCCCCGTCCGGACCGATCGGCGGCATGTCCTCCAGGCCGCGGATGTCGTTCGCCGACATGGCGCCCACGTCTCGCATCGCCCGGTAGAAGAGCGCGCGCGCTGCGGAGTCGCCGCGCAGCAGGCCCTCGAGGGAGTACTTCGCGTAGACCGTCTTGCCGAGCAGTTCCTTCGTGACCCGCTGCTCGGTCGGCACCAGCCACGCCGGCCCCAGGTCGAACGTGACCCACCCTTGGGCCTGCTGCTCCAGCCCGGTGCCCCACGATGTCGACTTTTCAGTGCTCATCAGCAGGAACGGCGGGACGCCGAAGAGGCGCGCCAGCTCCGTCACCTGCCACTGCCGAGACTCCAGGAACTGGGCGTCCTTGTACGGCATCGTCACGGGCGAGAACGAGGCGCCGGAGTCCAGCACGGCCACGTCGTGGCTGTTGTTGACGCCGGACAGCTTGGCCTTCCACTGGGCCTTCAACTGGGCCGCCTGCTCGGCGTTCAGCCGCTGCTCGGTCTGCAGCACACCCGAGATCATGTTGCCGCTGCCGAACAGACGAGCCGCGGACTTCTCAGCAGCCAGCGCCAAGCCGATGCCCTGGGCCGCCGCCCGGATCGGGGAACAGCCAGTCACTCCGTCATAGCCCAGGCCCGGCAGGTGCAGGATGTCCCTGCTCGTCCGTCGGTGCAGCGTGCCGTCGTCGCCTCGAACCCAGAACCACTTGCCGCTCGGGTTGTCCTCGCTCGGGGTGTCCCGCTCGACCCGCACGCGGTCCGGCCGGATCGGCCAGAGCTGCGCAACCTGGCCGGCCCCGTTCCTCAGCTTCTGCACGTAGGCGTTCCCCCACAGCAGCCGATGGACATAGGTCAGTCGCCACAGCTCGACCGGCGTCAGCTCAGGGTGCGGATCTGACAGCAGCGGGGAAGCCACCGTGTCCCGGGTCCCAGCACGGTAGGCGTGCAGCGGCAGTGCGGCCGCCACGTTCGCCGTGACGGATACCGCCCGCCACACTCCGGGAACGCCCAGCGCACTCGTCTCGGTGACCACCACCCCGGCGTCTCCGGGCACACCGCCTAGAACCTCCAGCAGGGAGGAGGACGTCAGGGGCACCGCAGGGTTCTCCACAGACCGGCGTTCGAACAGACCGAACAGGCCCATCAGCGCGCCTCCTTACGAGGTGTCGGAGGCGGCCCGGCCGTGGCCCGCTCCAGCGCCACAACGCCCGCCAGACCGCCCAGGATCAGCGCGGCGGGCACGTACACCAGGGCGACGCCAACGAGGGCCGTGAGCGCGGCCAGGATCTCCAGCAGGTACAGCACGGTCTTCACCACAGGTTCGGCGCTCCCTCGTCCTCGACGTCCACGCCGAGCCCCCACTTGGCGAGCGTCGCCGCCACCAGCGGGCTGATGTCCACGGACACGATCCGCCGCGCCCACGCCCACGCGTCCCCGAGCGGACGCTGCTGTGCGCCCGCCAGGGCCGCCGCCAGCGGCGCCTGGTCCAGGTGCGACAGCGTCTGCTCGGCGACCGCGTCGTAGAACTGGCCGCAGGCCGCCGCCACCTCGCGGCCCTTCGGCTGGATGACCTCGACGCCGAGTGCTTCCTCCAGGTCGGCGATGAGCGACCCGGCCGGCCCCGCCCCGTCGACGACCCAGCAGCGCGGCTGCCATCGCTCGTGCAGCTCCTTGGCCCGCTCCACGATCCAGCCCGTACCGGGCCGGTGGTCGACGACCTCGACGTGCGTGCCGCCCCGCCACTCCCCGGCCACGGCGATGGCCGCGTGGGACCGCTCGGGGGTCATGTCGATGGCGAACGCCACCGGGTCCGACGGCGCGGACTCTGCCGCCGCCAGGGCCCGCCAGGCGTCCTCCCCGATGACCTGCCAGGTGTCGGCCACGTCGGTCGGGTAGTCGCCCACGCCGAGCCGCTCGCGGGCGTAGCCGTCCTTGCTGAGGGTGGCCCGCTCGTTGGCGACCTTCTCCAGCGTCAGCCGGTAGCCGACCGCGGGGTTGGACTTCAGCACCGCCTCGTCGGAGGTGGGGTCGTCGTGCGCGGTGCAGTCGGCCGGGCACTCGTCGACGTGCAGGTCAGCGGACCACTCGAAGTAGGCGAGCGACGGGTCCGGCTGCCCGGCCTCCAGGGCGGCCAGCGCGCGGCGCCGCAGGCGGCCGAGCTGCACGGACAGGGGGCCGATGCCGGCGCTTCCCAGGTACCAGATCTGCGGATTCTCGACGGCCGCCATCGTGGGCAGCAGCGCGTCCATCGCGTCGTCGCCCAGGATCATGTCCTCGTCGAGGATGTTGCAGTCGCCGGTGAAGCCGCGGCCGGAGCCCTTCGAGCGGGCGATGAACCGCAGGATCTGCCCCGAGTGCAGCTCGATCGATTCCTCACCGACCGTGTACCGGTAGGCTTTCACGCGTTTGTGCAGGTCAGGGCATCCCCGGATGAGACGCTCGATCCGTTTGAACGCGGCCTTCGCCGTCTTGAACTCGTGGGCGCTGTGCAGGATCAGCTGCTCGCCGCCGACGAACAAGCCCCACAACTCCCGGGCCTCGATGATGCCCCCCTTGCCGTTCTGCCGGGGGACGTTCACGCAGACCTCGAACGCCGACCAGGAGCCGTCCGGCTTCTCGCCCATCCCCAGCCGGAGGACGTGCTGCTGCCAAGGGTCGAGGACCAGCCCGGCGCGGGCGGCGAGGTCGATGGCCTCTTGGCCGGCGGAGGACACGGACGGGGGGACGGTCTCGATGGGCGGCTGCTGCCAGCCGTGCACGCGGTCTCCGTCAGCCACCGGCGGCCTTCCGGGCTGCGGCACGGCGCTTCTCTCGGTGAGCAGCGATGTCATCGACGGCGTCTCCCTTCGATGCGACCGGTGCGAGGCGGCGAAGGTCGGCCATGACCGCGCGGAGTTCGCGAGCGGCGACGGCCTTGGCGGTCGGAGCTTCGGCCTCCTCGACGGACCGGGCGAGGCTGGTGGCGAGTTCAGCGAGACCGGGCGAGACGGACTCGACGGCGAGCTGTTCGATCTCCGCGTTGATCGCGTCGGTGACCGCCCCCATGATCACCACCCCCGTCACACACAGTGACATCACTCAGAGTGACGGCCACTAAAACAGCCGAACCGAGTTCACGCGAATTAGATCTTGAAAAATCGCCGCGCAAAAAATCGGGCGACAAGGGCGTTTGGGTCGCCCGGGATCGGCCTGAACTTCGAACCCACCCTCCCCCGCCGACCAGCCCCAAGCTGCGGTTCGGCGGGGCCGGCGGGCCCTCGGTGCGCCAGGTCGTCACGTCTGGTGACGTCAGGTCACCATGCCCGGGAGGTCTGCGGCATCGCCTCGCGCGGGGCGTTGCGCCGGTTGTTGTACCAGCGGGCCGCTACTCTCCGCATGGCTGTGTCCCGCATCGCTTCGATGCGTTGCATGACGATCGCTTCGCCTGGGTCGACAACCACGACGCGAGCCTTGAGGCGTTTGTATTTCGCCATGTGCTTCGCGCTCGGCATCGTGTGGATCAGGTAGACGTCCAGCTGGTCGAGGAGCTGGAACGCCTCGTCCATGGCGGCGTAGCGGGCGCGGTGGGCGACCCGCAGGTGCAGCGGGTGCTGGTTCCACTGCGGTGCGCCGGGCCCGGTGAGGGCGGACGTGATGCGGTCCAGGTCGATGACTACGTCGGTGGCCTTGGCGTGCGCCTCGATCCAGGACGACTTGCCTGCGGCTGGCGGGCCGGTGACCACGTAGAGCACGCACGGTCACCACCTTCGGGATGCGCGCTGTGGTGCCGTCTTCGGCTGGGTGGTGGTGCGGTTGCCGCGGCTGCTGTTGCAGCGGCGGTGTGCGGCGCGGGCGTTCTCCTTGGCCAGGAGCAGGTCGGGCCGCTTGGACACCGGCTCCAGGTGGTCCAGGGTGAAGGACAGCGGGTGCCGCGGGTCGAGGTCGTAGCCGATGTCCCGGCCGCAGAGCCAGCAGGGGAGGCGCTGGGCGCGGAGCCAGTCGACGAGGCGGCGGTAGGGGCGCCCGTTGCGGGGGTTGCCGGCCACGGGCGCCTCCTCCCTACAGGTCGTCGCCGAGGACCTCGCGGCGGGCCGCTGCGGCCTTGCGGTTGAGGGCCCCGGTCATGCGGAACAGGGCGACAGTCAGGGCGAGGAAGCCGAGGATCAGGAGCCACAGGGTGACGGTGCTGACGACGTCGATGTCGGCGGTAGCTCTGGCGATCATCAGCAGGATGAAGTTGCCACAGGCCCAGGCGAGCCAGATGCGGAGCTTCTCGACGCGCACGGCGGTCTGTATGTCTCGGTAGTTGCTCACGGTGCCCCCAGGGTGTGCTGATGCTGGCGGGCCCATCATCGGCTCTGTGCGGGCGTCACGGGCTGCGTGTGACCGTGCCGTGACCCGCACAGGGTAGAAGCCCCGCCGCCGGCGGCGGGGGGCGCACCGGCGGCGGGCCTCAGGGGCGGCGACCGGTTCCGCCCCGGTCTTAAGCGGCGCGGGCTCCAGCGGGCAACGGGGGCGGCTTGCCCGGTTCGAGGAGTTCGCGCGTGTACTCGTCGCGGCGGGCTTTGGGCAGGTCGAACACGCGGTAGCCGGCGGTCTTGCCCTTGCCGGTCTTGCTGATGCGGCCTTCGGAGGCCCAGCGCCAGATGGTGCCGACGGGGACGCCCGCGTAGTAGGCGGCGTCCGCGGCGGAGACGTAGCCGGGGAGCATGTGCACCTCCCCCGGAAATGTCTCAGGGCCGTCGCGCGCGCGACGGCCCTGGGGACACGTGTATCAGATTGATCGCAGTTTGCTTCGGTCCTGGTCAGAATGTCAAGTGACGGCCGGGACTGGTGCGTCGGAGGGTCAGCCGAGGCTGGCGGCGAATTCCCCGTTTTCGGCTTCCTCGGCGGACACCTGGACGGTGCCGCGGTGGGCGACCTCGACCTTGTAGAACTTCTCGCCCTTGGGGACGTCTTCGACGGCGACGTCGAAGGTGCAGGTGCCGAGGGCCTTCTCGCCGTTGGTGAGGTGGCCGGTGGCGACAACGTCTCCGGCGGCTCCGTAAACGGTGACGCTGGTGCCTTCTTGGATGTCGTCGTAGCCGCTGTCGTAGCGGCCGCCGCAGCTGTCGCCGATGTCGACGGCGTCTTCCATGAGGGCGAACGTCCCTTCGAGGGTGAAGGTGTCGGGTTCGCTGCTGCTGTTGGCGGTGATGGCCCAGGCGCCGCCGACGATGCCCGCCCCGAGGACGAGGCCTAGAATTCCGGCGGTGAGCGGGCTGAGCTTCTTCTTGGCCGGCACCGGGCTGGCGGGCGGCTGTTCGGGCAGCGGCGGGACTGCGGGCTGCTCGGGCGTGGTGTTCGTGTTCGTCATGGTCCCCCCAGGGATGTGCAGGAACGGGATAGTACTGCCGGATGATGTTGGTAGGTGAGGGCCTTGCGGCCTGTCTCTGATTTGTGACCGGTGGTCAGAGTCCTCGGCTGTCGGCGAGGGCCGCGGCCCGGTCGAGGTAGAGCAGGGCGAGTCGTGGACTGGCTTGCCGGTCATTCCAGGACGGGATGGTGTCGGCGTCGGCGAAGTCCCGCCGGATGGCGTCGAGGAGGACGGTGCAGGCGTCGTCGGCCTGGCCGCGGGTGGCGGCTTCGGCGCGGATGGCGCCGAGGAGGCAGGCGGCGCCTTGCTCGTCGCGGAGTTGCCCGGTGCACCAGCCACCGGTCTCCAGCCGGACGCGCGCCCGGTGAAGGGTGGCGGCGATGGGCGTGCTGTACGGGCACGGCAAGGGCGCCGGGTGGACGACGGGCGGGGCGGTGACGGCGGGGATGGGGTCGGCTGCGGGCAGGTGCGCGGTGTCGACTTCGAACGCGATGTTGGCGAGGGCGAGCCGTTCGTCCATGAGGGCGCCCACCATGGCGAGCCGCGCGTCCAGGTCGAGTTCGACCGGGGTGCGGGTCTCGGTCGTGGTGGGCGCCGTGTTCATGCTGCCGCCTTGGGCGGGGTGCCGCGGCCCTTGCATTCGCCGCAGACGACGATGAGCTGCTGGCCGCCGAACGCGCTGTAGATCTTGCCGTTGCCTGCGCACTGCCAGCACAGGCCCTTGGCGATGGCCTTGCCGACGGGCATGGGCTTGTTCTGCTTGATCCATTCCTCGTCGGTCTTGCCGCTGTTGGTGACAGCCTTGGAGACGGCGGCGGGCTTGGCGGCCGGCTGGGTGGCGGCGTTCTCGTTGGCCTGGGCGTACCAGGCTCCGCCGACGGTCTTGCCGCCGTGCTTCTGCCGTTCGTGGGTGCGCAGCGCCTTGGTGGCTTCCTTGGCGTCGCGGTAGCGGGGCTTGGTCTTCTTGCCGCAGGGGCAGGCCCAGCCGATGAGGCCGGTGTTCTTGTCGGCGCCGCGGGCGGCCCGGTTGATCTCCCAGCGGGAGACCTTGGTCTTGGTGGGGGGTGCGGGGCAGGGCTTGGAGCCGGTGAACTCGCCGTTCTTGCCCTTGGTGAAGATCTGGCCGTTGCCGCCGCACTTGGGGCAGCCCTGGTGGGTGGCGCGGAGGATGGCGGCGTCCTTGCGGGAGCGGACGACGTCTTGGTGATCGGCGAAGCGGGTGACGACGCGGAGGGCCATCCAGGCGCCGAGTCGGGCGTGGAGGGGGCCGCGGCGGGGAACTTTGATGCGTCGGGCTTGGGCGTGGGCGCGGCCGGCGGGTGCGGTGGTGGTGCGGCGGCGCGCGGTGGCCCTTTTGCGGGCGGTGGACTTCTTCGCGGCCATGTTGCGGCTCCTCGGTCGGTGATCGGTTTGTAGTGGTTTGTGCGGTGCTCAAGGGGTGCTCACTGGTGCTCCGATGCTGGTCAGAGCTGCTCAAGGGGGTGCTCACCCCTCTGCTCACGATCTTGTTGAGCAGTTGCGTGAGCAGGGGGTTGAGCGGCTGTGACCTGCGGTTGAGCAGCGTTGAGCACCCGTTGAGCAGGGGACTTTTCAGGTCAATACGGTCAGCGCTTCGAACTTGAATCCGCGCGGGTTGCTCTCGCCATTGAGGTAGCCGAGCGTCACCGGGGACCCGGCGCCTGCGTCCTTGAGGAGCTTCCGCAGCTCGGCCGCCGTCAGCCCGCCGTAGGTGTCCGGGTCGTGCTCGGCGAGGGCTTCGGCGAGCGTCTCGGTCTTCATCCGGTCGACCTCGCGGTCGGCCATCACGGTGATGGCGTCGACGACGATCTGCCGGTCCCCGGGGATCGGCCCGCGCGCCGTGCCGCCATCGGCGAGGTGGAGCAGCCCGGCCGCGGCGAGGGTGTCGCGGTCGAACCACGGCCGGCCTGCCTCCGCACGGTCGGCGACGGCCTGCTTGATGGACTCGCTGGAGTGCTCGTTCCACCCGTACAGCAGCGGTCGGTCGAGGCCGGGACCCTTGATGTACGACTGGCCGGCGTCGTTCTTGATCTGCCGGTTCTGGGCGGGGACGAGCCGGTCGGGGCGGTAGCCCTTGGCGGCGGCGCCCTGCCCGAACACGATGCGGATGTCGTCCCACCGGGACGCCAGCATGATCTGCAGGGTGAAGGAGTCGGCGATCGCGTCGCCCATGGCGTCGGATGTGGCGTCCTGGCCGGCGGCGATCGGGTAGATGCCGGACTGCTTGCCCAGGCGGAGCAGCTCGATGAAGAGCTCCTTGCCGCGGGGGCTGAGGTAGATGAACTCGTCGACGAGCGGGAAGATCGCGGGGCGCTCCTTGGTGGCGATCCACGTATCGCCCATGTTGAGCCGGTTGCGGACGATCTGACGGCCCTTCGCCATCTTCACCAGGTGCTCCAGCCATTCCTCGCACGCCTTGGTGCCGCGGATGGGCGGGACTGCCATGGCGCCGTCGAACTCGCGCAGCCCGTCCTTGACCGGGTCGAGGTCGAGGGCGATGGCGTTGTAGCAGGCGGTGATGACCTCGGCGAGGTCGCGGAGCACGCCGGTGGACTTGGCGGCGCCGGACACGCCGATGACGAGGATCCGCAGCCCTTCGAGGACGAGGTCGAGGGGGCTGCCGTCCATGCAGCGGCCGAAGTTGTGCGGCTGGGTGATGTCGAGGCTGTTCGGGGCGTGCACCGTGGGCTTGGGCATGTCGTCGAACGGGTTGCCGGTGACGAGCCGCAGGACGATGTGGGCGGACTGCTGCGGGTCGGGGTCGATGAGGGTGCCGCCGGCCTTGATGTTGAAGTGGGCGTCGAGCTGGTCGGCGGCGGCGTTGACCTTGCCGGGGGTGGAGCCCTTGAGGACGACGTCGACCTCCCAGAACTTGCCGTGGAAGCCGAGCGCCCGGACGCTGCGGGTGGCGATGCCTTCCCAGGCGAGGGCGCGGGACACGCACTCCTCGACCTGGTCGTGGCTGGTGCACACGGCGAGCGGGAACGGCTCGTCGCTGTTGGGGTCGTCCTGTTCGGCGACGATCTGCTCGGGGGCGATGCCGGGGTTGTTGGTGCGGTAGCGGCCGTAGAAGGTGACCGCGGCAGCAGCGACGGCGGCGGTGAGGGTTGGCGGGATCTTCCACGACCAGTCGAGGGCGGTCATCCCGGCGAACTTCACGAGCGCCCACCAGCCGGCCAGGTTGAGGCCGGCGGTGAGGCCTGCGGCGTAGCCGAGGAACCGCCAGCGGCGGCGGCGCACGATGTCGACCTTGTTCCAGTCGCCGGCCTTGTTCATGCCGCCGAGGACTTCCTGGAGGTCGTGGGCGCGGACGTACCGCCAACCGAGGACCGCGGTGGCGCGGGCGCCGGTGAAGAACCAGCGGGCGGTCAGCCCGCACGCCCGGCCGGTGCGGGCGGCGACGACCATCGCTGCAGTCCCGGTCTTCGAGAGGACGGGTAGCCGGGGCTCGTAGGGGACGACGATACCGGGGGCGATGTCGTCGACGTCCTCACCGGACAGGTCGTCGGGCACGTACAGTTCGCCGGGGATGACCTTCGACAGGTCCCAGTCGGCGGGGAACTCGGGGTGCTGGTCGAGGCTCATGACGGGTCCTTCTTGGCGGTCTGCTCGAGAGCTGCCTGCTTGCGGGCAACGGGGTGGATGGGAGCGGTCTGGCCAGGCCGACGGACGGGGGGCGTGCCGCCGTTGTGGCGGCGTCCATCGGGGGCGTCAGGGCCCTTCTTGGCGCGGGGACCCTTTTGGGATTCGACCAGCGAAAAGTCACCAATTATCGGAACCTCGGTGGCGGCCTTCACGCGGGCCTGCTGGGCGCGTGCCTGGGCCTGGATGTCGAGGGTGATACCGACCGTCTTGCAGCCCGTCACGAGGTGCCAGGCCTCGCCCCAGATCTGCTCGGTGACGACTGCGGCGCCGCGGGCGGAGCGGAGCGCGTCGGCGACCTCCCACACCTTCGGATGGTGCTTCTTGCGGTCCTCGTCGCGGCGCTGCTGCTCCTCCTTCGCACGCGACTCGGCAAGCTGCTTGGCCGCGGCGGCGGCGTGCTCGGCGTCCCGCTTATCGCGCTGCGCCTTCTCCCGCGCCCTCTTCTCCTCGGCGGCCTTCCGCTCGGCCGCGCGCCTCTCCCGCCAGGACGGGATGCCGTCGGCCTTCTGCGCGATGCCGTGCTCGTAGGCCATGAGGACGATCGGCCCACCGAGGGAGGCGATGGCGCCGATGAGGCCGGCGTTGAGCCCGATCGCCGGGTCGGTGAGCCCGTGCCACAGGTTGATCCCGGCGGCGATGAGCGCGCCAGCCATGATGCCGATCCGGTACGGCAGGACGTCCCGCCGGTGGGCGACCGCCCAGGCGGCGCCGCAGGCGAGGACGAGGGCGAGCCCTTCGAGGAGCGCCGGGGCGGCGATCATGAACGGGCGCTTCTCATCCCAGAACGCGAGGAACTGCACGGGGGCGGCGATGATCAGCCCGACGAGGTAGATGCCGCGGGCGCCCCACTTCCACAGGTTCTCGCTGCGCTTCTGCTCGGCGGCCCGCTCTGCCTCGGCGGCCTCCTGCTCGGCCTGGACCTGCTGGGCCTTCTCCTCTTCGGCCTTGGCCTTGGCGGTCTCGGCGGCCTTCTTCGCCAGGTGCGCCTGATGGTCGGCGCGCTCCTTCTCCAACCGCATGGCGGCCCGCTCGTTGGCGATGCGCTCCTTCTCGGCCTTTTCGGCGGCGAGGATCTTCTCGGCTTCAGCCTTGCCTTCGGCTTCGATGCGGAGGGCGTCGGCTTCGGCGGCGGCACGGGTCCGGATCGCCTCCGCCTTGGCCAGCGCGACGGCGTCGAAGCCAGGCTCGGCCACGGCGTGGCCGTTGGCCTTCTCGATCGACGTGGCGGTCACGGTGGATCAGTCCTTCCGGGCAGTTGAAGTGGCGTGGGTGTGGAGGTAGTCGGTGATCTCTCGGATCAGGTCGTCGCCGTCGTCGCCGGGCGGGTCGTCCGGCTCCGGGCCATCGCCGTCATCGGGGCCGTCGCCGCAGAACTCGCAGACGAGGTCGGCCCAGATCAGGCCGCGGCCCCACAGGGTGTGGATGACCGCCCCGGCGCAGCCGACGAGGCTGGGCGGGCCGAGGACGATCAGCGCCGCGTAGGCGGC
Organism: Streptomyces sp. GB4-14; assembly: GCF_022696125.1. Lineage (NCBI taxonomy): Bacteria > Bacillati > Actinomycetota > Actinomycetes > Kitasatosporales > Streptomycetaceae > Streptomyces > Streptomyces sp. GB4-14. The sequence continues at coordinate 5,796,259 of NZ_RZHO01000002.1, read as the reverse complement.
GATCGTGGTGAATGAGTGGCCGACGATCAGGTCAGCGAGCAGGGTGACGGTCAACAGCGCGGCGCTGCCGTGCGCGTGGGCCCGGTTCAGGAGCACCTGCCGCGGATGGCGGGGCAGGTCGCGCCACAGGGCGATCCAGTCGGCGATCGGTCGAGGCAGGTGGTTCATCGGGTGCTCCCTGCGGGCGTAGTACGGGCGCGGTGGAACTCGCGGACGAATTCGTCGGTGAGGCCGGAGCCGACGGCGGCGCCGACCGGGCCGATCCCGGTGACGCTGGCGGCCCACAACTCCAGCCAGGCGGCGCGGGTGGCGAGGTAGTTGGTGACGGGCCGGGCGCAGCGCACGGTCAGGACGACGGCGCCAAGTGCGGCCATGACGAGCAGGGCGAGCGTCTTGAGCGCCCACCGGGCAGCCCAGCGGGCGGCCCGGTTGAGCCGGCCAGGCTTGGCGGTGATCAGATACGGGCGCATGGAGACCTCTCCAGGGGTCGGGCGGATTCGGTGGTCGGTGGTGGTGCCCCGGCCTGCCTTCGCGGCGTAGGCCCTGGATCGACCAGACCGGGGCTGGGAGTCAGCGCTGGACGACGGGCTTGTCCAGATCGCGGTGCATGACGGCGGCGGCGACGTCCTCGTCGGCGAGGGCGGTCCGGATCGCTTCGGCTACGACTGCGGCCCGGTGCCTGCCGCCGGCGCAGCCGACCGCCACGTCCACGGCCTGACCGCCAGCCGGACCGCGCCGGTAGGCCACGACCGCATCGGAGATCGCCTCGACCAGTGCGGGGATGCCGGGCGTACCGATGACGGCCTGACGGACCTCCCTGTCGTGGGCGGTCATGTGGCGTAGTTCCGGGGAGACGTGCGGGTCCCGGAAGTGGTGGCGCAGGTCGAAGGTCAGGTGCGCGGCCGGCGCGGCTTCGTGGAGGTAGCCGAACGACGTGATGCGGACGGGGGCGGTCACTTGGCGTCCCGGTTGTATCCGTCCAGCGCCGAGTCCAGGCGGGCCTCGGCGCGGGCGACGAACTTCGGGTCGCCGGACTGGCGGGCCTCCTTGACGACCTTGCTGCGGGTGGCGATGCGGGACTCCCACTCGCCCTTGCTGGCGGGGAGGTCGTCGACGTTGTTCGTCTTCTTGAACAGGGCCATGGTCGGTTCCTCTCGAAGGGGTGATCAGGTGGGTGGTGCGTGCCCCGGGCCGGATTCGATCCGGCAGCGTCGCGCCGGGTCCGGGGCGGGTGGTTCAGTCCTCGTAGAGCGCGCAGGCGCGCCGCCAGACGGGCTGCTGCCGGAGCTTGCGGTCGAGCTCGGCGTTGACCGCCCGCGCCTCCTGCGAGTCGCACCCGTTCTTGCCGTCCGGGTCGGGGCGGGCGGCCATCAGGCGCTTGATCTCGGCACGGTCCTTCTTCCAGCCCATGGCGGGCTCCTCTCGGTTGGTGTTCAGGTGGGTGGTGGGTGGGTCAGGCGGCGGCCGGGTAGCGGTCGAAGCCGCGCAGCTCGTCGACGAGCTCGGGGTCGAGGCCGGCCGCGTAGTCGAGGACCGCGGCCATGCGGGCCGGGTCGCTGGACTGGCGGGCCTCGGCGTACTCGGCGAACACCTCGCTGATCGACAGCGTGAGCGCCTCGTCGACGGTGATCGCAGAGCGGAAGCGGGCGCCCAGGTCGGAGTTGGCGTGGTCGGCGGAGAACAGGAACGGAGACATGGCGGTGCCCTTTCGGGTGCGGTGGGAGGGGGTTGGTGGCCGCGGGCGGCGGGCCGGAGGGGAGCCGGGAACGTCCGCCGCCCGCAGCGGTAGAGGGGGGGTGCTAGCGAGGTCGGTTGCTGGACTGCTTGTTCAGCTCGCGCACCCGGTCGCTTAGGGCCTTGCGCTCGGCGTCCGTCACGACGCCTCCTCGACGAGCCGCAGGCGCTTCCGGCCCGGCAGGGCGGCGGCCGACACGAACCGGTGATCGAGCAGCTGCCGCGTCACGGGGTCGACGATGTTCACGAGCACCGCCGGCATCTCCCCGTCCCAGACGGGCAGAGAGGCGGCGATCTCGTCGGCCGTCGCCTTCAGCAGCTCCAGCCGCTCTCGCTCGGCGGACATCAGGCGCCGCCGATCAGGTCGAGGCGGCTGGCGGCGGCGAGGGTGTCGCGGGCGCCGTCCTTCAGCTCCTCGGCGTGCGCCAGGCTGTCCGCGTCCAGGTCCGACATCTGACCGGACTCGGCGAGCGCGGCCAGCTGCACCGCGTGCACGGCGGCCGTCTCGTACACGGACACGGCCTGCACGACCGGGAACGCGGCGTGAAGGCGGGCCAGCGCCGACGACGCGGTGGCGGGAAGCGGGGCGATGCCCTCGCGGTCGGCGCTCGTGGGCGCCTGTACGATCTCGGTAGCCACAGGGTCTCCTCTACAGAACCTGTTGGTTAGGCCCTGGCCAGGGAGTGGAGTCCCTGAGCTGGGGCCGTCTTTGTTTGTGTGCACCGGTGGAGCGGTGCGTGAGGCTTCGGGCGGTGGAGCGCCCTTGGCTTCAACACCATATTGAACGTCACCTGAGGGTGTGTCAACACCGTATTGAGAAGTGGCGCTTTCATCTCTACGCTGAGTCCATGACAGATGCGTTCACAGATCCCCTGGAGGACACAGTCGCCGGCGTCGCAGCCATTACGGACCCCGAGCAGCGAGTGCGGGCCGCCATCGAGTCGCGGCAGCGAATCGCCAAAGCAGATCGGGACCTGTACGCCATCGAGCGCGCCGGGATCCAGGAGCTCAAGCACGGACGCACCTGGGCCGAGGTAGGCCGGCTGTTCGGACGCAGCCACGCCTGGGCCGAGGCCATCGCCACAGGGCGAAGCGCGAAACGGAGGAAGTCGGAGCATGCCGACGAGTCAACGCCTCCCGCGCGCGCGGCAGAAGGACACCGCCCTGACACGACAGCGACATAGCGAGCCCAGCTAGACACCGGGGCGACACCAGGTCGCCACGGCCACGCCAGACCCGAGCGCAGCGAGCACGGGAGCCCCCACAGTGGACATCGGTACATGGACCGGCCGGACGGCGTGCCTCCTGCAGGAGGCCATGCGGATGACGAACGAGGCGTTCGCCGAGCGCCTCGGGATCTCCCCGCGCACCGTCAGCCGCTGGCACAGCTCGCCCGGCATGGTCCACCGCACGGAGGTTCAGCAGATCCTCGACACGGCATACGAGCAGGCGGGTGAGGCGGTGCAGCGACGGTTCGCTCTCCTGCTACGCCCGCCGGCGCCGCGCATGGAGGCGCAGGCGCTGCGGGTAGCGATCGCCGTGGTGCTGCGCGGGGAGGAGGTGTTGCTGGTGTGCAGGCGTGGGGACGGGGAGCTGCGCTGGCAGTTCCCGGCTGGGATGGTGAAGCCGGGCGCCGACCCGGCGACGGTGGCGGTGCAGGAGACCCACGGGGAGACGGGGGTCCACTGCACGGTCCGCGAGCAGCTGGGCGAGCGCGTCCACCCCGTGACCGGCGTCGTCGCCACGTACTTCCTGGCGGACCATCTGGCCGGCGACCCGGCGAACCTCGACCCGCTGGAGAACGTCGACGTGACCTGGGTGCCCCGCGCCGCCCTGACCCGCTTCATCCCGACCCAGCAGATCTTCCCGCCCGTCCTGGACGCTTTGGAGGCGACCGCATGACCGAGACGACCACCGAGAAGCCCGGCATCTCCGCCGCCATCATCGTCGCCGACGGCAAGGTGTTGATGGTGCGGCGCCGCGTGTCGGAGGGCGAGCTGATGTGGCAGTTCCCGGCCGGGCAGATCGAGGACGGGGAGGCCGCGGAGGAGGCGGCGGTGCGGGAGACGGCCGAGGAGACCGGCCTGGTCGTCGCGGTGACGAAGCTGCTCGGGGAGCGGGTGCATCCGAAGACGGGCCGGCTGATGTCGTACACGGCGTGCGAGCCGCTGCAGGGTGAGGCGCGGGTCGCGGACGAGGAGGAGCTCGACGCGGTCGCCTGGGTCGCCCACTCGGAGATTAAGGAGTACGTGCCCTACGGGCTGTTCGGTCCGGTGCAGGAGTACCTGGACGAAGTCCTGCCACACTGAGCTACTTTCGGCCAACCATTCGATCTTCCAGGGCGCCCGCCATGTGGTGCGCGAGACGAAATCCTCGAGGAACTTCTACTTTCCCCGGGAAAAGTAGAAGAGACCGGATTTCACTCCTCCACTCGGCCCCATCGAGCCCCTTCCAGATCCTTGCCATGCCCCGGGCGACGACTCGCTCCTACGCAGGTCGTTGACTAAGTTCGTGGCCCGCAGGAACCGCGTAAGCGAACGGCCGGGCGGTCATCACCCGCCCGGCCGGTTCGACCAGCGAGTCATCACCTCGCTGATCTGTAGCCCATCCCTCGCCAGAGAGAAGGTCTGTCATGAGCGTAGCGCAGGCGCCCCCCGTGGACTTGCTGGATAGCCCACTCCCCCACCTCCTCGCCGCCTACGGCGTCGACCTGGAGGACTCCGCGATCACCGACGCCGGCTTCTTCGGCGCGTTCGTGGTGCTGCGGGACGGCTCGCGGCTCCTGTCGATGCCGGTCGGCCGTTCGGAGTTCGAGCGGGACACGGCAGCACGGATGCTGCTGGCGGAGGGTCTCGGGCTGACGGCTCCGCCGGTGCCGGCGCCGCTCAAGGTGTCGCGCGTCTGACAGCATGACGGAGCGCCCCCAGCCGATGCGGCTGGGGGCGTTCTGCGTGTGCGCCCGCTTCGCGCCCTTGTGCCGCCTTCGCGCGCCGTCGACCGTTGTTGTCGTCGATTGTCGGTGCACTGGCAGGGGGCTGGAGTGCGACGCAAGTTGGACGACATGGCGGGCCGGCTACTGCTCGCGTTGGCGGGGGTGCTGCATCGGGGGGTTGCGAGCAAGCAGGCGGTGAAGAGCTGGAAGCTGCGCCGGAATGAGGTGTTGCGGGCAGCGCACCGTCGGGGCGTTCCGGTGGAGGTGCTGGCGGCACGGCTGGGGCTGACGCAGTCGTGGGTGCGGTACGTGATCCGCAATCCGAGGAAGGCGGCGCTTGAAGAGGCAGCCTGACGGCGCTAATGCCTCCGCCCGGCGATCCGGGCGGAGGCCTCGGCTATGCGGTGCCTTGCCATTCCTTCAGGACTTGCACGGCGGCCCAATAGTCAGCTCCGGGCTCCGGGTCAGGTTGGCCTGGGCGAGCCCAGGCCTTCTGCTCCTTCAATGAAGCCTCTCGCTCCCGGATGAAGGTCGCGAGGAGAGTTTCGATGGCCTTGCTGTCTCGGGGTGAGTCGCGCATGATGCGTTCGAGACTGTAGATGGCACCGAGTCGCTCCGTGTCGCTGGAACTGGCCAAGAGCTTCACTGCGGCCACGTACTGCTCCGTTACGCGGGCTTCGCGCTCGGCCTGGGCGGATTCCCGGTCTTTCTGCTGCTGGTATTCGAACTGGTCCTGCGCGTGCTTGAACTGCTGTTGGGCGAGTTCGAATTGCTGCTGCGTGTGGTCGAATTGCGCCCGCGCGAGCTTGTGGTTCCGATGGGTGTAGTACACCCCGAGCGCCGCCAGGACTCCGGCCCCGACGGCGACGACCATGGTGCGGAAGCCGGTGATTACGACGCCGTCGGCCGGCTGGAGATTTCGCTTTCGGATGTGGTTGCCGTCGAAGAGCCAGGGCCCCTTCCAGAGCAGGATGCCGTAGCCGAGGATCAGAGCTAGGGCGGCGATCACTGCGCCGACCCTCTTCAACCACTTCATGGCGGGCATCTTGGCCTAGCCAGATGCCCGCCATGCCGGGGAGTCGCGAGATCAGAGCTGTTCTTGAGGTTCGCTCACGCCACCCGCCGTTCGGCGAGGGGCAGCCGGAGCGCCTCCGAGTGCCCGTACTGCGTCGAGCAGGCGGGGCAGCGGATGCCGGCGGTGTCGAGGGTGACGCGGAGGGTGTGCCCACAGGAGCACTGGACGCCTATCCGCCGGGGCGGCTTCTCGCCGGTGATGATGCGCCGGGCCTGGCCGGTGATCTGGCGGAGTTCGTCGGCGAGTTCCCGGACGGCGGGGTGTTCGTCGCAGATGATCGTCAGGTTGGCGGCGAGGACCCGGCACCCCCAGTCGACGATGGCTTGGACGGACTGGTAGTCGGGCACGTCCCAACTCTCCCGTTCGCAGAAGTCGCGCGCCCACCCGCCGACGACGCCTTCGATGCCGCCGCGGGCGCGGAGGTCGAGGGCGTCGGTGTTGCAGGGCAGGGGTGCGGTGCGGGTGGTGGTGCGTCCGTCGCTGCCGCGGCGGCTGGGGATGAGGGCCGTCTGGAGCTGCCGGTAGAGGCCGGGCAGGTCGCGGAGTGCTTGGGCGATGCGGTCGCGGCAGCCGCGGTGTACGCGGTCGCGGGAGGGCTGGTCGCATACGGCGCAGGGCTCGAGCGGGCTTGCGTCGTCGTACATCACGGCGGCTCCTTGTGCGGTGGTGCGGTGGGTTGGGCGGTGTGGCTATTCGCCGTGCTTCTGGAGGGGCCAGCGCCGGTCGGCTTCGGCGCATTCGGCGACGGTCGGGCCAGCGTTGTGGGCGGGCGGGTCGAGGCCGTCAGCGCCCGCCTGAACGCCGTTCTCGGTCTCCGACAGACATGGAGCCGTCGAACCCCCTTCCGGGCGCTCCTGCGGGCTCTCAGTAGCGTTCTGGTCGGTCATGCGGCTGCCTCCTCGGTATGGGTGGTGGCGATGGCGGTGAGGTCGGCCAGGGTGATGTGGCCGTGGTAGATCGCGAGGACGACAGCGTGGGTGCGGTCGCGCGCGCCGAGCTGCCGGTACGTCTCGCTGAGGTGTCGGTTGACGGTGACGGGGTGGATGCCGAGCCGGGCGGCGATACCTGTGTTGGTGTGGCCGCCCGCGGCGAGGAGCAGCGTTTGCCGCTGTCGGACGGTCAGCCCTCTCACGGCCGGCCTCCCTGCCGCGGGAGCCGCCCGCCGACACCGCGCTTGATGCGCCCGTCGGGGGTGAGCTTGCCGTCGGCGGTGGCGAGCATCCGCACCGCCCGGTCGAGGACCCCCTCCGGCAACTCGCCGGGGTAGCAGCGGCGGAGGACGTCGGTCGCCCACTCGGACAGGGCGGGGCGCATGCGGGCCGGGCGGGTCATCGGGTTCCACCGCCGAGCAGCTTTTGGGCCTGGCCGTGGGGGCATCGGCCGATGTCGGACCGCCACGAGTGGGTGGTGCAGACGAGGCCGTCCCAGCGGCACGGCTCCGGGCTCGCGAGGAGCGGCAGCAGCTCGAGGGCGGTCGCCTCCTGCCGCGCCCCAGCAGCGGGCGCCGGGTCGTGGGACTCATCGGCGGCGCAGGCGACACACCCGGGCGGGCACGCCCGCTGGTTGGTGGCGGGCGCCTGCCCAGCAGACGACACAGCGGGCTCCGGCAGCTCGCCCCGATACCGGCGCATCATCTGCACGTTCCGGACGCCGGCCAGCAGTTCGGCCCACCAGTCGGACCAAGACTTTCGGCCCTGGTGGACCACAGTCGCGCCGTGGTCGACGGGCCAGCCGAGTGCCTGGTGCAGGTCGAGAGCCATCCACGCCTGTACGCCGCGGACCTGCTGCTCGGCGGTGAGCTGCGGCTCGTCGGCTTCGGGGTCAGGCTGCTCCTCGAAGCGTCCGCAGCCACAGGAGCCGACGATGCAGCCGACGTGCCGATGCCAGTTCAGGGTGTGAGGGCATACGGCGCACGGCGTGGCGAGCAGGGCGGCGAGAGGCGCCGGGACTTGCGGCTGCCCAGCAGACGACACGGCGCGCGCCACGACCGCAGCCACGGCCGCGATGTTCCGCGGGTCGTCCACGACGACGGCGGGCGCGTGCTCGGTACGGCAGTGCTCCCACACGGCGGCGGCCATGGCCTCCATGAGCGGGTCGCCATCGACCCACACGGCGGTCTCCAGCAGCTCGCGGGAGGTGGCTCGGAGGCCGAGGTAGGCGCGGAAGTTGTCGACGGCTTGGCGGTCGCCGTCGGTGAGCTGGGCGCGGGGGTCGTTGCCGCAGCGGCGGGGCTGGTTCACGGTGTTCCTCCGGTGGTGTGGGACGGTGGGTGCAGACCCGGGGCGCGGTTCGGACGCGCCCCGGGTCGCGGCAGTCACGAGGCGGGCGTCTCACGCTGCTGCGCCATGCGGAGGGCGTCAGCGACGGTGAAGCCGTTCACGGTGACCTTGGGCGCGGCCTCCTTCGCCAGCCGCAGCGCGGTGTCGAGGTCGAACCGGTGCGCGTCCAGCCAGTCGTCCTCGCGCTCGGAGGGCCGCATCTCGTAGTCCCAGGTGCCGTCTGCGGCGAGGCACTGGGAGTGCCGCTTAACGGCCCACAAGCCGCGGCCCCGGTACTCGACCGCGATCTCGAAGACGTGGCTGTCGATGCCGTCCTCGGGCGAGCAGTTGACGGTGTAGCGGGTGACCTGGACGGTCGGCTCCGGGATGCTGGTCGGCGGGACGTTGTGGCTGAGCTGTTGGCGGATCTCGCGCATCGTCATCGCGCGGCCGGGCTGGTCGGGTGTGGTGGTCATGGGGTGGCCTTTCGGTCGGGCCGGACGTCGCCGGCAGGGGTGGTGGGTCAGGCGGCGGCAGCGAGGTCGGCGGGCGCCTCGTGCCGGGACAGTTCCTCGCCGGTGATGGCCTCGACGAGCGCGCAGACGAGGACTTCGGCGGCGTTCGGGGTGACGGCGTTGCCGTACTGGCGGACCTTCTCCCGCTTGTTGCCGAGGACCACGTACTCGTCCGCGAACGACATGGCCCGGCCGATCTCGTGCGGTTCGAGCATCCGGAACAGCACGTCGTCGATGTCGACCTCGCCGCGGACGAGCGCGTACCGGTCCCGGGTCGTCAGCGCGCCGATCGGGTCGTTCACGGACCGCGGGGCCCCGTTGCCGTAGTAGGGCACGAGCATGTGCTCCCACGTGAGCAGCGACTGGTGGCCGGCCGTCGTCATGGTGCGGAACGGCTCAGTCGGCGAGGTGCAGTGCTCGCCCCCGTCGCCCTTGGAGCCGTTGTTCCGCATGACCATGGCGGGCATGACGAGGCCGTGGTGGTTGCCGGACGCCGTAACGGTGGCGAGCGACTCGGTGACCGGCCGGGCGACGCTCCCGCCGCCGCGGAGTTCGGCGATGAACGGCAGCCAGGCGAGGCCGGTCTCGTTGCGGGTCGTCATGGTGCGCAGCGGGGCGTTGGCGCTGAGGGCTTCCTTCCCGTCGCGGCCCTCGACCGGGACCATCAGCGGGGGAATCGCCAGCGCCTTCGTCATGGTCGTCGTCTGCGTCGTGAGCGGCGCGTCGACGGGCCACGTCCGGACCCCGGGCCGGCGCTCGAACGTGTTGCCCGCCGCCTCCAGGGTGATCGGCTGGGCGAACTTCTTCAGCCCGGCCTCGATCCGCTTCAGGGTCTTCTCCGCGAGCGGCTTGGTCCGGTCGCCGATCCGCTGCCCGGGGATGGACCAGTCGATCGCGACGGCGGCCGGCAGCGCCTCCGGCTCGACGACCTGGTTGCGGCACGAGGTGTTCGGGCACCGGTACACGTACTGCTGCCGGTAGCGGCCCATGTCCCGCTTCGGGTCCTTGAACACCTGCATCGCCTGCACGAACCGGTCGCAGCCCGAGCACCAAGCGCGCGGCCGCAGCCACTTGTCCCAGTCCGGGGTGCGGCCCAGCGACTCGTGCCAGTAGCCCACGTACAGGCGGTCCCTCGACTGCGGGGCGGCGTGCACCGACCGCGGGTTCGCGTGCATCGAGTTCAGCGCGATGACCCGCGTCCGGTAGCCCAGCTTGTGGATCTCCCCGATCCACCGGTCCCACTGGTCCCAGGCGCGGACATCGACGACGTTCTCGACGATCCCCGCCTTGACCAGCCCGCCGCGCTCCTGCACGCCGCGCAGGTACAGCGGCACCTCCTCCATCAGCGCCCGGGACTCCTCCTCGGCAGACGGCTCGTCGTCCTCGTCAGCGGCGGCGAGCAGGTCGAGGAGGCTGCCCTGCATGGCGCTGACGAAGTCCCGCTTCTTGCCCTTCGCCACCGACCAGTTCGTGCACTCCGGGGACGCCCAGAAGATGTCGGTGACGGGCCAGTCCCACACGGGGGCTTTGCGGATGTCGCCCTGGTAGTGGCTGGTGGTGGGGAAGTTCGCGGCGTGGGACTCGATGGCGAGCTTCCAGTGGTTCGCGGCTCGCTCGACGCGGACCCCGGGCACTGCGTGGACACCCTGGGAGGAGCCGCCGGCCCCGCAGAACCAGTCCATGAGGGTGAGCTCGTCGTCGTGGCGGTACATCAGGCGGCACTTCCTTTCGAGAGTTGGTGAGGGGTGGGGAGTTCCTGCCGGGGCATCAAGCGGCGGCCTTTCGGCGGCGGATGTTGTGGCCGGTGACGCAGTGCGGCCGGTCGGCCGGGTCGTCGATGTCGTTCCAGGCCGCGGAGGTGACCCACTGCTTGGCTCGGGCGGACCTCCGGGCCACATCGGACGGGCCGAGGCGCATGGAGTAGGCGCGGTAGACGCGGTCGATGGCGTCGAAACGGTCGCGGCCCACGGTCTTGGTGCGGCCGCTGCAGATGTCGCGGAGTCCGGTCTCGGAAATGCCGGCGCGTTCGGCGATCCACCGCAGGGTCCAGCCCATCGCCGACAGGGCGCGCACGCGGCGCATGGCGCCGAGCGCGGGACGCAGCGACGGGGCGTCTTCGGGACGCAGCTTCAGCAGCGCGGCGGCCGTGGTGGCGCGGACCGTGCGCAGGTCGGAGTCGAGGACGTTGTAGACCGTCTTGCGGCTGATCTGGGCAGCGTCGGCGATCTCGGAGCGGTCCCATCCGGCGTCGAGCAGTTGGTAGACGTGCCCGGCGACCGGTGTGCGGTCGACGAAGGCGGGGATGCCGCGGAGGCGGCGCAGGGCCTGCTCCTTGGACTTGCGGAACGCTGCGGCGCGGCACAGGTCGCAGCGGCAGGGCTGCCACCGGTTGTGGCGGCGGGGTCCCTGGTAGCGGCCGAAGGTGCCGTGGGGCGGGATGCGATCGGTCATGGTCGGGGTCTCCTCAGAAGAGCCGGTCGGGTTCGGTTGCGGTGCGGTGGTCGGCGGGTGCCGGTTTCCGTGTGCAGTGGTGGTCGGCGACGACGAGGTCCCGGCAGCGGCCGGAGCGGATGTGTTCAGGGCTGCGGCGGATGAGCCGGGGCGGCAATGCGGGGTGGATGCGGAGGCAGTAGGTGGTGCGGCCTTGGAGGCGGGCGGTGAGTTCTTCCTGGGGTGTGAGGGCTTTGGGGTCGGCTCGGGTGTCGAGGGCTGCGACGTGTCCGACGAGGGCTCGCAGGACGGGCTGGCGGCAGCGCGGGCAGAGTTGGGTGCGGGCCCGGTCGGTGAGGGGCGCCGAGAGGTCGAGCCACGGAGGAGGCTTCTTAGTCACGGGTTGTCACCTTCCGTGATGAAGCGTTCCGCGATGTGGACAGTGCCCGATCGGTCACTGTCGAGATGCGGGCGTTGACCTGCGGCGATGCGGTGAACAGTGACCGCAGTGACCGTTGTTTGCATATGAGCCGCAACGCGCATGCGCATGTGCGCGCGTGAGGGTGGAACACAGGGATATCGGTCACTGCGGTCACTGTCTGGCGACCACTGCAGGTCAGAAGCCATACCAGGCAGTGACCGATGGGGTTTTCCGTCGGGCACTGGACGGTCACTGCGGTCACTGTCACCGGTCCTCCTCGTCGTCGATGTCGTTGGCGACGAGGGCAACGCCGACGTACAGCCGGCGGCCGTTGCTGCGCTTCTGGTCGATGCCGAACCGTGTGCGCAACTCCCGGCCGAGCACCTGCGGCTTGAGGGGGATCTCGCCCTCGGCGCGACACCAGTCCTCGTAGGCGTTGCGCAGCTTGGACGTGACGGTGGTGACGTGCGGGCTTCTGCTGACGTGGCAGCAGTCCTCCATGAAGCGGGCGAGGGCGTCCTCTTCCTCGGCGTAGGACTCGGTGAACGCCATGACCGCGGACGGCTCGCGCAGCTTGGCGGCGAACGCGTCGACGGCGCCGCGGATCATCCAGGCGAGGATCGCCGGGCCCTCTTCGTCGGCGAGGATGCGGGCCAGCCCGTCGATCTTCTTCTCTTCGGGGACGGTGCGCGTGAACGGCACCAGGCGCAGGCGCCGCCAGAACGAGTCGCCGCCGGCCTTCACGGCGGGCAGGTGGTTGCCCATCAGCCACAGGTGGTGGGTGGGTTCGAACGTGAAGTGATCCTGGCGCATGAAGCGTGCGGTGAGCGCGTCGCCGCCGGTGAGGAGCTTCATCTTCGCTTCGTCGAAGCGGGCGTCCTGGTTGACCTCGGAGACGACGACGAGGCGCAGGCCGGCGAGGCGGGCGACTTCGGTCTCGTGCTGCTGCTGACCGACCATGAGGAAGGTGTTGGGGGCGGTGGCCGCGTAGTCGCCGAGGAGGATCCGCAGGACGTCGAGGAAGACGGTCTTGCCGTTGCCGCCGGGGCCGTGGAGGAACGGCAGGACGTGGAAGCGGGTGTCGCCGCTGGCGGAGTAGCCGGCGAGGCGCTGCACGAAGGCGGCGAGGTCGGTGTCTTCGCCGAAGGTGTCGGCGAGGAATGTCCGCCAGCGGGGGGCGTCGGCTTCGAAGTCGGGGGCGACGGTGGTGGAGCGGGTGTGGAGGGCGGCCGGGTCGGCGGGGTGCACTTCGCCGGTGATTAGGTCGACGATTCCGCCTGGGGTGTTGAGGTGCGTGGCGGTGGCGTCGAGATGGGCGGCGGGTGCGACGACGCGCTGGTCGGATCGGGCGAGTTGGACAGCGGAGTTGAGGGCGGAGCGGCTGAGGCTGCTGTTCTTGTGCTTGTGGGCGCGCTTCTGGTCGGCTTCGTCGGTGAAGACGTAGGGGTCGAGGGCGCGGATCATTTCGCGGGCGCGTTCGATGGCGAGGCCGCCTTCGTCCCAGGCCCAGCGGTGGTTGTCCCAGGTGAGCCACATGTCGCGCTGCGGCACGTACCGCATCTGTCCGCCGTAGATGTCGACGAAGAGGAGGGCGTTGCCGTCGTCGGTGTACGACTCCGGCCATGCGCTGTTGGGGACCGCGGCGCGCGGCGTGGTGTCGATGTCGAGGGCGTTGGCGCCGTCGACGGGCGGCATGCCGGTCATGGGCTGGGTGAAGCCGTTGACGACACGCAACTGCGGCCGGCCTGCTGGGGCGGCGGGGGCGGTCCCGTATCCCTGGCGGCGGAGTTCTTTGGCGGCGGCGGAGTGATCGCCGCCGTGCTCGAGGAGCGCGTAGGCGCCGAACTTGGTGTAGGGGCGCTCGGCTTCGAACTCGGTGGAGGTGGTGAAGACGTAGAGGCGGTCGCGGTCGTCGGCGTGGCCGGTGGTGGCGGACGGTCCGGGGTCGGTCTTTCCGGGCCGCTGCCAGTAGCGGGTGTGGCCGTGCTGGCCGAGGAGCCGCCAGCCGTGCGGGGTGAGGATGTCGGCCCAGTCGGTGCGCTGCTCGTAGTCGTCGCCGGGCTTGACGCCGCCCAGGTCCGTGGCCGGTTCGGTGTGGGCGGGCGCGGCCGGTTCGGGGGCGGACGGCATCTGGTCGAGCATGCGGGCGACGGAGAAGATCGCGTCGCGTTCGGCTGCGGTGATCGTGGCGACGGTCTTGGGATGGCCGGCGAGGAGCTGCCAGGGCTGGCCGCTGGGGTGGACGGGACCGTGGGAGGGGGCGGTGATGACGAAGCCGCCTTCGCCGCGGGTTTCGACGAGCACCTTGACCTTCTCGCCGGGCTTGGCCGCGGTCTCGTCGTCGGTGGCGGGGCGCCGGGCGAGCTTGGTGTTGCCGAGGACGTCGCCGCCGGTGACGCGGTAGATGAGGTGGTATCCGCCGGACGGGGTGGCTTCGCAGTAGCCGTCCTTGATGCGCTGCCATACGTCGCCGAGGCCGGACGCTTCGGCGATCTCGTCGAACTCCTCGTGGCGTCCTTCGGCGACGGCTCGGCCTTCGAACTCGAGCATCTCCAGGCCTCCGGAGACGGAGCCGAGGATGATGCCGATGCCGGGGTGTCCGCTGTCGAACCAGGCGCGGACGATGTCTTCGGTGGGGCGCTTCGTCTGGTATTGCTTCCAGGCCCCGTCCGGCCGCTTGGTGCCGTCGATGGCAGCCCGGACGACGCTGGCACCGGCCTGGTGCCAGGCGAGGGCCGCCTCGAGGGTGCTGATGTCGGGGCTCACGTGGTCTCCTTGGCGAATCTGAAGCGGTAAGCGGGGGCTTCGCGCCCGCCCCGGGCGTTGCACCTGGGGCGCCGGCTGGTTCCGGGCGGGCGATCTGTGGTGCGGGGTGAGTCAGAACGGCGGCTGGTTGCCGGTGGCCGGCTGGGCGGCGGGCGGCGTCTGCCCGTTCTGCACCTGCGCGAGGAGCGCCTGGACGGCCGGGTCGGCGAGGTCGACGCCGCTGGCGATCTCGCCGGTGGCCGTGTTCACGGGCGGCTGCGCGGCCGGCGCGGGGGCCGGTGCGGGCTGCGGCGCGGGGGCGGCCTGGGTGAAGGTCGGCTTGTGGGCGTTGACCCACGCCTCGGCCTTCTTGTCGTCGACGCCTTCGTTGAACGGCTGCAGCGCCCAGGCCTGGAAGCCGGCCTTGGTGGGGACCTGGCCGATGCGGCCGAGGATGAGCGTGGCGCCGGGGGTGAGCCGGGAGACGATCGCCTTGTGGGTGACGTTGACGTGCTCGCGCAGCTGGTTGTCGCCGTCGAGGTCGACGATGTCGACGTCGGCCTGGTCGATCTCCTCGTTGCGGAGGGTGTCGAACTTCTTGCCGATGCCGTGGACGACGGTGATGAGCACAAGGTGGCCGTTGTGCTCGGCGGGCTTGAAGAAGCCGCCGAACGCAGACTCGGTGGGCTGGTTGAACATGGTTCTCCTCGGTGGGTGTGCGTTGTCCCGTGCGGCTGTGGTGCCGGGCGGGGCTGTGCGTCCTGTCCGCGGGCGCGGTCAGGAGGTCTTGGGGACCCCGGGGCAGCCCTGGCTGAGGTCGGTGCTGCCGGGCTTGTGCCAGGGGCAGAAGATGCACTTGGCCTTGGGGTCGGTGGGGAACATCGCCCAGCGCTCGGGGTTCTTCTCCGGGTCGAGCTTCAGGACGAGTTCGCGTATTGCGTCCAGGCGGGCGAGGGCCTGTTCGGCGACGTCGCGGCGGTAGTCGTCGACCCACACGTAGGGCTCGAGGACGTGATGCCTGGGGAGGAAGACGATGGCTACGCGCTGCGGCTTCTCTCCTGCGTTCTCCATGCCGAGCCCGTAGAGGTTGGCCTGGATGCGGTACTGGTCGCCGGGGCCCTGGCTGCGGTACTTCCGCAGCGACGACACGCCGGTGATCTTCCAGTCATAGACGGTGCCGGTGGCGCGGTCGTACAGGTCGGCGGAGCCGGCGATGGTGGAGTCGTAGGTGTAGCCCTGCCGGACGGTGACCCGCTTCTCGACGAGGTACCTCTCCCCGTTGGGGTCGCGCTTCTCAAAGAGCTCGGCCATCCACGCGTGGACGGCGGTGCCCTGGATGCTGGCCCACGGGTCGCGGTCGGCGCCGGGGACCTCGGGCCAGTCGCTCGCTTTGTAGGCGAGGGCGCGGCTGCAGGGGTTGCCGACCTCGGAGGGGCCGATGCGGCGCTGCCGGGAGCGGGGGGCGTTGTTGGCGGTGTCGATGACGAGCTGGCGGATCATTGTGGCGATGGCGGCTCCGGCGCCGGTCTCGTGTTCGGTGACGGTGCCGGCGGGCTGGGTGAAGGTCACGCCGCCTCCTTGGTTGCGGTGGTGTGGGGGCAGATGCCGACGAGGGCTTTCGCGGTGAGGGCGGTGATGTCGTTGCCGGTGGCGCGCTCGTGGTGACCGCAGCCGCACAGCCAGTCGGCAACGGGCGTCTGGCCGCGGTCGAGGCTGCGGATGTCGAGGCCGGGGCGGATGCCGGTGACGAGGGCGGGCTGCTCGCTCACGCGGCCTCACCGCCCTCGGCGATGGCGCACTCGGGGCCGCACAGTTCGTGGTCGCCCTCGGCGTGGGAGTCCTCACGCTCATGTCGGGTGCAGGGCTCGCCCGTTCCGTCGGCGTCGCACTCGGGGACGCTGCACGGCGTCCGCGCGGGGCGCGTCTCGGCGGCCGGAGCGGGGAGGCCCTGCTGCTCGCGCAGCAGCGCGGCGAACTGCTGCCCGGACATCGTCACGAACCAGCGGCCGGGGTCCGTCGTGCCGCGCCGCTTGTGCCACACCACGCCGAGCGTGGCGCGGTCGTTGTCGCGCTCGGTCTCGGCTTCGGCGACCCAGGCAGGGAGTTCCTGCCGGGCGCAGTTCTTGACCTCAATGACGACGCCGGGGATGCCGGCGATGTCGCCGCGATCCTTGGCGCCGCCCAGGGTGCGGCGTTCGGCCTGGCTGAAGCCGGAGGTGCGCAGGAAGTCGACGACTGCGCTTTCGGCTGCGGTGCCTTTCCTCTTGGAGGCGCTCACTGGTCTTTCTCCTTGACGAGTTGGGCGAGGGCGGCGTCGAAGTCGGTGTGGGCGGCGATGTCCCGGGCGGTGCGTTCATGGCGTCGGCGCCGGATGCCGTCGGTGATGTGGGCGGCCGTGTAGGCGATGAGGCTGAGGGCGCCGCCGATGAGGAAGAACAGGGCTGCGTAGGCGAGGTAGATGAGCGCCCCGTGGCCGATGGCGGTCATGCGGCTCCGATCCAGGTGACGAGACGGGAGCTGCGCGATGCGGTGCGGCGGGACTTGGTGGCGGCGACTTCGCGGATGACTCCGCGGCGGGCGGCGTAGGCGAAGCGGGGGCCCCACTGGTGGTGGTTGGTCGGCTCGGTGACGAGGCCTTCGCGGACGAGGTCGGATGCCTGGAAGGGGATGCGGCGGCGGGCCATCTCTGCGATGGCGTCGTCGCATTCGGCTTTCCAGTCGCCGCTGGTGGCCTGGTCGGCGTCGGCCATGCCCTGCTCTTTGAGGCGGTCTCCGGGCGCGGGGGCGATGCGGGCGGTCATGCGGCCACCTCGCCGGCGGCGATGTCCTTCAGGACGTCGATGCCGTTGTCGGCGTACTGGGCGAGGAGGACGGCGCCCGCGTAGTCGGGGAACGCGGCGGTCAGCTTGGCCTTGTGGACCATGTCGGCGCGGGCGATGAGGCTGATGAGGTCCTGGTGCCAGTCGCCGGCGGGGATGCCGCGGTGGCCGAAGTGGAAGAGGACGTGCGCGGCGACGTCGGCCGGGATGCTGGGGCTGCTGGTGTTCATGGCTTCTGCTTTCGGGTGTGGTGGTGGGTGGGCCAGTGCCCCGGCGGGGGTGTTCGGGGCGCTGGCCCTGGGTGGCGGCGTGGAGTGGGGGCCTCGACACACCGCCGGTCTTGGGTTGTGCGCCGCCCGGCCGGCCGGTGTCATCCGGCCTGGGCGGCGGGTCAGGCGGCCGGGATGGGCTGGGTGTCGTCGTCGGGTCCGATCCGGCCGGGGTCGGTGACGGGGCCGAGGCGGCCTGCGGCGGCGGCCTCCCACAGGGGGCTGACGTCGATGGGGCCGGTCGCCTGGTCCTCGATGGCGCTGGTGTCGCGCACCATCGGCGGCACGTTGATCGCGTTGGCGTTGGCTTCGGCGGCGAGCTGGGCGGCGAAGCGCTTCTGCAGGGCGAGCGCCGTGTCGCGCCAGTAGTCGCGTTCCTCGGTGAGATCGTCGATGTCGGCGAGCTGCTTGACGACGAGTTCCTCGGCTTCGCCCTGTTTCTTGTGGGCGTCGGCGAGGTCGTTGCGCAGGAGTGCGATCTCGTCGCCGGCGGCGTACATGAAGTTGACGGCCTTCGCCAGGTCGCGCCGGAGTTCCTCGACCTTGTCGGCGGCGCGTCGGCGGCCGGTGCCCTTGGGAAGCAGGTTGAAGGCCATTACTTCTCCTGTGCGGTGTCGTTGCCGAGGAATGCGTCGTCGATGTCGATGAGTCCGGCCTCGATGGAGGCGATGAGGTCGGGGTTGGTGATCCAGCGGGGTACGGGCCGGCGGGTTATGCCGAGGCCCGACAGGAGGCCGGGCACTATGACCGGGGCTGCGTCTGCCGGGGTGGGCGGCAGGTCGAGGGAGGCGGTCACAGGTCGTCCTCCTCGGCGACCAGCCGGCCGAGCATCCGCCACAGGGGGCGCTCGTCGGGTCGTTGTGCGGCCCGCTCGGCGATCCAGTCGGCGGGCTCGCGACGGGCGGCGCCGGGGTGCTGGCGCAGCCACTGCCGGCGCTGCTCGTAGTGGGCATGCACGCGGGCGATGCGGTCGAGGTAATCGCTCGGCGTCCACGGCTTGGGGCCGCGGGCCCGGCGGGCGAACTCGGCTTCGACGGCGGCGAGGGCGTCCTGCTCCAGGTCGGCCAGCGGGCGGGGCTCGGCAGCGGTCGCCATCACGACACCGCCTCCGATCCCTCAGCCGCCTGGTCGGCGCGCTTCTCCAGGCGTTCGGCCGCGTCCTCCAAGGCGTGCGAGTAGCCGTTGAGGTACTCCCGCGAGTACTCGCCATCTGACGGACGCCCGTCCATCTCCTCGACGGTCTTCGCCGCCTCGGAGAAGACGCTGGAGCGGAAAGCGCGGGGCTGAGCGAATGGGTCGTCCGCCTGCGGCATCGCCTGGTGGTAGAGCCACTGAGCACCCAAGGCGTCGGCGCCGGGGTCGTCCGAGTCGAAGATGAACGACGACAGCGACCGGCCAGCAGCCGCCAAGGCGTTCTCCAGCTCGGCGGCGCGGGCCCGGAGCGCTTCCGTCTCCCGCTTCACCGTGCGGGTCTCGTTCTCCGCCCGGAGCCGAGCCTCGAACGCCTCCGTGACCTTGTCGTGCAGCTGCTCGTTCGTCGCGAAGACGTTGTTCCGCTGGTCCCGGAAGGCGTCCCGCTCGGCGCGGACCGCGGCCAGCTCGGCGAGCAGGGCGGGCACGTCCTCGCGGGCGTGGATGATGAACAACCAGTCCGAGTCCGTGAAGTCCTCGAACTCGTTCCGCCGCTCGTCGTTGGCGTAGACCGCGCTCGCGTAGGTGCCGTGGCCGCACAGACCGTCCGAACAATCGCACTGCTCCATCTCGACCAGCCACGGTCCGGGGGTCGCGGCGTCGGTGCGCTGCTCGATCTCGGCTTCGCGTGCGGGTGTCAGGCGCTCGTTCACAGCGCACCCCCGAGTTCCTCGAACCGGGCGGCGCGGGCCTTGCGGTCCTGCTCGGCCTCCCACCAGCCGTAGATCAGCGCGTCCAGCGCCTCGGCCTTCAGGTCGTCGTGCAGGGAGTCGAACGCCAGCCGGCCAACGTCGAGGACGTCGTAGCCGTGCGGGTGCTCGATCCGCATGATGTCCTCGGCCTCAGCCCAGACGGCCTGCCACGCGGACGGCAGACGCACGTCGCTGGCGCGGAGGAGGAGTTCGAAGCGGGTCAGGTCGCTCATCAGGCACCGCCGTTGCGGAGGTCGTCGCCGAGGGCAGCGGCGTGGATGCGACCGACGTCGACCGTGTCGTCGCCAGCACGGACTACCGAGTCGCAGATGTCCAGCACGCGGCCGAGGCGGCCCGCAGTGTCGGTCGTGCGCTCGAAGTGGTCGAGGATTGCTTCAGCCTCGGCGTGCGTCTTAGTCGCGCAGAGGGTGTGGAGCAGGTACTCGCGCGGCGTCAGGTTCTGCAATGCCGCGTTCTTCGCGCGGACCCGCGCCTTCGCAGCGGCCTTCTGGTCTGAGATCATGGACACGGTGGTCCCTTTCGTTGCGTGCTCTGGATGGGGATCACGAGGCCGGTCCCGTAGGCGCGGGGTCGGCCTCACTGCCGCTCAGGCGGCGACGCGGGCCGGCTTGCTCTGGGCGCGGCGGAGGCGGGCGATCTTCGACCGGTCGGCGGGGATCGCGCAGAGGGCGCGGATCTCGCGGATGTCGTCCTGGCTGAGCCACTTCGCGCGGCCCATGCGGGTGTGGGGGAAGCCGTGACGGTTCAGGCCGTCGAGCAGCCACCGCTCGCCGCAGCCGAGCTCGCGTGCGGCCTCCTTCGGCTTCATGTAGCCGTCGCGGCGCATCATCGAGTCGATGTCGACCTGGGTGGCGTTGGGGGCGGACATGTTCACCTCTCTTCTGAGGGCTCTTCTGGTGGGGGTGAGAGCTGGTCGTCTGTTGCGTTGAGGGCTGTGCGGAGCCGGATGTAGCGCGGGGGTCCCATCCGCTCCCGGGTGCCGGTTTCCAGCCGCTGGAGGTAGCTGCGGGATATGCCCGCTCTGGCGGCGGCTTGCTGGACGGTGAGGCCGAGGCTCTTGCGCTGCTTGCGGAGCGACGGCCCGTGCACCAGGTAGGTGGCTGGGGTTCTTGCCATGCAGAGAATCTACGCGTTTCTACGAGTCTTCGCTACCAGTACTTGTTAGTAACATGCAGAAACTCGCAGTTTTGCCCGCCCTAGATCACGATCGTGGCGGGATGCAGGTCAAGGTTTAGGCCAGAAAACCGGGTGTTCCTAGCTGTTCCTGAGAGTCCCTGCGATGATGTGCGTCATGGCACCCCCATATGAAGAAAGTGCACTTCAGAGGCTCGCCACGCTGGTTATCCAGCGGCGCTCCAGCCTCGGCATGAACAAGATCGACGTCGCCCGTGCCGCCCAGATCCAGATCAACACGTACAGCAAGGTCGAAGACGGCAAGGCGGTGCGGCCAGTCACCTACGGGAAGATCGAACCTGTCATCGGCTGGGCGCGCGGCAGCTGCCTGGAGGTCCTGCGAGGCGCCGCCGGCCCCACCGTGGTGGAGCCCGGACCGGCAGGGGCCGCCGTCTCCCCTGTCCGTGCGGGCGACCTGGCCGACGACGTTGCCGCCGCCGTACAGGATGCCGCCGTATCCGTGAGTGACTCGCTCACGTCGGCCGAGATCCGCGAGCTGAAGCGTCGCGTGGTGGAGGAACTGGCGAAGCGGGGCCGCCTTACCGCAAATGAGCGAAGTTGATCAGCCCTGACGTACAACCTTTTGCGTTTACCGATTCGTTACCTTCCGCGCCCGTGTCACTTACAACGAACATGGTCACAACAGCGCGTCAACGTGGCAGCATCTGAGATCACTTGGGAGGTTCCCTCTCACCCGAAAGGGGGGGCCCATGCACGAACTGCTCACCATCGATCTCGGGCCCGGCTTCAACGGTTTCCGAGGGCAGGTGGATGGGAGAATCGTGTGTGTTGCGACGCCGCGGGTTGAACACGACGAGCAAGCACGACGCGCCGTGCAAGACCTGATAACGCGTCAAGGAGGCGACTGCGCCGCCTGCCGGGCCTGTGTGGTCGGCAAGCACGCGTAGCCGCAGCGGTGGGGCCGGCATCGGGGAAGAATGCCGGCCACCCCGCAAGCACGACAGGGGACAACGTGGCTTACGTCGAGTGGCGCGGGAACACCTGCCGGGTCGTATGGAACACCCGCAAGAAGGACGAACGCGGTAAGTGGATCTACGACCAGAAGGGCGGCTTCACCGACGAGGTCACAGCCAAGAACTACGGGCTGGACCGCGAAGCCGAGATCCGCAACGACTCCTACATCTCCCGCCGCGACGGCTCCGTCACCATCGGCGAGTACGCCAAGACCTGGGTCGACACTCTCGACGTCGGGCACCTGCGCGAGAAGGCCATCCGGTCCATGCTGCGGCTCTACATCGAACCACGCTGGGGCGAGACCGCCATCGCCGACGTCCAGCCGTCCCTCTACCGGGCGTGGAAGAAGCAGCTGAAAGCCCTCCCCAACGTCGGCGACAAGTACGGGGACGAGATCCTCACCGTCTTCTCCATGCTCATGGACGATGCCGTCGACGACGGGCTCCGCAAGACCTCACCCGTCCCCAAGGGGCGCAAGCAGCGCCGCGGCCGGTACAAGAAGAAGCCGCGTGAGCGGAAGCGCGAGATGCGCATCGAGGACGTCCACCAGCTCGCCTGCAACGCGCTTGGCTTCTGGGGGCTGGACGGCTTCGTGTTCGTGTGGACGATGGCCACAACCGGCATGCGGCCCGCCGAGCTGTACGCGCTGCGCCGCGTCTACACCCACCCCCTCTGGCCGGCCTCCGACCCGCTCGACGACCCGGACGAGGCGGGCAGGGAGGAGCGGCACGCCGAGGACCTCGAACGGTACGGGCCCGGCCTGATGCCCGCGGTGCGGGTGCAGTGGCAGCACCAGCGGGAGAACGGCGTGCTGAAGCTGTTCCCGCCCAAGTACGAAAGCAGGCGGACCCTCGTCGTCCCGCCGTTCCTGGCGGAGCTGCTCGAGCTGCTGCTGAAGAGCCACGACGGCGAGTACGTCTTCCGCTCGATCTCCGGCGGCCTGCTGGCAAACGCGAACTTCACCTACCACTACTGGCGGCCCATCGCCGACGGCCGCCCCGCCTCGGAGGAGTTCGAGCGGGTGCGGCTGGGGCAGCGGCAGACGGTGACGTCGCGGCGTCCTGTGCCGGAGCTGCCGGCGACTGCCTACGCGGGGAAGCGTCTGTACCTGCTGCGGCACGGGCACAAGGAGTGGATCGACGAGGCGGGTGGCGTGCACTCGCGTATCGCTGTCGAGTCCCGCATGGGCCATGAAGTCGCAGGCGTGGAGGGCCTCTACGCGAACGTGACAACGGCAATGGAGCGGCGGATGATGGACTCGTTGCAGGAGCGCTTCCTGCGCTTCGTGCGGGAGTCGGAGTGGGAGACGGCGGTGAGTTCTCCCAGTCGTCTCCCAGAGGGCCTGGCCGACTGGTGGAAGCGGCAGGTCACAGCCGCCGAGGCCCTTGAATGATGCACTGGTTCATGAAGTTCATCTCGACCAAGAGCTTCATGCCGTTCGTCTGGTACCGGGTCGCGCTCGGCCTGGTGATCATCGTCCTGGTCGCCGCCGGCGTGCTCAGCCCGCACGCGGCGGAGTCGGCGGGCTGAGCCCGGGCGTGGGGACGCGGCTGGGACCGCGCGGCGCGGGCCGGGCGTGCGGAAACGGTTCTGCCGTGGAACGTACGCCCGGCCCGTGTCCGCGGCACGTGACCGAACCCATACGGGTCCCGTAGCCGTCCGGTAGCGCACCGTCAGTCCATGGCCCTAGGCTTGTCCGCATGTCCCCCGATTTAACGCCCCCTGGTTCCGTGCGGTCCGCCGCCGAGGTGAACGAGCAGATCCGCGCCCTGTGGCTGCGGGCGCGCGGCTCCCTGTCCGCCCAGGAGCGTGAGGAGTACGAGATGCTGGTCGTCGAGTGGGCGGCGGCGATCCGCGGACGGGTCGTCGAGGCGGCCTGACATCCGCCCGCTCCGCGCCCCCTTTCAGCGTCCGCCCGCGACCCTCAGCACCGTCCCCGTGGTGTACGAGGCCTCCGGCGACATCAGCCAGGCGACCGCCGCCGCGATCTCCTCCGGCTGTCCCGCCCGCCGGAGCGGAATGGTCCCGGCCATCTCCCGGACCCGGTCCGGCGCCCCCATCGCGGCGTGCATCTCCGTGTCGATCAGACCCGGGGCGACCGCGTTGACACGCACCCCGGCCGGCCCGAGTTCCTTCGACAACCCCAGAGTCAGCGCGTCCACGGCCGCCTTGGTCGCCGCGTAGTGCACGTACTCGCCGGGGCTGCCCAGGGTCGCGGCGCCCGACGAGACGTTCACGATCACGCCCTCGCCGCGCGGCGTCATCAACTGGGCGGCCCGCCGTGTGCACAGCAGCGTGCCGATGACGTTGACGTCGACGACCCGCCGCAGGGTGTCCGTACTCACCTCCGTGAACGGCCCGAGCGGCCCGGAGACCGCCGCGTTGTTCACCAGCCCCGTCAGCGGCCCGAGTTCGCGCTCCGTCACCTCGAAAAGCCGCTCCACGTCGGCCTCGACGGACGTGTCCGCCCGCACGGTCACCGCCCGCGCCCCCGCGGCCCGCACATCCTCGGCCACCTTCTCCGCGGCGTCGGCGTCCCGCACGTAGTTCACCGCCACGTCGTGCCCTTCCGCCGCCAGCCGACGGCAGGTCGCGGCGCCGATGCCGCGGCTCCCCCCGGTGACCACCGTGACCAGACGCTTCATGAGTACCTCCTGGCGCAGAACGCGGAACGAAGATCCCCAGACTCGCAGACGCCCCCGACCGCGTCGCGCCCGGCCCGGCGGGCCGGGGAAAGTCCGCGCACGCACCTTGGCCGCGTCCCCCGCATGGCCAACACTGAGCCGATGACGCAGCGTGTGGAGTTCGCGACCGTACGGGACCGGATGGACCTGGACGGGCTCGTCACCGACTACGCGGCGGCCGTCGACGACGGCGACTGGGCGGCGTACCGGCGGCTGTTCACCCCGGACGGGCGGGCGGATCACCGTACCGCGGGCGGTGTCGAGGGGGACGCGCAGGCGGTGGCCGGATGGCTGGCCGAACGGTGCGCGGAGTTCCCCGTGCGGCAGCATCTGTTCGTCAACCGCCGGGTGCTCCTCGGCACGTGGGAGCGGGACACCGGGGACACGGCCGAGGTGCGGACCGACTACGTCAGCCCCGCCTCCCGGGGCGGCGGGGACGGGGCCGCCGTGCTCGATCTGCTGAGCGGCGGCCGGTGCGTGTTCACGGCGCTGCCCACGCCCGACGGCTGGCGGCTGAGCCGGGTCGTCGTGCGCGAGAAGTGGCGGCGCCCGACCGGCGGACGGCCGGCCGGTGTGATCGACTGATCCCGCGTCCGGCCGGGTCCGGGACGCACACTGGAGGCATCACGGGGTAGGGAGGCGCCCATGAGGAATCTCGACCACCACCTCGCGTCCCCGAGGCGCCGCTCGGCCGCCGCCGCGGTCGCCGGCGCGCTGCCCGTCCTGGCCTTCCCCGCCCCGAACCTGTGGTGGATCGCCTACGTCGCCCTGGTCCCCTGGCTGCTGCTGATCCGCACCGCGCCGACCGGGCGCCGGGCCGCGTTCGACGGCTGGTGGGGCGGGTTCGGGTTCATGCTGGCCATGCACCACTGGCTGCTGCCCAGCCTGCACGTGTTCACGTTCGTCCTCGCCGCGCTGCTGGGCGCGCTGTGGGCGCCGTGGGGGTGGCTGGTGCGCCGGACGCTGGGCGGCTCACCGTCCGGACGCCGGGTGACGGCCGCGCTGCTGGTGGTGCCGTCGGGCTGGCTGACGATCGAGCTGATCCGCTCCTGGCAAGGGCTCGGCGGGCCGTGGGGCGTGCTGGGCGCGAGCCAGTGGCGGGTGGAGGCGGCGCTGCGGCTGGCGTCGGTGGGCGGGGTGTGGCTGCCGAGCTTCCTGGTGGTGGCGCTGAACGTCGCGGTGGCCGTGCTGGTCGCGGTACGCCGGGCCCGGGTGCCGGCCGTGGCGGGGCTGGTCGCCGTGGCCGCCGCGGGGTCGGCCGCCTGGGCCGGGTCGCCGCGCCCCGAGCAGACCGGGGAGCGGACGCGGATCGCGCTCGTCCAGCCGGGCGTCATAGCCGGCCGGGACAGCGCCGACCGCCGCTTCGACCGCGAGGAGCAGCTGACCCGTGAGCTCGCGGGGCAGGACGTCGACCTGGTCGTCTGGGGCGAGAGCAGCGTCGGCTTCGACCTCGGCGACCGCCCCGAGCTGGCCAGGCGGCTGGCCGCGCTGTCCCGTGAGACGGGTGCGGAAATCCTCGTCAACGTGGACGCGCGGCGCTCGGACAAGCCCGGCATCTACAAGAGCTCGGTGCTGATCGGCCCGGACGGCCCCACCGGCGACCGGTACGACAAAATGCGCCTGGTGCCGTTCGGGGAGTACGTTCCGGCGCGCTCGCTGCTGGGCTGGGCGACGTCCGTCGGCAAGGCGGCCGGGGAGGACCGCAGGCGCGGCTCCGAGCAGGTCGTCATGGACGTGGGCGACGGACTGCGGATCGGGCCGATGGTGTGCTTCGAGACGGCGTTCCCCGACATGAGCCGCCATCTCGTGCAGGACGGCGCGGCCGTGCTGCTCGCGCAGTCGTCGACGTCGACGTTCCAGCAGAGCTGGGCGCCCGGGCAGCACGCCTCGCTGGCGGCGCTGCGCGCCGCGGAGACCGGCCGCCCGATGGTGCACGCGACCCTGACCGGGGTGTCCGCCGTGTACGGCGCGGACGGCGGGCGGATCGGCCCGTGGCTCGGCACGGACGCCTCCGCCGCGCACGTCTACGAGGTGCCGCTGACCCGGGGCACCACGCTGTACGCGAGGTTCGGCGACTGGCTTCCGCAGGCGGCCCTCGTCGTGCTCGCGGTCTACGGCGCGGTGGGTCTTGTGCGGTCTAGGCGAGGCGTTCGTCGACCGCCCGTACCACCCGTTCGCACAGCTCATGGGTCGCCAGTGCGTCACGGGCGCTGAGCGTCTTCCCGGCACGCACCGCGTCCAGGAAGGCGAGCGTCACCTGCTCGATGCCGCGCTGCCGGGACACCGGCACCCAGTCGCCGCGCCGCCGCACGGTCGGCTGGCCCTTGTGGTCGATCACCTCGGCGAGGTTGACCACCTGGCGCTTGGTGTCCTGACCCGACACCTCGAGGATCTCCTCCGTCGAACCGCTGAGCCGGTTCATCACGCCGAGGGCGGTGAAGCCGTCGCCGGCCAGCTGGAGCACCACGTGGTGCAGCAGCCCGTCCTCGGCGCGGGCGCGGACGGTGACGTCGTCGACCTGGCCGGGCACCAGGAAGCGCAGGGTGTCCACGACGTGGATGAAGTCGTCGAGGATCATCCGGCGCGGTTCCTCGGGCAGCCCGACCCGGTTCTTCTGCATGAGGATCAGTTCGCGCGGATGGTCCGCGCACTGCGTGTAACCGGGGGCGTGGCGCCGGTTGAAGCCGACGGCGAGGCTGACGCCGCGCTCCTCGGCGAGCGTCACCAGCCGCTCGGAGTCGGCGAGTTCGTACGCGAGCGGCTTGTCGACGTAGGTCGGCACGCCCGCCTCGAGGAGCCGCGTCACGATCCGCGGGTGGACGTCGGTCGGGGCGTGCACGAAGGCCGCGTCGAGGCCGGCGGCGATCAGCGCGTCGAGGTCGGCGTGCCGCTGGGCGGGCGGCAGGTGGAGGGCGTCGCCGACGCGTTCCAGGGTGGCCGGGGTGCGTGTCTGCAGATGGAGCTCCACGCCGGGCTGGACGGCGAGCACCGGGAGATAGGCCTTCTGCGCGATGTCGCCGAGCCCGATGCAGCCGACCTTCACGGTGTGTTCTCCTCTGGTCCTCGCCTGCCGTGGTCCGCTGCGAGCATACGGGGTGCCCCGGAGCCGTCCCCGTCCGCACCGGACGGCCCTCCCGGCGGCCGCCAGTCGGCGATCCCGTCGAATCCGCGCAGGAACAGTGACGGCGCCGCCTTCGACAGCGCGGCCAGCGCGGAGTTCCGTACGGCCGTGCCGACGCGGCCGGTCGTCAGCACGTTGAGGCGGGCCGTCCGCACGGCGCGGCGTGTGACGGCCGTGGTGCGCGGGAGGCGGGCTGCGGTGTAGCCGGGGAGGCCGTCGGCGACGGGCTCGTCGGCGGAGGGGGGCATGCCCGGGCGGGGGAAGGCGAGGGTGATCGCGTCCTCGACGGCCTGGTTGCCGCCCTGGCCGAGGGTGGGCGGCATGGCGTGCGCGGCGTCGCCGACGAGGGCCACGCGGCCCCGGTGGAAGGCGGGCAGCGGCTCGGCGATGTGGTGGACGTCGTGCCGGAGGACGTCCTCGGGGCGGACGGCGGCCAGCACCTCGGGGATCGGGCTGTGCCAGTCGCCGTAGCGGCGCAGGAGTTCGGCCCGTTCGTCGTCCGGGGCCCGCTCCCCCGCGGGCGCGACGGCGGCGGCGTAGGCGTACACCCGGCCGTCCTTGAGCGGATGGGTGCCCCAGATGGCCCCCCGGCCCCAGGTCTCGTGCGAGGGGAACGCGACGCCGGGCAGCGGGATCACCACGCGCCAGGTGGTGAAACCGCTGTGGACGGCGCCGGGGTGACCGGGGAACAGGGTGCCGCGCACGGCGGAGCGGAGACCGTCGGCCGCCACCACCAGATCGGCCTCCAGCTCCCCTTCCGGCGTCTCCACACGGGCCGGCCTGCGGGGGTCGCCCGGGACGCCGGGGTCGGTCAGCCGGGCGGGGGTGCCGGTGCGTACGGCGCCGGAGGGGAGCCGTCCCGCCAGGTGGTCGACGAGGGTGGCGCGGTGCAGCAGGACGAGCGGGCCGCCGAAGCGCTCGGCCGCGGCGGACGCCTCGGCACGGGCCAGCCACCGGCCGCTCGGCGTCCGCAGCCCGCCGTCGCCCTGCCAGGCGGACAGGGCCCGGATGTCGTCACCCAGGCCGATGACGTCCAGCGCGCGAAGCGCGTTGGGGGACAGCGAGATCGCCGCGCCCACCGGGTCCAGGGAGGGCGCGCGCTCCAGCACGGTGACCCGCGCCCCTCGCACGTGCAGGGCGGCCGCCGCCGCCAGCCCGCCGATGCCCCCGCCGATCACGATCACTCGCTCGACCGCTGCCATGACTTCCTCCCGGAGGTTGCGCTACTACATCTGTAGTGAGACTCCCCTCCACCGTACTACAGCCGTAGTGAACCGAGTAGGTTGACCCCATGTCCGAACGCACCACCACCCGCGCCGCCCGCGCCGCCCGCGCCGACCTGGTCGCCGACACCGCTCTCGCCCTGCTCGCCGAACGGGGCATGCGCGGCCTGACGCACCGGGCGGTGGACGAGGCGGCCGGACTCCCCCAGGGCTCCACGTCCAACGTGGCGCGCACCCGGCAGGCGCTGCTGGAACTGGCGGTACGCCGCCTCGCCGACCGGGAGGAACGGGTCCTCGCCCTCCAGGAGCTCCCCGACCCCCGCGAAGGCACGGACGCCCTCCTCGACGCCCTGGCCCTGACGGCCCATCGCGCGCTCACCCGGAACCGCGACCTCACCCTGGCCCGCTACGAACTCGCCCTGGAGGCCACCCGCCGCCCGGAACTGCGCGCCCACTTCGACGCGGCCGGCGCCCGCTTCCGCACCCACCTCACCGCCCTGGTCACCGCCCTGGGCTCCCCGTCCCCCGACCGCCACGCCCTCACCCTGATCGCCTGGGCCGACGGCCTCCTCTTCTCCTGCGTGGCGGGCTCGTACCACGCGCAGGTGCCGACGGTCCCGGACATCCGGGCGGACCTGCGGGAGATCATCGAGGGGATGCTGGGGACGCGGCCGGCGCCCCGAAGCGCGCCAGACAGTGCCACACCTTCTTGACCGCCTGCGGGTCGTGCCGTCCCGTTGCGGCCGCCTCTCCGACCAGGCGTGGATCGAGCACGCCGGAGACGGCGATCTCCGTGCCCAGCTCGACGATCTCCGGGCCCCGGTATCCGGGGTGCCTGCGCAACTCCTCGACGGTCAGCCTGAAGCCGGGGTGCCATTCCATGGGGCAGGGCAGCAAACGGGCAGCTTCCTCGACGGCCGTGCCCTGGAAGCAGGGGTCGAGGACCAGGGCCTCGACGTCCCGGTCGAGGCGGACCGGGCCGTGCACATGCGCCTCGACGCAGTCGTCGAGGGCGTCCCGCCGGTCGGCGAGCGCCAGTTCGACGAGCGCCATGTGCCCGGCGGTGCCGAAGTCCGAGGGGTCCAGGCAACTGTCCGGGTAGCAGAACGTGGTCCGCTCCAGGGTCGCCGCTGTGAGCCGGAGGTGGGAGGAGCCGAACCGCGGGGCCGCGCCGACCGGACTGTGCCGGTGGTCGAGTGCGCCGTAGACGGGCCGCTCGGCCGCGGGCGCCTGGTCGTAGGCACCGCCGAAGAGCCGACTCTCCCATCGCCACCGGTCGCCGCCGGGGCGCGCGGTCAGGCCGCCGTTGCTGGTGCCGGTGACGAACTGCGAGACGTAGACACCGCTGTCGGCGAGAGAGCGGAGGATTGGCCTGCCTTGGGAGACCCGGTCGGGATGGAAGTTGAGGGTCACCCGCAGGTCCGGGTCCATGGGCGGGCCGGACGCCAGCCGGGCCACATGCGCGAGGGCTCGTTCCTGTGAGGTGCGGAGGATGCCGCGGCTCATGCGGGCAGTGTCCTCGGTACGGACCGGCCCGCGCACGCGAATTTAGGCGCCCCGCGACGCGGAGAGACAAATAGCTGGTGTGACCCCCTGTCAGCAGGAAAGGATCCCCAGATGACGACCCAGCGCACTGAACCCGCCCAGAACGCCGACGAACGGACCATGCTCGAAGGGTGGCTCGACTACCACCGGGCGACGCTCGCCCGGAAGTGCGAGGGGCTGACCGACGAGCAGTTGAGGGCCGCCTCCGTGGCACCGTCGGAGCTGTCGCTGATGGGGCTGGTGCGGCACATGGCGGAGGTCGAGCGCTCGTGGTTCCGGCGGGTGTTCGCCGGTGAGGACGCGGGGCCGATCTACTTCGGGGAGGCCGATCCGGACGGGGAGTTCCACCCCGGTGAGGCGGACACCTGGAAGGACGCGTACGAGACCTGGCAGGCGGAGATCGAGGCCGCCCGGCGCAACGCGGCCGGTCACTCCCTCGACGAGCGCTCCCGGGGTCGTCATCACTCGCACTCCGAGCCGTGCTCCCTGCGCTGGATCTACACGCACATGATCGAGGAGTACGCCCGGCACAACGGCCACGCGGACCTGATCCGGGAGGCGATCGACGGCGCCACCGGCGAGTGACGTCACCCGCCGCGCCGACGGGGCCCTCGAAGGTGGGCGGACATCACCCGTGCGGGGGAGCTCCGCGCCTGTCCGTCCACCGCCCGGCGGGCGGAGCGAGCAAAGTGGCGGGGGTGCAGCGAACGACGACCACAGCAACGCTTCTGGTGACCGTGGCGGTCGCCGCCCTCTCGGGCTGTGTGACGGTCCAGCGTCCCCTCGCACCGGGCCCGGCGACCGCGCCGCCGCCGGGGGCCGGGCACGACGCGGCGGGGCGCGACGCGTCGCCGGTCGTGCAGGCGCCCGCGCGCGAGGCCCTGCAGCGGGTGCCGGCCGACTCCCCCGAGGCGTCCCCGTCGGACCGGGCCACCCCTGGGGGCGAGCCGGCGAAGGGGGACGCCCCTTCCGACGTGCGCGACGGGCAGGCGCCGCGCACTCAGCGGCCCCGCAGCCCCGAACGGCCGCAGCCCACCCGGCGCACCCACGCCCCGCGCCCGCCCGCCCAGCCCCCGGGCGGCGGCGGGTCCCTGCCCGGGGGCGCCTCCGGCGGCTCCGACGTCTGCGCGATGGGCAGGGAGTACGGCGGCTGGCCGGCGGACAGCCCTCAGGCCCGCATCTGCCAGGACACCTACGGCCGCTGAGCAGGCCCCCTCTCACCTCTGCCGGGGCGGTCCCGGTCCCCCGGGCGGCATCCCGTCCTCCCCCAGCCGCCCCTCCAGCCGGCGGATCGCGGAGCGTACACCCTCGCCGTAAGGGTCGTCGGCGAGGGTGCGGGCGGCGCCCCGGGCCCGGTCCAGGTGGGTGCGGGCCGCGTCGGGGCGGCCGAGGCGGACGTAGTCGGCGGCCAGATTCAGATGCAGCGACGGGTACAGGGCTCGCACCGCCGGGGCGCCGTCGTCCGCCCAGGTCCCGCCGGCCTCCTCGGCCGCCGTCAGCGCCCGCAGGTCCCAGGCCAGCTCGTCCTCGGGGTCGTCCTGGGTGTCGGCGAGGTAGTGGGCGAGGGTGCAGCGGTGCAGCGGGTCGCCGTGCTCGCCGATCTCCGCCCACAGGCCGAGGAAGCGGTGCCGGGCCTCCTCCCGGTCCCCCGCGTGGTGCAGCATCACGACTTGGCCGATCCGGGTGAGCAGGGCGTCCGGCGCCGCCTGCTCCTGTCGCTCCGTCACCGCGTCCTCCGCACCGTCGCCCGCTTTCGCCCCCGACGCTAACCGCAGACGGGGACGATTCCGGACAGGCCGCCCCGCGACGTGCCGGGGGCAACGCGCGCGGGCCGGTCCGCACCCGGCCGGGCGGAGACGCGGGCGGATCAGCCCAGGTCGGGGATGGTCCAGTCGATCGGCTGGTGCCGCTGCGCGGCCACCGCCTCGTTGATCTGCGAGAACGGCCGGGAGCCGAAGAACTTCTTCGCGGACAGCGGCGAGGGGTGCGCCCCCTTCACCACCACGTGCCGGCTCTCGTCGATCAGCGGCAGCTTCTTCTGCGCGTAGTTGCCCCACAGCACGAAGACCGCCGGGTCGGGTCGGTCGGCCACCGCGCGGATCACCGCGTCGGTGAACAGCTCCCAGCCCCGGCCCTTGTGCGAGTTGGCCTCGCCCGCGCGGACCGTCAGCACCGCGTTGAGCAGCAGCACGCCCTGCCGGGCCCACGGCATCAGATAACCGTTGTCCGGGACGGGCGTGCCCAGATCGGCGTGCAGCTCCTTGTAGATGTTCCGCAGGGACGGCGGGATCTTCACCCCGGGGCGGACCGAGAAGCACAGCCCGTGCCCCTGGCCCTCCCCGTGGTACGGGTCCTGGCCGAGCACCAGGACCTTCACCTCGTCGTACGGCGTGGCCTCCAGGGCCGCGAAGACCTCCTCGCGGGGCGGGTAGACGGGACCGCGCGCCCGCTCCTCCTCGACGAACTCGGTCAGCTCCTTGAAGTAGGGCTGCTGCAGCTCGTCACCCAGAACCCCGCGCCAGGACTCGGGCAGCATGGCGATGTCGGTCACGTCGATTCCCTTGCTCACATGGTCGTTTCCGGTTCTCCGAACCTACCGGCGACCACTGACAGCCGGCCCCGCGGCCGGTGCCCGGGCGCTCTACCAGCTGGTCTTCCGGGAGAGCTGCCACATCATCATGATCGTGGAGGGGTCCAGGGCGCGCTCGGCGCCCGAGATCTCCCGGCTCGCCGCCACGTACTGCCGCCCCTGCCACAGCGGGAGCAGCCGCGCGTCGTTCACGAGGATCTGCTGGGCCTCCTCGAACTGCTTCACCACGTTGCCCCGGTCGCTCTCGCGACGGGAGCTGGGCAGCAGGTCGTTGACGATCTTCTTGTTCTCGTACGGCGTGCCGAGCGCGTTCTGCTTGCCGACGAACGGCGCGATGAAGTTGTCCGCGTCCGGGAAGTCGGGGAACCAGCCACGGCCGAACACCGGGTACTCACCCTTCTGGTAGCCCTCGACGTAGGTCTTCCAGGGGCGGCTCTTCAGCGTGACGTCGAACAGCTCGGACGCCTCCAGCTGCCGCTCCAGCTCCTTGAACTCCAGGGCGGTCTCGGAGCCGTAGCGGTCCGAGGTGTACCAGAGGGTGAGCGGCACCCGCTCGGTGATGCCGGCGTCGCGGAGGATCTCGCGGGCCTTGTCGGCGTCGGGATCGCCGAAGTCGTCGAAGAAGCCGGTGGTGTGTCCGGTCAGGCCCTTGGGGACCATCGAGTACAGCGGGTCGACGGTGTCCTTGTAGACCTTGTGCGCGATCGCGGCGCGGTCGACGAGCTGCGCGATGGCCTGGCGTACGGCCTTCTTCCCGGCCCACGGGTCCTTCGGGTTGAACACCAGGTAGTTGATGTCGGTGCCGGTGCCGTCGATGAGCTGGATCTCCTCCTCCTTGGAGGTCCTGCCCTGCAGCTCGACGATGTCGCCCGCGGCCAGACCGCGGTAGGTGAGGTCGATGCGCTTGTCGCGCAGCGCGTCGACCATCTCGCCGGAGTCCTGGTAGTAGCGGATGGTGACCGCGTTGTTCTTCCGCTCGGCGTACCCCTTGTAGTTGTCGTTGCGGACCAGCTGGGCCTCCTTGCCCTCCTCGTACGACTGGAGGGTGTACGGCCCCGATCCGACGACGCTCCTGTCCTCGCGGAGCGACCCCGCGGGGTAGGAGTCGGGGTCGACGATCGACATCGCGGGGGTCGCGAGCACGAACGGGAAGGTCGCGTCGGGCTTGTTGAGGTAGAAGACCACCTCGCGCTCGCTCGGCGCCTGGACCCGCTCGAGGCTGCCCAGCAGACCGGCCGGACCACCGTTGACGTTGATCTGGCGGATGCGGTCGATCGAGTGCTTGACCGCCTTCGCGTCCAGTTTGCCGCCGTCGGAGAAGGTGAGTCCCTCGCGCAGCTCACAGCGGAACACCTGGTTGGAGGTGTCGGAGAACTCGCATTTCTCCGCCGCGTCCGGCTGGGGAGTCGTCGCGCCGATCGGGTAACTCAGCAGCGTCTGGTAGATGTTGCGGAACAGCTCCCAGGAGCTGTCCCAGGACGCGGCAGGATCCAGCGTGCTCGGCGAGCTGGTGGTTCCCACGACGATGGGGCCCTCGTCCTCCGGGCTGTCGGACGCCAGGACGCCACATCCGGTCACCAGGGACGATATGGACGCGATGGCCGCCACCCGCCGCAGGCATCGATTCCGGTTGAACACGCGCACGCTCCTCGATCTGCCATACCAAGGGTCGGCGAACGATACCGCAGTGACACACCGGCTGACCCTCCCCGGAAC
Organism: Streptomyces sp. GB4-14; assembly: GCF_022696125.1. Classification (NCBI taxonomy): domain Bacteria; kingdom Bacillati; phylum Actinomycetota; class Actinomycetes; order Kitasatosporales; family Streptomycetaceae; genus Streptomyces; species Streptomyces sp. GB4-14. The sequence goes on along the minus strand of NZ_RZHO01000002.1, from coordinate 5,762,130 downwards.
GGCCCTTGAGATCATCTGGTGGATGACTACGTTGTCACGGGCGTTTCGTGCCCGAATCGCCGACACGGACGCCGTTTTCGTCAACGGCGTCCGTGTCGGACGGGGCTGTGGTGACCGGTGCGCACGCCTGGTGCGCGGATCCGGGCCCGGGGATCCGGACCCGTTGGGTGTACGGATCAGCCGACGCCGGCGTTGAGGAAGATGCCGCCGTCGACGACGAGGGTCTGGCCGGTGACCCAGTCGGACTGGTCCGAGGTGAGGAACGCGGCCGCGCCTCCGATGTCGGACGGCACGCCGAGCCGGCCGAGCGGGTAGGACGCGGTGGCCTCCTCCTCGCGGCCCTCGTACAGCGCCTGGGCGAACTTGGTCTTCACCACCGCCGGGGCGATGGCGTTGACCCGCACCTTGGGCGCGAACTCGTGCGCAAGCTGCTGGGTGAGGTTGATCAGCGCGGCCTTGCTGACGCCGTACGCGGCGATGAAGGGCGAGGGTGCGATGCCCGCGACGGACGCGATGTTGACGATCGCGCCGCCGTTGTCCTTCTGCCAGGCGTGCCAGGTCTTCTGCGCGAAGCCCAGCGCCGAGATCACGTTGGTCTCGAAGACCTTGCGCGCCACGTTCAGGTCGAGGTCGGCGATCGGCCCGAACACCGGGTTCGTCCCCGCGTTGTTGACCAGGTAGTCGACCCGGCCGAAGGCCTCCATCACGCGCTCGACGGCGAGTGCCTGATGGGCCTCGTCGTGCGCCTTGCCGGCCACGTACACGGCCCGGTCGGCGCCGAGCTGCTCCACGGCCTCCTTGAGGGCGTCCTCGTTGCGTCCGGTGATGCACACCCGGTCGCCGCGCGCGACCAGCGCCTCCGCGACACCGTAGCCGATGCCGCGGCTGGCGCCCGTGATCAGGGCGACCTTGCCGGTGGGTTCCACTGTCGTCATGTCCGGGTCCTTTAGTCGAGCGGTCCGCCGGCCACGTACAGCACCTGGCCGGAGACGAAGCCTGCCGCGTCCGCGGAGAAGAAGGCGATGGCGTTGGCCACGTCCTCGGGCTCGCCGACGCGGGCGACGGGGATCTGGGTGGCGGCGGCGGCCTTGAAGTCCTCGAAGCCCATGCCGACGCGGTCGGCGGTGGCCTTGGTCATCTCGGTGGCGATGAAGCCGGGGGCGACGGCGTTGGCGGTGACGCCGAACTTGCCGAGCTCCTTGGCCAGGGTCTTGGTGAAGCCCTGCAGACCGGCCTTGGCGGCGGAGTAGTTGACCTGGCCGCGGTTGCCGAGCGCGGAGGACGACGACAGGTTGACGATACGGCCGAAGCCGGCGTCCACCATGTGCTTCTGGCAGGCCTTCGACATCAGGAAGGCGCCGCGCAGGTGCACGTTCATGACGGTGTCCCAGTCGGAGACGCTCATCTTGAACAGCAGGTTGTCGCGCAGGACGCCCGCGTTGTTGACCAGGATCGTCGGCGCGCCGAGCTCCTCGGTGATGCGGGCGACGGCCGCCTCGACCTGTGCCTCGTCGGAGACGTCGCAGCCGACCGCGATCGCCTTGCCACCGGCGGCGGTGATCTTCTCGACGGTGTCCTTGCAGGCGGCCTCGTCGAGGTCCAGCACGGCGACCGCGCGACCCTCGGCGGCCAGTCGTACGGCGGTGGCGGCGCCGATGCCGCGCGCGGCGCCGGTGACGACCGCGACCCGCTGCTCAGTGGTGGACATTGCTGTTTCTCCTCGCCCTTGGGATGCGGCTCCTGCGGCCGGCTCGAATCGGTGAGCGACCGCTTAGTACCTTCAGCAGACGTGACGCTAGAAGCCCTGGCACCCGGTGTCAACGGCACACCGCGCGTGTGTGATCCATTCCCCGCGGCCGGGCGGGCCCTTCCGGCGTCCCGTTCCTTTCCCCGGCACCCGATCGGCCCAGCGCTGCGCGCCGTCCGGGCGGGCGGAACCTAGCGTCGAAGCGCGAGCTTCCGCGGCCGGAAAGGAGGCGCCCGATGCGCCGTCGCACCGGTGCCATAGGCACGCTGATCGCGCTCGCCGCGATCGTGCCGATGGCCGACATCGCCCACGCCCAGGACCTGGACTGCAGCGACTTCACCTACCAGGAGGACGCGCAGACCTTCTTCGAGACGGACCGCAGTGACCCGCACCGGCTCGACGAGGACCCCGGCCCGGACGACGGCATCGCCTGCGAGGCGCTCCCCCGGCGCGGCCTGACCTCCTCCACGTTCCGCCCGGCCCCGACCTCCCGCCCGCCGACGCCGGCCCCGAGCCGCACACCCACGGCGACGGCCTCGCCGACCCGGCCCTCGGCCACACCGACGCGGCCCTCGGCCACACCGACGCGGACGGCGACACCGACCCGGACCCCGACGCCCACGCCCACGCCCACCGCGACGGCGTCCCCGACGCGTACCTCCGCCGCCCCTACTCCGACCCGCGGCGTCCAGGGCGGCCTGGGCGGCACCTCGACCGACGGCCCGACGAGCTGGGACCTCGGCATCGGCGCCACATTCGTCAGCGGCGCGCTCCTGGCCACGGGCTACGTCATCCGCCGCCGCCGATCCTGACGGCACCGCGTCGGGGCAAGGCCGGGCACGGCAACCCGGACCGCCGCCGCAACGCCCGCGCCGCACACGGCGTCGAGGCCGCCGGGACATCGCGATACCGGCGGCCGGTGCGACAGCCCATGGCGCCGCGCAGGCGGAATCGCCCGCCGACGGCGCCGGCTGCCCGGGCGGGGCGCGCACACGCGGCACCGGAGCCGCGACTCCGGCCCCCCATGAGCCCTGTCAGGGGAAGCGCACGCCGTCGGCGACACCGGCTCCCGGGCAGCGCGCGAACGCGGGATGCCGAAGCCTCCCGGGCACCGCGACCCCGGCCACCCGTCCAGCGGCCCACGAGGCGCGCCGGAGTCATCGCCTGCCGACGGCCACCCAGCAGGTGTGCGAACGCGCGCTGGTGCGCCGGGGCGCGGTCACAACGGCGGACGCGCCCCGAACACCTTTGCGCGCGCACCCTCCCTGCTCACGCTTCGATGCCCGCCCCGCGCAGCGGACCCGCGTCCTACCGGACCAGCAGGTCCAGCAGCCGTTCCGTTTCCACCGCAGGGTCCGCCGTCAGGCCCGTGTGGACCGGGCCCGGCTGGACGATCGTCGAGCGGGGGGCGATCAGCCAGCGGAAGCGGCGGCCGGGGTCGTCGTGAGCCGCCTGGCCCGCCGCGTCGCCGCCCGCGCAGACGCCCTCGACGGCGCGCAGCGCGGCCCGTACGCCGGGGACGTCGGCGGCCGGGTCGAGGGCGAGCAGCCGGGCCTCGTCGAGATGCGTGCGGGCCCCGACGTAGGAGAGGCGCCGGCAGTACACCAGCACCCCCGCGTTGATGCGTTCACCGCGTTCGATCCGCGGCACGACGTGCAGCAGCGCGTACTCGTAGACGTGCAGGTCGCTCACCGGTCCCCCCCGAGGCCCTCGATGCGGTCGTGGATGCCGGCGGCGCGGGCGAGCAGCGGGCGGGCGTAGGCGCGCCGGAGGTCGTCGGGGCTGTCGAAGCCGGGTTCGCCGGCCAGCCAGACGTCCGGGACCTGGGCGGTGACCTCGGCCAGCAGGTCCTCGGTGATGCGCGGGGCGAGGTCCGCCGCCGCCGCGGCGACGTCCGGCTCGGCGCCCCGCAGGGCGTGGTCGGAGGCGTCGTAGGGGCGGGCGGCGGAGACCTCGGCGCCGGGCCAGTTGTGGTGCCAGATCATGGTCGCGCCGTGGTCGATGAGCCACAACTCCTCGCGCCACCGCAGCATGTTGGGGTTGCGCCAGGAGCGGTCGACGTTGTTCACCAGGGCGTCGAACCAGAGGATCCGGCCGGCCTCCTCCGGGCTCACCTCGAAGGCGAGCGGGTCGAAGCCGAGGGCGCCGGAGAGGAAGTCCGTCCCGAGATTGGTGCCGCCGCTGGACTTCAGCAACTGCTGCACCTCCTGGTCGGGTTCGCCGAGTCCGAGCACCGGGTCGAGCTCGACGGTGACCAGGCGCGGCACCCGCAGCCCCAGCCGACGGGCCAGTTCCCCGCAGACGACCTCGGCGACGAGCGTCTTACGGCCCTGTCCGGCGCCGGTGAACTTCAGCGCGTAGGTGCCGAGGTCGTCCGCCTCGATCAGTCCGGGGAGCGAGCCGCCCTCGCGCAGCGGCGCGATGAATCGGGTCGCGATGACTTCCTTGAGCATCGCCCCAGGCTACTGGCGTGTCACCGCATGTCGGAGGCGGCCCGGTGGCGCGCCGCCGGTGATCGACAGGCAACCGACAGCTGTGGCTTACGCCCCTCCGACCGCACGCAGGCGAAGCTCTCGGCACTGCCTGAACGGCGTGGGCCCGCCGACCGTACCTGTTTCCAGATCACGCTTCATCCCCGGAAGGGACACACCGGCATGACCGTATCGTTCCAGCCCGCATCGGGACCCGCCCGCCGCACGGTGGTGGCAGCCGCGGGGGCGGCCGGCCTCGCCGTGGCGCTGACCGCGTGCGGAGGTTCCGACGACGACGCGTCCGCCACCCCGGCCGAGTCCGGCGGCACGGCGGACGACGCCGCGGACAGCGGCGGCTCGGGCGGGAGTTCAGATGGCGACGCGGCCGGCGGCACGCCGCTCGCCTCGACCGCCGACATCCCCGAGGGCGGCGGGAAGGTGTTCGCCGACCAGAAGGTGGTGGTCGTGCAGCCGTCGGCGGGCGAGTTCAAGGCGTACTCCGCGACCTGCACGCACCAGGGCTGCGCGGTGAAGAGCGTCTCCGACGGGCTCATCAACTGCCCGTGCCACAACAGCAACTTCTCCGTCGCCGACGGCAGTGTGAACAGCGGCCCTGCGACCAAGCCCCTGCCCGAGGTGCGGATCACCGTCGACGGCGACGCCATCACCCTCGCCTGAACCGCCGGTCCCGTGCACGATGGAGGACTACGTGCACGGCACACGCACAGCACGACTGCAGAAGGGGCCGTATGACCGCCACACAGCGCCGGGGCCGCAAGATCATGATGACGCCCGGGGAGCTGGACGAGTTCCTCACCGAACAGCGCACCTGCCGGGTCGCCACGGTGTCCGCCGACGGCATGCCGCACGTGAGCACCCTGTGGTTCGTGTGGGACGGCGTCTCGATGTGGCTGTACTCGGTGGTGCGCAGCAGGCGCTTCGCGGACCTGCGGCGCGACCCTCGGTTGGCGGTCGTGGTCGACACGGGCGAGGAGTACGACGAGCTGCGCGGCGCGGAGCTGTCCGGGCGGGCGGAGTTCGTGGGCGAGATCCCGCGCACCGGCGAGCTGCGGGCGGAACTGGACGTGCCGGAGACGCTGTTCGCCCGGAAGAACTTCGGCCTGGACGAGATGCCGCACGACGGACGGCACGCGTGGCTGCGGCTCACCCCGGAGAAGATCGTGTCCTGGGACTTCAGGAAGCTGGCGCAGCTGTCCTGACGCCCTCCTGGGGGACCCCGCTCCCGTGCGCGGGGGAACCGGACTCGGGGGCGCTGCTTCCCGGCGCGCCCCCGACCCGCTCCCCCGCCGCCCGCAGCGCCCGGACCGCCGCCCGGATCGACGGGCGGCGGTCCGCGTCGGCGCGCCAGACGACGAACACGTGCCGCCGGACCCGCTGCCGCAGCGGCACGGTCACCACCCCGCCGGGCAGGGGGTCACGTCCCAGCAACGGCGCCACGCACACCCCGAGCCCGGCGGCGACCAGGTTCAGCTGGGTGTGGCTCTCGGCCGCGCGATGCGCCACGATCGGCTCGACGCCCTTGGACCGCAGGGTGAACATCAGCCACTCGTGGCAGAACTCGCCCTCGCCCCAGGTGATCCACTCGTCCTCGGCCAGCTCGGCGAGGTCGATCTCGTCCCGTCCGGCGAGCGGATGGGCGGCCGGCAGGGCCACGTCGGCCGGGTCGTCCAGCAGCAGCGCCTTGACCAGCCCGTCGGGCAGCGGCATCGGCTTGTTGTACCAGTCGAGCACCACCGCGAGGTCGAGGTCGCCGCGGACGACGCCCCGGATGCCGTTCTCGGGCTCCAGCTCCCGCGACCGCACCCGCAGCGCCGGATGGCGTTCCTTCAGGTCGGCGAGCGCGGCCGGGAACAGCCCGCGCGCGGCGGTGGGGAAGGCCGAGACCCGCAGCTCGCCCGCGACCTGCCCACGCTGCGCCTCCAGGTCGGCCTGGGCCAGCTCCGCCTGGGACAGGATGCGCGCGGCGTGCTCGGCGAGCAGCCGCCCCGCATCCGTCAGCCGTACCCCGCGCCCGTGCTTGGCGAGGAGGCGCTGGCCCACCTCGCGCTCCAGCTTGGCCATCTGCTGCGAGACGGCCGAGGTGGTGATGTGCAGCCCCTCCGCCGCACCGCTGACCGAGCCGTGCCGGGCGAGGGCGTCGAGGGTGCGCAGGCGCTCCAGGTTCAACATGTAAGCGATGCTACGAGATACCGCGTGCGATTTCTCGATTGTGCTACGAGGTGGGTCTGCCCCATCGTTACCGGCATGAGCAGTGTCACCGCGACCACCACCACCGCGCCGGATCCGGCCGGCTCCGCACCCGTGTCCGCCCCCGCCCGTCCGCGCCTCGACTGGCGGCTGCGTTTCGCCGCCCTGTCGCTGATCTGGGGCTTCAGCTTCCTCCTCATCAAGGTCGGCACCCAGGGCTACGCCCCCTTCCAGGTCACCCTGGGACGCCTGGCGTTCGGCACGGCCGTGCTGGCGGTGGCCATGGCGGTACGGCGGGAGGGGCTGCCGCGCGGCGCCCGCACCTGGATGCACCTGGCCGTCGCCGGTTTCCTGCTCAACGCGCTGCCGTTCTCGCTCTTCGCCTTCGCGGAGCTGACCATCCCGTCCACCCTGGCGGGCATCTGCAACGCCACCTCCCCGCTCTGGGGGATGGCTCTGTCCCTGGTCGCGCTGCGCGAGGACCGGCCGACCCGGGTGCGGGTGGCAGGCCTGGGCCTCGGCTTCCTCGGAGTGCTGACCGTACTGGGGGCGTGGCAGGGCTTCCACGGCCTGGACGCGCGCGGTACGGCCCTGGCCCTGCTCGCCTCCCTGAGCTACCCCGTCGGCTGGATCTACGTCCGCCGCACCCTCGCCGGCAGCAGCGCGTCGCACCTGTCCCTGACAGGTGGCCAGTTGCTGCTCGCGACGGTCCAACTGGCGGTCGTGACCCCGTTGTTCACCTCCGCGCCGTCGAGCCTGGCCGTCGGCCCGCTGCTCGCGATCGCCGCGCTGGGCACGCTGGGCACGGGCCTGGCGGTCCTCGTCCAGTACGGCATCGTCGCCGAGGTCGGCCCGACGACCGGCCAGATGGTCACCTACTTCGTCCCGGTGATCGCCGCGGCGGCGGGCATCCTGCTCCTGGGCGAGACACTGACGTGGTCGACACCGGTCGGGGCGGCGGTGGTGCTGGCGGGAGCGGCACTCACGCAGGTGAAGCCGAAGCGAGCGGGGTGACCGGGGCGGGGTGACCGGACCCCGCCGGGGGACACCGTCACGCGCCCGGCCCGTGTCCCTGCTCGCCGCGATGTCGCCGCGATGTCGCTGTGACCGCGCACGCGCCTCGCAGACGCCGTGCCGGCCCCAGGGCGCAAGGGCAACGTCAGGGCGCTGCCCGCCGAGCGCCCCCGCCGACTCGCGCGCGGTGACCCTCACGCGTACGTCCGCCGGTCCGCCTCCCCTGGCCGTACGGCCGCCGCGATCGCCTCGGCCAGTGGTTCGATCTCCGCGTCCGTGAGGGTGGAGACGGTGACGCGGATGCCCGGCGGCGTGTTCATCCGGAAACGCGCTCCGGGGGCAACCGCCCAGCCCGTGTGCAGCAAACGGGCGACCGCCCCGGTCTCGTCGGGGACCGGTACCCACAGGTTCATGCCGCTGCGCCCCCGCGCCACGACCCCGCGCCGCCGCAGCGCCTCGGCCAGCGCGTCCCGGCGCTCCCCGTACCGCGCCGCCACGCCCGCCGGGTCCACCGCGCCGTCGGCCCACAGCCGCGCCACCGCGCGCTGGAGGGTGAGGCTGACCCAGCCCGGTCCGAGCCGCTGCCTGCCGCGTACCCGGTCGAGGGTGAGCGCGTCGCCGGTGAGGACCGCGAGACGCAGGTCGGGCCCGTACGCCTTGGCGGCCGAGCGGGAGAAGGCCCAGCGGTGGGTGACACCCGCGAGGGGGTGCAGCGGGAGGTCGACGATGTGGTGGCCGTGGTCGTCCTCGATCAGGAGCGTCTCGGGGTGATCGGCGAGCACCGCACGCAGCGCCTCCGCCCGCTCGGCGGTCAGCGCGGCGCCGGTCGGGTTCTGGGCACGGTCGGTGACGACGAGCGCCCGCGCCCCGCCCTCCAGCGCCCCGCGCACGTCCCTCGGCACCGGGCCCTCGTCGTCCACGGCCACCGGCACGGTCCGCAGACCGAGCGCCGGCACCAGATCCAGCAGACTCCCCCACCCCGGATCCTCGACCACCACCGCGTCCCCGGGCCGCAGATGGGCGGCGAGCACCCGCTCCACCGCGTCCAGAGCGCCCGAGGTGACGGCGACCGGGCCCTCCGGCACCCCGTCGGCGTGCAGTCCGGCCCGTGCCAGCCGCTCCAGCCCGGGATCCACCGGAGCGTCCCCGTACAGCACCGGCTGCTTGTCACCCCGGGCCGCGGCCGCCGCGAACGCCCCGGCCAGCGGGGGCAGCAGCGCGGGGTCCGGGTTTCCGTCGGAGAGGTCACGCACACCCGGCGGGACCTCCACGCGGATCATCTCGCGCGCGGTGGTGGCCGGCTTGGGCCGCACCCGACTGCCCCGCCGGCCCGCCGTTTCGATGACCCCGCGCTCGCGCAGGGTCCGGTACGCGGCGGCCACGGTGTTGGGGTTCACCCCGAGCCGCTCGGCCAAGTCCCTCATGGGAGGCAGCAGTTCGCCCGGCTGCAGGACGCCCTCCCCCACCGCCCGCTCGATGCTCGCGGAAATCTCCGCTGCACGCCGCCCACTGATCCGATACTCTCCTAGCACAAACCACATTATGCACTAGTACAATGGAGTTGGCCATGCAGGGGCCCCAGCGACCGCAGCAGCGACCCGACACCGCCTACACGCCCACCGAGCGCACCGTCCCCACCCGCGCCCCGCAGCGCGCGTCGTACGACAAGGACCTGGTGCACGCGATACTCGACGAGGGCTACGTCTGCCACCTCGGCTTCGTCCGGGACGGCGCCCCGGTCGTCCTGCCCACGCTCTACGGCCGCGTGGGCGAGGTCCTCTACGTCCACGGCTCCACCGGCTCGCGCCCGCTGCGCACGGCCGGACAGTCCGGCCAGGGGCTCCCGGTGTGTCTCACCGTCACCCATGTCGACGGCCTGGTGCTGGCCCGCTCCGCCTTCCACCACTCGGTCAACTACCGCTCCGTGGTGGTGCACGGCACGGCGTACGACGTGACCGACCCGCAGGAGAAGCGGCAGGCGCTCGACGCCCTCGTCGACCACGTCGTCCCGGGCCGCTCCGCCGACTCCCGCCCGGCGGACAAGAAGGAACTGGCCGCCACGGCCGTCCTCCGCATCCGCCTGGACGAGGTCTCCGCCAAGGCGCGCACGGGCGGTGTCAACGACGAGCCCGAGGACCTGTCCCTGCCCCACTGGGCCGGCGTCCTCCCGGTCCGCACGGTCCACGGCGCCCCCGAGCCCTCCCCGGACCTCGCCCCCGGCACGGAGGTCCCCGGCTACCTGACGGCCCTGTGATGCTGATCCGTCCCTGGGACGCACCGGACGACGACACATGGCAACGGTGGCTCACCACGCACGACTTCGGCCAGCTCGCGGTCAACGGCCCGCCCGGCGAACCGCCGTTCGTCCAGCCCCTGCACTTCGCCTACGACGCCGAGCGCGGCGACGCGGTCACCCACCTGGCCCGTCCCCACCCGCTCTGGCCCGCGCTCGAGGCCGCGCCGGACGTCCTGCTGAGCGTGGTCGACGACTACGCGTTCGTCCCCGGCCCCTGGCAGGCCGAACCGGGCACCCCACCCGGACACGGCGTCCCGACGAGCCTGTACGCCGCGGTCCAGCTCCGCTGCCGCGCCCACGTCGTGGACGACCCGGCGGAGAAGGCGACCCTGCTGAACCGCCAGGTCGGCCACTTCCAGCCGGAGGGCGGCTCCGCACGGGCAGCGGCCGGCGAGGCCCCGTACGGCAGGCTGCTGTCCGGCATCCGCGGTCTGCGCCTGGAAGTGACCGAGGTCCGGGCGAAGTTCAAGTACGCGGGCAAACGGTCCCAGGCCGTCCGCGACCGCATCGCGGCCGGCCTGGCGGACCGGGGGCGGACTCGGGACGCCGCGGCACGAGGGCATGTCCTGAGGGTGGCACCGAAGGCCGGTTGACCGGACACGGAGGGCGGCGGGTGCGTCCGCGCGGAACCCCTGCCCCAACGGCAACCCGGCACCCATCGGCGCGCACGACCGCCGTACCCGCCCAGAGTCCGAGGGTGCCCCTGCCGGCCGGCAGGGGCACCCTCGCTCACCTCACGCCGGAACGGCCTCCCCCCGCGCCCTGCGGGCGGCCCGCGCGTCGCGGGCCTCCCCCGCCGCCAGGCCCGCCACCGAGCCCAGCATCAGCAAGGTGCCGACCAGGGTGGCCGCCGTGAGCCGCTCGCCGAGTACGGCGACAGCCAGCACCGCCGCGCTGACCGGTTCGAGCAGCATGATCACGGACACGGTCGCCGACCGGACGACCGCGGCGCCCGCGAAGTAGAGGCCGTAGGCCAGCGCGGTCGGCACGGTCGCGACGTAGGCGAGCAGGAGCAGCAGAGCACCGGGCGCGTCGGTGTGCGGCATCAGCCCCTCCACCGCGGCGAACGGCAGGAGCACCAGGCTGGTGACGGCGAACGCCCCGACGGTCGCGCCGGAGGAGTCGGTGCCGCCGTCGCGCCCCCACCACCGGGTGAGCAGGGTCATGGCCGAGTAGCCGGCGGCGGACAGCAGGGCGAGCAGGACGCCCGCCGGGTCCACCGTCGCCTTCCCGCCGCCGAGGACGAGCACCACGAGTCCGGTGAGCGCGCCGGCGACGGACGCGAGCCCGCCGCGCCCCAGTCGCTCGCCCATGGTGATCCGGGCGCCGAGGGCGATCAGAACGGGACCGGCGCCCAGGGTGACGACGGTGGCCACGGCCAGCCCGGTCGCCGACACGGCGGCGAAGTAGGCCGTCTGGAACACCGCGAGTCCGGCGCCGGTGGCCGTCGCCCGCGCGACCCGGCGGCCCAGCGGTGCCGGAGCGGCGTCGGCACGGGAGCGCCCGGACAGCAGGCGCGCCGCGTACAGCACGGCAAGACCGGCGGCGCACCGCCAGAAGGACAGGGCGATCGGACCCATGTCGCTGGTGCGGTACACCAGCGAGGCCGCGGCGCCCGCGGTGCCCCAGGCGGCACCGGCGACGACGAGGTAGATCAGGCCACGCCCGACGGGCAGGCCGGAGACGTTGTTCGACACGTGTTCTCTCTCCGCAGAGTCGCGCACCACGCGTCGGCGTGGGCGCGGAAGTTCGGAAGGGAGCCCGGCTCAGGCCCGGCCGGGGCCGAGGGACCGGGGTCCGCGGACTTCGTCTGCGGGCAGCACCGCGACGCCCGGCACGCTGCCGGGCGTACAAGCCGGAGGGCCCGCCTCAGGCGGCCGGCGGCGGAAGAACACGTGCGCGCGTATGCATGATCAGCACCTTATGCGGTGGTTCCGGGGGTGGACAACTCCCGTTCGGGACCGCCGCCGGCGACGGGTTCCTCGGGGGTCTTCGCCGGGGCGGAGGACTGGGCGATGAGGGCGCCGGCGAGGACGACCACACCGCCGACGATCTGCGGCGCCGACAGATGCTCGCCGAGCAGCACCCAGGCGAGGACGGTGGCGATGACCGCCTCCAGACAGGCGACGACGCCCGCCACCTGCGGTGAGAGGCGGCGCACCGACACCACGCCGGTGACGTACGCGGCGACCGTGGCGACGAGGACGATCCACCCCAGGAGCAGGAACGCGGCGACGGGTGTGCCGTCCATCGCGGCGGTGCCGGTGAGCACGGACCAGTCCATGGACCAGGGCCGCGCGACGACGGTGAGCACGGCGGCGCCGATCAGCAGCCCGTACGCGATGACGCCGAGCGGGTCGGGGGACTCCTCGCTGTCGCTGCCCTGGTCGGACAGGACGAAGTAGCCGACCTGGCAGCAGGCGGCGCCGAGCGCGAGGGCGAGTCCGAGGGCGTCGAAGCCGAGTCCTGCCCACACCTCGACGACGCAGGCGAGGCCGCCCACGGCGAGCACCACGCCGACGGCGGCCGCACGCGTCACCGGCCGCCGCTGCACGAACCGCACCCAGCCGAGGACGAGCGCGGGCGCCAGGTACTCGACGAGCAGTGCGACGCCGACGGGGATGCGGGAGATGGCGGCGAAGTAGCAGGCCTGCACACCGGCCACGGCGAAGAGCCCGAACCCGGCGAGCAGCGCGGGCCGTCGCCTGAGCAGCGCGCGGTGGCGTACGGCGAGCGGCAGCATGACGAGCGCGGCGCCCGCCACCCGCAGCCATACGACGTGCAGCGGGTCCAGCCCGGCCTCGATCAACGGCTTGGCCGCCACACCGGACCCGCCAAAGGCCACGGCGGACACCAGCGCGAGGGTGAGCCCCATGCCCTTGGGGTGAGTCTTGAACACCGCCACATGATGTCACCCCCCGACAGCACCGTCACCCCTCAAGACACCTGACGGGAAACCCCCCGCAGGGGCGCGGGGAACCGCGCGAAGGGGGGTGCGGGCGCGAAGCCGTCGAGGGACGGGAAGGGAAGGGGCGGAGGGGTGAAGAAAAACCCTGCCGCCGCACCCCGCTCATCCCGCAGTTCCGGCATCCACCCCCCGCACCACCTCCCCCGGCTCCACCCCGGCCCGCCGCACCACCTCGACAGCCCGAGCCCGCGGCTCCGCGACAAGCGCCGCCAGCAGGTCCGTCCCCCGAACCACCCCGTCCCCCCGCCGGGCAGCCCGCTCCCGAGCCCGCGCCACACACACCGCCGCCAGGGGCGAGAACCCGGTCACCCCCTCCACGACCGGCAGGCCGCCCGAGTCCTCGACGCTCCCCTGCCACCTCAGCCCGTACCCGATGCTCCGCTGCACCAGATAACCGAGCAGCCGCGCCACCGTGGCTCCGTCGCCGAACGCGGCCCGTACCTCGGGGTCGGACTCGAGCAGGGAGTGCAGCAGATGTGCGGTGTCGATGTGCCGGTCGCCGCCCCGCACCACCCTGCGCCGGGCGCCGGCCACGACCTCCGCCAGTTCCGCGCCGAGCCCGGCGTCGCCGTCCGCGCCGCGGGCGGCCTGCGCCTGGGGCCACTGGGCCTGCTGCCGGGGGATACGGGATCGCACATCTCCCACCCCATCAGTCCCGGCGGCCCGGCGCATCGGCGGCGGGACGCATCTTGGCGTCCCGCGGGAAGTGGACGTCGCATGGCGAAATCTCCTCCTTGGGAACGAGATCAGGGCGCACACGCCCGAGGGGCGCACGCCATGCGGCGCACGCCCCTCAGCTCCCCGCCGACTGTCAGCGGCCGGCTCAGTCCTCGTCCGCGAGGATCAGGTACAGCTTCTTACGGGCCTCGTTGATGACCGCGAGGGCCTTCTCCCGCTGCTCCTTGCTCCCCGTCTTCCAGACCTGCCCGAAGGCCTCCATCAGGCCGAACCCTGCCTGCCGGATCTCACCCAGCGCCTCCCAGTCGACGCCGCGCGAGGCCTCCTCCCAGGGAGCCTCGGGTCCGTCCTCGGCGGCCGTGCGGCCGGCCTCGGTGAGGGAGAACAGCTTCTTGCCGCCCTCGGACTCGCTGACGATCAGGCCCTCGTCCTCCAGCAGCTGGAGGGTGGGGTAGACCGAGCCGGGGCTGGGCTTCCATGCCCCGCCGCTGCGCTCGGCGATCTCCTGGATCATCTCGTAGCCGTGCATCGGACGGTCCTTCAGCAGCGCAAGGATCGACGCGCGGACGTCACCGCGCCGCGCCCTCCCCCTGGGTCCGCCGCGCCCTCGGCCGCCCCAGGGGCCGCCGTGACCGAAGCCGGGACCCCAGGGACCGCCGGGTCCTCCCGGACCACCCGGCCCGAATGGACCGAAGGCCGCACGCAGGCGCTCGAAGTCGCCCCGTCCGCCGCCCCGCGGCCCGCCGTGCCCATGACCGTGTCCGTGCTCATGACCGTAGCCACGCATCGCCACCACTCCATTCCATCGTTGATCTATTGCGATGCTTCAACGATATATCGGAACAGCTCGCTCGACAAGCCGCTCCGTCCGAGCACCCACCGTCCGGGCCGTCCACCGCCCCCGAACAAGGCCACCGCCCGCGCATTGGCCCGATCGCCCGCGGCCGTCCGCCCTCTACCGTCGGGGGATGCGGATCCGAATCGTCGACGCCTTCACCGACCGTCCCTTCACCGGCAACCCGGCCGGAGTGATGCTGCTCGATGCCTTCCCGGACGACTCCTGGCTGCAGAACGTCGCCCTGGAGGTCAACCACGCCGAGACGGCCTTCGCCCACCCGCTGCCCGAGAGCGAGGAGGCCGACTGGGCGCTGCGCTGGTTCACACCCGTCACCGAGGTGGCCATGTGCGGCCACGCCACGCTCGCCACCGCGCACGTCCTGCACACCACCGGCGCCCACAAGGGCCCGGTACGCTTCGCCACCCGCAGCGGCGTGCTGGTCGCGCAGACCGCGCAGGACGGCGCCGTCACCCTGGACTTCCCCACGGCCCCGCTCACCGCCGTCGACGTGCCCGAGGGCGTCGCGGAGGCGCTAGGCGCGCCCGTCCTGGCGGCGTTCGACACCGGCCCCTACGTCGGCGACCAGCTGGTCGAGCTGGCCGACGAGCGCACGGTGCGCGCCCTGCGCCCCGACCACAAGGCCCTGAGGACGTACTCCGAGCGCGGGATCATCGCCACCGCCCGAGCCGAGGAGCCTGCGTCGGAGCACGACTTCGTCTCGCGCTGCTTCTTCCCCAACGTCGGCATCGACGAGGACGCCGTCACCGGCAGCGCGCACACCGCGCTGGCTCCCTACTGGTCGCAGCGGCTCGGCCGCGCCGCCCTCACCGGACTCCAGGCCTCACCGCGTTCCGGGTTCGTCCGCACCGAGGTGCGGGGCGCCCGCACCCTGCTGGGCGGCCGCGCGGTGACGGTCATCGAGGGCGAGCTGCTGGTCTGATCCGAACCCCGGCACGGCGAAGGGGGCGTACGTTCGGCCCTCAAGACCCGTACGTACGCCCCCTTCGGCTCAGCTCACGCCGTCGGCAGCCAGTCGACCTTCCCCGCCAGCACCGCGTACCCGACGAACGCGCCGATATCCAGCAGCGTGTGCGCGGCCACCAGCGGCCCGACGCGTCCCCAGCGGCGGTACAGGTACACGAAGACCACGCCCATGACCATGTTGCCGATGAAGCCGCCGATGCCCTGGTACAGGTGGTACGACCCGCGCAGCACCGCGCTCCCCGCCATCGACGCAGTGGGCGACCAGCCGAGCTGGTCGAGCCGGCGCAGCAGATAGCCGACGACGACGACCTCTTCGAGGATCGAGTTCTGCGCGGCCGACAGGATCAGCACGGGGTACTTCCACCACACCTCGGGCAGCGCCTCGGGCACCACGGTGAGGTTGAAGCCGAGCGCGCGCACGGCCAGGTAGAAGGCGATGCCGCTGCTGCCGATGACCGCCGCGATCGCGGCGCCCCGGCCGAGGTCGGACCAGGGCCGGGTGCGGTCGAAGCCGAGGGTGCGCAGTCCGGCGCCCTCGCGCAGCAGCAGGTGCGCTACCAGGGCCACCGGCACCAGCGCGGTGGTGATGCCGAACAGCTGCCAGGCCAGGTCCAGCCAGGGGCGGCCGGGCGCGGCCGAGGCGTTGAGGGTGGCCGCCTGGTCCTTCAGCCCGCCCGGCCTGGTGACCGAGCCGATGAAGCTGATCAGCGCCGACACTCCGCTCGCGCCGAGCGACAGCGCGAGGACCAGCAGTGTCTCGTCGCGCAGCGTCCTTCGCGAAAGGGTCCGCTCCGGATACGCATCGGCCCCCGGGCCCGCCGCCTCCGCCTGCACACCTGCCTCCACATCACCGATCGGTCCGATCAGTATGAAGGCACTACCTGTGCGGCGGGCCGCGGGTCCGGGGCGCCGATCGCTGCCTCCCCGGCTCCGGTCAGGCCGTCGTCGGAACCGGTTCCGGCAGCCCGACCGGCCAGGTGTGCACGGGCTCGCCCTGCTTGGTCAGGGCGCGGTAGCGGCGGGTGGTGGCCGCCAGCGCCTCCTGCCGGCCGAGTCCCGCGTCCAGCGCCCGGTGGAAGGTCGCGGCCTGCCAGGACGCACCGTTGACCCGGCGGCGGCAGCGCTCCTCGATCACCCCGAGGTACCGGTCCCGGTCGGCGGGCTCGATGCCCCAGGCGTCCAGTCCGGCCTCGGCGAGCGGCAGCAGCTCCTCCCGTACGAGGGCGACCGCGTCCACCTCGCCCAGGCCGCCGAGGCGTCCTCGCCGGGGCCAGGTGAAGCGGGCGTCGATGCCGTCCTTGCATGCGGCGTCGAAGTTGGCGGCGGCCGCCTCGAAGGGCAGCCGGCTCCACACCGGGCGGCTGTCCTCGGCGAGGGCGCGGACGAGTCCGTAGTAGAAGGCCGCGTTCGCGATCACGTCGGTCACCGTGGGCCCGGCGGGCAGCACGCGATTCTCCACGCGCAGGTGGGGCACGCCGTCGGCGATGTCGTAGACGGGCCGGTTCCAGCGGTAGACGGTGCCGTTGTGCAGGACGAGTTCCGCGAGCGAGGGGACGCCCCCGCAGTCCAGCACCTCGAGCGGGTCCTCCTCGTCGCAGATGGGCAGCAGGGCCGGGAAGTAGCGCAGGTTCTCCTCGAAGAGGTCGAACGCCGAAGTCACCCAGCGCTCCCCGAACCAGGTGCGCGGCCGTACGCCCTGCGCCTGCAGCTCGGGCGGGCGGGTGTCGGTGGACTGCTGGAACAGCGGTGGCCGCGACTCGCGCCACAGCTCACGTCCGAACAGGAACGGCGAGTTGGCGCCGACCGCGATCTGCGCGGCGGCGACCACCTGCGCCGCGTTCCACACGTCGGGGAAGCGTTCCGGCGTGACCTGGAGGTGCAGCTGCACCGAGGTGCAGGCGGCCTCCGGGGCGATCGACTTCGAAGTGCACCTGAGGTGCTCCACGCCCTCGATGTCCAGGGTGAAGTCCTCACCGCGCGCGGCCACGATCTGATCGTTGAGCAGGGCGTAGCGGTCGACGTCGGAAAGGTTGGACGACACGAGGTCGTCGCGGTCGAGCGTCGGCAGAATGCCGATCATCACAATGCCGGCGTCCACCTCCTGGGCCTTGCGGTCGGCGTAGGAGAGCGAGGTGCGCAGCTCCTCGTCGAGCTGGTCGAAAACCCTGCCGCCCAGCCGGTGGGGAGCGATGTTCACTTCCAGATTGAACATCGCGAGTTCCGTTTGGAAGTCCCGGCTCGCGATGCGTTCGAGGACTTGCGCATTCAACATTTTCGGCATGCCGTCGGCACCCGCGAGATTGAGTTCGATCTCCAGCCCCATCAGGTTCCTGGGGCGGTCGAACCTCTTCTCCGCCAGGAGTCGCTCCAGGCCCGTCAGGCACCTGCGGAGCTTCTCGCGGTAGCGCTGGCGATCGGACAGGTCGAACTGACCCGCCACGACCTTTTCCCCCATCGAAGCGTCCCTCCTCGGATGGCGTACCGAAGATCGGCCGCCGGGGTCCCGGTCCACAAGCAAGGATGCCCCGCGGATGCGATCGATAACGCCCCGGATCCGTGTGGCGCCCGCTACTCTGGTCGAGGTGTCCAGTGGCACATTCACGGGGCAATACGCGGGAACGCGTATCACGACGCCGTTGCGAACTCGTGAAAAACGCAGACCGGAATGGGCCGACCGCTCGGCGGTCATTTCCCGAGGTCAGTGCGGTGACCCGTTTGGGAAATCACCATCTTTTTCGCATATCACCGGCCGGAAATACCCTTGTCGGGGCCGCCGGGGAGAGCTAGACGAAACATAGTCTCAACCCGTGTCGTATAAACTCCCTTCACAAGGCAGAACCAGGTTGGCGCCCACGGTCGAGTGATCCAGCCGTGAGACGGCGTGCGGCTCTCCTCACCCCCGTCTCCCGCTCAGACCCTCCGGGCCCCTGCCTGCCTGACCTTCGCGAGCTGACAGCGCCGTCCGCACCGCCACGCCCCGCCCTCGCGCCACTGTGCCTTCGAATGAGAGGCGACCCACCATGCCGCTGCACGTACCCCCGGCTCCCGCGCCCGCACTGCGTTCCGTCCTGACCGCGCTCTCGTCGCCGACCGCCGTACGGGACGCCCGAACTCCCTCCCTGCTCCGCGCACAAGGGCCCGCCTCGGCCGAACTCCCGCTGCCCGTGCACGTCCTCGACCGGGTCACCGCCGACGGCGAGACCTCGACGACGCTCGCCGGATGGCGCTTCCTGATCCGCACCGGCGACCGGGCGGCGGCCGCCGCCGACACCGTGCTCACCGCCGACGGCTGGGTCTTCTCCCGCTTCTTCGAGGGCCCGTACATCGCGTCCACCGAGCTGGCCCTCCGCCAGGCGGAGGTCATGACGCAGCCCTACCAGCCCCGTTTGCTGTCGGTGCCCGGCCTCTACATGCTGGCGCTCTGGCTGCACGGCGACACCGAGGCGGACGGCGCCGCCGGCGGCCCGGCCCCCACCGACCTGCTGGTGCCGCTCGCGCCCGCCCCGCCCGGCATCGCCGCCCACCGGCCGCACCGGGTCACCGAACTGCTTCCGGTGCTCACCCACCGCGTGACGCCCACCCGGCTGCTCGGCTCACCCGCCTGACCCGCCCGCTTCCGCACCCCGTCGCCTGCACCCGGGCGGCGGGGTGCGTGCGTCGGGTGACAGGGCGTACGCATGTGCGGACTAGTCCTGTCCGGCCACTGCGAACCACCCGAAAGGACAGTGCAGTTGGGATGAACCGTCCGCGTGGGTGACGCGTCATGAACCTGTGAGGAGCGGTGCCGCGAAATGCCTGCGGATCCTCGTCCGTGGGGCAACACTGGATCCCGACCGACTCATCACCACGGGGGGCGGCCATGAACGACGCTTCACGCCGCGCAACGGACACGACAGCCCACACACAGGTCATCACAGAGCGAAAGAACCCACCCATGTGCCAGCACCAGCCACCGTGCCCCTCAGCCGACTCCGCCGACCGGGAATCCGCCCGCCTCGTGGCGCACCACCCGGAGCAGGGCTGGAGCCTGCTGTGCAACGGTGTCGTGCTCTTCGAGGACACCGGTGAACTCCTGCCCGACGGCAGGATCATCGCCCCGCAGCGTTTCCGGGACGTCACGCTGACGTCCGCCTGAGCAGACATGAGCGTCGTCGGCTTCGACGACCTCCCGGAGGTGCGCTGGCCGGCCACGCCGCTCACCACGGTCCGCCGGCCCTTCGCCGACATGGGCGCCCTCGCCGTCCGTACGGTGCCCCGCCTCGCCCGGGGCGAACAGCCGGACCCGCCCCGCGTGGAGCCGGGCACCGACCTGGTCGTGCGGGCGAGCACCGCGCCGCCCGCGTGGTAGCCGGTGCGTCCCCGGCGGGCGCGCACCCTATCGTGACCGGCATGCAGTCCTACACGATCGGCCAGGCAGCGCGGCTGCTCGGAGTCAGCCCGGACACCGCACGCCGCTGGGCGGACGCGGGGCGGCTCGCCACCCGCCGCGACGACGCCGGACGCCGGGTGGTCGACGGCCGCGACCTGGCGGCGTTCTCCGTCGAGCTGGCCAAGTCGGCCACGCCCGAGGAGGACACCCCGTACACCTCGGCCCGCAACGCGTTCCCCGGCATCGTCACGGCGATCAAGCTCGGTGACGTCGCCGCCCAGGTGGAGATCCAGGCGGGCCCCCACCGCCTGGTCTCCCTGCTCACGCGGGAGGCGGTCGAGGAACTGGGCCTGGAGGTCGGAGTGGAGGCCACCGCACGTGTGAAGTCGACGAACGTTCATATCGACCGGACCTGACGCCGGACGTCGCATGGAGACGCACATGCGAGCCTGTGGTGCATCATGGCCTCGCTCATACGAAGAGACAGGTGCACCCTGCCTCGCAGATGCGTCATGATGGAGCAACGCGCGGGGTGAGTGTCCCCGCGCGATGCCCGCCACCGCGAGGGAGTGCACCGGATGATCCGTTCCGCCCGCCTGGCCGCCCTCGTCCTTCTCGCCTCCCTCGGGCTCAGCGCCTGTTCCTCGTCGGGCGGCGGCGACGGCAGCGCCGGCGGCACCGTGACCGTCTTCGCCGCCGCCTCGCTGAAGGAGAGCTTCACGGAGCTGGGGGAGCGCTTCGAGGAGGACCACCCGGGCACCGAGGTGACCTTCAACTTCAACGGCAGCGACTCCTTGGCCGCCGGCATCGTGGGCGGCGCCCCCGCCGACGTCTACGCCGCCGCCAGCTCCTCCACGATGGCGCGCGTGACGGACGAGAAGCTCACGGCGGGCGATCCGGTCACCTTCGCGCGCAACCGTCTGGCCGTCGCCACCGCCCCCGGCAACCCCCACGGCATCGACTCCCTGGAGGACCTGGCCGCACCCGGCCTGAAGGTCGTGCTCTGCGACGGGACCGTGCCCTGCGGCGCCGCCGCCCGGAAGGCCCTCGCGGCGGCCGGCGTCGAGGTCAGGCCCGTCTCCTACGAGCAGGACGTGAAGAGCGCGCTGACCAAGGTGCGGCTCGACGAGGCGGACGCCGCCGTCGTGTACCGCACGGATGTGAGGGCGGCCGGTGACACAGTG
Organism: Streptomyces sp. GB4-14; assembly: GCF_022696125.1. Classification (NCBI taxonomy): domain Bacteria; kingdom Bacillati; phylum Actinomycetota; class Actinomycetes; order Kitasatosporales; family Streptomycetaceae; genus Streptomyces; species Streptomyces sp. GB4-14. Next base: position 5,741,373 of record NZ_RZHO01000002.1, on the reverse strand, counting down.
GACGGCGTGGACTTCCCGGAGGCCGCACAGGCCGTCAACGACTACCCGATCGCCCGGCTCGAGAACGCCCCCAACGCCCCGGCCGCGGACGCCTTCGTCGCGTTCGTGACCTCACCGGAGGGGCAGAAGGTGCTCGGGAAGGCCGGTTTCCTGGCGCCGTGACCAGCACCGCCCAGGACACCCGCCGCAAGGCCCGCCGTCCCCGCGCCCCCGGCCGCGGTGTCCCGCCCGCCCTCCTCGCGCCCGCCCTGATCGGCCTGGCGTTCCTCCTGGTGCCGCTGCTGGCCCTCGTCGTCCGGGCGCCCTGGCGCGACCTGCCCGAGCAGCTGACCAGTCCCGCCGTGTGGGACGCGCTGCGACTGTCGCTGGTCTGCGCCACCACCGCGACCGCGCTGAGCCTCGTCGTCGGGGTGCCGCTGGCCTGGCTGCTGGCCCGCACCGACTTCCCCGGGCGGAGTCTGGTGCGCGCCCTGGTGACGCTTCCGCTGGTGCTGCCGCCGGTGGTCGGCGGTGTCGCCCTGCTGCTGGCGCTGGGCCGCAACGGCATCGTGGGCCGGTGGCTGGACGAGTGGTTCGGCGTCACCCTGCCGTTCACCACCGCCGGTGTCGTGCTCGCGGAGACCTTCGTCGCGCTGCCGTTCCTGGTGATCAGCGTCGAGGGCACACTGAGGGCCGCCGACCCGCGGTTCGAGGAGGCCGCGGCCACCCTGGGCGCGTCCCGCTTCACCGCCTTCCGCCGGGTCACCCTGCCGCTGATCGCCCCGGGCGTCGCGGCGGGCGCCGTACTGGCCTGGGCCCGCGCGCTCGGCGAGTTCGGCGCGACGATCACCTTCGCCGGGAACTTCCCGGGCCGCACCCAGACCATGCCGCTCGCGGTCTACCTCGCCCTGCAGAACGACCCGGCCGCCGCGATCGCCCTCAGCCTCGTGCTGCTCGCGGTGTCGGTGGCCGTGCTGGCGGGGCTGCGGGACCGCTGGACGAGGGCCGTCTGACCCATGACGAGACACCCGCCGTCCCAGGGCCTGGACGCCCGCCTCGTCGTCGAACACGGCTCCTTCCGCCTCGACGTCACGCTGTCGGCCGCGCCCGGTGACGTGGTCGCCCTGCTCGGCCCGAACGGGGCGGGCAAGACCACCGCCCTGCGGGCCCTGGCAGGACTCGCGCCCCTCACCGACGGCCATCTGCGCCTGGACGGCGCGGACCTCGCCCGTACCCCGCCCGAGTCGCGTCCGGTGGGCGTCGTCTTCCAGGACTACCTGCTCTTCCCGCACCTCACCGCCCTCGACAACGTGGCGTTCGGCCCGCGCTGCCGCGGCGCCGGCAGGAGCGAGGCCCGTGCGCGTGCCGCCGCGTGGCTGGAGAGGATGGGGCTGGCCGAGCACGTGGGCGCCAAACCCAAGCGGCTCTCCGGCGGCCAGGCCCAGCGCGTGGCGCTCGCCCGCGCCCTGGCCACCGACCCGCGCCTGCTGCTCCTGGACGAGCCCCTCGCCGCCCTCGACGCCCGCACCCGCCTCGAGGTCCGGGCGCAACTGCGCCGCCACCTGGCCGACTTCGAGGCCGTCGCGGTCCTGGTCACGCATGACCCGCTGGACGCGATGGTGCTCGCGGACCGGCTGGTCGTCGTGGAGCGCGGCCGCGTGGTGCAGGAGGGCGCGCCCGCCGACATCGCCCGCCACCCGCGCACCGACTACATCGCCCAGCTCGTCGGCCTGAACCTCTACCGCGGCCGGGCGGACGGCCACACGGTACGGCTCGACGCGGGACCGGAGGTGAGCACCACGGAGGACCTGTCCGGGCCCGCGTTCGTCGCGTTCCCGCCCGGCGCGGTCATCCTGTACCGGGACCGGCCCACCGGCTCCAGCGCGCGCAATCTGTGGCGTTGTGAGGTGGCGGGGCTGGAGAGCCACGGCGACCAGATCCGCGTGGAGCTGACCGGCGAACTGCCCCTGGCCGCCGACCTCACCGCCGTGGCCGTGGCCGAACTGGGCCTGCACCCGGGCGCGCCCGTCTGGGCGGCGGTGAAGGCGACGCAGACACACGCCTACCCCGCCTGAGGCCCCCCAGGAGACGCCCAGGGGCCCCGCCCGGTTCGCCCGGGCGGGGCCCCTTCACTTCCCGGCGGGTCAGTCCTGGTACGCGTCCAGCGGCGGGCAGGAGCAGACCAGGTTGCGGTCGCCGTAGGCCTGGTCGATGCGGCGCACCGGCGGCCAGTACTTGTCGGCGGCGTTCACCTCGCCCGGGAACACGGCCTCCTCGCGGGTGTAGGCGTGCTCCCACTCCCCGCCGAGCACGGACGCCGTGTGCGGGGCGTTGCGCAGCGGGTTGTCGTCGGCGGGCCACTCGCCCGAGCCGACCTTCTCGATCTCGGCGCGGATGGCGATCATCGCCTCGCAGAACCGGTCGAGCTCGGTGAGGTCCTCGGACTCGGTGGGCTCGATCATCAGCGTGCCGGCCACCGGGAAGGACATGGTCGGTGCGTGGAAGCCGTAGTCGATGAGGCGCTTGGCCACGTCGTCGACGGTCACGCCGGTCGCCTTGGTGAGCGGGCGCAGGTCGATGATGCACTCGTGCGCGACCAGCCCCCCGGGGCCGGTGTAGAGCACCGGGTAGTGCGGCTCGAGGCGCTTGGCGATGTAGTTGGCGCTGAGCACGGCCACCTGCGTGGCCCGCTTCAGGCCCTCGCCGCCCATCAGGCGGACGTACGCCCAGGAGATGGGCAGGATGCCCGCCGAACCCCACGGGGCGGCCGAGATGGGTCCGACGCCCGTCTCGGGTCCGGCCTCCGGCTGCAGCGGGTGGTTCGGCAGGTACGGGGCGAGGTGGGCGCGGACGCCGACCGGGCCGACGCCGGGGCCGCCGCCGCCGTGCGGGATGCAGAAGGTCTTGTGCAGGTTCAGGTGGGAGACGTCGCCGCCGAAGTGGCCGGGCTTGGCCAGGCCGACCAGGGCGTTGAGGTTGGCGCCGTCGACGTACACCTGGCCGCCGGCCTCGTGCACCTGGGCGCAGATGTCGGCGACGTGCTCCTCGAAGACGCCGTGCGTCGACGGGTAGGTGATCATCAGCACGGCCAGCTCGTCGCGGTGCTGCTCGATCTTGGCGCGCAGGTCCTCGACGTCGACCTCGCCGTTCCCGGCGGTCTTGACGACGACGACCTTCATGCCGGCCATCACGGCGGACGCGGCGTTGGTGCCGTGCGCGGAGGACGGGATCAGGCACACGGTGCGCTGTTCGTCGCCGTTGGCGCGGTGGTAGCCGCGGACGGCGAGCAGACCGGCCAGCTCGCCCTGGGATCCGGCGTTGGGCTGGAGGGACACCTTGTCGTAGCCGGTGACCTCGGCGAGACGTTCCTCCAGCTCGCGGATGAGCGTGAGGTAGCCCTCGGCCTGCTCGGCCGGGACGAACGGGTGCAGCTGACCGAACTCGGGCCAGGTGACCGGCTCCATCTCGGTGGTCGCGTTGAGCTTCATGGTGCAGGAGCCCAGCGGGATCATGCCGCGGTCCAGCGCGTAGTCACGGTCGGCGAGGCGGCGCAGGTAGCGCAGCATGGCCGTCTCGGAGCGGTGCTGGTGGAAGACCGGGTGGGTGAGGTAGTCGTCGGTGCGCAGCAGCGCGTCCGGCAGGGCGTCCTGCGCGGAGGGGTCCAGGGCCTCGACGTCGGCCTCGACGCCGAAGGCGCGCCACACGGCGGCGAGCTGGTCGCGGGTGGTGGTCTCGTCGCAGGCGACGGAGACCGTGTCGGCGTCGACGAGGCGCAGGTTGACGCCGTTGTCGCGGGCGGCGGCGACGACCTCGGCGGCCCGCCCGGCGACCCGCACGGTGAGGGTGTCGAAGTAGGAGCCGTGGACGACCTCGGCGCCGCCGGAGCGCAGGCCCTCGGCGAGGATCGCGGCGTAGCGGTGGGTGCGACGGGCGATCGTCCGCAGGCCCTCGGGACCGTGGTAAACCGCGTACATGCCCGCCATGACGGCGAGCAGCACCTGCGCGGTGCAGATGTTGCTGGTGGCCTTCTCCCGGCGGATGTGCTGCTCACGCGTCTGCAGCGCCAGGCGGTACGCCTTGTTGCCGTCGGCGTCGACGGATACGCCGACGAGGCGGCCGGGCAGACTGCGGGCCATCTTGTCCTGCACGGCCATGTAGCCGGCGTGCGGGCCGCCGAAGCCCATGGGGACGCCGAAGCGCTGCGTGGTGCCCACCGCGATGTCCGCGCCCAGCTCGCCGGGGGACTTCAGCAGGGTGAGGGCGAGCAGGTCGGCGGCGACGGTGACGAGCGCGCCACGCTCGTGCGCCTGGTCGATGACCGGCTTGATGTCCCGGACGGCGCCGGACGCCCCCGGGTACTGGATCAGGACGCCGTTGATCTCACGTCCGTCGAGCTCGGCGGGGATGCCGTCGCTCAGATCGGCGACGACGACCTCCACGCCGGTCGGCTCGGCGCGGGTCCGTATGACGGCGACGGTCTGCGGCAGGGCGTCCGCGTCGACCAGGAAGAGGCCCTTCTTGTTCTTGCCCATGCGCCGGGACAGCGCCATCGCCTCGGCGGCGGCGGTGCCCTCGTCCAGCAGGGAGGCTCCGGACGTGGGCAGGCCGGTGAGGTCGGCGACCATCGTCTGGAAGTTCAGCAGCGCCTCGAGCCGGCCCTGCGAGATCTCCGGCTGGTACGGCGTGTAGGCCGTGTACCAGGCGGGGTTCTCCATGACGTTGCGCAGGATGACCGGCGGGGTGAAGGTGCCGTAGTAGCCCAGACCGATCATGGAGCCGAGGACCTGGTTGCGGCCGGCGAGGGCGCGCAGCTCGGCGAGCACCTCGGCCTCGCTGCGGGCGCCGGGCAGGTCCAACGCGTCGGCGTTCTTGATCACGTCGGGCACGGCGGCGGCGGTCAGCTCGTCGAGCGAGCCGTAGCCCACCTGGGCCAGCATCTTCGCCCGGGCCTCGTGGTCGGGGCCGATGTGGCGCTGCTCGAAGGGAATTCCCTGTTCGAGCTCGGAGAGCGGGGTGCGGGGGGCAGTCATTGAGGAGGCCTCCTGGTCCGACGACCTTCGAGGGGCACCACGGCGCAGGTGCCCGGACGGCCTCCCCCTCTGTCATCTCAACCTGAGAGTTTCACCGGGACGCCGCTGGCGGTCCGGTTTTCACCGTCGGTGAGAGCGGAAGCCGTCGACACCCGCCCTGCTTTCCAGAGTGACCTCGTCCGTGCGGTACGTGTGCCTGAGAGATTCCGGGGAGGATTTGCTCCTTCGGCGCCTCCGGTGGTGCCTGGAGGACTCTCCCGCACGGGGTCAGCGGCCGTTGCCAGCGTACCAGCGAGGTTCGGACCCCCGCCTTCGAGTGGCCGTTCCGCGGATTGTGCCTTTCTGTAGTGCTATCGGATGAGTTTGCTACGAGTGGAGGGCCCGTGCAGACGGACATCGACCCGCGTCACCTCATCGGCCGCAAGGCGTACGACCGCAACGGCACCCGCATCGGCACGATCGACGAGGTCTACCTCGACGACGCCACCGGCGTGCCGGAGTGGGCGGCGATACGCACCGGCCTGTTCAGCCGGGACGCCTTCGTGCCCCTGGAACCCAGCGAGCTGATCGACGGGGCCCTGCACGTGCCGTTCGAACGGACTCTCATCAAGGACGCGCCGGACTTCGGCGTCGGCCGCCATCTGTCCCCGGAGCAGGAGCTCCAGCTGTACCACCACTACGGCCTGGACGTGGGCTCCCCTCCCCCGCTCCCGGACCGCGACTTCGGCAAGCTGGCGGGCCAGGAGGAACACACCTGACGCCCCCCGGGGGGGCCACGGTCCCTCAGGTGCGTCCGCCCCACAAACCCGGGACCGGCCCGCGGCGCTTCGCAGGACCGGCGCGGCTCCCTCGGGCCGTGTCTCACGGCGAGCCGCCACGGCGCAGCCTGCGCGGTGGGACCGTCTCGCACGCGGCGAGTTGGGACCGCCTGCACGGGCACGCCGGGCGCCCCACCGCAGCAACGGGTTCCCGGCGCGGGCCCGGCCCGCGCCCTCAGGCTTCCGGTGGCCGGGGCGGAGGAGGCAGCATCTCCGGGGGTCCCATCGGCTCGGGCAGGGCCGGCGGCGCCTCCACCAGCGGCAGCGGATCCGCTGCTTCCAGCGCCGGGTCGTCGACGCGGAACGTCTTCACCCGGCCGGGCGCCGAGCCGGGTGTCTCGAACCGGACCGTCACGCGGCCCAATCCGCTGCCCTGCACCCACCCGTGCCCGTACTCGGTGTGCCGGACGTCGTGGCCCGCGGGCCAGCGCCGCTCCACCGGGACCTCCGGACGCCGTTCGGGCGCGGGCTCGGACTCCTCGCCCTCGGCGACCTCCTCCCCCGCACCGCCCGCCGCCTGGGCGAACAGGTCCTCCTGCGTGTAGTCGGCCAGCCCGCTGACGCCGACGCCGAGCAGTCGTACGCCGCCCGTGGTGTCCACCGAGTCCAGCAGCCGCGCCGCCGCCTCCCGGACGACGGCCGGGTCGTCGGTGGGGCCGCGCAGCGTCTCGGAGCGGGTCAGCGTGGAGAAGTCGTACCGCCGTACCTTCAGCACGATGGTGCGTCCGGACAGCCCCGCCCCCCGCAGCCGGCGCACGCAGCGGTCGGCGAGCCGCTGCACCTCCAGGCCGACCCGCACCCGGTCGTGGATGTCCACGTCGTACGTGTCCTCGACGGACACCGACTTGGTCTCGCGCTCGGCGACGACGGGCCGGTCGTCCCGGGCCAGCGCCATCGCGTACAGCGCGTGTCCGTGGGCCTTGCCCAGCAACCGCACCAGCTCGTCCTCGCCCGCCTCGGCGATCTCGCCGACCGTGTGGATGCCGGCCCGCCGCAGATGGTCGCCGGTGGCGGGCCCGACGCCGGGAAGGGTCCGCACCGGCATCGGTTCGAGCATCGCCCGCTCGGTGCCGGGCTCGATGACGACCAGCCCGTCCGGCTTCGCCTGCTCCGACGCGATCTTCGCCAGCATCTTGGAGGCGGCCAGCCCCACGGAGCCGGTCAGACCGGTGACCGCGCGGATGTCCGCGCGCAGCTTCGCGCCGGCCAGCCGCGCCGACCGCTCGTCCCACGCCGTGCCGCCGGCCTCCAGGTCGACGAACGCCTCGTCGAGGCTGAGCGGCTCCACCAGGGGCGAGAGGGCGCGCAGCAGTGTCATCACCTGGTCGCTGATCGAGCGGTACAGCGCGAACCGGGGCACCAGATACGCGGCGTTCGGCGCGAGCCGCCGGGCCTGGGACATGGGCATCGCGGAGTGCACACCCAGCACACGCGCCTCGTAGGAGGCAGTGGCGACCACGCCTCGGGGCCCGAGTCCGCCCACGATCACGGCCTTGCCGCGCAGACTCGGCTTGGACGCCTGCTCCACCGAGGCGTAGAAGGCATCCATGTCGAGATGCAGGATCGTGGGAGCGGATCTCACATCTTCGATGCTGCCCTACGCCACTGACAACGTCCTCGTCGGGCCGGGCCCCGCGCGGCGCGGACTCAGACCGCGCGGTTCCTGCGCCGGGCCAGCTCGTCCATCGGGTTGTGCCCGATCAGGGTCTCCCCCGTGTCGACCCGCTCGCCGTGCAGCTGCGACAGGGCGCTCTCGACATCCCGCCACACCACGCCGACGGCGATGCCGAAGACGCCCTGACCGCCCTGGAGCAGGGCGTGGACCTCGTCGGGCGACGTGCACTCGTAGACCGTGGCGCCGTCGCTCATCAGCGTCATGCGCTCCAGGTCGCTGAAGCCGCGCTCGCGCAGGTGCTGGACGGCGGTGCGGATGTTCTGCAGGGACACGCCGGTGTCCAGGAACCGCTTCACGATCTTCAGCACGACGACGTCGCGGAAGCTGTACAGCCGCTGGGTGCCGGACCCGTGGGCGGGGCGCACGCTCGGTTCGACCAGCCCCGTGCGCGCCCAGTAGTCGAGCTGGCGGTAGGTGATGCCGGCCGCCGCGCAGGCCGTGGGCCCCCGGTAGCCGATCTCCTCGGACGCCATGGCCACCGCCCCTCCACCGCCCGGCACAGCCGCCGGTCGCTGCGGAGCGGGATCGATCGCACCGCCACGCGCGGGATGGCCCCCGCCCGAGCGGAGCGGAGAGCTCTGGGGAGGATACGGCCCGCCCGCCCCGAAAACGCGTCCGGGGGCACCCCCAGCCGTACCGTCGCCGCTGCTTCTCACGCCGACCTCCGTCCTTGACCTGCCTCCTCGACGGTAGGCAGTCACCAAGGGTGCGTCAACGATCGCCACACTCGGCACGCCGAGTGATAATCACCCTGAGAGTGGTTTCCCGTGCCCCGTCCCGGGGAAAGGCTAGCCGAATGTCCTCGGCGCGGACCGCGACCGGCGCCGAGGCCCCGGGAAACGGCTCACTGGTTGCTGGTCCCGAAGTCCTCGGGCGAGATCTGGTCGAGGAACTCGCGGAACTTCTCCACCTCGTCCTCCTGCTCGTCCGGAATCGCGATGCCGGCGTCGTCCAGCACCGTGTCGCTTCCGTAGATCGGCGTTCCCGTACGCAGGGCCAGTGCTATGGCGTCGGAGGGACGGGCGCTCACCTCGACACCGCTGGCGAAGACCAGCTCGGCGTAGAACACGCCTTCCCGCAGGTCGGTGATGCGCACTTCCGTGAGCTCCTGTCCCACGGCCTCCAGCACGTCCTTGAACAGGTCGTGGGTCAGCGGCCGTGCGGGCGCCATGCCCTGCTGGGCGAAGGCGATGGCCGTCGCCTCCCCGGGGCCGATCCAGATGGGGAGGTAGCGGTCGCCGCCCACTTCACGCAACAGCACGATCGGTTGGTTGGAGGGCATTTCGACCCGGACACCTACGACATCGAGCTCGTTCACACAGCAACCCTAGGCCGTGCCCGGGACGTTTGGGTAGTCGGGCCGGGATCGGGTGGCCGATCCGGCCGCGCTGTGCTGTTCCCCGGAGGTCTCGAGGTCCTCCTCAGGGCAGCCGCACCCCGAGCGCCGACCGCACCAGCGCCGCGTGCAGCTTCATGGTCAGACCGGCCAGTTCCCTGGTGCGGTCCTCGGCGTGCGCCCTGGTCTGCGGGTTGCGGTGGCGCCGCAGCGGCGCGACGACCTGCTCCACCAGCCCGGCCTCCCGCTCGGCGGCCGCCTTCATGGCGCGCAGATGGCGGGGCTCGATCCCGTACCGCCCCAGTTCCGTGAGGAGCCCGGCGACGGTGACCGCCTCCGCGTCGTACACCCCGTCCCCGACCGGGACGAGCAGTCCGTACGACTCCCACTCGGCGAGCCGCTGCTCGTCCACGCCCGCGGCGGCGAGCAGCTGGATGCGGCCGATGCGGGCGGCGGCGGGTGTCTCCGGGGCGCCGCAGTCGGCGGGGTCCTCGCCGTCACCCGGACGGCTCAGCGCCGGCAGGGACAGGGCCTCGCCGCGCTCCATGGCAGCCAGGTGCTCGCGGATCACCTTGAGCGGCAGGTAGTGGTCGCGCTGCATGCGCAGCACATGGCCGAGGCGTTCCACGTCCTCGGCGCTGAACTTCCGGTACCCCGACGGGGTGCGGCGCGGCTCGACGAGCCCCTCCGACTCCAGGAAGCGGATCTTGGAGATGGTGACCTCGGGGAACTCCTCGCGCAGCACGTTCAGCACCGCACCGATGCTCAGCAGTCCGGTGTCCGTGACGGCGGCGCCGTGGCCGGCGCCGCCGCTCGGTGTCTGCACCATCGACCCTTCCTGGAGTCCCCGGACCGCGGCCGGGGGCTGTCAGTAGTTCTGCTGGCTCGCGTAGAAGACCAGCCGGTACTTGCCGATCTGCACCTCGTCGCCGTTGGACAGGGCGACCTGGTCGATCCGCTCGCGGTTGACGTAGGTGCCGTTGAGGCTGCCGACGTCGGCGACCGTGAACGAGCCGTCCGGGCTGCGGCGGAACTCCACATGGCGCCGGGAGACCGTCACGTCGTCGAGGAAGATGTCGCTCTGCGGGTGACGCCCGGCCGTGGTCAGGTCGCCGTCCAGCAGGAAGCGGCTGCCCGAGTTCGGACCGCGGCGCACGACCAGCAGGGCGGAGCCCACCGGCAGCGCGTCGACGGCCGCCTGCGCCTCCGGGGAGAGCGCCGGCACCTGGTGCTGGCCGGTGGCCTCGGAGTCGTAAGCCTCGAGGCCGGAGATGGAGATCGTGGACGTCGTCTCGGAAGGGCGCTCCGGGGTGACGCCCGGCTTCAGCGGCGCACCGCAGTTCGAACAGAAGCGGCTGTTCTCCGCGTTGCGGTTGCCGCACCTGGAACACACCAGGGCCATGGACGGATCCTCCTGCCGCGGCTGCCCGCCGGGGGCATGGGACGCGTACGGACCGGAGTGACCTCCGCCCGCACCTGGGCTCGACGGCTGCCCAGAACCTATGCCGCCCGACCGCGCAGGGTCAACGGAGGCCCCGCCCGTCTCGTCCCGGAACAGCGGACGCTGACCTTCCGCACCGGGCTGCGCGCGGTGACGAGCGGTCGCGCTGTCGCCGTCCTCTCGCCGCGCGCTCTTGCCGAACAACTTCCCAAACAACTTCACGGGCGATTCCCCTTGACCGAAACAGACCCGCCCGTGGGGCAGGACGAACCCTGACTGAACACATTGGCCGACCCGGACATCTTCACAACGTCCGCCTCCGCCAGACAGTTTCCACCACGCACCACCCATTCGGTGCGCCGACCCCCCGCAACCTCATGCCCTGGCCGGACAACCCCCATGCACCCCCGGTTCACCGGGAGGACGACCGAGCGTAGTCAGGCCGCTTCGGCGCTCGCAAGGCGTCCACAACGATCTTGTCCGACCGCTCCACGGTAACGGTGGCCTGTTCCTTCTCGAGCGTCTGCACCACGCCTCCGGGGATGTTGAGCGCCGGTTCCAGGTCCTGCGGCTTGCCGATGACCTTGAAACGATACGGGGACTTGATCTTGTTCCCGTCCACGGAGACTCCGCCGTCCACGTCCGACAGATACGTGCCGGCCACCACTCGCACCCCGTTCACCTGGATCGCCTCCGCGCCCGCGGCGCGCAGCTCCTGGACGGCGTCGAGCAGCATGTCCGACTCGACCGTCCCCTTCGTGTCCTCGATGGTCATCTCGATGCCGGGCCCCTGCGCGGCCACGGTGCCCGCCAGGACACCGAGTTGCCGTTCCTTCTCGATCGTCTGCCTGCGCGCCTCCTCGGCCTGGTCGGAGCTGTTCTCCAGCTCCTCCCGCTGCTTCTCGAGACCCTGTTTCTCGTCTTCAAGACGCTCGGTCCGGTCGTCGAGTTCATCGAGGATGCGCACAAGATCTTCCTGGCGTGCGCCACGGAGCGCGCTGTCGGTGTCGCTGGTGGAGGCGACCTGCACGGCGAGACCGAAACCGAGGCCGAACAGCAGCAGGGCGACGATCAGTTGCGCTCGCGTCACGCGCGGCGGCCACAGCCCGTTGACGAGCCGCCGCCGTCCGGTCAGCTCGGGCTCGCCCGGCTCGTCGGCGGCGGGCGTCCCGGACTTCTGCGGCCCACGGGGCACCTGGGACCGCGGAGAGACATGGGGCGTGTAAGCCTGGCGGGGAGCCTCACTTCCACCGGTCCTCTCGGACGCGGTCCGCGGGGCGGCCGGGGGCACTTCCGCGGGCAGCTCCCGGCGCAGCCCGGGGCGCGGCGCCGCCCCGGGTGTGGACGAGGGCCTGTCCGGGGTGGACGCGGGCGTGTCGGGGGCGGCCCGCGGCGGCGTGACCGCCGGGCGCGTCGTCTCTGGCTGTTCGCGCTCGTTCATCGGCCTCACGCCCGGAACACGTGGCGGCGGATCGCCGCGGCGTTGGAGAAGATGCGGATACCGAGGACGACCACCACACCCGTGGACAGCTGCGCCCCGACGCCCAGCTTGTCGCCGAGGAACACGATCAGCGCGGCCACGACGACGTTCGACAGGAACGACACCACGAAGACCTTGTCGTCGAAGATCCCGTCGAGCATGGCCCGCAGACCGCCGAACACGGCGTCCAGCGCGGCGACGACGGCGATCGGCAAGTAGGGCTCGACGACCGCCGGCACCTCGGGCCGGACCAACAGGCCGGCCACCACTCCCACAATGAGGCCCAGTACGGCGATCACGATGTGCCCTTCTCGGTTATCGGCTGTGCGGTTCGTACGGTCACACTCGGTGCGGCGGGCAGCCGGACGTCGTCCTCCACGGACAGGGCCGTCCGGATGCCGTAGTTCTCCTGCAGGACGTGCAGGTACACTCCGTCGGCGCTGTCCTGGAACCGGTCCCCCAGTTCTTCGCCGTCCCCCACCGCCAGGACCGTGTACGGCGGCACCAGCGGCTTGTTGTCGACCAGTATCGCGTCTCCCGCGGCCCTGATCGCCGACAGGGCGGTCAACCGCCGCCCGTTGATCGAGACGGCCTCCGCGCCGGACTCCCACAGCCCGTTGACCACCCGCTGGAGGTCACGGTCGCGGACCCGGCCGGTGTCGGCGAAACCGGACGAGGAGCGGGCGTCGCCGTCGCCGCCGTCGGCGGTGTCCTCCGCGTCGTTCACCACGAGCCGTACGCCCGGTCCGTGGACGGGCGTGGCGCCGGACAGGATGCCCAGGAGCGTCGACCGGTCGCCGCCGCTGTCCCGCAGCGCCTCGCGCTGCCGTGCGCCGACTTCCTCACGCAGTTCGTCGACGCTCTCCTCGAGCCGGTCGGCGGCCGCGGTCGCCTCGTCGATACGGTCGATGAGCTCCTCGCGCTCCTTGGCGACGACCGGAGCGGCGACCCGGGCCTGGGCCGCGCCGACAGTGACCACGCACGCGGCGAGGACGAGCCCGGCGGCCAGACCGAGCTTCGCCCGCAGGGTCCTCGGCAGGCCGGCGGTCCCCTCGCTCCGCTTCCGGGCGGCGGCCTCGGCGTAGCCGTCGTCGAGACTGTGGTCCATCACGTTGGTGATCAACGACATGGACGCGTCCGGGCGTGCGGGCCGCGCGGGTGTGCTCCGAACGGGGGGTTGCTGCGGCATGCCGCACATCGTCGCACGCCGCGCCCCCGACCTCCGAACGACCCCGGCGGCGTGCCGGACGGGCCCCTTCCGGGGCTCCGTCCGGCACGCCGCCGGTCACTGCGTCTACCGCGTGCGGATCGGCTGGGTCACCTGCCGGCGCTGTCCACGACCGCCGACCACTCGTCGAGCAGCGCCTGCGCGGAGGCGTCGTCCGGGCCCTCGGCCCAGAGGTGGGTGACGGCCTCCGCCGGGTCGGGCAGCACCATGACCCAGCGCCCGTCGGCCTCCACCACGCGCACACCGTCGGTGGTGTCCACGGAGCGGTCCCCGGCCGCCTCGACGACCCGTCGCATGACCAGGCCCTTGACGGCCCACGGGGTCGCCAGGTCCCTCTTGAGGACGTGCGCCCGCGGGATACGGGCGTCGATCTGGCTCAACGTCAGCTGGGTGCGCGCGACCAGCCCGATGAGCCGGACGAACGCCGCGGTGCCGTCGTAGACGCTGCTGAACTCGGGGACGATGAAGCCGCCCTTGCCGTCGCCGCCGAAGATCGTCCCTTCCTCACCGCCGACCCGCGTGAGGTCGTCGGGCGAGGTGGTCGTCCACTCGACCTGCGTGCCGTGGTAGGCCGCCACCTGCTCGGCGATGCGGGTGGTGGTCACCGGCAGGGCGACACGGCCGCTGCGCCGCTCGGAGGCGACCAGGTCGAGCATCACGAGCAGCGCCCGGTCGTCCTCGATGATCCGCCCCTTCTCGTCGACCAGCGACAGCCGCTCGCCGACGGGGTCGAAGCGGACGCCGAAGGCGGCGCCGGAGGACGCCACGATCTCCCCGAGCCGCACCAGGCCGGCGCGACGCATGTCGGCCGTCTCGGTGGGCCGGGACTCGTCCAGACCGGGGTTGATGGTCAGCGAGTCGACGCCCAGCTTGCCGAGCAGGCTGGGCAGCACCAGGCCGGCGCTGCCGTTGGACGCGTCGACGACGACCTTCAGCCCGGCCTCGGCGATGCCGGAGGTGTCGACGTTGCGCAGCAACGACCCGGTGTAGGAGTCGAAGACGCTCGCCGGGAAGTGCAGGTCGCCGATCTCGCCGGGGAAGGCACGCCGGTACTCCTGCCGCGCGAACACGCGGTCCAGCTTGCGCTGGCTGCCCTGCGACAGGTCGGCGCCCTGCCCGTCGAAGAACATGATGTCGACGGAGTCGGGCACGCCCGGCGTGGTGCGGATCATGATGCCGCCGGCGCTGCCCCGCGCGGTCTGCTGCCGTGCCACGGGCAGCGGCACGTTCTCCAGGTCGCGTACGTCGATGGCGCTGGCCTGGAGCGCGGAGATGACCGCGCGCTTGAGGGCCCGGGCTCCTCGGGAGTGGTCGCGGGCCGTGGTGACGGTCGAGCCCTTCTTCAGGGTTGTCGCGTAGGCGCCGGCGAGGCGGACGGCGAGCTCGGGTGTGATCTCGACGTTCAGGATGCCGGAGACGCCGCGCGCGCCGAAGAGGTGCGCCTGGCCGCGGGACTCCCAGATGACCGAGGTGTTGACGAAGGCGCCGGCCTCGATGGTCTTGAACGGATAGACCCGCACATTGCCCTGAACGATCGATTCTTCACCGATCAGGCACTCGTCGCCGATGACGGCGCCGTCCTCGATCCGCGCGGCCCGCATGATGTCGGTGTTCTTGCCGACGACACAGCCGCGCAGGTTGCTGTGCGGGCCGACGTACACGTTGTCGTGCACCACGGCCTTGTGCAGGAAGGCGCCGCTCTTGACGACGACGTTGGAGCCGACGACCGTGTGCTCGCGGATCTCCGCGCCGGCCTCGACCTTCGCGTAGTCGCCGATGTACAGCGGACCGCGGAGCACGGCGTCGGGGTGCACCTCGGCGCCCTCGGCGACCCACACGCCGGGCGCCATCTCGAACCCGTCGATGTCGACGTCGACCTTGCCCTCGAGGACGTCGGCCTGGGCCTTGACATAGCTTTCGTGGGTGCCGACGTCCTCCCAGTAGCCCTCGGCGACGTAGCCGTAGATCGGCTTGCCTTCCTTCATCAGCTGCGGGAAGACGTCGCCGGACCAGTCGACGGGAACGTCGGGCTCGACGTAGTCGAATACCTCGGGCTCCATCACGTAGATACCGGTGTTCACCGTGTCGGAGAAGACCTGGCCCCAGGTCGGCTTCTCGAGGAAGCGCTCGACCTTGCCCTCCTCGTCGACGATGGTGATGCCGAATTCCAGCGGGTTGGGCACCCGGGTCAGGCAGACCGTGACCAGTGCGCCCTTTTCCTTGTGGAAATTGATCAGCTCGGTGAGGTCGAAGTCCGTCAGGGCATCGCCGGAGATGACGAGAAAGGCATCGTCCTTCAATGCCTCCTCGGCGTTCTTGACGCTCCCGGCGGTACCGAGTGGCTTCTCCTCATTGGCATACGTGAGCTCCATCCCGAGCTCCTCGCCGTCACCGAAGTAGTTCTTGACCAGCGAGGCAAGGAACTGGACGGTCACAACGGTTTCGTTGAGCCCGTGCCTTTTGAGCAGCCGCAGCACGTGCTCCATGATCGGCCGGTTGGCCACCGGCAGGAGCGGCTTGGGCATGCTTGAGGTCATGGGGCGAAGACGGGTGCCTTCGCCCCCGGCCATCACGACGGCCTTCATGTCGGAAGCGTCCTCCTCGAAGAGACGACGGTCTGGCCGACTTCACCCGCCAGGATTGCCGCACGCTTATTCAGCGTGGGCATCGCGCGCCCCGTTGCGCGTGAGGAAGCGAGTCAATCGGCCATGGCGTCCGCACGGATCAAGCGGCGGACTTGGACCACATAGAGCACTCCTGCCCACCAATAGAGGGTTGTACCCCATCCGGCGAACGCCCAGCCGAAAATTGCAGCGAGTGACGAGATCCAACCACTACCGTCACTGAGCAGGAGCAACGGGAAGGCATACATCAGGTTGAAGGTCGCGGCCTTCCCCAGGAAGTTCACCTGCGGTGGCGGATAGCCGTGGCGCCGCAGGATGCCCACCATGACCAGGAGGACCAGCTCTCGGGCCAGCAGGGCGACGGTCAGCCAGAGCGGGAGGATCTCCCGCCAGGTGAGTCCGACCAGGGTCGAGAGAATGTACAGCCGGTCGGCCGCGGGATCGAGCAGCCGGCCGAGGCTGCTGATCTGATTCCACCGACGGGCGAGCTTGCCGTCCAGGTAATCGCTGACGCCGCTGAAGGCCAGCACCAGGAGCGCCCAGCCATCGCTCTTCGGCCCGCCGAACTCCGGCCTCAGGATCAGCCAGAGGAACAGGGGTACGCCGACGAGCCGTGCCATGCTGAGCACGTTCGGGATGGTGAGGACACGGTCTGTCTGGACCCGTGTCTCCTGGACCTCCACCCGGGATCCTCCTGTGGGAAACGTTTCTACGATGCTCCTTGACCCTACCGCAACGCGAAAAAGCTCCGGCTCTCGGGCGGGGAGCCCAAGAGCCGGAGCTTTAAAAGGAGTTCGGCGGCGTCCTACTCTCCCACAGGGTCCCCCCTGCAGTACCATCGGCGCTGTAAGGCTTAGCTTCCGGGTTCGGAATGTAACCGGGCGTTTCCCCTACGCTATGACCACCGAAACACTATGAAACTGACAACCGCACCATGCCGTGACCATGGCATGGGGTTGTTCGTGGTTTCAGAACCAACACAGTGGACGCGAGCAACTGAGGACAAGCCCTCGGCCTATTAGTACCGGTCAACTCCACACGTTACCGTGCTTCCATATCCGGCCTATCAACCCAGTCGTCTACTGGGAGCCTTACCCTCTCTAGGAGGTGGGAGTCCTCATCTCGAAGCAGGCTTCCCGCTTAGATGCTTTCAGCGGTTATCCCTCCCGAACGTAGCCAACCAGCCATGCCCTTGGCAGAACAACTGGCACACCAGAGGTTCGTCCGTCCCGGTCCTCTCGTACTAGGGACAGCCCTTCTCAAGACTCCTACGCGCACAGCGGATAGGGACCGAACTGTCTCACGACGTTCTAAACCCAGCTCGCGTACCGCTTTAATGGGCGAACAGCCCAACCCTTGGGACCGACTCCAGCCCCAGGATGCGACGAGCCGACATCGAGGTGCCAAACCATCCCGTCGATATGGACTCTTGGGGAAGATCAGCCTGTTATCCCCGGGGTACCTTTTATCCGTTGAGCGACGGCGCTTCCACAAGCCACCGCCGGATCACTAGTCCCGACTTTCGTCCCTGCTCGACCCGTCGGTCTCACAGTCAAGCTCCCTTGTGCACTTACACTCAACACCTGATTGCCAACCAGGCTGAGGGAACCTTTGGGCGCCTCCGTTACCCTTTAGGAGGCAACCGCCCCAGTTAAACTACCCATCAGACACTGTCCCTGATCCGGATCACGGACCCAGGTTAGACATCCAGCACGACCAGACTGGTATTTCAACGACGACTCCACCCGAACTGGCGTCCGAGCTTCACAGTCTCCCAGCTATCCTACACAAGCCGAACCGAACACCAATATCAAACTGTAGTAAAGGTCCCGGGGTCTTTCCGTCCTGCTGCGCGAAACGAGCATCTTTACTCGTAGTGCAATTTCACCGGGCCTATGGTTGAGACAGTCGAGAAGTCGTTACGCCATTCGTGCAGGTCGGAACTTACCCGACAAGGAATTTCGCTACCTTAGGATGGTTATAGTTACCACCGCCGTTTACTGGCGCTTAAGTTCTCAGCTTCGCCCACCCGAAAGTGAGCTAACCGGTCCCCTTAACGTTCCAGCACCGGGCAGGCGTCAGTCCGTATACATCGCCTTACGGCTTCGCACGGACCTGTGTTTTTAGTAAACAGTCGCTTCTCGCTGGTCTCTGCGGCCACCCCCAGCTCTAGCAGCAAGTGCTATCACCAGGTGTGGCCCCCCTTCTCCCGAAGTTACGGGGGCATTTTGCCGAGTTCCTTAACCATAGTTCACCCGAACGCCTCGGTATTCTCTACCTGACCACCTGAGTCGGTTTAGGGTACGGGCCGCCATGAAACTCGCTAGAGGCTTTTCTCGACAGCATAGGATCATCCACTTCACCACAATCGGCTCGGCATCAGGTCTCAGACACATGGTGTGCGGATTTGCCTACACACCGTCCTACACCCTTACCCCGGGACAACCACCGCCCGGGATGGACTACCTTCCTGCGTCACCCCATCACTCACCTACTACCAGCTCGGGTCACCGGCTCCACCACTCCGACCTCGTCCGAAGACTCAGCCGGCGGCTTCACGGGCTTAGCATCACTGGATTCGATGTTTGACGCTTCACAGCGGGTACCGGAATATCAACCGGTTATCCATCGACTACGCCTGTCGGCCTCGCCTTAGGTCCCGACTTACCCTGGGCAGATCAGCTTGACCCAGGAACCCTTAGTCAATCGGCGCACACGTTTCTCACGTGTGAATCGCTACTCATGCCTGCATTCTCACTCGTCAACCGTCCACAACTCGCTTCCGCGGCTGCTTCACCCGGCAGACGACGCTCCCCTACCCATCACAGCACCCGTTGGGGCTATCTGCTGCAATGACACGACTTCGGCGGTACGCTTGAGCCCCGCTACATTGTCGGCGCGGAATCACTAGACCAGTGAGCTATTACGCACTCTTTCAAGGGTGGCTGCTTCTAAGCCAACCTCCTGGTTGTCTGTGCGACTCCACATCCTTTCCCACTTAGCGTACGCTTAGGGGCCTTAGTCGATGCTCTGGGCTGTTTCCCTCTCGACCATGGAGCTTATCCCCCACAGTCTCACTGCCGCGCTCTCACTTACCGGCATTCGGAGTTTGGCTAAGGTCAGTAACCCGGTAGGGCCCATCGCCTATCCAGTGCTCTACCTCCGGCAAGAAACACACGACGCTGCACCTAAATGCATTTCGGGGAGAACCAGCTATCACGGAGTTTGATTGGCCTTTCACCCCTAACCACAGGTCATCCCC
>NZ_RZHO01000001.1:0-435711 GCF_022696125.1 Streptomyces sp. GB4-14 | reverse complement strand
ACCTGCGGTGATCAACCCCGAACACGCCCACTGGCGGCGCTGGCATCGAGCCGCCGTCATCTATCAGCGGCTGCACGGGCGACCTCAGTGTGCCGTTCACGTACCGGGTACCCGGCGGGAACGACCAGGACCAAGTGGTGGAGGGCGCAGGGGTGGCCGGCCACGCTAGCCGGGTTCCCGCTCGGGCAGTGGATCGCCGACAACCGGCGCTTCCACGCCCGCGGCCGTCTCGAGCGGGACCGCATCGAGCACCTGGAGAAGCTCGGCATGATCTGGTCGCACTTCGACGTCGCGTGGGAGGAAGGTTCTCGCCGCCGCGCGTGGGTGGGCCGAGGAGAACGGACACCTGCTGGCACCGACCGACGACGCCACCTACCAGGGCTACCGGGTAGGCATCTGGCTGAAGAACCAGCGGGCCGCCGCCGCAAAGCGGCAGAGATCGAACAACGGCGTGCTGAAGGCCTGCCGGCTCAGTCGTCGGCCGGCGCGCTGTCGCAGACGCGGCGCGAGCAGTTGGAGGACAATCGACCCGTCGTGGTGCCCGAGCTGGTCGGTGGAATGGCAGCGCTGCTTCCACCTCACCCGCATGCACCTGTCAGGGCTGGCCACCCGCTGCCCATGACGCCGGGCGAGATTGTGTACCAGGGCGAAGACTTCGGACGGTGGGTGCGCTCCGTCCGGCTCGGCTGGGACAGCTCACCACCGTCCAGAAGTGGATGTGCGAGCACGTACTCGGGATCGAACCCGCCGGCGAGGACGAGCAGCCCAAGCAGCGCCGTAGCCAGGCCGACAAGTGGGCGTTGAACTACCAGGCCGCCCGCCAGTTCTACGAACGCGAGGGACACCTGCGTGTGCCGAGGAAGCACGTCGAACGGATCGTCGTCAACGGCGATGAGGGCGGCGGCAGTGGCGAGGACCAGGAGGTTCGAGAAGTCCGGCTCGGAGCATGGATCAGCAACCAGCGCAGCAGAGCCGCCACCCTGTCGTCGGAGCGGATCGAGCAGCTGACCGCCATCGGCATGCGCTGGATGTGATGGGCGTCGTCGTCACCACGGCCGTCGTCGCGCTCGCGGCCGTCTACCTGACCGGACGACTGCGCCCGTGACGACGGCTGGATTACTGGACGACTGAGCGACCGATCAGCTCCGTTCCACCCGGGGGCCTGGGCCCGGGCCGGGCACCTTCCGTCACGGTCCTCCGGGTCCGCTGCACGCACATGAGTATCCGTACCCAGGCCAAGAGCGTTCCGGGGCGGCTCTGTTCGCGACCTGCGATGTGCCGTCTTCGTGGCAGTGATCCAACTGGGGATGTACCGACTCATGACAGCCGCGAGATCACGAAGTACCACCGCTGTGTCAGTGGCAAGCTCCAGTCACGAACCGATGAGCAGCAGGAACACCCTTTCCTCGCTCAATCGTGACTGGCACAACCTCACTGACGCAAAGCCGACACATCGCACCGGACCCCGGGCATCTCAAGGCCCAGGGCCCGGTGCTGTGTGCACGCCGGGTGATGTTCTGGCAGGTCAGAGGTGTAAGCCGTCTGGGGAGCGAGGCGGTGGATGTTTTACGGTTCAGCGACGTTCGATGTTCTGACTGGGCGGAACTACGCCGTGCTCCAGGATGTACTGAAGGACCATGCGGGCCCCGTCCGGGAGCCGCCGCGGCCCGCATCCATACCGTCTCATTGTCCGGTTGTCGTCCGGGAGTTACAGGGATCCCCAGGTGGTGGCGTGGTCGATGAGGCGCGTTCGCAGGTGGTCGACGGGCGGGGCGAGGGGGCCGGAGCGGGTGACGAGGTAGAGGGTGTTGAGCGGTGGGACGGGGCTGTGGTGGAGCTGTTCCAGTGAGCCGCTGTGGAGGGCGGGTTCGGCCAGGTAGCGGGGAAGGACGGAGATGCCCGCGTCGGCGGTTCACCGCAGTCAGGACCGCGCGGAGATCGGGGACGACGACGGCCACCTGGTTGGGGGGCCTGCGGCCGAACTCGCTTCGCCAATACCGGCGGATGATGGGCAGTTCCTCGGCGTAGGCGACCAGGGGGAGATGGGCGAGGGCGGAGACCGGATCGTCGTCGAGGTGGCCGGGGTCGATGGACCGGGCGGCGGTGGGTGTGCCCACCAGGACGAATTCCTCATCGACGTACGGCATCGCAGCCAGTCCCCGTATGGTCAGCGGCGGCCGGATCGAGGACACCACCAGGTCGAGTCGGTCCTCGGTGAGGAGGGTGAGCAGCGGTTCGGCCCGGTCGAGGGTGAACGCCAGCTCCAGGCCGTGGTGGGTCAGAGGGGTGAGGGCCGGCAGCAGGCGGGCGGTGGCGAATTCGGCCGCTGCTCCGAGCCGCACGGTTCCCCGCGGGGCGGTTTCCGCCTCGTCGTTTCTGAGCGCGTGGCGCAGGCCGTCCAGGTGGGGGCCGACACGGCGGGCCAGTTCGTGGGCCCGGTGTGTCGGCCGGGCTCCGCTGCGGGACCGGGTGAACAGGGCGCCGCCCACCTGTTCCTCCAGGCGCACCAGCTGCCCGCTGACGGCGGGCTGGGACACACCGAGCGCCTTCGCGGCGCCTGTCAGGGAGCCCCGGCGGTAGATCTCCAGAAAGGTGGCGACCAGATCCAAGTCCTTCACGTCAAGTGACAATACATAAGCATGCTTATGGCAGCGACGTGCCATGCCTGCTTTCCCGATGCACTCTGGTGATGTCCCTCCCGGACATCACCCTGTATCTCCTTTCCGAATCGAGGACGTGTCCCATGGCGAAGATCCTGATGATCATTTCGGCGGCCGACACCCTGACCCTGGCCGACGGCAGCACTCATCCCACCGGTTACTGGGCCGAGGAGGTCACCGCCTCGCACAAGGTGCTGACGGAAGCGGGTCACACCGTGCGCATCGCCACCCCGGGCGGTGCCAGGCCCACCGTCGACGCGATCTCGCTCGACGAGCGCGGCGGTTGTCGACGCTGCCGACGCCGCCGGGTTCCAGGCGTACCTGGAGTCCATCAACACGGACCTGGCGGCCCCGCTCGACCTCGCCGCCGTCCGCGCCGCCGACTACGAGGCCCTGTACCTGCCGGGCGGGCACGCCCCGATGGCCGACCTGGCCGACGACGCCCGCCTCGGCGCCCTGCTCGCCGAGGCCGACCACCGCGGACAGGTCATCGCCGCGCTGTGCCACGGTGTCGCCGGGCTGCTCAGCGCCACGAAGGAGGACGGCACCTTCGTCTTCGCCGGCCGAAGCCTGACCGGCTTCACCGACGAGGAGGAGAAGCAGGGCGGACTGGGCGACCAGGCTCCCTGGCTGGTGGAGAGCCGGCTCACCCAGCGCGGCGCCGACGTCAGGACCGGCGCGGCCTGGTCCGACACCGTGATCGTCGACGGCAACCTGATTACCGGGCAGAACCCGCAGTCCAGCGTGACCACCGCCAAGCAGGTCCTCGCGGCCCTGCCGGACGCCTGACCGGGAAGCGCCACTCCGGGCCGGGAGCGGCTTGCCCCGTCCACCGAGAGGTGGGTGGTCGAGCGCGCCTTCACCTGGCTTCACCAGTTCAAACGACTCCGCACCTGCTACGAGCGACGCGCCGTCCTCCATCAAGGCATGCTCGAACTCGCCTGCGCGATCATCTGCCTCAGACGGCTTCTGAAGGCAGTCGACGTGCAGCAGTGGGCTCCTGACGCGTGACCTCTTCTCCCCACGGCGTACCTGCGCCACTCCGTCATGAGCCCAGCCCGGAGACCAGGCAAGAGGCGGACGACGACGCGTTGATCAAAGCTCTGCAGGATCGTGCATGGGATCCGGGCCTGCGATTCGACCGCGCGGACGCGCCTGTCGCATGGATCATCGAGCGTTATGGCAAGCACCGGTTGGAGCAGATACGAAACGGCGTAGTTTCCTATGGCAGTGACGGGACGGTTGAGCTCAGGGCCGAGACCGAGGAGGTGACCGACTACTACGCCGACGCTCCTCGCGGGCCGCTGTTCCCTCCGATCTGCCTGCCAGACATCGAGAAGGCAGAGCACAGAATCGGGCGCGGTCTTCCCGAATTGCTTCGGCGTCTCTACACCGAGGTCGCCAACGGAGGATTCGGACCCGATGGCGGGCTTGCCTCCCTGAACGACGGCAACCGGGCCCCCGGGCACGTGCGGCGTGACTGGCCGTGCGCGGCCAGCGTCCACGAACGCAACCTGTCAGAGGGCATGCCACCATCGTGGCTCTTTCTCGCCTACGGCGGCTGCACGATGGAATGGCATGTCTCATTGAGCGCAGTCGACAACCCAGTGCTTCTCTACGACGCCGACGGTCACACCTTCGGGGAGGGCCCTCACGACGGCCCTCGCCATGCGACCGCCTCACTATGAACCGCTCCGGGTCTGCCAGGGCGATCTTGAGCCCGGCGCTCAGACAAGCACGGAGACTGCCGGGCCGCGGACGATCGCGCACGGTGTCGGTGGGCGGCAGCCGGGCGGGGTTGCGTCCTGGGAAGTGGTGTACGGGTTCCCACCTGATCCGGGCGTTTGTCCTGGCGTCGGAGTGAGGGCCCGGATATGAGAACGGCCACCGGCTGATCTTCGAGATGTCGAAGCTCGAAGGAGATCAGCACGATGACCGCACCCGACAGTCTGCCCCTGCACGCCCTCGCCGAGGAGAATCTCGCTGCGGCGAGTCCCGATCTGCTGCGCGCGATGATCAAGACGTTCGCCGACGCCCTCATGTCCGCCAAGGCCGACGGCCCTCTGCAACGCCGAATACGGGCAGGTCAGCGAGGAACGCGTCAATCATCGCAACGGCTATCGCCCGCGCGAGTGGGACACCCGCGCCGGGACCGTCGAACTGGCCGTTCCCAAGCTGAGGCAGGGCAGCTACTTCCCACACTGGCTTCTCGAGCGCCGCCGGGCCGAACAGGCACTCATCTCGGTGGTCGCCACCGCCTACCTCCTCGGCGTCTCCACCCGCCGGGTCGAAAAACTCGCCGAGTCCCTCGGCGTCACCCAGCTACCGAAGTCGCAGGTCAGCGCGATGGCCAAGCACCTGGACGAGCAGGTCGCAGCTTTCCGCAACCGGCCCCTGGACGCCGGCCCCTACTCGTTCGTCTGGGTCGACGCGCTCACTCAGAAGGTCCGCGAGGGCGGCCGGATCATCAACGTCCACGCGCTGATCGCGGTTGGTGTCAACGCCGACGGCCACCGCGAGATCCTCGGTCTGGACGTCACCACCGCCGAGGACGGCGCCGGCTGGCTCGCTTTCCTGCGCTCCTTGATCGCCCGCGGCCTGTCCGGCGTCCAGCTCGTCATCTCCGACGCCCACACCGGCCTGGTGGATGCGATCGGCGCAGTGCTGCCTGGTGCGTCGTGGCAGCGCTGTCGCACCCACTACGCGAGGAATTTGCTGAGCCAGGTCCCGAAGTCGGCCCAGCCCTGGGTGGCCACGCTGCTGCGGACGGTCTTCGAACAGCCCGACACCGGCGCGGTCCACGCACAGATGCGGCACGTCCTGGACGCGCTGGAGGCCAAGTTTCCCAAGGCCGCGACCCACTTGGACGCCGCCCAGCACGACCTGCTGGCCTTCACCGCCTTCCCGAGGGAGATCTGGCGGCAGATCTGGTCGAACAACCCCCAAGAACGACGAATGGACCGAAGCCCGCCGCTACATGGGCCGCGAGCTCCTCGCCAAGGCCCGACTCCACCCGATCGAGTCAGAAACCGACGACACCGCCCTGCCCACCGAACTCACCGCATAGCCTCAAAACGAGATCACCGAGTGGCCGTCGATACACCACTCCAGCAGACGTGACCGGTGTCCCGCCGCGAGGGGCGCATCAGAGCCTCCGTCAGACCCGGAGCGGTTCAATGCTCTCCGGCCGGGCCCCTCAGATAAGAGTGAGCCCGACCGGAGATCAGCGGCGTCGTGGTCACCGAGCGGTGATCGGCGACCGGTCCCCTCCGTCAGCGGGTCCCGTCTGGCGGAGGGGTACGCCTTCCGGGACGACATGCGGCTATGCACCGAACCGGAAGTCCGAGAGAGGGCATCTACCAGCCGTTCACAGAGATGTCCGGAAGTCGCGCCGGTACCACACCAGGGGCGATGCCGCCGTCCCCTGCCTGCGCATCCCAGAAAGCTCTCCGATCAGCAGGGTGTGGTCGCCGACTGGTATGCGACTGGTCACAACGCACCGCAGAGCGACCGCGATGTCAGCGAGGTACGGCACAGTCGAGTCGGGCCAGTCCGCCAAGAGAACTCCGGAGAACCGGTCCACTCCACTGGTGGCGAAATTTCGGGCCAGAGCCCGATGCTCGCTTCCGAGGATGTTGATGCTGAATTCGGTGGCCTCGGACAGTGCCCCGAAACAGCTGGACGTATGCGATATTCCCACGAGCACAAGCGGGGGCTCCAGCGACACAGACGTCACCGAACTGGCAGTGAACCCCCACAAACGCCCCTCGGCGTCCCGTGCCGTGACGATGGTCAGCGGAGCTGCAAGGAACGACATCGCCTCGCGGAACTCCGTGCTACCCAGAGCGGGCGGACTGTCTCCGACCTGTGTGCTCACCATGCGCACCTCCCGCTGAGAGCTATCGGCTGGCCGGGGACTGCCGGGCGGCCTCACGCGCCTGGGCTGCGAAGTCGTCCCTTTGCTCCGCAACCCATTGCTGCGACGCGCGCCGACTTTCCAGCGCACCGGTGAAGTGCGGAGCTACGTAGCGGGCGAGCAGTTCATAGCTGCGCTTGGTCTGTTCCCGCGTGGCCCAGTCCTGGGTGTTGACCAGCAGAGTTCCGAACCCTCCACTCTCGTCGAGCATGCGCTGGATCGCCTCTATGGCGTCGTCGACTGAGCCGATGATGGCGGTCCGCGTCTCGACTGCCGCCTCGGCCTCGCGTCCCTCGGGCAGCTTCGCCTGAGCACCGACTGTGTCCCGGACGTACTCCCGGAACCACCGGGCCATGCCGTCCTGGACTTGACTCAGAGCCTCTTCCCGCGTCTCCGCGATGTGCACGCAGATGGCAACCCGCCACTTCGCCCGGTCCACGGTCTTGCCGTGTTTGGCCGCTTCGTCTTCCGCGGCCGCCCACAGCCGCGCCAGCGGCGGCTCCTCCATGCCTGGCCGACCGGCGAAGGTCAGCGAGTTCAGGCCGTACCGGCCTGCCAGGCGCATGCCCCGCTCCGAGCCTGCGCTGGCCACGGCCATGTCGAAGCACGGCTTGGTGTAGGGCTTCAGGTGCGGGCGGGCGTCCCGCAGTTCGAACCAGTCCGTCTTGACCGTCACCGGCTCGTCCCCGTGTAGCAGTTGCACCAGGGCGTCAAGCGACTCGGCCATCATCCGCCGCTGGTCACCTGCGGCGATGCCCATCATGTGAGCGTCCGCCGGCGAGACCCCGGCGCCCATTCCGAGCATGGCCCGTCCCCTGCTCTGGTGGTCCAGCTGCACGATGCGGTTGGCCGTGGTGAGGGGGTGGTGGTAAGGCAGGCTGACGACACCGGTGCCGAGCTTGATCCGGCGGGTCCGCTCGGCCGCGGCGGCCAGAAAGAGTTCCGGTGAGCTGACGGTGGACCAGCCGCCGGAGTGGTGCTCGCCCACCCAGGCCTCGTCGATGCCGAGCACGTCCAGCCAGTCGATGAGGTCCAGGTCACGCCAGAAGGCGGTGGTGGGGTCCTCGTCGAGCGAATGGAAAGGCGGGATGAAAGCGCCGAAGCGGAGAGTCATCGCTGGCTTCCTTCTTTGTCGTGTCGTGACTGCGGGCGGGAGTCGTCGAGCCAGGTGGTCAGCTCGTCCGCCAGGCGGCGCAGCTGAGGTTGCTGCATGACGGTGTAGTGGTCGCCAGGCAGGTCGACGACCTGCGTGGCGTTCCGGAAGTAGGCCTGCCAGGCGGCCACCACCGCGTCCGGGGCGCCTTCCCGCGCCCGGAAGAAGCGGACCGGGCCCGTGTAGGGCCGCGGCTCGTAGGACAGCAGGGCCCGGAAGTTGCGTGCGAACCGGTCGAAGATCGCGCCGAGGGTCCCGGCGTCCACGTCGGGCGGCAGCACCGATCGTTGACGGGCCTCGGTGTGGAGCACGCCCAGCGCGTCGGGAAGACCACCAGCCTCACGGAAGGTGTCCGGCTTAGGTTCCCAGGACTCTCCGGCGAGACCTGCGAGGTCGCGGGCGAACCAGGACAGCAGAACGGCGTCATCGACGTGCGCGTGGTCCGCTGGCCCCGGCGGTTCCAGCAGGTCGATGACCGCGAGGCTCTCCACGGTGCGCCCGGCCCGGGTGAGCTGCTGGGCGATCTCCAGGGCCACCACACCGCCCATGGACCAGCCGCCCAGCCGGAAGGGGCCGTCGGGGTTTGCCGCCGTGATGGCCCCGGTGTAGTGGGCGGCCAGCTCGGCGACCGTTGTCAGCTCGAGGCCGTCCGGCACCTGGAGGGCGTAGAACGGTTGCTCCTCGCTGAGCAGTGAAGCGAGTTCGGCGTAGCAGAGCACGTCGCCGCCCACCGGGTGCACGAAGAACAGCGGGGGCCTGCTGCCCTCGGTGCGGACCGGGACGAGCGCTGTGCGCTTCAGGCCGCTGCCGGCGTCCCGGACGGCCTCCGCGAGCGATGCGATCGTCGGCCGCGCGAACAAGGTGGACAGGGGAAGCGAGCAGTTCAGGCGGGCGCTGATCCCGGCCATGAGGCGAACGGCAAGCAGCGAGTTGCCGCCGAGGGCAAAGAAGTCGGTGTGCACGCCGACACTGGCGTCGGGGAAGAACTCGGCCCAGATGGCGTCGAGTTCCGCCTCGATCTCATCACGAGGAGCGACCACGGCACTGTCGTCGTCCGCATGGGCGCCGGGTACCGGAAGTGCCGTCCGGTCCACCTTTCCGTTGGCGGTCAGAGGCAGCGCGTCCAGTGCGAGGACATGCTGCGGCACCATGTAGGCGGGCAGCGTCTTGCCCAGCGCCTCGCGCAGCCTCTCGGGCGCGCCCGCGGGGTCGTGCCCCTCATCCAGCACGGCGTACGCGACGAGTTGCTTGGCCTCATGCCTCTCACCCACGGCGGACACCACCGCGGCCCGCACGCCGGCGCACTGTGCGAGGGCGGCCTCGATCTCGCCCAACTCGATCCGGTAGCCCTGGACCTTCACCTGAAAGTCCTCGCGGCCCAGGAACTCGATGGTGCCGTCGGGCAGGTAGCGGCCGAGGTCACCGGTGCGGTAGAGCCGCTCCCCGGTGGATGGATGGCGCAGGAAGGCGGCCCGGGTCTTGGCCTCGTCGCCGAGGTAGCCGCGGGCGAGTCCGGCGCCGCTGATGTAGAGCTGGCCGGGCACCCACACGGGGCAAGGCTGCATCGCGTCGTTCAGCACGTGGAACTGCTGGCTGCGCATCGGCGTGCCGTACGGGATGCTCGCCCAGTCGGGGTCGACGTCACTGATGGGGTGGAGGATCGACCAGATCGACGCCTCAGTGGCTCCACCGAGGCTCCACACGGCCGCGTCGGGCAGCAGGGCCCGGATGCGGTCGGGGAGGGTGACCGGGATCCAGTCGCCGCTCATCATCACTGTCCGCAGCGGGAGAGTGTCGGCCAGGCCCTCGCCGAGGGCGTGTTCAGTGAACATCTCCATTAGCGTGGGCACGCTGTTCCACAGCGTGACGTCGTGCTCGGTGACAAGCTGCGCCCAGCGCGCGGGTTCCCGCTGGTCACCGGGCTCCGGCAGGACGATCGCGCCGCCGGCGGCCAGGACACCGAAGATGTCGTATACGGAGAGGTCGAAGTTGAGCGCGGACAGGGCGAGCACCCGGTCGTCCTCGGTGATGCCGAAGCGCTCGTTGATGTCGAGGCACGTGTTCAGGGCGCCGGTGTGCTCGATCATCACGCCCTTCGGCGTGCCGGTGGACCCGGAGGTGAAGATGACGTACGCCAGGTCGTCGGGGCAGGCCGGGGACGGCGTCAGCGGTGCGGCGTCCAGCGCCTCGGCTCCGGGCCCGTCGACGCTGAGCCGTATGGTGTCGTCCGGCCAGGCAATGCGCTTCTCCACCCGGCCCTGTGTCAGTACGAGGGAGATGCCCGCCTTCTCCATGAGCAGCCGGAGCCGTTCGGCTGGGACGGTCGCGTCGATGGGCACGTAGGCCGCTCCGGACTTCAGCACGCCGATGGTCGCGGCGACCTGCTCCCAGCCCTTCTCCATCACGACACCGACCAAGCTGCCCGGCAGCGCTCCGTGTTCGCGCAGCCAGCGGCCCAGTCGGTTGGTGTGGGCGTCGAGTTCGCCGTACGTCAGGGTGCGGTCTGCCGCAATGGCGGCGGTGCGGTCGGGGTGTGCCGTGGCACGCTCCGTGAACGGCTCGTGCAGCAGCCCGGTGGGCAGCGGCGCGGCGGTGGCGTTGACCTCCCGGCGCACGGCCAGGTCGACGTCCGGCATCAGGACCGGGGAGGGGCGTTGCCAGGCCTGCGGGTCGTGGCAGAGGCCGCGCAGGAGGTCCACGTAGGACGCGAACATCGCGTCGATCATTCCCTCGGGGAAGATCTCCTCGACAACGTCCCAGTTCACCATCAGGGCGCCCGCGTCCTCGACGACCTGGTGGTCCAGCCACACCTGCGGGGTGCGGATGGAGGTGGAGACCTCACGGCCGGCGCTGCCGAGTGCGGTCAGGTGCTGGGCGAGGCCGGTGGCTGCCGCGGAATCCTCCTTGGCGGCGAAGTTGACCGTGCTGGCGAAGACCACGGGCATGGAGGCTCGGCCGGCTCCGCCACGGGTCCGGTGCAGTTCGCGCAGGACCTCGACGCCGCTGACGTGGCTGTGCTCCAGGTCGTTCCACAACTGCTTCTGGATGCGGTCGGCGCGCACGGCGAAGCCGTCCAGGGCCGAACTGTCGATCTCCAGCAGGGTGGTGGCGCTGAAGTTGCCGACCACGTTGCCGACGTCTGGGTGCAGCGGTAGCCGGTTGAAGAACAGCAGGTTGAGGGTGAACCGGCTGGACTTGCTCCAGGCGGCCAGCACCTGGGCGTAGGCGGTACACAGGGCCGCGGAGGGTGTGATGCCGAGGGCGGCCGCCTGTTGCTTGAACCGGTTCCAGTCCTCCGCCTCGATACGGTGCGAGCGGTGGGTGAACACGGGCCGGTCGAGCGAGGCCGGGTTCTTGGCGAGCGGCAGCTCGGGAGCGGGCGGCAGCGAGTCGATGCGCCCGCGCCAGTACTCCAGTGAGGCGGTGTGCAGGGGCGTGCCCTCGATGGAGCGGGCGGTGACCACGCAGTCCCGGTAGTTCAAGGGCAGTTCGGGCAGCGAGGCTGCTATGCCGCGGTACGCCGCCGCCCACTCGCGGAACAGCAGGGATGTGCTCCACGCGTCGATGATCAGGGCGTCCAGGCCGATGTGCAGGCGGGTGCGCTGCTCGTCGAGCAACGTGGCCCGCACGTCGAACAGCGGCCAGATCGTGGTGTCGAAGACCTGGTCGCGCACCTCCTCGTGGAGGTCCCGCAGTAGCCGGCCTCGCTCGTCCTCGTTGCACTCACGCAGGTCTGTGGTCCGGATCTCGTACGGCGGGACGTCGGCGAGCACCCGTTGGTGGCCGTCCTCGGTCATGACGGCCCGCAGCATGTCGTGGCGCGCGATCATCAGCCGCAGCGACTCGCTGAGGCGGGTGAGGTCCACCTCCTCGACGTCGACCTCGATGAAGAAGTACGTCGAGACGTTGCCGAGTTCGAAGGCATTGGAACGGCCCACCAGATAGGCCTGCTGGAGATCGGTCAGTGGGAAGGGCTCGTGACGTGCTTCTGGGTCGGGCACGAGGACCGGCAGGGCGCCGCCTTCGCTCCGGGAGGCACCGGCTGTGTCGGGCTCCTCGCTGGCGTCGTCGGCCCCGAGCAGGCCGAGGAGCTCCGTGCCGAGCGTGTCCACACTGCGGCCGTCGAGGAAGATCACGAGGGGCAGGGACACGCCGAGTCGGGCGGCGAGGGTCTCCTTGACCTCCAGGGCCATGAGCGAATCCAGGCCGAGGTTCTGCAGCGGCTCGTGGACGTCCAGGTCGGCCCGGTCGCTGCCGAGTGCCGTGGCCACGGTGCGCGCCAGGAGGTCCCGTACGGCGTCGGGGTCACGCGGCGCCCGGGCCGCGGCTGCTGGCGCCGTGGTGGCGGGCCGCTCGGCCATGGCCCGGTGGGTGATGGCCTCGTCCTGCGGCTCCGCGCGCAGCAACTGCTCGCGTGCGGCCCGCCGCAGGCACACCCCGTCCGCCTCGACCAGGGTCCGTCCCCGGTCGTCGTACAGCCGGACCTCGGCCAGCAGCATCGTGGCCGGGTCGGAGGACGGCAGCAGCCGCACCCTGCAGTGAGTCGCGCCGCCGCCGGTGGGACCGTTCAGTAGGAAGCGGTCGATGCCGACGAGCATGTACGTGGCGTCCGGTGGACTGTCCGGCGGCAGGCACGCGAACAGGGTCTGGAACAGCGCGTCGGTGAGGCCCGGGTGCAGCAGGTAGGCGCCGCTCTCCTCGGGGCGCGCCGGGCGCATCCGAGCCAGCGCCTCGCCCCCACCTGTGTGGATGTGCTCGATCCACTGCGCGGAGGGCCCGAGGTACAGCTTCCGCCGCCACATCCCGCGGTGGAAGTCGTCGCCGGAGATCTCCGTGGTGAGCCGGGCGCGCAGGGCGTCGAGGTCCTCGGTCGCCGTGGCCGCGGAGGACGGGCCGACCCTGCCCTGCGCGTGCAGGGTCCAGCGCGGTGCGCCTTGGTCGTCGTGGTCGCCCGAGCGGGCGGCGAAGTAACGGTAGGCGCCGCGTCCTGGGCCCGCGGTCGACTCGTCGACCAGGAGCTGCACCTCGGCGCGCTCGCCGGGGTCGAGGACCATGCTCTGCACGACCAGGCAGTCCTCGACCAGGGCCGGGCCGGCGCCGTACAGCTCCCGGCTCGCCTCGAGGGCGGTCTCCAGGTAGACCCCGATGTTGACCACCGGCAGCCCGTCCATGACGCAGTCGCCCAGGCAGGGATGCGCCTCGGCGCCGACCGTGGCGGCGAACTGCGCGGTGGGAAGCGGAGAGGCGACCCGCTCGCCGAGCAGCGTACGGGACAGCCCGTCCGCGGGTGCCGGTGCCGTTTCGGCGGTGGCTGCGGGCCGGGCGCTGGGCCGGAACCAGTGGCCGGCCCGCTGAAAGGCATAAGTGGGCAGTTCGGTGCGACAGCGGCCACGGTCGGCGTCGTACCGTTCCCAGTCGACGGCCACGCCTCGCGTGTAGAGGGTGCCCAGGCTGTCCAGGAGAACCTGCCAGTCGTCGCGGCGGGGGCGCAGGGACGGCAGGAACACCGGCGGCTCGTCGGGCTCTGGCTGCTCTCCCGGTCCAGCATCGGCCGTGAGGAACCGCTTGGCCAGGCCGCTCAGCGTGGGAGCGGGTCCCACCTCGAGGAAGACGCGGTAGCCCTCCCGGTACAGCGTGGTCATGCCCTCGTGGAACCGTACGGCCTCGCGGGCGTGCTCGCGCAGATAGCGGGCGGTGAACGCCTCCTCTCCGGTCAGGATCTCTCCGGTGAGGTTGGAAACGACGGGGATCCTGGGCGCCCGGAACGTCACGTCGGCGGCCTCGCGTTCGAGCGCGCCGAGCGCGGGTTCCATCAGCGGCGAGTGGAAGGCGCGCGTCACGGTCATCCGCTTGGCGCGCACCCCCTGCTCGGACAGCTCGGCCAGGACGGTGTCCAGCGCGTTCTCGCTGCCCGACAGGACGATGCTCTCCGGGCCGTTGACTGCCGCCACGGACAGCTCGGTGGCATGGCGTTCGAGCAGTGGGGTGACGCGGTCCGCGGGGGTGAAGACCGCGGCCATGGCTCCCCCGTCGGCGAGGTCGTGCATGAGCCGCCCCCGCCGCGCGGCGAGCCGCAGACCGTCAGCGAGATCCATCGCTCCCGCCACGCAGGCCGCCACCAACTCGCCGACGCTGTGCCCCAGCACGGCCGCGGGCTCCACGCCCCAGGACCGCCACAGCTGGGCGAGGGCGTATTCGACGGCGAACAGGGCGGGCTGCGTCCAGCAGGTGTCGTGGATGAGTTCGGCGTCCTCGGGCGCGGGGTCGAGGACGGTCCTCAGCGGGCGTCCGGTCAGGGGGCGCAGCACCTCGTCGCACTCGTCGAGGACCCGGCGGAACACCGGCTCCGTGCCGTAGAGGGCGCGTGCCATACCCGGGTACTGCGAGCCCTGCCCGGTGAACAGGAACACGATCTGCGGGCGGGTGCCGGCCCGCACGTGGCCCTGGCGGCTGCCGGTGGGCTGTCCGCCTTCGGCGCACTCGGCCAGCCGCTGCCCCATCTCGGCGGTGGAGGAGGCCGACACGGCCAGCCGGTGGGCGAAGTGGGACCGGCCGGTGGCGGCGGTGAAGCAGATGTCGCCGAGTTCGGCGTCGGTCGCTGCGGCGAGCCGGTCGCGGTATTGCCCGGCGAGGGCGGTGAGCGCTGCGGGGTTCTTCGCGGACAGGGTCAGCAGGTGTGCGGTGCGCTCCGGGACGGTGACGTCGGGGTCGGCTTCTGCGGGGGCCTCCTCGATGATCAGATGCGCGTTGGTTCCGCTGGCGCCGAACGAGCTGACACCGGCGATCCGGGGCGTGGTTCCGCGCGGCCACGGTCGGCCCTCGGCCGGGATCTCGACGGCGAGGTCCTCGATGCCTATTTCCGGGTTGACTTCGGACAGGTGCAGGTGCGGGGGTATGCGTTCGTGCTGGAGGGACAGGATGACCTTGATCAGCCCGGCGACACCGGCGGCCGGTTCCAGGTGGCCGACGTTGGTCTTGACCGACCCCACCAGCAGCGGACCCGCCTCGCCGCGCTCGCCGAGTACGGCGTCCAGGGCGCGCAGCTCCAGCGGGTCGCCGAGCGGCGTGCCGGTGCCATGCGCCTCAACGTAGCCGACCTGGGCCGGTTCGACGGACGCCGACTCCAGGGCCTGGCGGATCACCGCCTGTTGTGCGGCGGAGTTCGGGACGGTGACGCCGCTGCTGCGTCCGTCCTGATTGACGGCGGAGCCCCGGATCACGGCGAGGATCCGGTCCCCGGCCGCGCGGGCGTCGGACAGCCGCTTCAGTACGACGATGCCGCAGCCCTCACTGCGTACGTAACCGTCCGCGCTCGCGTCGAATGTCTTGCACCGGCCGTCCGCCGCGAGCATGTGCGCTTTGGAGGCGACGACGAACCACTCCGGTGCCAGCAGCACGTTCACGCCGCCGGCCAGGGCCAGGTCGGTCTCCCCCGAGCGCAGGCTCTGGCACGCCAGATGCACGCCGACCAGGGAGGAGGAACAGGCAGTGTCGACGGACAGGCTGGGGCCGTTCAGGCCGAGCCAGTACGACAGCCGGCCGGCCGCGAATGTGGAGGCGTTCCCAGTGAGGCTGTAGGCGGTCAGGTCGGCAGGGTCGACCTGCTGCATCTGCGCCTGCAGATAGTCGTACGTGGTGACCCCGAAGTAGACGCCGGTGTCGGAGCCCTGGAGTCCTTCCGGCGACTGTCCCGCGTGTTCGAGGGCCTCCCAGCCCACCTCCAGCAGCAGGCGCTGCTGCGGGTCGAGGGCGGCCGCCTCGCGGGGGGAGATACCGAAGAACCCGGCGTCGAACCGGTCGACGTCGTCCAGAAATCCGCCGCGGCGGGTGGACATCTTGCCGGGTGCGTCCGGGTCGGGGTCGTAGAAGCGGTCGATGTCCCAGCGTGTGGCCGGGATCTCACCGATGCCGTCCCCGCCGCGGTCCAGGAACTCCCAGAACGCCTCAGGGCTGTCGGCGCCGCCCGGCATGCGGCAGGCCATACCGACGACGGCGATGGGCTCCGTTCCGGCGTTTTGCACCGTGTCGAGTTCGGCGCGCAGCCTGCGGATCTCCTGCAGGCTCTGGACAAGGACTGACTGGCGTTCAGAACTGTTGCCGGTCATCGGGAACCTCCTGCGGTACGGGTCGAGGAGCGGACTTCTTCGGCCAGCAGAGCGAGGAGTTCCTCCTCGGTGAGGTCGCTGGTGATCTCGTCCACCGGGGCCTGCACAGGCTCGTCGGGTCGGGCCGTGGTGGTCGCGGCGGATGCCTCGGCCTTGGCCGGGGGCTGCCGCGGGCCGGGCGCGGCGGGCTGCTGGCCCAGGTGCCGCTCGGTGAAGCCCAGAAGATGGGCGGAGAGCGCCTCGACCGACGGGTGCTCGAACATCACGGGTGCGGGCAGCTTGCTCCCGATCCCTGCCTCGATCAGCACTCG
This sequence comes from Streptomyces sp. GB4-14, assembly GCF_022696125.1. Taxonomy (NCBI): domain Bacteria; kingdom Bacillati; phylum Actinomycetota; class Actinomycetes; order Kitasatosporales; family Streptomycetaceae; genus Streptomyces; species Streptomyces sp. GB4-14. The sequence goes on along the minus strand of NZ_RZHO01000001.1, from coordinate 419,566 downwards.
GACGCGGGCAGCGAGCATCGAGTCCATGCCCATCTGGAAGAACCCGGCGTCGGGGTCGATGCGTTCCGGTGCCATCTCGAGCACGTCGGCCACGGCACGCAGAACGAATTGCTGGATCACGTCGCGGCGTTCGGTCACGGATACGGATGCCAGCCGGTCGTACAGTTCGGTCCGCGCGCCATCCGTATTCGTGGGCACCGCCGGAACCTCGGTGGGTTCCGGCGCCTGGGCGGCGGTGGGTTCCGATCGCCGTATGCCGGTCGCGCCCCTGCGCGCCGCACGGGCGTCGCGGAACCAGAAAGGCTCGTGCTGCCAGGTGTAGGCGGGCAGCGCCACGGGGCGGGCGTCGGCGGGCAGCAACGTGTCCAGACCGGCCGCCGACATGCCGTGCGTGTACAGAGCGCCGAGGATTTCGAGCATGCCGTGTGTCTCGGGCATGTCGCGCCGCATCGTCGGCAGGGCGAGTCCGTCCCGCTCACTGGATTCGAAGGCCTGCTCGACCGCGGACAGCAGCACCGGGTGCGGGCTCATCTCGATGAACACCCCGTTGTCCCGGGCGATGAGCGACTGCACGGCGTCCCAGAACAGCACAGGCTCGCGCAGGTTGCGCATCCAGTAGTCGGCGTCGAAGTCCGAGCCATCGGTCGCTTCGCCGGTGACCGTCGAGAGGATGGGGATGCGGGACGGCCGGGGCGACAGTCCGGCGAGGTCGGCGAGGAGTTCGTCGCGCAGTCGGTCCACCTGAGGGCTGTGCGAGGCGACGTCGACCTTCACCGGGCGGCAGAACACGTTGCGGGCACGTAACGTCTCGGCCAGGTCAACCAGGGTGCGCGGATCGCCCGACAGCACCGTGGAGGTGGGGCTGTTGGCGACCGCCACGGACACCTTGTCCCGGCAGTCCTCGATGAGCCGGTCCGCCTGGTCCAGGGGGAGCGCCACGACCAGCATTGCGCCCTGGCAGCTGATGCGGCGGAGCAGGGCGCTGCGCCGGCAGATGACCCGGGCGGCGTCGTCCAGGGTGAGTGCCCCGGCGATGTGGGCCGCGGCTACCTCGCCCATGCTGTGGCCGACCACGGCGTCCGGTTCAACGCCGAAGGAGCGGCTGCGGGCGGTGAGGCCGACGGCGAGGGCGAACAGGGCGGGCTGGATGAGGTCGATGCGGTCGAGTGCCGCGTCGGGCTCCAGGCGCATGACCTGATCGACGACCGAGCGCCCGCCGAGGAAGGGGCGCATCGCGTCGTCGCACTCCCCGACCGCCTTGCGGAACACGGGGCAGGTGTCCAGCAGTTCCCGGCCCATGCCGGCCCGCTGGGAGCCCTGCCCCGGGTAGACGAACACGACGCCGTCGGCCACGGAACCGTTCGCCCGGCCGGTGACCACCCCGGGTGTCTCCTCCCCATTCAGCCACTTGGTGAGACGGCCCGCTGCCTCGTCGTGCGTTCCGGCGACGACAGCGAGCCGATGCTCATGGCGGGTGCGGCGGGCCGTCGCCGTGTGAACGATGTCGTCGAAGCGCTGCTCGAGCCCTTCGGCAGAGCGCAAGTGGTCGCGGTAAGCGCGGGTCATGGGGGCGAGCGCGTCGCTGGTGGCCGCGGAGACCGGCAGCAGCCAAGGGCCGTCTCCGGCCGGGGGCCGCTCGTCGGCGCAACCGGCATCCGCCGGTGCGGGACCGAGGATCACGTGCGCGTTGGTGCCACCGGCACCGAACGAGCTGACGGCCGCATGCCGCCGTTCGTCAGGCACGTCCCACGGGTGCAGGGAGGTCGGTACGACCAGCCGGGTTCCGTCAAGGTCGATGTGCGGGTTGAGGGCCGTGAGATGCAGGTGGGGGGTGATGGTGCGGTGGTGGATGCTCAGCACGGACCGGATCAGCCCGGCCATGCCGGCCCCGGCCTCCAGATGGCCGATGTTCGTCTTGACCGAGCCGAGCGCGCACACGTCGCCTTCGGACCCGGACTGTCCGTAGACGGCGCTCAGCGCCTCCACCTCGATGGGATCGCCGAGTTCGGTGCCTGTGCCGTGCGCCTCCAGCAGCGTCACCTGGGAAGGCTCGAGGTTGGCGTGGTGCAGGGCCTGCCGGATCACACCCTGCTGGGACAGCCCGTTGGGGGCGGTCAGCCCGTTGGTCAGGCCGTCCTGGTTGACGGCGGAGCCGCGGATCACCGCCCAGATCCGGTCGCGGCCCGCCACAGCGTCGGAGAGGCGCTTGAGGACGAGCACGCCGACTCCCTCGCCGCGGGCGTAGCCGTTCGCGGCCGCATCGAAGGTCTTGCAGCGGCCGTCCGGGGCCAGTGGCAGGCCCTTGGCGTGGGCCTCGGCCAGGCTGGGCGACAGGATGAGGTTCACGCCGCCGACGACAGCCACGTCGCAATCCTTGTTGCGCAGGCTCTGGGCGGCGAGGTGCACGGCCACGAGCGAGGAGGAGCAGGCGGTGTCCACCGTAAGGCTGGGGCCTCGTAGGTCGAGCACGTACGACAGCCGGTTTGCGATGATGCAGTTCGTACCGCCCACCACGGTGTAGGTGTCGGCCGCGGCGCCCTCGAGCTGGAGCTGGAGATAATCCGAGGCGTTGGCGCCCACGAAAACACCGGTCGGGCTGCCCTGTAGCTTCTCTCGGGTCAGTCCGGCGTCCTCCAGTGCCTCCCAGGCCACTTCGAGGAAGTGCCGCTGCTGGGGGTCCATGCGGGCCGCTTCGCGCGGCGAGATGCCGAAGAAGTAGGGGTCGAACCGGTCGACGCCGTCGATGAAGCCGCCGTGAGGCAGTAGCGTCCCGTCGGACGGCTCGCCGGGTCCGTCTGCCCGGCGCAGCTCCCAGCGGTCCTCGGGCACCTCCCCGATGGTGTCGACGCCCTCGGAGACCACTCGCCAGAAGGCGTCGGGTGACGTCGCCCCGCCCGGCAGTCGGCATCCCATGCCGACCACGGCGATCCCTTCCCGCTTCGTCTGCTCCAACAAGTCGATCTTGTCGCGCAGTTGGCGAATGGCGGCGAGGGCCTTGGTGATGCTGCTGTCGTCGGCGGTTGTGGCCGCGTCCCGCTCCATGGGGGTCCCGGATGTGCCGCGCATGCTAGATGGTCTCCATCCGCTCGTTGAGCTCGGCGAGTTCACGTTCAAGGAGTTCCTCGGGGCTCAGGTCCCCGTCTTCCTGCCCATGGCCGATGTCCGCGCTTGGGGCCGGCAGGACCGGGGGCTCTGGTGCCGCCGCAGCCTCGTCGTCGAGCGCCAGCCGCAGCTTCCCGGCCAGGAAGGAGGCGAGGTCGCGAATGGTTGGGTAGTTGTAGATGAGGGTGGCCGACAGCCGGATACCGAAAGTCCCTTCGAGCCTGTTGCGCAGCTCCAGCGACATCAGGGAGTCGATCCCGAGGGACTTCAGCGGCCGATCGAGATCTACCCTGCGCGCGGGGAGCTTCACGACGCGGGCGACGCTCTCCCGCACCGCCGACTCCAGTGCCGCCCGGCGCTCCGCGCCGTCCGCCAGCCCGGCGAGGCGCTCGCGCAGGGCGGCGGGACCGTCTCCCCGGTTGTCGGACTGTGCCAGGTCCTCCCTGCCCGGAGGTGCGGACGGTGGCGTAGCAAGTACGGGTACAGACGCGAGCTGGACGATGCGCAGTCTGGCGACCTCGGTGAGCAGGGTGCCGTCCGGGTCGTGGAGCGAGACGTCGGCCTCCCACTGTCCGTCGCCCGCTGCCCGGCAGACGGCGTGCGCCCGTACTTCGCCGCGGACCGTGCCGTGGACGACGACCCGGCCAATGCCCTCGCTCAGGAACCCACCCGCTGTCGTCCAGTCAGCGCCGAGGAGCGGTGCCACGGCCGTCTGGAGGACGGCGTCGAGCAGCGCGGGGGGCAGGACGTGTCCCATGCCGCGCCACCGCTCCTGTCCCTGCGGGCCGATCCTTGCAACCGCCTCGCCGTCGCCGCGCGCGATGTGGACGATGCCCTGGAAGGCGGGACCGTAGCCGAGACCGCAGGCCGCCAATGCCCGGTAGTAGTCCGCTCCGTCGAGCGCGTCCGTCATCTGCCCGGCGAGGCCGCCGGGGGCGGCCGGATCCGGGGCGGTGCCATGGTCGGCCACCGACAGCATGGCTTCGGCCACGCAGACGGGACCGTTCTCCTCGGCGGCGAAGAAACGTATCCGCGCCTGTTGTTCCTGGGAGCCTTCCAACACCGCCTGCACGCGCGCGTGTCCCTGCTCGGGCAGTACCAGCGGCTGCTGGAAGAGCACGTCGGACAGCAGGTGCTGGTCGCCCGGCAGCACCTGGCGGGCCGCGGCGAGGGCCATGTCCACGAACGCCGCACCAGGGACGAGGGCCGCCCCGCCGATGCGATGGTCCCCCAAGGCCGCGGTCGAGGTACCCAGGTCCATCTGCCAGTAGTGGGTGCCGGGCTGGATCGCCGAATCGATCCGCTCGCCGAGCAGCCCTTGCCGGGGGGCAAGCCCCGTACCGGCGGGCCTGTCGGTCTGCTCGTGCCAGTACCGTTCCCGCTGCCACGGGTAGTGCGGCAGCCGCCGACTGGGGCGCGCAGGGGTCAGAACGCGGTCCAGGCGGGCCGGCACGCCCAGCACGTGCAGCCGCCCCAGGGACGCGAGCAGCGTCTCCCGTGCGCTCTCTTTTCTGCGCAGCGACGCCAGCACGGCCGTGTCGGCCCCGCGCACGGCGGCGACCTGTTCGACGGCGGGCAGCAGGATGGGGTGTGGACTCATCTCGACGAACGCGTGCACGCCCTTCTGCACGAGCTGGGCGATCTGGTCGCCGAAGAGGACGGGCTCGCGCAGGTTGTCGGCCCAGTAGGTGTCGGTCATCTCCTCGCCGCCGACGATCCCGCCGGTGACGGTCGAGTGCACCGGTACGGTCCCGCGGCGGGGCGCCAGCCCTGCCAGCGCCGCCAGCAGATCCGGCCGCAGCGGGTCCATCTGCGGACTGTGAGAGGCGACGTCCACCTTCACCCAGCGGCAGAAGATGTCTTGTGCCTCCAATTGCCCGGCGATCTCGGCCAGCACGTCCCGGTCCCCGGAGAGCACCGTGGAGCGCGGGCTGTTGTTCACGGCGATGGACACGGCGTGCTCCCGGCCCGCCAGCGCCTTTCGTGCCTCGTCCATGGTGAGCTCGACGGCGAGCATCGCGCCCTGTCCGCTGGCGCGGCGCAGCAGACGGCTGCGCAGGCAGATGATCCGCGCCGCGTCCTCGAGGCTCAGCGCTCCGGCGACGTGCGCGGCGGCGACCTCGCCCATGCTGTGTCCGACCACCGCGTCGGGCTCCACGCCCCAGGAGCGCCACAGCGCGGCGAGGGCCACCTCAACGGCGAACAGCACGGGCTGGATGACGTCGATGCGGTCGACCATCAGATCCCCGTCGCCGACGGTCAGTTCGGCCTCGATGGACCAGTCCACGAAGGCACGGGCTGCCGCGTCGCACTCCCGGATGGCCGCCTGGAAGACCGGTTCGCTCTGCATGAGTTCCTGGCCCATCCCGACCCACTGGGAGCCCTGGCCGGGAAAGACGAAGGCCACCTTGGGCCGCTTCTCGGCCGCCCGGCCGGAGACGTACAGCCCCGGGGGGTCCTCGCCACGGGCGTGCGCGGCAAGGGCCTCGGCCAGTTCCTCCTCGTCCCGCACCGAAAGCGCCAGCCGGTAGGGGCGGTGAGCCCGCGGCAGGGCCGCCTGCGCCAGCGCCGACAGAGCATCCGTCGCCGCCCCGCCCTCCGAGCCCGTCCCGGCAAGGCTCGCGGCGGTTCGCCCGGCCAGCTCACGCAGGGCCTCGGGCGACTTGGCAGACAGCGTGAACAGCTCCGCGACCGGCTCGTCCCGCACGCTCGGCGGCCGTACCTTCGTACCGAGCCGGGCAAGCGCGTCAAGGGTCTCGGTCAGCCCCGTCCGGTCGTCGTCGCCGCGGCGCATCGTGGTCATGACGGTCGTGGTGCGGCCGAAGTCGTCGACACTCTGCTGGAGCGCCGGGGCGAGCACCGGGTTGGCGCTGATCTCCAGCAGGACGTCGAACTTCTCCCGCAGCAGGTGTGCCGTGGCGTCGGCGAGCCGCACCTGTTCGCGCAGGTTCCGCGCGAAGTACGCGGGGCCCACCTCCCGCCAGTCCAGGGGCCGCCCGGTTACCGAGGAGATGACGGGGATTCGGCCGGGCCGGCCGGCGATGCCCTCCAGGGCCTTCTCCAGGTCCGCCATGATGGGGTCGATCGCCGCACTGTGGGCTGGCAGATCGACGCGGATCATGGCGCAGAGCACGCCCTCCGCCTTCAGTTCGGCGACGATCTCCTCCAGCTCTGTGCGGCTGCCCGCCAGTGCCGTGGTGCGCGGCCCGTTGCGGGTCGCGACGCACACCGAGGAGTCCCGCCCGGCCAGGCGCTCCTCCAGTGCGTCGGCGGACAGCTCGACCACGGCCATGCCTTGGTCCGGACCGGCCACCCGGCGCTGCTGGTCGCTGTAGTGGTGGACCAGCCGTACGGCATCGGGTAGGTCGAGCACGCCGGCGATGACACACGCGGCGATCTCCCCGAGGCTGTGCCCGACCACGGCGCCGGGTCGCACCCCGGCGGCCTCCAGCCAGGTCGCCAGGGCCACCTGTATCGCGAAGACGACGGGTTGCATGACCCCGACGTCACCGGTGCGGGCTTGCGTCTCGTTCAGGAACAGCTCCTCGACGAGCGACCACCCGGTGTGGCGGGCGAGTTCGCGGTCGCACTCCTGCAGAACGGACCGGAAGACCGGTTCCGTGCGATAGAGGTTGCGCGCCATACCGACCCACTGCTGCCCGTACGGCGAGCAGACGAACGCGATCCGGGGACGGCCGGGTATGCCACGCGCCGCACTGTCGGGCACCGCCAGCCGGGCAGGCTCCCGGTGCCCCTCGACCACCAGATGGACGTTGGTGCCGCCCCAGCCGAAGGAGCTGACCCCGGCATACAGCCCGCCCTCCTCGGGCCACGGCTCGGCCTTGGTGGGCACCGTCAGGCGCAGTTCATCGAAGGGGATGTGCGGGTTCGGGGTCTCGAAGTGCAGATTCCGCGGCACCCGCCGGTGCTTGAGCACCAGAGCGGTCTTGATCAAGCCGGCGATTCCCGCCGCCGCTTCGAGGTGTCCCATGTTGGTTTTGACCGATCCGAGGCGCAGGGGCCGGTCTTCAGGTCGGTCCTTTCCCAGCACGGCACCGAGGGCCATGGCCTCGATGGGGTCGCCGAGCGCGGTTCCGGTGCCGTGCGTTTCGACGTAGTGCACCTGATGGGGGGCGATGCCGGCATTGCGGTAGGCGGCGCGCAGAACACCTTCTTGTGCTGCCGGGTTGGGGGCGGTGAGTCCGTTACTCAGGCCATCGTTGTTGGCAGCGGAACCCCGAATCGTGCACCAGATGTGATCCCCGTCCGCCAGAGCGCGCGACAGCGGCTTGAGGACGACGACTCCGCAGCCTTCGCCCCGGCCGAACCCGTCTGCCCTCGCGTCGAACGCCTTGCAGCGGCCGTCGGGGGACAGCCCACCGAACCGGCTGAGAGACACCATGGTTTCAGGGCTCAGCAGCAGATTGACCCCACCGGCGATTGCCATGGACGACTCGCCGCTCTGGATGCTCTGGCAGGCCAGGTGTACTGCTAATAAGGACGACGAACAGGCGGAGTCGAGGACCACGCTCGGGCCGCGCAACCCGAGAACGTAGGACAGCCGGTTGGCGATCATGTTCAGTGCCCGTCCTGTAGCGGAGTGCGAGGACAGGCCGCCGGTGTTTCCAGAGGCGAGGTCGGCGTAGTCGTGCCAGATCGCTCCGGCGAACACGCCGGTGTCGCTGCCAGCCAGGCTCCGCTCATTGACCCCCGCATCCTCGAGCGCCTCCCAGGCGACTTCGAGGAAAAGCCGCTGCTGCGGGTCCATTTCTTGGGCTTCCCTTGGAGAAATCCCAAAGAAAAGCGGGTCGAATTTGTCAATCGACCCATCCAGGAAACCGGCTTCTGTCGTAGTCATGCAGCCGGGAACATCAGGGTCTCCATGGGCCGGGGAAACCTTTTTCCACCGGCTTTCCGGCACGTCCCGGACGGCGTCCACGCCTGATTCCAGTAGGTTCCAGAACCCCTCGACGCCGTCCGCACCCGGGAAGCGGCATGCCATGCCCACGACGGTGATGGGCTCACCGGAACGGAGATCTCCCTGACCCGAGGAGCGGGTCGCCTCCTTCGAGTCTGCAGGGAGGACGCCGCCGGCGACCACCCGTTCCGCGAGGTCACTAATCGTCGGATTCGCCCACAGAAGCGCTGGTGACCAGCGCTTTCCCGTGGCGCGAGAGAGTGCCGCCATGAGGCTGGTGGCCCGCATCGAGTCCATCCCGAGGCTGGAGAAGAGCTCACCCTCGGAAACATCGCCGACCTCACGGCCGACCAGTGCGGCAACCTCACAACGCAGCCACGAAGAGACACCCTTGAGCGTTTCCAGATCATTACCGGCCGACGTCTTTTCGGTATCACCAAATAACACCGCTTACCCCCGTCCTAACGACGCCGGGCGCCGAGCGCCCACATTAGGAAACAAAACAACTATCGCTGAATCTGTTTACCAGTCAACGACACATGGAAGGCAGCCCCTGCACCCCACCCTGTGCACTGAGAGGGCCGCCCGATGGCACGACACTATGGATCCACAAGAGCGTAAGTCAAGCACCTTTACTCTTGGTCATGCTGACAAATTTGGAACACTTAGCTCCGCCCGATTCATCCCTGTTCGCGCCGCAGGGCCATGGCCTGGACGCGGTACGCCGCTACGCGCGGTGATGCGGAATTGCGAAGTCCGTGTGTCGACTCTGCTCAGGAGCGAGACACAAAGGTGCCCGCCGCTGTACACCCCGGCGGGCACCCCGTGTTCTCGCTTGCGAGTGCAGGTGGTCCTCAGGCACGTGCCGCCGGCGCGCCGGCGGCCTCGCCCGCGGTCGGCTTCGGTGCCGGCGGAACGGGCGGCTTCGGTGCCGTCTTCGGCAGCCAGCGCAGGGACACAGCGGCGGCGAGCAGCGCAACACCGGCAGCCACGAGCATGGTGATCTCCATGCCCGACAAGTAGGTGTCGACGGCCTGGTCGATCAGAGCAGGAGCCTGGTCACCGAGTTTCGCGGCCTCGGCCGCGCGCAGAGTGCCGCCGATCGACCCGGCGGCCTCGTCGCGCAGGGCCTCCGGGAGCACGCTCACGGAGTCCTCCATCCCCGAGCGGTACACCACACCGAGAATGCTTCCGATGACCGCGACCCCGAGTGCGCCAGCGACCTGGCGCATGGTCTGCGACACCGCCTGACCGGCACCGGCCTTGACCGGCGGCACGGCAGACATCAGCGAAGCGGTGGCCGGCGCCATGATGCATCCCCAGCCCAGACCGAAGATCAACTGTGCGACGATCAGCAGCCAGGTGGGCGTCTCTGCGTTCAGCTGGCTCGTGAGGACGAAGGAGACCGCCATGACGCATGAACCGGCGGCCACCACGGCGCGCGGCCCAAACCGCATCACGAGCTTGGGGCAGCGGGCGGACATGACCACGGAGCCGATGCCCATGGGCAGCATCAGCAGGCCGGCCTTCATCGGGGAGAAAGCAAGCACGGCCTGGTAGTAGAACTGCGTGATGAAGATCGCCCCAATGAGGGCGAAGAAGCAGAGCGCGATGGCCCCCGAACCCGCCGAGAACCGGGCACTGCGCAGCAGGCTGACGTCCAGCGACGGTGCCGCCATCCGCGACTCGATCACCACGAGCAGCACGAGCAGCACGAGACCGCCGACGAGCCCGCCCAGCGTGTCGGCAGCCAGCCAGTCGTTGTCCTCGCCGCCCGTCACGATGCCGTAGACCAGCAGGCCGACCGCGACGATGGACAGCAGCACGCCGAGCGGGTCGAACTTGGCGGGCGCGGGGTTCTTGGACTCGGGGACAAGCCACCCCATGAGAATCAGACCCACGACGACCAGCGGGGCGTTGATGAGGAAGATCGACCCCCACCAGAACTGCTCGAGCAGCAGCCCGCCGAGCACCGGCCCGACGGCGAAGGCGACGCCTGCGGCCGAGGCCCAGGCCGCGATCGCCTTGGGCCGCTCCATGGGCGGGAAGACGCTCATGATGATGGCCAGGGTGACGGTCGGTACGACCGCAGCCCCCACGCCCATGACGCCGCGCCACACGATGAGTTCCGTGATGGTGTCGGCGTAGGCGCCCAGCACCGAACTGGCGCCGAACACCACCAGGCCGGCCATGAGTGTCAGCTTCCGCCCGAACCGGTCCGCGCACACGCCACCGGTGAAGAGGAAGGCCGCGAAGGTGATCAGATACGTGTCGAGCGACCACTGGAGCTCGGCGTTGGTCGCGTCCAGGCTCTGCTGGATCGGGGTAAGCGCCACATTGATGATCGTCAGGTCCATGACCACGATCAGTACGGTGATGGCGAGCAGAGCCAGAATCGCCCGGCGGCGCCCGCTGCTCACTTCGGTATTCATACCTGCCCTTAATCGGATTGGTCGGGTTGCGCTTGATGTCTGATATCTCTGGCTTCGCGGTCACGCGGGGACGGCGACACAGAGCCCGGAGAGGCGAACAGCCCGACCAGATCCATCGGGGGTTGGCCTGGTCGGGCTGTTCAGTCGGGCATGGTCACTCGGCCCACGGGAGCGGGATCTTGTCCTCGCTGCCGGGCATCATCGCCTTGCCGCCGACGACCATGGCGACCAGCGCCTCCGCCGGGCCGCCCACAGCCTTCAGCTGCCGTACAGCACCAGCGGGAATGATGACGGCCTGGCCGGCCTTGGCCTGCCCGGTCTCGCCTTCCACCTCGACCTCGAACTCGCCCGACAGGGGCATCCACACCTGCTCACGGTCGATGATGTGCACCGGCGTGACCGAGTCCGCACCTAGTTCCACCCGCCAGGTGCTGACCTCGGCGCTCCCCTGGCTGGGTGCCGCCAGGCCGAACATCGAACCGGCGGGGGTCTTGGTCGTCCGCTGCTCGCTCTCGCTGACCACGTTCATAACGCCTCCCATGTAAAGCATCTTTACTCGCAGCGAGTAAAGCGACTTTATATCGGTGTGTCAAGATGAACCGATGGAGACCGACGACCCCCTCGAGCAAACCGAGCTCACCTTCCTGCTCGGGATGGCCTTCCAGCTGGTCCTCTCCGAGTTCGTGAGCCGCCTTGACGCCGCCGGCTATGCCGACCTGCGCCCCATGCACGGCCTGGTCTTCCAGGTGCTGCACGGCTCCGGCGCGACCAGCAGTGAGCTGGCCGAGGAACTCGGGGTCACCAAACAGGCCGCCGGCCAGATCATCGACGACCTGGAGAAGCGGGGCTACGTGGAACGCCGTCCACATCCCGCCGGTGGTCGGCGCAAGCTCGTTGTCCTGACCGACAAGGCCCTGAAGCACCTCGCCGTGGCCGGGCGGATCCTGCACGAGCTGGAGGCACAATTGGCCGAGCGGCTCCACGAAGTCGGCCGGCAGGTCCCGCGAGCTGAACTCGCAGCCGTTATCCGTTCCTTGGCCGGCGACTCGATCCCGCCGTTGCGCCCCGTCTGGTGAAGCAGCACCGGCGGTGTGACGATTCATGATCGCGGCCACCACGGCAGGTGAAGCGGGGGGCTGCGCACCGAGCTCATGCGCCGATCGCTGTCCGCATGTAAGGGCAGTGGCGCACGGTCGTGCAGCTTCATCCAACACGAGATGCGCTAACACCAAACTGTCGCCCCTGGCTCACGGTAGCGCCGTGATGATCGGGGCGCCCGAAGGAGTCGCACCCCTGGGCTCCCACAGAACCGTGCGGAACAGTCACCCGTCACACGGCTCTTGTCCTCCTGCCCACCGGAACCCTGGTGTCCATGCCCACTGGGCGCAAAGCCTCGGGTACCGACGCGTGACGCGTTTCTAGCACGTGTGGGCTTTCTTGAACGACCGGAGCCTTCAGCCGCGCGACACTCCCGGGGCCTGCCGTCGCCGAAAGGCCTCTTTGATGTCCCGTGGGCTGCCGACGAGGTCCGCATACGCCACCGGGTTCACCGAAGCGGTCCGGTCGGCCGGCGTGAGAGCCTCGTCGACCGCGGCGAGTGCTTCCTTCCAGCGGAGGCCAGGGCTCGGGCGGGTATCGAAAGTGGATCAAGCCGTAATGGCGAGTTCGACGAGGTGCCGGGCTGTGCCGGCGGGATCGGTGATCTGATGGAGGTGCGCGCCGGGCAGGTGTGCCACGCGCCTTGGCGGCAAGGTCGTCATACGTATGGCCGAACAGCAAGTAGGAGCAGGGATGGTCGTCCCAGCCGCCGGGGACCGGGATGTGCTGCTCGTAGTAGGACAACGGCAGGGTGGGCTGCTCCTCGATGACGGTCCGCCGCACCAGCGGATCGGAGAACATGGGTGCGACGTCTGCCTCGTCCCACCAGTCGGTCCAGCGGGGCAGCCTGCCGTTCACCGCCATTGGGCGGAGGAACTCCAGCACCTCGGGCGGGGCGACGGGGGTCGGTCCGATCCGGGCCGGCAGGGCGGCATCGACGAAGATCGAGCTGATCACCGGATGGTCCAGGCCCGAGCGGATCACCGGGAGAAACAGGCCGGCCTGCGTTGCTGTGTACCACCAACGTGACGGGACTGCCGGCCGGGACCTGCCGCAGGTCGTCGCGGACGGCGTCCACAATGCGGGGCCAGAAGGGCGGAGCACCGGCGCCGATGTGCAGCAGGGACGGCACCCGCACCTGGTATCCCGCCGCCGCCAGGTGTTCGGCCACGGGCGCCAGGTTGAGGGGCCCACGGACGGACTGTGCACGAGAACGAAGAACGGCTGCATGTGGCGATCCTGTAGCCCATGCCAGGGGAGGCAGGGCGTCTGGCGCCGCAAGGTCACCCAGTCCCACCGCGGCCGAGGCGGCCACGGTGAGCGGCCGATGAGAGGTACGTCGCCGAGCACACCGGCGGTGCCGGATTCGACATCGTGGGCGGCCCCGTCCTGCACCGGCCATGTGGTGAGCGCGCCGGGCTGGGGCACCCATGCGCCGGCACCCCTGTCGTTCCGGGCAGCCACCTACTCGGTCTTCACACTGCGGCGAGATCCTGCGCGAAGCCGCTGCGCTGGTGGACGAGGGCAAGCTGCGTCCCCTGCTGGACGGGACCCGCTACACCCTCGCCGACGTGGCGGACGCCCACAGGTCCGTGGAGAGGGGTACGGCCGACGGAAAGGTCGTCGTCGACGTCGAGCCGTGACCCCGCCCCGCACCGCTCGTCCCGTCCGCGGACCGTGAGCCGTCGCCGCATGCCGGAGGAGCACCCGCGCCGTTCTGCCAGCGGCAGAACAGCGGCCCGACCGGACCCGACGATCACTACCGTCCGGTCTCATGACGACGATCACCACGCGCACGGTCGAGTACCTGGCCGACGGTCTGACGATGATCGGGCACCTCGCACTCCCGGCCGGTGCCGATCGCCGGCCCGCGGTGCTGCTCGGGCCGGAGGGCACGGGGCTCAGTGACGTCGAGCGCCGCCGGGCCGACGCGCTCGCCGAGCTGGGCTACGTGGCGCTCGCCTTCGACCTTCACGGCGGGCGCTATCTGGACGACCCCGAGGAGATGCTGGCCCGTTGCCTGCCGCTGCTCGCCGATCCCGACCGGATGCGGGACATCGGCCGCGCGGCGCTCGACACGCTGCGCGCCGAACCACGGACCGACCCCGACCGGATCGCCGCCGTCGGCTACGGCACCGGCGGCGCGATCGCGCTGGAACTCGGCCGCGCCGGCGTCGACCTGCGCGCCATCGGGACGGTCAACGGACTGATCACAGGCCGGCCGGGCGAGGCGGCGCGCATTCGCTGCCCGGTGTGGGCCGGGGTCGGATCGGAGGACCCGATCATGCCGCCCGCGCAACGGGAGGCGTTCACCGCCGAGATGCAGGCCGCGGGCGTCGACTGGCGCCTCGTGGTTTACGGCGGTGCCCTGCACGCCTTCCACCACCCTCCGGTGGACCACGCCGCGCTCCCTGGCGTCGGCCACCACCCACGGCACGCGCAGCGCGCCTGGCACGACGTCGTCGGCCTCCTCACCGAGTGTCTGACCTCAGCGGAGTGACCCCGTCGCCCACCACGCTTCCGAACCGCAAGCCAGGGCCGCCCCCTCCGCCTCAGTCCCCCTCCGCTCCACTCCCCCGCGTGTCGAACGCGACGAACCTCAGCTCCGAGGTGTAGCGGCGGCCCTCGTCGTCCGTGAGCCAGGTCTGTTCCGGGGTCGGGAGCATTTCCGTGAACGTCGCCGTGGCCGACGGGTCCTTGCGGGCGAGTCGGCGCAGGGCCTTGGCCAGGATGGTGACGTAGACCGGGCTGTCGAAGTCGACGTAGAACGGACGGGACTCCGTCGGGGAGACGACGAACACGAAGCGGGGCAGGCCGAGGCGGGTGCGCCAGTGGCGGGCCCGTACAAAGCGCCGGGCCTCGTCCTTGTCGTCGGCGAACGTGGCGTCCGCGGCGGGCAGTTGCCAGGCCTCGCGGGCGATGACCAGGCGGTCGACCGTGACCCGGGGTGTGTGGGCGGCCGGCCGCAGCGGCTGGAAGAGGTCCATCGAGAGCGTGGTCAGGACATGGGAGAAGACGTCGATCGCGGGGAAGATAGCGCCGTCGGGCAGCCGGACCACGAGGGCGCCGTCCCGTTCCTCGACCAGCGCGTCGGCGCTGCGGACGGCGCGGGGGCGGGCCGGGTCGGCCGTGAAGTCGGTGAGGGCGACCTGGTAGTCCTCCGGGCGTACCAGCGTGTGCCGGACGCGGGCGGAGAGCCGGGCCCGGTGTTCCTTGGGGATGAGCGGCATCAGTCGGGGGCCGGGGTGGTCCTGGTCGGTCAGGGCGAACAGCTCGTGGACGTCGGGGTGTTGATGGGTGAAGAGTGAGGCGCCCAAGGTGTTGGCGGCCAGGTGGAGTTCGCCGAGGACCAGGGTGAGGTCACCGCGCGCGGCGGCCTCGGGGCCGTCGGCGGCCATCATGATGTCCGGGCTGAGATAGCGGGCCGCCGTCCAGCCCCCGCCGCCCTCGAACTCCCGCCGCACGGGCTCCTCGATGTCGACGGCCCGCCGCGTGACCCTGCGCGCGTCGTCCGGGACCGCGAGGATCCGCTGCCAGCGCTCGGCGAACTCTCGCTGCAACTCGCTCGCCGCAGTACGGGCGGTGCCGTGCAGCACGGGCAGGCACGCGAACCAGAAGGAGGCCAGGTCGACCGGGTCGCCGCCGGCGGCGAGGCGGTGGTGCACCGTGCGGATCTCGGTCTCCACGACGGCGGCCAGCCGGGCGGTGAGCCAGCTCGCGCTGTCCATCAGCAGGCGCAGCGGGGACAGTGCCTCCACGACGGCCGGGCCGAGGCGCGCCGTGGCCGAGCGCCGGGTGTCGCTGTAGACGAGGGCGCGGCAGGGGGCGGTGGAGGCCGACTTCTCGCGGGTCGCGGCCGTGTCGGTGAGTGCGGTGAAGTCGCGTTCGAGGTCCTGGAGTGCGGTGAGGAGTGTGGTCTCGTCGGTGGCCGCCGCCACCTTCGCCCTGCCCCGCTCCAGGAGGTCGAGGGCGTCCAGGCCGCGTCGCCTGAGGTCCGGGTCGCCGACGGTCGACAGCCAGCCGCGCAGGGCGCGTTCGGGGTGGGTGCCGGCCGGGACCTCCAGTCGCCAGGTCACCCAGCGGCGGGCGACCAGGTCGTGCAGCGTCCGGGCCACGTCGGTGCCGGGGAGGTCGGCGGCGATGTCGCGGGCCGGACGCACGCCGTCGCAGCGGGCGAGGACCGCTGCCTCGGCGTCGGACACCGTGGTCGGACGGCGGCCGGGCACGCGCGCCTCGTTCCCGTTCAGCACCACGAACGGGACCGGTCTCGGGGCGATCCACTCGCGCAGCGCCGGGTCCGCGTCCAGCATCCTGGCCACCGCGTCGATGCCCCAACTCGCCCAGTAGACGGTGGAGTCTGCGATCAGCCCGGTACCCGGGGTGATATGTGCGCCGGATGCCGCGGGGTCCCAGCGGCCCCAGCCGACGGGGCCGAAGAAGCCGATGGTGTCGTTCTTCACGCAGAACCGCTGCCAGTAGTGCGCGACGAGCTCCTCGCGCTGGCGGGGCATGCTGCTGCGCTTGTCGGTGTCGGGGTTCCAGCGCAGGAACGGCGCGATGCCGGAGTCGAGCAGCGGGCGGTTCTGCCAGGCCAGTGCCTGGCGGAACGCCGGGGTGCGGGCGATGTCCTGGAGGACGTGCGCGGTCTCCACTGCGGCGGTGCCCAGTTCGGCGGCGAAGGCTTCCCAGTCGGGTCCTGACAACGGCGTGTCCGGGGCGAACTTGTCGGCGGCCTGGGCGAGTCCGGGCGGGGCGAGGCGGAGCACGCCGTCGGCCGGGAACCCGGGCCCGCGCAGCGCGAACTGGTTCCACAGGCGCCATCTGCCGAGGTACGGCACGAGGTCTTCGGACATGACGGCACTCCTTTGACGCGTTACGGGACGAGGGGGGTGTGGTCGTGGAGGGGCGTGTGTGGTGGGTCCTGAGGTGTCGGTCGGTGCCTGTGTCCGGCAGGGTCGGCGGGCGGCCCAGGTGCCTGCGCCTGTCGGGCGACGTCGGGGCGGCGCAGGCGCCGCGGGGCCGCCGCGCCGGCCCTCCGCTCAGTCGCGGCCGAAGTCCGCGTCGACGACCTCGGCGAGGTCGCGCGGGGTCGGGTAGGCGAAGACCAGGGAGACCGGGATGTCGTCGCAGCCCAGCGTCTCCTGGAGGCGGCCGGTGACCTGAAAGGCCGCCAGGGAGTCGCCGCCGGCCTCGTAGAAGTCGGTGTCCGCGGTGAGGCCGGGATAGCCGAGGACGTCGCGGAAGATGTCGACGAGCAGGTCGAGGGTGCTGACGGCGGTGGCGGAGTTCTGGGTCATGGCGTGTCCTTCCGGAGGGTGGTGGTTGCGGTGAGGGTGTGGAGTCGGGCGGTGGTGTTGCCGCCGGAGACGACGGCCACCGCGGCTTCGCGGCGCCGGGCGGCCCGCAGGGCTCCGGCGAGGGCGACGGCGCCGCTGGGTTCGGCGTCGACGCCGTGGCGGTGCAGCAGAGCTGCCGCGGCGAGGATCTCGGCCTCGCCGACGGCGACGAGGTCGTCGACCCGGTCGCGGATGATCGGATAGGTGAAGTGGCCGGGCCGCTGCCCGCGCAGGCCGTCGGCGACGGTCCGGGTCGGCGGCAGCTGGACCGGGTGTCCGGCGGCCAGGGAGCGGGCGTAACGCGGGGTGAGCGCGGGTTCGACGCCGACGACGCGGACGGGGTGTCCGGCGGCGGCGAGGCAGACTCCGGCCAGGAGGCCGCCGCCGCCGACGGGGACGTAGACCGTGTCGGTGTCGGGGGCGTCGGTGAGGACTTCGGCGCCGACCGTGCCCTGGCCGGCGATCACCAGGGGGTGGTCGGAGGAGGGGACGAGGGCGGCGCCGGTCGTCTCGGCGATCGTCCGGGCACGTTCCTCGCGTTCGGCCACTCCCCCGCCGGCCTGGACGACCCGTGCGCCCAGGGCGCGGATGGCGGCGGCCTTGGCGGGGGCCGCGCCGGCGGCCAGGACGACGGTCAGTTCCAGCCCGAGGGTGCGGGCGATGCGGGCGAGGGCGATGCCGTGGTTGCCGGAGGAACCGGTGACGACGCGGTCGGCGGCGAGGGCGAGGACGGCGTTGGCGGCGCCACGTGCTTTGAAGGAGCCGCCGGTCTGGAGGTGTTCGGCCTTCAGGAGCAGGCCTGGACCGCAGACGGTGGTCGTCGGGCCGGGCAGCAGGGGCGTGCGCACGGTGTACGGGGCGATGCGGGCGGCGGCGACGGCGAGGTCGGCGGGCCCGTGGACGCCGAGCGCGGAGTGCGGGACGGCGGCCGGCGTGGCCGGACGGACCGTGGTCGTCGGGCGGACTGTGGCGGCCGGGCGGCCCGTCGTGGTCGGTGCGTTCATGCGGTGCTCCCTGCGACCAGGCGTCCGCGGTCCGCCTTGCCCCCACGGGTGGTGGGCAGGGCCGTGTGGCGCAGGAAGCGGCGCGGCATCAGGTGCGGGGGCAGGGTGCGGGCCAGGTGGCGGCGCAGGGCGGCGTCCGGCGTCGTGTGGTCGCCGGTGACGTGGGCGGCCAGGTACACGCGGCCCCGGTCGTCGGTGTGCGGGGTGACGACGGCTTGGCTCACGGCGGGGTGGGTGAGCAGCGCGCCCTCCACCTCGGCGGGGTCCACGCGGTAGCCGCGGATCTTGATCTGGCGGTCGCCGCGGCCTTCGTAGCGCAGCCCTTGCGGGGTCCACCGGCCCAGGTCGCCGGTGCGGTACATGCGGGAGCCGGGCGGACCGTAGGGGTCGGGGAGGAACGCGGCCGCCGTGCGGGCCGGAAGCCCTCCGTACCCGCGGGCGAGGCCCGTGCCGCCGATGTAGACCTCGCCCACGGTTCCGTCGGGGACGGGGGTCAGGTCGGGGCCGAGGACGCGGACGGTGGCGCCGGTCCGGGGCAGGCCGACCACGTCGTGGGCCGGGTCGGGGTCCGCCGGGACGTCGTGGCGGGTGGTCGTCATGGTGCACTCGGTCGGCCCGTACTGGTTGACCAGCCGGCCCGGGACGAGGGACCGGCCGCCCGCGGTGAGGAAGGGCCGCAGGGACTCACCGCTGGACGCGACGAGGGTGACGCCGGCCAGCGGGTCGGGCAGGTCGCGCTGTCCGGCGAGGTGGGTGAGGAAGGAAGGGGTGACGCTGAGCAGGGCGGTGACGCCGTGCTCGCGCACCGTGCGGGCGAAATCGGCGGGGCGCAGCAGCCGCGCGCGCTCCACGAGGACGAGGCGGGCCCCGGCCAGCAGGGGTGCGAAGGTGTCACGGATCGAGGCGTCGTAGCCGAGCGGGGCGGTTTGCAGGGCGACGGTGTCCTGGCCGAGCCCGAAGGCGCGGACGGTGTCGCGGAGGTAGGTGTCGAGGGCCTGGTGCTCGACGAACACGGGACTCGGCTCGCCGGTGCTGCCGGAGGTGTGGCTGACGTAGGCGAGGGCGTGGGGGTCGACGGCCGCCGGGGACGCGGAGGTGTCGGCGACCGTCGGGTGCCACGCGTCGGCGGCCGTCGTGTCCGGGGCATCGGGGCCCGGCGCGTCCAGCTCGATCACGGGCGTGCCGAGGTCGAGGGCGGTTGCGTGGGCCGTCGTGGTCAGCAGGAGGCGGGCGCCGGCGCTGCGGACGAAGGAGGCCAGCCGGTCCCGGGGCTGGGTGACGTCCAGCGTGAGGAAGGCGGCGCCGCAGCGCAGGACGGCCGTCATGGCCGCGACGGCGTCGGGGCCGTGTTCCACGGCGACGGCGCAGACGGTCTCCGGGCGTACCCCGTGGGCGCGCAGCAGCCGGGTCACCTCCCGCGTCCGCCGGTCGAGCTGCCCGTAGGTGACGGGCCCGTCCGGGGTGTCCAGGGCGATCCGGTCCGGGTGCCGTGCGGCGTGTTCGGCGAGGTCGTCGGCGAGGGTGCGCATCACCGGTCCCCCTCGGCGGTGACGGTCTGGTCGACGGCGACGAAGCGGAGTTCGGAGGTGTAGCGGCGGCCGTCGGTGTCGGTGAGCCAGGCCTGTTCGGGGGTGGGGAGCATCTCGCTGACCTTCAGCCGGGCGTCCGGGTCGGTACGGGCGAGGCGGCGGGCGGCCTTGGCGAGGATGGTGGTGTAGACGGGGCTGTCGAAGTCGACGTAGAACGGGCGGGGTTCGGTCGGGGAGACGACGAAGACGAAGCGTGGCAGGGCGTGGCGGCGCCGCCAGTGGCGGGCGCGGACGAAGCGCGCGGCCTCCGACTTCTCGTCGGCGAAGTCGATTTTCGCGACGGGCAGTTGCCAGGTCTCGCGGGCCAGGATCATGCGGTCGACGCTGATGCGGGGGGTGTGGTCGCCCTCGGGGCGCAGGGTGAAGCGGTCCATCACGCGCTGGGTGAGGGTGTTGGCGTAGGCGTCGAGGAGGTCGTAGCGGGTGCCGTCGGGGAGCCGGACGGTCAGCCTGCCGTCGACGTCCTCCACCGGGACGTCGGCGCCGAGCGCGGTGCGGGGGCGGTGCGGGTCTCCGGTCTGGTCGACCAGCGCCACGTAGTGGTCCTGGTCGCGGTCGAGACAGGGGCGGCTGCGGGTGGACCACTTCAGCGGCAGTTCCTTGGCGAGCATGGGCAGCAGCCGGGGGCCGGGGAAGTCGCGGCTGGTCTCGGCGATCAGCTCGTCGCGGTCGGGGTGCTGGTGGACGAAGAGGGAGGCGCCCATGGTGTTGAGGGCGCTGTGCATCTCGCCCAGTACCAGTTCCACGTCCCCGCGGGCCAGCGCCGCCTCGTCCTCGGCGACGACGAGGACGTCGGGGCTGAAGTAGCGGGCGAGCGACCAGCCGTCGCCGGGCTCCTCGAACTCCTCGCGGACGCGGGCGGCGAGTTCGGCGGTGGTACGCCGGACGCGGCGGGCGCCGGGCGGGATATCGAGCAACCGGGTCCATTTGGCGCGCAGTTCGCCCTGGACGGCGTCGATGAGGGCGCCGGCCTCGGGGTGCGGGGAGGGCAGGGTGTGCAGCCACAGGGCGGCGAGGTCGACGGGGCCGTCGGCGGCGAGCCGGTCGTACACGGCGCGCAGCCGGGCACGGATGCCGTCGGCGAAGCGGTTGGTCATCCAGCGGGCGGCGGTCAGGCACAGCTGGAGGGGTTCCAGGTGGGCGAGCAGGCCGGGCCCGGCGGTGGCGGTGGCGGCGCGGCGGGTGTCGGAGTAGACGAGTCCGCGGCAGGGTGCGGTCCGGGCGCCCTTGGCGCGCTGGGCCTCGGCGTCGGTGAGGGTGGCGAAGTCGGCTTCCAGGGCGCCGATGGCACAGGTCAGCGCCTCGGCGTCGTCGCCCGCGCCGGCGACGGCGTCGCGCCCGCGCTCCAGGACGGCGAGCTTGGCGAGGGCGCGGTCGCGGGCCTCCTCGTCGGGGACCCGTTCCACGATGGCGCGCAGGGCGCGGTCGGGGTGGGTGGCCGCGGGCACCTCCAGACGCCAGTGGACCCAGCGCCGGCGGACCAGCTCCCGGACAAGCGCTTCCGTTTCGTCCTCGGTGAGGTCGCGGGCGGCGGCGATCTCCGGCACCGGGCGGGTTCCGTCGCAGAGCTGCAGGACGGCCGCCTCGCGTTCCGTCATCTGCTGCGCGGGCCGTCCGGGCACGCGCACGGTAAGGCCGTCGGTGCGGACGAGGGAGACGCGGCGCGGCGGGATCCAGCGCATCAGCGCGGGGTCCTCGGCGAGCACCTTGGCCAGGGCGTCGATCGCCCAGCCGGAGAAGTACACGGCGCTCGCGGCGAGGAAGGTGTCTCCGGCGCGGGTGGCGACGGCGTCCGTCGCGGCAAGGTCCCAGCGGCCCCAGCCGACGGGGCCGAAGAAGCCGATGGTGTCGTTCTTGACGCAGAACCGCTGCCAGTAGTGCGCGACGAGCTCCTCGCGCTGGCGGGGCATGCTGCTGCGCTTGTCGGTGTCGGGGTTCCAGCGCAGGAACGGCGCGATGCCGGTGCGCAGCACGGCCGGGTTCTGCCAGGCCAGGGCCGCCTGGAAGCGGGGCCGGGCGGCGACCTCCTGGAGGTGGCGGGCGGTGTCCACGGCGGCGGCGGCCAGCTCCTCGGTGAAGCCGTCCCACTCGGGGCCGGTGAGCGGGGCGCCGGGTGTGAACTTGTCGGCCGCCTCGGCCAGTCCGGGAGGGGCGAGGCGCAGCACGCCGTCGGCCGGGAAGCCCGGACCGCGCAGCGCGAACTGTTCCCACAGCCGCCAGCCTCCGCCCGGCAGCAGGACAGGTGCGTGCTCGTCCGACATCGCGTGCTCCTTCCGGAAAGGGGGTGCGGGGAGGCGACCGGCCCCGGGGCGGACGGTGGTCCGCCCCGGGTTCGCCGGGTTCTCCGGCCGGACAGCACGGTCCCGCGCGGCGGGGGCGGGCCGACAGAGAAGATCCGGCAGCAACAGGTGCCGCGGGGTCGGCGTGTTCGTCCCTGATCTCGGTGTGCGGGCCCGGTGCACGCTGTCGGCGTCGGCCGTGACCTGCGGCCGGCCCCATCACCCGCGGGAGGTTCACCGTGACGCAACCCGACTTCGCGAACGGCGCGGACGCCGAGGAGGCCCGCCCGGACACCGACGAGGAGTACCTCGTGGTGCGCAACGACGAGGAGCAGTACTCGATCTGGCGGGCGGACCGTGAGCTGCCCGCGGGCTGGTACCCGGAGGGGGTGCGCGGCGGCCGGCAGGCGTGCCTGGACCACATCGGCGTGATCTGGACGGACATGCGTCCGCTGAGCCTGCGCCGGCGGCTGGCCGGGGCAGATGCCTGAGGGGCTCCCGGGCAGGCTCCCGGGACCCTCGGCCCACGACCCGCCACGAGGGGCCCTGACGCCCGGCGCCCCGACGCCGGGAGTCCAGTCGGCACGAGTCCCGGCGCCGGGCGCCGCGCCGCCGGGAGCGCCGCTGTCCGGGTCCGGCGCGCCGCCGGTGCTGCCGCAGCGGCTGTGTCCGGCGGTGCTGGACCTGTCGGGACTGCGGGACGGACGCGCCGCGCGGGGCCCGCGGGCCCTGCGGGCCCCGGTGGAGCTGTATCTGGCCCGGGTCGCGGAGCAGGACGCGCAGACCCTGCGGTACGCCCGCGAGGTGCTCGACGCGGAGGAGCGGGCCCGTGCCCGCGCCTTCCGGCACGGCCGGGACCGCGACGCCTACGTGGTCGCCCACGCGGGGTTGCGGAACGTGCTGAGCGTCGTGACGGGGGTGCGGGCCGACGCGCTGGCGCTGGCCCGTGAGCCCTGCGCGGGCTGCGGCGGGCCGCACGGGCGGCCGGTGCTGTCCGCGTCGGGGGTGCACTTCTCCCTGTCGCACAGCGGCGGTCTGGTGCTGGTGGCGCTCGCGCCGGCGCCGGTCGGGGTCGACGTGGAGGAGCTGGCCACCGTCAAGGTCATGCTCAGCGCGCAGTCGGCGCTGCACCGGGCGGAGGCGGACGAGCTGGCGCGACTGCCCGCCTACGGCAGGCCGGCCGCGTTCACCCGCGCCTGGGTGCGCAAGGAGGCCTACCTCAAGGGTCTGGGCACGGGTCTGGTGCGCAACCCCGCGCTCGACTACCTGGGCACGGGTCCGGCGCCCGCGGACCCGGCGCCGGGCTGGGCGGTGCGCGACGTCCTGGTGCCCTCCGGCTATGCGGCCGCGGTGGGACTGCGCACGTGCTGACCGCGCACGGCAGCGCGGCGGGGGAACAGACAACTCCGTTCCCCCGCAGCGCTGTTGGCGTTTCGTCGGAGCCGTGCGCAAACGCCCGGGCGCTGCGCCCCGAGAGGTCCGGCCCGCGCGCCGCCTTCACGAACAACGCACGCTCTCCACCGGGGCGACCGGGATACGATCACGCCCGTGACAGCGCCCGAACCCACCATCGTCGCCACCTCAGGCGGCTTCCGCCCCGGCCGACGTACGCGGGTGCTCTTCG
The DNA here is from genome assembly GCF_022696125.1 of Streptomyces sp. GB4-14. Classification (NCBI taxonomy): domain Bacteria; kingdom Bacillati; phylum Actinomycetota; class Actinomycetes; order Kitasatosporales; family Streptomycetaceae; genus Streptomyces; species Streptomyces sp. GB4-14. The sequence continues at coordinate 396,184 of NZ_RZHO01000001.1, read as the reverse complement.
ACGCCCTGGTGCACCACGCGGTCGACCTCTCCGGCGTGCACGGCCGACGGCCGCGCGTCCTCCACGTGGGGACGGCGGCGGGCGACGCCGAGATGGTCGCGGCACGGGTCTCCGAGGCGGCCCGGGTGGCGGGCTACGACCTCACTCCGCTCCAGCTGTTCCCGATGCCCAACGTCGAGGACGTCGAGGCCACGGTGCTCGACCACGACGTGGTGTGGGTGGGGGGCGGTTCGGTGGCCAACCTGCTCGCGGTGTGGCGGGTCCACGGCCTGGACGCGATCATGCGGCGCGCCTGGCAGTCGGGGGTGGTGCTCGCCGGGGTGAGCGCCGGCTCCATCTGCTGGTACCAGGGCGGCACCACCGACTCCTTCGGCCCGGACCTGCGGGCCGTCACCGACGGACTCGCGCTGCTCCCCTACGGCAACGGCGTGCACTACGACTCCGACGAGGGCCGCCGCCCGCTGCTCCACCGGCTGGTCGCCGACGGCACGTTCACCGAGGCCCACTGCACCGACGACGGGGTGGGCCTGGTCTACCGCGGCACCCGACTCGTCGAGGCCGTGGCGGAGTTGCCGCGCAAGGCGGCGTACGTGGTGCGGCGGGAGGACGGCCGGGCCGTGGAGGAGCGGATCGAGCCGCGTCTGCTTCCGTCGGCGTGACCCCGGCCCCGTGCCGGCCACCGCCGCTCGCACGACCGTGCGGGGCGACGGGCGGTCGGCCCCCGGCGCCCCCGCACCGGGTCCGCGCGTTCCCGTGCCCCGCGTCGTGAGCCACCTCGTCCCCCCGACGGGGTTCGGAGACCGGGATCGGACCGGGATCAGACCAGGCCCTGGCGTACCGCGTGGGCGACCGCGTGGGCGCGGTTGCGGGCCTGGAGCCGGGTCATCAGCTCGTAGATGACGTTCTTGACGGTGTGTTCGGAACAGCCGAGGAGCAGCGCGATGTCCGCGTTGCCGTGGCCCTCGGCCATGAGCCGCAGGACGGACGTCTGCCGTGCGGTCAGGGCCGGCGGTCTCCGGCGCGTAGGACCGTCCGCACGGCCCCTGGTGCTCAGCGCTCCGGACAACTCCGGGTAGGGGATGCTCGGATGGGGGTACGCGGCCCGGTGGACGGCCCTGAGCAGGCTCTCCTCGTCCAGTTCGGCCGCGCCGACGACGACCGCTCCGGCGCGCAGGATCCGTCGCCGGTCCTCGGGGGCGACGCTGTCGCAGACGAACAGGACGGGCCCGTGCGGGCGCGGCGCGCGCAACGCCTGGTCCGCGTCGGCGGCGACGATCACGGTGACCGTGGCGCAGGGGGCCGGCTCGTCGGCGGCGGACCGGAGTCCGGCGCGTTCGGCGAGCGCGCGGACCCGTTCCGCGCGCGGCGCCGGCACGGCCCGCACCACGACGGCGGGTGCGGTCGTGACCGTGGCGCCGGAGGACGTCGCGGTGACGGGCGACGCCGTCAGGGTGGCGGTCACAGCAGGCCCGCCCGGAGCGCGTAGGCGACCGCGTGGGCGCGGTTGCGCAGCCGGAAGCGCTGGGTGATGTCGTGCACGACGGTGGTGACGGTGCGAGGCGAGTAGGCGAGCCGCTGGGCGATCTCCGCCGTCTCGTGGCCGTCGGCCACCAGGCGCAGCACCGACCGTTCCCGCTCGGACAGCAAGCCCTCGCTCCAGCCGCCGCCGGAGCCGCGCACGGGAGCTTCCGGCTGGTCCAGCAGCTCCTCCAGCAGGCCGGGGGGCAGGGTGCAGTCGTCGCGCGCGGCCGCCAGCACCGCGTGGGCGAGGCGGGAGGCGTCGGCCTCGCGGCGCAGCAGCAGGCCCCGGGCGCCGGCGGCAAGGGCGTGCAGGACGTCTCCGGAGGCGAGGGCGCCCGCGACCAGGACGACGGCGGGGCGGTGGGGCTGGGTGCGGGTGGCGCGCACCGTGTCCAGCTCGGCGGGGCCGAGGCGGTCGACGGTGAGGACGGCGACCCGCGCGTCGGCGGGCTCGCACACGGTCAGTTCGGGCCGGACGAGCAGGGTCGCGCGGATGCCTGCCTCCAGCACCGGGTCGAGTGCGACCACACTGACAGGTACGGATGCTCCCATCTGCTGCTCCTTGGAGGTTCGTGCGCCCCTTCGACTGAGCGGGCGGTCTGGCGTGGGGACTCGGGAACACCGTGCCGCTCCCGTGACCGCCGGGGCATCGGTAGACGGACCCCACTTTTGCGCGCCGGACGCGCCCGGGTCGTGGGGGTGGGGCGGGCGGTCGGACGGGGGCGACGGCCCGGTGGGGGCCCAGCAGCGACGCCGACCGGCCCTCCGGGGTGAGCATGGGGGGCGCGCCCCTCCGGGTACCCGTCCCGGGCCCGCACGGCCCGTCGCGTCCGCGGGCCATGCGTCACGCGCGCCCGTAGAGGGATGCCCCCTCCGCGGTTTTCTCGTGCCGTCCCCCATGCCCCCGCACGTGGGGAGGGGGCCGGGGAGAATATGGGGGACGGTTACCCATGTGGGGAGCGCGGGAGGTCTGGGACCTTTTTCCCGTGACCGACACCGCCAGCCTCCTGACCTCCCGGAGCACCGGACTCCCCGCCGCCTGGTGGGCCCCGGCGCTGACCCTCGCAGAGCGGCTCGCCGCCCCCGGGCTCCCCGGGCCGGCCGCCGCGACCGGCGCCGCCGGGCCGCTGCCCTGGACGGTCGGCGACGCGGAGGGCTTCGCCCTCCGGCTGGACCGGCTGGGTGTGGACGGCGCCACGGCGGCGGCCCTGGCCGCCGAGCCCGCGGAGCGTCTGGCGGAGCGGGCCGTCGAGCCCGACTGGGCGTCGTACGCGGAGGAGGTGCTGGCCGCGGCCCCCGAGGGGCTGCCGGAGGTCGAGGTCGGCGGCGAGGGTCCCGACGCGTTCGCGCCGGCCGTGCGCCCGCTGGTGGCCATGGCCGCCGCCCGCCTCGCGGACCGGACGGCCGGCGTCCCGGACGCCGAGGCCACCGTGTGGCGAGACGCGTTCACCCGCCGTCTGACCCACCAGCTGGTCCGGCTCGCCGCCCGCACGCTGGCCCAGGAGCTGCACCGGGCCCGGCGCTCCCGGCGCCTGGCGGGCGCCGGCCCGCGCGAGCGGTTCGCCTCCTTCGTCGCGGCGGCCGGCACCCGGCGCGGACTGTCGGACCTGTTCACCGCCTACCCGGTCCTGGCGCGGATGCTGAGCCGGACCGCGCTGGACGCGACGGAGGCCACGGCCGAACTCGTCGCCCGCTTCCGGTCCGACCGCGCGGACCTGGTCGCCGCTCTCCTCGACGGCCGGACGCCGGGCCGGCTGGTCCGCGTCGACCTCGGCCGCGGCGACGCCCACCAGGGCAACCGGTCGGTGGCGATCCTGCACTTCGCGGACGGCCGCCGCCTCGTCCACAAGCCCCGTCCGCTCGACCAGCACGCCCTCCTCGACGACCTGGTCTCCTGGCTCAACGCGAAGGTCCCCGGTCTGGGCCTGCGCACCCCGCGCACGCTGCGCCGGGAGTCCCACGGCTGGCTGGAGTTCGTCGAGCACCGCTGGTGCTCCTCGGTGACCGAGACCGACACCTTCTACCGCCGCCAAGGCGCCCTGCTCGCCCTGCTGTACGCGGTGGACGGCGCCGACATGCACTACGAGAACGTCATCGCGCACGGTGACCAGCCGGTCCTGGTGGACGCCGAGACGCTGCTGCACACCGGTCTCGGCCAGGCCCTCACGGCGGGCGCCGACCCGGCGGCGGACGCGCTGGCCGCCTCCGTCCACCGCACCTGCCTGCTCCCGCATCTGCTCATCGGGGAGCACGGCGCGCTGGACATCTCCGCGCTCGGCCGGGACACCGACGGCACCTTCCCCAGCGAGGGCCTGCGCTGGGAGGACAGCGGACTGGACACGATGCGGGCGGTGCGCGGGCCGCTGGCCAGCCCCGCCGCCCAGAACCACCCGTTGCCGCACGGCACTTCCCTCTCCGTCACCGACCACACGGCGGCCCTGCTGGAGGGGTTCCGCGCCGCCTACGCGGCGATCGTCGCCCACCGCGGCGAACTGGTCGGCGATGACGGCCCGTTGGCCCGCTGGGGCGACCGTCCGGCCCGGCTCATCGCCCGCGCGACCCGGCTCTACGCCACCCTGCTGGAGGAGTCCACCCACCCCGCACTGCTGGGCGACGCCCTGGCCCGGGAAGGGGTGTTCGCGGTGCTGTGGTCGGAGTCCGCGCAGGACCCGGCGCGCGAGCGGCTCATCGAGCACGAGACGGCGGCGCTGTGGCGCGGTGACGTCCCCTTCTTCACCCACCGGCCCACCGGCACGGCCGTGACCGCCGACGACGGTGCCCGCGTGCCCGACCTTCTGCCGGTGGCCGCCGTGACCGCGGTGCGCGAGAAGATCGGCCGTATGGACGAGGTCGACTGCCTCGACCAGGAGTGGGTCATCTCGGCCACCCTCGCGGTGCGCGGGGCGAGTTCCCCGCCGGACCGCCCCCGGTCGGAGCTGGCACCGGCCCCCGTGCCGCCGGTGGCGCCGGACCCGTCCCGGCTGCTGGCCGCCGCCTGCGGGATCGCAGACGAGATCGCGGCCCGCGCGGTCCGCGGCGGCACCCGCACCAACTGGATCGGTCTGGAGCGGGTGTCGGGCGACCACTGGGCCGTCCTGCCGATGGGGGCGGGCCTGGCCCAGGGCTACTGCGGAGTCGCCCTGTTCCTCGCCCACACCGAGGCGCTCACCGGCTCGGGACGCTACGGCGCGGCGGCCCGCGAGGCGGTGCGTCCGCTGCCGGCCCTGCTCAAGGCGCTCGCCGAGGACCCCCAGCTGAGCGAGGCCGCCGGCCCCGGCGCCTACGACGGACTCGGCGGGATCGTGTACGCCCTGGTCCGGCTGGCGGGGCTCCTCGGCGAGGGACTGCGCGCGTGTCTGCCGGACGCGCTCACCGCCCTGGGGCACGCGGCGGCGGCCTGCGCCGACTCCGGTCTGGCCCAGGGGCGGGCGGGAGCCCTGGCCGCCTCGGTCGCCGCGTACGAGGCCACCGGTGATCCGGCGGCGCTGCGGCTGGCGGACCAGGTCGCGGACCTGCTGCTGGTGCAGGCGCTCGGGGAGTGCCCGGTCACGCCCGCCGTGGCCGGTTCCGGCCTCCCGTCGTCCGCCGGTTTCGCCGACGGCGCCGCCGGCATCGCCTGGGCGCTGCGGCGCTACGCGGGCCACCGCCCCGAGCGCGCCGCCCACGCCGAGCGCACGGCCGTCGCCCTGCTGGACCCCGGTGCGCACCACGGCGATCCGGCGGACCTGTCCTGGTCGCACGGGCTGGCCGGACGGGCCGTCGCCGGGCTGTCGAACCCGGTCGGACCGCCGGACGACGCAAGCCTGTTCGAAGCCTCCGTGCGGCTCGCGGACGCGCCCGTCGGTCCCGACCTCAGCCTCGCCCAGGGCGTCCTCGGCCGGCTGGAGGCTCTGACCGTCCTGGCCGGGCAGGGCGACAGCACGGCCCGTTCGGCGCTGCGACGGCACACCGGTCACGTCCTCGCCCTCGTCGAGGCACAGGGCCACCGCTGCGCCACCCCCGACCACGTCCCCTCCCCCGGTCTCCTGACCGGCCTGGCCGGCATCGGCTACGGACTGCTCCGCCTGGCCCACCCCGGGACCGTCCCGTCGGTCCTGCTCCTGCACCACCCGGACCACTGACCGCCCGCACCTTCCGTGCCGCTCGCTCCACCCGTCACACCCGCACCACTCGCACCCGCGCTCGTCAGCACCACGGCACCTCCCCGGATCCGAACCCGCGCGCCCACACGGGACACCAGAAGGGACCACCGTCATGGACCAGCACCTCGCCGCCGCCGACTCCGCCGAGTTCACCGCCGTCGAGTCCGCCGAGACGCATACCGAGCGGGACGTCGTGGGCGGCATCACCCTCTCCGGCCGCAACCGGGCCTGCGCCCGCGCCCGGGTGCTGGCCGGCATGGTCCTCACCAGCGGCATCGTCATCACGCTGAGCAGCCTCGACACCTCGGTCTCCGCCCCCAACTGACCCCGCTTCCACCGGCTGTTCCCCGTGATGGCGCGGGCTCGCCACGGCGGGCCCGCGCCGCGGCGTTGGCGCGCGCACCCACCCGACGCGCTCCGGCGCATCTGCGGTCGACCTCGACCCCGGCGCGACCTGCCCCCGGCCGACTCGGCCGATTATCATCAGCGTTCATGCGTTCCCATGCGCCTTCCCTGGTCGGGCGGGACCTCCACCTCACCCAGCTCGAGCGCTCCCTGGCCGACGCCAGGCAGGGCATGGGCAGCGTCGTCTTCCTGGTCGGCGAGGCCGGGGTCGGCAAGTCCCGGCTCGCGGCGGAGGCGGTGGGCCAGGCCGTGGGTTCCGGGATGCGGGTGCTGCGCGGCCGGAGCAGCACCACCGGTCCCGCCGTGCCGTTCCGGCCGCTCACCGAGGCGCTGATGTCGCTGTTCCGCGGCGGCGATCCCCTGGACGACCTGGCGCTCGGCCCCTACCGTCCGGTGCTGGGGCGGCTGATCCCGGACTGGGACACCGGGGAACGCGACAGCACTTCCATGGTCATCCTCGGGGAGGCCGTGCTGCGGCTGCTCATCGCGGCCGGCCGCGGCCAGGGGCAGCTGCTGCTCCTGGAGGACCTGCACGACGCCGACCCCGAGACGCTCGGCGTCCTGGAGTACCTGGTCGACAACCTGGCCTACACGCCCGTGCTGCTGGTGGCGACGGTGCGCACCGACATCAGCGACGCGCTGGACCTGGCGCAGTCGGCCCGCCGCCGCGGGGCCGCCACCGTGGTGGAACTGCCGCCGCTGTCCCGGCCGCAGGTGCACGAGATGGTCGCCACCCAGCTCGGCGTGGACAGCCCCGGCGACGTCCCCGCCGAGGTCCTCGACCGACTGTGGGAGGACAGTGCGGGCAGCCCTTACCTCGTCGAGGAACTGCTCCAGTCCATGATCGGCTCGGGCACCCTGGTGCAGGGTCCCGGTGGCTGGCGTGCCGTCGGCGATCCGCGCCGTGACGTTCCCTCAACGCTGGCGCGCGGCATCCTGCGCCGGATCGACCGGCTCGGCGCACAGGGGCTGACGCTGATGTCGGCCGCCGCGGTCCTGGGCCGCCGTTTCCCGCTCTCGGTGCTCCAGCGTGTCACCGGGGTCGACGACCGGACCCTGCTCGGCCATCTCCACGCAGGTGTCGCCGCCCGCCTGGTGGTCCCCGACGAACCCGCGCCCGACTGGTACTCCTTCCGCCACTCCCCCACGCTGAAGGCCCTGTTCACGCACATGACGCCGGGCCGGCGCGCGGAGCTGGCCCGGCGCGGCGCCCAGGCCGTGGAAGAGCTGCACCCGGCGCTGGAGGGCGACTGGTGCGCGCTGGCGGCCGGTCTGCGCTGCGAGGCCGGCGACCGGGTCGAGGCGGGACTGCTCTACGCCGACGCCGGTGGTCGCGCCCTGGCCGCGGGCGCCCTGAACTCGGCGGTGACCCTGCTCAGCCGGGCCGAGTCGCTGCTGGCCGAGGGGGGCGATCCGCAGGCGCGGGCCGCCGCCCTGGAGAACCTGCTCCCCGCGCTCGCCGAGGCCGGCGACTTCGCGCGCGCCTTCGACCTGGCCGACGACCTGCACGCGCTCGGCGGCGAAGGGCTGAGCCCCGTCCGGCTGGCGACGCTGCACGCCCGGCTGGCCAAGGTGGCGCACACGGCGGGGCGGTGGAGCGACGGCAACCGGCAGGTCGACCGCGCCCGCGAGGTGCTGGCGGGCACCCCCGACGAGGCCACCGCGGCGGCCGTGGACGTCACCGCCGCCTACCTCGCCCTGGACACCCCCGGCCCCGACCGGACCCAGCACGCGGAGAAGCTGGCGCGTTCCGCCGCCGACACGGCCGAGCGCCACGGGCTGCCGGTCGTCGCCTGCCAGGCCTGGGAACTGCTCGCCACGGTCGCGCGCGAGCGGGATCCGCAGGAGTCGGAGGCCATGCTCGGACAGGCGATGTCCGCGGCCGAGCGGCACCGGCTGCCGTTGCAGCGCATGTACGCGGCGACCCGCATGGGCGGCAACGCCTGGCTGGCCGAGGGCGACACCGGCGGGCTGCTGTCGGCCCGTGCGGAGGCGTTACGGCTGGGCTCGGTGAACATCGTGCACACTGTCGACGGCATCCTCGTCCTGGACGCCGTGCTGCGCGGCCGGGACGACGTGGCGCGTTCCGCCGCCGCGGAGTGCCTGGCCGTCGTGCGCCGGCTGCGGATGGCCCCGGCCGTGCGGTACGTGGTGATGGCGCAGGCCACGCTGGAGGCCCACCGCGGTGACCGGCAGGCCATGGAGGCGACGCTGGCGGCGTTCACCGAGTGGGACGGGGCCGGTTCGCAGGAGGAGCCGCTCACCAGGGGCCTGGCCGGCGCGTTCTGCGCGCTGCTCGAGGAGAACCGGGAGCTGGCCCGCGAGGAACTGGCGGCGGTGCAGGCCATGGAGGCGGACAACCCCTCCACCTACCATCTCGGCGGCACCCACGGACTGGGGCTCCTGCTGGACGTGCTGGAGGGTGACGCCGACCGGGCCCGGTACGCGGAGATCACGGCGACGGCGATGGCCCGCATGCGCTGGAACCGGCAGTTCGTCCACCTCGCCGAGGCGGTCCTGCTGGGCCGGGAGGGGGCCGGCGCGGACGCGGCGGCCGCCGTGGCGCGGGCGCTGGCGGCGGCGGAGCCGTATCCGCTGGCCCAGCACCTGGGGCTGCGGCTGGTCGCGGACGCCGCGCACGAGGGCGGCTGGGGCGATCCGGTGGGCTGGCTGCGGCGCGCCGAACACCACTTCCACGAGCGGGACATCGCGGCCGTCACCGGCGCCTGCCGGGCAGGGCTGCGCCGTCTGGGCGCCCCGGTGCACCAGCACCGCAGCGGCACCAGCGGCATTCCCGAGCAGCTGCGCACGCAAGGGGTGACGGTCCGGGAGTTCGACGTGTTCCGGCTGCTGGCGGAGCGGCTCAGCAACAAGGACATCGCGGACCGGCTGTTCATCTCGCCCCGGACGGCGGAGAAGCACATCGCCAGCCTGATCACCAAGACGGGGGCGGCCAACCGCGCGGACCTGTGCGCACGGTCGGCCGCCCTGCGCTCGGGCTGAACGGGCCGAGGGCGGGTTCAGCGCATCTCCCGCACCGCCCGGGATCCGAGCACCGCGAGCCCGGTGACCGCGAGGACCGCGGCCACGACCCCGAACAGGGCGAGGTGTCCCGTCCGGGCCAGGGCGCCGCACAGGATCAGCGACAGCGGGGCGGCGGCGTAGCCGAGGACCATGTCGACGGAGACGACGCGGGTGAGGACGTCCTGCGGGATGTTGCGCTGGATCCAGCTCAGTCCGAACACGCCCTGGTAGCCGATGGCGAAGCCCATGGCGAGGACGGTCGCGATGACGACCGGGGTGTTCTGGGCGAGGCCGAGGACGGCCATTCCCGCGCCCAGCCAGCCGGCGAGGCCGGCGACCAGGAGGCCGACGCGGGGCCGTCCGCCGACCGCCCCGCCGACGAGGGTGCCGAGGACCGCACCGCCGGCCAGGGCGCCGTTGAGAACGCCGAGGGTGGCCGAGCCGCCGCGCAGCACCTGGTCGGCGAGGGTGGCGAAGCCGACCGTGAAGGGGCCCGCGTAACAGAAGTTGACCGCGGTGTCGAGGGCGACGACGGTGCGCAGACGCGGGTCGCGCAGAGTGAAGGTGACGCCTTCGCGGATGCGGGCGCCGAGGGAGGGCCCCTTCTCCTCCGGGGCGGCCTTGGGCGTGTCGGGCCGGGGGCGGGTGCGGATGCGGGCGACGCACAGTCCGCACAGCGCGAAGCAGACGGCGTCGACGAGGAAGGCGACCGGCGCCTCGGTGAGGGCGATGACCGTGCCGCCGACGGCAGGGCCGAGGACGGCGGCGGTGCGCGCGCCGGCGCCGAGCAGGGCGTTGGCCGGGGCGAGCAGGTCCTTGTCGACGACCGACGGCAGGATGGAGACGCGGGCGGGCTGGAAGAAGGCGTCGACGGCGCCGAACGCGGCGGCCGCCGCGCACAGCATCCACACGGTGAGGTGTCCGGTGAGTCCGGCGATGCCGACGGCGGCCATCAGGGCGCTGCGGGTCCAGCTGGAGGCCACCATGAGGGTGCGGGTGGACCAGGTGTCGCCGAGGGTGCCGCCGACCAGGGTGAGCAGGGCCCGGGGCACGGCCTGGAAGGCCAGGACGTAGCCCAGGGTGAGGGTGGAGCCGGTCAGGCTCAGGGTGATCCAGGAGAAGGCGACGACGGTGAATCCGTCGCCGAGCAGGGAGAGCGCCTGCCCCGTCCACAGCAGGCGGAAGGAACGGTGCCGGGCGGGCGCCCACAGCCGCGGGCGGTCCGCGGCGAGGGTCGTGGCCATGGGGTGCCTCTCTTCGGGGGACGTGTGCGGTCCGGTCAGTAGTGGACGGGCAGGGCGGTGAGGCTGCGGTTGAGCAGGGACGGCTGCCAGGAGAGCCGTGCGGGGTCGGCGAGGGCGAGGCCGGGCCGCTCGCAGACGAGCGTGCGCACGGCGCACACGGCGACGAGGCGGGCGAGCGCGGCACCGATGCAGAAGTGGGCGCCGAAGCCGAAGCCGAGGTGGGTCGCGCCGCCGCGGGTGACGTCGAAGCGGCCCGGGTCGGGGAAGCGGGCGGGGTCGCGGTTGGCGGCGGCCGTGACGAGGAAGATCCGGTCGCCCGCGCGCAGGGTGTGGCCGCCGAGCTGGAGGTCCTGGGCGGCGGTGCGGATGGACATCTTCGACGGCCCGTCCAGGCGCAGGGTCTCCTCCACGGCGCCCTGGGCCAGGTCCGGTTCGGCGCGGACGGCGGCGAGCTGGTCGGGGCGGGTGTGCAGGGCCAGGACGGTGTTGGCGATGAGGTTGCTGGTGGTCTCCCCGCCGGCGAACGCCATCTGGGTGAGCATGCCGACGAACTCCTGCTCGCTGACGGTGTCGCCGACCCGGCCCTCGGCGAGGACCTGGCTGATGAGGTCGTCGCCGGGCTCGGCGCGCCGCCGTTCGACGAGCGCGCCGAGGTAGTCCTCCAGGCTCACCAGGGCCTGGAGGGAGGCGCGGTACTCGCTCTCCTCCTGGGCGGTGCCGAGCACGAGGTCGGCGACGCGGGCGTTCCAGTACCAGAAGGAGGGGCCGTCGGTGGGCGGGATGCCGAGCCAGCGGGCGAAGACGAGGGCGGGCAGCGGTTTGGCGACGTCGGCCATGAGGTCGCCGCTGTGGCCGGGAGCTGCTTTGCGGGTGAGGACGGCCCGGGTGACCTTCTCGGTGAAGGCGCTGTAGCGGGCGACGGCGCGGGCGGCGAAGGCCTCCTGGAAGACCTGGCGCAGCCGGCGGTGCTGGGGCGGGTCGTTGAAGACCATCCAGCGGGACAGGATGGAGAAGGCGCGCTCGGCGTCCTCGCGGGCTCCTTGCGGCACGGCGTCCATCAGGGGGCGGACCCGGTCGGCGGAGACGGCGCGGTCGCGCAGGCAGCGCATGACCTCGTCGTAGCCGGTGACGAGCCAGGCGTGGTGGAGCGGGCTCCACTGCACGGGGTCGCTCTCGCGCAGGGCGTCGAGGTGGCCGTAGGGGTCGGCGACCAGGTCGGGGGCGAGGAGATAGCGCTCGGTGGGGGCGGGGGCGAACGTGGTCATCGGGCTTCTCCGGTCTCCAGGGCGGCGAGCAGGTCGGCGATGCCGGTGACCTGGGGCTCGGCCATCATCGACATGTGGTCGCCCTCGCTGATGTGCAGGGTGAGCCCGCCGCGTGCGGTGGCCCGCCAGCGTTCGACGTAGGTGTCGAAGTCGACGTCGAGGCCGGGCATCGGGACGCCGCGGGGCAGGTTCGCGGCCTCGCTGCCGACCACGAGGTGGAGGTGGCCGGGGTAGGGGCGGACCTCGTAGGCGGCGAGTGCGGCGAGCAGGGAGTGCCAGACCTCGATGGGGGCGCCTTCGACGAGGGCGGCCTCGGCCGGGCTCATGCCGGCGCCGAGGAGGGTGGCGGTGAGTTCGGCGGTGGCGCGGTCGCGCTGCGGGGAGTCGGGCATCTCGCGCAGCCGGTCGCGCTGGCGCTGGGCCTCCCGCAGGTCGCGGGTGACGCCTTCGAGGCGGGCGCGGGCGGCGGGGTTGGGCAGGTAGGGCTCGATGAGGACGAGCGGGGCGACTCGGTGGCCGGACTGGTGCAGCTGGGTGGCCATCTCCAGGGCGATGTTGGCGCCCATGGACCAGCCGAGCAGGGCGTGCGGGCCGGGCGCCGCGCGGTCGGTGATCTCGGCGGCGTAGTTGGCGGCGATGCCGGTCACGGTGCTGGGGTCGACGCCGCCGAGCAGTCCGCGGGCCTGGAAGGCGTGGACGGGGCGGCCGGGCGGCAAGGCGCGGGCGAGCGGCACGAACCAGGCGGCGCTGCCGCCGGTGGGGTGCACGCACCACAGGGGTTCGCCGTCGCCCTCACGCAGCCGCACCTCGGAGGTGACGGTCCGGGGCAGTCCCGCGCCGACCGCGCGGGTGGCGTGGGCGGCGAGGCGGGCGAGGGTGGGGTGTTCGATCAGGTCGCCGACGGTGACGGGCAGTCCGCGTCCCGCGGCCATCAGGGACACGCGGACGGTGGACAGGGAGCTGCCGCCGATCCGGAAGAAGTCGTCGTGGACGCCGATCCGGGACAGGCCCAGCACCTCGCGCCAGATCTCGGCGAGGATCCGCTCGGCGGGGGTGGAGGGGGCGACGTACGCGGTCTCGTCCTGGTCGCGTTCGGCGGGCGGCAGGGGCAGCGCCCGCCGGTCGATCTTTCCGCTGCGGTTGACGGGCATCTCGTCTAGGAGGACGAAACGCGAGGGCACCATGTAGGCGGGCAGTGCGGTGCGCAGGGCGCCGCGCAGCTCCTCGGGGGTGTGCCGGCCGGTGTCGTCGGTGACCAGGTAGGCGACGAGGGCGGGTTCGCCGCCGGGCAGGTCGGTGCGGTGCAGGACGACGGCCTGGCGGACGCCGGGCAGTCGCCGCAGGGCGTGCTCGATCTCACCGAGTTCGATGCGGAAGCCGCGCAGTTTCACCTGCGCGTCGCGGCGGCCGAGCCATTCGACGGTGCCGTCGGGCCGGTAGGCGCCGAGGTCGCCGGTGCGGCACAGCCGCTCGCCGGGGCCGCCGTAGGGGTCGGGGACGTAGGTGGCGGCGGTGAGGCCGGGGCGGCCGAGGTAGCCGCGGCCGACGGCCCGTCCGCCGAGGTGGATCTCGCCGGGGACGCCGACCGGGACGGGCTGGAGGTCGTCGTCGAGGACGTGGACGCGGGTGTTGCGGATCGGGGTGCCGACGGGCGGCCGGCCCTGGCCGGGGGTGAGATCGGCGGCGACGGACCACACGGTGGTCTCGGTGAGCCCGTACACGTTCTGGAAGCGGCGGCCCCGTGACCAGCGGTCGGCGAGTTCGGCGGGGCAGGCCTCGCCCGCGACCTGGAGGACGCGCAGGTCGGGGAAGGTGTCCTCGCCGAGGACGGCCAGGGCGCTGGGCGGGAGCATGCCGCCGGTGACGCGGGCCTCGCGCAAGGTGCGGGCCAGGTCGGGGCCGGGGCGCAGGTCCTCCTTGGGTGCGGTGACCAGGCGGCCGCCGTTGGCGAGGGCCCAGGTCAGTTCCAGGATGGAGGCGTCGAAGCCGAAGGACGCGAACTGCAGGACGCGGTCCTCGGGGGTGGGGCCGACCAGGTCGCGCTGGCCTTCGAGCATGTTGGACAGGCCGCCGTGCGCGATGGCGACGCCCTTGGGCACGCCGGTGGAGCCGGACGTGTAGATCAGGTAGGCGAAGGTGTCGGCGTCGGGCTCGCGGCCCGGCACCGGTCCGACCGGCTCGGCGGGCACGTCCAGGTGGAGGGTGGGGCCGTCGAAGGGGACGGCGCCGTCCAGCGCCCGCTGGGTCAGCAGCACCCGCATGCCGCTGTCCTCGGCCATGAACGCGAGTCGTTCGGTGGGGTGTTGGGGGTCGAGCGGGACGAACGCGCCGCCGGAGCGCAGCACGCCGAGCGCGGCGCGGACCCAGTCCGGCCCCCGGTCGACGCAGATGCCGACGACGCTCTCGGGTCCGACGCCGAGCAGCCGCAGGCGGCGGGCGATCTGTTCGGCCTGCTCGTGGAGTTCGGCGTAGGTCAGGGTCTGGCCGCGGTGCTCGACGGCGACGGCGTGCGGGGTGCGGGCGGCCCATGCGGCGACGTGCTCGTGGAACAGCAGCGGCGAGGAGGGCAGGTCCGGGCCCGCGGCCCAGCCGAGGACCGTCTCACGGGCGGCGCCGGTGGCGGCGGGCGGGCGGATCCGGGCGTGCGGGTCGGCGGTCATGGCCTCGAGCTGGGCCACGAAGACGTCGGCGACCTGTTCGGCGGTGGCCGGCGCCACGTACTCGGGGTCGGCGTCGAGGGTGAAGGCGTTGACACTGGCGTTGACCAGCAGCGGGAACATCGTGCGGGCGATCTCCAGGGAGTCGTCCCAGGAGTCGTGCGCCAGGCGGTGGAAGTTGACGTAGTTGAAGACGGTGTCGGTCAGGTTCGGTTCGGTGGGCCGCAGTTGGGCGATGCGGACCAGCGGGACCCGGCGGTGCGGCAGCATCTCCTGCTCGGCGCCGAACACGTCCCTCAGGTAGGTCAGCCAGTCGCCGCGCGGGCGGTCCACGCCGAACGGCACGGTGTTGAGGAACAGTCCGCGCATCCGGTCGGCGCCGGGCACCTCGGGGCGGCCGTTGGTGACCAGGCCGATGCTGTGGCCGCGCACGCTGTCGTCGCGGTCGGCGAACAGGCTCATGGTGTGGTGGAAGGCGGCCAGCAGCACGGTGCGGCGGGGCACGCCCGCATCCTTGGCGAGGCGTCCGATCCGTGTCGCGAGGTGGGCGTAGGAGCGGCGCACCTCGTGCACCGGCGGACCGTCCACGGCGGCCGTGTCGGTGCGCCGGCGCAGGGTGACCGGGCGCAGCGCGGCGAGCCGGTCGCGCCAGTAGGCCAGGGAGTCCTCGTCGGCGAGCGCGGCCCGCTCCAGGGCGACGTACTCGGCGAAGGCCGGGACGCTCGGGGGGCGCGGAGCGGTGCGCCGGGTGACCGCCTCGCGGTGCAGGGCCAGCAGGTCGGCGACGAGGGAGGTCAGGCTCCAGCCGTCGAGGACGACATGGCAGTCGGTGAGGACCAGGCGCAGGTCGTGGTCGGTGACGTGGTGCAGGTGGATGCGGACGAGGGGGGCGGCGGCGAGGTCGAAGCGGCGGTCGAACTCGGCGTCGACGAACCGGCGCAGCCGCTCGCGCTGCTCCTCGCGGGGCAGTCCGCGCAGGTCGGTGTAGCCGACGGGCAGGTGGGCGGTGCGGTGGACGAGCTGGAGGGGTTCGCGGTAGCCGACGAGGTCGACGGAGGTCCGCAGGATCGGGTGGGCGGCGACGACGGCGTCGACGGCGGACTGGAAGGCGGCGGCGTCGAAGCCCTCGGGGACGGTGATCTTCAGGTCGGTGACGTTGTGGTAGGCGCCGCGCCGGTGGTCGGCGAGCATCTCGTGGAGCATGCCGGCCTGGAGCATGGTGAGCGGGTAGGCGTCGGCGAGGCCGTCGGGCAGCCGGTCCCGGTCGGCGGGGTCGACGAGGGAGAAGGGGGCGACCGGTTCGGGGGTGTCGGCGGCGTCGGTGACCAGTTCGGCGAGGTCGGCGAGGGTGCGGGCGCGGAAGACGTCGGCGACGGAGAAGCCGAGCCCGGCGAGCCGGCCGACGCCGACCAGGCGCAGGGCGAGGATGGAGTCGCCGCCGAGGTCGAAGAAGTTGTCGGTGCGTCCGACCCGCTCCACGCTCAGGACCTGTCCGAACACCTCCGCCAGGGCCTGCTCGGTCGGTCCCTGCGGGGGGACGTGCGCCGCATCCTGGGCGGTGGTGGGGCGCACGGCGGTCAGGGCGGCGCGGTCGACCTTGCCGTTGGCGGTCAGCGGCAGGCGGTCGTGGCGGACGAACAGGGCGGGGACCATGTACTCGGGCAGCGTCAGCCGCAGTCCCTCGCGCAGGGCGGGCGCGTCCAGGGGGCGGCCCTCGGGGGTGACGACGTGGGCGACGAGGCGGGCGGCGCCGCCGTCGCGCCGGGCCACCACGGCGGTGTCCGCGACGCCGGGCAGCGCGCGCAGGGCGGTCTCGATCTCGCCGGGCTCGATCCGGTAGCCGCGGATCTTGACCTGGTGGTCGGCGCGGCCGACGTAGGCGAGCTGTCCGTCGGGCAGGACACGCACGAGGTCGCCGGTGCGGTACATGCGGGAGCCGGGGGCGCCGAAGGGGTCGTCGAGGAAGCGCTCCGCGGTCAGCTCGGGCCGGTTGCGGTAGCCGCGGGCCACTCCCCCGCCGGCCACGTGGAGTTCGCCGACGGTGCCGTGCGGGACGAGGCGGCCCCAGGTGTCCAGCACGTAGCCGTGGGCGGCGGTGAGCGGGCGGCCGACGGGTGAGCGGACGTCGCCGTGGACGTCGTCCTCGGTGATGGTGCGGATCGTGACGTGGACGGTGGTCTCGGTGATGCCATACATGTTGACCAGCTCCGGGCGGGGCCCGGGTCCGGTGAACCAGTCGCGGTAGTCGCGCACGTCGAAGGCGTCGCCGCCGAAGACCACCGTCCGCAGGGCGAGGTCGGTGAAGTCGGCCCCGTTCTGGGCGAGATGGGCGCGCAGCCCCTTGAAGGCGGCCGGGGTCTGGTTGAGGACGGTGACGCCCTCCTCGCGCAGCACCCGGTGCACGGCGGCCGGGTCGCGCACCTCGTCCCCGGTGAGGACGACGACGCGTCCGCCGGTGGCGAGGGGCGCCCACAGCTCCCACACGGAGAAGTCGAAGGCGGGCGAGTGCATCAGGGTCCACACGTCGTCGGAACCGAAGTCGAAGTGCCGGTCGGCGGCGCCCAGCAGCCAGGCCAGGTTGCCGTGGGTGATCTCGACGCCCTTGGGGCGGCCGGTGGAGCCGGAGGTGTAGATGACGTAGGCGAGGTCGTCGTGGGCGGGGACGACATCCTCCGGCGACGGCGCGGCGCCCGCTCCGGCGGTGTCCCGCGCCGCGGGGCGCGGGTCGTCGGTGTCCCGCTCGGTGGCGTTCAGTTCGAGCAGCCGGGCCGGCAGGCCCTCCACCGCGTCGCGGGTGGCCGCGTCGGTGACGATGAGTTCGATGCCGGAGTCGGTGACGGTGTACTCACGGCGCGCCTTGGGGTGCGTCGGGTCCAGCGGCAGGTAGGCGGCTCCGGTCCGCCAGACGGCGAGGAGGGCGACGGCGAGGTCGGGGGTGCGGTCGAGGCAGACGCCGACGAGGGCGCCCGGGGTGACGCCGGCCGCGCGCAGTCGCCGTGCCAACGCGGATGCCTGGGCGTTGAGTTCGGCGTAGGTCAGGTCCCGGCCCGAGCCGGTGACGGCTCGCGCGTCGGGGGTGCGGGCGATGTGTCCGGCGAGCCGGTCGACGGCGGTGCGCGGCGGGGCGGCGGGCGTGTCGGTCCTGCGGGCGGGGCCGTCGGGGCCGAGCAGGCGGGCGCGTTCGGCGGCCGTGAGGGGGTCGACGGTGCTCAGGGGCGCGTCGGGGCGGGTGCGGAACGCTTCCAGGAAGGCCACGGTGTGCCGGGCCAGCGCGGCGACGGTCTCTTCCTCGAACAGGTCGGGGCGGTAGACGAAGGCGAGTTCGGTGCGCCCGGCGCCCTCGCGCAGGTCGAGGGTGAGGTCGAACTTCGCGGTGGTGAGCCCGATGCGGTACGGCGTGCCCTCGGCCTGCCCGAGGGCGAGGGCGCCCGCGCCGGTCTCGGTGTGCGTGTAGAGCACCTGCACCAGCGGGTTGCGGGCGAGGTCGCGTTCGGGGCTGAGGGCCTCGACGACCTTCTCGAAGGGCAGCGACTGGTGGGTGAACGCCTCCAGGACC
This sequence comes from Streptomyces sp. GB4-14, assembly GCF_022696125.1. NCBI lineage: Bacteria > Bacillati > Actinomycetota > Actinomycetes > Kitasatosporales > Streptomycetaceae > Streptomyces > Streptomyces sp. GB4-14. The sequence continues at coordinate 378,370 of NZ_RZHO01000001.1, read as the reverse complement.
CCGTCGCGGGTGCGGGCGAGGAGCGTGACCGGGGTCGGGTCGTCGGAGAAGTCGCCGCGCATCACGAGGGTGTTGACGAAGAACCCGACGAGTTGTTCGGTCTCGGCCCGCTCGCGGTTGGCGACGACGGTGCCCACGGCGATGTCGTGCTGTCCGCTGTGGAAGGCGAGCGCTGCCTGGAAGGCGGCGAGCACGGTCATGTAGGGCGTGGTCCCGGCGGTGCGGCCGAGGGCGGTGAGGCCGTCGGTCAGGGCGGCCGGCAGGGTGACGGTGTGCACGGCGCCGTGGCTGGAGGGCGTGTCGGGGCGCGGGTGGTCGGTGGGCAGGTCGAGCGGGGTCAGTCCGGCGAGCCGGGAGGTCCAGTGGTCCAGTGCCGGGCCCTGGTCGGCGGCGCGCTGCCAGAGGGCGTAGTCGGCGTATTCCAGGGGCAGTTCGGGCAGATCGGCGTCGCGGCCCTCGCGCCTGGCCCGGTACAGCTCGGCGAGGTCCCGTACGAGGACGTCGAGGGACCAGCCGTCGGAGACGATGTGGTGCATGGCGAGGACGAGGACGTGGTCGTCGTCGGCCGCGCGCACCAGGGTGGCCCGGAAGGCGGGTTCGCGGGCGAGGTCGAAGGGGCGCAGGGCGGCGGCGTGTACGGCGGCGTTCACCTGCCGGGCGGTGGCCTCGTCTTCGGGGACGGCATCCGTCCCGCCGACGGATACGGCATCCGCCTCGCGGACCGCGCCGGCGTCCGCCTCTCCGCCCGCGGCCGCGTCGACGACGTCGAGCACGGCGTCGCCGGCCGGCAGGACGCGCTGGTACGGGACGCCCTCGTGCTCGGGGAAGACGACGCGCAGCTGTTCGTGCCGTACGACGAGGTCGGCGAGGGCGGCGCGCAGGGCCGGCACGTCCAGGGGGCCGCGCAGCCGCCACGCGGCGGGCAGCAGGTAGGTCGCGGCGCCGGGGTCGAGGCGGTCCAGGAAGTACAGGCGCTGCTGGGCCGGGGACAGCGGGGTTCGCTCCGGGCGGGGCCGGACGCGGACGGGGCCGTCGTCGTGGACGGCCTTCCGGCCGCGCAGCCGCTGCTCCAGCAGTCGCCGGGCGGCCGGGGAGAGGCCACCGCCTGCGGGCTGGGGGCCGGGGCGCACGTCGGACGTGGTCATGAGGGCACTCCGAATCTCAGGGTCTGGGGCAGAGCTGTGGGCCGGGTGGCGAACCGGATGGACCTCGGCAGGCGGCCGTCCGGGTTCGGGGGGGGAGTCCGGTGGTCAGAGTTCGGCGGTCAGAGTTCGGCGGTCAGGGACAGGTCGATCTCGTCGTCGCTCATCTGCGAGATCAGCTCCAGCAGACGGCGTTCCACCTCGGCGGCGAGCCGCTCCACCGTGGGGTGTTCGAACAGGTCGCGGACCTGGAAGGGACAGTCGAAGGCGGTCCGCAGCCGGGAGGCGACCGACACCGCGCGCAGGGAGTGGCCGCCCAGCGCGAAGAAGTCGTCGTGGACGCCGACCCGGGGCAGGTCGAGGACCTCGCACCAGATCTGGGCGACCACGGTCTCGGCCGGCGTCCGCGGCGGCACCAGGGTGGGCGCCTCGCGGGGCTCCGGCTCGGGCAGCGCCTTGGCGTTCAGCTTGCCCTGGACGGTCAGCGGCAGGGCGTCGAGCAGGACGAACGCCGAGGGGACGAGGTAGTGGGGCAGCTGGGCCCGGCAGTGGGCGGCCAGGGACTCCTCCAGCAGGCCGTCCCCGGCGACGTAGCCGACCAGCGCGGGTTCGCCGTGCAGGGTGCGCACGACGACGGCCGCGCCGCGCACGCCGGGGTGGGCGCGCAGGACGGCCTCGGCCTCGCCGGGTTCGACGCGGAAGCCCCGGATCTTGACCTGGTCGTCGTTACGGCCGAGGAACTCCAGCTCCCCGTTGGGCAGTCGGCGCCCCACGTCACCGGTGCGGTAGGCCCGGGCGCCGGGTCCGCCGTGCGGGTCCGGCACGAACCGCTCGGCCGTCAGGGCGGGCCTGCCGAGATAGCCGCGCGCCAACTCCGGGCCACCGATGAGGAGCTCGCCGGGCACGCCGTGCGGGGCCAGGTCGCCGCGCGCGTCGACGACGTAGGTGCGCCGGCTGCCCAGCGCCCGTCCGATGGGCACCCGGCCGTCCGGCCGGGCCCGCAGGGTGTGCGCGGTGGCGGAGATGACGGCCTCGGTGGGCCCGTAGGTGTTGACGACCGCGACGCCGGGCAGGTGGGCGAACCAGCGCTCGAGCGGGTCGGCGGGCAGCGCCTCTCCGCCGGTCACCAGCAGCCGCAGGGTGCGTAGCCGGGGCGCCATGGTGTCCAGGCGGGCGACGACCTCGGCCCAGTACGACGGGGTGAGCTCCATGACGGTGATCCCGGCCTCGGCGACGCGTTCGGCCAGCTCCTCGGGGGCCCAGATCTCGTCGGGCCGCACCTGCACGCTCGCTCCGACGCTCAGCGCGGGCAGGATCTGTTCGAGCGAGGCGTCGAAGGAGGTCGAGGCGAAGGTGAGCACCCGGTCCCGGTCGGTCAGCGCGAACAGCTCGCGAGCGGCGGCGACATGGGCGTCCAGGGCGTGGTGTGGGACGCCGACGGCCTTGGGCCTGCCGGTGGAGCCCGAGGTGAAGATGACGTAGGCGAGGTCGTCGGGCCCGGGGGTGTGGCGCGGACCGTCGGTGCGGGGCGGCGCGTCGTCGAGGTCGACGCGGCGCGCGTCCAGGGCGTCCACGGTGGAGCGGGTGGCCGCGTCGCACAGGACGTGCCGCACCCCTGCCTCCCGGAGCATGTGCTCCAGCCGCCGGGCCGGCAACCGGGGGTCGAGCGGGACGTAGACGCCGCCCGCCCGCCAGACGGCGAGCATGGCCGTGACCGCTCCGACACCCCGGCTCACGCACACCCCGACCGGATCGGCCGGGGAGACGCCCGCGGCCACGAGTGCGGCCGCGATCCCCCCGCTGCGGGCGTCGAGCGCGCGGTAGGTGAGGGTGGTCCCCTCGCAGGCGAGGGCCGTGGCCTCCGGTCGGCCCTCCACCGCGAAGGCCGGCGCCTGCGGGGCGTCCTGGCCCGCGGCGGCGAGCAGGTCGCGGTGCTCCTGCGGCGAGAGCAGGGGCGCTTCGTCGACGCGGGTGTGCGGGGCGTCGACGAGGGTTCGCAGGAGGCGTCCGACGTGTTCGGCGAAGCGGACCGCGGTGGCCTCCTCGAACAGGTCGGCCGCGTACTCCACGTTGAGGGCGAACCCGGCGTCCCGGACCACGAAGGTCGCGGTGAGGTCGAACTTGGCCGAACTCCACGGCAGGGCGAGGTCGGTGGCGTCCAGGCCCGGCAGCGCCGGGCCGCCGCCTGCGGAGTCCTGGACGTCGACCATGACCTGGAAGAGCGGGTTGCGGGAGAGGTCGCGTTCGGGCCGCAGCCGTTCCACGACCTTCTCGAACGGCACCTCCTGGTGACCGAAAGCGCCGAGGACGACGTCCCGCACGCGGTCGACGAGACCGGCGAGGGTCGGCCGTCCGGACAGGTCGGTACGCAGGACGACCGTGTTGACGAAGAAGCCGACCAGCGGCTCCAGTTCGAGCCGGTCGCGGCCCGCGACGGGGGTGCCGACGCAGATGTCGTCCTGTCCGGTCCAGCGGGCGAGCACGGCCTGCGCGGCGGCGAGCAGCACCATGAAGCGGCTGGCCCCGTGCTCCCGCGCCAGGTCGTCGACCCGGCCGACGAGGTCGTGGGGCAGGTCGATCTCGACGGCTCCTCCCCGGCCGGTGAACGCGGCGGGGCGGGGCCGGTCGGTGGGCAGGTCGAGCACGGGAGCGCCGTCGAGCGCGGCTTCCCAGTAGGCGAGTTGGGGCTCCATGGCGCCGCTGTCGGCGCGGTCGCGCTGCCAGACGGCGAAGTCGCCGTACTGCACGGGCAGCGGCGGCAGCGCGGCGCTCTCGCCCCGCAGGCGGGCGTGGTAGTGCCGGGCGAGTTCGTCGAGCAGGACGTTCTTGGACCAGCCGTCGGTCACCGCGTGGTGCAGGCTGATCAGGACGACGTGGTCGTCCTCGGCGAGTTCCCACACGCCTGAGCGCAGCAGGGGCGGCCGGGCGAGGTCGAACCGGCGGGTGGCGAAGGCCGCGGCGCGCGGGCGCAGTCCGGCCACGCGGTCGCGTCCCTCGGCGGCCTCGGGCGCCCGCTCCCAGTGCAGCGGCACGCCGACCGGCGGGCAGACCTCCTGGACGGGGCGTCCCTCGCGCTCGATGAGGGCGGTGCGCAGCACCTCGTGGCGGGCGACCAGGTCGTCCAGGGCCTGCTGCCAGGCGGTGCGGTCCAGTCCGCCGCGCACCCGCCAGCAGTACCAGAGGAGGTAGGACTCGCCGGTGTCGGAGGTGCGGTCCAGGAACCACAGCCGCTCCTGTGCGAAGGACAGCGGCAGGGGCCGGTCGCGGTCGACGGGCGCCACGTCGGCGGCCCCCGGGACCCGGGCGCCGGCCACGACGGGCGCGAAGCCGCGGACGGTGGGGTGTTCGAAGACGGTGCGCAGCTCCACCTCGCGGCCCAGGCGCTGGGCGATCCGGGAGACGGCCATGGTGGCGAGCAGGGAGTGTCCGCCGAGGTCGAAGAAGCTGTCGTCGAGTCCGACCCGGTCCAGGCCGAGGACGTCGGCCCACACCTCGGCGACGACCCGTTCGGTCTCGTCGCGCGGCGCGGCGTAGGCGGGCCCGGAGGCGCCGCGGGTGTGCGCGGGGTCGGGCAGCGCGGAGCGGTCGAGCTTGCCGGAGACGCCGACGGGCAGCGCGTCCAGGACGACGAAGTCCGAGGGCACGGCGTGCTGCGGGAGGTGGCGGGCGCACCAGGCGCGCAGGGCGGCGCGGTCGGGGGCCGGGCCGGCGCCCTCGGCGGGCACGACGTAGCCGATCAGGCTGCGGCCGGTGGCGCGGTCGGGGCGGGCGGCGGCCTGGGCGACCTCGGGACAGGCCCGCAGCACCGTCTCGACCTCTCCGAGTTCGATGCGGAAGCCGCGGATCTTGACCTGGTCGTCGCGGCGCCCGAGGAACTCCAGTTCCCCACTCGCGGTCCAGCGCACGATGTCGCCGGTGCGGTAGAGGCGTCCGCCGGGCGGGCCGAACGGGTCGGGCACGAAGCGGTCGGCGGTCAGGGCGGGCATCCCGAGGTAGCCGCGTGCCACCTCGGTGCCGCCGATGAGGAGTTCGCCTCCGACGCCGACGGGCACGGGTTCGCCGTCGCCGTCGACGACGTACACGCGCCGCTCCCCCAGCGGCCGGCCGATGGGCACGGTGTGGGCGGGCGGGTCGTCGGCGTCGTAGGTCGTGGCGGTGACGGTGGTCTCGGTCGGGCCGTAGGCGTTGCAGACGCGGACGTGGGGGACGGCGGCGCGCCACGCGGCGAGGGTGTCGGGCGGGACGCTCTCGCCGCCGAGGACCAGCAGCCGCAGGCCGCGCAGCCGGGCTGCGAGCCGGCGGTCGAGGGAGAGGGTCAGCTCCGCCCAGTAGGTGGGCGGCACGTTGACGACGGTCAGGCCGTGCCGCTCGACGATCTCGGGGACCTGGGTGGGCAGCCACGGTTCGTCGGGCCGCATGACGACGCGCGCACCGGTGGTGAGGGCGGGCAGGACCTGGTCGAGGGAGGCGTCGAAGGAGAACGAGGCGAAGGCCAGGACGCGGTCGGCGGCGGTGATGCCGAGGCGTTCGCGGGCGGCGGCCACGTGCGAGGCGAGGGCGGCGTGCTCGACGCCGACGGCCTTGGGGCGGCCGGTGGATCCGGAGGTGAAGATGATGTGGGCCAGCTCCCTCGGATGGGGCCGGCGCCGGGGACCGTCGGCGTCGGGGGCGACGGCGCCGGTGTCGAGGAGGACGGGGGCGAGACCGTCGGCGTCGGCCGCGGTCGCCGCGTCGGTGAGGACGCAGGCGAGGCGGGCCTGTCGCGCCATGTACCGCAGTCGCTCGGCGGGGAGTTCGGGGTCGAGGGGCACATAGGCGCAGCCGGCGCGCCAGATGCCCTCGACGGCGGCGACCGACCACGGCCCCCGGCGCAGCAGCACGCCTACGGCGCCGCCGGGTTCGACCCCCGCCTCCCGCAGGGCGGCGGCCAGTCCTCCGGTCATGGCGTCGAGTTCGGCGTAGGTGACGTTCTGGTCGCCGCAGCTCAGCGCGATCGCCGTGGGGTCGCCGGAGAAGGCGAGATCGGGCGCCGGGCCGGCGGGGCGGTCGGGGGCGCGGTGCCAGTCGGGGCGGGGCTGGGCGAGGGCGCCCGGTCGCGTGGGAAGCGCGCGGAGCAGCTCCCGCAAGGGGGTTTCGGGGGCGGCCAACACCGCCCGTACCAGGGCGACGTACGCCTGGGCGAAGGCGCGCATGGTGGCGGCGTCGAACAGGGCGGTGGCGTACTGGAGCAGGGCGGCGATGCTGCCGTCGGCGCGCAGGGTGAGGTCGAGGAAGACGTCCAACGGCGTCTCGGACAACGGCGGTTCGACCAGACCGACGTTCAGGCCGGGCATCCGTACCGGCTGGATCGGCGCGTTGAGGAGGGTGAACGAGGCCTGCGCCAGGGGGTGTCGGGACAGGTCGCGGGATCCGCCGACGGCACCGACGACGAGGTCGAAGGGCGCCTCGGCGTGTGCGAGGTCGACGGGGACCCGGCGGCGCACCCGGTCGAGCAGTCCGGCGAAGTCCGGGGCGCCGGCGAGGTGGGTGCGCAGGACGACGGTGTTCACCAGAGGGCCGATGAGTCCGGCGGCGTCGGGCCGGGAGCGTTCGGCGAGGGTGCTGCACACGGCGACGTCGTCGCGGCCCGCCCAGTGTCCGAGCAGCACCTGGTAGGCGGTGAGCAGGAACATGTAGCGGGTGGCTCGGCGGGAGCGGGCGTAGGTGTCGACAGCGGCGACCACGTCGGCGGGCAGGTCGAACCGGACGACGTCGCCGGATCCGTCCCAGGTGCGCGGTCGCGGGCGGTCGGTCGGCAGGTCCAGCGGGGTGAGCCCGGACAGCCGCTCACGCCAGTGCGCGAGCATCCGCTTCAGACGCGGCCCGCTCAGGCGCTCCGTCTGGGCCCGGGCGAGGTCGCTGTAGGAGACGGCGGGTGCGGCGACGGCGTCCCCCCGGTACCCGGCGGCCAGCTCCTCCAGCAGCACGCCCCAGGACCAGCCGTCCACGGCGATGTGGTGCACCTCGACGAGCAGCAGGTGCTCGTCTGGGGCGACGCGGGCGAGGACGGCGCGGACAGGGTGCTGCGCGGCGAGGTCGACGGGGCGCCCGAGGAACCGGTCGTACAGCTCCTGCGGGCCGCTGACCTCGACGCGCTCCAGGGCGACGCCGGCCGGGGCGTCGACCACCTGCACGGGTTCGCCGTCGACGGCGGTGAACCGCGAGCGCAGCACCTCGTGCCGGTCCACGATCGCCGACAGCGAGCCGTGCAGCCGCTCCACGTCCAGGGCCCCGCTCAACCTCAGCACCAGCGGCAGCATCGACCCGGTGGAGGAACCGGCGAGCTGGTCCATGAACCACAGTCGGCGCTGGGCGAAGGATGCGGTGCGGATGTCGAGGCCGTCCAGAGCCCTCTCCGGGGCCGGTCCTGCTGTCACTGTGAGCCTCCAAGCCGTGTTTTCCAGCAGACTGCCGTCGGCGGGGCGGGGCTCCATAGGGAAGAAGACGCAGCACCGGACGCAGACCGGGTTGCCGGAGCGGGGTCTGGCGGGCGGCAGCGGGAGGTCGGAGGCCGGCGCGGGGATGTCCGGGTGCGCGACCACCGGAACCCCGTCGAGATCGACGGTCACCGTCCCGCCCGCGCGAGGTCCAGGGTGGGGGCGTTGGCAACCGACGACAACGCCGCTGGGGGTGCCCCCACGCCCGTTCAGGGCAGTGAGGGAGTGCGTGCCGGACCCCGCGACGCCGGGATGTCGTGATGGTCGAGGTGGGGCGGTCCAGGCGTCAGGCGATCTCGGCGTAGGCGAGGCCGTCGGCCAGTCCCAGCGAGATCTGCCGGCGTTCCTGCTGAGTGAGCCTGCCTCCCGGAATCGCGGCCTCCTTCCGTGTGCTGTGGCGCCCCGAGCATAGCGTTCACCTTCATATCATTGCAATGAACCTCTGGACGGGCGTTGCGTTATCCGAGAGACCGTTGCAACGAAATAGCGGCTCTGAGCTGGCTATTTCTCTGATACATGCAACATATGTGTTGCCCAGGTCGTGAATGCAACGTAGCGTTTCTGTCATCGGAAACGGAACGGCGAAGGAGAGCACCATGCCGCAGTTCGACACTCCCACCCAGGTCTCGGCCGTCATCGACATCCCCGCCGGGCACATCCGGTTCATCGCCGCCGACCGCACCGACACCGTCGTCGAGGTTCTGCCCGCCGACGCCTCCAAGAGCCGCGACGTGAAGGCGGCGGAGCAGATCGCGGTCTCCTACGGCGACGGCGTCCTGCGCATCGAGGCCGCGCCGGTGAAGAACCGGGTCCTCGGCACCTCGTCCGGCGCCGTCGAGGTGACCGTTCAGCTGCCCTCCGGGTCCAGCGTCGAGGGCAAGGCGGCCGCCGCCGAACTGCGGGGCGTGGGACGGCTCGGGGACGTCGCCTTCCAGGGCGCCCAGAGCTCGGTCAAGATCGACGAGGCCGCGGGCGTCCGCCTGGAGCTCATGGCCGGGGACGTCTCGCTCGGCCGCCTGGGCGGTCCCGCACAGATCAGCGTCCAGAAGGGCGACATCCGCATCGCCGAAGCCACCCGCGGCAAGGTCACGCTGCGCACCGAGCAGGGCGAGATCTCCGTCGGCGCCGCCCGCGGGGTCTCCGCGACCCTCGACGCCGGCACCACCTACGGCCGCGTCAGCAACTCGCTCCAGAACGCCGACGGCGCCACCGCCGAACTGAACATCCACGCAACCACCGCCTACGGCGACATCAGCGCCCACAGCCTCTAAGGAGCCCCGCCATGACCAACCCGGCCATCGCCGCCCACGGACTGCGCAAGTCGTACGGCGACAAGACCGTCCTCGACGGCGTCGACCTGACCGTCACCGAGGGAAGCGTGTTCGCGCTGCTCGGCCCGAACGGGGCGGGCAAGACCACCGCCGTCAAGATCCTGTCCACCCTCATCACCGCCGACGGCGGACAGGCCCAGGTCGCCGGACACGACCTCACCGCCGACCCTCAGGCCGTACGCGCCGCGATCGGCGTCACCGGCCAGTTCTCCGCCGTGGACGGCCTGATCACCGGCGAGGAGAACATGCTCCTCATGGCCGACCTGCACCACCTCTCCAAGGCCGAGGGCCGACGGGTCACCGCCGAACTGCTGGAACGCTTCGACCTCGCCGACGCCGCGAAGAAGCCCGCCTCCACCTACTCCGGCGGCATGAAACGCCGACTCGACATCGCCATGACCCTGGTCGGCAGCCCGCGCATCATCTTCCTCGACGAACCCACCACCGGCCTCGACCCCCGCGCCCGCCACAACATGTGGCAGATCATCCGCGAACTCGTCACCGGCGGCGTCACCGTCTTCCTCACCACCCAGTACCTGGAGGAAGCCGACCAACTCGCCGACCGCATCGCAGTCCTCCACAACGGCAAGCTCGCCGCCGAAGGCACCGCCGACGAGCTCAAGCGCCTCATCCCCGGCGGACACGTCCGCCTCCGCTTCACCGACCCCATCGCCTACCGCGAAGCCACCCGCACCCTCGACGACGCCGCCCACGACGACGACGCCCTCACCCTCCACATCCCCAACGACGGCAGCCAAGGCGCCCTGCGCGGCCTCCTCGACCACCTCGACACCGCCGGCATCCAAGCCGACAAACTCACCGTCCACACCCCCGACCTGGACGACGTCTTCTTCGCCCTCACCGGCGACACCACCGTCACCCGCACCGACCAGCCCAAGGAGGCCGTCCGATGAGCACCCTCTCCCTCGCCGTACGCGACTCGACCACCATGCTGCGCCGCAACCTGCTCCACGCCCGCCGCTACCCGTCCATGACCCTGAACCTGCTGCTCACACCGATCATGCTGCTCCTGTTGTTCGTCTACATCTTCGGCGACGCCATGAGCGCGGGCATCGACGGCGGCGACCGCTCCGACTACATCGCCTACATCGTCCCGGGCCTGCTGCTGATGACCATCGGCAGCACCACAATCGGCACCGCCGTCTCCGTCTCCAACGACATGACCGAGGGCATCATCGCCCGCTTCCGCACGATGGCCATCCACCGCGGCTCCGTCCTCGTCGGACACGTCATCGGCAGTGTCCTCCAGGCCCTCGTCAGCCTGGTCCTGGTCGGACTGATCGCCCTCGCCATCGGCTTCCGCTCCAACGACGCCACCGCTCTCGAATGGCTGGCGGCGCTCGGTCTGGTGGCGTTCTTCACCCTGGGCCTCACCTGGATCGCGGTCGGGATGGGCATGGGCAGCCCCAACGCCGAGGCCGCCAGCAACAGCGCCATGCCGCTGATCCTGCTGCCCCTCATCTCCAGCGCCTTCGTCCCGGTGGACTCCATGCCGGGCTGGTTCCAGCCGATCGCCGAGTACCAGCCGTTCACGCCCGCCATCGAGACCCTGCGCGGCCTCCTCCTCGGCACCGAGATCGGCCACAACGGCTGGCTCGCCGTCGCCTGGTGCCTGGCCCTGACCGTCCTCGGCTACTGCTGGGCGCAGGCGCAGTTCAACCGCGACCCCAAATAAGCGGTGTGGGCAACGCGCACCACTCCCGACCGCCCACCCCGGCCCGGCACCACGCCCCGAAGGCCCGTCGCAGTCACCTCCCGGGTGACCAGCGGCGGGCCTTCGGCGTCGGCTGCGACGGCCGGCTTCACAGCGGCAGGGTTATGCCCAACTGCTGCATCGCGCTGGACGGCGGTCCGCCTTCGGACCGCTCGGTCTTGTAGCCCTTGACGCAGGCTTCCAGCGTCCGCGGGTCGACGGCCTCGGCAGGGGCGCTCTTGGCGTAGAGGCCGTCGGGCTGGCTGTCGCGGTCGTGGGGCAGGAGCCAGAAGACACGGCGGCGGAAGGTGCCGGAGGCCCGGGACGCCTTGGCCGTGGGGCCGAGGATGGCGTAGCCGACCATACGACCGTCACGGTGGTAGGCGGGCTTGCCCTTCCGGGTGGGGAGTCGGTCCAGGCTCTGGCGAACGTAGTCGAGGTCGTCGATGTCCTCCAGCCAGACCAGCTGGCTCTCGTGACTGATCTCGTCCTCGGTGATCAGGGAGCTCATGCGCCTGAAGCCCTTTCCTGGTCCGTGAGCAGGCCGATGCCTGGATAGTGCTTGCGCTGGTTGGAAAGGATCATCTCCTTGGGCGAGGCCAGTCCCACGAGTTCCCGGGTACGGGCCGCGAACGCCCTTGAGGACATGACCGGTGCCCCTTCATTCTGGCACCAGGTCTTGTAGGCGGCGTAGAGCGCCGTCTGTTCCGCGCGCAGATCAGGTGCCAGCACGCAGCTTTCTTCGTAGAAGCGGCCGGTGTGGTCCTCGGTCTCCGCGTACGCGGTGGTGGCGATGCGTACGCGTTCAGGGCCGGTGAGGTCACGGTCACCTGCGAGGTAGCGGCGTGCGCCGTCGATGAGCCAGCCCAGGATGCCGGGGCCCTCCTCGGTGACGAGGATGTCGGCGAGGTTGTCGATCTTCCGGTGGTCGGGGACGACGCGTTCGAAGGGGATCAGCCGCATCCGGCGCCAGAAGGCGAAGCCGCCGGTGCCGACCTCGGGACGGTGGTTGCCCAGCAGCCACAGCTTGTGCGTCGGCTGGAAGCTGAAGAAGTCCTGCCGCATCCGACGCGCCTTGATGCGGTCACCACCGGTGAGGAGTTTGACCCGGGCCTCGTCGAACTTGTCACCGGGCTTGACCTCGGAGCAGACGATGACGCGGCGCCCGTGCAGTTCCGCCAGGTCGGTGGGGTGGCCCTCGTAGGGACGCGCCATCAGGAAGCCCGGCGGCGCGGCGTCGGCGTAGTCCCCGAGGAGCTTCATCAGCACATCGAGGAGGACGGACTTGCCGTTCTTGCCGGAACCGAACAGGAACGGCAGCACCTGGGCGCCCACATCGCCGGTGACCGAGTACCCGAGCAGGAGTTGCAGGTAGTCGATCATTTCCCGGCCTTCGGCGTCGTCGCCGAAGGTGTCGGTCAGGAACCTCTCCCAGCGGGGCGTGGGGTTGTGCAGAGGGCCCACGGTCGTGGAGCGGGAGTGGAAGTCCTTGTTGGGGTCGGGGGACTTGAGAAGACCCGTGCGCAGGTCGACGATGCCGTCCGGGGTGCACAGCGCGTACGGGTCGGCGTCCAGACGAGCCGCGTTGAGCACCATGCCGGGCGCCGACCTCGCCTGCGCCAGCATCGCGTTGATACCCGCGGTGGACAGGCTCCGGCGACGGTGGGTCTGCAGGGCGGTGGTGGTGAAGGTGCCCCGAGGGTCGTGGGTGGCGATGCTCTCGGCGAGGTCGCCGGCGGCCCACAGGACAGTGTCGTCCTCGTCCATCTGCCAGCGGGTGGTGTCCCACCGGTACCAGCCGATGCCGGGAACGTGCCGGTAGTCGTTGGCGTAGAGCCTGACGAAGAGCTTGGCGTTGCCTCGGTCGGAGAGGGTGTCGGGCAGCAGCCCGTTGGCCGTCGCCTCCCCCACCGGACTGTGGGGGGCGTCGGCCTGGGCGGGCCGGGGCACGGCCGCGGTGCCCTGCGCACGGATCTGCGCGGCGACGGCTTCGGGATCGAACTGGAAGAGCGCTTCGGGCCTGGGGGACGTCACTGGCGCCTCCCGTTGTCATGGAGCGGCCGGTTCAAGCCTGCGGTGAGGCCGCTGCGGATGATCTGCCTGATGCGTCGCTCCTGTCCGGGGCGGGCCTCGGTCGCGGCCCGCAGGAGGGCTTGCTCAGCTTCCTCGCGGGCCACGCGGCCGGCTGCGACGAGCCCGCCGAGCGTGTACGCGGCGCGGTTGAGGGTGTCCGAGAACCCTGCCCCTTCGGGCACCTGCCCGCAAGCCTCGACGGGGGCCAGGACCGAGGCGAGGACGTGCTGCTCGCGTCCGCCGCCGCCCGCGGCGAGCACCGCCTGCCTGGCCCTGGGCGGGACCGGCCTGGGGGCGGGGATGTTGGGGGCGGGCAGGTGCCCGGTGCGTTCGAGTTCCTGGGCGAGCCACAACGGGAGCGCCGCCGGTTCGCGGACGGTGCCGAGGGGGGTGTAGACGCCCTGCCGGGTAGCGGTGCCGGGGGCGATGATGTAGCTGCCGTGGGCCCGGACGTCGACCTGCCAGGCCAGTGCCCGGCCGGGGCTGGAGCCGACGGAGGACTGCCAGCGGCGGCCGTCGCCGACCCGGTACCAGACGTGGAGCCCGCCGGAGGGGGTACGGACGCGCAGCGTGGACGCGTCGTCGGCAGGGCTGGGCTGTCCCCGCAGTGCGGCCAGGACGGCGAGGGTGTGAAAGCCGTTGGCCAGACCGGTGAGGTCGATGTGGTCGGCGATGGGGATGCCCGGCAGGATCCGGTCCCGGGTGGGCGGCTGGACGGGGTGGGCGTCGATGTCGAGGACGACGAGTCCGGCCCCGCCGCAGGAGACTCCGATACCGAACTTGGGGTTGCTCCCCCACCACTGCTGGATGCGGTCCTGATCCAGGGTGGCGGAGTGGAACCCGTGGCACCAGCGGCCCGCGGGGATGCAGGGGCAGTCGGCGGGGGTGTGCGGGTGTGCGCGACAGTCGCTGCAGTTCGCCACGGGGGTCTTGCGACCGGCGGCGAGGGGATGCACCGGCCAGCCCCTGCGGGCACACCAACGTGCGGTGGCCAGGGAGAGCTCAGCGACTGAAGTCTTCGGGGCGCGCCGCTGTGAGTCGCTGCGAGAAAGCCGCAGCTCAGCAGGCATCTCTCTCCCCCATCAGCGACTGAAGCGACTCAACGATGGACACAGACTAGCGAACGTGGCCGGTGAGGTCATGGAGCCTGGGGAAAAGTCCTGCGACGCCGTGTCGATGGGGCCGGATGACGCTCTTCAGCTACCGAGACTCAAGCCCAGCGACTCAAGGGCGTTGGGTCGCTGTCTGAGTCGCTTAAAGAAACCGCAGGTCAGATGGTATCTGACCAACCAAACAGCGACTGAAGCGACTGAAGGCTTCTATATATGACGCGCACACGCGCACGCGAATGTCTTCATATACCCGGAACTTCAGTCGCTTCAGTCGCTATTGCGTCTAGAAAACGCCTCTGACCTGGTCTTTTGCCTGAGACTGAAGGCAGCGACCGAGAGTCGCTGAGTCGCTGGTCTTCAGTCTCAGAGAGTCTCAGCGCCCCAAAGAGGCCAGCGACTGAAGCTACCGAAGCGACTGAGGCCCGCCAGCGACTCACAGGACAGCGACTCAAGGACCGGCGACCCGGTCACTCAGGCTCCCCACCACTCCCCCGGTTCGTCTGCGCTGCCTCCGACTCCCCGTGCCCGTAGTGGCCGGTCCTGCCCCCGGGGGATCACCGTGAACCCGGCCGGAACGCGTGGGCTTCGAGCCAGTCCCGGTCGCACCCGCAGTGCTGGGCGTGGTTGCGGGACCACTTGCTCCCAGACGCGGGGTGCCGCATCAGGCGCACCCCTTCGTCTCAGCTCCGGGCCGGGGCGGCCGGGGTGCTCTGCTCCAAGCGGGCACTTAGGGTGGCGGCGAAGTCCTCGGCGCGGGCGAGCTGGATGCGCAGCTTGGCCACCTGCTCGTCGGCGGCCTGCCGGTAGGTCCGCACGCGCTCCAGCAGAGCGTCGCGCTCGTCGGCGTCCAGACCGGTCGCGGCGTCCAGGCGGTCGGTGGCGTCCAGCAGGTCGCGCATCTGCTCCAGTGTGAAGCCGAGGGGTTTCATCCGGCGGATGACCATGAGCCGTGCTACGTCGGTCTCGGTGTAGAGGCGGAAGCCGCCCTGGGAGCGGGCGGAGGGGATGACGAGGCCGGTCTCCTCGTAATGCCGGATGGTGCGCAGGGACAGCTCCGTCCGCGCGGCGACCTCGCCGATCTGCATGAGCTTGGAGTCCATGCCCGTGGTCCTGGCCCTTCTGGTCGTGGCGAGCCGCGTCCCGTACGACCCTCCGAACTCTACTCTAACGTTAGGGTAGAGTTGTTGACGGTGAGGGCGGCCCGGCTGCCCCGCTGCTGTCGTTTCCGGGGCCGATGGCGCCCCCGGCGAAGATCCAGTTCTAGCAGGAGAGAGCGTGCGCGAGCCCATGACGCCGACCGCCTGCGCGCGCCGCCGCCTCGCGTCTGTCTTCCACGACTTCCGGTCCCGTTCAGCGGGCCGTCCGCAGGGTGCCGGCCCGGCCCCCGCGTGTCCTTTCCGTACGCCCCGGCCTGCCGTAGGGGTGTGCCCGAGCCCGACAGGTACGCGTCTCCTTGTCTTCTGCTGCTGTGACTCCCGCCGCGCGTCTGCGCGGCCTCAAGCCGGACTGGCTGAACAACCCGAAGGTCTGGCGCACCGAAATCCTCGCGGGCCTGGTCGTCGCCCTCGCTCTGATCCCCGAGGCAATCTCGTTCTCGATCATCGCCGGGGTCGATCCGGCGGTCGGCCTATTCGCCTCCTTCACCATGGCCGTCGTCATCTCGATCGTCGGTGGACGCCGCGCGATGATCTCCGCCGCGACCGGCGCCGTCGCCTTGGTCATCGCCCCGCTCAACCGTGAGCACGGCCTGGGCTACCTGATCGCCGCCGTCATCCTCGCCGGAGTTTTCCAGGTGATCCTGGGCGCGGTCGGCGTGGCGAAGCTGATGCGGTTCATCCCCCGCTCGGTGATGGTCGGCTTCGTCAACGCGCTCGCCATCCTGATCTTCATGGCCCAGGTCCCCGAGATGAACGACGTGCCCTGGGCCGTCTATCCGCTGATCATCGGTGGCCTGGCCCTGATGGTGTTCTTCCCGAAGATCACCACTGTGATCCCCGCCCCGCTGGTCTCCATCGTCATCCTGACCGTCATCACCGTCGCCGCCGGCATCGCCGTGCCCACCGTCGGCGACAAGGGTGAGCTGCCGTCCTCCCTGCCCGCGCCGGGCCTGCCCGACGTGCCGTTCACCCTCGACACCCTGACGACGATCGCCCCGTACGCGTTCGCGATGGCGCTGGTCGGCCTCATGGAGTCGCTGATGACTGCCAAGCTCGTCGACGACATCACCGACACCCACTCCAACAAGGCCCGCGAGTCCATCGGCCAGGGCGTCGCCAACATCGTCACCGGCTTCTTCGGTGGCATGGGCGGCTGCGCGATGATCGGCCAGACGATGATCAATGTGAAGGTCTCCGGCGCCCGCACCCGCCTGTCCACCTTCCTGGCCGGCTCCTTCCTGATGGTGCTGTGCATCGCCTTCGGCTCGGTGGTCTCCGACATCCCCATGGCCGCCCTCGTGGCCGTCATGATCATGGTGTCCTGCGCGACCTTCGACTGGCACTCCATCGCCCCCAAGACCCTCAAGCGGATGCCCGCGGGCGAGATCGGCGTCATGGTCATCACCGTCGCCGTGGTCGTCGTCACCCACAACCTCGCCATCGGCGTCGTCGTCGGCTCCATCACCGCCATGGTCGTCTTCGCCAAGCGCGTCGCCCACCTCGCCGAGGTCACCGCCGTGGTCGACCCCGAGGGCGCCACGGTCGTCTACCGGGTCACCGGCGAGCTGTTCTTCGCCTCCTCCAACGACCTGGTCGGCCAGTTCTCGTATGCCACCGACCCCGACAAGGTCGTCATCGACCTGTCCGCTGCCCACATCTGGGACGCCTCCTCGGTCGCCGCCCTCGACGCCATCGAGACCAAGTACGCCCAGCGCGGCAAGACCGTCGAGATCATCGGCCTGAACGACCCCAGTGCCGACCTCCACGGCAAGCTCACCGGCGAACTCGTCGGCAGCCACTGACCCCCGTCACACGCCCAGCGGAAGGACGCCGGCCTGCCAGGCCGGGGTCCTTCCCCTTTGCCGTGTCGCCGTGACGCCGAGCCAGAGCACGAGTGGGGCCACCACCGTCGTCCCACACCTCGCCGCGTAGGTCAGCCCCTGCGGTGAGGAGGCGTCAGTGCAGGTCAGGCGGGGGTGTGTTGGGCCTTCACTCCCCCACGAGCCAGCCCTGCACGGCGATTCACATTCTGTGAATCGACCCGGGAAGGGGCATCCTGTTCCTCATGGCATCTCGCAGGAAAGGGTCCCCCGACCCGACGAAGCCGCTGGTCAGGCAGGTCAGAAGGGTCGGTCCGGTGGACGCCCGGGCGCTCGTCGGCGAGCTGCGTCAGTTCCATGAGGAGGCGGAGGATCCCGGCATCGAGCGCATGCCTGCCGACGAGGAGCTCTACGGGGCGCTCCTCTACGCCGAGAAGCGCGCCGGCTCTCTCCGGGCACTGCCGGTGGAGAAGCAGAAGGCGGCCGCTCTGATCCGTGTACTGCTCTGGGAGTTCCTGAGCGAACGCCTGCGCGTCCACCAGAGCACGGCCATCGACGATGCCCGCTCCGCAGGCGCCGAATGGAGGGAACTGGCTCCCGCTTTGGCGGTCGGCACACCAAGTGCCGCCTACAACAAAGCAAGGCGCCTTCAGGCCGGTTCCCTGACCGATGCGGTCCCGGGCACCGGACGGGTGCGGCGCACGCCCGAAGCCGTCAGGCAGGCTGAACGACGTATCGCGGAACACCGGGCCGCCGAGGAACGGGCGCAGGCGGCGGCCCGGCAACGACACCACCTGCTTGCCGGTGCCGCGCAGAGCCTCCTGGACCAACAGGACGCTCTCGTCATGGACGAGGACGTCGAGTACTGGCTCGGCGAAGTCGCGGAAGTTCTCCCCCACTGCACTACGCCCACGCAGATGCTCGGTCTGAGCCGCTACCTGAGTGCGGCGCTGCGCGCCCTGCGCAGACTTGAGCACCGGACGGGCCAGCCATCGGCGAGGACCCACGAGGCGCACGCCGCCTGCGCGGCAGTTGTTTCGGCCTTGGCCGAGTGACGTGAACCGTCCGTTCCCGCACAGGAGCTATTACGGCGTAATAGCTCGTAGGTCGGTCCGGTCAGACCCGTGCCGCGTCTGACCGGACCCCGGTCGGCCAGGGCTGGCTATTACGGCGTAATAGCGGCATCGCCCCCAACGGGCCCTGCTTGCTAACGTGTCGGTGCCACAAAGGATCATGGACGTTAGTAAGGTGTCTTCCATGAGTTCTCCAGCCACCTCCAGCGACCGCGAGAAGGTCGTCTCCAAGCTGCCGGGATGGCTCCGGCAGAACCTCAAGATCAGAGCCGCTCAACACGGCATCGAGATCCAGGCCGCCGTCGAACAGGGCATCAGGGACTGGTGCAGCCTGGCGTCCACCCCGGCAACCATCGACACCTCGGGCGCGGACTCCTTCTCCACCTTCCTGCCGCCGGGCCAGTGGGAGGAGTTCCGTGAGATCGCCACCGATCGCCGTGTCTCCCTGATCCAGGGTCTGGCCCAGTCCGTGCAACTCTGGCTCGACTCCAACCCCGCGCCCGACGTCGACCGTCCCGAGATCACCCGCCGCGTCATCGTCTGCAACCAGAAGGGCGGGGTCGGGAAGACCGCCATCACCGCCGGACTCGGTGAGGCTCTCGCCGAGGACCCCAACACCCTGCACGCCGTGCAGATCGCCAAGGCCCTCGCCAAGGCCCTCCGTGCCAGTGACGCCGAGTTCGACCCCTCGCAGAGCAGCGACCCCCTCGACGTCGAGAACCTTCCCGGTCTCGGACTGCGTGTCCTCCTGGTCGACTTCGACCCGCAGTGCCACCTCACCAACCAGCTCGGCGCCAGCCCTCTGCCCATGAACGGTGACAGCCTCACCAACCACATGGCAGGCGACCCCAAGGGCGATCTCCGCGACCTCATCGTCTCCATCGACGACGACACCTTCAACGGCCGGCTTCACCTGCTGCCCGCCTGCAACGACGCCTTCCTCCTCGACGTCCGCCTGTCCGCCGTACGCGCCAGGGAGGCAGCCCTTGAGCGGGCGCTGGCTCCGCTGGAATCCGATTACGACTTCATCGTCGTCGACTGCCCGCCCAGCCTCGGCCTCAGCATGGACGCGGCCTCCTACTACGGCCGCCGACGTGACGGAGAGAAGCCCGGCCAGTCCGGCGCCCTCATCGTCGTCCAGGCCGAAGACAGCTCCGCCGACGCCTACGAACTGCTCACCACGCAGATCGAAGACCTGCGCAGTGACCTCCAGATCGACATCGACTACCTCGGCATCGTCGTCAACCTCTACGACTCCCGCCGCGGCTATATCGCCACCTCCTCGCTCCAGGGGTGGGTGGACATAAAGGATCCCCGTGTCGTCGGGCTCATCGGAGACCTCAAGGAACAGAAGGAAGCCGTGCGTATGAAGCAGCCCCTGCTGTCGTACGCGCCCAAGTCCCAGCAGGCGATCGGCATGCGCGCGCTGGCCAGGGAGATCGCATGAGCAAGGCCGATCAGCTCGGTGCCGGCCGATTCGGTGGGGGAGCGCGCCCGGTCAGCGCCCGCCGCCAGGCCGTCGCCGCCGCCACCGGGGTCCCCACCGACGGTGTGGCCCCGCCGACGGTGCTTCCCCCGCACCGCATCAGCCTCAACCCCGACAACCCGCGCTCCAGCCTCGGTGACCTCACCGACCTGGCGGGCAGTCTCAAGACCCACGGCCAGAAGCAGGCGATCACGGTCATGAACCGCGACGCCTACATCAAGGCCAATCCGGAGCGCGCGGCGGACCTCGAGCGCGACACCACCCATGTGGTGATCGACGGCAGTAGCCGTCTCGCGGCAGCCCGCGAAGCCGGCCTCGCCGTGCTCAAGGTGATGGTCAGCGACGACCAGGGCAGCACCTCCGAGGAACTCCTCGAATCTGCTCTCGTCGCCAACATCCATCGGCAGGACCTCGAAGAGCTGGACGAAGCGCGTGCCCTGCAACGGCTCCTGGCCATCCATGGCAGCCAGACCGCGCTGGCCAAGCGGCTCCACCGTTCCCAGGGCTGGGTCTCCCAGCGGCTCGCTCTCCTCAACCTCACCCCGGAACTCCAGGCTCGGATCAGCGAAGAGCCCATCGACCTGCTGCGGGCCGTGGGCAACAAGCCGGCCGAGCAGCAGGAGGCGGCGCTCCAGGCGCTGAAGGAGGAGCGGGCCCGGAAGGAAGCCGAGCGGAAGGAACGCAACCGGAAGAAGCCGGTGGAGGAGGCCCGGCCGGAGAGCACGGACGGGGAGAAGGCCGCCGAGAGCTATTACGACGTAATAAGGGACGCCGAGACGAAGGCTCGGGCGGAAGCCGGTCAGGCTACTGACGATCACCCTTCCCCGCAGGCGTCGGCGCAGGCGCGTCCGCAGATGCAGGGTCAGCGTCGGACGAAGGCTCAGCCCCCGGTGCAGGCCCCGGCTCCGGCTGCTCCGGCGCAGCCTCAGTCGGTGCCGGAGCCGCGGACGGACACGCCCGAGTCCCGTGCCGGATCGAAGGGGTCCGGGGACGCGCAGCAGGTCCGCCAGGTGCCGTATGACGAACCGGGTGCTCTCGCGATGCTCCTGGACACGAAGATCGAGAAGGACGACGTCTTCTTCGCCCTCCTGCGCTTCCTCAGCATGAAGGCACTGAAGCGGGACCCGGCTCGTCTGGAGGAACTGGCGCGTGGCTTCGTGGAGCAGTCGGAGCAGTCGAAGCAGTCGGCTGCCAGGGCGGAGTAGCGCGAGAGCGCACCGTCGTGGCAGGCGGGCCGACCGGATGCGGGGTGTGCCGACAGGGCGTATCCTCCCCGGCCGGCCCGCCTACAGTTCGAAGTCGACGTGCCCCACAAGGCTGCCGGCGCGGCGGCCGACGTCCTGGAAGTACACCTCCTTGAGCCCTTCGGCGGTGATCTCCATGAGGCCCCGCTCGCCGGCGCCCTGCTGCTGCGCGTCGAAGAGCCGGGCGGCGTACTGCGGGGGAAGGGCGACGGTCAACTGGCGCAGACGTGCGTCGTCGGTGGTGCCGATGGGAGCGGTGTAGCCGATGCGGGCGCGGGTGTCGAGGACGATGCCGTCGATGGTCGCCGCCCGCTGCCGCGCCCTGGCGCGGACCTGGGGCTGCCAGCGCCTGCACACCTGGCCGTCCTCGACGTCGAGGACCGCGAGCGGACCGTTCTCGAACCGCGGATCGTCACCCGCCGGGACGGTCCGGCCCGCTGCCGGACGACGGGGGCCGACGACTGCCTGACGGTCCGACCCGGCACCGACTCGGCGGTGGGGGAGAGTACCTGTGCCGGCCTGACCTCGGTCGGCGTCGAGGCCGGGGCCGAAGGCCGGGAGCGAGCGGTCCGGGCGGCGGACGCTCCGGTCCCGCGGTCGGGCTGCGGGCCGGAGGAAGCCTGCGGCGCCGGGGCGGACGGCGCGGAGGCCGACGCCCCGCCCGCAGAACGGCTCCTGCGGGGGCACGCCGACGGTGGCACCGGAGGGCGCGGCGGCGGCCTCGGCACCGGAGCCACGCTACCGCGCGAAGGCACCCATGGCGTACATCTCGCGTACGTGATGCGTACGAAAACGCGTACAGGCGTGTCCGTCCCTGCGGCCGATGATCACCGGCGGCGTGCCGCTCGCCCGCCCCGGCGGGCAGGGGCCCCTCTCGATGCTGTCCCAGGAATCATCAAGGACGTCCTGAGCGCCGTCCCTCATGTACGTGACGTCAATGAGGGACGGCGCTCAGGACGTGTCGGATTGCGGTGCTGTCAGGTCGCGCGACGCAGCGGGACGACGACGTTCTCGCCGAGATGCTTGGGGGCGAGCCGGTAGTACTTGATGTGGCCGATCTTCTCCGTCTCCTCGAGCCAGCCGGCCTCGATGACCTGCTTGCGAGTGCG
This sequence comes from Streptomyces sp. GB4-14, assembly GCF_022696125.1. Classification (NCBI taxonomy): domain Bacteria; kingdom Bacillati; phylum Actinomycetota; class Actinomycetes; order Kitasatosporales; family Streptomycetaceae; genus Streptomyces; species Streptomyces sp. GB4-14. Next base: position 356,633 of record NZ_RZHO01000001.1, on the reverse strand, counting down.
GGAGAACACCGGGGGAGCCATGCCGACCAGTTTCGCGAGGTTGGCGGCGGTCTCCAGGATCGCCCCGGACCGGTCGGTGGGATGCAGGGCGTACAGCATCACGACGAGACGCTGGTTCGCGGTCATGCCGGCCGTGGCCTTCAGCAGGTCCAGGTTCTTCTGCTTGTCGTCGCTGGTCACTGGGCCTCCCACCGCGAGGGGGTCTTCTTGTCGAAACCGGGGATGTCCGGCGGGTTGCACGCCTTCACCGCTTCACGCTGCTCCAGCCCTGTTCCGTGGAAAGCAATGTAAGGGCTGATGCGGTAAAGCTTGTAGTTGCCGATGCGCCCCCGCACGACCAGGATGCGGTGCTTGACCAGCTTCCTGTTGATCTTCCCCACCGCGTCCGTGGACATTCCTACCCGCTTGGCGATGTCCGCTCCCGTGGCCCGCAGCGGTTCCATCCCCTCGGGGGAGACGCCGATCCACCAAAGGACGAGAAACTTCTGGCTCGGCGTGAACGCCTTGGACTCGGTGATCGCCTCGACGCGTGCCTTGTCCACCTGGGTGTGCCTGCCGGAGAAGGCGTACGGCGCGTAAGGGACCGGCTCGCCGGTGTCGGCATCGACCAGCCTGCGTACTGCTCCCAAAGGACCCTCCACGCGTGGGCTTTGACGGTGTTCGCGGCAGACGGCCGTGAGGCCGACCAAATGAACATAACGTACATGATCAGGAAGTCAATCAACCGCGCTCGTGGGCCGTGCTCCTTGCCGGCCGACAGTACCGCCTGCCACGCGCCGAACAGGTCCGGCGGCGTGCCTCCGACCTCGCAGACATGTACGTGACGTCAATCTGAGGCGTTCCCAGGATCGTGGTACTCAGATCCTCAGGACCGTGTGGCGGTTCCTGTGGACCGGGTGCCAGACCGACGGAACCGGGTGCCACGATCCCTGGAACCGGGCACTCAGTTCCCTTGATCGTCCTGTGCGGCTGAGGGAACTGCCTGGCAGTTCCGCCGATCTGGGTCGGAAGGGGTATTTATGCAGGTCAGGTGGTGTTCTGGCAGGGGACTCTCTTCCCTTGGCTGAGGTGAGCGCCAACTGCTCCACCCCGCGCCGCCCCGCCCTCGGGCGGTCCTCGGCGACGGTCCGTGACGTCCCGCCGTACAGGCGAGGGAAGCGGCCCTCGCGTACGGCGACCGGTGACGACGGCGCGCCGCGCCCGCACCGGCCCTGTTCGACCCGCACTCGAGTTCCTCTCCGCCCGTTCTGAACCCGCACCACCGAAAGTCAGCCACGACGATGCCCGCGCTTCGGCGGGCAGGCGCGCGTGTGCCTCCAGCAACCACCACGGGCCCCGACCACGCCATTTGTGCCGTGACCGTGCCGGGGAGGACCTGTGCGTGACCGCGGACCGTTGACCCGCCACCCGGGGAGAGCCGGTGAGGACGGTCGGGTCCAAGGGGGGATACGTGGGGGACTACTCACGTTGGTGATGGCCGCCTCCAGCGGGGCGGGTGACACTGACCAGGCTGCGGACCTGTGGGTGTCGGCGGCGACACGTGCCGGAGAAGTGCCGGGGAGACACCGGAAGTTACCGGGAAGAGAAGCGGGGGACGCCGTGCGACAACTCGAGACGGCACTGATCGGCGCGGGGCTGATAGCACGGATGCACCTGGAGGCGTGGCTCGCCGCCGGGGCGTGCGTGCGGATCCACTCGCTGGACGGGCGTGCCGAGGAACTGGTCCAGGAGTTCGACGGGTTCGGGGTGAAGGCCGTGAACTCCCTGGACGAGGCCCTCGACGGAGTCGACGCCGTCGACATCTGCTCGCCGACGGACACGCACCGGGACATCGCCCTGACCGCCATCGCCAGGGGGGTGGCCGTGGTGTGCGAGAAGCCGCTGGCGGCCGACGTGACCGAGGCCGAGGAGATCGTCGGTGCGGCCGAGAAGGCCGGTGTGCCGGTCTACCCGGCGCACGACATCCGTTTCGCCCCGGCCTTCGCCCGACTGCACGAGCTGGTGACCGAGGGGGGTCTGGGCGCGGGCACGGTGGCCCGGTTCACCGTGGCCGGGTACCACCCGCGTCCCTGGACCGGCCATGCCACCGCGGAGTCGGGCGGCATCCTGACCGATCAGATGCTGCACGGTGTGGACATCGCCTACTGGCTCTTCGGGGACGTCGTACGGGTGCACGCCCACTACCAGGGCGAGATCACCGCTCCGGCCCCGCAGGGGACCGCCGCGGTGGGCACGGTCGTCCTCACACACGCCGGTGGCGCGCTGAGCCAGGTGGTGAGCCGATGGACGCCTACGCCGCAGCCGCCGATCCGGGTCACGTTCCATGTCTCGGGCACGGGCGGCACGATCGTCCACGACTCCGAGTGGCCCCAGGAGATCCAGGTGTCCGGAGGTCCGGCCGGGACGTTCGGCTACTACGGGGAATCGCCGTTCACCTCCGAGATCCGAGAATTCGCCCAGGCGCTGCGGGGCGGGCCACAGCCGCGTCTCGTGGCGCACGACGCGCTGGCCGCCGTCCGCATCACCCAGGCCGCGGCGCGGTCCGCGTGGACGGGACGTGCCGTCGAACTGCCCGTGAAGGGGGCTGCCGCATGAAGGTCGCCGTGTTGTCGTTCGCCGAGGAGCGTGCCGCGACGTACGCCGGGCTGCTGCATGCGATGCCGGACGTGGACCTGCTGCTCGCGGACCCCGACGGTTCGCCCGACGACCCGGGGCGGGGGAGGAGTACTGCCCGCAGGCTCGGCGCGACGTTCGCGGAGGGCTGGGACGAGCTGTTCGGCCTGAGGCCCGACGCGGTGGTCGTCGTCGGCGAGCCCGGCGCGTGCCGCCCGCTGGTGGAGCGGGCCGCCAGGGCCGGGGTCCCGGTGCTGTGCGAGTATCCGCCGACCGACGGTGAGACGGACGCCGAGAGGGACGCCGACGTGCTGGCGCGGGTCTGCGAGGAGGCGGGTGTGCGGCTGAGCGTCGTCTCACCGGTCTGTTTCGGCCCGGCGTTCGCCGCCGTGCGCGGGGAGCTCGCCAAGGGTGGAGTGACCGGCCGCCTCACGACGATCCACGGCGCGTACAACGGGCCGCGTCCGGCCGGCGAGCGGGCGGCCCGGAGCGGAGCGCTGGGGACCAACGCGCCCCAGCTCCTCGACATGGTGGACGCGGTGCTCGGCGGTGTCCACGCGGAGCAGGTCTACGCGCAGACGAACGGGGTGGGTGCGGAGCCGGGTGTGGCGAGCGCCGCCCTGGTGACCGTGCGCTACGCGGACGGAACCGTGGTCTCGCTCGACTGCAGTTGGGGGGCGGCGGACGCGGGGCCGTCGGCGGCCGGGCCGGTCATGACCTTCATCGGCGAGAAGGCGAGCGTGGAGTTCACCGCCTGCCCGCGGCTGCTCGGCGGCTTCGACGCCGTCACGTCCCGCGAGCGCCCGCAGACGCGCGGGACCGACCCGTACGCGGTCATGCTCGGCGAGTTCGTCGCCGGGGTCAGCCGGGGGAGCGGGGCGGGCCCGGACGGAGCGGCGGCCTTGCGCACCCTGCGCGTCATCCGGGCGGCCCGTGAGTCGGCGCGTACCGGCAGGCCCGTCGAGTTGGCCGTGCCGTACGGCGTGGCGTCCTAGCCGAGCGGGGCCCCGCCCGCCGTCGGACGGAGACCGCTGTCGTGGCGACCCGGTAGCGCGGCTTCCAGAGGGAAGCCGCGCTCCCCTACGGTGGCCTCGCGCTGGTGCGCAGGGCGAGGAGCACGCTGTTCTCCGAGGCGCCGTCCGCCCACGCCTGTGCGTACTCCTGGGCGTTCAGGGCCGCAAGCGGCTTCGGCGGCGGACAGGTCGAAGCCGCCGCTGAACACGGACAAGCGTGCCCACAGCAGTCGTTCCTGTGGGGCGCACAGGGTGTGGCTCCAGTCGATGACTCCGCGCAGGGTGTGCTGGTAGCGCGTCTCGGTGCGTGGCATGTCGGGGAGGGAGAGCACGCGGAAGCGGTCGTCGAGGCGTTCCAGCATCTCCTCGGCCGCCATCGCGCCGAGACGTACCGCCGCGAGTTCGATGGCGAGGGGGATGCCGTCGAGGCGCCGGCACAGTTGGGCGACGGCGGCGCGGTTGCGCGGCGTGACGGCGAACGCCGGAGCGGACGCGCGCGGCGGCGCGCTGCGCCAGGAGACGTACGGATTCGGAGCACTCCAGGGGCTGCTGGGCGTCGCACGCGGCGTCCGGATCAGGGAGCGTGAGGCAGGGCACGGTCAGGATGTGCTCGCCGGGTACCCCCAGACGGTGCCGGCTGGTGGCCGGTCACCACCGCCCCGTACGAGCTGCTGCGCCTCGCGCTTCCCCGCCGGACGTACACCCGAAGCCACCTGGACCACGTCGGACGGACCCTGGCGGCGGTGGTGAAGGACGAGGACCGGGTCCCGGGGTACCGCATCGTCGAGAACGCCCTGCTGCTGCGCCACTTCCGCGCCTGGCTGGAACCCGTGCCCTCGGTCCGGGGACCGTTCCCACGACCGGTGCAGCTCCTGATCACGCGGGCAAGGCATGAAGGGAGCGGGCCCGTCGCCGTGGTGGGGCGGGCCCGCTGTTCGCGTGCTCGGCGGTGCGGGGCGGGCTTCCGGGTCAGGCCGCCGGGCGGCGGGCGATGATCCGGGCGTGGTGGGGGTCGGTCCTGCCCGCCAGGATCATGGCGGTCAGCACCTCGTCCACGAACGCGTCGCCACGGTCGCCCAGGGCGGCGGCCTGGGTGGCGAACCCGGCGAGCTTGTACCGCTCACGCATCTCGGGGAGGTCCGCCAGGGTCTTCTTCGCGCTGAACGGGTGGGGGAGTTCCGGCACGTAGTGGACGAGTTCCAGGCCCGCCGCCTCCAGCACCTTGGCCACTTCGTCGGCCGGGTACTCGTACGACCCCGGCTGGGCCTCGGCGAGCAGGTCCTTCCACTTCGGGCTGCCGGCGATCTCCCGCAGGATGCCGAACATGCCGGGGCCCTCGCGGCGCGGGTGGGCGCCGGTCCACTGGAGGACGACGTACCCACCCGGACGGAGCCCGCGGGCCACGCGGCGCAGCGGCTCGTCGATCTCGGTCACCCAGTGCAGCACCCAGGACGAGTGGATGATGTCGAACAGGCTGTCCCCGAAGTCCAGTTGTTCGGCCGGGCGGACCTCGGCCGTCACGGGGAGCCCGTCGCAGAGCTTCCGGGTGGCCTCCACCATGGACTGCGACGCGTCACTGGCCCAGACCTCGAACCCCCGTTCCGCGACGAACCGGGCGACCTCCCCGGTGCCGCAGCCGATCTCGGCGAACGCGCCTCCCCGCTCCAGGGCGTCGCCCGTGAGCTGGAGCGCGGCCAGTGCCGTCTTGACGTGCGGTGCGTTCACCTGCGCGAAATCCTCCGCCTTCCAGGCGTGGGTTTCGGTCATCGGCGGAAGTCCTTTCTCAGGTCTCGGGGTGGGTGCGGCGGCTAGTCGATGCGTTCGGCGGTGAGCTGCCAGACCTGCGACAGGATCCGGCCCTCCTTGTCGAGGTCCAGGCCGGTGCGCGGCGGCTTGCCGGTCAGCTGGCCGAGGATCTCGGGCGTGAGGGAGGTGTCGTAGGAGGCCGGCTTGAGCGAGGTGATGTTCCACAGCTTGCCGACGGTCTCGTGCAGGTTCTGCTCGCTGATCCGCTGGAGGACGGGGAAGGCCGGGGGGAGTTCCTTGGAGAAGCAGAAGAGGTGGAGCTTGGCGCCGGGCCTGGTGGCACGGTGCAGCGCGGCGACGTAGTTGCGCTGGTTCTCCTCGTTCAGGCAGTGGTAGAGGGCGCTGTCGACGACGGTGTCGAAACGGTTCTCGAAGCCGTCCAGGCTGGCCGCGTCGGCGACCGCGAAGTCGACGTCGAGGCCCTGGGCGGCGGCGCGCTTGCGGCACTCGTCGATGGCGTTGGCCGAACCGTCGACGCCGGTGGTGCGGTAGCCGCGCGAGGCGAGGAAGATGGCGTTGTCGCCGAGCCCGCAGCCGACGTCGATGACCTCACCCTTGATCTGGCCGGCCTCCTCCAGTTCCACCAGGGCCGACTGGGCCCGGCCGATGTCCCAGGGGGTGGGCAGGGCGTCCGGGGTGTCCTCGCGGTAGCCCTCGTAGACGGCTTCCAGATTGAGGTTGTCCAGGGTGACGGTGCGCAGCGTGTACTTCTGTTCGGTCACGTGAGTCTCCAGCGAACGGTGTGGTGGGCGTAGGACGGACGGTGCCGGCCCGCCGGTGCGCGGCTCGGCGGTCTGCTCAGCCGAGGTGCAGCGGGATGCGCTCGGCCCGGGTGAAGCCGGGGCGCAGCGTCCACGGGATCTCGTCGCGGGCCACCGCGAGGGACACGTCCGGGAACCGGGTGAACAGCGCGTTCAACGCCACCTCCCCCTCCAGGAGGGCGAGCGGGGCGCCGAGGCAGTAGTGCGCCCCCTGCCCGAATCCGACGTGGGCGTGCCCGGTGTCCCGGCCGACGTCCAGGCGCCGGGGGTCCTCGTACTTGCGCGGGTCGGTGTTCGCGGACAGGAGCAGCGGAATGATCGGGTCGCCCTTCGGGATGCTGACGCCGCCCAGTTCGACGTCCTCCACCGGGTAGCGGGGCTGCCCGAACTGCGCGGGGCCCAGGCGCATCAGCTCGTTGACCGCCTGCGGCCAGCGGGACGGATCCTCACGCAGCAGCGCGAGCTGGTCCTGGTTCTCCAGCAGGGCGAGTACGGAGTTGCCCAGCAGATACGTCGTGGTCTCGTGGCCGGCGATCACCATGGTGAAGACGAGGGACACCATCTCCCGGTCGGAGAGGCGGTCGCCGTCGTCCTCCTGGGCCTGGATGAACGCGCTGATCAGGTCGTCACGGGGTGCGGCACGGCGGCGCGCGATGATGTCGAGCAACTGGCCGATGCTGTCGCGGAAGACGGTGGGGAGCCGTTCGACGTGCGCCATGGGAGTGGACAGGACGCTGCCCCAGTCGTGCCACTGCGGCCGGTCGGCCTCGTCGATGCCTATCAGCTCGCAGATGACGGTGATCGGCAGCGGGTAGGCGAACGCCTCCATGAGGTCGACCGGGGAGCCGTCGCGTGCGGCCTGAGCCATCCGGTCGAGCAGGGTGGAGGTGATTTCCTCGATGCGGGGCCGCAGCCGGGCCACGCGTCGCGCGGTGAACGCGCGGGAGGCCAGCTTGCGCAGGCGACGGTGGTCGGGGCCGTCGATCTCGAAGATTTTGTCGGCGAGGTAATCGACCAGGTCCGTCGGGATGTTGAGCTTCTTCATGATGGTGAAGCGGTCGCGCGGCGCGGCCCCCGGCACGGACGCCGGGTTGTTCACGAACACGGGATCGGTCAGGAGCCGGCGCACGTCGGCGTAGCGGCTGACCAGCCACATCGGCGGCCCGCCCATCAAGGTGCCGGTCAGGACCGGAGCCTGCTCGCGCAACGTGTCGTACTCGCCGAACGGGTCGGCCGTCAGCTCCGGCGAGAGAAGCTCGACCACATCGGTCGGATTCCCGATGGTCGTGGTCATGGGTGTTCCCCTTCTGCATCAAAGGAAGAGCGGACCGAACGCGAACGAGCAGATCAGGAACGGGTGCTGTGCGTCGGCGAAGCGCGCCCACAGGCGCGGGCCCGCGAACGCGTCTCGCCCTGAGGACCCCCGGGGGTACTGGGTTACTGGGCCAGCTTCTCGAGGGTCTCGTACGCGTTCGCCATGGAGGCCTCGGCCAGCGGCTTGAACTGCGCCATCTGCGGCGCCACCGTGGCCATCGTCAGCTCGGCGGTCACGAACGTCAGGTCCTCGCCGAGGCCGATCGCCTCCAGGATCGCCTTCAGATAGGTCTGCTGGTAGTCGAACGCCTCACGCGGTGTGCCGGGGGCGTAGGAGCCGCCCCGCGACAGCACGGCGACGACCTTCTTGCCGCCGAGCGGGCTGGGGACCGCCATGTGGGCCGGGTGCACGAGGCGGTCCAGCCACGCCTTGAGCGTCGACGGGACCGTGAAGTTGTGCATGGGGACGCCCAGGACGATCGTGGACGCCTCGACCACCTCCCGGGTGATCGCCTCGGTGAGGTCGCGCTCCTGCGCACTCTGGCCGTTGTCGGTGCCCGGGTAGGTGAGCGCCTTGTGCACGGGCTCGGTGATGTGCGGGATCGGCTGAGCCGAGACGTCGCGGTGGACGTACCCGCCGCCCGGGTGCTGGTTACGCCATTCCTCGGCGAAATACGCCGTCAGCCGCCTCGACACGGATTCAGTACCGAGACTTGAATCGACATGGAGAAGGTGCGACATGCGGACATCCCCTTAATGGTCGCGAAACGCGCCTGTACTTGGTCGGCGACGTTCTTCAATTCGTCGCGACAGCATGGTCTTGATCTCATGGGCGAGACTAAGTGAGCCCTTGCCGGCCCGACACCCCCCGACCTGGTAGGGGGGTGTCGGGGCCTGGCGTTCACGCGCACCGTCCCGGTCGGCCGCGAGAACGCCGGCGCCCTGGTGACAGGCGTGCTCGCCCCTTCGCGGGCGAGCTGAGTCCGATCGCGGCCGCCGCGTCACCGGAACACATGAGCGGGATTCCTGGAGCGAAGGTCGAGCGGTCCTGGACCGGAATTCAAGGAAACCGCCCGCGCTCGAAGTGCGTAACAGGACCGCTTGAAATGCGGGCCCCCTACCGGACCGAGGGATGACCCCCCGTCGCCGCTCGCCTAATCTGGCTGCCGAGATGCCGGAATGGCAGGCAGGAAAAACCGGGGAAGGATTCCATGAGCGACGCAATATCCTTCGAGGAACCGTGGGCGCGCACCCATCAGTTCGATCCCCCCGCGATATTCGAATCGCTGCGCGCGGAACGGCCGCTCGCGAGAATGGTGTACCCGGACGGACACGTCGGCTGGATCACCTCCAGCTACGAACTGGCGCGCTCGGTCCTCAGCGACCCGAGGTTCAGCCACAGCACGGAAATCGGGCACTTCCCGGTGACGCACCGCGGACAGGTGATGCCCAACCACCCGCGGATCCCCGGCATGTTCATCCACATGGACCCGCCGCACCATACGCACTACCGGCGCATGCTCACCGGCGAGTTCACCGCCCGCCGGGCCGGCCGGCTCGCCGCGCGGGCCGAGACCGTGGCCGCCGAACAGATCGACGCCATGCGGGCACACGGTTCCCCCGCGGACCTCGTCAAGCACTACGCGAAACCGCTGTCCCTGCGGATCCTGTCGGAACTCGTCGGCCTGCCCTACGAGGAAGCCGACCGCTACGGCCACGCCCCGACCCTCCTGCACGACCCCGACGCCGACCCCCAGGAGGCCATGACGGCCATGGGACAGGCGGCGGCCTTCTTCGCCGAGGTCGTCGAGCGCAGGCGCAAGGAACCGCAGGACGACCTCATCAGCCGCCTGATCGCCGACGGCCAACTGTCCGACGAGGAACTGTGCAACATCGTCACGCTGCTCCTCTTCGCCGGCTACGAGACCACCGAGAGCGCCCTTGCCGTCGGCGTGTTCGCCCTCCTCCAGCACCCCGCCCAACTGGCCGCACTGCGCGCCGATCCCGGCAAGCTCGACGCCGCGATCGAGGAACTCCTGCGCTACCTCACCGTCAACCAGTACGACACGTACCGCACCGCCCTGGAGGACATCGAACTGGGCGGTGAGACCGTCAAGAAGGGCGACAGCGTCACCGTGTCGCTGCCCGCCGCCAACCGGGACCCGGCGAAGTTCGCGTGCCCCGCCGAGCTGGACATCGACCGTGAGACCTCCGGTCACATGGCGTTCGGCTTCGGCATCCACCAGTGCCTGGGCCAGAACCTGGCGCGCGTCGAACTCCGCGTCGGCTTCTCCGCCCTCCTGGGCGCGTTCCCCGACCTCGGCCTCGCCGTCGCCCCCGAAGAGGTGCCGCTGCGACTCCAGGGATCCGTCTTCGCGGTGAAGAGCCTGCCCGTCTCCTGGTGAACCCCCTTTTCCCCGAAAGGACCCGCGGCCCAGTGCGCACCGACCTGATCAAGCCCCTGCCCGTCGCACTTCTGGAGAACGCGGTCCGCTTCCCCGACAAGGTCGCCTTCGCGGACGACCGGCGCGCGGTCACCTACGGGGACCTGGAGGCACGGACACGCAGACTGGCCGGACACCTGGCGCACCTCGGCGTCGAGCGCGGCGACCGCGTGGCCCTCTGCCTCGGCAACACCGTGTCCACCGTGGAGAGCTACCTGGCGATCGTACGCGCCGGAGGCGTGGGGGTGCCGCTCAACCCCGCCTCCGCACCGGCCGAGCTGGAGTACCTGCTCGCCGACAGCGGCGCCGCCCTGGTCATCACCGACACCGCCCGGGCACGGAACTTCAGGGGCGCCCCGGGGGAGCTGCCCGAGACCGTGCTCGTCGTGACCGGCGGGGCTCCGCGGGGCCTGCCCCAGGGGCCGGGCGTCCACGCGTACGAGGAACTCGCCGACGGCGAACCGCCCGTGCCCGCCAGGGACGACCTCGCCCTGGACGACGTGGCCTGGATGTTCTACACCTCGGGAACGACCGGCCGCCCCAAGGGCGTGCTGTCGACCCAGCGCAACTGCCTGTGGTCCGTCGCCTCCAGCTACGTACCGATCCCCGGCCTGACGGACCGGGACCGGGTGCTGTGGCCGCTGCCGCTCTTCCACAGCCTCTCGCACATCGCGTGCGTGCTGTCCGTCACCGTCTCCGGCGCCACCGCACGGCTCATGGACGGCAGCTCCGCCGAGGACGTCATGCGGGTACTGACCGAGGACCGCTCGACCTTCCTCGCCGGCGTCCCCACCACCTACCACCACCTGGTGACGGCCGCCCGCGACAACGGCTTCAGCGCCCCGGACCTGCGCATCGGCCTGGTCGGCGGTGCGGTCACCGGAGCCGGCCTGCGCCGCGACGTCGAGGAGACCCTCGGAGTACCGCTGGTCGACGCCTACGGCAGCACCGAGACCTGCGGCGCCATCACCATGAACCCGCCGGACGGCCCCCGGGTGGACGGCTCCTGCGGCCTGCCCGTACCCGGGGTCGACGTCCGCGTCGTCGACCCCGCCACGGGCACCGACGTCCCGACGGGAACGGACGGGGAGGTCTGGGTCAGCGGGCCGAACGTCATGGTCGGCTACCACAACGCCCCCGACGCGACCGCCGAGGCGCTGCGCGACGGCTGGTTCCGCACCGGAGACCTCGCCCGGCGCGACGACGCCGGATACTTCACCATCCGAGGCCGCATCAAGGAACTCGTCATCCGCGGCGGCGAGAACATCCACCCCGAGGAGGTCGAGGCGGTCCTGCGGACCGTCGAGGGCGTCGCGGACGCGGCCGTCGCCGGCGCACCCCACGACACGCTCGGCGAAGTACCCGTCGCCTACGTGGTCCCCGGGCCCAACGGTTACGACCCCGCCGCGCTCATCGCCCGCTGCCGCGAGCGGCTCTCCGCCTACAAGGTGCCCGAACGCGTCCGCGAGGTCGCGAGCATTCCCCGCACCCCGTCGGGCAAGACCAAGCGCCTCCTCCTGGCCGAGCAGCCCGGGCGACTGCGCTACGCGACCGTCGGACACCACGAGGCGCTGACACGGGTCGAGTGGGTCACCGCACCGGCCCCCGCCACCGCCCCACCGGCCGGTACCCGTTGGGCGGTGGCCGGCCCGGCGGCCGGGCTCGTGACCGCCCTGCAGGCAGCCGGCACCCAGGTCCGCCACTACGCCGACCTGGCGGCGGCGCGCGCCGCGATGGCCGACGGCGACCCGCCCCCCGACGTGACGGTCCTGGTGCCGCCGGCCGCGTCCGCGGGCGAAACCGTCCGCGGGCGGGACGGCGAATCCGTTGCTGGACGGGGTACGGACGCCGTGAGCGCCGGCCGGGAGCGGGCCCGTTGGCTGGCGCGGGAGGTGGAAGCCTGGACGGCACTGCCGGGGGCGGCCCACGGCAAGCTGGTGCTCCTCACCCGGGGCGCGGTCGCGGCCACCGGCACGGACCCCGTGCAGGACCTCGCCGAGGCCGCACTGTGGGGCGCCGCGCGCTCCCTCCAGCAGACCCGGCCGGAAGGGCTGACGGTCCTGGACGTGCTGGACGGTCCGGACCCGTCCCCGGACACGCTGTCCCCGGACGCTCTGCCGGCCGACACCTTTTCGGCGGACACCTTGTCGGCGGTGCTCGCGAGTGACGAGCCGCAGATCGCGGTGCGTTCGGCGGCCCTGCTCGTTCCCCGCCTGACCCCGCTGCCCGTCACGGACCGGCCGCAGAAGGGCTTCGGGTCGGAAGACACCGGCACCACCGGCACCGTGTTGGTCACGGGCGCGGACACGGAACACGGCGCCGCGCTGGCCCACCGCCTGGTCACGGCCCACCGTGCGACCTCCCTGCTCCTCGTCGGCGCCCCCGGCGGCCCGGACGCCACCCCCGGCGACGCCCTGGCCTTCCCCGGCACGAGCGTCGTCCGGGTCACCGCGGACACGGCGCAAATCGATCCGCTGCGGGCCGCTCTGGCCGACTTGACCGACCTGGGGAAGCCGGTCCACGCGGTGGTGGACGCCGCCGGGGACCCCGCCCTGACGCGGTGCCTCGACCACATGACCGCGGGGAACGACCTCACGGCCTTCGTCGTGGTGACGCCGGGCGCCGCGGGGCTGCCGGGCAGCCCGGACGACCCAGCGGCGAACGTCGACGGGACGCTCTGCGAAGCCGTCGTGCGCAACCGCCGGCTGCGGAACCAGCCCGGCTCGTTCCTCACCTGGAACGGACGTCTGACCGACGCCGATGCTGTTGCGGACATCGACACCGACACCGACGCTGGTGCCGGGGCCGGCACGCTGCGGCAGGAGCTGCTCGCCGCGTTCGACATCGCCCTGACGACCGACCCCCAGGCGCCGCTGGCCGTCCTGCCGACGCGCGCGACCGGGCGCGGGCGGGTGCCCGCCCTCCTGCGCGCCCTGGTCCGCCCGCCCGCCCGGGACGGCGAGCCTGACCCGGCCCGCACGGCCTCCCTGCGCGCCGAACTGTCCGCGATGGACGACCGCGACCGACGGACACACCTCGAGAACCTGGTCCGCACGCTGGCCGCCGACGTCCTGCATCTGGCGGACGCCGCGCTGATCCCCGCCGACCGGGCCTTCCGCGACCTGGGCTTCACCTCGCTCGCCGTCGTCGCCCTGCGCAACCGGCTGACGGAGCGGACCGGGCTCCGGCTGCCGACCACGATCGCCTTCGACCATCCGACCCCGGCGGACCTCGCGGCGTACCTGCGGTCCGAGATCCTCGGCGACTCGGCGCCCGCAGCGGCCACGAACCCGGCCGCCGCCCCTGTCGAGCCCGTCGATCCTGCTGACCCGGTCGCCATCGTCGGCATGGCCTGCCGGCTGCCCGGCGGGGTGGCCTCGCCGGAGCAGTTGTGGAAGCTGGTCGCCGAAGGTGTCGACGCGGTCTCGGACTTCCCCGGCGACCGGGGCTGGGACCTGGGACGCCTCTTCGACCCGCAACACCCCGACCGTGCGGGGACCTCCTGCACGAACCAGGGCGGCTTCCTGGAGGGCGCGGGGTTGTTCGACGCGGGGTTCTTCGGGATCTCGCCGCGTGAGGCGCTGGCGATGGACCCGCAGCAGCGGCTGCTCCTGGAGACATCTTGGGAGGCGCTGGAGCGGGCGGGCATCGACCCGCTGTCGCTGAAGGGCGCCGATGTCGGCGTGTTCTCCGGGCTCTTCGGCCAGGGGTACGGAACGGGCGCCGTCCCGCCGGAACTGGAGGGCTTCGCCAGCACCGGGCTGGCGTCCAGTGTGGCGTCGGGCCGGGTGTCGTACGTCTTCGGTTTCGAGGGCCCGGCGGTGTCGGTGGACACGGCGTGCTCGTCGTCGCTGGTGGCGATGCACCTGGCCGCGCAGGCGCTGCGGCAGGGCGAGTGCTCGATGGCCCTGGCCGGTGGTGTGGCGGTCATGGCGACCCCCGACAACTTCGTGGAGTTCTCCCGGCAACGGGCACTGTCCGCCGACGGCCGCTGCAAGGCCTTCTCGTCCACGGCCGACGGCACGGGCTGGGCGGAGGGCGTCGGCGTCGTGGTCCTGGAGCGCCTGTCGGTGGCCCGGGAGCGCGGACACCGGGTGCTGGCGGTGCTGCGGGGCAGCGCGGTCAATCAGGACGGCGCGTCCAACGGCCTGACGGCTCCGAACGGACTGTCGCAGCAGCGGGTGATCCGGCGGGCGCTGGCCAGTGCGGGGCTGTCGGCGGCCGACGTGGATGTTGTGGAGGCGCACGGTACGGGTACGGCGCTGGGCGACCCGATCGAGGCGCAGGCGCTGCTCGCCACGTACGGCAAGGGCCGGGACCCCGAACGACCGCTGTGGCTTGGGTCGTTGAAGTCGAACATCGGTCATACGCAGGCGGCGGCGGGTGTGGCCGGTGTGATCAAGATGGTGCAGGCGTTGCGGCATGGGGTCATGCCGGCGACGTTGCATGTCGATGCGCCGTCCTCGCGGGTGGACTGGTCGGCGGGTGCGGTGGAGTTGCTGACTGAGGCGCGGGAGTGGCCGCGTGAGGGTCGTCCGCGCCGGGCGGGTGTGTCGGCGTTCGGGGTGAGCGGGACGAACGCGCACCTGATTTTGGAGGAGGCGCCGGAGGAGGTGGCTGAGCCGCCTCTGTCTTCGGCTGGTGTGGTGCCGTTGGTGGTGTCGGCGCGCAGTGCGGGGTCGTTGGCTGGTCAGGCGGGGCGGCTTGCTGCCTTCGTTGAGGAGAGCGACGGGGTGTCGCTGGCCTCGGTGGCGGGTGCGCTGGTGGCCGGGCGTGCGGTGCTGGGCGAGCGTGCGGTGGTCGTGGCCGAGTCGGGCGCGGAGGCCCTGGCCGGCCTGCGGGCGCTGGAGCGCGGCGAGAGCCCGGCCGGCTTGGTCACCGGAAGGGTGAGCGGTTCTGGTGTGCCGGGGAAGGTGGTGTGGGTGTTCCCGGGGCAGGGCTCGCAGTGGGCGGGTATGGGCCGGGAACTCCTGGACGCCTCGCCGGTGTTCGCGGAGCGGATCGCGGAGTGCGCCGCTGCTTTGGAGCCGTGGATCGACTGGTCTCTCATCGAGGTGTTGCGGGGTGAGGTGGAGCCGGCGTTGCTGGAGCGGGTGGATGTGCTTCAGCCGGCCAGTTTCGCGGTGATGGTGGGTCTGGCGGCCGTGTGGTCGTCTGTCGGGGTCGAGCCGGATGCGGTGCTGGGGCATTCGCAGGGTGAGATTGCTGCCGCGTGTGTGTCGGGTGCGTTGTCGCTGGAGGATGCGGCGCGGGTGGTGGCGCTGCGGAGTCAGGCCATCGCTGGGCAGCTCGCCGGGCGTGGGGGTATGGCTTCGGTCGCGCTGAGCGAGGCCGACGCCTCGGTGCGCCTGACGCGTTGGGCGGACCGGGTGGAGGTGGCGGCTGTCAACGGCCCGTCCTCCGTGGTCGTTGCGGGTGATGCGGAGGCGTTGGACGAGGCGTTGGAGGCCCTGTCGGTCGAGGGTGTGCGGGTGCGGCGGGTGGCGGTGGACTACGCCTCGCACACCCGGCACGTGGAGGACATCCGCGACACCCTCGCCGACACGCTTGCCGGGGTCGAGGCCCAGGCACCGTCGATCCCGTTCTACTCGACGGTGACCGGCGAGTGGGTGGAGGACGCCGGCGTCCTGGACGGCGCGTACTGGTACCGCAACCTGCGCGGCCAGGTCGGTTTCGGCCCGGCTGTCGCGGAGTTGACCGGTCAAGGGCACGGCGTCTTCGTCGAGGTCAGCGCGCACCCGGTGCTGGTCCAGCCGATCACCGAGACCGTCTACGCCGCCGGAGCCGACTCCGAAGCCCTGGTCACCGGCTCGCTGCGCCGCGACGACGGAGGCCTGCGCCGTCTGCTGGCCTCGATGGCCGAACTGTTCGTGCGCGGCGTCACCGTCGACTGGACCGGCGTGCTCCCGGTTGGGGCGACCTCGGCGCGGCTCGATCTGCCGACGTACGCCTTCGACCACCAGCACTACTGGCTCCGGGCCACCGATGCAGGCCCCGTCGATGCCGCCTCCCTCGGGCTGGCCGGGTCGGATCATCCGCTGCTCGGTGCCGTCGTGGGCATGCCGAACTCGGGTGGCCTCGTGGCCACGTCCCGGTGGTCGCCCGGGGCGCACCCCTGGCTCGCGGACCAGGTGGTGGCCGACTCCGTCGTCGTACCGAACGCCGCTCTGGTCGAACTGGCCATCCGGCTCGGTGACCTGGCGGCCGTCCCCGTCATCGATGTACTGACCGTCGACACGCCGGTCGTGCTGCCGTTGGGCGGTGATCGCAGCATCCAGGTCGTCGTGGGCGAGTCCGACGGGGCGCGGCGACCGGTGGAGGTGTACTCCCGGGCCGCCGACGTGCCGCTGGACGCGGAGTGGGTACGGCACGCGCACGGCACGCTCGTGTCCGCCGACGGCCGGGAGAGGCCCGCCGTCGCGGGGCCGGACGGAGAGTCGGCCGAGGTGCAGCTGGACGGTGCCGCACTGCGGGACGCGGAGCGGTACGGGGTGCACCCGGCGCTCCTCGACGCCGCCGTCCGTACCGTCGTCCCGAGCGGCATGGTCCCGTCCGCGTGGTCCGGAGTGGCTCTCCACGCGTCGGGGGCCACCGCACTGCACGTGCGTCGGGACGCGGCGCCGGACCAGGACGCACGCCTCCTGCTGACCGACCCCGCGGGGCGGCCCGTAATGACCGTCGAGGGCGTTCGCGCGGCGCCGTTCTCTCCCGAACGGGCGGGGATCGCCGGGGCGCTGCCGCATGACGCACTGTTCCGTGTCGACTGGACGCGCCTGTCACCGGCCGCCGTGGACCGCGCTCCCGTCGTCGTGCCGGTCGGAGACGGTGCCGACGTCGCCGCCGCCGTCGCCGGGGACGGGGCCGCTCCCGACCTCCTGGTGTACGACGTCCGAGGCGGATCCGCGGCGGGTGACCCACGGGAGGACGCCGGCGCGGCCCTCGCCGTACTGCAGGCCTGGCTGGCGGCGCCCGCACCGGAGGGGGCCCGGCTGGCGGTGGTCACGGGGGACTGCGACGAGCTCGGCGCTGCGGCCGTGTGGGGACTGGTGCGGTCGGCGCAGTCGGAGCACCCGGGCCGCGTCGTCCTCGTGGACGTCGACGACGATCCCTGGCCCGCCCCGCACGACTCCGCGTCCGCGTTGACAGCCGCCGTCCTCAGTGGTGAACCGCAACTGCGGGTGCGCGACGGCGTCGCGTCCGTGCCCCGCCTCGTCCGGGTGCGGGGCGCGGCTCCCGAAGCCGGGCCGCACGCCCGCCGGCTCGACCCCGAGGGCACCGTCCTGATCACCGGCGGCACCGGGACGCTCGGTGCGCTCACGGCGCGGCACCTGGTCACCGCGTACGGCGTCCGTCACCTGGTCCTGGCCAGCCGGAGCGGCGGCGCCCCGCACCTGTGCGAGGAGCTGACCGAGCTGGGCGCGACCGTCACCGTCACCGCCTGCGACGTGTCCGACCGGGGGCAGGTCGAGGCGCTGCTGCGGGCGATACCGGCCGGGCACCCCCTGACCGCCGTCGTGCACACCGCCGGAGTCCTGGACGACGGCGTGCTCACCGAGCAGACCCCGCAACGGATCGACACCGTACTGCGGCCCAAGCTGGACGCGGCCCGCCACCTGGACGAGCTGACCCGGGACCTGGACCTCGCCGCCTTCGTGCTGTTCTCCTCGGCGGCGGGCATCCTCGGCAACCCGGGGCAGGCCAATTACGCCGCGGCCAACGCCTGCCTGGACGCGGTGGCGCGGCAGCGGCACCGGCTCGGACTGCCGGCCGTCTCCCTCGCCTGGGGATACTGGTCGACGGTCAGCGCCATGACCGAGCACCTGGACGCCGCCGACCTGCGGCGCAACCGGCGCATCGGCATGACCGGTCTCACCGCGGCCGAGGGCATGGCCCTCCTCGACGCCGCCCTGAGTGGCGCGGCGGACGCGGACGGCGCGTTGCTGGCCGCCACGTTCGACCTGTCCGTCCTGCGCGCCGCGGCGGCCGACGGGCCCCTGCCGGCGCCGCTGCGGGGGCTGGCGCCCGCGCCGCGCCCGGTGGCCGGGACGGCGACGCGGGCGGCGCGCGGTTCGCTGGCGGAGCACCTCGCCGGCCTGGACGACACCGAGCAGGAAGAGGCGCTGGTCGACCTGGTGCGCCGGCACGCCGCCGAAATCCTCGGACACGACACCGCCGACGCGATCCGGGCCGACCGGCCGTTCAAGGACGCCGGGTTCGACTCGCTGACCGCGGTGGAACTGCGCAACCGGCTGGTCGCCGCGACCGGTCTCACCCTCTCCCCGGCGCTGATCTTCGACTACCCGAAGCCCGCGACGCTCGCCGAGCATCTGCGCGGCAGGCTCGTCGGAGGTGCGGCGCCCCGTACGGCCGAAACGGCCGACCCCGCTGCCTCCGCGCCCGCTGTCCCCGCCGCCCCGGAGCCGGGTGGCGAGCCGATCGCGATCGTCGGCATGGCCTGCCGCTTCCCCGCCGGCGTGCACAGCCCGGAGGACCTGTGGCGGGTCGTGGCCGACGGCGTCGACGTCGTCACCGAGTTCCCCGACGACCGGGGCTGGGACACCGACCGGATCTTCCACCCGGACCCCGATCACGCCGGCACGACGTACGTACGCCACGGTGCCTTCCTCGACGACGCCGCCGGGTTCGACGCCGCGTTCTTCGGCATCTCGCCCAACGAGGCACTGGCGATGGACCCGCAGCAGCGGCTGCTGCTGGAGACGTCCTGGGAGGCCTTCGAGCGCGCCGCGATCGACCCGACGACCCTCGCCGGGCAGGACGTCGGCGTCTACGTCGGCGTCAACAGCCACGACTACAGCGTGCGCACGCACCAGGCGGCCGGTGTCGAGGGATTCCGCCTCACCGGCTCCTCCGGCGCCGTCACCTCCGGCCGCGTGGCCTACCACCTCGGCACCGAGGGCCCCGCCATCACGGTCGACACCGCCTGCTCCTCCTCCCTGGTCGCCCTGCACCTGGCGGCGCAGGCCCTCAACCGGGGCGAGTGCACGATGGCACTGGCCGGCGGCGTGATGGTGATGGGCACCGTCGAGACGTTCGTCGAGTTCTCCCGGCAGCGCGGCCTGGCCCCCGACGGCCGGTGCAAGGCCTTCGCGGACGGTGCGGACGGCACCGGCTGGTCGGAGGGCGCGGGGCTGCTCCTCGTGGAGCGGCTGTCGGACGCCCGCCGCAACGGCCACCGCGTCCTGGCCGTCGTCCGGGGTACGGCCGTGAACCAGGACGGCGCCTCCAACGGCCTGACCGCGCCGAACGGCCCCTCGCAGCAGCGGGTGATCCGCCGGGCCCTGGCCGACGCGGGGCTGCGGACCTCGGACGTGGACGCCGTGGAGGCGCACGGTACGGGGACGACGCTCGGCGACCCGATCGAGGCGGAGGCGCTGCTGGCGACCTACGGCCAGGACCGGCCGGCCGGACGGCCCCTGTGGCTGGGCTCGGTGAAGTCGAACATCGGGCACACGCAGGCCGCGGCGGGCGTCGCCGGCGTGATCAAGATGGTCATGGCGATGCGGCACGGCTTCCTGCCCCGCACCCTGCACGTGGACCGGCCCTCGACCCACGTCGACTGGTCGGCGGGCGCCGTGGAACTGCTCACCGAGGCACGGGAATGGCCGCGCGACGGCCGCCCGCGCCGGACCGGAGTGTCCTCCTTCGGCATCGGCGGCACCAACGCCCACGTCATCCTCGAAGAAGCGCCCGGCATGCAGGAGGCAGCGCCCGGCGTCCTCGCGCCGGCGCCCGTGCCCGGGCCCGTCCTCGTCCCCGTGTCGGGGCGGACACCGGCCGGGCTGCGCGGCCAGGCCGACCGGCTCGCGCGCTTCCTCGACGAGCGGCCCGGCACACCGCTCACGGACACCGCTCACGCGCTCGCCACCACCCGCGCCCAACTCGACCACCGCGCCGTCGTCCTGGCCTCCGACCGGCAGCAGCTCCACGCCGACCTGACCTCCCTCGCGCAGGGCGGGACTACCCCCGCGGCCGTCACCGGCACCCCGGCCACGGGCAAACTGGCCGTCCTCTTCACCGGACAGGGCAGCCAGTGGGCCGGCATGGGCCGCGAACTCGCCGCAAGCTTCCCGGTCTTCCGGCAGGCCTTCGACGCCGCGTGCGACGCCGTCGACGCACACCTGCGCGGGCACGCGGCGCTCCCGCTGCGCGAGGTCGTCCTCGCCACCCCCGGAACCCCCGGCAGCGCACTGCTCGACCGCACCATGTACACCCAGGGTGCGCTGTTCGCCCTGGAGACCGCGCTGTACCGGCTCTTCGCCTCCTGGGGCGTCCGCCCCGACCTCCTCGCCGGACACTCCGTCGGCGAGATCACCGCCGCCCACGTCTCCGGGGTCCTCGCCCTGGAGGACGCGGCCGAACTCGTCGCCGCGCGCGGCCGGTTGATGCAGGCCCTGCCCGAAGGCGGTGCGATGGTCGCCGTCAAGGCCACCGAGGCCGACCTCGCGCCCCTGCTCGCCCGGGCGAACGGCGTAGTCTGCGTCGCCGCGGTGAACGGCCCCGACGCGCTGGTGCTCTCCGGCACCGAGGACGCCGTACTCGGCGTAGCCGGCGAACTGGCACGGCGCGGCCACAAGACGCACAGACTGACCGTCAGTCACGCCTTCCACTCCTCGCTGATGGAGCCCATGCTCGAGGAGTTCCGTACCGTCGCCGAGCGACTGTCGTACCAGCCCGGCGCCCTGCGCGTCGTTTCCACCGTCACCGGCGAACTGGCCACCGACGGACAACTCGCCACCCCCGGCTACTGGGTCGACCAGGCCCGTGCCGCGGTCCGGTTCGGCGACGCCCTCGCCGCACTCGGCGCGCAGGGCGCCACGACCTACCTCGAACTGGGCCCCGGAGCCGTCCTCACCGCCCTCGCCCTGGGCTCGCCCGGCGTCCAGGAACAGGGCTGCGTGGCCACCCTCCGCAAGGACGGCACCGAACCCGCCGACGTCCTGACGGCACTCGCGCACCTTCACGTGCGTGGCGTACCCGTGGACTGGCCGGCCGTCCTCGGACGCACGACCCCCGCCACCGCCACCGGCACCGAGCTGCCCACCTACGCCTTCCAGCACCAGAGGTACTGGGTCGACACCGCCGCCACCCGGCACGCCCTGCCGTCCGACACCGACGTCCACCCGACCGCGGGGAGCGGGGCAACGGACGAAGCCTTCGCCGGACGCCTGGCCGGGCTCCCGGCCCAGGAACAGCACCGCGCGGTGACGGACCTGGTCAAGGAGAGCGTCGCCGTCGTGCTCGGTCACCGCGACCCGGACGCGTTCGACTGGAACACGCAACAGTCCTTCAAGAGCCTCGGCTTCGACTCCCTCGGGGCGGTCAAGCTCCGCAACCGGCTCCGGGACCTCACCGGTGTCGAACTGCCCGCCACCCTGGTTTTCGACCACCCCACCCCCGAGACGCTCGTCGGCCACCTGCGGTCCGAACTGCTCGGCGAACAACCGCGGACGCCGTCCACCCCGGTCGCCGGAGCGGCGCCGGCCACGGACGAGCCCCTCGCGATCGTCGCCATGAGCACCCGCCTGCCGGGCGGTGTGGACAGCCCCGAGGCACTGTGGGAGCTGGTGACGGAGCGGCGGGACGCGATCTCCGGCTTCCCGGTGGACCGCGACTGGGACCTCGACGGCCTGTACCACCCGGACCCGGACCACCCCGGAACGAGCTACACCCGGTCCGGCGGATTCCTGCACGATGCCGCGCAGTTCGACGCCGCACTGTTCGGCATCTCACCGCGCGAGGCGCTGGCGATGGACCCGCAACAGCGACTCCTCCTGGAGACGTCGTGGGAGGCGCTGGAGCGGGCGGGCATCGACCCGCTCTCCACCAGGGGCAGAGACATCGGCGTCTTCACCGGGATCGTCCACCACGACTACGTCACCCGGCTCCGCCAGGTGCCTGAGGACGTACAGGGCTATCTCATGACCGGTACGGCGGCGAGTGTGGCGTCGGGCCGGGTGTCGTACGTCTTCGGCTTCGAGGGTCCCTCGGTCACCGTGGACACGGCCTGCTCGTCGTCGCTGGTGGCGATGCACCTGGCCGCGCAGGCACTGCGGCAGGGCGAGTGCTCGATGGCGCTGGCCGGCGGCGCGACCGTCATGGCCAGCCCGGACGCGTTCATGGAGTTCTCCCGCCAGCGCGGTCTGTCCGCCGACGGCCGCTGCAAGGCCTTCTCGTCCACGGCCGACGGCACGGGCTGGGCGGAGGGTGTCGGCGTCGTGGTCCTGGAGCGCCTGTCGGTGGCCCGGGAACGCGGGCACAAGGTTCTGGCGGTGCTGCGGGGCAGCGCGGTCAATCAGGACGGCGCGTCCAACGGCCTCACCGCGCCCAACGGTCCGTCGCAGCAGCGGGTGATCCGGCGGGCGCTGGCCAGCGCCGGTATCGAGGCCGACGGCGTGGATGTCGTCGAGGCGCACGGTACGGGTACGGCGCTGGGCGACCCGATCGAGGCGCAGGCGCTGCTCGCCACGTACGGCAAGGACCGCGACGCCGAACGGCCCCTGTGGCTCGGTTCGCTGAAGTCGAACATCGGGCACGCGCAGGCGGCGGCGGGTGTGGCCGGTGTGATCAAGATGGTGCAGGCGCTGCGGCACGGAATCATGCCGGCGACGCTCCACGTGGACACACCGACCGAGCAGGTGGACTGGTCGGCGGGTGCGGTGGAGTTGCTGACCGAGGCGCGGGAGTGGCCGCGTGAGGGCCGGCCGCGCCGGGCCGGTGTCTCCTCCTTCGGAGCCAGTGGGACGAACGCACACCTGATCCTGGAGGAAGCGCCCGCCGAGGAGCACGCCCCGCGGCCTCTGCCTTCTGCTGGGGTGGTGCCGTTGGTGGTGTCGGCGCGCAGTGCGGGGTCGTTGGCCGGTCAGGCGGGGCGGCTTGCTGCCTTCGTCGAGGAGAGCGACGGGGTGTCGCCGGCCTCGGTGGCGGGTGCGCTGGTCGCCGGGCGCGCGGCGCTGGGTGAGCGTGCGGTGGTCGTGGCCGACTCCAGGGACGACGCCGTGGCGGGTCTGCGGGTCCTCGCGCGGGGTGAGAGCGGTACCAACCTGGTGTCCGGTAGTGCGGGTTCTGGTGTGCCGGGGAAGGTGGTGTGGGTGTTCCCGGGGCAGGGCTCGCAGTGGGCGGGTATGGGCCGGGAGTTGCTGGACGCCTCGCCGGTGTTCGCGGGGCGCATCGCGGAGTGTGCGGCTGCTTTGGAGCCGTGGGTCGACTGGTCTCTCATCGAGGTGTTGCGGGGTGAGGTGGAGCCCGCGTTGCTGGAGCGGGTGGATGTGCTTCAGCCGGCCAGTTTCGCGGTGATGGTGGGTCTGGCGGCGGTCTGGTCGTCGGTGGGTGTGCTGCCGGATGCGGTGGTCGGTCATTCGCAGGGTGAGATTGCTGCGGCGTGTGTGTCGGGTGCGTTGTCGCTGGAGGATGCGGCGCGGGTGGTGGCGCTGCGGAGTCAGGCCATCCGCGATCAGCTCGCCGGGCGGGGCGGTATGGCTTCGGTGGCGCTGAGCGAGGCTGAGGCGGTTTCCCGTCTGACGCGTTGGGCGGACCGGGTGGAGGTCGCGGCCGTCAACGGCCCGTCCTCCGTGGTCGTCGCGGGTGATGCGGAGGCGCTGGACGAGGCGTTGGAGGCCCTGTCGGCCGAGGGCGTGCGGGTGCGGCGGGTGGCGGTGGACTACGCCTCGCACACCCGGCACGTGGAGGACATCCGCGACACCCTCGCCGACACTCTTGCCGGGGTGAACGCACAGGCGCCGATGGTGCCCTTCTACTCAACGGTGACCGGCGAGTGGGTGGACCAGGCGGGTGTCCTGGACGGTGCCTACTGGTACCGCAACCTGCGCGGCCAGGTCGGCTTCGGTCCCGCCGTGACCGACCTGCTGGGCCAGGGTCACCGGGCGTTCGTGGAGGTCAGCGCGCATCCGGTGCTGGTCCAGCCGATCACCGAGACCGTCTACGCCGCCGGAGCCGACTCCGAAGCCCTGGTGACCGGTTCCCTGCGCCGCGACGACGGGGGCCTGCGTCGCCTGCTGGCCTCGATGGCCGAACTGTTCGTGCGCGGCGTCACCGTCGACTGGACCGGCGTGCTCCCGGCCGGGGCGACCTCGGCGCGGCTCGAACTGCCGACGTACGCCTTCGACCACCAGCGCTATTGGCTCCAGGAGGCGGAAGGGGCCGACGAGGCCGCGGGTGTCGCGGAGGGTGCGGACTCCGACTTCTGGGAGGCGGTGGAGCGCGCCGATCTGGACGCCCTCGCCGAGCTGTTGGAGACGGAGTCGGCGGAGGACCGTGGCGCGCTGAGCAGTGTCGTCCCCGTCCTCGCCGAATGGCGGGGGAAGCGGCGTGAGCGCTCCAGTGCCGAGAAGCTGCGCTACCACGTCACCTGGCAGCCCCTGGAACGCGAGGCCGTCGGTGTGCCGGGTGGGCAGTGGCTGGTCGTCGTACCGTCGGAGCGTCCGGACGACACCGCGATCGACGCCCTCCTGGACGAGCTGGCCGGCCAAGGGCTCGACATGGTCCTGCTGGAGGTCGACGACTCCGACCGGACGCGTGCACGTCTCGTCGAGCGGCTCACCGCCGTCCTCCCCGGACGCGACGTGTCCGGGGTGCTGTCCCTGCTCGCGCTGGACGAGCGGACGGCGGGCGGCCCGCAGGACCCGCTCGCCGTGACGGCCTCGACGCTCGCCCTGATCCAGGCCCTGGCGGACAGCCGGGTCACCCAGCCTCTGTGGTGCCTGACCAGGGGTGCGGTGAACATCGGCATCCACGACACGCTCACCTCGCCGGCCCAGGCGGCGCTGTGGGGACTGGGCCGGGCCGCCGCCCTCGAACGCCTCGACCGCTGGGGCGGCCTGGTCGACCTGCCCGCCAGGACGGACGCGCGTACGGGCCAGTTCCTGCTCGGTGTGCTGAACGATGCCGGTGACGAGGACCAGCTCGCGGTCCGGCGGTCGGGCGTCTACAGCCGCCGCCTGCTGCGCAAGCCGGTGCCGGACGCGACGGCCGGTGACGGCCGCTGGCAGCCGCGGGGCACCGTCCTGGTGACCGGCGGCGCCGAAGGACTCGGCAGGCACGTCGCGGTGCGGCTCGCCCTCGCCGGCGCCGACCGGCTCGTCGTCACCACCACGGCGCAGGCACCCGAGGGAGCCGTGCCGGACCTCGCCGCCGAACTGGCCGGGCTGGGCCTCGTCACGGCCGTGGAGTCCTGCGCGGACACGGACCGGGAGACCATCGCGCGTCTGCTGGACGTGCCGGAACAGCCCCTGACCGCCGTCGTGCACGCCGCCGACATCACCCGAACCAGCGGCCTCGACGACACCGACGAGGCCGCCCTCGCCGAGGTGTTCGCGGCCAAGGTGGACACCGCAGTGTGGCTGGACGAACGGTTCCAGGACACGCCGCTGGACGCGTTCGTGGTGTTCTCCTCGATCGCCGGCGTGTGGGGCGGCGGCGGCCAGGGCCCGTCCGGAGCGGCCAACGCCGTCCTCGACGCCTTGGTCGAATGGCGCCGCGCCCGGGGACTGAGGGCGACGGCGATCGCCTGCGGCGCGCTCGACGAGATCGGCGTGGGCATGGACGAGGCCGCCCTCGCCCAACTGCGGCGCCGCGGTGTGCTGCCCGTGGCCCCCGAGCTGGCAGTGACCGCGATGGTCCAGGCGGTGCAGGGCAACGAGAAGTTCGTGACCGTGGCCGACATGGACT
Source organism: Streptomyces sp. GB4-14 (assembly GCF_022696125.1). Taxonomy (NCBI): domain Bacteria; kingdom Bacillati; phylum Actinomycetota; class Actinomycetes; order Kitasatosporales; family Streptomycetaceae; genus Streptomyces; species Streptomyces sp. GB4-14. Next base: position 330,977 of record NZ_RZHO01000001.1, on the reverse strand, counting down.
GGGGGGCCTTCGTCCCCGCGTTCACCTCGGTCCGCACCAGCCCCTTGTTCGCGGACCTGCCCGAGGCGAAGGCGGTGCTCCAGGCGGCACGGCAGGACAGCGAGGACAGCGGCGCCGCCGCGTCCCTCGCCGACTCCCTGCGGGCGGTCTCGGACACCGAGCAGAACCGCCTCCTGCTCCGCCTCGTACGCGGCCACGCCTCGGTCGTCCTCGGCCACGGCGGCGCGGAGGGCATCGGTCCACGCCAGGCGTTCCAGGAGGTCGGATTCGACTCCCTGGCCGCCGTGAACCTGCGCAACAGCCTCGGCACGGCCACCGGACTGCGGCTGCCCGCCACGCTGATCTTCGACTACCCCACTCCGGAGGCGCTGGTCGGCTATCTGCGGGCCGAGCTGCTCCAGGAGGCCGACGACGGGCCGGACGCGCGCGAGGACGACCTCAGGCGGGTGCTGGCGTCCGTGCCGTTCGCCCGCTTCAAGGAGGCCGGCGTCCTGGACGCCCTCCTGAGCCTCGCCGAAGACGGCAGTGGCGCAGGTGGCAGTGGCGCCGGAGGCGCCGTCGACGGCGACGCGAACGCGGACGGGCCGGCGGCCGGGGAGGCGACGGCGGCCGGCACCGAGGAACTGATCGACGCAATGGACGTTGCCGGTCTGGTGCAACGGGCTTTGGGCAAGACGAGCTGACCACCGATGGTCGAGGAATCGTGGAGGATGGTTATGTCCGCGCCGGACGAGCAGGTTGTCGACGCACTGCGAGCCTCGCTGAAGGAGAACGCCAGGCTTCAGCAGGAGAACAGCGAGCTCGCGGCCGCGGCCACGGAGCCCATCGCGATCGTCTCCATGGCCTGCCGGTACGCCGGCGGGATCCGCAGCCCCGAGGACCTGTGGCGGGTGGTGTCCGAGGGCGCCGACGTCTACACCCCCTTCCCCGACGACCGGGGCTGGGACCTGGAGGGCCTCTACCACCCCGACCCCGACAACCCTGGCACGACCTACGTGCGTGAAGGTGCCTTCCTCCACGACGCCGCCCGGTTCGACGCCGCGTTCTTCGGCATCTCGCCGCGCGAGGCGTTGGCGATGGACCCGCAGCAGCGGCAGTTGCTCGAAGTGTCCTGGGAGGCCCTCGAACGGGCCGGCATCGACCCCCACTCGGTGCGGGGCAGCGACATCGGCGTCTTCGCCGGCATGGTGCACCAGGACTACGCCCCCGACCTGAGCGGCCACGAGGACTTCCTCAGCCTGGAACGCGCGCTGGGCACCGCGGGCGGCGTCGCCTCCGGACGTGTCGCCTACACGCTCGGACTGGAGGGCCCCGCCGTCACGGTCGACACCATGTGCTCCTCGTCGCTCGTGGCGACGCACCTCGCCGCGCAGGCGCTGCGCCGCGGTGAGTGCTCGATGGCGCTCGTCGGCGGCTCCACGGTCATGGCCACGCCCGGCGGATTCGTGGGCTTCGCACGGCAGCGGGCCCTCGCCTTCGACGGGCGCTGCAAGTCGTACGCCGCCGGCGCCGACGGTTCGGGCTGGGCGGAGGGCGTGGGCGTCCTGCTCCTGGAACGGCTCTCGGTCGCCGAGAAGCGCGGCCACCGGATCCTCGCGGTACTGCGCGGCAGCGCCGTCAACCAGGACGGCGCGTCCAACGGCCTCACCGCGCCCAACGGGCCCGCGCAGCAGCGGGTCATCCGCAAGGCCCTGGCCGGCGCCGGTCTCTCCCCGGCCGACGTGGACGCGGTGGAGGGCCACGGCACGGGCACGGTCCTCGGCGACCCGATCGAGGCGCAGGCGCTGCTCGCCACCTACGGACAGGGCCGCGACCCGCGGAAGCCGCTGTGGCTCGGCTCGGTCAAGTCGGTCATCGGGCACACGCAGGCGGCCTCCGGGGTGGCCGGTGTCATCAAGACGGTGCAGGCGCTGCGGCACCGGGTGCTCCCGGCGACCCTGCACCTGGACGCGCCGACCCCCCAGGTGGACTGGTCGGCGGGCGCGGTCGAGCTGCTCACCGAGACCCGGGAGTGGCCGGACCAGGGCCGTCCGCGCCGGGCGGGGGTGTCCTCGTTCGGGGCCAGCGGCACCAACGCCCACCTGATCCTGGAGGAAGCGCCGCCGGAGGCGAACGAGACCGCCCGGGACGACACGCGGGGCGCCGGGCCCGCCGACGCGGTGCCGCTGGTGGTCTCGGCGGGAACCGCGACGTCCCTGGCGGCCCAGGCGGAACGGCTGGCGGCGTTCGTGGAGTCCGGCGCCGGCGGCGCGTCGCTCACCGACGTCGCCGGCGCCCTGGTGACCGGGCGTGCGGTGCTGGGGGAGCGGGCGGTCGTCGTGGCCGGCTCCGACACGGAGGCCCTCGCCGGACTGCGCGCCCTCTCCCGGGGCGAGAGCGCGCCAGGGGCCCTCTCCGGCTCGGGGACGCCGGGCAAGGTCGTGTGGGTGTTCCCGGGGCAGGGCTCGCAGTGGGCGGGTATGGGCCGGGAACTCCTGGACGCCTCACCGGTGTTCGCGGCGCGGATCGCCGAGTGCGCCGCCGCTCTGGAGCGGTGGGTGGACTGGTCCCTTGTCGATGTGCTGCGGGGTGAGGCCGAGCCCGGAGTGCTGGAGCGGGTGGACGTGCTCCAGCCCGCCAGCTTCGCCGTGATGGTGGGTCTGGCCGCCGTATGGCAGTCCGTCGGCGTCGAGCCCGACGCGGTGGTCGGCCACTCGCAGGGCGAGATCGCCGCCGCGTGCGTGTCCGGAGCGTTGACGCTGGAGGACGCGGCGCGGGTCGTGGCCCTGCGCAGCCAGGCCATCGCCGAACGGCTCGCGGGACGCGGGGGCATGGCCTCGGTCGCCCTGAACGAGGCCGAGGCGGTCTCCCGTCTGGAACGCTGGGCGGACCGGGTCGAGGTCGCCGCCGTCAACGGGCCGTCCTCCGTGGTGATCGCCGGTGACGCCGAGGCGCTGGACGAGGCGCTCGACACCCTGGAGGACCAGGGCGTACGGGTGCGGCGGATCGCCGTGGACTACGCCTCCCACACCCGGCACGTCGAGCGGATCCGCGACACCCTCGCCGACGCCCTGGCCGGCATCGGCGCGCAGGCACCCGCCGTCCCCTTCTACTCCACCGTCACGGGCGAGTGGGTGGAGGACGCCGGCGTCCTGGACGGCGCCTACTGGTACCGCAACCTGCGCGGCCAGGTCGGCTTCGGCCCGGCGGTGGCGGAACTGGTCCGCCAGGGCCACGGCGTCTTCGTCGAGGTCAGCGCCCACCCCGTCCTCGTCCAGCCGATCAGCGAGACCGTCCACGACACCGGCGGCGGCACGGCCACCGGCACCGGGGACGTCACGGACGTGGTGGTGACCGGTTCGCTGCGCCGCCAGGACGGCGGACCGCGCCGGCTCCAGACCTCGATGGCCGAACTGTTCGTACACGGCGTGCCCGTGGACTGGAGCAAGGTGCTGCCCGACGGCGCCGCCGCGGCACGCGTCGACCTGCCGACGTACGCCTTCGACCACCAGCACTACTGGCTGACGATGGACGGCACGGCCACGGACCAGGCGTCGCTCGGACTGACCGGCGCCGACCACCCGCTGCTCGGCGCGGTGGTGGAACTGCCCCAGTCCGACGGCCTGGTCTTCACCTCCCGCCTGTCCCTCCAGTCCCACCCCTGGCTCGCCGGGCACGCGATCGGCGGGGTCGTCATCGTCCCCGGCACGGTCTACGTCGATCTCGCCGTGCGCGCCGGCGACGAGTTCGGCCACGGCGTGCTGGAGGAACTCGTCATCGAGGCGCCGCTCGTGCTGCCCGAACGCGGCGGCGTGCGCGTCCAGGTCGCGGTGAGCGGACCGGGCGCGAACGGCCTGCGCACCGTCGACGTGTACTCCCTGCGGGAGGACGCCGCCGGCGAGGGCGGCACCCACGGGTGGACCCGGCACGCCACCGGACTCCTGTCGGCCGCGCCCGCCGCCCGGGACGCCGGCGACTTCGACTTCGCCGCCTGGCCGCCCCCCGGCGCCCAGCCGGTCGACGTCGAGAACTTCTACGACGACCTGACCGAGCGCGGCTACGCCTACGGGCCCGCCTTCCAGGGCCTGCGTGCCGTCTGGCGGCGCGGCGAGGAGGTCTTCGCCGAGGCCGCCCTGCCCGAGGAACAGCGCGAGGACGCAGGCCGGTTCGGTATCCACCCGGCGCTCCTCGACGCCGCCCTCCACACCAACGCCCTCGCCGCGCCGGACGACGGCCGCAAGGTGCTGCCGTTCGCCTGGAACGGTCTCGTGCTGCACGCCACGGGCGCCTCGGCGCTGCGGGTGCGGGTCGCGCCGTGCGGACCGGACGCCCTGTCGTTCCAGGCCGCGGACGAGACCGGCGGCCTCGTGCTGACCATGGACTCGCTGGTGTCCTTGCCGGTCTCCACCGACCAACTGGACGCCGCCGCGGCTCACGACACCCGCGACGCGCTGTTCGGCGTCGAGTGGACCGGGCTGCCCGCCGTCCAGGAGGCGGTGCCGGTTCCGGTGTGGGTGCCGGTCGTTTCGGCCGAGGATGTGGTGGAGCTGGCCCGTGGTGCTGGGGCCGGGGTTCCGGCTGTGGCGGTGCTGGAGGCCGTCGCGGCTGGTGATGGTGGTGTGGATGCTGTCCTGGGGCTTACGTCGCGGGTGCTGGGTGTGGTGCAGGCGTGGCTGGGTGTGGCGGGGTTGGAGAACTCGCGGCTGGTGGTGGTGACCCGGGGTGCGGTGCCTGCCGGTGACGGTGTGGTGAGTGATCCGGCGGGGTCGGCGGTGTGGGGTCTGGTGCGGGCCGCGCAGGCGGAGAATCCTGACCGGATCGTCCTGGTCGACGCCGATCCGGCCGCCGCTGCCGGCGACGGGCGGGACGCGGTCCTGGCCGCCGTGACGGCGGGCGACGAACCACAGCTCGCCGTGCGCGGAACGACCCTCTCCGTTCCCCGCCTCGCCCGCGTCACCGGCCAGGTCCCCGACAACCCCGACGTCTTCCGGCCCCAGGGGACGGTCCTGGTCACCGGCGGCACCGGCTCCCTCGGCGCGCTGGTGACCCGGCACCTCGTCACCCGGTACGGCGTACGCCACCTGGTCCTCGCCGGCCGACGGGGCCCGGACGCCGAAGGCATGCCCGAACTCGTCGCCGAACTGGCCGAACAGGGCGCGGCGGTCTCCGTCGTGGCCTGCGACGTCTCCCGGCACGCCGACGTCGAGGCCCTGCTGGCCTCCGTAGCGGACGAGCACCCCCTGTGCGGCGTGGTCCACCTCGCCGGCGTGCTGGACGACGGGGTGATCGCGGCCCTCACCCCCGAGCGCCTCGCCACGGTGTTCGCGCCCAAGGTGGACGCCGTCCGCCACCTCGACGCACTCACCCGCGACCTGGACCTCGACGCGTTCGTCGTGTTCTCCTCCGCCGCCGCGCTCATGGGATCGGCGGGCCAGGGCAACTACGCCGCCGCGAACGCCTTCCTCGACGGCCTGATGGCCACGCGCCGCGAGGCGGGCCTGCCCGGCCTCTCCCTGGCCTGGGGCCTGTGGGAGCAGAGCACCGGACTGACCGCCCACCTCGGCGCCGTCGACCAGGCGCGGATGAGCCGCGGCGGCGTCCTCGCACTAACCCCGGCCGAAGGCCTGCACATCCTCGACCTCGGCCTGCACATGGGCCAGGCACTCCTCGTACCGATCAAACTCGACCTGCGGACGCTGCGCGGCCAGGCCGGGGACGGCGGGGGAGTCCCGCATCTGCTGCGCGGCCTCGTACGCGCCGGCCGCCGCTCGGCGCGGGCCGCCGCCGGCGACAGCGGCACCCTGGTGCGCCGCCTCGCCGGTCTGTCCCAGGCCGAACAGGAAAGCGTCCTGCTCTCCGTCGTACAGACCGAGGCGGGCGCCGTACTCGGCTTCACCAGCCAGGAACTGACGCAGGGCACGCGCGGATTCAGCGACATCGGCTTCGACTCTCTGACCGCCGTCGAACTGCGCAACCGGCTCAGCGCGGCGACCGGCGTGAAACTCCCCGCCACGCTGATCTTCGACTATCCGACGCCCGTCGCCCTGGCCCGCCACCTGCGCGAGGAACTCGGCGACGCGGACACCACGGTGACCGGCGTCCCCGCCGCGGGCACGGCCACGGCGGCCGCCACCGCCGACCCCGGCGAACCCATAGCGATCGTGGGCATGGCGTGCCGCCTGCCGGGCGGCGTGTCCAGCCCCGACGACCTGTGGCACCTGGTCCGGGAGGGCCGCGAGGGCGTTTCCGCCTTCCCCGACGACCGGGGCTGGGACCTGGAAGGCCTCTTCGACGCCGACCCCGACCGCGCCGGCACGTCCTACTCCACCCAGGGCGGTTTCCTGGAGGGCGCGGGTCTCTTCGACGCCGGGTTCTTCGGGATCTCGCCGCGTGAGGCGCTGGCGATGGACCCGCAGCAGCGGCTGCTCCTCGAAGCCTCCTGGGAAGCACTGGAGAACGCCGGTATCGACCCGAGCACGGCACGGGGCGACAACATCGGCGTCTTCTCCGGCGTCTCCATTCACGACTATCTCGAGTCCCTGAGCAACATGCCCGCCGAACTCGAAGGCTTCGTCACCACCGCCACCGCGGGAAGCGTGGCCTCGGGCCGGGTCTCGTACGTCTACGGCTTCGAGGGTCCCGCGGTCACCGTGGACACGGCCTGCTCGTCGTCGCTGGTCGCGATGCACCTGGCCGCGCAGGCCCTGCGGCAGGGCGAGTGCACGATGGCCCTGGCCGGCGGCGTCGCCGTCATGGGCTCCCCGATCGGCGTCCTCGGCATGTCACGCCAGCGGGGTCTGGCCGCCGACGGCCGCTGCAAGGCGTACGCCGACGGCGCGGACGGCACCGTCCTGTCCGAGGGCGTCGGCCTGGTCGTCCTGGAGCGCCTCTCGGTGGCCCGGGAACGCGGACACAAGGTCCTGGCCGTCATACGCGGCAGCGCCGTCAACCAGGACGGCGCGTCCAACGGTCTCACCGCGCCCAACGGTCCCTCGCAGCAGCGGGTGATCCGGCGGGCCCTGACCAGCGCCGGGCTGTCGGCGGCCGACGTGGACGCCGTGGAGGGCCACGGCACCGGCACGGTCCTCGGCGACCCGATCGAGGCGCAGGCGTTGCTTGCCACGTACGGCAAGGGCCGGGACGCCGAACGTCCTTTGTGGTTGGGGTCGTTGAAGTCGAACGTCGGTCATACGCAGGCGGCGGCGGGTGTGGCCGGTGTGATCAAGATGGTGCAGGCGCTGCGGCACGGCGTCCTGCCCCCGACACTGCACGCCCAGCAGCGCACGACTCGCGTGGACTGGACGGAGGGCGCCATCGAGCTGCTGAACGAGGCGCGGGAGTGGCCGCGGGAGGGCCGTCCGCGCCGGGCCGGTGTCTCGTCCTTCGGTATCAGCGGGACGAACGCGCACCTGATTTTGGAGGAGGCGCCGGAGGAGGTGGCTGAGCCGCCTCTGTCTTCGGCTGGTGTGGTGCCGTTGGTGGTGTCGGCGCGCAGTGCGGGGTCGTTGGCCGGTCAGGCGGGGCGGCTCGCCGCGTTCGTCGAGGGCACGGACGGGGTGTCACTGGCTGCCGTGGCCGGTGCGTTGGTCGCGGGGCGTGCGGTGCTGAGCGAGCGCGCGGTGGTCGTGGCCGAGTCGGGCGCGGAGGCCCTGGCCGGCCTGCGGGCGCTGGAGCGCGGCGAGAGCCCGGCCGGCTTGGTCACCGGAAGGGTGAGCGGTGCGGGTGCGCCGGGCAAGGTGGTGTGGGTGTTCCCGGGGCAGGGCTCGCAGTGGGCGGGTATGGGCCGGGAGTTGCTGGACGCCTCGCCGGTGTTCGCGGAGCGCGTCGCGGAGTGTGCGGCTGCTTTGGAGCCGTGGGTCGACTGGTCTTTGGTTGATGTGTTGCGGGGTGAGGTGGAGCCCGCGTTGCTGGAGCGGGTGGATGTGCTTCAGCCGGCCAGTTTCGCGGTGATGGTGGGTCTGGCGGCGGTCTGGTCGTCGGTGGGTGTGCTGCCGGATGCGGTGGTCGGTCACTCGCAGGGTGAGATCGCTGCGGCGTGTGTGTCGGGTGCGTTGTCGCTGGAGGATGCGGCGCGGGTGGTGGCACTGCGGAGTCAGGCCATCCGCGATCAGCTCGCCGGGCGGGGCGGTATGGCTTCGGTCGCGCTGAGCGAGACCGACGCTCTGGCGCGCCTGACGCGTTGGGCGGACCGGGTGGAGGTGGCGGCTGTCAACGGCCCGTCCTCCGTGGTCGTTGCGGGTGATGCGGAGGCGCTGGACGAGGCGCTGGAGGCCCTGTCGGCCGAGGGCGTGCGGGTGCGGCGGGTGGCGGTGGACTACGCCTCGCACACCCGGCACGTGGAGGACATCCGCGAGATCCTCGCCGAGACTCTTGCCGGGGTGAACGCACAGGCGCCGATGGTGCCCTTCTACTCGACCGTGACCGGCGAGTGGGTGGACCAGGCGGGTGTGCTGGACGGCGCGTACTGGTACCGCAACCTGCGCGGCCAGGTCGGTTTCGGCCCGGCTGTCGCGGAGTTGACCGGTCAGGGCCACGGTGTCTTCGTCGAGGTCAGCGCGCACCCGGTGCTGGTCCAGCCGATCACGGAAATCCTTGATGACGGCACTGATGCCGTGGTGACCGGTTCGCTGCGCCGCGACGACGGGGGCTTGCGTCGGCTGCTGGCCTCGATGGCCGAGCTGTTCGTGCGTGGTGTGCCCGTGGACTGGACCGGTGTGCTGCCGGAGGCCGGGGCGACCTCGGCACGGCTCGATCTGCCGACGTATGCCTTCGATCACCGGCATTACTGGCTTCAGACGGCGCGGTCGGTGACCGATGCGGTGTCGTTGGGGCAGGCGGCGGCGGATCATCCGCTGCTCGGTGCGGTGGTCAGGTTGCCGCAGACCGACGGACTGGTCTTCACCTCGCGTCTGTCGTTGAAGTCGCAGCCCTGGCTGGCCGATCACGCCGTGGGCGGTGTGGTCGTCCTGCCCGGCACGGGTCTGGTGGAGCTGGCGGTGCGGGCCGGTGACGAGGCCGGCTGCGGGGTGCTGGAGGAACTGGTGACCGAGGCGCCGTTGGTGGTGCCGGAGCACGGCGGGGTGCGCGTCCAGGTCGCCGTGGGCGCACCGGGCGAGAACGGCTCGCGCACCGTCGAGATCTTCTCCCAGCGGGAGGACGCTGCCGACGACGGGGACACATGGACCCGGCACGCCACGGGGCTCCTGTCGGCGTCGGTGCCGACCGGCGGCGGGGAACACGACTTCACGGCGTGGCCGCCGCCCGGAGCGCAACCCGTCGAGGCCGATGACCTCTACGCCGGTCTGGCCGACCAGGGCTACGGGTACGGTCCCGCGTTCCAGGGCGTGCGGGCGGTGTGGCGGCGCGGCGAGGAACTGTTCGCCGAGGTCGCCCTGCCCGAAGAGCACGGCAAGGACGCCGACCGGTTCGGCATTCACCCCGCGCTGCTCGATGCCGCCCTGCACGTCTCCGCGACCGATGTGGCGACGGTGAACGGCGACGGTCCGCGCCGGCCGTTCGAGTGGAACGGCCTGGTCCTGCACGCCGCGGGTGCCTCGGCCCTGCGGGTGCGACTGGTGCCCGGGGAGACCGACACCCTGACGCTGGAGGCGGCCGACGAGACCGGTGCCCTGGTGGTGTCGGCGGACTCGGTGGTGATGCGCGCGCTGTCCGCCGAGCAGTTGGCCCGGCCCGACGGCACGGCGAGCGCCAACTCGCTGTTCCTGCTGGACTGGACGGAGGTGCCCGCCGTCCAGGAGGCGGTGCCGGTTCCGGTGTGGGTGCCGGTCGTTTCGGCCGAGGATGTGGTGGAGCTGGCCCGTGGTGCTGGGGCCGGGGTTCCGGCTGTGGCGGTGCTGGAGGCCGTCGCGGCTGGTGATGGTGGTGTGGATGCTGTCCTGGGGCTTACGTCGCGGGTGCTGGGTGTGGTGCAGGCGTGGCTGGGTGTGGCGGGGTTGGAGAACTCGCGGCTGGTGGTGGTGACCCGGGGTGCGGTGCCTGCCGGTGACGGTGTGGTGAGTGATCCGGCGGGGTCGGCGGTGTGGGGTCTGGTGCGGGCCGCGCAGGCGGAGAATCCTGACCGGATCGTCCTGGTCGACGCCGATCCGGCCGCCGCTGCCGGCGACGGGCGGGACGCGGTCCTGGCCGCCGTGACGGCCGGCGACGAACCACAGCTCGCCGTGCGCGGAGCCGCTCACTTCGTGCCCCGCCTCGCCCGCGTCACCGACGACGGACGAGTCCCGGACGGCACTCCCGTGTTCGACGCCGAGGGGACCGTGCTGGTCACCGGAGGCACCGGATCGCTGGGAGCACTCGCGGCACGGCACCTGGTCAGCCGGTACGGCGTGCGGCACCTGGTCCTGGCCGGCCGCCGGGGCCCGGACGCCGAGGGTGCGCAGGAGCTGGCGGCGGAGCTGACCGGACTGGGGGCGGCCGTCGAGGTCGTCGCCTGTGACGTGTCCGACCGCGCTCAGGTCGAGGCCCTCCTCGCCGCGGTGCCCGACGCGCACCCCCTGCGCGGTGTGATCCACACGGCCGGTGTGCTGGACGCCGGAGTCATCGGGGCGCTGACCCCGGAGCGGCTGGCGCGGGTGTTCGCGCCCAAGGTGGACGCCGTCCGCCACCTCGACGCACTCACCCGCGACCTGGATCTGGACGCGTTCGTCGTCTACTCGTCCGTCTCGGCGGTGTTCATGGGCGCGGGCAGCGGCAGTTACGCGGCGGCCAACGCCTACCTGGACGGTCTGATGGCCGCCCGGCGGGCCGCGGGTCTGCCGGGGCTGTCGCTGGCCTGGGGCCTGTGGGAGCAGACCAGCGGCATGGCGGCGAACACCGACGAACTCACCCGCTCCCGGATGAACCGGCGCGGCGGCCTCCAGATGATGACCCTGACGGAGGGCATGGACCTCTTCCACGCCGCGCTGGGGTCCCCGCGGTCGCTCCTGGTGCCCGCCAAGCTGGACCTGCGGGGAGTACGGGCGGACGCCGCGGCCGGTGGGGGAGTACCCCACATGCTGCGCGGCCTGGTCCGCACCGGGCGGCGGTCGGCGCAGACGGGCACCGCCCAGGACGGCGAGCTGCTGCGCCGCCTGGCAGGGCTCCCCACCGCCGACCAGGAGAAGACCCTCGTCGACCTCGTACGCGGCCAGGCCGCGTCCGTGCTCGGGCACGCCGGACCGGACGGGGTCCGCGCGGACACGGCGTTCAAGGACACCGGGTTCGACTCGCTCACCTCCGTGGAACTGCGCAACCGGCTGCGGGCGGCCACGGGACTGAAGCTCCCCGCCACCCTGGTCTTCGACTATCCGAACCCGCAGGCCCTCGCCCGGCACCTGCACACCGAACTGTTCCCGGACGGCGGCACGGCCGGCCAGGACGTGGACGAGGAACGACTGCGGCGCGCACTCGCGTCGCTCCCGCTGGCCCGGATCCGGGCAGCCGGCCTGATGGATGCCCTGGTCAAGCTGGCCGCCCTCGACGACGGCACACCGGTCACCGGCGCATTCGACGACGCCGACGAGGAAATGGCGGTCGCCGAGCTGGACGTCGACGACCTCGTGCAGCTCGCGCTCGGCGACAACTGACCCGCGAAACCGCTGAAGGATTGGGGAGATCAAGTGAGTGCGTCGTATGAGAAGGTCGTCGAGGCGCTACGGAAATCGGTCGAAGAGGTCGGCTCGCTGAAGAAGCGGAACCGCCGGCTCGTCGACGCCTCCCGTGAGCCGGTGGCCGTGGTGGGCATGGCGTGCAAGCTGCCCGGCGGGGTGGCGGGCCCCGAGGACCTGTGGCGACTGGTGCGCGACGGCCGTGACGCCGTGACAGGGTTTCCCGAGGACCGCGGCTGGGACCTGGAGGGCCTGTTCGACCCGGATCCTGACCGTGCGGGGACGTCGTACACCGACCGGGGCGGCTTCCTCCACGAAGCGGGTCTCTTCGACGCGGGGTTCTTCGGGATCTCGCCGCGTGAGGCGCTGGCGATGGACCCGCAGCAGCGGCTGCTCCTGGAGACCTCCTGGGAGGCCTTCGAAAGCGCCGGCATCGACCCGCTGTCCCTGAAGGGCGCCGACGTCGGCGTCTTCTCCGGAGTCTTCGGCCAGGGCTACGTCGCTCCCGGCGCCAGCGTGGTGACACCGGAGCTGGAGGGCTTCGCGGGCACGGGCGGTTCCACGAGTGTGGCGTCGGGCCGGGTCTCGTACGTCTTCGGCTTCGAGGGTCCCGCGGTCACGATCGACTCGGCGTGCTCGTCGTCGCTGGTGGCGATGCACCTGGCCGCGCAGGCGCTGCGGCAGGGCGAGTGCTCCATGGCCCTCGCCGGCGGCGCCACCGTCATGGCCAACCCCGGGGCCTTCGTCGAGTTCTCGCGTCAGCGGGGCCTCGCGGACGACGGCCGCTGCAAGGCGTACGCCGACGGCGCCGACGGCACGGGCTGGGCGGAGGGCGTCGGCGTCGTGGTCCTGGAGCGCCTGTCGGTGGCCCGGGAACGCGGGCACAAGATCCTCGCCGTGCTGCGGGGCAGCGCGGTCAATCAGGACGGTGCGTCCAACGGCCTGACGGCTCCGAACGGCCCCGCCCAGCAGCGGGTGATCCGCGGAGCACTCGCGAACGCGGGGCTCACACCGGACGACGTCGACGTGGTCGAGGGCCACGGCACCGGCACGGTCCTCGGCGACCCGATCGAGGCGCAGGCGTTGCTTGCCACGTACGGCAAGGGCCGGGACGCCGAACGACCGCTGTGGCTCGGGTCGTTGAAGTCGAATGTCGGTCATACGCAGGCGGCGGCGGGTGTGGCCGGTGTGATCAAGATGGTGCAGGCGTTGCGGCACGGGATCATGCCGGCGACGTTGCATGTCGATGCGCCGTCCTCGCGGGTGGACTGGTCGGCGGGTGCGGTGGAGCTGCTGAACGAGGCGCGGGAGTGGCCGCGTGAGGGTCGTCCGCGCCGGGCTGGTGTGTCGGCGTTCGGGGTGAGCGGGACGAACGCGCACTTGATCCTGGAGGAGGCGCCGGAGGAGGTGGCTGAGCCGCCTCTGTCTTCGGCTGGTGTGGTGCCGTTGGTGGTGTCGGCGCGCAGTGCGAGGGCCTTGGCTGGTCAGGCGGGGCGGCTTGCTGCGTTCGTCGAGGAGAGCGACGGGGTGTCGCTGGCCTCGGTGGCGGGTGCGCTGGTGGCTGGGCGTGCGGTGCTGGGCGAGCGTGCGGTGGTCGTGGCCGAGTCGGGCGCGGAGGCGCTGGGTGGGCTGAGCGCGCTGGCGCGGGGTGAGGGCGCGCCTGGTGTGGTGTCCGGTAGTGCGGGTTCTGGTGTGCCGGGGAAGGTGGTGTGGGTGTTCCCGGGGCAGGGCTCGCAGTGGGCGGGTATGGGCCGGGAACTCCTGGACGCCTCGCCGGTGTTCGCGGAGCGCGTCGCGGAGTGTGCGGCTGCTTTGGAGCCGTGGGTCGACTGGTCTTTGGTTGATGTGCTGCGGGGTGAGGTGGAGCCCGCGTTGCTGGAGCGGGTGGATGTGCTTCAGCCGGCCAGTTTCGCGGTGATGGTGGGTCTGGCGGCCGTGTGGTCGTCTGTCGGGGTCGAGCCGGATGCGGTGCTGGGGCATTCGCAGGGTGAGATAGCTGCCGCGTGTGTGTCGGGTGCGTTGTCGCTGGAGGATGCGGCGCGGGTGGTGGCGCTGAGGAGTCAGGCCATCCGCGATCAGCTCGCCGGGCGGGGCGGTATGGCTTCGGTGGCGCTGAGCGAGGCTGAGGCGGTTTCCCGTCTGACGCGTTGGGCGGACCGGGTGGAGGTCGCGGCCGTCAACGGCCCGTCCTCCGTGGTCGTCGCGGGTGATGCGGAGGCGTTGGACGAGGCACTGGAGGCCCTGTCGGCCGAGGGCGTGCGGGTGCGGCGGGTGGCGGTGGACTACGCCTCGCACACCCGGCACGTGGAGGACATCCGCGACACCCTCGCCGACACGCTCGCCGGGGTCGAGGCCCAGGCACCGTCGATCCCGTTCTACTCGACGGTGACCGGCGAGTGGGTGGAGGGCGCAGGGGTCCTGGACGGTGCCTACTGGTACCGCAACCTGCGCGGCCAGGTCGGTTTCGGCCCGGCTGTCGCGGAGTTGACCGGTCAGGGGCACGGTGTCTTCGTCGAGGTCAGTGCGCATCCGGTGCTGGTCCAGCCGATCACGGAGATCCTGGACGGCGGTGGTGACGGCACTGATGCCGTAGTGACCGGTTCGCTGCGCCGGGACGACGGGGGTCTGCGTCGCCTGCTGGCCTCGATGGCCGAGCTGTTCGTGCGCGGTGTCACCGTCGACTGGGCCGGAGTGCTCCCGGTTGGGGCGACCTCGGCGCGGCTCGAACTTCCGACGTACGCCTTCGACCACCAGCACTACTGGCTCCACGAGGTCGAGTCGGCGACGGACGCGGCCTCGTTGGGGCAGGCGGCGGCGGATCATCCGCTGCTCGGTGCGGTGGTCAGGTTGCCGCAGACCGACGGACTGGTCTTCACCTCACGTCTCTCCCTCACGTCGCAGCCCTGGCTGGCCGATCACGCCGTGGGCGGTGTGGTCATCCTGCCCGGCACGGGTCTGGTGGAGCTGGCGGTGCGGGCCGGTGACGAGGCCGGCTGCGGGGTGCTGGAGGAACTGGTCATCGAGGCGCCGTTGGTGGTGCCGGAGCACGGCGGGGTGCGCGTCCAGGTCGCCGTGGGCGCACCGGGCGAGAACGGCGCACGCACCGTCGAGATCTACTCCCAGCGCGAGGACGGCCCCGATGACGGGGACACATGGACCCGGCACGCCACGGGCACGCTGTCGGTCGCCGCGTCGGCGACCGGTGAACAGACCGACTTCACCGCATGGCCGCCGGCCGGTGCGGCACCCGTCGAGATCGGTGACTTCTACGGCGGCCTGAGTGAACGCGGCTACGGCTACGGCCCCGCGTTCCAGGGCGTGCGGGCGGTGTGGAGGCGTGGCGAGGAGGTCTTCGCCGAGGTCGCCCTGCCGGAGGAGCACCGCAAGGACGCCGCCCGGTTCGGCATCCACCCCGCGCTGCTCGACGCCGCTCTCCAGGCCGGCACCATCGGGAGTGCGGCGGACGCCGAGGACTCCGGGGAGCCGGTGCTCGCGTTCGCGTGGAACGGCCTGGTCCTGCACGCCGCGGGCGCCTCCGCGCTGCGCGTGCGGATCGCCCCGAACGGACCGGACGCGCTGTCGGTCCAGGCGGCCGACGAGGCCGGCGGCCCCGTCGTGACGCTGGACTCGCTGGTGTCCCGGGCGGTGTCCGCCGAACAACTGGACACGGCGGCCGACACGACGGTCGCCAACGCGCTGTTCCGCCTGGAGTGGAGCGAACTGCCGCCGCCCCAGGGCGCGGAGTTCCCGCCGTCCTGGGTGCCGGTCTCCGCCCCCGGTGATGTGGAGGCACTGGCCGAGAGTGCCGGAGTGCCGGCGGTGGCGGTACTGGAGGCCGTCGGCGGAGACGGCGACGACGCGGTCCTCACGCTGACCTCCGGCGTCCTCGCGGTCATGCAGGCGTGGCTGGCCGCCGACGGCCTGGAGGAGTCACGGCTGGTGGTCGCGACCCGCGGCGCGGTGCCCGCCGGTGACGGGGGCGCGGTGACCGACCCGGCCGGGGCGGCGGTGTGGGGTCTGGTGCGGGCGGCCCAGTCCGAGGCCCCGGACCGCATCGTCCTCCTGGACACCGACCCCGCTGCCGAGGACGGCGTGGACTCGGTCCTGGACTCCGTGCTGGGCCCGGTGACGGCGACCGGGGAACCCCAGGTCGCCGTACGCGGCACGACCCTGTCGGTTCCCCGGCTCGCCCGCGTCACCGACCAGGTCGCGGACACCGTCGGGGTGTTCGGGGGCGACGGGACGGTTCTGGTCTCGGGTGCCGGTTCGCTGGGCGGTCTGGTGGCCCGGCACCTGGTGTCCCGGCACGGCGTGCGGCATCTGGTCCTGGCCAGCCGCCGGGGCCCGGACGCCGAGGGCGTACCGGAACTGGTCGCCGAGCTGGCCGGGCAGGGGGCGGCCGTCGAGGTCGTCGCCTGTGACGTGTCCGACCGCGCTCAGGTCGAGGCGCTCCTCGCCACCGTGCCCGACGCGCACCCCCTGCGCGGGGTCGTCCACACGGCCGGCGTGTTCGACGACGGACTGATCGGGGCGCTGACCCCGGAGCGGCTGGCGCGGGTGTTCGCGCCGAAGGTGGACGCCGTGCGGCACCTCGACGCACTGACCCGCGACCTGGATCTGGACGCGTTCGTCGTCTACTCGTCCGTGGCGGGCCTGTCCGGCGGTGCCGGGCAGGGCAACTACTCCGCCGCGAACGCCTTCCTCGACGGGCTGATGTCCCACCGCCGCGCGGCCGGCCTGCCCGGCCTCTCCCTCGCCTGGGGTCTGTGGGAGCAGTCCCTCGGCATGGCCGGACACCTCAGTGCCGTCGACCAGGCGCGGGCCAGCCGCAGCGGCGTACTGGAGATATCGGCGACCGAGGGCATGGAGCTGTTCGATGCCGCTCTCGTGTCCGAACGGGCGCTGCTCGTCCCGGTCAAGCTGGACCTGCGGACCGTGCGTGCCGACGCCTCGGCGGGCGCTGCGGTGCCGCACCTGCTGCGCGGACTGGTCCGCACGGGCCGTCAGCAGGCCCGGGCGGTGGCAGGCACCGCCGGCGAAGGCAGCCTGCTCTCCGACCGTCTGGCCGGACTCGTCCCCGCCGAGCAGGAGACCCTCCTCCTCGATCTGGTGCGGGCCCAGGCCGCGGTCGTCCTCGGCCACACCGAACCCGGCGGTGTCCGGGCGGACATGGCGTTCAAGGATGCCGGGTTCGACTCGCTCACCTCGGTGGAGCTGCGCAACCGGCTGCGTGAGGCGACGGGCCTGAAGCTGCCCCCGACGCTCGTCTTCGACTATCCCTCCCCGCAGGTCCTCGCCCGCTACCTGCGTGAGGAGTTCGGTGAGGTGGCGGCACCGGAGGCGACGGCACCGGCGGTCGTCGCGGCCGACGCGAACGAGCCGGTCGCCATCATCGGCATGGCCTGCCGGCTGCCCGGTGGGGTGGCCTCGCCGGAGCAGTTGTGGAAGCTGGTCGCCGAAGGTGTCGACGCGGTCTCGGACTTCCCCGAGGACCGGGGCTGGGACCTGGAGGGCCTCTTCGACCCGGACCCGGAGCAGGCCGGCAAGAGCTACACCAGTCAGGGCGGTTTCCTCGAGGGTGCGGGCCTTTTCGACGCGGGGTTCTTCGGGATCTCGCCGCGTGAGGCGCTGGCGATGGACCCGCAGCAGCGGCTGCTCCTGGAGACCTCCTGGGAGGCGTTGGAAGGAGCGGGACTCGACCCGACGTCCCTGAAGGGCACGGATGTCGGCGTGTTCTCCGGTGTCTCCGGCCAGGGCTACGGGACCGGCGTGCTCGCGCCGGAAGTGGAGGGCTTCGCGGGCACCGGGCTGGCGTCGAGTGTGGCGTCGGGCCGGGTGTCGTACGTCTTCGGTTTCGAGGGCCCGGCGGTGTCGGTGGACACGGCGTGCTCGTCGTCGCTGGTGGCGATGCACCTGGCGGCGCAGGCGCTGCGGCAGGGCGAGTGCTCGATGGCGCTGGCCGGCGGCGCCATGGTGATGGCGACACCCGCCACCTTCATGGCGTTCTCGCGCCAGCGGGGCCTGGCCGGCGACGGCCGCTGCAAGGCGTTCGCCGAGGGCGCGGACGGCATGGGCCTGTCCGAGGGCGTCGGCGTCGTGGTCCTGGAGCGGCTTTCGGTGGCGCGGGAACGTGGACACAAGGTTCTGGCGGTGCTGCGGGGCAGCGCGGTCAATCAGGACGGCGCGTCCAACGGTCTCACCGCGCCCAACGGTCCGTCGCAGCAGCGGGTGATCCGGCGGGCGCTGGCCAGTGCTGGTATCGAGGCCGACGGCGTGGACGTCGTGGAGGGGCACGGTACGGGTACGGCGCTGGGCGACCCGATCGAGGCGCAGGCGCTGCTCGCCACCTACGGCAAGGAACGCGACCCCCGGCAGCCGCTGTGGCTCGGTTCGCTGAAGTCGAACATCGGGCACGCGCAGGCCGCGGCGGGTGTGGCCAGTGTGATCAAGATGGTGCAGGCGCTGCGGCATGGGGTCATGCCGCCCACCTTGCACGCGCAGCGGCCCTCCGACCAGGTCGACTGGTCGGCGGGTGCGGTGGAGCTGCTGACCGAGGCGCGGGAGTGGCCGCGTGAGGGTCGTCCGCGCCGGGCGGGTGTCTCGTCCTTCGGTGTCAGCGGCACGAACGTGCACCTGATCCTGGAGGAAGCGCCCGCCGAGGAGCACGCCCCGCGGCCTCTGCCTTCTGCTGGGGTGGTGCCGCTGGTGGTGTCGGCGCGCAGTGCGGGGTCGTTGGCCGGTCAGGCGGGGCGGCTCGCCGCGTTCGTCGAGGAGACCGACGGGGCTGCTCTGACGGAGGTCGCCGGTGCGTTGGTCGCGGGGCGCGCGGTACTGAGTGAGCGCGCGGTGGTGCTGGCGGACTCGGGCGCGGAGGCGCTGGGTGGGCTGAGTGCGTTGGCGCGGGGTGAGAGCAGTACCAACCTGGTGTCCGGTAGTGCGGGTTCTGGTGTGCCGGGGAAGGTGGTGTGGGTGTTCCCGGGGCAGGGCTCGCAGTGGGCGGGTATGGGCCGGGAACTCCTGGACGCCTCACCGGTGTTCGCGGAGCGGGTCGCGGAGTGCGCCGCCGCTCTGGAGCCGTGGGTCGACTGGTCTCTCATCGATGTGTTGCGGGGTGAGGTGGAGCCCGCGTTGCTGGAGCGGGTGGATGTGCTTCAGCCGGCCAGTTTCGCCGTGATGGTGGGTCTGGCCGCGGTCTGGTCCTCGGTGGGTGTGCTGCCTGATGCGGTGGTCGGGCATTCGCAGGGTGAGATCGCTGCGGCGTGTGTGTCGGGTGCGTTGTCGCTGGAGGATGCGGCGCGGGTGGTGGCGCTGCGGAGTCAGGCCATCGCTGGGCAGCTGGCCGGGCGTGGGGGTATGGCTTCGGTCGCGCTGAGCGAGGCCGACGTCTCGGCGCGCCTGGAGCGTTGGGCGGACCGTGTGGAGGTCGCGGCTGTCAACGGCCCGTCCTCCGTCGTGATCGCGGGTGATGCGGAGGCACTGGACGAGGCACTGGAGGCCCTCTCGGCCGAGGGTGTCCGTGTGCGGCGGGTGGCGGTGGACTACGCCTCGCACACCCGGCACGTGGAGGACATCCGAGAGATCCTCGCCGACACCCTCGCCGGGGTGAACGCGCAGGCGCCGATGGTGCCCTTCTACTCAACGGTGACCGGCGAGTGGGTGGACCAGGCGGGTGTCCTGGACGGCGCGTACTGGTACCGCAACCTGCGCGGCCAGGTCGGCTTCGGTCCCGCCGTGACCGACCTGCTGAGCCAGGGTCACCGGACGTTCGTGGAGGTCAGTGCGCATCCGGTGCTGGTCCAGCCGATCACGGAGATCCTGGACGACGGTGGTGACGGCACCGATGCCGTGGTGACCGGTTCGCTGCGCCGGGACGACGGGGGCCTGCGTCGGCTGCTGGCCTCGATGGCCGAGCTGTTCGTGCGCGGTGTCACCGTCGACTGGGCCGGAGTGCTCCCGGCCGGGGCGACTTCGGCGCGGCTCGATCTGCCGACGTATGCCTTCGATCATCGGCATTACTGGCTTCAGACGGCGCGGTCGGTGACCGATGCGGTGTCGTTGGGGCAGGCGGCGGCGGATCATCCGCTGCTCGGTGCGGTGGTCAGGTTGCCGCAGACCGACGGACTGGTCTTCACCTCGCGTCTGTCGTTGAAGTCGCATCCATGGCTGGCCGATCACGTGGTCGGCGGGGTGGTGCTGCTTCCGGGGACGGGTCTGGTGGAGCTGGCGGTGCGGGCCGGTGACGAGGCCGGCTGCGGGGTGCTGGAGGAGTTGGTGACCGAGGCGCCGTTGGTGGTGCCGGAGCACGGCGGGGTGCGCGTCCAGGTCGCCGTGGGCGCACCGGGCGAGAACGGCTCGCGCACCGTCGAGATCTTCTCCCAGCGGGAGGACGCTGCCGACGACGGGGACACATGGACCCGGCACGCCACCGGCATGCTGGCCGACACCCTCCAGCCGGGGGCCGGAACCGCCGAGTTCGACTTCGCCGCGTGGCCGCCGGCCGACGCGCGACAGGTGGAGTTGGACACCCGCGAGCTGTACGAGGGTCTGCTCGAGCGCGGTTATGCGTACGGTCCCGTCTTCCAGGGCGTGCGGGCGGTGTGGCGGCGCGGCGAGGAACTGTTCGCCGAGGTCGCCCTGCCCGACGAGAACCGCAAGGAGTCCGGGGACTTCGGCATCCACCCGGCGCTGCTCGACGCCGCCCTCCAGGCCGGGACGTTCGCCGTCGCGGCGGACACCTCGCAGGAGGAGGCCGGGCAGCCGGTGATGCCGTTCGCGTGGAACGGCCTGGTGCTGCACGCCGCGGGAGCCTCCGCGCTCCGGGTCCGGGTCGCGCCCAACGGACCCGACGCCCTGTCCGTCACCGCGGCCGACGCGTCGGGCACCCCGGTGCTCACGATGGACTCGCTCGTGATGCGAGCCGTGTCCATCGAGCAGTTGGGCGCCACGGCGGCGGACGAGAGCCGCGACTCGCTCTTCGCGGTGCGGTGGACCGAACTGCCCCCGGCCCAGGAGACGGAGCCCGCGCCGCCGTGGCTGCCGGTGACCACGCCCGACGACCTGGCCGCCCTGGCCGCCGGCGGCGGAGTCCCGGCCGTGGCGGTCATGGAGGCCGTCGGAGGCGCGGGCGACGACGCCGTACTCGCGCTGGCCTCCGGGATTCTGGCGATGGTGCAGACGTGGCTGAGCGTGCCCGGCGCCGAGGAGTCCCGCCTCATGGTGGCGACCCGGGGTGCCGTGCCCGCCGGTGACGACGGCGCGGTGACCGACCCGGCCGGGGCCGCGGTGTGGGGCCTGGTGCGTGCCGCCCAGTCCGAGAACCCCGACCGTGTCGTCCTCCTGGACACCGACCCGGACGCCGAGGGTGGCGTGGAGCCCGTGCTGGACTCCGTCCTCGCGGCGGTGCTGGCCAGTGGCGAGCCGCAGGTCGCGGTGCGCGGCGGAGTGCTCTCGGTGCCCCGGCTCGTCCGTGTCACCGCTCAGGGCGTGGACGCGGACCCGGTGTTCCGGGAGCAGGGCACCGTCCTGGTCTCGGGCGGCGGTTCGCTGGGCGCCCTGGCGGCCCGGCACCTGGTCTCCCGGCACGGCGTACGCCACCTGGTCCTGGCCAGCCGCCGGGGCCCGGACGCCGAAGGCGTGCGGGAACTGGCTGCCGAGCTGAGCGGGCAGGGGGCGACGGTGTCCGTCGTGGCCTGCGACGTGTCCGACCGCGCCCAGACCGAGGCCCTCCTCGGCCGGATACCCGGCGAGCACCCGCTGCGGGGTGTGGTGCACACGGCCGGTGTGTTCGACCCCGGGGTGATCGGGGCGCTGACCCCGGAGCGGCTGGCGAAGGTGTTCGCGCCGAAGGTGGACGCCGTACGGCACCTCGACGAGCTGACCCGCGACCTGGCCCTGGACGCGTTCGTCGTCTACTCCTCCGCCTCGTCCGTCTTCATGGGCGCCGGCAGCGGCGGCTACGCGGCGGCCAACGCCTACCTCGACGGGCTGATGTCCCACCGGCGCGCGGCCGGTCTGCCTGGGCTCTCGCTGTCCTGGGGCCCCTGGGAGCAGGTCACCGGTATGGCCGGCAACATCGACGACCTCACCAGGACCCGTATGAGCCGACGCGAAGGACGCGGAGGTGTGCAGGCACTGCGGTCCGCCGAGGGCATGGAACTCTTCGACGCCGCGCTGCGGTCCGAGGAGTCGCTGCTCGTCCCGGTCAGGCTGGACCTGCGGGCGGTACGGGCCGACGCGGCGGCGGGCGGCGGAGTCCCGCACCTGCTGCGCGGTCTGGTCCGGGCGGGCCGGCAGCCGGTCCGGACGACCGGCGGCGGTGGGGACCGGCGGCAGCTCGCCGACCGGCTGGTGGGACTGTCCGCGGCGAAGCAGGAGGCGCTGCTCCTCGGCGTCGTCTGCGCGCAGGCCGCGGTCGTGCTCGGCCACAGCGGACCGGAGAGCGTGCGCGTGGAAATGGCCTTCAACGAAGCCGGGTTCGACTCACTCACCTCCGTGGAACTGCGCAACCGGCTGCGCGAGGCGACCGGTCTGAAACTGCCCGCCACGCTGGTCTTCGACCACCCGACCCCGCTGGCGCTCGCCCGCTACCTGCGGGCCGAACTCGCCGTCGACGAGGCGTCCCCCGCCGACGCGGTGCTGGCCGGACTCGCCGGGCTCGAAGCGGCCATCGAGTCCGCGGGAGCCGACGAAGAAGCCCGCGACCGGATCACCGTACGGCTGCTGGAGCTGCTGCGCGCGGCCGAGGCGACGGGCGGCCCCGGCGAGGACCCGGCCGGCGCTGACGCGGCGGACGAGGACCTCGACACCGCCACGGACGAGGAACTGTTCGCCCTCGTCGACCAGCTC
This sequence comes from Streptomyces sp. GB4-14, assembly GCF_022696125.1. Lineage (NCBI taxonomy): Bacteria > Bacillati > Actinomycetota > Actinomycetes > Kitasatosporales > Streptomycetaceae > Streptomyces > Streptomyces sp. GB4-14. The sequence continues at coordinate 308,550 of NZ_RZHO01000001.1, read as the reverse complement.
GACTGACGCGACCGGGCGCATCATCCGTGCGCACCCGTGCGGGTCGTCGCCCCCGCGGCCGCGACCCGCACGCCCCGCACGCCCCGCACGGACGGTGCGGGATCCCACCCATCGCCATCGCACACATTCCTTTCTCCTGGGGGTTGAATCCAGTGGCTGACGAGGCAGAACTCCGCGACTATCTCAAGCGGGCCATCGCCGACGCCCGCACTGCCCGCAAGCGGCTGCGCGAGGTCCAGGAGGTGGCACGCGAGCCGATCGCCATCGTCTCCATGGCCTGCCGGTACCCGGGCGGCGTGTCCACGCCCGATGAGCTGTGGACGCTGGTCGCCGACGGCGTCGACGCGGTATCGGACTTCCCCCAGGACCGCGGCTGGGACTTGGAGGGCCTCTTCGACTCCGACCCGGACCACGCGGGCACGTCGTACGTCACCCAGGGCGGTTTCCTGGAGGGGGCCGGCCTGTTCGACGCCGGGTTCTTCGGGATCTCGCCACGTGAGGCGCTGGCGATGGACCCGCACCAGCGGCTGCTCCTGGAGACCTCCTGGGAGGCGGTCGAGCGGGCGGGCATCGACCCGCTCTCCCTCAAGGGCGCCGATGTCGGCGTCTTCTCCGGGCTGTCCGGGCAGGGCTACGGTGCCGGCGCCGGTGTGGTGACCCCGGAAACCGAGGGATTCGCCGGCACGGGTGCCTCAACGAGCGTGGCGTCGGGCCGGGTGTCGTACGTTCTCGGCTTCGAGGGCCCGGCGGTCTCCCTCGACACGGCCTGCTCCTCGTCGCTGGTCGCCATTCACCTGGCCGCGCAGGCGCTGCGCCAGGGCGAGTGCTCGATGGCCCTCGCGGGCGGCGCGATGGTGATGGCCACCCCCGGGAACTTCGTGGCGTTCTCACGGCAACGGGGATTGGCCGCCGACGGCCGCTGCAAGGCGTTCGCCGACGGCGCGGACGGCATGGGCCTGGCCGAGGGGGTCGGGGTCGTCCTCCTGGAACGCCTGTCGATCGCCCGCAAGCGCGGACACAAGGTCCTGGCGGTGCTGCGGGGCAGCGCGGTCAATCAGGACGGCGCGTCCAACGGCCTCACCGCGCCCAACGGTCCCTCGCAGCAGCGGGTGATCCGCAAGGCACTGGCCGGCGCGGGGCTGTCGGCGGCCGACGTGGATGTCGTGGAGGCGCACGGTACGGGTACGGCGCTGGGCGACCCGATCGAGGCGCAGGCACTGCTCGCCACCTACGGCAAGGAACGCGACGCCGAACGGCCCCTGTGGCTCGGTTCGCTGAAGTCGAACATCGGTCACACCCAGGCCGCCGCGGGCGTGGGCAGCGTCATCAAGATGGTGCAGGCGCTGCGGCACCGGATCATGCCGGCGACGCTGCACGTGGACGCGCCGTCCTCGCGGGTGGACTGGTCGGCGGGTGCGGTGGAGTTGCTGACCGAGGCGCGGGAGTGGCCGCGGGAGGGCCGTCCGCGCCGGGCCGGTGTCTCGTCCTTCGGGGTGAGCGGTACCAACGTGCACCTGATTCTCGAGGAGGCGCCCGCCGAGGAGGACGCTTCGCAGCCGCTGCCTGCCGGTGGTGGGGGTGTGGTGCCGTTGGTGGTGTCGGCGCGCAGTGCGAGGGCCTTGGCTGGTCAGGCGGGGCGGCTTGCTGCGTTCGTCGAGGAGAGCGACGGGGTGTCGCTGGCCTCGGTGGCGGGTGCGCTGGTGGCTGGGCGTGCGGTGCTGAGCGAGCGTGCGGTGGTCGTGGCCGAGTCGGGCGCGGAGGCCCTGGGTGGGCTGAGTGCGCTGGCGCGGGGTGAGAGCGCGCATGGTGTGGTGTCCGGCAGTGCTGCGGGTGTGCCGGGGAAGGTGGTGTGGGTGTTCCCGGGGCAGGGCTCGCAGTGGGCGGGTATGGGCCGGGAGTTGCTGGACGCCTCGCCGGTGTTCGCGGGGCGCATCGCGGAGTGTGCGGCTGCTTTGGAGCCGTGGGTCGACTGGTCTCTCATCGAGGTGTTGCGGGGTGAGGTGGAGCCCGCGTTGCTGGAGCGGGTGGATGTGCTTCAGCCGGCCAGTTTCGCGGTGATGGTGGGTCTGGCGGCGGTCTGGTCGTCGGTGGGTGTGCTGCCGGATGCGGTGGTCGGTCATTCGCAGGGTGAGATCGCTGCGGCGTGTGTGTCGGGTGCGTTGTCGCTGGAGGATGCGGCGCGGGTGGTGGCGCTGCGGAGTCAGGCCATCCGCGATCAGCTCGCCGGGCGGGGCGGTATGGCTTCGGTGGCGCTGAGCGAGGCTGAGGCGGTTTCCCGTCTGACGCGTTGGGCGGACCGGGTGGAGGTCGCGGCCGTCAACGGCCCGTCCTCCGTCGTGATCGCGGGTGATGCGGAGGCGTTGGACGAGGCGCTGGAGGCCCTGTCGGCCGAGGGCGTGCGGGTGCGGCGGGTGGCGGTGGACTACGCCTCGCACACCCGGCACGTGGAGGACATCCGCGACACCCTCGCCGACACGCTCGCCGGGGTCGAGGCCCAGGCACCGTCGATCCCCTTCTACTCGACGGTGACCGGCGAGTGGGTGGAGGACGCAGGGGTCCTGGACGGTGCCTACTGGTACCGCAACCTGCGCGGCCAGGTCGGTTTCGGCCCGGCTGTCGCGGAGTTGACCGGTCAGGGCCACGGTGTCTTCGTCGAGGTCAGCGCGCACCCGGTGCTGGTCCAGCCGATCACCGAGATCCTGGACGACGGTGGTGACGGCACCGATGCCGTGGTGACCGGTTCGCTGCGCCGCGACGACGGGGGCCTGCGTCGCCTGCTGGCCTCGATGGCCGAGCTGTTCGTGCGCGGGATCACCGTCGACTGGACCGGAGTGCTCCCGGCCGGCGCCACCTCGGCGCGGCTCGATCTGCCGACGTACGCTTTCGACCACCAGCACTACTGGCTCCGGGCCACCGATGCCGGCCCCGTCGACGCCACCAGCCTCGGACTGGCCGGTACCGATCACCCGCTGCTCGGCGCGATGGTGGAACTGCCGCACTCCGAAGAGCTGGTGTTCACGTCCCGGCTGTCGCTCACGTCGCACCCCTGGCTGGCCGACCACGCGATCGGCGGCATGGCGCTGCTCCCGGGCACGGGTCTGGTGGAGCTGGCGGTGCGGGCCGGTGACGAGGCCGGCTGCGGGGTGCTGGAGGAACTGGTCATCGAGGCGCCGTTGGTGGTGCCGGAGCACGGCGGGGTGCGCGTCCAGGTCGCCGTGGGCGCACCGGGCGAGAACGGCTCGCGCACCGTCGAGGTGCACTCGCAGCGGGACGACGTTCCCGGCGAGGGGGAGGCGTGGACGCGGCACGCCACCGGCGTCCTGTCGTCCGTCCCTGCCGCCCGGGACAGCGACTTCGACTTCGCTGCCTGGCCGCCCCCCGGTGCCCGGCGCGTCGAGGTGGACGTCGCCGGCTTCTACGACGGCCTGCGCGAGCGCGGTGTGGGCTACGGACCGGCGTTCCAGGGGGTGCGTGCGGTGTGGCGGCGGGGCGAGGAGGTCTTCGCCGAGGTCGCCCTGCCCGAGGAACTGCACCGGGAGGCGGCCGGGTTCGGAATCCACCCCGCGCTGCTGGACGCCGCGCTCCAGACGGGCACGTTCGGTGCCGCCGTCGGCGCACCGGGGGAGGGGAAGTCCGGCCGGCCGGTGCTGGCCTTCGCGTGGAACGGTCTCGTCCTGCACGCCACGGGAGCCTCCGCGCTGCGAGTGCGGGTCGCGCCGAGCGGTCCTGACGGTCTGTCGGTCGAGGCGGCCGACGAGAGCGGCGCCCTGGTCGTGACGATGGACTCGCTGGTGTCCCGAGCCGTGTCCGCCGAACAACTGGACACCGCGGCGGGTTCGGTCGCCACCGACTCCCTGTACCGGGTCGAATGGACCGAACTGCCCCCGGCCCGAGGGTCGGAGCCCGTACCGACGTGGGCGGCGGTGCGCACCCCGGACGAGGCAGGGGCGCTGGCCGACGGCGCCGGGGCCCCGCAGGCGGCGGTCCTGGAGGCCGTCGGCGGGACGGGCGACGACGCCGTACTCGCGCTGACCTCCCGGGTCCTCGCGGTGGTGCAGACGTGGCTTGCCGCGGACGGGCTCGACGCGTCGCGGCTCGTCGTCGTCACCCGGGGCGCGGTGCCCGCCGACGGCGAGGACACGGTGACCGACCCGGCCGGGTCGGCGGTGTGGGGCCTGCTGCGGGCCGTGCAGGCCGAGAACCCCGACCGTGTCGTCCTGCTGGACGCCGGGCCGGCCTCCGAGGGCGCGGCGGGCACCGTGCCCGGGGCCGTCCTCGCGGCGGTGCTGGCCAGCGGTGAGCCGCAGGTCGCGGTGCGCGGCGCCGCCCTCACCGTGCCCCGGCTGGCCCGTGCCACCGCTCAGGACGTGGACGCGAACCCGGTGTTCCGGGAGCAGGGGACCGTGCTGGTCTCCGGAGGCGGATCCCTGGGTGAGCTCGTCACCCGGCACCTGGTCGTCCGTCACGGCGTACGGCACCTGGTCCTGGCCAGCCGCCGGGGCCCGGCCGCCGAAGGGGTGAACGAACTGGCCGCCGAGCTGACCGGGCTGGGGGCGACGGTGTCCGTCGTGGCCTGCGACATGTCCGACCGCGCCCAGGTCGAGGCTCTCCTCGCCCGGGCCGGGCAGGAGCAGCCCCTGCGCGCGGTGGTGCACACCGCCGGTGTGTTCGAGGCCGGGCTCGTCGAGACCTTGACGCCGGAGCGCCTGGCGCGGGTGTTCGCGCCGAAGGTGGACGCCGTACGGCACCTCGACGAGCTGACCCGCGACCTGGCCCTGGACGCGTTCGTCGTCTACTCCTCCGCCTCGTCCGTGTTCATGGGCGCCGGCAGCAGCGGCTACGCGGCGGCCAACGCCTACCTCGACGGGCTGATGTCGCACCGACGCGCGGCCGGCCTGCCCGGACTCTCGCTGTCCTGGGGCACGTGGGCGCACGCCACCAACATGACCACCCACCTCAGCACCGACGACCAGGCGCGGATGAGCCGGCGCGCCAACCGCGACGGGGTCGTCGCGCTCACACCGGCCGAGGGCATGGAACTCTTCGACGCCGCGGTCGGGGCCGCGGACGCCCTGCGGGTGCCGGTCAAGCTCGACCTGCGGGGCGTGCGGGCCTCAGCGGCGGCCGGCGGTGCGGTGCCGCATCTGCTGCGCGGCCTCGTGCCCGTCACCCGCCAGCAGGCGCGCGCGTCGGCCGGGAAGGACGGGGACCTGCTCGGCAGTCTGTCCGGGCTGCCCGGGCCGGAGCAGGAGGCCCTGCTGCTCGACCTGGTGCGGACTCAGGCCGCGGTCGTGCTCGGCCACAGCGGACCGGAGAGCGTCAAGGCGGAGACCGCGTTCAAGGACGTCGGCTTCGACTCGCTCACGTCGGTGGAGCTGCGCAACCGGCTGCGCGAGGTGACGGGCAGGAAACTGCCCGCCACGCTGGTCTTCGACCACCCCACCCCGCTCGTGCTCGCCCGCTTCCTGCGCGGCGAACTCGGCGTCGGCGACGACGTGCTGTCCAGGGTGACCACGAAGATAGAAGACGTCGAGTCGCTCCTCGGTGCAGAGAGCCTCGACGAATCCATGAGGACCAGTATCGCGCTGCGCCTTCAGGGCCTGGTGGCCAGGTGCAATGGGGTCGTCGAGCAGACGGACGGTTCCACGGTCGCGGAGAAGCTGGAATCCGCATCGGCCGACGAAGTCCTCGACTTCATCGACGGAGAACTCGGGCTCGTGTGACGCCGGTACAGGGCTTCCGGCACCGCCACATCTCTCGTGAGGACTGACGAATGGCCACGGACGAAAAGCTCCTCAAGTACCTCAAGCGCGTCACCACGGAACTGCACACCCTGCGCAAGCAGGGCTCCTCGCACGCGGGGGAGCCGATCGCGATCGTGGGGACGGCGTGCAGGCTGCCGGGCGGTGTGACGGGGCCCGAGGATCTGTGGCGGTTGGTGCGAGAGGGCGGGGACGCCGTGTCGGGGTTCCCCGACGACCGGGGCTGGGAGCTGGACGGCCTGTTCGACCCCGACCCGGACAATCCCGGCACCTCCTACACCGACCAGGGCGGCTTCCTGAAGGGCGCGGGCCTCTTCGACCCGGGCTTCTTCGGGATCTCGCCGCGTGAGGCGCTGGCGATGGACCCGCAGCAGCGGCTGCTCCTGGAGACCTCCTGGGAGGCGCTGGAGCGGGCGGGCATCGACCCGGTCTCGCTCAAGGGCACCGACGTCGGGGTGTTCTCCGGAGTCTCCAGCCAGGGCTACGGCTCCGGAGCCGGCGGGGTCGCGCCCGAGCTGGAGAGCTTCACCGGCACCGGCGTGGCGTCGAGTGTGGCATCGGGCCGGGTGTCGTACGTCTTCGGCTTCGAGGGTCCCGCGGTGTCCGTGGACACGGCCTGCTCGTCGTCGCTGGTCGCCATCCACCTCGCCGCGCAGGCCCTGCGGCAGGGCGAGTGCTCGCTGGCGCTGGCCGGCGGCGCGATGGTGATGGCGACACCGGGCACCTTCGTGGTCTTCTCCCGGCAGCAGGGCATGGCCGCCGACGGCCGCTGCAAGGCGTACGCGGACGGCGCGGACGGCATGGGCCTGGCCGAGGGCGCGGGTGTGATCGTCCTGGAGCGGCTGTCGGAGGCCCGTGAGCGCGGGCACCGGGTCCTCGCCGTCATCCGGGGCAGCGCGGTCAACCAGGACGGCGCGTCCAACGGCCTCACCGCCCCCAACGGACCGTCGCAGCAGCGGGTGATCCGCAAGGCACTGGCCGGGGCCGGGCTCGTCGCCGCGGACGTCGACGTGGTCGAGGGGCACGGCACCGGTACGGCGCTGGGTGACCCGATCGAGGCGCAGGCGCTGCTGGCCACGTACGGGCAGGGGCGGGATCCCGAACGGCCTTTGTGGTTGGGGTCGTTGAAGTCGAACATCGGGCATACGCAGGCCGCCGCCGGAGTGTCCAGCGTGATCAAGATGGTCGAGGCGCTGCGGCACGGCGTCATGCCGCCCACGCTGCACGCCGATGAGCCGACGAGCGAGGTCGACTGGTCGGCGGGCGCGGTCGAGCTGCTCACCGAGGCGCGGGAGTGGCCGCGCGACGGCCGTCCGCGTCGCGCCGGAGTCTCCTCGTTCGGCATCAGCGGCACGAACGCCCACCTGATTCTGGAGGAAGCTCCCGCCGCCGAGGACGAGACCCCGGCAGGGGACGAGACGGCGACGCCCGGCGCGGAGGCGACGGCGGGCGCGGGCGTGGTGCCCCTGGTCGTGTCGGCGCACAGCGAAGGCTCCCTGGCGGGCCAGGCCGGACGCCTCGCCGCATTCCTGGACACCCGGCCGGACTCCGGACCCGCCGTGGCACCGGACTCCGCCCCCGGCCCGGTGTCGTTGCCGCGGGTGGCCGGGGCGCTGCTGTCGGAGCGGGCCCTGCTGCGGGAGCGCGCGGTGGTCCTGGCCGCCACGGGCCAGGAGGCCTCGGCCGGACTCGGGGCGCTGGCCCGCGGGGAGCACGCGGCAGGGACCGTGACCGGCAGGGCCGCGGGAGCGGGCGGCCCGGGCAAGGTCGTCTGGGTCTTCCCGGGCCAGGGTTCCCAGCGCGCCGGTGCGGGACGGGAACTCTACGACCGCTACCCGGTGTTCGCCCGCGCCCTGGACGAGGCGTGCGAGCAACTGGAGGCGTGCCTCGCCGGATGGGTCGACCACTCGGTACGGGACGTCGTCCTGGGCAGGTCGCCGGGCAGCACCGAACTGCTCAACCAGACGGTGTTCACCCAGGCGGCCCTGTTCGCGGTCGAGACCGCCCTGTTCCGGCTCGTGGAGTCCTGGGGCGTACGGCCGGACGCCGTCATCGGACACTCGATCGGCGAGGTGTCCGCCGCGCACGTGGCGGGGGTGCTGTCCCTGCGCGACGCGGCGCGACTCGTCGCGGCCCGGGGACGGCTGATGCAGGCACTGCCGCCGGGCGGGGCGATGGTCGCGGTCGCCGCCGGCGAGGAGGAGGTCGACGGGCTGCTCGGCGACGGCGTGGAGATCGCGGCGGTCAACGGCCCGGCGGCGGTGGTCCTCTCCGGTGACGAGGACGCTGTCCTCGCCGTGGCCGGACGACTGCGGGAACAGGGCCGCAAGACCAAACGCCTCGTGGTCTCCCACGCGTTCCACTCCCCGCACATGGAACCGATGCTGGCCGACTTCGCCGCGGAACTCACCGACGTGGAGTGGCGGGCACCGCACATACCGGTGATCTCGAACGTGACCGGCCGTCTCGCCGGGCCCGACGAACTCACCGGCCCGGAGTACTGGGCCGCGCACGTGCGCCGCCCGGTGCGGTTCGCCGAGGGCATCGCCGCAGCGGTCCAGTACGGCGGCACGCTCTTCGTCGAGCTGGGCCCGGGCGCCGCCCTGACCGGACTCGTCACGGAGACGGCCGCCTCGGCGGTCCCCGACACCACCGCCGGCCCCGGCGTCACCTGCGTGGCGGCACTGCGCGACGGCCGCCCGGAGGAGCGGACCCTGCTCGCCTCGATGGCGGAGCTGTTCGTGCGCGGCGTGAGCGTCGACTGGGCACGGGTCCTGCCGGACACCGGAACCGGGCCGGCGGTCGTGGACCTGCCGACGTACGCCTTCGACCACCAGCAGTACTGGCTCCGGACGGCGCAGTCGGTGACCGACGCGGCGTCACTGGGACAGGCGGCGGCGGACCACCCGCTGCTCGGCGCGGTGGTGCGGCTGCCGCACTCCGACGGGCTGGTGTGCACCTCGCGGCTGTCCCTGAAGACCCACCCCTGGCTGGCCGATCACACCGTGGGCGGTGCCGTGCTCGTCCCCGGCACGGGCCTGGTGGAGCTCGCCGTACGGGCCGGGGACGAGGCCGACTGCGGAATGCTGGAGGAACTGGTCGTCGAGGCGCCGCTGGTGGTGCCGGAGCACGGCGGCGTCCGCGTCCAGGTCGCCGTGGGAGCGCCGGACCCCCACGGCGCACGCACCGTGGAGATCCACTCCCAGCGCGAGGACGCCCCGGGTGCCGGCGACGCGTGGACCCGGCACGCCACCGCCACCCTCGCCGCCACCCGCACCACCGCACCCGCCGCCCGGGACAGCGCCTTCGACTTCGCCGCCTGGCCGCCCCCCGGCGCCCAGCCGGTCGACGTCGAGAGCTTCTACGACGACCTGACCGAGCGCGGCTACGCCTACGGCCCCGCGTTCCAGGGTCTGCGTGCCGTCTGGCGGCGCGGCGACGAGGTCTTCGCCGAGGCCGCCCTGCCCGCCGAGCACCGCGAGGACGCGGACCGCTTCGGCATCCACCCGGCGCTCCTGGACGCGGCCCTGCACGCGGGGATGTTCGGCGCCGAGGCCGACGCGGCGGCGCAGGACCCCGGGCAGCCGGTGCTGCCGTTCGCGTGGAACGGCCTGGAACTGCACGCCGCGGGCGCGCCCGCGCTGCGCATCCGCCTCACCTCCGCCGGTCCCGGCGCCGTCGCGCTGGAGGCCGCCGACGAGACCGGCGGCCTCGTCGTGACCCTGGACTCCCTGGTGTCCCGGCCGGTCTCCGCCGACCAGCTCGCACCGGTGCCGGCCTCGGCGGCCACCGACGCGCTGTTCCGCGTGGACTGGACCGAGATGACCCCGGACCAGTCCCTCCCGCCCGCCCCGGCCTGGGCGCCCGTCGCCACCGCCGAGGACGTGGCGGACCTCGCCCGCGGCGGGGCTCCCGCGATGGCGGTGCTGGACGCCGTCACCACCGGTGACGACGGGGCGGACGCCGTCCTGGCGCTCACCTCGCGGGTGCTGGCCGTGGTACAGGCATGGCTGGCCACGGACGGCCTCGACGAGTCCCGGCTCGTGGTGGCCACCCGGGGCGCCGTGCCCGCCGGCGACGAGGGCGCGGTGACCGACCCGGCCGGGGCGGCCGTGTGGGGTCTGGTGCGGGCCGCGCAGGCGGAGAACCCCGACCGGATCGTCCTCGTCGACGCCGACCCGGCCGCCGACGACGGCGTCGTGCCGGTGCTGGGCGTGGTGCGGGCCGCGGGAGAACCCCAGGCCGCCGTACGCGGCCCGGCACTGAGGGCGCCCCGGCTCGCCCGCGCCGGCGGACCCGCCCCGGACACCCCCCGCGTGTTCGCCCCCGAGGGGACGGTACTGATCACAGGCGGCACCGGTTCGCTGGGCGGCCTGATGGCCCGGCACCTGGTCACCCGGCACGGCGTACGGCACCTGGTCCTGGCCGGCCGCCGGGGCCCGGACGCCGAGGGTGCACAGGAGCTGGCGGCCGAGCTGACCGAACTGGGGGCGGCCGTCGAGGTCGTCGCCTGTGACGTGTCCGACCGCGCCCAGACCGAGGCCCTCCTCGGCCGGATACCCGGCGAGCACCCCCTGCGCGGCGTGGTGCACACGGCGGGCGTCCTCGACGACGGGGTCATCGGGGCGCTGACCCCCGAACGACTGGGGAAGGTGTTCGCACCGAAGGCCGACGCCGTACGCCATCTCGACGCCCTGACCCGCGACCTGGACCTGGACGCGTTCGTCGTGTTCTCGTCCGCCTCCGGCGTCTTCGGATCGGCGGGCCAGGGCAACTACGCGGCGGCCAACGCCTTCCTGGACGGTCTGATGGCCGAACGCCGGGCGGCGGGTCTGCCGGGGCTGTCGCTGGCCTGGGGCCTGTGGGAGCAGGACGCCGGAATGACCGCCCACCTCGGCGACGCCGACCAGGCCCGCGCCGGGCGCGGCGGCGTCCTGGCGATCACCGCGACCGAGGGCACCGAACTGTTCGACGCCGCCCTCGTCTCCGGGCACGCACTGCTCGTACCGATCAAGATGGACCTGGGCGCGGCGCGGGCCGGCGCGGCGGCCGGGGCAGCGGTCCCGCACCTGCTGCGCGGCCTCGTACCGGCAGGACGCAGGCAGGCGCGGGCGGCGGCCGGCACGGGCGGCGACGACCTGCCCCGCCGGCTGTCCGCACTCACCGGGCCGGAGCAGGACGCCCTGCTCCTCGACCTCGTACGGACCCAGGCCGCGGTCGTCCTCGGCCACAGCGGACCCGACAGCGTCCGCGCCGACACCGCGTTCAACGAGGCCGGGTTCGACTCGCTCACCTCGGTGGAGCTGCGCAACCGGCTGCGCGAGGCGACCGGCCTCAAGCTCCCCGCCACGCTGATCTTCGACTACCCGAACCCGCACGCCCTCGCGGGCTTCCTGCGCGAGGAGTTCGGGGACACCACGGTGACGTCCGGCGCGCCGGCCCCGTCCACGGCCACCGTCGCGGACCTCGACGAACCGATCGCGGTCGTGGGCATGTCCTGCAAGCTGCCGGGCGGTGTGACGAGCCCCGACGACCTGTGGCGCCTGGTGTCCGAGGGCCGTGAGGGCACGTCCGCCTTCCCCGGGGACCGCGGCTGGGACCTGGAGGGCCTGTTCGACGCAGACCCGGAGAGCGCGGGCACCTCGTACACGAGCCGGGGTGGATTCGTTCAGGAAGCGGGTCTCTTCGACGCGGGGTTCTTCGGGATCTCGCCGCGTGAGGCGCTGGCGATGGACCCGCAGCAGCGGCTGCTCCTGGAGACCTCCTGGGAGGCCTTCGAAAGCGCCGGCATCGACCCGCTCTCCCTGAAGGGCACCGACGTCGGCGTCTTCTCCGGAGTCTCCAGCCAGGGCTACGGGGCCGGCGTGACCGCCCCGGAACTGGAGGGCTTCGCGAGCACGGGCACCGCGTCGAGCGTGGCGTCGGGCCGGGTGTCGTACGTCTTCGGCTTCGAGGGGCCCGCGGTCACCGTGGACACGGCCTGCTCGTCGTCGCTGGTCGCGATGCACCTGGCCGCGCAGGCCCTGCGGCAGGGCGAGTGCTCGATGGCCCTGGCCGGCGGCGTGACCGTCATGGCGACACCGGTCAGTTTCGTGGAGTTCTCCCGCCAGCGGGGCCTGGCCGGCGACGGCCGCTGCAAGGCGTTCGCCGACGGCGCGGACGGCACCGGCTGGGCCGAGGGCATCGGCCTGGTCGTCCTGGAGCGCCTGTCGGTGGCCCGGGAACGCGGGCACAAGATCCTCGCCGTGCTGCGGGGCAGCGCGGTCAATCAGGACGGCGCGTCCAACGGCCTGACGGCTCCGAACGGTCCGTCGCAGCAGCGGGTGATCCGGCGTGCCCTGTCCAGTGCGGGGCTGTCGGCGGCCGACGTGGACGTGGTGGAGGGCCACGGTACGGGTACGGCGCTGGGCGACCCGATCGAAGCGCAGGCGCTGCTCGCCACCTACGGCAAGAACCGCGACGCGGAACGGCCCCTGTGGCTCGGCTCGCTGAAGTCGAACATCGGACACACGCAGGCGGCTGCCGGTGTGGCCGGCGTCATCAAGATGGTGCAGGCGCTGCGGCACCGGATCATGCCGCCCACGCTGCACGTGGACGCGCCGTCCTCGCGGGTGGACTGGTCGGCGGGTGCGGTGGAGCTGCTGACCGAGGCGCGGGAGTGGCCGCGTGAGGGCCGTCCGCGCCGGGCCGGTGTCTCGTCCTTCGGTATCAGCGGTACCAATGCGCACCTGATCCTGGAAGAAGCGCCGGAGCAGGATGCCTCGCAGCCGCTGCCTGCCGGTGGTGGGGGTGTGGTGCCGTTGGTGGTGTCGGCGCGCAGTGCGGGGTCGTTGGCCGGTCAGGCGGGGCGGCTCGCCGCGTTCGTCGAGGGCACGGACGGGGTGTCACTGGCTGCCGTGGCCGGTGCGTTGGTCGCGGGGCGTGCGGTGCTGGGCGAGCGTGCGGTGGTCGTGGCCGAGTCGGGCGCGGAGGCCCTGGCCGGCCTGCGGGCGCTGGAGCGTGGCGAGAGCCCGGCCGGCTTGGTCACCGGAAGGGTGAGCGGTGCGGGTGCTCCGGGCAAGGTGGTGTGGGTGTTCCCGGGGCAGGGCTCGCAGTGGGCGGGTATGGGCCGGGAACTCCTGGACGCCTCGCCGGTGTTCGCGGAGCGGGTCGCGGAGTGTGCGGCTGCTTTGGAGCCGTGGGTCGACTGGTCTTTGGTTGATGTGTTGCGGGGTGAGGTGGAGCCCGCGTTGCTGGAGCGGGTGGATGTGCTTCAGCCGGCCAGCTTCGCGGTGATGGTGGGTCTGGCGGCGGTCTGGTCGTCGGTGGGTGTGCTGCCGGATGCGGTGGTCGGTCACTCGCAGGGTGAGATCGCTGCGGCGTGTGTGTCGGGTGCGTTGTCGCTGGAGGATGCGGCGCGGGTGGTGGCGCTGCGGAGTCAGGCCATCGCTGGGCAGCTGGCCGGGCGTGGGGGTATGGCTTCGGTCGCGCTGAGCGAGGCCGACGCCTCGGTGCGCCTGACGCGTTGGGCGGACCGGGTGGAGGTGGCGGCTGTCAACGGCCCGTCCTCCGTGGTCGTCGCGGGTGATGCGGAGGCGCTGGACGAGGCGTTGGAGGCCCTGTCGGCCGAGGGCGTCCGTGTGCGGCGGGTGGCGGTGGACTACGCCTCGCACACCCGGCACGTGGAGGACATCCGCGAGATCCTCGCCGACACCCTCGCCGGGGTGAACGCACAGGCGCCGATGGTGCCCTTCTACTCGACCGTGACCGGCGAGTGGGTGGACCAGGCGGGTGTGCTGGACGGCGCGTACTGGTACCGCAACCTGCGGGGCCAGGTCGGCTTCGGTCCCGCCGTGACCGACCTGCTGAGCCAGGGTCACCGGACGTTCGTGGAGGTCAGTGCGCACCCGGTGCTGGTCCAGCCGATCACCGAGATCCTGGACGACGGTGGTGACGGCACCGATGCCGTGGTGACCGGTTCGCTGCGCCGCGACGACGGGGGCTTGCGTCGCCTGCTGGCCTCGATGGCCGAGCTGTTCGTGCGCGGGATCACCGTCGACTGGACCGGCGTACTCCCGGCCGGGGCCACCTCTCTGGACGTGGACCTGCCTACGTACGCCTTCGACCACCAGCACTACTGGCTCCAGGCCACCGATGCCGGCCCCGTCGACGCCACCAGCCTCGGACTGGCCGGTACCGATCACCCGCTGCTCGGCGCGATGGTGGAGCTGCCGTACTCCGACGGGCTGGTGTTCACCTCGCGTCTGTCGCTGAAGTCGCAGCCCTGGCTGGCCGACCACAGGGTCGGCGGTGTCGTACTCGTCCCCGGTACCGGACTGGTGGAGCTGGCGGTGCGGGCCGGTGACGAGGCCGGCTGCGGGGTGCTGGAGGAACTGGTCATCGAGGCGCCGCTGGTGGTGCCGGAGCACGGCGGGGTGCGCGTCCAGGTCGCCGTGGGCGCACCGGGCGAGAACGGCGCACGCACCGTGGACGTCTACTCGCGGCCCGAAGACGCCGGCTTCCTGCGGAGCGGTGCGGACGCCTGGACGCGGCACGCCACCGGCATGCTGGCCGGCACACCCCAACCTGGCTCCCGTGCCGCCGAGTTCGACTTCGCCGCCTGGCCGCCCCCGGGGGCGCAGCCGGTGGACGTCGCCGGTGGGTACGGTCTGCTCACCGAGGTGGGTTACGGGTACGGCCCGGCGTTCCAGGGCGTGCGCGCCCTGTGGCGGCGTGGCGACGAGATCTTCGCCGAGGTCGCCCTGCCCGAGGAGCACCGAGCGGACGCCGCCCGGTTCGGTATCCACCCCGCGCTTCTCGACGCCGCTCTGCACTCGCCGCTGCTCCAGATCGCCGGGGCGGACGCGGGCCACGGTGCGGCCGACGCGGCGCCGGGCGGGCCCGAGCTGCGGCTGCCGTTCGCGTGGAACGGCCTGGTGCTGCACGCCGCGGGAGCCTCGGTCCTGCGGGTGCGCATCGCGCGGCCCGAGCACGACGCGCTGTCGCTGGCCGCGGCGGACGAGACCGGCGCGCTGGTCGTGACGATGGACTCCCTGGTGTCCCGGGTGGTCTCCGCCGACCAGCTCGAGACGGCGGCGGGCACCACCCGGGCCGACTCGCTGTTCCGGGTGGAGTGGACCGAGCTGCTGCCGCTCCTGGGCACGGAGACCGTGCCGTCCTGGTCTCCGGTGTCCACCGCGGAAGAGGTGGCCACCCTGGCCGACGACGTGGAATCGGGTGCCCCGGCACCCGCCCTGGCGGTCCTCGAAGCCATCGGCGGTGAGGGCGACGACGCGGCGCTGGACCTGGCCACCCGGGTGCTGGAGGCCGTGCAGTGCTGGCTGGACGGGCCCGGCCTGGAAGAGACGCGGCTGGCCGTGGTGACCCGGGGCGCGGTGCCCGCCGGCGGCGAGAAGACGGTGACCGATCCGGCGGGATCGGCGGTGTGGGGCCTCGTGCGCGCCGCGCAGGCCGAGAACCCGGACCGCATCCTCCTCATCGACACGGACCCGGCCCGAGCGACCGAAGCGACCCAAGCGACTGACCCGGCCCATTCGCCCGAGGAGGCCGCAGAGGCCGCAGAGGCCGCAGCGACCGACCCGGCGATGACGGCCGGCACGACCCCCGTCGAGGCGGCGGTGACCGCGCTGGGCGTGGCGCTGGCCGGCGGCGAGCCGCAGGTGGCGGTCCGCGGCGGGGTGCTCTCGGTGCCCCGGCTCGTCCGGGCCGGTGTCCAGGGCACCGGCCCGGACACGGCGTTCGGACCGGAAGGGACGGTTCTGGTCTCGGGTGCCGGTTCGCTGGGCGGTCTGGTGGCCCGGCATCTGGTGTCCCGGCACGGCGTACGGCAGCTGGTCCTGGCCAGCCGCCGGGGCCCGGACGCCGAGGGTGCGCAGGAGCTGGCGGCCGAGCTGACCGGACTGGGGGCAGCCGTCGAGGTCGTCGCCTGTGACGTGTCCGACCGCGCTCAGGTCGAGGCGCTCCTCGCCACCGTGCCCGACGCGCACCCCCTGCGCGGGGTCGTCCACACCGCGGGCGTGACCGACGACGGTGTCATCGGGGCGCTGACCCCGGAGCGGCTGGCGCGGGTGTTCGCGCCGAAGGTGGACGCCGTGCGGCACCTCGACGAGCTGACCCGGGACCTGGATCTGGACGCGTTCGTCGTCTACTCGTCCGTCTCGGCGGTGTTCATGGGCGCGGGCAGCGGCAGTTACGCGGCGGCCAACGCCTACCTGGACGGTCTGATGGCCGCCCGGCGGGCCGCGGGTCTGCCGGGGCTGTCGCTGGCCTGGGGCCTGTGGGAGCAGACCAGCGGCATGGCGGCGAACACCGACGAACTCACCCGCTCCCGGATGAACCGGCGCGGCGGCCTCCAGGCGATCACCCCGGCCGAAGGCATGGAACTGTTCGACGCCGCCGTGCGGTCCGGGCAGGCGCAGCTCGTGCCCGCCAAACTGGACCTGGCGTCGCTGCGCACCCGGGCCACGGACGGCGGGGGAGTCCCGCCCCTGCTGCGCGGCCTGGTCCGCGCCGGCCGGCAGACGGCCCACACGGCGAGCGTCGGCGACCAGGGCAAGGCCCTGTCCGAGCGGCTGGCCGCACTCCCGGCCGCCGAGCAGGCCGAGCTGCTGCTCGACGTGGTCCGCGACCAGGTGGCCGCGGTGCTGGGGCACAGCGCCACGTTCCGCATCGACGCGAACCAGGGGCTGTTCGAGGTCGGCTTCGACTCCCTCACCTCCATCGAACTGCGCAACCGGCTCCGTGACCTCACCGAGCGCAAACTCCCGCCCCACCTGGTCTTCGACCACCCGACGGCAGCGTCGCTCGCCGGCTATCTGCACCGGCTCGTGTGCGGCGAACAGGCGGCACCCCCGGTCGCGGGCCCCGTAGCGGTCTCCGTGTGACGCGGCGAACCCACTCCAAGAGAAGGTGACGCAAGTGTTCGACGTGGACAGGTACCTGGCGCGGATCGGCTGCGCCGGAGAGACCGGGGTGGACATCGCGACGCTGCGCAAGCTGCACCGCGACCACCTCATGGCGATCCCGTACAACGGGGCCACCCAGGACTTCGCGGACGGCGTGCGGCTCGTCGACCTCGACGAGGACGCCACGTTCGAGACGTGCGTCATCCAGGGGCGGGGCGGCACGTGCTTCCAGCTCAACCGGCTGTTCTCCCGGCTGCTGACGGAACTCGGATATGACGTCACCCTGCTGGCGGCCAGCACCGCGGAGGGACGGGAGGCGTCCGGGCTCGACGTGGAGCACATGTTCCACCGCGTCGCCCTGGACGGCGC
This sequence comes from Streptomyces sp. GB4-14, assembly GCF_022696125.1. Classification (NCBI taxonomy): domain Bacteria; kingdom Bacillati; phylum Actinomycetota; class Actinomycetes; order Kitasatosporales; family Streptomycetaceae; genus Streptomyces; species Streptomyces sp. GB4-14. The sequence goes on along the minus strand of NZ_RZHO01000001.1, from coordinate 291,515 downwards.
CGACTGGCTCGTGGACGTCGGCTACCCCGGCCCCTCCTACGTGGAGCCGCTGCTGGTCACCGACGCGGTGCAGAGCCAGTACGGCTGCCAGTACCGCCTGGTCGACCGCGGATCCAGGACCGCTCTACAGCGCCGGGGAAGGATCACGCGGTGGAGCGTCGTCTACACCTTCACGCCGGAGGCCCGGCAGTGGAGCGACTGGAAGGAAATGGAGGAGTTCCTGGTCCGGGAGATCGCCGCGGACACCGGACCGCGGGACGGCCGGAACATCCTGTGCGGCCGCACGCTCGACAACGGTCAGGCCGTCCTGAAAGGACGCCGCTACCTGACGGTCCGGGACGGCCGCGAGGAGACCCGCACGATCACGGACGACGACGAGCACCAGCGGCTGGTCTCCCACCTGCTGTCCGACGCATTCGGCTGAGCCGAACCGCATGCCGTCACCTGGCACTCCGCACCCAGTACTTCCGTACCCAGCACTCCCGCACCCAGTACTCCCGCACCCAGCACTGCGGACACACACGTTCGCACCGGACTGCGCACCAGAGAGGGAAGAAGATGGCGAAGGAAACAGCCGATGTGGTCGTGATCGGCGGAGGGCCGGCCGGTTCGGTCTGCGCCTACGTGCTCGCCAAACAGGGGCACTCCGTGGTGCTCCTGGAAAAGGAGCTGAGTTCACGCTTCCACATCGGCGAGTCCCTGCTGCCGTACATGATGGGCCTGTTCGAGCGGATCGGACTGCGGGAGACGGTCGCGGCCCAGGGCTACGTGCCCAAGTTCGGCGGCGAGTTCATCGACCCGACGGAGAAGAAGTTCTTCGAGGGCGTCTTCCGCGCGGACTTCACCAAGCAGGGCGTGGGCCGGCACGACAACGCCTTCCAGGTCGAGCGCGCCAAGTTCGACCGGATGCTCGCCGATCAGGCCGAGGCCGCCGGCGCGCGCGTCCTGTTCGGTGCGAACGTCAACGAGCTGCTCATGGACGGTGACCGGATGGTCGGCGTCCGCTACGAGCGCGACGGCGAGAGCCACGAGGTGCGCTCCGCCTACGTGGTCGACGCCAGCGGCCGTTCCGGGCGGATCGCCAACCGCTTCGGGCTGCGCAAGACCCTCGAGAAGCTCCGCATGGTCGCCGTGTTCCGCCACTACAGCGGCCTCGACGAGCGCCACAACCCCGGTGTCGAGGGCGACATCCAGGTCGGCGCCCACGACGACGGCTGGGTCTGGGCGATCCCGCTGACCAAGGACACCATCAGCGTCGGCACGGTCATGCCGCGCGACGTGCTGCGCGGGGCGACGACGCAGGAGCGGTTCGACGAGCACCTGGCCCGCGTCCCCAGGATCGTCGCCCGCCTGACCGGCACCCGCCCCTCGATGGACCTCAAGGTCGAGACCGACTACTGCTACCACACCGACACGGTCACCGGCCCCGGCTGGCTCATGGTCGGCGACGCCGGCTGCTTCGGCGACCCGATGTTCTCCGGCGGCGTCCTCGTGGCGACGGCCACCGCCGTCCGCGCCGCCGAGACGCTGGGCGAGGTGCTGGCCGACCCGTCGGCCGAGGACCGCCTGCTGGAGCGGTACTCCAACTACTTCAAGACCGGTTACGACACCTACATCCGGCTCATCCACTCCTACTACGACGGCGAACTGGTCGCCATGGCCGCCGACGCCGCCCGCTCCACCGACCGCGAAACCCTGGAGAAGTACCTCATGCGGCTGATCGGGGGCGACTTCTGGAGCGAGCACAACTCGGTGGCCCAGGAGATGCGGCGTCGCAAGGAGTGGGACACCTTCGAGCCGTTCCAGCGGGTCTACGGCTGCCCGTCCTACCCGCACCTGGACGAACTCGACCGCAAGGAGCGGTCCGAGGCACGCGTCCGCCGGGTGACGGCGGGCCGGTAGGGAACGGTGATGGCATCCATTCCGCTGCGCCTGAAAGACCATTCCTACGACGTCCTCATCGGTCCCGGGGTGCGTACGTCGCTCGCCGAGGTCGTCGGGCGGCTGGGCGCCGGACGGGCGGTCGTCGTGTCGGCCCGCCCGCGGGAATGGGTGCCCGACACCGGTGTGGACACCCTGTTCCTTCCGGCACGCGACGGGGAACGGGCCAAGACGCTCGGCACCGTGGAGCGGCTGTGCGGCGAGTTCGTACGCTTCGGCCTCACCCGGTCGGACGTCGTCGTCTCGTGCGGCGGCGGAACCACCACCGACGTGGTCGGACTCGCCGCCGCCCTCTACCACCGCGGCGTCGCGGTCGTCCACCTGCCCACCACGCTGCTGGCCCAGGTGGACGCGAGCGTCGGCGGGAAGACCGCGGTCAACCTGCCCGCCGGGAAGAACCTGGTCGGCGCGTACTGGCAGCCGAGCGCGGTGCTGTGCGACACGGACTACCTGTCCACCCTGCCGCGGCGGGAACTGCTCAACGGCTACGGCGAGATCGCCCGCTGCCACTTCATCGGCGCGCCGGACCTGCGCGCCCTGCCGCCCGCCGAGCAGATCGCCGCGAGCGTGGCCCTCAAGGCCCGCGTCGTGGAGGCCGACGAGCGGGACGCCGGACCACGGCACATCCTCAACTACGGCCACACACTGGGCCACGCGCTGGAACTGGCGACCGGGTTCGCCCTGCGCCACGGCGAGGCGGTGGCCGTCGGCACGGTTTTCGCGGGACGCCTCGCCGGCGCCCTCGGCCGGATCGGCGGGGAACGGGTGGCCGAACACCACGACGTCGTCCGCGCCTACGGGCTGCCCGCCGCGCTGCCCGCCGAGACCGAACCCGCGGAACTGGTACGGCTGATGCGGCACGACAAGAAGGCGCTCAGCGGACTCACGTTCGTCCTCGACGGTCCGAAGGGTGTGGAACTCGTGTACGACGTACCGCCCGAGCTGGTCACGCGCGTCCTCGACCGGATGCCCAGGGCGCCCCTGGCCGAACTCGTCGGCGACGCCCGGCCCGCGGCCACGCCGGACACGGCACGCTCATGAGGCAGCCGACCCAGTGGCCGCCCGGCACCGCGGCGCCCACCCCCGCCGACGAGGCGCCTCCCGCCGAAACCCCGGCCACCCCCACCGGCGACACCGCCCTCCCGGGCGCCCCGGCCCCCACCCACGACCCGGCCGCCCTCGTCGGCAGCCCGCTCGGCGGCAGGCTCGCCGATGCCCTGGCGCGGCCCGCCGCACAGCAGCCGCACTGGCCCGACCCGGCCCACGCCGAGCGGATCACCGCCCTGCTCGGCCGCGCCGCGCCCGTCGTCACGCCGGCCGAGACGGCCCGCCTGCGCGCGGAACTCGCCGCGGTCGCCCGGGGCGAGGCGTTCCTCCTCCAGGCCGGCGACTGCGCCGAGGCCTTCGCCGAGAACACGCGGGCCCACCAGCGGGCCAACCTGCGCACGCTGGCGGAGATGGCCGACGTGCTCACCCGCCGCACCGGACTGCCCGTCGTCAGAATCGCCCGCATGGCCGGCCAGTACGCCAAGCCCCGCTCCCGGGCCGTCGACGCCCAAGGGCTGCCCGCCTACCGCGGTGACATGGTCAACTCGGCCGAGCCCACCAGGGCCGCCCGCACCCCCGACCCCGGCCGGATGCTGCGCGTCCACGCCGAGGCCGTCCGCACGATGGCGCTGGTCCGCAGGACCGGCCGGGGCGACGTCTACGTCGGCCACGAGGCGCTGCTCCTCGACTACGAGCGGTCCTCGCTGCGCGCCGACACCAACGGCCCCGAACCCCGCCTGGCCAGCGGGCTCGGCCACTTCCTGTGGATCGGTGAACGCACCCGCGAGCCCGACGGCGCGCACATCGCGTTCGCGGAACTCCTCTCCAACCCCCTCGGCCTGAAGATCGGCCCTGGCACCACCCCGGAGCAGGCCGCCGCCTACGTGCGCCGCCTGGACCCGCACGCCGAACCCGGCCGGCTCACGCTGATCAGCCGCATGGGGCACACCCGGGTCCGGGACGTGCTGCCGCCGATCGTCGAGAAGGTCACCGCCGACGGCCACCAGGTGATCTGGCAGTGCGACCCGATGCACGGCAACACCTACACCACGGCGGGCGGCCACAAGACCCGGCACTGGAACGCGATCGCCGACGAGATCACCGGCTTCTTCGACGTGCACCGGGCGCTCGGCACCCACCCCGGCGGCGTCCACCTCGAAGTCACCGGCGACCCCGTCACCGAGTGCGTCGGCGGCACCGGAGGCCCGGCGGAGAGCGACCTGCCCGACCGCTACCGCACCGCCTGCGACCCCCGCCTCAACGCGGACCAGGCACGCGAACTCGCCCACCTCGTGGCCCGGCTGGCAGCCGGCGCCGCCGCCCACCGCGAGGAAGGACCACGATGACCGCACCGACCCCAGCCGCGCCCATCGGCGGCACCACCCGGCTGTACGCCGTCCTCGGCGACCCCGTCGCCCAGGTCCAGGCGCCCGCGCTGATCAACCCCCTGCTCGCCGCCCTGCACCGCGACGCCGTGGTCGTCCCGGTGCACGCCCGGCCCCCGCACCTGGAGACCGTCGTACGCGGCCTGCAACGCGTGGAGAACCTCGACGGCCTGTTCGTCACCGTGCCGCACAAGGTGGCCGTCCGGAGCCTCGCCGACCGGTGCGGCCCGACCGTCGACATCGTCGGCAGCGCGAACGTGCTGCGCCGCGAGCCCGACGGGACCTGGCTCGCGGAGAACTTCGACGGCTCGGGCTTCGTCGCGGGCCTCGTCGCGGCCGGCCACGACCCCCGGGGCAGCAGGGCCGCACTGGTCGGCACCGGCGGCGCGGGCAGCGCCATCGCCGCGGCGCTCCTCGCGGCCGGCGTCGAGCACCTGCTCGTCCACGACACCGACACCGCGAAGCTCGACGCGCTGGCCGCCCGGCTCGACGCGCTCTGGCCGGGCCGCGTGCACCCGCTCGCCGCACCCACGCTGGAGGACACCGACATCGCGGTCAACGCCACCCCGCTCGGACTGCGCGCCCACGATCCGCTGCCCTTCCCGCTCGAACCCCTGCCACCGGGCTGCGTCGTGGCCGACATCATCATGAAACCCCGCGAGACACGGCTGCTGCGCGAAGCCGCCGCACGAGGACACCGGATCCACCACGGCATTCACATGCTCGAGGGACAACTGAATTCCTACCGGGAATTCTTCGACCTTCGCTGAAGCACGCCGACCACTACCGGACCGAGGGATGTAACGGCCCCGGCGGAAACCTAATGTGGAAACCGCCGTCAAAGCTGTTCCGTGCCTTGGAATCGAGCCACATCCAGTTTCTTGGAGAATCATGAACGTGCGACAGGCGCCGGAATACCCCCAGTGGCCGCAGTACGACGAAAAGGAGCGGGAAGGTCTCATCCGCGCACTCGAGCAGGGCCAGTGGTGGCGCATGGGCGGGAGTGAAGTCGACTCCTTCGAGAGGGAGTTCGCCGAACTGCACGGCGCCCCCCACGCCCTGGCCGTCACCAACGGAACCCACGCCCTGGAACTGGCCCTCCAGGTCATGGGGGTGGGACCGGGCACCGAAGTCGTCGTCCCGGCCTTCACCTTCATCTCGTCGTCGCAGGCGGTGCAGCGGCTCGGCGCGGTCGCGGTCCCCGTGGACGTCGAACCCGACACCTACAACATCGACGTGGCGGCGGCAGCGGCGGCCGTGACGTCCCGCACCCGGGCCATCATGCCCGTGCACATGGCGGGCTTCCTGGCCGACATGGACGCGCTGGCCAAGCTCTCCGCCGACACCGGTGTCCCGCTGCTCCAGGACGCCGCCCACGCCCAGGCCGCCCGCTGGCAGGGCAAGCGCGTCGGCGAACTCGGCACCATCGCCGCGTTCAGCTTCCAGAACGGCAAGCTGATGACCGCCGGCGAGGGCGGCGCCGTCCTGTTCCCCGACACGGAGAGTTACGAGGCGGCGTTCCTGCGGCACAGCTGCGGACGCCCGCGCACCGACCGCCGCTATATGCACCAGGTCGCCGGCACCAACATGCGGCTCAATGAGTTCTCCGCGGCCGTACTGCGCGCCCAGCTCAGCCGCCTGGAGCAGCAGATCGCCACCCGTCGCCGGCGCTGGGCCGTGCTCTCCCCGCTGCTCGACGCCATCGACGGCGTCGTCCCGCAGCGCCCCGACGCCCGCGCCGACTCCCCCTCGCACTACATGGCGATGTTCCGCGTCCCCGGGATCGGCGAGGACGACCGCAACGCCCTGGTCGACCGGCTCGTGGAGGCCGGTGTGCCGGCGTTCGCCGCCTTCCGCGCGATCTACCGCACCGACGCCTTCTGGGAGACCGGCGCCCCGGACGAGACCCCGGAGCAGCTCGCCGGACGCTGCCCCCACACGGAGGCCATCAGCCGGGACTGCGTCTGGCTGCACCACCGCGTCCTGCTCGCCGGTGAACAGGACATGCACCGGACCGCGGAGATCATCGCGGACGCCGTGGCCGCCGTATGAGTATCAGGACGGCCGTCGTCGGGCTCGGCTGGGCGGGGCGGGAGCTGTGGCTGCCCCGCCTGACCGAGCACACCGGCTTCGACGTGGTCGCCGTCGTCGACCCCGCCCCGCGGGCGGGTACCGCCCTCGACGCGGCCCCGGACGTGCCCGTGCACCCGACGGCGGACGCGCTCACCGCCCGCGCGGTCGACCTGGCCGTCGTCGCCGTGCCCAACCACCTGCACGCCGACGTGGCTGCCGGGCTGCTCCGCCGGGGCGTGAGCGTCTTCCTGGAGAAGCCGGTGTGCCTGACCTCCCGCGAGGCCGACACCCTGGCCGCCGCCGAACGGGACGGCGGCGCCACCCTGCTGGCCGGCAGCGCCGCCCCGCACCGGGCGGACGTGGGCGCCCTGGCGAACCTCCTGCCCGGCCTGGGCCGCATCCGCCACGTCGACCTGTCGTGGGTGCGGGCGCGGGGCATCCCGCAGGCCGGCGGCTGGTTCACCCAGCGCAGCAAGGCCGGCGGCGGCGTCCTCTTCGACCTGGGCTGGCACCTGCTCGACACGCTCACGTCCCTGCTCGGCCCCGCCCGCTTCACCCAGGTCCTCGGCGTCACCTCCAACGACTTCCTGGACACCGGCGCCTGGAGCGCCGCCTGGCGGGAGGACGCGGCGCCCGCCCCGGCCGCCGGAGCCGTGGATGTCGAGGACACCGCCCGGGGCTTCCTCGTCCGCGACGACGGCGTCTCCGTGGGCCTCCGCGCCGGCTGGGCGTCGCACCAGGCGCGGGACGTCACCCGGATCCGGGTGACGGGCAGCGCCGCCACCGCCGAACTGCGCTGCACGTTCGGCTTCAGCCCCAACCGCCACCCCCACGCCGGGCTGACGCTGACGCGTGAGGGCACCACGACCTCCCTGCCGGTACCCCAGGAGCCCATCGGCACCGAGTACCGGCGGCAGTTGGACGTCCTCCCCGGCGTCCTGTCCGACCCGGGCCACCGCGGCAGGACCGCCGAGGAGGCCCGTACGACGGTCCGCGTCATCGAGGACTTCTACGCCGCGGCCCGCCGCGCGCACGAGCAGACCGCCGTGCCCGCCCATCACTAGAAGGTGAGGAAGCCGGTGACATCACCGATCTCGACAGGACCGGCGCGGCTCGCGCAGCGGCCCACCGCCCCGGGCGCCGGCCCGCCGGCGACGGGGACGCTCCGGCCGGTCGGACGCGCCGTGGTCTTCGACCTGGACGGGGTCCTCGTCGACAGTTTCGCGGTGATGTACGAGGCGTTCGCCGTCGCGTACAAGGAGGTCGTCGGCGACGGCCCCGCGCCGTTCGACGAGTACCGGCGCCACCTGGGGCGCTTCTTCCCCGACATCATGCGCATCATGGGCCTGCCCCTGGAGATGGAGGCGCCCTTCGTCCGCGAGAGCTACCGGCTCGCCTCCCAGGTGCCGGTCTTCGACGGCGTCGTGGAGCTGCTCACCACCCTGCGGGTACGCGGCTACCGGCTCGCCGTGGCCACCGGCAAGAGCGGGGAGCGGGCTCGGTCGCTGCTCGGCCTGCTCGGGCTGCTGCCCTTCTTCGACCACGTGATCGGCTCGGACGAGGTCGCCCGGCCCAAACCGGCCCCGGACATCGTGGAGCACGCCCTGGACCTGATGGGCTTCACGCCCGAGCAGGCCGTCATGGTCGGTGACGCGCCGACCGACATCGCCAGCGCCCACGGCGCCGGCGTGACCTCGGCCGGCGCGCTGTGGGCGCTGTCCGACGCCGAGGAACTGCTCGCCGCAGGGCCCGACATCGTCCTGGCCCACCCCGGTGACCTGCTGGCCCTGTGCCCCTCCGTACCCGGTGACTGAGGACGGGCCCTGCCTCGGCGTCGACATCGGGGGCACCAAGGTCGCCCTGCGGGCCGAGGCCGGCGCGCGGTGCGTGGCCGAGACCGTCTTCGCCTGGCAGCCGCGGCACAGCGCCGACCGCGACCTCGCCCAACTCGCCGCGCACGTCGGCGGGCTGAGCGAGCGGCTGGCCGTGCCCCCGAGGGCGGTGGGCGTCGCCGTACCGGCGACCGTCGGACCCGACGAGCGGATCACCGCCTGGCCGAGCCGGCCCGAGTGGACCGGCACGGACCTGGGCGCGGCGCTGCGCGCACTGCTGCCGGGCACGCCCGTCGCCTGGGCGGACGACGGCGACCTCGGCGCCCTCGCCGAGGCACGGGCCGCCGACTGCGCCGACCTCCTCTACATCGGGGTCGGTACGGGTGTCGGCGGCGGCCTCGTCCTGCGCGGCGACCTCTGCCCGGGGCTGGGCCGCGGTTCCTTCGAGATCGGGCACACGGTCGTCGACCTGGGCGGCCCGCGGTGCGTGTGCGGACGCCGGGGCTGCCTCCAGGCCATCGCCTCGGGCCCGGCCACCCTCCGCCACGCGGCCCGGCTGCGCGGGAGCGACGTCGACTACGACGCGCTGCGGCAGGCCTGGCTGGACGCGGCCCCCTGGGCGGTGGCGGCCCTGCGCCGCACCTGCCGGGCCCTGGCCGCGGCCGCGACCGGCGTCCAGGAACTGCTCCACCCGCGGCTGCTGCTGATCGGCGGCGGCTTCGCGAGCGGCCTGCCCGGCCTGGACGCCCTCCTGACCGAGCACCTGGCCGGCCTCGCCCGTCCGGGCCACCCGCCCCTCACCGCGCGCCCCGCCGCCCTGGGCGGCCTGTCGTCCCTGCGCGGAGCGGTGGAACTGGCCCGCCGGACGCATGCGTGAGGGCGAGCGGGTGAGCGGGTGAACGCCGAGGTGCTCGAGCGCGGCAGGCGCCGCCGGCACGGGTGCCCCCGGTCAGGTCCCGCGGTGCGGTCCCCCCGCCGGCACGGCCGCCGCCAACCGGTCGCGCAGGCCGTCGACGAGCGCGGCGGTGTCCTCGGTGCCGCGCGCGGCACCGAAGACGTGGTAGTCCGGGCGGACCAGGAGTGCGCTCGCGTCGTGCTCGGCCAAGTACGCCCGGTAGAAGCCGTCCGTGTCGATGACGTCCGTCAGGCCCGGCTCGGTGTCCTCGGGCGGCAGGACCGTGCCGGGCGGGGACAGGCGCACCACACGCGTGTCGAGGGCCGCCAGGAAGGACCACCGGTCCTCCCCGAGCGCCGGGCGCGGATCGTCCGTGGTGAGCAGCACGAAGCCGCCCCCCACGACCGCGTCGAACAGGCCCGTGCCGTCCGCCGTGCTCACCCGCCACTGCGGCACCACCTCGCCGGCCGGTGCCCGCGGCGCGCCCGAGGGCGCCCGCAGCAGTCCGGCCGACAGCGGCTTCGCCGCATCCGGCGCCCCCGGCCCCGTACGACCGCGCCGGCCCGCCAGGACCGTGGCGTCCCGCTCCGCGGCGGCCGCCGGGTCCGTCACACAGATCACCCGCCCGAGCTGCACCGACGACAGGATCGACTCCTTCACGTGCTGCCGCCGCTCCTCGGCGTAGGTGTCGAGGAGCGACGCGTCGGCCAGGCCGCGCAGCGTCAGGTCCAGCTTCCACGCCAGGTTGGCCGCGTCCCGGAGCCCGGAACACATGCCCTGCCCGGCGAACGGCGGCATCAGGTGGGCCGCGTCCCCGGCCAGCAGGACCCGGCCCGAGCGCCACTCGTCGGCCCAGGCGGCCCGGAAGATGTAGGTCGTGCTGCGCAGCAGCGTGGCCGTCTCCGGAGTGACACCGAACGGCTTGAGCAGGCGCCAGGCGGTCTCCGGACGGTTCAGCTCGGCGCTGCTCTCACCCGGCAGCCGCATGAACTCCCAGCGGCGGTGCCCCGGCCCGCTGCCGACGAGCGTCGTGGGCCGCGCCGGGTCACAGATCTGGACGTTGGTGGGCGTGAACGCACGCGGTTCGCGCAGCTCGACGTCGCACAGCAGCCACTCGTAGGAGAACCCAAGGTCGGTCATGGGGACGCCGAGGTGCTCGCGCACGAAGCTGTTGGCGCCGTCGCAGCCCACGACCCAGCGCGCGTCGACCGTGCGGGCGGCTCCGTCGTCGGTCTCGACGGTCAGCGACACCCGGTCGTCCCGCTCGGCGAGGTCCACGACCCGGTGCCCGCGCAGCACCGTGACGCCGGGCAGCGCCGCGGCGCGGGCCGCGAGCAGTCTCTCCAGCGCGGGCTGGTGCATGGTGTTGGCGTCCGGCCAGCCGTAGCGCCCCGTCGGGGAGAAGGCGATGTCCAGCAGCGTCTCGCCCCCCGCGGTGTGCCACTGGTAGCCGGTGGCAGGCTCCGTGATCTCGCCGAACCGGTCCCCGACGCCCGTGGCCGCGAGCAGTCGCGCGGTCTCCCCGTCGAAGCTGGTCGCCCGCGGCAGCAGGTACGGCCGGGGCCGGCGTTCGAGGACGGTCACGCGCAGCCCGCGCTGGGCGAGCAGCACCGACAGCGCCGCGCCGACCGGCCCGTTGCCGACGACGGCCACGTCCGTGTCCGTGCCGGTGTCCGTCGGGGACTCGTAGGGGTCGTGCGGGCGCGTGGTGGACATCGTCATCCCAACTCGCAGGGGTCGAAGAGCGCGAGGGCATGGAAACGGCACTGGATCCGCACTGCCGGCATCGGCTGCCCGAGTGTCCCCACGCCCCCGTGGATTCCCCCCGGAGCCCCGCTCGAGCGCCGTCCGGAGTACCGGGATCAGCCGTCCGTGGTGAGCGCCCGGGCCGGGCACAGGTCGACTGCCTCGTCGGCCGCCGGCCACAGGGCCTGACCGGGCTCCGGGTCCAGCACGACCACCACGCCGTCGTCCTCGCCCTGGTCGAACAGTTCCGGCGCGACGAGCACGCACTGTCCCGCGCCGACGCACTTGTCGGTGTCCGCGAATATCTTCACAGCGATCGCCTCCTACGGGTGGAATGCAGGCCGTCGGCCATGATGCCCGAGGAATACGGCTCACCGCCCTGGACGCGGCGTTTCGCCGGTGCCGCTCCAGCCGTATTCGAGCGCACGCCCATAAGGACCGCGGCGAAAGGACGAGAGGCGGCGGACCAGCCAAGGCTTCGGCCTATCAGATCGAGGGATATCGGGCCCGCGAAGCCCTTCCTATCCTGTCGCTGGACATGTGCATCACGGGACCGGCGCGATTCTCATTCCGTACGTCCGTCGATCCGTGACGGGGAAAGCGGCGTGCCGGACAACGATTCCTGAAGGGAATTAAGGCCGTGCCTCGAACCCCGGAGCAATTCGGAACATGGGTCCGCCGGTTCCGTCCGGTGACGGACGCCGACGTCCGTCTCGTGTGCCTGCCGCACGCCGGCGGGTCCGCGAGCTTCTACTTTCCGCTGTCCAAGTCGCTCACGCCCGCCGTGGACGTCCTGGCGGTGCAGTACCCGGGACGGCAGGACCGGCGCCACGAACCGAACATCGACAGCCTCCCCGAGCTGGCCGACAGGATCTTCGAGGCGATACGCCACCTCGACGACCGGCCGCTGGCGCTGTTCGGCCACAGCATGGGCGCCGTCCTCGCCTACGAGGTCGCGCTGCGCCTTCAGGACGCCGGACTCCCCGCCCCCGTACGGCTCTTCGTCTCCGGACGGCGCGCCCCCTCCCGGGACCGTGACGAACGGCTCCACCTGGGCTCGGACGAGCACCTCCTGGCCGAGGTGCGCAAGCTGGACGGCCCGCACGCGGCGCTGCTCGCCGAGCCGGACGTACGGGACATGATCATGCCGGCACTGCGCGGCGACTACCGCGCCGTCGAGAGCTACCGCTGCGCACCCGGCCGGCGCCTGGAGTGCCCCGTGACGGTGCTCACCGGGGACAGCGACCCCCGCGTCTCGGTCGACGAGGCGACGGCCTGGGAGGAGCACACCAACGGCCCGACGGAGCTGGAAGTGTTCCCCGGCGGCCACTTCTTCCTGCTCGACCAGAACGCGCGCCTGACCCGGCTCCTCGCGAACCGCCTGTCCCGCCGGCCCGCCGGCGCGCCCCACGAAGCCCGCGTCTGAGGTGACCGAGTTGAACTCCATGCCCGTCCCCACCATCCCCCACCACTCGCTCCTGGTGTTCCTCCTCCAGCTCGCGGTCCTGCTCCTGCTGGCCCTGTCCCTGGGACAGTTGGCCGCACGGTTCAAGATGCCGGCGATCGTCGGCGAACTGCTCGCCGGAGTCCTCGTGGGACCCTCGGTCCTCAGCCACGCCTGGCCCGCCCTCGCCGACTGGCTGATGCCGAAGGACACCGCCCAGATGCACATGCTCGACGTGGTCGGGCAGGTGGGCGTCGTGCTGCTCGTCGGCATCACCGGCATGGAGCTGAAGTTCGACCTCGTCAGGCGGCGCCGGCTCACCGCGGCCCGGGTGAGCGTCTGCGGTCTGGTCCTGCCCCTGGCGCTCGGCGTCGGGGTCGGCTTCCTGCTGCCCTCCTCGATCGTGCCGGACGGTACCAGCCCGACGGTCTTCGCGCTCTTCCTCGGTGTGGCCTTGTGCGTCACCGCGATCCCCGTGATCGCCAAGACCCTGATGGACATGAACCTGCTGCACCGCGACATCGGGCAGCTCACCCTCGCCGCCGGAGTCCTCGACGACATCGTGGGCTGGTTCCTGCTCTCCATCGTGTCGGCGATGGCTACGGCCGGACTGAGCACCGGCACGGTCGCCACGTCCCTGCTCTACCCCGTCGGCGTCGTCCTGGCCGCCTGGCTGGTGGGCCGCCCCCTGGTGAAGGCGGCGCTGCGCGCGGCGGGCCGCTCCGCGTCACCGGTGCCCACCGTCGCGGTGACGGCGCTGATCGTGCTGCTGGGCGCGGCGGCGACCCAGGCGCTGCACCTGGAGGCGGTCTTCGGCGCGTTCGTGTGCGGTGCGCTGATCGGCACGAGCGGGCAGCTGGACCGGGAGAAGCTGGCCCCGCTGCGGACCGTCGTCCTCGCCTTCCTCGCACCGGTCTTCTTCGCCACGGCCGGTATCCGGATGGACCTGACCGCGCTGACCGACCCCACCGTCCTGGCCGCGGCCTGCGCGGTGCTCGCCGTGGCGATCTTCGGGAAGTTCGCCGGCGCCTTCGCCGGCGCGAAGATGAGCGGCCTCGGCCGCTGGGAGGGCCTCGCCCTCGGCGCCGGCATGAACTCCCGGGGGGTGATCGAGGTCATCGTGGCGATGGTGGGCCTGCAACTCGGGGTCCTCAGCGCCGAGGCGTACACCGTCATCATCCTCGTCGCAATCGTCACCTCGCTGATGGCGCCGCCCGTGCTGCGCTTCGCGATGGCCCGGATCGACGAGGACGCCGAGGCGGGGATGGGCATGGCCGGCACGGCACCGCGCGACCTGGCGGCGCCGCCGTCCGCCGCGGTGTGAGCGGGGGAGAGGAGCGGGACGTGACGACGGCGGGGACGTACCGCGGCGGACGACTGCTCGCCATCAGCGACCTGCACGTCGGCCACGCCGACAACCGTGCCCTGGTCGAGCGGATGGCACCCGGGACGGACGAGGACTGGCTGCTGGTGGCCGGTGACGTGGCGGAGACCGTCACCGACATCCACTGGTGTCTGAAGACCCTTGCCGGCCGCTTCCGCAAGGTCGTCTGGGTGCCTGGCAACCACGAGCTGTGGACCCACCCGAGCGACACCGTCACCCTGCGCGGCGTCGCACGTTACGAGCATCTGGTGGAACTCTGCCGGGACCTCGGCGTCACGACGCCCGAGGACCCCTACCCGCTCTGGCACGGGCCGGACGGGCCGGTGGTGGTGGCGCCGCTGTTCCTGCTGTACGACTACTCGTTCCTGCCGGCCGGGTGCGCCACCAAGGACGAGGGTCTCGCCTACGCGCACGAGACCGGCGTCGTGTGCAACGACGAGAGCCTGCTCCACCCCGATCCCTACCCGAGCCGTGAGGCATGGTGCCGGGCCCGGGTCGCCGAGACCGAACGCCGGCTCGCCTCACTGCCCGACGGGACGCCGGTCGTCCTGGTCAACCACTATCCGCTGCACCGGCACCCGACGGAGGTGCTGTGGTACCCGGAGTTCGCCATGTGGTGCGGCACCCGGCTGACCGCCGGCTGGCACCGCAGGTACCCCACGGCCGCCGTGGTGTACGGCCACCTCCACATCCCGCGGACCACCCACCACGAGGGCGTCCGCTTCGAGGAGGTGTCCGTGGGCTATCCCCGCGAGTGGCGCAGGCGGCAGAACCCGCCGGGCACGCCCCGCACGATCCTGTGACCGGTGGACCACCGCCAGGCCACTCACCGAACCGCGGCTGTCCGTGCGGCGGCCCCGGGCTCAGGAGGCCCTCGCGCCTTCGGGGGACGCGCCCGGCACCCGGCTCCAGGCCCGCGTCAGTTCCACCCGCGAGGCCACGTCCATCTTCCGGAAGATCTTCTTCAGGTGGAAGGCCACGGTGTGCCCGGAGATGAAGAGCCGTTCCCCCACCTGTGAGTTGGTGAACCCCTGGCTCACCAGCTCGGCCACGGCGGCCTCGGTGTTGGTGAGCGTGCCGGCGTCCGGGCCGCTCCGGCCGGCGTACTGCGGATGGCGGCCCCGCCGCACACCGAGCGCACGCAACCGGCTCGCGACCCGCCGCGCGTCCCGTGGGGCCCCGGCCCCCGCGTAGCCGTCCGCCGCCGACTCGAAGGCCTCGACGGCCCGTTGGCGTTCGGCGGGCCGCGCGGCGAGGAACTTGCCCGCGTCCTCCGCGGCGGACGCGGCGGCCCACGGGTCCTGGTGCGCGGCGGCCGCGGCGAGCACCCCGTCCGGATCGCCGTCCAGCAGCCCGGCGGCATGCCCCGCCGCCGCGCCCACGGAGCACAGCCCCGGGTTGCGCACCGCGAGCGCGCCGGCTCCCGCCACCACCCGCCGGGCGAGTACCTCGTCACCCAGCTTGCGGGTGGCCCGCACGAGCCAGGCGGCGGCGGTGGGCTGGGAGGCCAGCAGCTCCAGCAGCAACCGGTCGTCCGTGGCGATGCCCGCGATGAGCTGGGCCGCGCTCGCCGGGCCGCCCCGCACCTCGAGGAGCTGCGCCGCCGCCCAGGCGCACTGGCTCGGCCCGTGCGCTGTCCGACCGAGCAGAGCGTAGTCCCGCAGCTGATCGGCGAACTGCGCACTCACACTCATGTCGCCCTGCCGAAGCGCGCTGAGCGCCAGCACGGTGTGCGCGTCGGGCAGGAAACCGTGCAGCCCGGCCCGCCGCGCGCGGTCGGCACCCCGGGCGGCGAGATCGACGGCCGCCGAGGTGTCGCCCCTGGCGAAGGCGAGGTCCGCCGCGCCGAGCAGGGAGACGACCGCGGTCCCGCAGTCGGCGCCCGACCGGGCGGACAGTTCGTCCACCTCGGCCAGGACCAGCGCGGCGGACGACAGCCGGCGGACCCTGACCAGCAGTGCCGCGTACCAGGCCCGTGCCAGCGCCTCGCAGTTCCCGGCGCAATCGGGTTCCGTTCGAACAGCGGCCTCTGCCAGGCGAATACCTTCCTCCAGATCCCCGCGGGACCAGGAGGAGAAAGAGGACTCCGGCAGGGCGGAGGATGCGCAGGCGTTGTTCCGGCAGACACGTAGGACGGAGAAAACGGGGGGCAGCCGCAGGCGAAACGGAGAATCGAGCATCACATCTCCAGTCATGGGATACGTGCCGTCCGAGTGGGGTCCGTGCGCGGACCACGTTAGGGCGGGGGTGCGGGCGGGGCGGTGCGGGCCGACGCGGCGTGTAGACGGCCTCGACGTGTGTACGAGCGGTCCTTGAGCGGCGCGGCCGGGCGCGCGGGGGACGGCTCCGGGAGCGGGACTATCAGCTCTGAGGGTGGCGCGCGGTGAAGTGCGGCGACAGCATGGAGGAAATCCCGGCTCCGCGGCCGAGACGAGCGGGCCGCGGCGAAAACAGAGGTGGGCCTCTTGAGTACCGTGCTTCTCCTGAACGGCCCGAATCTGGGAATTCTCGGCCGCCGGGAACCGGAGATCTACGGCACGGACACGCTCGCCGACATCGAGGCGGCGGTCGCCGACGAGCTGAGCGACCGGGGCTGGAAGGTGCTCTCCGTCCAGCACGACTCGGAGGGCGACCTCGTCGGCGCCGTGCACCGGCACAGCGACAGCACCGTGGGAGCCATCGTCAACCCCGGCGCCCTGATGATCGCCGGCTGGAGTCTTCGCGACGCCCTCGCCAGCTACGCGCCGCCCTGGATCGAGGTGCACCTCAGCAACGTGTGGGCCCGGGAGCAGTTCCGGCACGAGTCGGTCATCGCCCCGCTGGCCAGCGGTGTCGTCGTCGGCCTCGGAGCCTACGGCTACCGTCTGGCCGCCCGGGCGCTCACGCACCTGGCGCCGCCCCCGCTCTGACCCCTGCCCGGTTCATGCCGCCTCCCCGGCGGCCGGCAGCCCGATGCCCGGGTAGTACTTGCGCTGCCGGGAGAGGACCATCGCCTTCGGCGACGCCAGTCCCACGGTCTCGCGGATCCTTGCCGCCAGCGCGCGCGAGGAGACCGGGTGCACGCCCTCCGCCCGGCACCACTCCCGGTACGCCGCGTGCAGCCGGGTCTGCTCGGCCCGCAGCGCGGGGCCGAGGGCGCACACCTCCGACACGAAGCGCCCCATGTGGTCCTCGGTCTGCGCGTACGCGGCGGTCGCGACCCGTACGCTCTCCGGCCCGGCGAGGTCCCTCGCACCGGCCAGATAGCGGCGGGCCCCCAGGACCAGCCAGTGGAGGATCCCCGGCCCTTCCTCGCGCACCAGGACGTCGGCGAGGTTGTCGATCCGCCGGTCGTCGGGGACGACGCGTTCGAAGGGGATCAGGCGTATCCGGCGCCAGAAGGCGAAGCCGCCGGTGCCGACCTCGGGGCGGTGGTTGCCCAGCAGCCACAGCTTGTGCGTGGGCGTGAAGCTGAAGAAGTCCTGCCGTATCCGGCGTGCCTTGATGCGGTCACCGCCGGTCAGCAGCTTCAGACGGGCCTCGTCGAACCGGTCGCCGGGCCTGACCTCGCTGCACACGATCATCCGGCGCCCGTGCAGTTCCGCCAGGTCGGTGGGGTGGCCCTCGTGGGGACGCGCCATCAGGAAGCCCGGCGGCGCGGCGTCGGCGTAGTCCCCGAGGAGCTTCATCAGCACATCGAGGAGGACGGACTTGCCGTTCTTGCCGGAACCGAACAGGAACGGCAGCACCTGGGCGCCCACGTCGCCGGTGACCGAGTACCCGAGGAGCACCTGGAGGTAGTCGGCCGTCTCGGCGCCCGCCGCGTCGTCGCCGAAGGTGTCGGCGAGGAACCTCTCCCAGCGCGGCGTCTTCGCCGGCCGCGGCGTCAGGGCGGTGCAGCGGGAGTGGAGGCCGTTGCCCGGGCCGGGTGGTTCGAGCAGTCCGGTGCGCAGGTCGACGATGCCGTCCGGGGTGCACAGCGCGTACGGGTCGGCGTCCAGACGAGCCGCGTTGAGCACCATGCCGGGCGCCGACCTCGCCTGCGCCAGCATCGCGTTGATACCCGCGGTGGACAGGGCGCGACGGCGGTGGGTCTGCAGGGCGGCGTCGGAGTACCGGCCGAGGGGATCGGAGGAGGCGAGGGACTCCACGAGGTCGCCGGCCGCCCAGAGCACCGTGCCGTCCCCGTCGGGCTGCCAGCGGGCGCCCGTCCAGCGGTACCAGCCCAGGCCCGGGACGTGACGGTACCTGTCGGCGTACCGTTGGGCGAAGAGCTCGGCCAGGCCGCGGTCGGTCAGGCTCCCCGGGAGCGGTCCTGGCGGCGGTGTCCTCCGGTGTCGTGATGCGCTGGTGACGGCGCGCAGCTCAGAACCCATGTGCTTCCCCCTACGGCGACCCGAGCGACTCAAGCGACTCTGATCCTGTGTAACCCCCCACAGGAGCCCGGACCTGAGTAAGATACGTACCATCCGGTTTTGTTTTCAACCCTGCGACCTCCGGGTTCCCGGCCCGCCCGGCCCGTGGTGTTCGGGCAGGAGCATGAAGTCCTCTTGTTCTTGACGTTCTTCGGTACAAGCTGTGACGGTGGCGTAACGGGTACTCCCCCTTGAAAAGAACCGTCCATCCGGTATATTTCTCGACGTCGAGGCCGTCCGGCACCACAGAGGGCCGGAGGTCGGCATTCCGTACGCCACGGCAGGGGGAAGGGGCGTGCATCGTGCGGTTGTCACATGGTGGTTCCCGTCCGGGTCTCGTGCCGCGGCGCCTTTCGAGGTCAAGGGGAGGTCCTGGGGTGAGGCGTCGTGAGCATGCACAGGTGGTGATCGTGGGGGGCGGGCCGGTCGGCCTGCTGGTGGCGGCCGAGCTGGGCGCCCACGGGGTTCGTACGCTCCTGCTGGAGGCGCAGGCCACCGTGTCGGAGCGGCCCAAGGCGAGAGTGCTGCACGCCAGGGCCCTGCAAGGACTCGCCAGGCGGGGGTACTTCCCCGAACTCGTGGCGCAGGCGGACGCCACGGCGCCCGAGGCCCGGGCACCGTTCCGCTACGCCGGGATACCCGGCCTGTCCATCACCGCCCCCGCCTCGGAGCCCGGCCCTGTGTTGCAACGGCCCCAGGCCGACCTCGAGCGCCTGTTCGAGCAGCGGGCGCGGGCCGTCGGGGTCCGGATCCTGCGGGCGCACCACGTGACCGAGATCGCCCAGGACCGGAACGGCGTCCGGGTCACGGCCAAGGGGCCGCACGGCCCGCTGCTCTGCACCGCCCGGTACCTGGTGGGGGCGGACGGGGGACGCAGCACCGTCCGTGAACTGGCGGGCATACCCGCCCGGACGTACCGGGCGACGACCTCGGGGCTCGCCGGGCTGGTCACGCTGGAGGACGCGCGCTCGCTGCCGCCGGGCTGGCACCGCACCCCGCGCGGCTGGATCGTCGCGCACGACATCGCCGGCGCCGGAACCCACGTCAAGACCCTCGACTGCGCCGGCGCACACCCCGAACGCCATCTGCCGCCGACCCCCGAGGAGTTGCGCGGCGAGCTCGCCCGGATCGCGGGGAAGGACATCGGGATCCGGGAGCCGCGCTGGCTCAGCCGGTTCAGCGACTTCGCCCAGCTCGTCCGCTCCTACCGCTTCGGCCGGGTCCTCCTGGCCGGAGACGCGGCACACATGCACTTCCCGGTCGGCGCCCAGGGCCTGAGCGGCGGCGTCCAGGACGCCCTCAACCTCGGCTGGAAACTCGCGCTCACTGTGCTGGGCCGCGCCGGGGACGACCTGCTGGACACCTACGACGCGGAACGCCGCCCGGAGGCCCAGCGGGTCATCGACAACACGCGGGCCCAGCTCGCCCTGATGCGGCCGGGCCCCGACGCCGAAGCGCTGCGCGGTGTGTTCGCCGAACTCGTGACGGCGGGCCGGGAGAGCCGG
The DNA here is from genome assembly GCF_022696125.1 of Streptomyces sp. GB4-14. Taxonomy (NCBI): domain Bacteria; kingdom Bacillati; phylum Actinomycetota; class Actinomycetes; order Kitasatosporales; family Streptomycetaceae; genus Streptomyces; species Streptomyces sp. GB4-14. The sequence continues at coordinate 271,869 of NZ_RZHO01000001.1, read as the reverse complement.
TACCTCAGCGACATGATCAGCGGTCAGGACACGGTCCTGCCGGGCCGCACCCCGCGGCCCTCCGCATGGGAAGGACGATTCCTGCACAACGTGGCCCTGAACACGAGCGCGGGCCGGACCGACGTGATCGCGCTGCTCCAGGCGGGCCGGCCCCTGCTGCTGGCCTTCGGTGAGGAAGGGCTCCGGTGCGCGCGCAGACCGCGCGGATGGACGGGAGTACTGCGGCTGGTCCGCGCCGAACCGACCCCCGAAGTCCCCTGCGACGCCCTGCTGGTACGGCCCGACGGCTATGTCGCCTGGGCGTCGGCCTCCGGGCAGGACGACGGCCCGGGTGACGGCCTGGGCGACGCGCTCGCACTGTACTTCGGTGGCCGGCCGGCCACCGTCGCCGACCGGCCGGCCATGGCGGGCGCGGGGGCGCTCAGCTAGCGGCGGCCACCGGCTCCCGCAGTCCGTGCTGGATCTCCAGGTAGACCTCTTCGCCCCGCTGCTCGGAGAGGTTCAGCGAGGCCAGTACGGAGGGCACGGCGATGCTGGGGAACAGATGACGTAGCAGCTCGGAGGATCGGTGGAGCAGGTCCTGGTAGTCGCTGACCGCCTGGGACATGGACTGGATGCCGGCGAACGTGCCGACCACGATGTCGGCGGTCACCAACGGGACCACGTGGGGCAGCAGCTCGCCCTGGGCCTGACCCCGCTCCAGCAGCTCCCGGCAGACACCGCTCCAGCGCATGAAGGGACCGCTGCGGTCGAGTCCCTCCGCGTGCTGGTCCATGCTCAGGCGCACGCCCGCGCGCACCATGGGGTCGGACTGGAGGCGGTAGGCGTGCAACAGCACCTCGTCCGCCAGCTCCTGCAACTTGCAGGAGCGTTCGGGGATCACGAAACGCTGGTCCTGCTCGTGAAGTACCCCGAGGGCGAGCTGTTCCTTCGAGCTGAAGTGGAAGTACAGCGCCCCCTTGGTCACGCCGGCGGTGCCGAGGATCTCTGCGATGGTCGCGGCCTGGTACCCGCGTTCCTCGAAGACCTTCGCCGCCGCCTCAAGGATGTTCCTGCGGGTACGGATGGCACGGTCCTGCTTCACCACGCTGCCGCCCTCCCCTTCTCGTCGAAACGAAGTTTGCTCGGCGGCCTGGGTGCCTCGGACCAACCCCCAAAAAAACCGCCCAGTACGTATCTTACAGCCTATTGAGCTTCGCGCAGCCGTGAGGTAGCCGGAAAAAAATCGTGCGGCGCACTCCGCGCCTGCCGTCTTGAGGGAGGACGTACGGGTGATTCTCGTGACCGGGGCCACCGGAACCATCGGAGGGGAAGTGCTGCGGCGGCTCCCCGCCGGTGTCGCGGTACGCGTCATGGCCAGGGACCCGTCGAAGGTGGTGGGAGCGCCCGACGGGACCGAGGTGGTGGCCGGCGACTACGCGGACCAGCTCTCACTGGAACGCGCCCTGCGGGGCGTGCGCCGCGCCTTCCTCCTCACCAGCCGGATCGGCGGTGACGACGACGCGCGTTTCGTCCGGGCCGCGCGCACGGCGGGTGTCCGGCATCTGGTCAGGCTGTCCGCGGCCGCCGTCGAGGACAGCGGGGCGGACGACCTGATCACCCGCTGGCACCGCGCCGGCGAGGACCTGCTGCGCGATTCCGGGTTGGGATGGACGGTGCTGCGCCCGCGCGCCTTCATGTCCAACACGCTGTCCTGGGCGGCGTCCATCAGGTCCGAGCAGGTCGTGCGCGCGCTGTACGGGGACTCGGCCAACGTCTGCGTCGATCCGCGGGACGTCGCCGCGGCGGCCGTGTGCGCGCTGACCGAGGACGGGCACGAGGGGCGCGCCTACACCCTGACCGGGCCGGAACCGATCAGCGCCGCGGAGCAGACGGCGCGGCTCGGAGAGCTGCTGGGCGTTCCCCTGCGCTTCGAGGAACTCTCCCTCGCCCAGGCGCGCGCGGCCCTGCGGCAGCGTCACCCCGAAGCCGTCGCCGAGGCGTTGCTGGCCGGCGCGGAGCGACAGCGGGCGGGGGCCAAGGCTCATGCCGAGGACACGGTTCTGAGGCTGACCGGACGTCCGGCTCGGCCCTTCTCGGTCTGGGCGCGGGACCATATCGCGGCGTTCGGCGGCGGGGCGGACGACGCGGGGGGCGGGGCGGCCCGGCCGGTCCGGGGGCTTCGTCCCGGGTGAGCAGCACGCTGGGCTGCCGGTAGTTCCTGTGCCGGGTGAGAGCGAGGGGACCGGCCCACAGGCCGGCCCCCCGCTCTCGTGCCGTCAGGCGGCGGGCGCGGCGGTCACCGTCGCGGTGAACACGATGTTGCCGTCCTGGTGGCCCGTGACCAGGACCATCTCCGGGGCGGAGGGGGCCTTGGGCAGGCGCAGGGCATCGATCAGGCAGGGCCGGTCAAGCTCTGCGTACTTCTTGAACTCGCACTGCAGGCCGAGCGGCAGGATGGGGGAGCCGCCCAGGGCCACGGTCGCCCCCTGGCGGGCCGCCTCCAGCAGCACCATGCCCGGGACATGGTCGACCTGGTGGTCGAAGAGCACGGGGTGCCGGGTGTCCACCCGGAGCTGCCAGTGGTTCGGCTCCCCGGTGGGGGAGAGGACCACGTCGGCCGACGACGTGCGCCCCACGCTCTGCGGCGCCACCGGAGCGGTCAGCGGGATCGGGCCGTACTCGGCATCGAACACGCGCTCAGGGCGCAGCCGGCGGTACACGGCCGGAGCGATGCAGGCGAAGGAGAACCGCCCCGACGCGGCGAGCCGTCCCTCGCGCAGGACCGTCGTCTCGTAGCACAGGGAGGTCAGCCGGCTGCCGCGCTTCTTGACCTCCTTGCACAGGACCTCCAGGTCCAGTGCGGCGGGTGTCCGGGCGACCTCGAGCTGCTCGGGATGCACGGTGACGCTGAGTTCCTCCATCAGGAACTGGTGGCCGAAGGGGACGCCGAACTCGGCGTGCGCGAGCAGGGAACCGATCTGTCGAATCGTTTCGGCGGCGATCAGCGGGTCGTGGTGGACCCCTTCCACGGCGGTGAAGAAGCTGTGGCCCCGCGGCCATTGGGCGGTCATGTCGAAGCGGGTGTCGTCCAGCCGCTTCCAGTCGGTCAGCATGACCTCGGCGACGGCCGCGCGGTGCACCAGTTCCCTGGGGACCGTGGTCGTCAGCTTTCTGTCGTACGCGACTGCCGTCCGGAAGGGCGACAGGGCGGCCGGTGCCGCACTCTGTTCGATCGACGGGCCTTCTGTCTGAAACGTGCTCGCGGTCATCGCTCCCCCTGGACGTGATCGGAGTGTGTGCTGCGGAGCTCAAAAGATAGAGACCGGCCGGTTTGATTTCTAGAGGAATCGGAGCCTCCGCCAACGATCGATCAGAGCCGTCGTGGACCAGGAGCGGAATGACATCTCTTATTTCTGGTCTTTTCTCGACCGTTCCTCCAGCTCATCTGCACCGCGGGCGCCCTGCCGTCCGGGCCGGTCGGCACGGCGCTCTCCAGCGGGACTGGAGCGCGTCTGTAGCGCGGCGCCGCACCGTGGCGGGGATGGGGAGGGGCGGACATGGACGGAGCTGGGTCCCTTGAACTCGCGTTGCGCATAGAACGCGGGAGCGCCGACGAGGACGAGCTGGCGGCCGTGGTCCTCGTGCTGTGCTCGGTGCTGGCCGGGCGCGGCGGGGCGGACGCCGGGAGGGTGTCGTCCGGTGCCCCGTCGCGGCGTCGCCCGCAGTGGCCCCCCGTGACCTATCGCTCTCCCCGTAGTTGGCAATAGGGCCCATCGCGCCAGGGGTGGAGGGTCGTGCGCCCTCCACCTACCCCCCTATAAACCGCGCGGGCGGTTTGTTAACCTGGAATGGAACGAACCGCCTGGCAGAGAAGGCGCAGGACGCCCCGTGTGCCATGAGCCCAGGCCCCAGCCGGGAGGCGACTGATGGTCAAGCAGGAGCGGGCGCTCCGTACGCGCCAGGCGCTGATCCGCGCCGGGGCCGAACTCTTCGCCAGGGAGGGATTCGTGGCCGCCTCGCTGTCCACGATCAGCGGTGAGGCGGGGGTCAGCAACGGAGCCCTGCACTTCCACTTCGAGAGCAAGCGGGCCCTGGCGCGGGCCGTCGAGGACGAGGCCCTGGCGAGGCTGCGCCTGGTCATCGAGGAGTCGCTGGGGCGGGACGGCCGCGCCCTGCCGGCCCTGGTGGAGGCGACCTACGGACTGGTGGACCGGATCGCCGAGGACGTCGTGGTCCGGGCCGGCTTCGAGCTGGGCGACGACCCCGGCCGCGGCGAGAGCGCCTCGCTCAGGCGGGAGTGGCAGCACTGGGTCGAGGAGACGGTGCGGCGCGCGGAGCGGGACGGCTGGCTCACCCGGGGGGTGTCGGCGGACGACGCCGCGACCGTCGTCGTGGCCGCGACGGTGGGCTTCGAGGTGCTCGGCGGCGAGGAAGCGGCGTGGCTGTCGCAGGAACGGGTCGCGGGCCTCTGGAAGCTGCTGCTGCCCCGCCTGACGGAGCGACCCACGCTGGTCCGGGCGGGCTGTTTCACCCTTCAATAAAAAGACCATGCAGTCGGTAAAAATGTCGGTTTTGTTGGCTTCATCTCCGACTCCGGCGGCGCTCGAGTGCGTCTGCGAAAATAAAACAGCGCGGTTGGTTTGGTATTGACAAACCATCCGTCCTGTTTTTTAGTTGGGGTCATGCCAGGAAGCGGCTGTGTCAGGACGACTCATGCAGGGATAGGGGAGACGGCATGGACATCGACGTTCTGGGGGCGCTCAGCGTCAGGGAAAACGGCATCTCGGTCACCCCGACGGCGCCGAAACCGCGTCAGGTGCTCGCGCTGCTCGCCCTCCAGGCGGACCAGGTGGTGCCCGTCCGCACGCTCATGGACGAACTGTGGGGCGAACGGCCGCCCCGCAGCGCACGCACCACGCTCCAGACGTACGTGCTCCAGCTCCGGGAGCTGATCTCGGCCGCCCTGCGGCGCGACCCGGAGAACACCGCCGGGCGCACCGCCAAGGACGTGCTCGTCACCCTGCCCGGCGGATACCTGCTCAACACGTCGGACGGCACCAGTGACGTCCGCGAGTTCGAGCGGCTGGCCGGCCTGGGCTACCGGGCCATGGACGCCGACGACTTCGCGGGCGCGGCCCGTCACCTGCGCGACGCCCTCGGGCTGTGGACCGGCGGCGCGCTGGCCGACGTGCAGACCGGGGCCCAACTGGAGATCGAGACCAGGCGGCTGGAGGAGACCCGGCTGTGCGCGCTGGACCAGCGCATCGAGGCCGACCTGCGGCTGGGCCGCCACCGCGAACTGCTGGGCGAACTCACCGTGCTCGTCAGCCGCCACCGCACCCACGAGAACCTGCACGGCCAGCTCATGCTCGCCCTGCACCGCTCCGGCCGGCGCAGCGAGGCCCTGGAGGTCTACCAGCGGCTGCGCAACGCCCTGGTCCGGGAACTCGGCCTCGAACCCTCCGCGGGCCTGCGCCGGATGCAGCGTTCGATCCTCATGTCCGGCCCCGAGTCCGTGCCGGTCGGCGCGGCCGTCGGCAGTGAGCGGCTCAGCCGCGTCGGGTAGACGGGGAGGGAGCGGGTATGCAGGCCAGGTCGGAGAGGACGCGACGCAAGCTGGTCCGCGCCGGGGCGCGGATGTTCGACCAGCACGGCTACGCCAGCGCCTCCCTAGAACAGATCGCGGACGCCGCGGGCATGACCAAGGGCGCCCTGTACTTCCACTTCGCCTCCAAGGACGGTCTCGTCGACGCCGTGCAGGAACAGGCGCACGCCGTGCTGCGCGACTTCGCGCACCGGCAGCGCGAGGCCGGCGTGCCGGCCGTGCAGAGCCTCATCGACACCTCGCACTGGCTGGCGCGGGTGCTGCGCGAGGACCCGGTGGTCCGGGCGGGTCTGCGCATCACCGACGAGTGCAGCGGGCGGCAGCCCCCGGTCGCCGACGTCCGTCAGGCATGGATCACCGAAGTGCTGCGGCTGGTCTCCCGCGCCCGGACGGCGGGGGAACTGCGCGAGCACCTCGGTGCCGAAGGGCCGGAGACCGTGCTGTCAGCGGCCGTGTGCGGACTGGCGTCACTGTCCCGCACCGGCACCGGTCCCGGCGAACCCGGGCGCCGGGTCGCGGCGTTGTGGGAGTTCCTGCTGCCCGCCCTCGTCCCCGCCGCGCACGTGGGGCGCTACGACGTCCACTCCACGAACCTGTGCGTACGGTCCGCCGAGGTGGCCTGAACGCGGCCTCCCCGCCCGTCCACCCGGCGGACCGTGCGCACCTTCGCCCCGTCCGTCACCGGCCCTCCGGAACGGAACCCCAGGAGTCAGACCATGTCCTATGACAGCAGCCGGACCCGCCCGCCCACGAGCCTCGCACCGGCCCCCGAGGGCCTGCTGACCGAACTCGTCGGGATACTCGCCGCCGTCCTGCACCTCAAGCCCGAGAAGATCGACCCGGACCGGACGTTCCGGTCGCTGGGCCTCGACTCGTTGCTGACCGTCGAGTTCGTCGCCACCGTCAACGCGCGCCACGGCCTCGCCGTCAAACCCGATGCGCTGTTCGACCACCCCACCCCGCAGGCCTTCGCCCGGCACGTGGCCCGCGAGGGGGCGGGTCCGGGCACCACCACCCGGGCCGACGCACCGGACCACTCCGGCACGGGGCCCGTGGGTGCCCCGGCACCCGCCCACCGAACGGTCCCGGAAACGCCCGCCGCCTCCCCGGCGGCCGGCCTCGGCCAGGGGCACACCGGCGCGCCCTCCGGGCAGACCCGGACCGACACCTCGGCGCAGGAGGCGGTACTGGACGTGCTGAGCGAGGAACTCGCCCGCATCCTGTGCTGCGACCCCTGGGAGATCAGCACCACCGCCGCCTTCAACGTCCTGGGCATCGACTCCATCCTCGGCGCGGAGTTCGTGGCGACGGTCAACGCGATCTACGGCGTGCGGGAGCGCGCCGTCACGCTGTACGACCACCCGAACCTGGCGGCGATGGCCGCGCACATCGCCTCCCTCACCGCCCGCCGCGCGCCCGCCCCGGGCGGCTCCCCGGACCTCGCGGACCTCCTCGACGCCGTGCGCGAGGACCGGATCTCCGTGGACGACGCCCTCGCCCTGCTGCCCCGGCGGGCCTGAACGGACCGGTGTGCCCGATGGACGAACGCGAGATCCTCACCCGGTTCAAGGCCGGGACCCTCGGCCGGGACGACGCCGCCCGCCTGCTGACCGGGGCACGGCAGGCCCGCACGGACACGAGGACCCGGCCGGAGACGGCGTCCCGGCCCACCGAGCCGTACGCGCGGCCCCCCGCCGCACCACCCGGCGACCCGGACACGCAGCCGCCCGTACAGCCGCCCGCCGCGGCCCCCGCCGAGCCGTACGCGCAACCGTCCGTGCGGCCCGACGCCGACCCGCCCGCCCCCCTGGACGCGGAGCCGTCCGCGCCGTCTCCCGGCCCGTGGTACGCCGAGCCGGGTGCCGTGCCGCCCCCCGGGCGTCCGGCGGTGGAGGACCGCTACGCCGTCGTGGGCATCGCCGGCCGCTATCCGCTCGCCCCCGACCTGCACGCCCACTGGGAGAACCTGCGGACCGGCCGCGACACGTCCCGCGCCGTGCCCGTCACCCGGCCCGGTCTCGCCCCGGCGCCGCCCGGCCGGCGCGGCCACTTCCTGGACGACGTGGCCGGGTTCGACCCCGAGTTCTTCGGCATCACGCCTGATGAGGGCGCCCTGACGGACCCGCAGGAACGGCTCTTCCTGGAGGTCGCCTGGGAGGCGCTCGAGAGCGCGGGGTGCACCGGCTCACGGCTGGACGCCCTGACCTCCCCGGGCGGACCACCGCGCGCCCTGGGCGTGTTCGTCGGCGCGAGCAGCCACGACTACGCCCTCCTGGCCGCCGCCTCCTGGACCGACGGACGCCCGGCCCCCGCGGCCGGCCACGGGGGCCTGCCCGGCAGGCTGGCCTCGGCACTGGAGCTGACCGGGCCCGCGCGGGCCGTCGACACCGCGGAGTGCTCCGCCCTGACCGCCCTCCACCTCGCCGTCGGCGCGCTGCGCCGCGAGGAGTGCGCGGCAGCCGTCGTCGGAGGCGTCGAACTCCTGCTGCACCCCTCTCGGATCAGGGAGGGCGCCGGTGAGGGCGTGGGCGCCGTGGTGCTCAAACCGCTGCGCCGGGCGCTCGACGACGGGGACCGGGTGCACGCCGTCATCCGCGACACCGCCGACGGCCGCACCGCCGGCTCCCGCACCCGCCGGCGGACGGACGGGGCGCACGAGACCCGCGAGAGCACCGCCCGGCGGATCGGCTCGGCCGGCGCGGCCACCGGGATCGCGGCGCTGACCGCCGCCGTGCTCCAGGTGCGGCACGGGGTCCTCGCGCCCGGCGACGGCCGGGACGCGGCGGCCCCCTGGCCGCGGACGTGCGACGACACGGGACGGGAACTGCCGCGTACCGCCACGGTCGAGATCGCGGCCGACGGCGGGTGTGCGGCACGGGCCGTGGTCGAGGAGCACCCGGCGGCCGAGGCGCCGACCGGGGAGGAACCCGGCGACGACGGGCCGTTCCTGCTGTCGGCCCCGACGCCCGCCCATCTGGCCGCCACCGCCCGCCGGTTCGCCGACTGGCTGGCGGGAGCCGCCGACGCCGGCCACCCGGCCGGCGCGCTGCCCGCGGGCCTCGCGCGCGCCCTGCGCGCCGGACGCGCCGCCCTGCCGTGCCGGCTCGCGCTGCCCGCCTCGGACGCGCCCGGCGTCATCGCCGCGCTGCGGCGCTTCGCGGACACCGGAAGCGCCGGCGACGAGGCCCGTACGGCCGACCTGCGCGGCGGAGCCGACCCGATGGACCTGGGCGGCCTGCCGCAGACCCGCGACTACCTCACCGCCCTGTGGCGCGCCGGACACCGGGAGCAGGTGACCCGGCTCTGGCTGAACGGCGTCGACGTCGACTGGGCCGCGCTGGAGGCCGCGTCGCCGGGCGCGGCATCCGCCGAGCCGCCGCCCTCCGTCCACCTGCGCAGGCCGCTGTGGCTGAGCACCGACGGCGCCGGCGCACCGCGGGAACCGGAGCCGACGGGATGAACGACGAGGCACGCGCGGCCGGCGCCCCGGCCGTCCTGGAGCGTTTCGACGGCACCGAACCCGTGAAGCTGTGGTTCTGTCCCAACGACGAACTGGCCCCGGGCATCGCGGCCATCCTGGCCCGGCACTGGCTGGACGAACACGAGCAGGAGATCGCCGGCCGCTTCCTCTTCGAACGCGACCGGCGCCAGTACCTCGTCGCACACGCCCTCGTGCGGCGCGTACTCGCCCTGGAGTGCGGCCTGCCGGAGGCGGAGGCCGTCATCTGGCGCTCCTCGCGCGGACGGCCGTTCCTGCAGAAACCGCCGGACGGGCTGCCGCGCGGTGGCCGGGAGCTGGACTTCAACCTCTCGCACGCGGGCGGGCACAACCTGCTCGGCGTGGTCCGACGGCACCGCATCGGCGTGGACGTGGAACGGCTCGACCGCGGAGACCAGGGCTTCGACGCGATCCTGGAGACGTTCGCCGCCTCGGAACAGGCCTGGGTGGCGCGCGCCGCGCCCGGCCGCCCCCGGGACCGGCGGCTGCTGCGGCTGTGGACGCTGAAGGAGGCGTACTCCAAGGCACGCGGGCTGGGGCTCGGCCTGCCCTTCGACGCGTTCTCCTTCAGGCTGGCCGAGGACCGCGGCGTCCTCGGGTTCCAGCCGCCCGGGAACGACGCCGAGCGGCGGTGGCGGTTCGTCGAACTGGAGCCGGTGCCCGATGTGCTGGTCGCGGTGGCCGTCCTGGCCGACTCCGACGCGCCGCCCGCCCTCCAGCTCCACCACGGCTTCCCGTGGGGCCGGTCCGCCCCCCGGCTGGTGACCCTGCCCGAACCGGCGCCGACGACGGGGTGAGCGCGTGGGGACGGTGGGGGACCTGATCCGGCGGGAGGACCCGCTGCGACTGCTGGAGGGGCTGCTGACGGACGCCGGGCAGGGCAGGGGAAGCGCCGCCGCGCTCACCGGCAGCCCCGGTACCGGCAAGAGCGCCGTGCTGCGCGCCCTGTCCGCAACGGCCGCCGAGGCAGGGGCCACGGTGCTCGGCGCGTGCGCGACCGAGGCCGAGCGGGGCCTGCCGTACGGAGTGGTGGGCCAGCTCCTCAGCGGCACCGCCGGCGGCACGGGCCCTCCGTCCGGCGCACGGGACGGCCGGGACGCGGACCGGCCCGAGACGCTCTACGAGGCGCTGCGCGCGCTCGCTGCCCACCGGCCCGTGGTCGTGACCGTGGACGACGTCCACCACACCGACGAACCGTCCGCGCGCTGCCTGCTCTACCTGTGCGGGCGCCTGGCCGCCACCGGCGTCCTGCTGGTGCTCGCCGGACGGCCGTCGTCGACGCCGTCGCTGCCGCTGGCCGAGGTGCTGCGGCACCCGCGCTGCGTCCCCGTGCCCCTGCGCACCCTGTCCGAGGACGGGGTCGCCGAGTTCCTCGGCGCACGCCCGGCGGGCGCGATGGACGCGGCGACGGCCCGGCGGCTGGCCCCCGACTGGCACCGCTTCACCGGCGGCAACCCGCGGCTGCTGCACGGTGTGCTGGCCGACCACCGGGACTGCGGGCCGGTCCGTCCCGCCCGGCCGGTCGCCGGTACCGCCTTCCGGCGGGCCGTCGTCGGCTGCCTGCGCGGTGCGGAGCCCGCGGTGACGCGGACCGCGAAGGCGCTGGCCGTCCTCGCCGACCAGGTGACGCTGACGCTGCTCGCCCGGTTCCTGGGCGTGCCCGAACGGGCCGTGGTCCCGAGCCTGGCCGCGCTGGAGGCGACCGGACTGCTCGACGTGGGCCGGCTGCGCCACCAGGGGGTGAGCGCCGCCGTACTGGAGTCGCTGACCGCCGAGGAGAGCGCCCGCCTGCACGCCCGCGCCGCCCGGGTGCTCTACGACACCGGAGCCGAACCGCCCGTCGTGGCCGGCCACCTCGTCGCCGCCCAGGCGGCCCGGACCGCCGACGGCGGCACCGCCGACGCCCCGTCGTGGGCCGTCCCCGTACTGGCGGAGGCGGCCCGGCACGCGATGCCGGCCGGGCAGGCGCGCCGCGCCGCCGAGTTCCTGCGCACCGCCCACCGCCTGCACGACGGCGGGCAGCGCCCGGACGGCATGCTGACCACGCTCGCCCGCGCCGAGTGGGAGAGCGATCCGGCGTCCGTCATCCGCCATCTGCCCGCCCTGGAACGCGATCTGGCCGCACTGCGGCCCGACGACGGGCGGTGGGCGGAGGCGGCGGCCCTGCTGCTGTGGCACGGCCGGCACGACACGGTCGCCCGTGGCGCCGCAGGCGCCGGCGACGGCACGCGGGCCCGTGAGGTGCGGACCGCGCTCGCCCATCTGTGCCCGGGCCGGCAGGGTCCCGCACCCGCACCCGACGCGGTGGAGCGGGTTCTGGAGTCGCTCGTCCACACCCTCGCCCCACCGCCCTCCGTCGCCGCCCTGCTCGTCGCCCTGCTGTACGCCGGAGAGACCGACCGGGCCGCGCGGTGGCGCGAGCTGACCGGCGCGGCGGAACCGGCCGGGACCACACCGGCCCGGCAGGCCGTCGCCGCCGCCACCACCGCCGTACTGCACGTCCGCACCGGCTCGTACGACGCCGGCGCCGGGCACGCGGCGCGGGCGCTGGCCCTGCTGTCGCCCGCGGCCTGGGGCGTGGCCGTGGGCATGCCGCTGGCGGCCGCCGTGCGCGCGGCGACCGCACGGCAGGCGCACGACGAGGCGGCGCGGCTGCTGCGGGTCCCGGTGCCGGACGCCATGTTCCGCACCCGGGCCGGGCTGCACTACCTGCTGGCCAGGGGCGGTCATCTGCTGGCCGCCGGACGGGCGCGGACCGCGCTCGCCGACTTCCACGCCTGCCGCGACCTGCTGGCCGACTGGGGCGAGCGGAGCCGGGACGGACTGGACTGGCGGACGCCCGCCGACCGGGCGCTGCGCCGCCTGGGCGACACCCCGGACGACGACCCCGTCGCCGTGCTCACCCGGGCCGAGCGGCGCGTCGCGCTGCTCGCCGCGGCCGGCTGCACCAACCGGGCCATCGCCGCCCAGCTGTACGTCACTCCCAGCACCGTCGAGCAGCACCTCACCCACGTCTACCGCAAGCTGCGCGTGAGATCGCGCGGCGACCTGGCCAAGCTGGCCGCCGTCCGCGCCGCCGGGCCCGCCGACGGCGCGGGGTAGCCGGGCGGCGGGTCAGCGGCCGCCGGTGCGCAGGCCCCGGCGGTTCTTGCGGCCGAGCAGCCCGGCCGACACCAGTTCGGCGAGGGCGTCGGAGGGCTCGTGCTCCGGCGTCTCGAAGTGGTCGAACAGACGGTGCTGGATGGCCAGGGAGACGTCCAGGCCGATGGTGTCCAGCAGCGCGAACGGGCCCATGGGGTAGCCGAATCCGCGCTCCACGGCGGCGTCGGTGCGCTCGACGACACGGTCGTCCGCCCCAGGCCGGTCGAGCAGCGCCAGCGCCGCCCCGAGATAGGGGAACAGCAGGCTGTTGACGATGAAGCCGGTGCGGTCGGGGCACTCCACCACGGTCTTGCCCAGCTCCCGGCAGAAGGCACGGGCGGTGGCGAGCACACCGGGGTCCGTGCCGGGGGCGTGCGCCAGCTCCACCAGCCGCATCACCGGGGCCGGGTTGAAGAAGTGCAGGCCGACGACGTCGGCGGGCCGACCGGACGCCTCGGCGCAGGCGGCCACGGACAGGCTGGAGGTCGTGGTCGTCAGCACCGTGCCGGGGGCGCACGCCTCGCCGAGGGCCGCGAACACCGTCCGCTTGACGTCCGGGTCCTCGGCGACCGCCTCGATCACGAGGTCGCAGTCGGCGAACGCGTCGAGGCCGGTGGCGGCGCTCAGCCGGTCCAGCGTCGCCTCCCGGCCGGCCGGCGTCACCCTGCCGCGGCGCACCCCGCGGGTGAGCGAGTCGGCGACCGACTCCAGGGCGGCGTCCGCCTTCGCCGTGGTGCGGGCGACCAGCACGGTGGGGTGGCCGGCGAGGGAGGTGACCTCGGCGATGCCCCGGGCCATCGCGCCCGAGCCGAGGACACCGACCCGGCGCACCGGCCGGGCGCCGGTCTCGTCCGGCGCGGCGCCCCGCTCCCGGACCTCGGCGCCGGTCTCGTCGTAGGAGTAGAAGCCGCCGCCGCTCTTGCGGCCCAGGCGTCCGGCCGCGACCATCCGGCTGAGCAGCGGCGCCGGTTCGAAGGCGGTGTCACCCGTACGCCGCCACAGGTCCGTCAGGGCGGCGTGGGCGGTGTCGAGCCCGATGCGGTCCAGGGTCTCCAGCGGTCCCGCCGGCAGCCCGCAGCCCAGCCGCATCGCGGTGTCGACGTCGTCGTGCGGGGCGTAGCCCTCCGAGCACAGGACGACCGCGCGGTTCAGCAGCCCGAGCACGAGGGCGTTCGCGTCGGCCGCGGGTCCCGCGCCGACCTCGACCTCGGTGAGTCCCGCGGCGGCCACCAGCTCGCGCACCGCCTCCGCGGTCTGCGCGCAGGTGAGGCCCGTGGGCACCGGCTCGGCCGGTCCGCCCGGGGCGGGCGGGGTGAACAGGCGCAGTCCGGCGAGGTCGGCGGGGCGCCCGCAGGCGATGGCCAGCCGGGCGACGGACAGGGCCGCCGTGGTGGTCACGAGCGGTGTGCCGGGCGGGCAGACCCCGGTGATCCGACGCAGCACCTCCGTCTTGACGGCCCGGTCCTCGGGTACGGCCTCGACGACCAGGCGGGCACCGCGCAGAGCCGCCGTGTCGTCGGTGAGGACGGGGTCGGGGGCGCCCTCGGGGGCGGTCGACGCCTTCACCCGGGTGCCGACGCGGGCCAGTGCGTCGAGGTCGGTGTCCACACCGACGACCGGGTGGCCGGCCGCGTGCAGCAGGAGCGTCAGGGCCTCGCCGACGGAGCCGAGGCCGACGACGCCGATCGGCGCGGCATGGGTACGCGGGGTCTGCTGGGTCATGGGGTCGGAGCCTGCCCTTCGCGGAAGCGGTTGATGGCGCCGATGTGCCGGGCGCGCAGATCGGGGTCGGTGACGCCGAGACCCTCCTCGGGGGCCAGGCACAGCACGCCGACCTTGCCCTGGTGGAGGTTGCGGTGGACGTCGTAGGCCGCCTGGCCGGTGTCCTGGAGCGCGTACACCTTGGAGAGCGTCGGGTGGATCTTCCCCTTGACGACCAGCCGGTTGGCCTCCCACGCCTCGCGGTAGTTGGCGAAGTGGGAGCCGACGATGCGCTTCAGCGACATCCACAGGTAGCGGTTGTCGTACTCGTGCCGGTAGCCGGAGGTGGAGGCGCAGGTGACGATGGTGCCGCCCTTGCGGGTGACGAAGACCGAGGCGCCGAAGGTCTCACGGCCGGGGTGCTCGAAGACGATGTCGACGTCCTCGCCGCCGGTCAGTTCACGGATGCGCCTGCCGAAGCGCTTCCACTCCTTCGGGTCCTGGGTGTTCTCGTCCTTCCAGAACCGGTAGCCCTCGGCGTCCCGGTCGATGACCGCCTCCGCGCCCATCGACCGGCAGATCGCGGCCTTCTGCTCGCTGGAGACGACACAGACCGGGTGGGCGCCGCCGGCCAGCGCCAACTGGGTGGCGTAGGAGCCGAGTCCGCCGCTCGCACCCCAGATGAGCACGTTGTCGCCCTGCTTCATCTGCGCGCCGTTGCGGGAGACCAGCTGCCGGTAGGCGGTGGAGTTGACCAGGCCGGGCGCCGCGGCCTCCTCCCACGTGAGGTGGGCGGGTTTGGGCATGAGCTGGTTGGACTTGACGAGGGCGAGTTCCGCGAGGCCGCCGAAGTTCGTCTCGAACCCCCAGATCCGCTGCTCGGGGTCGAGCATCGTGTCGTCGTGGCCGTCGGCCGACTCCAGCTCCACCGACAGGCAGTGCGCCACCACCCGGTCGCCGGGCTTCCACCGGCTCACTCCCGGACCGGTGCGCAGCACCACCCCGGCCAGGTCGGAGCCGAGCACGTGGTACGGCAGGTCGTGGCGGGCGGTGTGCGGCGACAGCTTCGCGTAGCGCTCGAGGAACCCGAACGTCGACAGCGGCTCGAAGATCGACGACCAGACGGTGTTGTAGTTCACCGAGGACGCCATCACCGCCACCAGTGCCTCGCCGGGCCCGGGCAGCGGCACCGGAACCCGCTGGACCTGCAACGACTTGCGGGGGTCCTTGTCCCTGGAGGCCATGCCCTCGAACATGGCCACGTCCTCGCGGCGCACCACGGCTCCCCGGTACGACTCCGGCAGCCGAAGCCCCGCGAAGTCCTCCGACGAGGCGTCACCGCCGCAGGCAACGGCTTGGATGATCTCGTCCACGTGAGTTCCCGGTCCTCTCGACACGGCTGCGCAACGGCACGTCGGACAGCAGCGTGGAACACCGGGGCGGGTCCGCGGCACCCCAGACCACCCCCGGTTTCCGCCCGCCCCGGTCCAGGGGGGGGAGGACAGGGGATCCCCCAGGGGGTGCGCCCGCCGGGTGCCGTCCAGAGGCGTTGTCAGGGGGCCCGTCGGGGGCGCTGTCAGGGGACGGCCGGCTCGGTGGCGAGGTGGGCGACCATGCTGTCGTAGCGGCGTACGAGGGCATCCTGGGAGCGGCTCAGTTCGTCGATGCGCCGTTGCAGGCGGGCGATCTCGCCGCCGAGTTCCAGGGCCTCGGAGAGGGTCGCGGTCCCGCCGCGGGGGAGTAGGTGGGGCGGGGCGGACAGATCGGGGGCGTGGTTGAGGACGGCTTCCATCCGGGCGCGCAGCGCCGGGCCCGGCTCGATGCCGAGGGCCTCCACCAGGCGCCGGCGGGCGCGTTCGTAGACGCCGAGGGCCTCGGCCTGGCGGCCACCGCGGTACAGGGCGACCATCAGCAGGTCGTAGAACCGTTCACGCAGCGGGTGGTCGATGGTCAGCTTCTCCAGTTCCCCGGTGATCTGGCCGTGCTGGGCGCAGCGCAGGCTGGCCTCGTACAGCGACTCCAGGGCCGTCAGCCGGCATTCCTCCAGCCGGTCCGCCTCGCTCGTGCACAGCGGGCCGAGGCGGCTGTCCTGGAGGGCGGGGCCGCGCCACAGGGACAGGGCGTGCCGCAGCAGCCGGACGGCGTACCCGGGGTCGGTCGAGACCGCCGCCCGGCCGAGGGCGGACAGCCGCTGGAAGCGCTCGACGTCGGTGGTGGCGGGGCCGAGGCTCAGCTGGTAGCCGGTCGGCAGGGTGCTGATCCACTCGTGGCCGGCGGAGCGCTCGCCCGGTTCGGGCAGCAGCCTGCGCAGCCGGGCCACATGGGCCTGGAGGGCGTTCTGGGCGTTGGCCGGCGGCCGGTCGCCCCAGAGTTCCTCGGTGAGCCGGTCGACGGACAGCAGCTGGTCGGCGTGCAGGACCAGCGCCGACAGCAGGGCTCGCTGCTTGGAACCCGAGGGCACGATGCCCGCGCCGGTCGTGCCGTCGTGCAGCTCGACCGGTCCCAGCAGCCGGAACTCGGTCTCCCCGGCGGCTCCGGGGGACGGCGGGCGGTGACCGGTGGCGGTGCCGCCCCGGGCGATCGACGGGGCACCGTCCGGCGGGTGTTCCATGAGGGCTCCCTCGTGGGTCGGTCGGTGGGGCGGCCGGTCGTGGGTCGGTCGGTCGTGGCCGGTCGTCGGCGTGGTGCGGTCGGCGGGTGGTCGTCGGCGGGGCGACCCGGGAAGCGGAGGACGGCAATCCGGTCCGGGGGCGGTCGGAGGGCAGGGGGATGGACGCTCGGGACGGTAACCGCCGCGAGGGCCCGGCGACGGAGTCGCGAGCCGGCCTCCAGCTGTCGTACAAGCGTTCTTGAGCAGGGCGTCGACAAGGCGGAAGCCCGTACGTGGAGAGTCGCTCGAACGCCACTGGAGATCCCGGGGGGTACGGCCCGAACGGGGCTAGCTTGCCTAACGGCCGACGGCTTTGAGCCACCGAGGGGCCTCGACCACTTGGACCGGTACGGGGAGGAAACCATGGAGATTCAGGTTCTGGGTCCGTTGCGCGCCGACGTCAACGGGGTCTCGATCGTTCCGACAGCGGGCAAGCCGAGGCAGATCCTCGCCCTGCTCTCGTTCTATCCGGGCCGGGTCATGCCCGTGCCCACGCTCATGGAGGAGATCTGGGGCACCAACATGCCGCAGAGCGCCATGACGACCATGCAGACCTACATACTGCAGCTCCGCCGCCGCCTCGGCACCGCGATGGGGCCCGACGCACCCGGCCGGGCCAAGGAGGTGCTCGCCACCCGGCACGGCGGATACCTGCTCCAGGTCCCGCCGGAGAGCGTCGACGTGCACCGCTACGAGCAACTGGTGACGGCCGGTCAGGCCGCCTTCGAGGAGGCCAGGGACGAGCAGGCCGCCGACCTGTTCCGTGACGCGCTGGCCCTGTGGCAGGGCCCGGCCCTGGTCGACGTCCGCGTCGGCCCGATCCTGGAGATCGAGGTCATGCGACTGGAGGAGAGCCGCCTGGGCACCGTGGAACGGCGCATCGACGTCGACCTCCGGCTCGGCCGGCACGCCGAACTCATCGCCGAACTGACTGATCTGATCGCCCGCCATCCGCAGCACGAGGGACTGCACTCGCAGGCGATGGTCGCGCTGTACCGCTCCGGCCGGCAGGCCACCGCGCTCGACGTCTACCGGCGGCTGCGCGGCCGCCTGATCGAGGAGCTGGGCGTGGAGCCGTCGCCGCAGTTGCAGCGGCTGCACCAGGCGATGCTCACCGTCGACCCGGCCCTGGACGTGGTGTGCGGACCGCGCCGCACCTCCACCTTCAACCTGTACGCCGCCTGAGGCGTACCCGAGTCCGGCGGGGCCCGGGCCGCCCGCGCCACGCCGGGCGGGCCGGCGCCGACGACTCCCGGACGTCCGGGGGCGACTCGCCAGGGAGGGACGGTTCATGTCCGACGCACCGCCGCTGCCCCTGCACTGCTTCGCACACGCCGGGGCCGGGATCTCCGCCTTCCACGGCTGGTCCGCCGCCCTGGGCGACGGCGCCGTGCCCGTGCCCCATCTGCTGCCGGGCCGCGAACGCCGCCGCCGCGAGCCCCGGGCGACCGGACGCGAGGCGCTCCTCGCCGACCTGCTCGACGGCTTCCGCGCGCCGGCCGGCCCGTACGCGCTCTACGGCCACAGCCTCGGCGCGCTGGTCGCCTACACCCTCGCCCGGGCGCTGCACGAGGCCGGGCTCCCCACCCCCGCGCTGCTGGCCGTGGGCGCCTGCCCGCCGCCCGACGCCGGCTCCGTGCTCTCCGACGCCTGCCGCGAGTCCCCGGGCACGCTGCGGGACCTGCTCGACGCCGTCGGCGCCGGCCCGGGGGACGCGGTCCCCGGCGACCTGTGGCAGCGCATGGTGCTGCCGGTGCTGCGGGACGACCTCACCCTCGCCGACGCCCTGCGCGCCGCCGCCCGCCGGCCGGTGACCGGCGGCCCGTTCCGGGTGCCGGTGCTGGCCGTCTCGGGCGCGCACGACCCGCTGGCGCCGCCCGCGGCGGTGGCGGGCTGGCAGCGCTGGACGGCGGGGCGGACGGTCACCCGCACCCTGCCCGGTGACCACTTCTTCGTCCGGGAGCAGCCACTGCCCCACCTGCTCGGGCGGGCCTGCCGCGTCGTACGCAGGCTGGCGGCGCCGCCCGCACTGTCGACCACCGGAGGACGAACGTGAGGGACAGCCGATGAGACGAGTCGCCATCACCGGGATCGGGGTGGTCGCGCCCGGGGGCGTGGGCACCGCCGCGTTCTGGTCGCTGCTCACCGAGGGACGCACCGCCACCCGGCCGATCACCCTCTTCGACGCCTCGGCGTTCCGGTCGCGCATCGCGGCCGAGGCCGACTTCGACCCCGCCCGGCACGGCTTCACCGCCGAGGAGACCCGGCGCCTGGACCGGGCCGCCCAGTTCGGGCTGGTCGCCGCCCGCGAGGCGGTCGCCGACAGCGGACTGGACACCGCCGCGACGGCGGAACGCACCGGCGTGGTGCTGGGCAGCGCCGTCGGGTGCAGCACCGGCCTCGACGAGATCTACGCGCACGTCAGCGAGCACGGCGCCGACTGGCAACTGGACCACACCCGTGCCGAGGCACGGCTCGGCGACTACCTGGTCCCCAGCTCCCTGGCCGCCGAGGTCGCCCGGGACGCCGGGGCCCTGGGACCCGTCGCCGTCGTCTCCACCGGCTGCACCTCCGGCCTGGACGCCCTCGGCCACGCCGTCGAACTCATCCGCGAGGGCAGCGCCGACGTGATGGTCGCGGGCGCCTCAGAGGCGCCGATCACCCCGATCACCCTGGCCTCCTTCGACGCCATCCGCGCCACCTCCGCCCGCAACGACGAACCGGAGACCGCCTCGCGGCCCTTCGACCGCACCCGCAACGGCTTCGTCCTCGGCGAGGGCTGCGCCGTGCTCGTCCTGGAGGAGTACGGACACGCGCTGCGGCGCGGCGCGCCCGTGTACGCCGAGATCGCCGGGTTCGCCGGCCGCTCCAACGCCTACCACATGACCGGACTGCGCCTGGACGGCGCGGAGATGGCGGAGGCCATCCGCGTCGCGCTGCTGGAGGCACGGCTGAACCCCGAGGACGTCGACTACGTCAACGCCCACGGCTCCGGCACCAAGCAGAACGACAAGCACGAGACGGCCGCCTTCAAACGCGCCCTGGGCGAGCACGCCCGTCGCGTCCCGGTCAGTTCCATCAAGTCGATGATCGGGCACTCGCTCGGCGCGATCGGCTCCCTGGAGATCGCCGCCTGCGCCCTGGCCATCAAGCACGACACCGTGCCGCCCACCGCCAACCTGCACGACCCCGACCCCGACTGCGACCTCGACTACACACCGCTGACCGCCCGCGAACAGCGCACCGACACCGTGCTCAGCGTCGGCAGCGGCTTCGGCGGCTTCCAGAGCGCGATGGTCCTCACCGACGGGCGACCGGAGGTGGCGGCATGACCGCCCTGGCCGCCCAGGAACGCGGACTGATCGGCGCCCGCGACGTCACGGCCGTCGTCACCGGCCTCGGCGTCGTGGCGCCCGGCGGGGTCGGCACCGAGTCCTGGTGGGCCTCCGTGCTGCGCGGCCACAACGCCATCGCCCCCGTCACCCGCTTCGACGCGTCCGGGTACCCCGTCCGGCTCGCCGGCGAGGTCAGCGGGTTCACCGACGAGGAGCACGTGTCCGGGCGGCTGCTGCCGCAGACCGACCGCGTCACCCGGCTCGCGCTCGCCGCCGCCGCCCAGGCCCTGGAGACGGCCGCGCTGGACCCCGCCCGACTGCCCGACTACGCCGTCGGCGTCGTCACCGCCAACGCCGCCGGCGGGTTCGAGTTCGGGCAGCGCGAACTCCAGGCCCTGTGGAGCCGGGGCAGCCGGCACGTCGGCGCCTACCAGTCCTTCGCCTGGTTCTACGCCGCCAACTCCGGCCAGATCTCCATCCGGCACGGGTTGCGCGGCCCCAGCGGCGTGGTCATCTCCGAACAGGCCGGCGGCCTCGACGCCGTCGCCCAGGCACGCCGCCTGCTGCGCCGGGGAACGGGCGCCGTGGTGACCGGCGGCGTCGACTCCACCCTGTGCCCCTGGGGCTGGACCGCCCACCTGGCCGCGGGCGGCCTGAGCACCGCCGAGGACCCCGACCGGGCCTACCTGCCCTTCGACGCCGCCGCACGCGGACACGTCGTCGGGGAGGGCGGTGCCCTGTTCGTCGTCGAGGACGGCGACACGGCGCGCGCCCGGGGCGCCGACGCCCTCGGCGTCGTCGCCGGGTGCGCGGCCACCTTCGACCCCGCACCCGGCACCGGCCGCCCCCGGCTGCTTCCCGCCGCCGAACTCGCCCTGGCCGACGCCGGGATCACCCCGGCCGACGTGGACGTCGTCTTCGCCGACGCCGCGGGCGAACGGGCCGCCGACCGGGCCGAGGCACAGACGCTGACCGCCCTGTTCGGGCCGTTCGGTGTGCCCGTCACCGCGCCCAAGACGATGACCGGGCGGCTGCTGTCGGGCGGCTCGGCGGTGGACCTGGCGGCGGCCCTGCTCGCCCTGCGCGACCAGGTGATCCCCCCGACCGTCGGCACGCGGCGCGTCGCCGACGACTGCCCGGTGGACCTGGTGACCGGCGCGGCCCGGCCCGCCCGGTTGCGCACCGCGCTGGTCCTGGCCCGCGGCCGGGGCGGCTTCAACGCCGCGACGGTCCTGCGGGCCGCCCGCTGACGACGACACCCGGTCCGGGCGGCCACGCCCGGCCCGGACCACCCACGGACCCAAGAAGGACGAGGCACATCGTGGACCGGCTGGAGCTGACCGAACTCACCGCCCTGCTGCGCGCGTGCGCCGGCGAGGGCGAGGGCATCGACCTGAACGGCGACGTCCTGGACACCCCCTTCCTCGACCTGGGCTACGACTCGCTCGCCCTGCTCCAGGTCACCGGCATCATCGAACGCGACCACGACGTCACGCTCGACGAGGAGGCACTGGACGAGGCCGAGACGCCGCGCCAGTACCTCGACCTCGTCAACGGGGCCCTGTCCGCGCGCACCACCGCCTGAAGGGGGGACACCGACATGGCGTCGCTGGGCGTACCCGGGACGAGCCGCGCCGACGCGCCGCGCGTCGACGTCTGTGTGGTCGGCGCAGGGCCCGCCGGACTGGCCCTCACCCTGATGCTGCTGCGCTCCGGCGTCGAGGTCGCCCTGGTGGAGCGCTCCACCGGCCTGCGCCGCGACTTCCACGGCGAGATACTCCAGCCCGGCGGACAACGCGTCCTCGACGAACTCGGCGTGCTGTCCGCCGCCCGCGCCCGCGGCGCCCGCGACCTGGACGCATTCCAGGTCCTCCAGGACGGGCGGGTGCTGCTCGACATCGACTACCGGCGGCTCGCCGCACCCTACGACCGTCTGCTCGCGCTGCCCCAGCGTCACCTGCTGGACGAACTGCTCGCAGCCTGCCGGGCGCTGCCCGGGCTCACGTTCCTGGAAGGGCACCGCGTCTCCGGGCTGCTGCGCGAGGGCGAGCGGATCGCGGGCGTGGTGGCGCACCGGCACGACGGCGGCAGCACCGGCGTGCGGGCCCGGGTCGTGGTCGGCGCCGACGGCCGCCACTCCCGCACCCGGATGCTGGCCGGCATCGACGCCGGCCGCCGGGAGGCCTTCGACCAGGACGTCGCCTGGTTCGCGCTGCCCGCGCCGGGGCACGCCACCGGCGCGGTACGCATCCACCGCACCGGGACGGGCGCGCTGCTCGTGCACGACACCCACCCGGACCGGCTGCGTGTCGGCTGGACCCTGCCGCACCGCACCTGGAGCCGGGTCGCAGTCCGCGGCATCGAGGACGTCCGCTGCGAACTGGCCGGCGCCCTGCCGCAGTTCGCGGACCTCCTCCACGAGCACCTGCGCTCGCTGTCCGACCTCACCCTGCTCGACGTGTTCGCCGCACAGGCCGCCCGGTGGGTGGACGACGGGCTGCTGCTCGTCGGCGACAGCGCCCACACCCACGGACCGATCGGCGCCCAGGGCATCAACCTCGCCCTCCAGGACGCCGCCGCCGCGCACCCCGTCCTGCTCGACGCCGTCCGCGCGGGCGACGCGAGCCGGGAGCGGCTGCTGCCCTACGAACGGCGGCGCAGGCCGGCGGCGGCCACCGTGCACCGCGTCCAGCGGATCCAGGCCAAGGCGCTGCTGGGCCGCAGCGGCCCGGTCGCCACCAGGCTGCGTTCCCGGGCCGCGTCGGTGGTCACCCGCTCCGGGATCGGCGAGCGCATCACCCACCGCATCGCCTACGGACCCGACCCGGCCACCGTACGCACGGATCTGTTCACCACCCCCGCGCCGAAGCCCGCCGATACTCCCGCGCCCCCGACGGGGCACGAGGCCCACGTCCCGTCGGGTGCCCGGAGCGGGGCGTGAGCGCGGCCGGCACGGCGGGGGAGCTGGTCGAGGTCGCCGACGGCGTGCACGCGTACGTGCAGATGGACGGCGGATGGTGCCTCAGCAACGCCGGACTCGTCACCGACGGGAACGACGCCCTCCTCGTGGACACCGCGGCGACCCGCGCGCGGACCCTGCGGCTGCGCGAGGCGGTGCTGCGGACCGTGCCGCGCCCGCCGCGCCTGCTGGTCAGCACCCACTTCCACGGGGACCACACCTTCGGCAACCACCTCTTCCCCGAGGCCCTGGTCGTCGCCCACGAACGGGCCCGCGAGGACGTCACCGCGGCCGGCCTGCACCTGACCGGCCTGTGGCCCGACGTGGGCTGGGGCGACCCGGAGGTGGTGGCGCCGCAGCTCACCTACCGCGACCGGATGACCGTGCACACGGGCCCGCTGCGCGCCGAACTGCTGCACCCGGGACCCGCGCACACCACCGGCGACACCGTCGTCTGGCTGCCCGGGCAGCGGGTGCTCTTCACCGGCGACCTCGTCATGTCGGGGGTGACGCCGTTCTGCCCGATGGGGTCGGTCGCCGGGTCGATCGAGGCACTGGACACCCTGCGCGCCCTCGACGCCCGCACCGTCGTCCCCGGCCACGGCCCGGTGGGCGGACCGGAGCTGTTCGACGCCAACGAGGCCTACCTGCGCCGCCTCCAGCGCCTGGCCGCCGACGGCCTGGCCGCCGGACTGGGACCCCTGGAGACCGCCCGCGAGGCCGGCCCCGGACCCTACGCCGACCTGCTCGACGCGGAACGGCTGGTGCCCAACCTGCACCGTGCCTTCCACGAGGCGCTCGGCGGCCGGCCCGGCGACCCGCTGGACATCCCCGCGCTCTTCGCCGAGATGGCGCGCTACCACGGAGGGCTCCCGGTCTGCCGCGCCTGAGCACGGCCCGGGAACGCCCCCAGGAGGCCCTCAGAAGGACAGGTGGTCCGGGACGACGCGCCGCTCGCGGGTGAGCAGCGCGCCGTCCCGGACCACCAGCAGGTCCTCCACCACGCTGCTCGGCCCGATGTCCGGCACCGGGTTCCAGGGCCGGGTGACGGCCACCAGCGTGTAGTACCGCGTGTGCAGCGCCCCGTCCGGACGGACCGACACCCGCAGCATGTTGTACCAGTGCCGCCTGCGCACCTCCTCCGAGCGGAACCGCCGTTCGTGGGCGGCCAGCAGCGCGGCCGCGATGGCCGCGCGACCGTGGGCGGCCGGCACCGAGGGCGAGGGCGAGAGGACGCCGTCCTCGGTGAACGTCTCCGCGAACTCATGGGCCCGCAGCTCGTCCAGCAGCGCGACCTGGTCCGCGTAGAACTGCTGGACGCGCGCGTACAGGGCGGTCCCGTCGGTGGCGGACCCTTCCCCGATCGTCTGCACCGTCATGTCGTCAGCCTCCTTCAGGCCAGGTCGTCCCGGGTGACCACACGGCGCCGGGTCTGCCAGTCGCCGCCCGCGGGGACCAGCTCGTCCTCCATGACGCAGACCCGCAGCAGTCGCGAACCGCCGCCCCGGGGCGTGACGTACACCAGGGCGTAGCAGCGGGTGCGCAGCGTCCCGTCCGGGCCGGGGCGCACGTCGAGCATGCCGATCCAGTGCCGGTGCTGTTCGCCGCTGTCCTCCTGGCGGCGCCGGTTGCGCAGCACGTTGGCGACCAGGCCCGCTCTGCCGCGCACCGGCGCGTCCAGGGTCGGCACGCTGAACACGGCGTCCTCGGTGAACGTCGCGGCCCAGCGGTCGGCGTCGTGCAGGTCGAAAAGCTGCATCTGGTGCGCGTAGAACCGCTGCACCCGTGCGTACAGGTCGCCGAACCCCGTCTGCCCGGCGAGGTCTACGGAGCGTTCGAGCGTCTCGGTGGTCATGCGGACCAGCCTTTCGTTCCGTCGGTTGCGCCCACTGTCCGCCGCCCGGATCGAGTGCTCTTCGAACCTTCCTCAAGCGGTTCGGCAGAACGTGGACAGCGCCCCCCGAGACCCGCTGGAGGACGAGCCGTGGCGAACCTCGCGTACCCCGACATGACGGTGGACGGTCTGCTGCGCACGGCCGCCGTCCGTGATCCCGAGGGGCTCGCCGTACGCACCGGGCGCCGCGCCTGGACCTTCGGCGAGCTGGACGCGCTGGCCGACCGGATCGCCGCGTTCGTACAGCGCGCGACCGGGGGACGGCCGGGCGCGCGCGTGGGTGTCGCCTGCGTCCTCGACCCGGTGTTCGCCGCCGCCTACCACGGCGCCGCGCGCGGCGGCGCCACGGTCGTGCTGGTCAATCCGCTGATGGGCGCACACGGACTGCGGCACGTCCTCACCGCCGCGGACGTCGAACTGGCCCTGGTGCCCTCGGCCGTCGCCGGGCACCTGGCCGGACTGCGCGGCGCCCTGCCCGCCCTGCACACGGTCGTCGTGACCGACGCCGACGCCTCCGGCGCGGTGCCTTCCGGCTGCCTGTCCCTGAACGTGGCCCTCGAAGGCCTGACCGAGGCCGCCCTGGGACGCCCCGGCGGCGCGGACCCCGACGCGGTCGCCTGCGTGCAGTTCACCACCGGGACCACCGGAATGCCCAAGGGCGTCCTGCTCACCCACCGCAACCTCGTCGCCAACGCCCGCCAGACGGCCCTCGCGCACGGCCTCGGCCCCGGCTCGGTCGCCCTCAACCACCTGCCGCTGTACCACGTCATGCACCTCAACAGCGCGCTGGACGCGGGCGCCTGCCAGGTCCTGTGCGCCGACCCCGACCCGGTGACCTCACTGGCCGTCGCCGCCGGCACCGGCGCCACCCACTACTACGGGCTGCCCGCCCGCCTGCACCGCCTCGCCGTCGACGAGCGGCTGCCCCGCACCCCCCGCGCCGCCCGCGGCGGCACCCGCCTCACCGCCGTCCTGTCCGGCGGCTCGGCGCTGCTGCCCGAGGCCGCGCACACCCTCGGCGACCTGCTCGGCGTCCCCGTCGTGCAGGGCTACGGCATGGCTGAACTGTCCCCGCTCACCCACTGCCGGCGCCCCGGCAGCCCGCCACGGCCCGGCACCGTCGGCACCCCCGTGCCCGGGACCGACTGCCGGCTCGTGGACCTCGCCACCCGCCGCCCGGTCGACGCCGGCTCCCTGGGCGAGGTGCAGGTCAGGGGACCGCAGCTGATGGCCGGGTACCTCGGTGAGGACACCCGCTCCCGCGTCGACGCGGACGGCTGGTTCAGCACCGGGGACATCGGGACGGCCGACGACGACGGGGTGCTGCGGCTGGTGGACCGCGTCGACGACATCTTCAAGTACGACAACGAGATCGTCTCGCCCGCCCGCGTCGAACGGGCCCTCGCCCGGGACCCGCGGGTCGCCGACTGCGTCGTCGCGGGCCTGCGCGACGCCGAGCACGGCCGGACGGCCTGGGCCGGCGTCGTCCTGCGCGAGGACCCGGGGGAGCGGAGGGCGGACGCCGTCCTGCGCTCCGTCGTCGCGCGCGCCAACGAACGGCTCGCCTCCTTCGAGCACATCCGCGCCGCCGACGTCCTGTCCGCCGTACCACGCACCCCCACCGGCAAACCCGCGCGCAGCCGCGTGCGGCAGGCGCTCGCCGAGCGGGCCGCGTTCCGCACCCGGTCCGCGCCACGTTCCCTCCACCACCTCCAGGAGCAGACCATGGTGACCTTCGTCAACAAACTGACCGTGCACGGCGACCTCGACACCTTCCTCAGCGTCAAGAACCAGCTCACCGCCTACATGGCCGCCCAGCCCGGCTACGTCAGCCACCAGGTCATGCGCCACGCCTGGCACCCCAACGTCTACCTGGAGCTGGCCGTCTGGGAGGACGCCGACGCGCACCAGAGGGCCGTGCGCAGCGAGGAGTTCCAGGCCCTGGTCAAGCAGCTCGGCCCGCTCGCCACCCCCGAGCCCGGACTGTTCGAGACGGTGGAGGCGAGCGCCTGATGACCGGCCCCGGGCGGCCCCGGGCCGTCGTCGTGGGCGCCGGCCCCGTCGGACTGACCGCCGCACACGAACTCGCCCGCAGGGGCGTCGCGGTGCGCCTGATCGACGCCGCCGACGGACCCGCGCGCACCAGCAGGGCGGTGGCCGCGCACCCGCGCACCCTGGAGACGTTCGCGCAGATGGGCATCGTCGACGCCGTGATCGCGCGGGGCCGCCGCAACCGGGCCTTCACCATGTACGCCCGCGGGCGCCGCCTGGTGCGCCTGGAGGCCGACTACTCCACCATGCCGACCTCCCACCCGTACTCGCTGATCGTCGCCCAGACCGACACCGAGGCCGAACTGCGCCGGGCCGTGGCCCGGCACGGCGTCGAGGTCGAGTGGGGGACCCGCCTGACCGCGTTCGAGCAGGACGACGACCGCGTGGTGCTGCGACTGGCCCGCGACGGCCGGGAGGAGGACGTCGAGACGTCGTGGCTGGTGGGCTGCGACGGCGGGCACAGCACCGTGCGCAAGCTGCTCGGGCTGGAACTGCTCGGGGAGACCAGCGAGACCTGGATGCTCGCCGACGCGCCCGTCGACATCGACCTGCCGCCCGACACCATCTACTGGGCGCACACCGGCAGCCAGACGATGATGATGGTGCCCTACGCCCGGGACGGGTACTGGAGGCTCCTCGACACCGCGCCCGGTCCTGACGCCGCGTCCCGGGCCGCCGCGGACGCCGCCGGCACCGCCGCCCGGTTCGGCGCCAAGCTGACGGCCGGCCTCGGACGCACCGCCCGGGTCGGCCCACCGGAGTGGACCTCCGTCTTCACCTTCCAGCAGCGCATGGTCCGGCGCATGCAGCGGGGCCGGGTCTTCGTCGCCGGAGACGCCGCGCACGTGCACAGCCCCGCCTCCGGCCAGGGCATGAACACCGGCATCCAGGAGGCCTACAACCTGGCCTGGAAACTGGCCCAGGTCGAGCAGGGGCACGCGGGACCGGAACTGCTGGAGACCTACAGCGAGGAGCGGGTGCCCATCGGCGAGGCCCTGCTCGGCTCCACCCGCACCGCCACCTCCCTCGTCCAGCTCAAGAACCTCCTGGCGTCGGTGGCGCTGCCCGTCGTCTTCACCGTCGTGCGCAACGTGCCGAGACTGCGGCGCGCCATCCAGCGCAAGGTGCTCGGCGGCATGTCCGGACTGCGCCTCGGCTACCCCGGGTCCCCGCTGACCACCCCCGACCAGCACCCGCACCTCACCGTCGCCGGACCCGCGCCCGGCGAGCGGGCCACCGCGGCCCCGGTCCACGACCCCGACGTGCCCGGCTTCCGCGCCCTGCACGAGGAACTGCGCGACCCCCGCTGGTCGCTGCTGCTGGCCGGCGGCGGCACCGGACCGGGCGACGGACCCGCCGGCGTCGCCGTCACCGCCGCCGTGCAGTACGGCGAGTGGCTGTCCGTCCGCACCGTAGGGGGCGGCCCCACCGAGGGCCCCGCCCCCCTCACCGACCCGGGCTCCGCGCTGCGCCGGGCGCTCGGCCTGGCACCCGGCTGCTGGCTGCTTGTCCGCCCGGACGGCTACGTCGCCGCACGCGGCCGCACCCTGACCCGCACGGCGCTGGAGCAGTCCCTGGCCCCGCTGCGTCCGGCCACCCGCCTCGCCGGGGAGCCCCCGCGCGAACCGGCCGTCGCACGCCCCGCCCCCGCACCCCGCTCGAAGGAGGACCGACCGTGACCGCCGCCCGACCCGCCGTCACCCCCGACGGCCCCACCACCCCCGTCGCCCTGGTCACCGGCGCCACCAGCGGCATCGGACTGGCCGTGGCCCGCGAACTGGGCCGCGCGGGCCACCGCGTCTTCCTGTGCGCCCGCACCGACGCCGACGTCAAGCAGACCGTCGAGGACCTGCGCGCCGAGGGCCTCCAGGCGGACGGCCAGGCCGCCGACGTGCGCTCCCGCACCGCGGTGGCCGACCTGGTGCGTGCCGCGGTGGACACGTACGGGCCGGTCACGGTCCTGGTCAACAACGCCGGACGCAGCGGCGGCGGCGTCACCGCCGACCTCACCGACGACCTCTGGTACGACGTCATCGACACCAACCTCAACAGCGTGTTCCTGGTGACCCGCGAGGTACTGAAGAACGGCGGCCTGTCCGGCGCCGCACACGGACGGATCATCAACATCGCGTCCACCGCCGGCAAGCAGGGCGTGCTGCTCGGCGCCCCCTACAGCGCCTCCAAGCACGGCGTCGTCGGCTTCACCAAGGCCCTGGGCCGCGAACTCGCGCCCACGGGCGTCACCGTCAACGCGGTCTGCCCGGGCTACGTCGAGACGCCGATGGCCTCCCGCGTACGGCAGGGGTACGCCGCCGCCTGGGACACCACCGAGGACGCGGTGCTGGAGCAGTTCGAGGCGAAGATCCCCCTCGGCCGCTACTCCACGCCGCAGGAGGTCGCCGCGCTCGTGGCCTATCTGGCCTCCGGACCGGCCGCGTCCGTCACCGCGCAGGCGATCAACGTCTGCGGCGGACTGGGCAATTTCTGAGACGACGTCGGACCACGACGTCAGAGAAGAGGTGTGTGGTGACGGGTGAGCGCGTGCACAGGACGTCGCACTCGACCGAGGTGGACGCCCCGGCCGGGATCGTCTACGGACTGATCGCGGACGCGGTGCGGTGGCCGCTGTTCTTCCCCCCCAACGTCCACGTCGAGAAACTGGAGACGGACGGGACCAACGAGCGCCTGCGCATGTGGGCGACGGCCAACGGCCAGGTGCGGTCCTGGATCTCGCGGCGGGTGCAGGACCCGGCGACCCGGCGGGTGGAGTTCCGCCAGTCGCACCCCCAGGCGCCGGTGGAGACCATGCACGGCACCTGGGCGGTCGAGGAGCTGCCGGGCGGCACCACCCTGCTGACCCTGCTGCACGACTTCACCGTCCACGGGGACCGGCCGCAGGACGTGGACTGGGTGCAGCGCGCCGTCGACACCAACTCCCGCGCCGAACTGGCCGGCCTCAGGCAGCTCGCCGAGCGCTGGCGGCACTTCGACGAACTGGTGCTGTCCTTCGAGGACTCGGTCCGCGTGGACGCCCCCGCCGAGCTGGTCTACGACTTCCTCTACCGGGCCGGCGACTGGCCCCGGCTGATCCCCCACGTGTCCCGGCTGGAGCTCACGGAGGACGCGCCCGGCGTCCAGGTCATGGCGATGGACACGCTCACCGCGGACGGCGCCGCGCACACCACCGAGTCCGTGCGGATCTGCTTCCCGCACGCCGGCCGCATCGTCTACAAGCAGACGGCCACCCCCGCGCTGATGGAGGCGCACACCGGCGAGTGGTCCGTGGTGTCCGACGGCAGCGGGACGACCGCCGTCTCCCAGCACAGCGTGGTGCTGCGCGAGGACGCGGTCGAACGTGTCCTCGGCCCCGGCGCGGACCTGGCGCAGGCCCGCCGATACGTCCGCGAGGCCCTCGGCCGCAACTCCACGGCCACCCTCGAACTGGCCCGGGAACACGCCGAGTCCGCGGTCCGCTCCGGCTGAACCGCCCGTGCGCCCGCGGTCCGTCGCGGCTCCGGGCGCACTCCAGCGCCGCCCGGGACAGTCGACGGTGGAGTCATTCCACGGATCCCGGCGGGGCCGCACGAGGACAGGACGGTGAGGCGATGAGCACGGACGCCAGGGCGAGGACGGCGGCGTACCTCTCCAGGTTCTTCCCGGTCCACGACCTCGGGGACGACGACGACATCTTCGAGCAGGGCTACGTCAGCTCCCTGTTCGCGCTCCAACTGGTGGCCTTCGTCGAGCGCGAGTTCGACGTCACCGTCGAGGAGGCGGACATGGAACTCGAGCACTTCCGCACCCTCCGCGCGCTCGACGCCTTCGTCACGCGCAAGCAGTCCGCGCGGGCGGGCGTCTGACGGCACACCCCCGGGCCGCGTCCGCGCGGTGGTCCGGCCCGGCTCCGGCACCGCTCCACCACCGCTGCGGCCGCTCACGAGGCGGCACCGCCAAGGTGGTCCCCAGGCGTGCGAGAGACCCCGTCAGGGGACGAAGGAGCTGATCACCGCGCCATGACCGGCACCGCGCAGACCGCAGCCGCAGCCGCGTCGGCGCCCGGCGGCCCGCCGGGCCGCTGGGAGGCGGACGCACGCGCGCGTGCGGCACGGCTCGAAGCCCTGCTCGGCGACCCGTACGAGCCGGCCAACCCGCACGGACTGCGCGCCCTGTTCGACGCCGACGGCCGGCGCACCCCACCGCCCGACACCGAGGCCCTGCTCGACGAGGAGGGCTGGGCCGCCGAGTTCGTGCCCGCCGCGTACGGCGGCCGGCTCACCCGCGCGGACCTGCTCGCCCGGGCCCTGCGCCCGGTCTTCCGGCGGGACGTCGCCCTGGGCTTCGGCCACGGCATCACCTCGATGTTCGCGACCGGCGCCGTCTGGGCGGCCGGCGACGAACGCCTGCGGCACGAGGTGGCCGCCCTGCTGCTGGGCGGCGGACGCGCCACGATCCTGCACCACGAACTCGCCCACGCCAACGCCATCCTGCGGGACGAGTTCACCGCCCGCCCGGCCCCCGGCGGCGGCCACCGCCTGTACGGCCGCAAGGACGTCGTCATCAACGCCTCGCGCGCCGACGCCCACGTCGTCTACGCCCGCACCGACGCCGCCCGGGGACCGCGCAGCCACTCGGTGTTCCTCCTGGACCCCGCGCGGGCCGCGCCCGGCACCATGCGCCACCTGCCGCGGGTGGAGACCTCCGGCATGCGCGGAGCGCTCTTCAGCGGCCTGGAGTTCGAGGGCCGCGCCGTGCCGGGGGACACGCTCGTCGGCGGCCTCGGCGACGGCGTCGCCCTGGCCCTGCGCACCTTCCAGGTCAACCGCAGCGTGATCTGCGGCGTCGTCACCGCCGCCGCCGACACCGTCCTGCACTCCGCGGTCCGCGCCGCCACCACCGGACGCGCCGGCCCCGTCGCCCGCCGCTGGCACAAGCCCCTCACCGGCGTCTTCGCCGACCTGCTGGCCTGCGACGCGATGGCCACCGTCGCGCTGCGCGCGCTCGGCCTGCTGCCCGGCCGGGCCCATGTGTGCGCCGCGGCCGTCAAGTACGTCGTCCCCGACCTGCTGCGGGAGGACCTGGAGGAGCTGGCCGCCGTGCTGGGCGGCCGGGGCTACGACCTCGACAGCCCCGAGTACGGCGCCCTCGACAAGCTGGTCCGGGACCTGCCGGTGGCCGGCCTCGGCCACGCCGGCACCGCCTCCTGCCAGGCCGTGATCGTCCCGCAGCTCCGGACGCTGGCGGAGACCGCCTGGTTCGCCGAGGAGGAGCCGCCGCCCGAACTGTTCCGCCCGGGCGCCGAACTGCCCGCGCTGGACTTCCGGACGCTGGGCATCGCGGGCGGCGGCGACTTCATGGCGGCGTCCCTGGCCGGCTCGGCCGCCCGCCTCGCCGCCGGCCGCGCGGTCGGCGGCCAGATCGGCGCGCTCGCCGAACTCGCCGAGGCGTTCGTCGCCGAACTGCGCGCCCTGCGCGAGACCTGCCGGACCCTGCCCCCCTACGGCAGCCGGGGCCTCGCCGACCCGGCGGTGTGCGTCCTCAGCGACCGCTACAGCCTGCTCGTCGGCGCCGCCGCGGTCCTCGGCGTCTGGGAGGGCCAGGACGGCACCGACCCGTTCCTCGCCGACCCGGCCTGGGCCGTGCTGGCCCTGTCCCGGCTGGGTGCCCGGCTCGGCGTCCCCGTGCCCGACCTGCCCGACGGCTGCGTACGACAGGTGCTCGACGAACTGATCCGCCGCTACCGGTCCGGCCTCGGCTGCGACCTGGACGCCACCGTCCTGGCCCAGTGACACCCCCGGCACCGCGGCCGGCCCGGCGGCGCAGACCGCACGCGGACGGCACCGCCCCGCACCCCCGCCTGCCCGACCCACCGAAAGGGTGGACCGAAGTGGACCCCCTGACAGACACCGGCACCGTCGACACCGACCGCATCAGCGAACCCGTCCACGTCGGCGGCCCCGACGGCCCCTGGCAGCGGGTCCGCGAGGACATGCGGGCACGCGGCAACGCCACGGTGTTCACCACGTGGGGCGAGTGGCTCGGCACCGCCGTCACCGACCCGGGCCTGCGCCCCCTGCTGGGCCGGGACTGGCAGCGTTACCGGCGCACCACCGACCCGCTCATCCGCTACCGGTTCGTCACCTCGCGCCTGGTCACCAAGTTCACGGCCGCCGCCGCGCTGGACACGCGGGCCACCGACCTGAACCTGGCGTACAAGATCGGCGGGCGGCCCTACCTGCGCGGTCTCGACCAGGTCGACATCAGCCTCACCCACACCGACGACCTGATCGCCGTGGGCGTCAGCCGCAACGGCCGGATCGGCGTGGACGCCGAACCCGCCGGCCGCCCCATGTCGTTCGACCTGCTGCACGGCCACATGTGCAGCCCCGCCGAACGCGCCGAACTGGAGCGGATGCCCCCCGAGCAGCGGTCGGCGGCCCTGCTGCGGCTGTGGACCCTGAAGGAGGCGTACACCAAGGCCATCGGCCAGGGACTGCGCCTGGGCTTCACCGAGTTCGGGTTCGGCGGCGGCGGCGAAACGGGCCTGCTGACCCCCGGCGGCCGGCCCGCCTCCCGCGGCGAATGGGCCTTCGGCACGCACCGGGTGCTCGGCCGCTACCTCCTCAGCGTCGCCTGCCACGACGCCGGCCTGGACACCTCCCGCGACACCGCCGCCGGCAGCATGCTCGACGAGGGCTTCATGGGCGCCGTCGCCGGCTTGCTCGACGCGGGACCGCCGGACGGCCCCGCGCCCGGTCCGGGCACCTGAGCCACGGGCGCCGGCCCTGTCCAGCGCCGTGTCAGCGCGGTGTCGGGCCCGTGTCGGCGCCGCCGCGCATACTCGTCGGGCGTTCCCACAGAGGGGAGGGAGGGGGCCTTCGAGCCGCACGCCGAGGTCGTGCACACAGCCGCCGTGCACACCGCCGTACGCGTGGACGTACGCCGTACGCGACCACGGAAGGTGCCCGCCCCACACCGTCGATGACCGCACACCACACAGCACCGAAGCCACCGCCCGGCCGGGACACGACCGTCGTCCTCGACCTCGGTCCTGCCCCCCACGACGACCCGGCACTGGAAGTGCTCGGCCCGCTGGACGGGGACCGGCTGGAGGCCGCCCTCGACCAGGTCGCCGTCCACCACCCCGACGCGCCCGCCCGGCCGCACCGGGTCGAGGGTCACGGGCCCGCGCGCCACACCCTGCGGCTGTCCCCCGGGACGCCCGGCGTCGCCTTCCCCTGGGGCCTGCTCGCCGACCTGCTCACCCACCCGGCGCCCGGCGCCCGCACCACCCGGTCCGTGCCGCCCACCGCACTCCAGCGCGAACTGCTCGCCGACGCCGACGCCCACCCCGGCCGGCACGTGGAGCGCCTGACCTGGGCCTGGCACGGCCGGCTCGACCCGGAGCGGTTCCGCGCCTCCTGGCAGTCCGTCGTCGACCGGGAAAGCGTCCTGCGCGCCGCCTTCGGCGAGGGCCCCGAACCGCTGCTCCTGCTCCACGACGTCGTGACCGCGGAGGTCCTGTGGCTGCCCGAGGGCACGGTCGGCTGGCCCGACCTGGTCGCGCACGACGTCCGGCGCGGACTCGACCCGCGCCTGCCCCCCGCCCTGCGGGTCACCGTCCTGGGCGGCGGATCCGCCGGGCGCGACGGTGACACGCCCTCCCGGGTGCTGCTCACCTACCACCACGCGCTGCTCGACGACTTCAGCGCCCGCCTGCTCGTGCGCGAGTTCCACCGCGCCTACCTGGCCGGCGGCCGGCTGCCCGGCGGCGAACGGCGCCCCGACATCCGGGACTACGTCCGCTGGCTGCACCGTCAGGACACCGCGCCGGCCCGTGACTACTGGTCGCGGTCCGCGCCTCGCGCCGACGCCGTCTCCCCCGTCCCGCTCACCGCCCCCCCGGGGCCGGCCGCCGCGTCCCCCGTTCCCGCCGGGCGCGCCGAGGTGCGGCTCGACGCGGCCCTCACCGAGCGGCTCACCGCCTGGGCCGCCCACTGGGGCAGCACCGAGAGCGGCGTCCTGCAGACCCTGTGGGCCGTCCTGCTGTACCGGGCCAGCGGGGCGAAGGGCCCGGCGCAGGTCCGCTTCGGCGTCGCCGCCTCCGGTCGCGGCATCCTGCTGGAGGGCGCCGAACGCCTCCCCGGCCCCCTGCGCACGGCGCTGCCCCTGAGCGTCGAGGTCGACCCCCGGTCAACGGTGGCGACCCTGCTCGCCGAGGTGCGCGACCGGATGCTGGACATGGCGGCCTACGAATGGGTCTCGCCCGGCCAGATCCGCGACTGGTCCACCTCCCCGACGCCCGTGTCGCAGGCGCCCGCCTCCGCGCTCCCGGACGGCAGCCTCCTGGTCTTCGAAGGCGGCCCCCGCCCCCTCGACGACCTGTCGGCCGGACTCGCCGTGCTGGGCGTCCGGGTGGGACGGCCCGAACCGCTGGGCGCCCGCACCGCCTTCCCCGTCACCCTCGTCACCCGGCACGACGCCGACGGTGGACTCGTCCTGACCGCGTCCCACGACAGCTCCCCCTACGCCGACGCGACCGCGGTGCTCGCCGACAGCGCGTCGCTGCTGACCGAGGTGCCCTACCTGGCCGCCGACTCCACCACCGTCGCCGACCTGCTGCGCCTGCTGTCCACGGCCCCCGCCGCACCCACCGCCCCCGCCGGTCCGCCCCCCGCCGCCGGGCCCGGGGCCGACACCGAACCCGCGCTCGTCCCGCTGCGGCCGGCCGCCGGCCCCGGCGCGGGCACCGTCTGTCTCGTCCAGACGCACGGCCTGCCCCGCACGCGCTACGCCCGGCTCGCCGAGGCCTACCGGGGCCCCGAGGCGGTCGTCCTGCTGCGCACCACGGGAAGCGGCCGGTCCGCCGCACCGCACCCCGCGCGGGACACCGACCCGCTGCTCGTCCTCGCCGCCTTCTCCGGCGGCGGCACCGCCGCCTGCGAGACCGCCCGGCGCATCGCCGCGGACGGAGGACGGCCCCCGCTCGTGGTGCTCACCGGTACCACGACCGACGACGCAGCCTTCGCCAGGACGCTCGAATCCGTCGCCGCACGAGCCGGACGCCCCAGGTGACCGGCATGCCGGCGGCGCAGCGACGGCCGGGTCCGCCGGCCGTCGTCGGACGCCACACCACTGGAGAGCCATGTCCCGTCGCCTGTTCACCTCGGAGTCCGTGACCGAGGGCCATCCCGACAAGATCGCCGACCAGATCAGTGACGCCGTCCTCGACGCCCTCCTCCGCGAGGACCCCGGCGCCCGAGTCGCCGTCGAGACGCTCATCACCACCGG
Organism: Streptomyces sp. GB4-14; assembly: GCF_022696125.1. Lineage (NCBI taxonomy): Bacteria > Bacillati > Actinomycetota > Actinomycetes > Kitasatosporales > Streptomycetaceae > Streptomyces > Streptomyces sp. GB4-14. The sequence continues at coordinate 235,763 of NZ_RZHO01000001.1, read as the reverse complement.
CCAGGTGCACATCGCCGGCGAGGTCACCACCACGGCGTACGCCCCGATCGCCCAGCTCGTCCGGGACACCATCCTGGCCATCGGCTACGACTCCTCACGCAAGGGCTTCGACGGCGCCTCCTGCGGCGTGTCCGTGTCGATCGGCGCGCAGTCCCCGGACATCGCGCAAGGCGTCGACACCGCGTACGAGGCCCGCGTGGAGGGCGAGGACGACGAGCTGGACCGGCAGGGCGCCGGCGACCAGGGCCTGATGTTCGGCTACGCCACCACCGAGACGCCCTCCCTGATGCCGCTGCCCATCGAACTGGCCCACCGGCTGTCCCGCCGCCTGACCGAGGTCCGCAAGGACGGGACCGTGCCCTACCTGCGTCCCGACGGCAAGACCCAGGTCACCATCGAGTACGAGGGCAGCCGCCCGGTCCGTCTGGACACGGTCGTGGTCTCCTCCCAGCACGCCTCCGACATCGACCTCGACGCGCTGCTCACTCCGGACATCCGCCAGTACGTCGTCGAGCACGTCCTCGCCGAGCTGGCCGGGGACGGCATCAAGCTGGAGACCGACGACTACCGCCTGCTGGTGAACCCGACCGGGCGCTTCGAGATCGGCGGCCCGATGGGCGACGCCGGCCTGACCGGCCGCAAGATCATCATCGACACCTACGGCGGCATGGCCCGCCACGGCGGCGGCGCCTTCTCCGGCAAGGACCCCTCAAAGGTGGACCGTTCGGCGGCGTACGCGATGCGCTGGGTCGCCAAGAACGTCGTCGCCGCCGGCCTCGCCGAGCGCTGCGAGGTCCAGGTGGCCTACGCCATCGGCAAGGCCGAGCCGGTCGGCCTCTTCGTGGAGACCTTCGGCACCGGGCGGGTCGGCCAGCGGCGCATCGAGGATGCCGTCAGCGAGGTCTTCGACCTGCGCCCCGGCGCCATCGTCCGCGACCTCGACCTGCTGCGCCCGATCTACGCCCAGACCGCCGCGTACGGCCACTTCGGCCGCGAGCTGCCCGACTTCACGTGGGAACGCACCGACCGCGTCCAGCAGTTGCGGGACGCGGCCGGTCTCTGAGCGGAGGCCGTGCTCACCGAGTTCCCCGGCCGCGGCCCCGTACCAGGGTCGCGGCCAGCAGCACCAGGCAGGCGAAGGCCGCCGACGCGGCGAAGCCGCCCGTCATCCCGCCGGTCTGCGAGGACACCGTGACCAGGGCCGCGAGGCCGACCGAACCGCCCACGGACTGAAGGGCGTTGAGCACCCCGGCCGCACCGCCCGCCTCGTCGGCGCGCAGCCCCGAGGTGGCCAGCACGGTCGCCGGCAGCACACTGCACGCCATGCCCGCCCCGAGCAGCGGCAGGGCCGGCAGCACGGACGTGACGTAGGAGTCACCCGCCGACAGTGCGGCCAGCCACAGGTTCCCGGCCGCCAGCATCGAGGCGCCCGCGATCCACATGCGGCGGGCGCCCGTGTACCGCTCCAGGCGGCCGGCGGCGACCGCCGTGGCCGCCATCGTGACCGGCAGCGGCAGCAGCGCACAGGCGGTGGCGAGGGCCGACCACCCGTGCTGTCGCTGGAAGAACTGGTTGAGGAAGAAGTACGTGCCGATCAGCGCGCCCGGCACCGCGAGCGTGCCCGCGTAGGCGAGCAGCCGGTCCCGGTCGGCGAACAGCCGGGGCGCCACGATCGGCTGCCGGGCCCGCCGCTCGACCACCGCGAACACGCCCAGCAGCGCCGCCCCGGCTCCCACCCAGCCCGTCACCCCCGGGTCGTTCCACGGCAGTTCGGCGGCCCGCGTCAGCCCGTACACCAGCGTCGCCGCGCCCGCCGCCGACAGCAGCGCCCCCGCCAGGTCGAACCGGCCGCGGTGGCGGGGCGTCTCGCGCAGCACCAGCGGCGCCAGCAGCAGGATCGCCAGGCCCACCGGAACGTCCAGCAGAAGCACCCAGCGCCACGAACCGAGCGAGGTCAGCGCCCCGGCCAGCAGCAGCCCGCCGGCCGTGCTGACGGCTCCGACGGTGGTGCACAGGGCGATGGCCCGCTTGCGGCAGCCGCCCTCGGCGAAGGTGCTCAGCAGCAGCGCCAGCCCGCTCGGCGCCGCCAGCGCCGCCCCCGCGCCCTGCACGGCCCGGACGACCACCAGGAACTCGACCGACGGCGCAAGCGGCCGCAGTGCCGCGGCGACGGTGAACAGGGCGACGCCCGCCGTGAACACCCGGCGGCGGCCCAGCAGGTCACCGGCCCGGCCACCGAGCAGCAGCAGCCCGCCGAAAGCCAGCAGATAGGCGTTGATCACCCACGACGCGCCGACGGCGGACAGCCCGAGCCCTTCGCGCATGCCGGGCAGTGCGATGTTCACGATCGGGTCGTCGAGCTGGATCATCGCGTTGCACCCGGCGATCACCCCGAGCGCGGCGGCCGACCGGCCCCGGATGCGCGGGCGGGGTGCGGGCGCCTCCCGCACCCGCACCCGTGTGACGGGCTGCTCCGGAACCTGCGTGGTCATGGCGGCCTCCTGCCGGTGGTACGACGGCACACGGACGCCGCCACCCTGCCGACGAACCCCGGAGAACCGCTCAGTCACCGCTCGAGAACGGCCGCATCCGCACGCCGCGCGCCCCCTCCCGGCACGCCTCCCGAGCGGTTCTCGAGCGGATCTTGAGCGGCCCCGGCCACCGTCGGTACCACGCGCGCGGTCCGGCCGGGATGATGGACGACGGCACCGCCCGCAGCCCCCCCACCACCTGGAGATGCCTGTGCGACTGTCCTCACCCACCGCGTCCCGGGCGCATTCCCAGCTCACCCTCGAGGAGGTCACCAAGCGGTACGACGAGCACGTCGTGCTGGACCGGGTCTCGCTCACCGTCAGACCCGGTGAGAAGGCCGGCGTCATCGGAGACAACGGGTCGGGCAAGTCGACGCTGCTGCGGCTGATCGCCGGAGCGGAGAGCGCCGACAACGGCGAGGTGACCGTAGCCGCCCCCGGGGGCGTCGGGTATCTCCCGCAGCGCCTGGACCTTCCGGCCGGGGCCACCGTGCGGGACGTCCTGGACCGGGCGTTCGCCGACCTCAGGGACCTGGAGCGGCGGCTGCACGAGGCGGAGGCGGCCCTCGCGGGTGACGACGGCCCCCGCCGGATGTCCGAACTGGGCGACCTTCAGGCGGAGTTCGAGTACCGCGGCGGCTACGAGGCGGACGCCCGGGCGGATGCCGCCCTGCACGGACTGGGCCTGCCCGGACTGGACCGGGACCGGGCCGTGGACACCCTCTCCGGCGGTGAGCGCTCCCGGCTCGCCCTGGCCGCCACCCTGGCCGCCGCCCCCGAACTGCTGCTCCTGGACGAGCCCACCAACGACCTGGACGACCAGGCCGTGGACTGGCTGGAGAAGCGGCTGCGCGAACACCGCGGCACGGTCGTCGTCATCACCCACGACCGGGCCTTCCTGGAGGCGGTGACCACCACCATCCTGGAGGTCGACCCCGACCGGCGCACCGTCAACCGCTACGGCGACGGCTACCAGGGTTACCTCACCGCCAAGGCCGCCGCCCGCGCCCGCTGGGAGCGCGAGTACCAGGACCATCTCGCCGAGATCGAGCGGCAGGAGACCCTGGCCGCCAACGCCGGGCGGATGCTCGCCTCCATCGCCAAGAAGGGCCCCTGGGCGTTCAGCGGCTCCGAGCACCACCGCGCCCGGTCGTCCAGCTCCGCCACCTCCAGCAAGGCCCGTAACGCCAACGAGCGGCTCAAGCGGCTGCGGGACAACCCCGTGCCGCGTCCGCCGGACCCGCTGCGGTTCACGGTCTCCCTCACCCCCGCGGGCGATCCCGCCGCCGACCCCTCGGCGCCGCTGGCCGAGGTGAGCGGCCTGGAGGTCGACGGACGGCTGCGGCTGGACCACCTGGCGGTCGCCCCCGGCGAACGGCTGCTCATCACCGGGCCGAACGGCGCCGGGAAGTCCACCTTGCTGCGGGTCCTGGCCGGCGACCTGGAACCCGACCGGGGCACCGTCCGCCGTGCCGGGCACACCGGGTGGCTGCGCCAGGACGAGTTGCCCAAGCAGCCCCGCCGTTCGGTCCTCGCCGAGTTCGCCGAGGGCCGCCCGGGGCACCCCGACGAGTACACGGACGAACTGCTGTCCCTCGGCCTGTTCCGGCGCTCCGAACTCGCCCTGCCGGTCGGTTCCCTGTCGGTCGGCCAGCGCCGCCGTATCGACCTGGCCCGCCTGGTCACCCGCCCGGTCGACCTGCTGCTGCTGGACGAGCCCACCAACCACCTCTCGCCGCTGCTGGTGGAGGAACTGGAGGCCGCGCTCGCCGACTACCCGGGCACGGTCGTCGTCGTCACCCACGACCGCCGGATGCGCCGCGCCTTCACCGGCACCCACCTGGAACTGGCCGCCGGCCGCCGGGTCACCGCCTGACGGCCCCCGGGGGCGGTCCGTTCCCCACCCGGACGCGGACCGCCCGCCCACCCCGTGTCACACGCGGACGACGACCGCCCGCGCCCGTGTCTCGTCCAGCAGGGCGGCCTGCCGCCGTGACTCCGCGCTCAGCAGGCGCAGGCCGGACGACACCGCCGCACGGTCCAGCACGGCGGTCGCGAAGAACCGCAGCACCGCCTCGAAGTGGTCCTCGGCCGGCACCGGGATCTCAGCCACGTCGCGGCCCGAGGCGAGGCGGATCACCGGCGCGTGGCCGGCGGCCGTGGTGTACACGTGCTCCACCGCCAGCGTGCCCGCGGCGCCCTGCACCTCGTACCAGGAGCGGTAGTGGTGCTCCATGCCGAAGCGCACCTGCGCGCTCGCGCCGTCGGGGGCGGTCAGCAGGACGGCACCCGACAGGTCGACCCCGAAGCGCGAGCTGTGCCGCAGACTCGCCCCGGCCACCGTGAGGTCGCACCCCAGGAAGCGCAGGGCCGCGCGCAGCGGGTAGACGCCGTTGTCCAGCAGCGCCCCGCCGCCCAGGTCCGGGTCCAGGCGCAGGTCGCCCTCGGGACGGGGCGGGATGGTGAAGGCCGCCGACACGGCGCGCACGGCACCCAGGACTCCGGAGGCGAGGATCTCCGTCACCTTCCGGTGGGTGCCGTGGTGGAGGAACATGAAGTTCTCCAGCAGCACCAGGTCGCGCTCCCCGGCCAGCGCGAACAGCCGTGTCGCGTCAGCTCCCGTGGCCGCCAGCGGCTTCTCCACCAGGACGTGCTTGCCCGCGCGCAGCGCCCGCTCGGCCCACCGCGCGTGCAGCAGGGTCGGCAGGGACAGGTAGACGGCGTCGACGTCGTCCCGGTCGAGCAGGGCGTCGTAGGAGGCGGCGGGCGTGCCGCCGAAACGTTCCGCGTAGCCGGCCGCCCGGTCCGCGTCCCGGGCGGCCACGGCCGTCAGCCGCAGCTCGGGGGTGCGCGGCAGTGCGGGCAGGGTGCGGCGGGCGGCGATGTCCGAGCAGCCGAGCAGGCCGAGGCGCAGGGGAGGGGGCATGACCGTCCGTGGGTGAGGGGCCGTCGGCCGTCAGTAGAGGGTGTGGGCGCAGACCACCAGGGTCCGCAGCTCGACGTTGAGATAGTTGCCGTGCGCCAGCAACTCGGTGAGCTGGGCGAACGTCAGCCAGGCGTAATCCTCGGGCAGGTCCTCGGGGAAGTCGTCGGGGGCCTCGAGCACGGCGTAGCGGTTCTCCGCGTGGTAGAAGCGGCCGCCTTCCTCGGACTGCACGGTGTCGTAGCGGAACCGCTCCGCGGGCGCGGTGAGCACGTCCATGAGGAACGGCGGGAACGGCTCGGAGCCCGGCCCTGTGTGGTCGGCGGGCCGGCAGTGCACGGTCGGCGCCAGCTCGGCCACGTTCAGGTGCCCCACGTCCACCCGGGCCTGCACCAGGGCGTGCAGGGTGCCGCGGATGCGCTTGACGATCAGCGCCATCAGCCCGGGGACCTGCGGCTGGATCATCGGCTGCGTCCAGGAGCCCACCTCGCGGTTGCTGGCCGCGACGTCCGCGCCGATCACCCGGAAGCGCCGGCCGCTCGCGTGCCCGATCTCGGTGCCGGAGAACCGCCAGCCGTCCTCGGCGACCTCGCGCAGCGGCACCCGCCGCTGGACCAGTTCGCGCAGCGCCCGAACGCCGGTCAGCCAACTGTGGACCTCCGTCGTGCCGTGCACCGAGGGGGCGCCCGGATCGTGGAAGGAGCGCAGTGCCGCGGCGTCGGCCGGATCGTCGGCGGCGGCCGGGCCGGCGCCGGCGGTCGGCAGGCAGGCCAGCACGGAGCGGCTGTCCATGTTGACCACGTTGTCCAGGCGCAGCAGCCGCAGCAGCTGGCCGAGCGTCAGCCAGCGGAACCCCTCGCCGGTCTCCACGTCCTCGTCGATCTCGACGATCATGTTGCGGTTGCGCTTGGCGAGGAACCAGTCGGCCTGCTCGGACTGGAGCACGTCCACCAGCACCCGGGAGCGCCCCCGCTCCAGGAACAGGTCCAGGAACGGGATGCCCCGGCCTCGGTGCACCCCGGTGAAGTTGCTGCGGGTGGCCTGCACGGTGGGGGAGAGCTGGAAGGAGTTGACGTTGCCCGGTTCCATCTTGGCCTGCATCAGGAAGTGCAGCACCCCGTCGATCTCCCGGGCCACGATGCCCAGCAGACCCACCTCGGGCTGCACGATGATCGGCTGGCGCCGGCCCCGCGCGGGCAGCCCGTCGGCGTGCACGTGCAGGCCCTCCACGCTGAAGAACCGGCCCGACTCGTGCCGCAGGTCGCCGCTGCCCTCCTCGAAGTGCCAGCCTCGCAGCAGCGCGAACGGCACCGGTGTCACCCGGTACTCGCCCCGGCGGGCCTGCTCGGCCAGCCACGCCGGCACCCGGTCGACGGGCATCGGTGTGCTCTCGGGCGTCCGGGCCGACAGCAGGACCCTGCGGGCCGTACCGGCCCGGTCCGCGGCGAAGGACAGCGGTCCGGCCGGTGCCGGAAGGTCAGTGAGCATCGGCCAGTTCCTCCTCGATCAGCGAGGAGATCCCCGCCGTGTGGTCGTTGAGGAAGAAGTGGCCGCCGGGCAGGACGCGCAGGGTGAACGTCCCGCCGACCACCTCCGCCCAGCGCCCGGCGTCGTCGGGCGTCACGTTCGGGTCGGCGTCACCGGTCAGGACGGTGGTCGGCACGGTCAGCGGCGGGCCCGGCCGGTAGCGGTAGGCGCCGGCCATCGCGTAGTCGTTGCGGATCGCCGGCAGCACCATGCGCAGCAGTTCCTCGTCCTGGAGCAGCGCCGGGTCGGTGCCCTGAAGGCGGGTCACCCGCTCGACGAGGGACCGGTCGTCCAGCAGGTAGGCCGTGTCGGTGCGCGGCACGACCGGCGCCCGGCGCCCGGACAGGAACAGGTGCGCCGGCGGACGGCCGACGGCGGTGAGCCGCCGGGCCGTCTCGAAGGCCAGCGTCGCGCCCAGGCTGTGCCCGAACAGCGCGAACGGGCCGTGCGTCCACTGCCGCAGTTCCGGCAGGACCGCCTCGACGAGCTCCTCGACGGTCTCCAGGAACGGCTCGCCGCGCCGGTCCTGGCGGCCCGGGTACTGCACGGCCAGCACCTCCACGCCCGCCGGGGCCAGGGCGGCCGCGAAGCGCAGGTAGGCGGAGGCCGAGCCGCCGGCGTGCGGGAAGCACACCAGTCGGACGGTCGCGTCGTCGACGGGGCGGTAGCGGCGCAGCCATCCCCCGGGGGTGGCGGCCGGCCCGCGTGCGGTGGTGGGGGCAGTCACGGTGGTTGTCAGCTCCTCGGGCGAGGGGGACGGGAAGGAGGCGAGGGAAGCGAGGGAGAGGACGGAGGGACGGGGGACGGCGAGTAGCGCGGCAGCCTGCCGGAGGCCAGCACCTCGGCGAGGCCGGGGGCAGCGGCGTCCTTGGCCGAGCGCACGGGCGGCCCGGTCAGGTCCCAGGGCAGCCCCAGCTCCTCGTCCAGGGCGTCCACGTCGACCATCGCGCCCGGCACGTACTCGGCGGCGAGCAGGTAGTTGACGCAGGTGCCGTCCTCCAGGGCGAGGAAGGCGTGGCCGACCCCGCCCGGCAGGTACAGGGCGACACCGTCGTCGGCCGACATCCGGGTGACCTCGTGCCGTCCGAAGGCGGGCGAACCCACCCGCAGGTCGACCATCACGTCCAGCATCGACCCGCGTACGCAGGACACCAGCTTGCTCGCGCCGTCGGGCACGTCGTTGCAGTGCACGCCGCGCAGTACGCCCTTGCGGGAGACGGAGTTGTTGACCTGGCGGACCTCGAAGGGCATCCCGGTCCGATCGGTCAGCACGCTGTACCTGGCGGCCTCGTGGAAGTGGCCGCGTTCGTCGGACAGGCGCTCGGGCCGCACCCGGTAGGTGCCGGGGATGCCGGTCTCATCGACGCGCACGGCCACCCCCCTCCCGGGCGTCGGCCTTCAGCGGCTCCCACCAGTCGCGGTTGTCCCGGTACCAGGCCACCGTGTCCGCCAGCCCCCGGTCCAGGCCGGTCCGGGGCGCGTACCCCAGCTCGGTGGAGATCTTCGTGATGTCCACGGAGTACCGGCGGTCGTGTCCGGCGCGGTCCGCCACCGGGCGCACCGCCGAGGCGTCCCGCCCGCACAGCGCCAGCAGCCTGCCGGTCAGGTCGCGGTTGGTCAGTTCCGTACCGCCGCCGATGTGGTAGACCTCGCCCGGCCGGCCCTTGGCGGCGACCAGCGCGATGCCCCGGCAGTGGTCGTCCACGTGCAGCCAGTCCCGGCTGTTGCCGCCGTCCCCGTACAGGGGCACGGTCAGGCCGTCGACCAGGTTGGTGGTGAACAGCGGGACGAGCTTCTCCGGGAACTGGTACGGCCCGTAGTTGTTGGAGCATCGGGTCACGCACAGCTCGAGTCCGTGGGTGCGGTGGAAGGCGAGCGCCATCAGGTCCGAGGCCGCCTTGGAGGCCGCGTACGGCGAGTTGGGCGCCAGCGGGTGGTCCTCCGGCCAGGAGCCGGTCTCGATCGACCCGTACACCTCGTCCGTGGAGACGTGCACGAACCGCCCCGCTCCCGCGCGTACCGCGGCGTCCAGCAGCGTCTGGGTGCCCTGCACGTTGGTGCGCACGAAGGCGGAGGCGTCCTGGATGGAGCGGTCCACGTGCGACTCGGCGGCGAAGTGCACCACCAGGTCGACGTCCCGCATCAGCCGGTTGACCAGTGGTGCGTCGCAGATGTCGCCGTGCACGAACTCCAGCCGGCCGTCGGTGCGTACCGGGCCGAGATTGGCCCGGTTGCCGGCGTAGGTCAGCGCGTCCAGGACCACCACCCGGGTCGCCGCGAGGTCCGGGTAGGCGTCGGACAGCAGTTCTCTGACGAAGTGCGAGCCGATGAAGCCCGCACCTCCGGTCACCAGGACACGCATCGACAAGGGCCTTTCCGGAAGGGGGTGGGTGGGGTGGGCGCGGCGCTCAGGCGGCGGAGAAGCCGACGGCGGGCTCCGGGGCCCGGGCCGCGGCCCGGCGGGCGGTCTCCTGCACGTAGCGGCCGTAGCCGGAGTCGCCCAGTTCCCGGCCGAGCGCGTGGCACTGCTCGGGACCGATGAATCCCATCCGCAGGGCGATCTCCTCCACGCACGCGATCCGCTCGCCCTGGCGCTGCTCCAGGAGCTGCACGTACTGGCCGGCCTGGAGCAGGGAGTCGTGGGTGCCCATGTCCAGCCAGGCGAAGCCGCGGCCCAGGGCGGTCAGGCGGGCCCGGCCGGCGGCCAGGTAGGCGCGGTTGACGTCCGTGATCTCCAGTTCTCCGCGCGCGGACGGCGTGAGGCCCCGGGCGATGTCCACCACGTCGTTGTCGTACAGGTACAGGCCGGTGACCGCCAGGTTGGAGCGCGGCTTGACCGGCTTCTCCACCAGCGACACCAGACGCCCTTCGGCGTCGACCTCGCCGACCCCGTAGCGCTTCGGATCGTTGACCGGGTAGCCGAACAGCTCGCAGCCGTCCAGGCGGCCCGCGGCCTGGTGGATCAGGGACGAGAAGCCCGGGCCGTGGAAGACGTTGTCCCCCAGGATCAGCGCGACCGGGCTGTCCCCGATGTGCTCCTGCCCGATGAGGAAGGCCTCGGCGATGCCCCGCGGCTCGTCCTGGGCGGCGTAGCTCAGCTCCAGCCCGAGCCGCGAGCCGTCGCCGAGCATCGAGCGGAACATGCCGACGTGGTCCCGGGCCGAGATGATCAGGATGTCCCGGACGCCGGCCAGCATCAGCACCGACAACGGGTAGTAGATCATCGGCTTGTCGTACACCGGGAGCAGTTGCTTGGAGATCGTGCCCGTCAGCGGGCGCAGCCGTGTGCCGCTGCCGCCGGCCAGGACGATCCCCTTCATCGGCCGCCTGCCCGGCCCACCGCCGGCCGCCTGCCGCGGCGGCCCCGCCGGGGGCGGCGGGGTGTTCCGTACCACGTCAATCATGACTGTTCTCCGTCGCCTCGCGGACCGCCGCGATGACGGCCGTGACGTCCTGCGCGGTCAGTTGCGGCCCCATGGGCAGGCTCAGCACCTCGTCGGCCAGGCGCTCGCAGCGGGGCAGCGGCACGGTGACCGCCCCCGCGTAGGCCTGCGAGCGGTGCACGGCCACCGGATAGTGCACCAGCGTCTCCACCCCGGCCGCCGTCAGTGCCGACACCAGCGGGGCACGCCGCGTGGCACGCACCACGTACTGGTGCCACACCGGCTCGGCCCACGGCCGCACCTCGGGCACCCGAAGCCCCGGCAGCCCGGCCAGACCCTGCGTGTAGCGGGCCGCGACCTGGGCCCGGCGGGCGTTCCACCGGTCCAGGTACGGCAGCTTCACCCGCAGCGTCGCCGCCTGCATCTCGTCCAGCCGCGAGTTCGTGCCGGGCACCTCGTGCCGGTACTTCACCCGCGACCCGTAGTTGCGCAGCAGCCGGACCCGCTCGGCGAGCCGTGCGTCCGACGTCACCACCGCGCCCGCGTCGCCCAGCGCCCCCAGGTTCTTGCCCGGGTAGAAACTGAACGCCGCCGCGTACCGGGAACCGGCCCGCCGACCCCGGTAGCGCGCCCCGTGCGCCTGCGCCGCGTCCTCCACCACCGGGATGCCCCGGGCGGCGGCCACGGCGTCGATCGCGTCGAGGTCCGCCGGATGCCCGTAGGGGTGCACCGGCATCACCGCGCGCGTCCGCGACGTGATCGCGGCGGCCACCAGCTCCGGATCCATCAGGTACGAGCCGGCCTCCGGCTCCACCGGAACCGGCCGGGCCCCGACCGCCGACACCGCCAGCCAGGTGGCGATGTAGGTGTGCCCCGGCACGATCACCTCGTCCCCGGGACCCACGTCCAGCGCCCGCAGCGTCAGCTCCAGCGCGTCCAGCCCGCTGCCGACGCCCACACAGTGGTCGTTCTCGCAGTACCGCGCGAACTCCTCCTCGAACGCCGCCAGTTCCGGACCCAGCAGATAGCGGCCCGAACGCGCCACCCGCAGCACGGCGGCGTCGATGCGTTCCTGCACCCCGTCCAGCGCGTGCAGGTCCCGCAGGTCGTGGAAGGCCACCCGCCGCGCCCGCGCCGGCGCCGCGGCGGTCATCGCGACCTCCTCGCGGCGGCCAGGAACTCGGCGTAGTCGCGGTAGTAGTCCGCCTCGTCGTAGTGCAGGGAGGCCAGCACCAGGGCCACCGCACCAGGCGTGAAGTCCTTCAGGTTCCGCCAGACCCCCGGGCCGATGTACAGCCCCCGCCCCGGGTCGTCCAGCCGGAACTCGGCCTCGTTCGCCCCGTCGTCCACCGTGATCGTGAAACCGCCGTGGACGGCGATGACGAGCTGCTCCAGCGCCCGGTGCGCGTGACCGCCGCGGGAGGAACCGACACCCGGGTCGTGCAGGTAGTACACCCGCCGGATCGGAAATCCGGCCGTCCACTCGGACTCCACGACCGAAAGGCTGCCCCGCTCGTCGACGTGCTGCTCCAAGTCGATGACGGTGCAGGGCCTGGCCCCGCCCACCGCCACTTCCGTACTGATCCCCACCGCCACGATCCAGCTCCCTGGATAAGGGCCCGCTCAGCCGCGGGCGACGGAGACCGGCAGGTGACGGGCGGTGAGCTGGTCGCTCTCGTAGAACTCCGCCCGGTCGTGGTGGACGGTGAACGACCCGAACGCGTCGAAGACCAGGTTGAGGAACACCTTCGCCTCCATCCGGGCCAGGAACGCGCCCAGGCAGTGGTGGATGCCGTGACCGAAGGCCATGTGCTTGTTCGCCGAACGGTGGACGTCGAAGGTGTCCGGGTCCGGGAACTGGCGCGGATCACGATTGGCGGACTGGCTCCACGCCACCACCATCTGGCCCGCCTTCATCGGCACACCGAGGATGTCGGTGTCCTCCTTCAGCAGCCGGAAGATGTTGTTGAACGGGCTGCGGAAACGCAGCGTCTCCTCCACCGCCGCCGGGATCAGCGACCGGTCCGCCCGCAGTTCGGCCTGCGCCCCGGGGTGCCGGTCCAGCACGATGAACAGATTGCTCAGCAACGTGGCACTGGAGATGTGACCCGCCGTCAGCAGCAGCGCGACGATGTTGACGATCTCCTCGTCGGTGAGCCTGCGCCCGTCGACCTCCGACTCGATCAGACCGCTCATCAGGTCGTCGGCCGGCCGCTCCCGCTTCTCCGCGATCTTCGCGTACAGGTAGGCCGCCCACTCCTTGATCGCCGGGCCCATCGTCTCGGCGAAGTCGTCCGGCAGGTTCGGGTACTCCATCCCCTCGTTGTTGAGGATGACATCGACCCACTCCCGGAACAGGTCCTGGTCCTCGGCCGGCACCCCCAGCAGCTCCGCGATCACCGTCACCGGCAGCGGATACGCCAGGTCCGTCACCACGTCGATCTCGGTACGCCCGTCCAGGCCGGCCAGCAGCCGCCGGGTGATCTCCTCGATCCGCGGCTCCAGCGCCGCCATCCGGCGCGGCGTGAACGCCTGGCTGACCAGCTTGCGCAGCGGGCCGTGCCGGGGCGGGTCGATGCCGCCGAAGGTACCCGGGCCCATCAGCAGGGCCAGCTCCTCGGGCACCGGGTACACCGGCGAGAAGTCCGACGAGAAGAGCTGCGGGTTGGTGGAGACGGTGTTGTAGTCCTCGTACGAGAAGACCTGCCACGCGAACCGGGTCGCGTCCCAGAACACCGGCGCCTCACGGCGGGCGCGCGCGAACCAGTCGAGCAACTGGGCGGCGTCGGCGTCCACCGGCTGCGCCAGCGGGTGGGGCGCCTCGGCGTCGGTGACTTCCGCGTCGGTGACCTCTGCGGTCTGTGTCGTCATGTCGCTGTGTCGCTTCCTGAAGGTCGTGAGAAGTCGGAGAGTGGCGGGGGTGGTGGGGGTGGCGCGCGGCGCTCAGGCCGCGGCGGCCCCGACGGGAACGAGCAGCGCCTCGACGGCGTCGGCGGCGGCGGCGGGACCGCCCGCGGCCTCGATCTCACCGCGCAGCCTCCCCACCGCGGCCCGCACCTCGGCACTGCCGGCCAGGGCCAGCGCCGTCTCGCGCAGCCGCTCGGGAGTGACGTCCTTGCGCAGGATCTTCGCCCCCACACCGAGCTGTTCGGCCCGGGTGGCGGTCGCGTGCAGCTCCGCCATCTGCGGCACCGCGATCACCGGCACACCCTCGGAAACGGCCTGGAGCACGGTGCTCGTACCGCCGTGGTTGATCATCAGGGAGGCGTGCGCCAGCACCGCGCCCTGCGGCGCGAAGTCGTACACCTGGATGTGCGGGGGGATCTCGCCGAGTTCGCCCTCGGCCACCCCGCCCGCGTGCGTGATGACGACGTCCCAGTCGGTCTCGCGGAACGCCTCCACACAGGCCCGGAAGAACTCCGGCTGCTTGTTGTACAGCGTCCCCAGACTGATCAGCACCAGCGGCCGCCCGGTGCCCGGCGCCTCCCACTCGCCGTGGAAGCAGTTCGCGCTCGTGCACGGGCCGACGAACCGGACCTCCTCGCCGAAGGTGTCGCCGGCGTACTGGAACGCACGCGGCAGATACACCAGCGCCGGACCCGAGTGCACCTCGGCCGCGAAGTCCCCGATGGACTTCTCCACCCGGTGCTCGGCGAGCAGCTCGGCCACCACCGCGAACAGGGCGCCCGTCTCGGGGTCCTCGGCCTGCTCCTCGGCCGTGTCCACCGGCGGATGCAGCGACCAGTGCTCGTTCGCCACGTACGTCGGAGTGCTCCGGATCACCGGCACACCCCACTTCGCCGCCAGGATGTGCCCGCTCCAGAACGACGACGGATCGCACACGAACACGTCCGGCCGGTCCGCCGCCTCCTCGAAGTGCCGCTCGAAATCGCCGATGGTCTGCCGCGTCAGATCCAGCATCCAGTTCATCATGTTCACGAACTCCTGCTGGTCCGTGTACGCGGCCGCATCCTGCTTCGGCACCATCGTGTCCCAGAAACGGTCCTGGTCCAGGGCGTACGGCAGGAATTCCGCGCCGGTGGCGAGAACACGCTCGCGGTAGTTCTCCGACAGGGCGTAGGTGACCCGATGCCCGCGCGCGACGAGTTCCCTCGCCACGGACAGTGTCGGATTCACATGACCTGCCGCGGGAAGAATGAAAAAGGCGATGTGCGCCATAGGGCCAGCCCTTCGAGGCGAATCGGATACGACGTGCCGGCGCGCCCCCGACCAGGGAGCGAGGCACCACGGCCGCCGGCAGTGACCCGGCGTGGTCGTCCGCCGGCCGGTGATGCCAGACCACCATGCAGCAGCGCCCTCTCATGCTCGTCGCTGGTGGCTCGCATTCCGCTCCAGCGCCGCTCGAATTCCCTTTTCCCCGCGCTCCCGGTTGACACAATTCCTCACCTGACCGCGGTATCCGCACCGCGGCGCCGTTCGGGTGCTGTTCCGGTGAAAGTCCCCCCGGGTCCGTCAACAGAGGAGATTCCGCCATGACTTGCCCCCATGCCGCCACGGCCCTCGGAACCGTCCCCGCCTACCCCTTCGGCGACCACGCCGACCTGCGCCTGCACCCCGCCTACGCCGCACTGCGCGCCACCACGCCCGTGACCCGCGTCCGCATGCCCTACGGCGGCGAGGCCTGGCTCCTGACCCGGCACGCCGACGTCAAGAAGGCCTCCAGCGACCCCCGGCTCAGCATGCACGCCGCCGCCGACCGGGACGTACCGCGCGCCGCGCCCCGCGCCCTGGACTCCGTCGGCCTCATGGGCATGCCGCCCGAGTCCCACGCCCGGCTGCGCCGCCTGGTCTCCCGCGCCTTCACCGCCCGCCGCGTCGCCGCCCTGCGTCCCCGCATAGCCGAGATCACCCACCACCTCGTCGACGACCTCGTCGCCGACGGCGGCCCCGCCGACCTCGTCACCCGGCTCGCCCTGCCCCTGCCCACCGCCGTCATCTGCGAGATGCTCGGCATCCCCCGCACCGACCAGCGCATCTTCCGCGTCTTCACCGAAGCGCTCATGTCCGCCAGCCGGTTCACCGAGGAACAGGTCGCCCAGGCCGCCGAGGAGTACGCCGACTACCTGCGCGGCTATGTCGCCCAGCGCCGCGCCCACCCCGAGGACGACCTCCTCAGCGCCCTCATCGAGGCCCGCGACGAGGACGGCCGGCTCAGCGAGGACGAACTCCTCATGCTCACCGGCGGCATGCTCGTCGGCGGCCACGAGACCACCGCCAACCAGCTCGCCGGCCAGGTCCTCGTCCTCCTCGACGACCGCCGCCGCTACGAGCACCTCGTCGCCCGGCCCGACCTGGTCCCCGCCGCCGTCGAGGAACTCCTGCGCTATGTCCCCCTGTGGGCCAGCGTCGGTCCGAGCCGCGTCGCCACCGAGGACGTCGAGATCGGCGGCGTCACCATCCGCGCCGGCGAGGCCGTCGTCTACTCCCTGGCCTCCGCCAACCGCGACGAGACTGTCTTCGACGCCCCCGACGACGTCCTCCTCGACCGCACCGTCAACCCCCACATCGCCTTCGGCCAGGGCCCCCACTTCTGCCTCGGCGCCCCCTTGGCCCGCGCCGAACTCCAGTGCGCCCTCGAAGCCCTCACCGGCCGGCTCCCCGGACTGCGCCTCGCCCGGCCCGCCGCCGAACTCGACTGGCACCGCGGAATGCTCGTCCGAGGCCTGGTCGAACTGCCCGTCACCTGGTGATTCCAGCGGCGCTCTGGCCGCATTCCCCATTCTTGCCCGTGGGCCCTTACGCACCTCATCCCTGGCTATGGAGAATTCATGACCACGAAGACCCGTGAGCAGCACACGGAGAACAACGACGTAGCCGTCGTGGGGATGGCCTGCCGACTTCCCGGAGCCGCCACCGTCGGGGAATTCTGGAACCTGCTGCGCGAGGGCCGCGACGCCGTCACCCGCCAACCGGACGGCACCTGGCGCGGCGCCCTCACCGAACACGGCCACTTCGACGCCGGATTCTTCGGAATGACCCCCGCCGAAGCCGCCGCCACCGACCCCCAGCACCGCCTGCTCCTCGAACTCGGCTGGGAAGCACTGGAACACGCCGGCATCGTCCCGGCCCGCCTCGGCTCCACCCGCGGCGGCGTGTACGTCGGCCTCGCCTCCGACGACTACGCCACCCTCACCCGCGCCGCCGGCCACGCCGACGGCTACACCGCCACCGGCCGGCACCGCGCCCTCGCCGCCAACCGCCTCTCCCACCTGCTCGGTCTGCGCGGACCCAGCATGGCCGTCGACACCGCCCAGTCCTCCGCGCTCGTCGCCGTCCACCTCGCCTGCGAGAGTCTGCGCCGCGGCGAGAGCGACCTGTGCCTGGCCGGCGGCGTCAACCTCATCCTCGCCGACGACAGCACCACCGCCATGGAGCTGATGGGCGCCCTCTCCCCCGACGGACGCTGCCACACCTTCGACGCCCGCGCCAACGGCTACGTGCGCGGCGAGGGCGGCGGCGTCCTCGTGCTCAAGCCGCTGCGCCGCGCCCTCGCCGACGGCGACCGCGTCCACTGCGTCATCAAGGGCGGCGCCGTCAACAACGACGGCGGCGGCCCCAGCCTGACCACACCCGACCGGGCAGCCCAGGAGGCCGTCCTCCGCGAGGCATACGACCACGCCGGCGTCCCCGCCGCACACGTGCGCTACGTCGAACTGCACGGCACCGGCACCCGCGCCGGCGACCCCGTCGAAGCAGCCGCCCTGGGCGCCGTCCTCGGAATCGCCCCGGGCCGCGCGACCCCGCTCGCCGTCGGCTCCGCCAAGACCAACGTCGGCCACCTCGAAGGCGCCGCCGGCATCGTCGGCCTCCTCAAGGCCGCCCTCGCCGTACGCGAGGGCGAGCTGCCGCCGAGCCTGCACCACACCACGCCCCACCCGGACATCGACCTCGACGGGCTCCGCCTCCGCGTCCCGACCGAACTGGAGTGCTGGACCGCCGACCCCGCGACCCCCCGCCTCGCCGGCGTCTCCGCCTTCGGCATGGGCGGCACCAACGCGCACCTCGTTCTGTCCCAGGCCCCCGTGACCGCCCCGGCCGACGAACCCGGCCACCACCTGCCGGTGGTACCGGTCGTCGTCTCCGGCCGCACCGCCGAGGCCCTGCGCGACCAGGCCGCCCAGCTGAGCGCCCACGTCGAACACACCCCGGAACTCGCCCTGCGCGACGCCGCCCGCACCCTCGCCGACGCGCGCACCGTCTTCGCCCACCGCGCCGTGGTTCTCGCCGGCGACAAGCAGCAACTCCTCACCCGCCTGGAACGCTCCGCCGTCCACGGCGTCGCCACCGACCCGTCCGGCCTCGGCCGGACGGTGCTGGTGTTCCCGGGTCAGGGGACGCAGTGGGCGGGGATGGGCCGGGAGTTGCTGGAGGCTTCCCCGGTGTTCGCGGCTCGTTTGGCGGAGTGTGCGGGGGCGTTGGCGCCGTTCGTGGACTTCGATCCGGTGGAGGTGCTGCGTTCGGGTGCGGCGTTGGAGCGGGTGGAGGTGATCCAGCCGGTCACGTGGGCGGTGATGGTGTCGCTGGCGGAGTTGTGGCGGTCGTTGGGTGTGGTGCCGGACGCGGTGGTGGGGCATTCACAGGGCGAGATAGCCGCTGCCGCGGTCAGTGGTGCGCTGTCGTTGGAGGACGCGGCGCGTGTGGTGGCGTTGCGGGCGCAGGTGATCGGCCGGGAGCTGGCCGGTCTGGGCGGTATGGCGTCGGTGTCGCTGCCGCGTGCGGAGGTGGAAGCGCGCCTGGTCTCCGGCTGGGAAGGCCGGTTGGATGTGGCTGCGGTGAACGGCCCTTCCAGCACGGTCGTCGCGGGGGACGCGGATGCGGTCGTGGAGTTCGTCGCCGCCTGCCGGGCCGAGAAGATCCGGGCCCGTCAGGTTCCCGTGGACTACGCCTCGCACTCCGCGCACGTGGAGCGGATCGAGGCGGAGCTTCTCGAGGTGCTGGCTCCGATCACCCCGCTTGAGGCGCGTATCCCGTTCTACTCGACCGTCGATGCCGCCCCGGCGGACACCGCGACCCTCGATGCGGGCTACTGGTACCGCAATCTCCGTCACACCGTCCGCTTCGAGGAGACCGTCCGCCTCCTGATCGGCGACGGCTTCGGGACGTTCGTGGAGTCCAGCGCGCACCCGGTACTGATCATGGGCATCCAGGAGACCGCCGACGTGACGGCCGTCGGGTCGCTGCGCCGGAACGAAGGCGGACTGGAGCGCTTTCTCGCCGCCGCCGCCGAACTGTTCGTCCAGGGCGTGCCCGTCGACTGGGCCGCCCTCTTCGAGGGCACCGACGCCCGGCGCGTCGAGCTGCCCACCTACCCCTTCCAGCGCACCCGGTACTGGTTCGACTCCGTGCCCGAGGCGGAGCCGGCCCACGGAGTCTTGGACACCGAGGAGACGCTGCTCAGTCGTGAGCTGCGGGGCCGTTCCGAGGCCGAGCGACTGGACTACGTCCTCGAACTCGTCCGGGTCCACGCCGCAACCGTGCTCGGCCGAACCGCCGCCGACACGGTCAGCCCCGACCTGACCTTCAAGGAGCAGGGCTTCGAGTCGATCCAGGGCATCGAGTTGCGCAACCGGCTGCGCGCCGCGACCGGCCTGCCCCTGCCCACCACCCTCGTCTACGACCACCCGACGCCGGCGGAGGTCGCCCGACTGATCCGGGACGTCGCCGCCGACGCGGAGACCCCGAGCCTGCCGACGGCGCCCGCGCCCCGCGAGCAGCGGAACCACTCCGCCCACTCGGACGACGATGCCATCGCGATCGTGGGGATGGCGTGCCGGTTCCCGGGTGGGGTGGGGTCGCCGGAGGGTTTGTGGGATCTGGTGGTGTCGGGGGCGGACGCGGTGTCGGGTTTCCCGGTGGACCGTGGCTGGGACGTGGAGGGGTTGTTCGATCCGGAGCCGGGCCGGCCTGGGCGTACGTATGTGCGTGAGGGTGGGTTTCTGCACGGGGCGGGGGAGTTCGACGCGGGGTTCTTCGGTATTTCGCCGCGTGAGGCGGTGGCGATGGATCCGCAGCAGCGGTTGCTGCTGGAGACGTCGTGGGAGGCGTTGGAGCGGGCGGGTGTCCCGGCGGAGGGTCTGCGCGGGTCACGGACCGGCGTCTTCGTCGGCGCCATGACACAGGAGTACGGACCCCGTCTCCACGAACCCGCGCAGGGCTACGACGGCTACCTCCTGACCGGCAACACCGCCAGCGTGCTGTCCGGCCGGATCTCCTACGCGCTGGGCCTGGAGGGCCCCGCGGTGACCGTGGACACGGCGTGCTCCTCGTCGCTGGTGTCGCTCCACCTGGCCGCGCAGGCCCTGCGCGCCGGGGAGTGCGATCTCGCCCTCGCGGGCGGTGCGGCGGTGATGGCGAGCCCCGGGATGTTCGTCGAGTTCTCGCAGCAGCGGGGGTTGTCGGTGGACGGGCGGTGCCGTGCGTTCGCGGAGGGTGCGGATGGTACGGGGTGGGGTGAGGGTGTCGGGATGCTGCTCGTGGAGCGGTTGTCGGACGCGCGTCGGCTGGGTCACCGGGTGCTGGCGGTGGTGCGGGGTTCGGCGGTGAACCAGGACGGTGCGTCCAACGGGCTGACGGCTCCGAGCGGTCCGTCGCAGCAGCGGGTGATCAGGGCGGCGTTGGAGTCGGCGGGTCTGTCGGCGGCTGATGTGGATGTGGTGGAGGCGCACGGTACGGGGACGCGGCTGGGTGATCCGATCGAGGCGCAGGCGTTGCTGGCGACGTACGGGCAGGGGCGGGATGCCGAACGGCCTTTGTGGCTGGGGTCGTTGAAGTCGAACATCGGGCATGCGCAGGCTGCTGCCGGTGTGGGTGGGGTCATCAAGATGGTGATGGCTCTTGAGCGGGGTGTGCTGCCGAAGACTCTGCATGTGGATGGGCCGTCGTCGCGGGTGGACTGGTCGGCGGGTGCGGTGGAGTTGCTGACGGAGCAGCGTGTGTGGCCGGAGGTGGGTCGTGCGCGTCGGGCGGGTGTGTCGTCGTTCGGTGTGAGCGGGACCAACGCGCACGTGATCCTGGAGCAGGCGCCGGCCGTCGAGGCGGTCGGGGAGCCGGCCGTGGTGCGTGACCTGCCGGTGGTCCCGCTGGTGGTCAGCGCCAAGTCCCAGGTCGCCCTGGAGGACCAGTCCGCGCGCGTACGGCGGCTGATCGAGCCGGAGGGCGGGCTGCGCCTCCTCGACGTCGGCTACACGCTCGCCTCCGGGCGGTCGGTGTTCGAGCACCGGCAGGTCCGGGTCGGGGACGTCACGGTGGAGGGGGTGGTGTCGGCGTCGCCTGGCCGGACGGTGCTGGTGTTCCCGGGTCAGGGGACGCAGTGGGCGGGGATGGGGCGGGAACTGCTGGAGGCTTCTCCGGTGTTCGCGGCTCGTTTGGCGGAGTGTGCGGGGGCGTTGGCGCCGTTCGTGGACTTCGATCCGGTGGAGGTGCTGCGTTCGGGTGCGGCGTTGGAGCGGGTGGAGGTGATCCAGCCGGTCACCTGGGCGGTGATGGTGTCGCTGGCGGAGTTGTGGCGGTCGTTGGGTGTGGTGCCGGACGCGGTGGTGGGGCATTCACAGGGCGAGATAGCCGCTGCCGCGGTCAGTGGTGCGCTGTCGTTGGAGGACGCGGCGCGCGTGGTGGCGTTGCGGGCGCAGGTGATCGGCCGGGAGCTGGCCGGTCTGGGCGGTATGGCGTCGGTGTCGCTGCCGCGTGCGGAGGTGGAAGCGCGCCTGGCCTCCGGCTGGACGGGCCGCCTCGACATCGCGGCGGTGAACGGCCCTTCCAGCACGGTCGTCGCGGGGGACGCGGATGCGGTCGTGGAGTTCGTCGCCGCCTGCCGGGCCGAGGAGATCCGGGCCCGTCAGGTTCCCGTGGACTACGCCTCGCACTCCGCGCACGTGGAGCGGATCGAGGCGGAGCTTCTCGAGGTGCTGGCTCCGATCACCCCGCTTGAGGAGCGTATCCCCTTCTATTCCACGGTGGACGCGGCACCCGTGGACACCGCGTCGCTGGATGCGGGCTACTGGTACCGCAATCTGCGTCACACCGTCCGCTTCGAGGAGACCGTCCGGCTGCTCACGTCCAAGGGCTTCGGCACCTTCGTGGAGTCCAGCGCACACCCCGTGCTCACGATAGGCGTGCAGGAGACGGCCGACGTGACGGCCGTCGGATCGCTCCGCCGTGACGAGGGCGGACTGACCCGCTTCCTCACCTCGGCCGCCGAACTCTTCGTCCACGGAACGCCCGTCGACTGGGCCGCCCTCTTCGACGGCACCGGCGCCCGGCACGTCGACCTGCCCACCTACCCCTTCCAGCACCAGCACTACTGGCACGAGCCGCTCTCGACGACTCCCACCGTCTCCGCAGACGTCGCGGAGTCCGACGCCTGGCGTTACCGGGTGACGTGGCAGGGGCTGGGGTCGGCCGGGGATGTTGCCGGTTCGCTCGGTGGGCGTTGGCTGGTGGTGGTTCCCGGGGGTGTGGGGTCCGGTGTGGCCGACGAGGCCGTGGCGGTGCTGAGCGGTGCGGGGGCGGCGGTCGAGCGGCTGGTGGTGGACCCGGTGTCCGTCGGGCGGGCGGAGCTGGCCGAGCGGCTGGCGGCCCACGGTGACCTCACCGGCATCCTCTCCCTCCTTCCGCTCGCCCGTACCCCGGACACCGTTCCCGGGACCGTGGCCCTCGTCCAGGCCGCCGCCGACACGGAGACCGGGGCACGGCTGTGGACGCTGACCCACGAGGCCGTGGCCGTCGCGCCCGGAGAGGTGCCGGACGACCCCGGGGCGCAGGTCTGGGCGTTCGCCCGGGTCGCCGCCCTCGAACTGCCCGCCCTGTGGGGCGGGGTGATCGACCTGCCCGCCGAACCGGACGCGCGCGCCTGGCAGCGGGTCGTCGCCGCGCTGGCCGGCCGGGACGACGAGGACCAGATCGCCGTACGGGCGTCCGGAACCTACGGCCGACGGATCAGCCGCGCCGGAACCGCGTCCGTCCGCCGCGCCTACACCCCGCGTGACACCGTCCTGGTCACCGGCGGCACCGGGGCCCTCGGCGGGCACGTCGCCCGCTGGCTCGCCGCCGCCGGCGCCGGACACCTGGTCCTGGCCGGCAGGCGCGGGCCCGACGCCCCCGGCGCGGCAGAACTCGCCGCCGAACTGCGCGCGCTGGGCGCCGAGGTGACCGTCGCCGCCTGCGACGTCGCCGACCGGGACGCGCTCGCCGCGCTGCTGGCGGAGCACCCGCCCACCGCCGTCTTCCACACCGCCGGCGTCCTCGCCGACGGCGTGATCGGCACCGTCTCGGCCGACGACCTGCGCGCCATCCGCGCTCCCAAGGCCGACGCCGCCCGCCACCTGCACGAACTGACCGTCGAACAAGGCCTGGAGCTGGACGCCTTCGTGCTGTTCTCCTCCGTCACGGGCACCTGGGGCAACGGCGGGCAGGCCGCCTATGCCACGGCCAACGCCTCCCTCGACGTGCTCGCCGTGCAGCGCCACGCCCAAGGGCTGCCCGCCACGTCCGTCGCGTGGGGACTGTGGGGCGGCGGCGGCATGGCCGAGGGCGCAGGCGAGGAGAGCCTGAGCCGTCGCGGCATCCGTCCCATGGACCCGGACGGGGGCATCGAGGCCCTGCGCCGGGCCCTGGACCACGGCGACACCTGCGTCACCGTCGTCGACGTCGACTGGGAGCACTTCGCACCCCGCACGTGCGCCCTGCGTCCGGGACCCGGCTTCGACACCGTGCCCGAGGCGCGTCGGGCCCTGGAGGCCCGCGACGACCGTTCCGCCGGGTCCGCGACCGGGCCCGCCGACGGACTCGCGGGACGGCTGGCCGCCCTTCCCGACGCCGAACGCACACGGGTGCTGGTGGAGCTGGTGCGCGCCGAGGCGGCCACCGTGCTCCGGCACCCCGGCACCGACGCCGTCCGCCCCGACCGTTCCTTCAAGGACGCCGGATTCGACTCGCTGACCGCTCTGGAACTGCGCAACCGCCTCAACGCCGCCACCGGGCTCACACTGCCCGCGACCGTCGTCTTCGACCGGCCCAGCCCGGCGGTGCTCGCCGAACACCTCCTCGGCAGGCTGCTGGGCGACTCGCCGGCCGCCGCGCCGGCCCCCGTGGTGCCCGCGTCCACTTCCGCCACCGACGACCGCGACCCGGTCGTCATCGTCTCCATGGCCTGCCGCTACCCGGGCGACGCCGCCACTCCCGAGGCGCTGTGGGACCTGGTCATGGCCGGACGCGACGTCATCGGCCCCGCCCCCGCCGACCGGGGCTGGAACCTGGACGAGATCTTCGTCCCCGACCCCGAGAACCTTCCGCGTGGCCGCACCTACGTCCGCGAGGGCGGTTTCCTCCACGAAGCCGCCGAGTTCGACGCCGAGTTCTTCGGCATCTCGCCCCGCGAGGCGCTGGTGATGGACCCCCAGCAGCGGCTGCTGCTGGAGACATCCTGGGAGGCCCTGGAGCGAGCGGGCATCGACCCGCGGTCCCTGCGCGGCAGCCGCACGGGCGTCTTCGCGGGCCTCACCCACCAGGAGTACGCCTCCCGGCTGCACGAGGCCGACGAGGAGCACGAGGGCTACCTGCTCACCGGCAAGTCCGCCAGCGTGGTCTCCGGCCGCATCTCGTACGTCCTCGGCCTGGAAGGCCCGTCGGTCTCCCTCGACACGGCCTGCTCCTCCTCCCTGGTGGCCCTGCACCAGGCGGTGCAGGCACTGCGGGCGGGGGAGTGCGACCTCGCTCTCGCCGGCGGTGTCACCGTGATGGCGGCGCCCGGACTGTTCGTGGAGTTCTCCCGCCAGCGCGGGCTCTCCGCCGACGGCCGCAGCAGGGCGTTCGCCGACGCGGCGGACGGTACGAGTTGGGGCGAGGGCGCCGGCATCCTCCTCGTCGAGCGGATGTCCGACGCCGTGCGCAACGGACACCCGGTCCTCGCCGTGGTCCGTGGCTCCGCCGTCAACCAGGACGGCGCCAGCAACGGCCTGACCGCGCCCAACGGCCCCTCCCAGGAACGCGTCATCGTCCAGGCCCTCGCCAACGCGGGACTCGATTTCGCCGACGTGGACGCGGTGGAGGCGCACGGTACGGGCACCCGCCTGGGCGACCCCATCGAGGCGCAGGCGCTGCTGGCGACCTACGGACAGCGGCGGGACACCGGACAGCCCCTGTGGCTCGGCTCGCTGAAGTCCAACATCGGGCATCCGCAGGCCGCCGCAGGTGTGGGCGGGATCATCAAGATGGTCATGGCCCTTCAGCGGGGCGTCCTGCCGAAGACCCTGCACGTGGACCGGCCCTCCTCGCGGGTGGACTGGTCGGCGGGTGCGGTGGAGTTGCTGACCGAGACCCGGCCGTGGCCCGGCGTCGACCGTCCGCGCCGGGCGGGCGTGTCCGCCTTCGGGGTGAGCGGGACCAACGCGCACGTGATCCTGGAGCAGGCCCCCGCCGTCGTGCCGGCCGAGGAGCCGACGACCCGCGACGTGCCCGTCGTCCCGCTGGTCCTCACGGGCCGTACGGCCGAGGCGCTGCGCGAGCAGGCGGAGCGGCTGGACGCCGCCCTGGAGCACACCGGCGCCGGCGCCCGTCTCCTCGACGTCGGCTACACGCTCGCCTCCGGGCGGTCGGTGTTCGAGCACCGGCAGGTCCGGGTCGGGGACGTCACGGTGGAGGGGGTGGTGTCGGCGTCGCCGGGCCGGACGGTGCTGGTGTTCCCGGGTCAGGGGACGCAGTGGGCGGGGATGGGGCGGGAGTTGCTGGAGGCTTCTCCGGTGTTCGCGGCTCGTTTGGCGGAGTGTGCGGGGGCGTTGGCGCCGTTCGTGGACTTCGATCCGGTGGAGGTGCTGCGTTCGGGTGGGGCGTTGGAGCGGGTGGAGGTGATCCAGCCGGTCACCTGGGCGGTGATGGTGTCGCTGGCGGAGTTGTGGCGGTCGTTGGGTGTGGTGCCGGATGCGGTGGTGGGGCATTCACAGGGCGAGATAGCCGCTGCCGCGGTCAGTGGTGCGCTGTCGTTGGAGGACGCGGCGCGCGTGGTGGCTCTGCGGGCGCAGGTGATCGGCCGGGAGCTGGCCGGTCTGGGCGGTATGGCGTCGGTGTCGTTGCCGCGTGCGGAGGTGGAAGCGCGCCTGGCCTCCGGCTGGACGGGCCGCCTCGACATCGCGGCGGTCAACGGCCCTTCCAGCACGGTCGTCGCGGGGGACGCGGATGCGGTCGTGGAGTTCGTGGAGGCCTGCCGGGCCGAGGAGATCCGGGCCCGTCAGGTTCCGGTGGACTACGCCTCGCACTCCGCGCACGTCGAGCGGATCGAAGCGGAGCTTCTCGAGGTGCTGGCTCCGATCACCCCGCTTGAGGCGCGTATCCCCTTCTATTCCACGGTGGACGCGACCCCTGTGGACACCGCGTCGCTGGATGCGGGCTACTGGTACCGCAATCTGCGTCACACCGTCCGCTTCGAGGAGACCGTCCGCCTCCTGATCGGCGACGGCTTCGGGACGTTCGTGGAGTCCAGCGCGCACCCTGTGCTCACGATGGGCGTGCAGGAGACGGCCGACGTGACGGCCGTCGGATCGCTGCGCCGTGACGAGGGCGGACTGGTCCGCTTCCTCACCTCGGCCGCCGAACTCTTCGTCCACGGAACGCCCGTCGACTGGGCCGCCCTCTTCGACGGCACCGGCGCCCGGCACGTCGACCTGCCCACCTACCCCTTCCAACGCCGGCACTACTGGGCCCCGACCTCGCCCGCGGGTACGGGGGACGTCGCCGCCGCCAGGTTCGGCATGCGGTGGGAGACGCATCCGCTGCTCGGGGGTGCCCTGCCGCTGGCCGAGAGCGGTGAGGTGGTGCTCGCCGGACGCCTCTCCCTCGCCGATCACCCGTGGATCTCGGATCACGCCGTTCTCGGGCGGAGCCTGCTGCCCGGTACGGCGTTCGTCGAACTCGCCCTGCGCGCCGCCGCGGCCACCGGGTGCGGCAGCGTGGAGGAACTGGGACTGGAGGCGCCGCTCACGCTCTCCGAGCGGACCGCGACGCAGGTGCAGGTACGGGTGAGGGCCGCCGACGAGACCGGTCGGCGGCGCATGACCGTCCACTCCCGTACCGAGGCCGCCGACGGCTCCGAGACCGCCTGGACCCGACACGCCGCAGGCGTCCTCGGCGCGGACGCCCCCACACCCGCGACCGTCGACTGGGCGGGCGCGGCCTGGCCGCCGGCCGGCACCGAGCGGGTGGCCGCGGAGGACGTGTACGCGCGGTTCGCGGACCTGGGGTACGACTACGGGGAGGTGTTCTCCGGCGTCGAGGCGCTGTGGTGCCGCGAGGGCGAGGTCTTCGCGGAGATC
The DNA here is from genome assembly GCF_022696125.1 of Streptomyces sp. GB4-14. Lineage (NCBI taxonomy): Bacteria > Bacillati > Actinomycetota > Actinomycetes > Kitasatosporales > Streptomycetaceae > Streptomyces > Streptomyces sp. GB4-14. Next base: position 209,077 of record NZ_RZHO01000001.1, on the reverse strand, counting down.
CGGCTGCCCGCCCGGGTGCGGACCGACGCCGTCCGCTACGGCGTGCACCCCGCACTACTCGACGCCGCCCTCCAGCCCTGGCTCGCGGGCGGACTGCTCGACGTACCGGACGGCGCGCTGCTGCTGCCCTTCGCCTGGCAGGGCATCACCCTGCACGCTCCGGGCGCGGACGCCCTGCGGGTGCGGATCGCCAGGACGGGCGACGGTGAGGTCTCCCTGACCGCCGTCGACCTCACCGGTGCTCCGGTACTGGATCTCGCGGCCCTGGTCATGCGCCCGGTGGAGCGGGCCAGGCTGGGGGCCCTGCTCGGTGCCTCCGCCGACCGGCTGCCGTTGTACCGGGTCCGCTGGCAGGGCACCGTCGGGTCGGCGTGGCCCGTGCGGCGGCTAGCACTGATCACCCCCGGCCTGATCGGCTCCGACCCGAGCCCCGGCGCCCTCGGTGTGCACGCTCGTTCCTCGGGTGCCGAGATGGAGGTCCACGCCGGCCTGGACGCCCTGCGGGACGCCGTGGCCTCCGGCGCCTCCCCGCAGCCCGACGCCGTCGTCGCCGCCTTCCCGCCCGGGCCGGCCACTCCCGAGCAGGTGCGCGAGTGGACCGCGCGCGGGCTGGCCCTGCTCCAGGACTGGCTGAGCCGGGAGGAGGACGGGAACGGGGACGGTGACGCGGTCACGGAGCGGGCCCGGCTCGTCGTGCTGACCGGGCACGCGGTGGCCGCCGCGCCCGACGAGGAACTGCCGGGCCTGGCGGGCGCCGGGCTGTGGGGGCTCGTACGCTCCGCGCAGACCGAGCACCCCGGCCGGTTCGTGCTCGTCGACACCGACGGCACGGACGCCTCGGCGGCCGCACTGGCCGCCGCGCTCGGCACGGGCGAGGAGCAACTTGCCCTGCGGAACGGTGAGATACGCGTCCCCGGACTCGTCCGCCACGAGGACGCCGCCCCCGCCGCGACCACCGACGCCCCGGCCGTCACCGCGGGCCCGGCCCTCGACCCCGAGGGCACCGTCCTGGTCACCGGGGCGACCGGCACCCTCGGTGCCCTGATCGCCCGGCACCTGGTCACCGCCCACGGTGTCCGCCGTCTGCTCCTCGTCAGCCGCAGCGGGTCCGCAGCCGACGGGGCTGGTGAACTGGAACGGGACCTGACGGACCTCGGGGCGCACGTCCGGATCGCCGCCTGCGACACCGGCGACCGCGCCGCGGTGCGGGCCCTGCTCGAGGACGTCGACCCCGGCCACCCGCTGACCGCCGTCGTCCACGCGGCCGGAGTGCTCGACGACGCCCCGGTCACCGCGCTCGACGCCGAGCGGCTGGACACCGTCCTGCGGCCCAAGACGGACGCGGCCCTGCACCTGCACGAACTGACCGCGGACCTGCCGCTGGCGGCGTTCGTGCTCTTCTCGGGCGCCGCCGGACTCCTCGGCCGCCCCGGGCAGGCCAACTACGCCGCGGCGAACACCTTCCTGGACGCGCTCGCCGCCCACCGCCGTGCCACCGGCCTGCCCGCGACCGCCCTGGCCTGGGGGCTGTGGGGGGAGGCCAGCGGTATGACCGGCCACCTCTCCGACACGGACCTGCGGCGCCTGCGCCGCTCCGGCATCGCGCCCATGAGCAACGCACAGGGGCTGGCGTTCTTCGACCGGGCCCTGGCCCGGCCCGGCGGCCCGTCGCTGCTCGTGCCCGCGAAGCTGGACACCCACGCGCTGCGCGGGCCCGGGGCCCAGGTGCCCGCCCTGCTGCGCGGACTCGTCCCGGCGGCCGCCCCGGCCCCCCGCACCCCGGCGCCCGGCGGCGCGGCGGCGCGGCCGGCCGGAGCCCGGCAGGACATCGCCGAGCGCCTCGCCGGTCTCGACGCGTCAGCCCGGGAACGGGAGCTGCTCACCCTGGTCAGGACCGAGGTCGCCGCCGTCCTCGGCCTCGGCGGAGCCGACGCGGTCGACCCCGGCCGTACCTTCCGGGACATCGGCTTCGACTCCCTCACCGCGGTGGAGCTGCGCAACCGCCTCAACGCGGCGACCGGGCTGCGGCTGGCCGCCGCCGTGGTCTTCGACCAGCCCACGGCCCACGCGATCGCCGCGCACATCGGCGCCGAGCTGGCCGCCGTCACCGGCGGCGCCCGCCAGGCGGGGGAGACCGCCCTCGCCGGACTGGAGACGCTGGAGGCGGCCGTCGCCGCGCTCGCGGACGACGACATCCGCCGGGAGACCCTGCACCGCCGCCTGGCCGTGCTCGTGACCGCCCTCGGCGGCCCCGACGCGGGCGGCCCAGCGGGCGGTGCCGGTCCTGACCCGCTCGTGACCGCACCCCGGGACCTGGCAGGCGTCGACGACGAGGAACTTTTCGCCTTCATCGAGGAGCAGTTGTGACGACGGCACGCCCCGACAGCCCCGACAGCCCCGACAGCACGGCCAAGGTGCGCGACTACCTCAAGCGGGTCACCGCCGAACTCGTCGCCACCCGCGACCGGCTGAAGACCGCGCAGGAGGCGGCGGAAGCCGCCCGCGAGCCCGTCGCCATCGTCTCGATGAGCTGCAGGCTGCCCGGCGGCGCCGACACCCCCGAAGCCCTGTGGCGGCTCCTGGAGACCGGCACCGACGCGGTGTCCGGGCTGCCCGAGGACCGCGGCTGGGACCTGGCGGCCCTCTACGACGCCGACCCGGACGCCCACGGCACCAGCTACGCCCGCGAAGGCGGCTTCCTGCACGACTGCGCCGACTTCGACCCGGAGTTCTTCGGCATCTCGCCCCGCGAGGCCCTCGCCATGGACCCCCAGCAGCGACTGCTTCTGGAGACCGCCTGGGAAGCCTTCGAACGCGCCGGACTCACCCGCGACGCCGTCCACGGCAGCCGTACGGGGGTGTACGCGGGCGTCATGTACGACGACTACGGCGCCCGTCTCCCGCACACGCCGGGCGGCCGGCTGCCCGAGGGCCTGGAGGGCTACCTCGTCAACGGCAGCGCGGGCAGCGTCGCCTCCGGCAGGGTGTCGTACACCTTCGGGCTGCGCGGCCCCGCCGTCACCGTCGACACCGCCTGCTCCTCCTCGCTGGTCGCCGTGCACCTCGCCGCCCAGGCGCTGCGCGCCGGGGAGTGCGACCTGGCGCTCGCGGGCGGGGTGACCGTACTGGCCACGCCGACGATGTTCATCGACTTCTCCCGGCAGCGCGGACTCGCCGCCGACGGCCGGTGCAAGGCGTTCTCCGACGCGGCCGACGGCACCGCGTTCGCCGAGGGCGCGGGTCTGCTGCTGCTGCAGCGGCTGAGCGACGCACGGCGTGAGGGCCGCACCGTCCTCGCCGTCCTCCGCGGCTCGGCCGTCGGCCAGGACGGCGCCGGAAACGGCCTGACCGCGCCCAACGGGCCCGCCCAGCAGGCCGTCATCCGGGCCGCGCTGCGCGACGCCCGGCTCACCGCCGACCAGGTCGACGCCGTGGAGGCCCACGGCACCGGCACCAGCCTGGGCGACCCCGTCGAGGCGGAGGCCCTCCTCGCCACCTACGGGCAGGCCCGCACCGCCGGGCGGCCGCTGTGGCTCGGCTCGCTGAAGTCCAACATCGGCCACGCCCAGGCCGCCGCCGGCGTCGCCGGTGTCGTCAAGACGGTCCTGGCCCTGCGGCACGGACTGCTGCCCCGGACCCTGCACGCGGACGTGCCCTCCTCCCGCGTCGACTGGGCGGGCGGCGCGGTGCGTCTGCTGCACGAGAACACCGCCTGGCCGGACCGCCCCGGCGAACCGCGCCGTGCCGCCGTCTCCGCCTTCGGCGCGAGCGGCACCAACGCCCACCTGATCCTGGAGCAGTCACCGGAACCCGCGGCCTCCCCCACCGCCTCGGAGGGGCCCGCCCCCTCGAAGGCACCCGCCGGACCGGCTTCCGCGCCCGCCGGCGCCGCCTGGGCGCTGTCCGCGCGTTCCGGGCCCGCCCTGCGGACGCAGGCGCGCCGCCTGCTGGCCCACCTGGACGCCGCCGGCTCCGACACCGATCCCGGTCTGCTGGCCGGGGTGCTGGCCCACCGGCGCACCGCCTTCCCTGAGCGGGCCGTCGTGCTCGGCACCGGACTCGACGAGCTGACCGAGGGACTCACCGCCCTCGCCGCCGGCCGCGCCGCCCCCGGCCTGGTCACCGGGCACGCCACCGCCGGGCGCCGCACCGCGTTCCTCTTCACCGGCCAGGGCAGCCAGCGCCCCGGCACGGGCCGTGAACTGCACGCTCGGCACCCCGAGTTCGCCCGCGCCCTCGACGAGATCGACGCGGCCTTCGCACCCCACCTGGAGCGTCCGCTGCGTGAGGTGATGTTCGCCGGCCCCGGCTCGGCCGACGCCGCGCTGCTGGACCGCACCGAGTACACCCAGCCCGCCCTGTTCGCCCTCGGAGCCGCCCTGTACGCCCTGGTCACCGCGCGGGGCCTGGTCCCGGACGCCGTCACCGGCCACTCCGTCGGCGAGATCACCGCCGCGTACGTTGCCGGTGTCCTGTCGCTGGAGGACGCCGCGACGCTGGTCGCCGCCCGCGGCCGTCTCATGGGCGAACTCCCCGAGGGCGGCGCGATGGCCGCCCTCCAGGCCACGCCCGAGGAGGTGCTGCCCCTGCTGGCCGACCGCGCCCACGAGCTGGACCTCGCCGCCGTCAACGGGCCCGCCGCGGTGGTCGTCGCCGGGGACACCGCGGCCGTCACGGGACTCACCGAGCACTTCAAGGGACTCGGACGGTCCGTCAAGCACCTCAAGGTCTCGCACGCCTTCCACTCCCCGCACATGGACGCCATGCTGCCCCGGTTCGAGACCGTCGTCCGCGGTCTGGAACTCCGCCCGCCCACGATCCCCGTCGTGTCGAACCTGACCGGAGCCCTCGCGGACGACGCCACCCTGTGCGACCCGGACCACTGGGTCCGCCACGCCCGCCGGCCCGTACGGTTCCTCGACGGGCTGCGCGCCCTGCGGGCCACCGGCACCGACACCTTCGTGGAACTCGGCCCCGACGCCGTCCTCACCGCCGTCACCCGCACGATCCTCGACACCGACGACGCCACCGCCACCGGCACCGACGGCCGCACCCCCGCGGGGCCGGACGTGCTCACCGTGCCCGTGCTGCGCCGCGGCCACTCCGAAGGAGCCGTCCTCGACCGGGCGATCGCCACCCTCCACACCCACGGCCTGCCCGTACGGCCGGCCGCCGAGCCGGACCCCGGCCCCGCCGCCGAACTCTCCGCGGCACTGCCCACGTACCCCTTCGAACGCACCCGCTACTGGCTGGACGCCCCCGCCCCCGCCGCGCCGCTGGCCACCGCCGGACTCGACGACGCCGGGCACCCGCTGCTCGCCGCCGCCGTGGAACTCCCCGACGGCCAGGGCGGCGTGTGGACGGCCACCCTCTCCACCCGCACCCACCCCTGGCTGGCCGACCACACCCTCGCCGGCCGGACCGTCGTCCCCGGCACCGCCCTGCTCGAACTCGCCCTCGCCGCCGCCGGCGACGGCCACGCGATCGCGGAACTCACCTTCGGCCGGCCCCTCGTCCTGCCCGACGACACCGCCGTACGGCTGCGGGTACGCGTCGGCGCCGAGGAAGCCGACGGCTCCCGCCCCGTGACCGTGCACTCGGCGCCCCTCGACCTCGGCGCCGCATGGACCGCGCACGCCACCGGCCGCACGGAACCCGCCGGGGCGCCCGAGGACACGCCGGTCACCGACCTGGCCGGGACCTGGCCACCGCCCGGCGCGGAGCCCGTGCCGCTCGACGACGAGCACGCCCGCTTCACCGCCGCCGGCGTCGGCTACGGCCCCGCCTTCCAGGGACTGACGGCCGCCTGGCGGCTCGGCGACACCGTGTACGCGGAGGCCGCCCTGCCCGCCGCCGAGGCCGCGGAAGCGCCCCGCTACCTGCTGCACCCCGCCCTGCTGGACGCCGCGCTGCACGCCGTGACCGCCACCCGGCCCGACGCCCACGGCCTCGTCCCCTTCGCCTGGACCGGCGCCGGCCTGCACGCCCGGGGCGCCGACGCACTGCGCGTCCGCATCACCCCGGAGGGCACCGACTCGGTCGCCGTCACCGCCGCCGACCTCACCGGCCGCCCCGTCCTCACAGCCCGCGGCCTCGCCCTGCGAGAGATCGCCGCCGACCACGTCATCGCCGCGGCCGGCACCGCCACGCCGCCACTGCTGCGGCCCACCTGGACCCCCCTGGCCGCCGGACCTCAGGCACCGGATCCCGGCACCTGGTACCTGCTCGGCGCCCCCACCCCCGGCCTCGCCGAGGCCCTCACCGCCACCGGCGCCACCGTCCACACGGCCGACGACCCGCACGGCGTCCCGGCCGACGGAGCCGCCCCGCCGCACGTCCTGGCCGCCCTGCCCGCGACCGGCGACCCGCACCGCGCCGCGCACCTCGCCCTCGACCTCGTCCACCGGTGGCTGGCCGCCGAACACCTCCCTCCGGCCCGCCTCACCGTCCTCACCGAGGGCGCCACCGACGCGGCCGGCCCCGTCACCGACCCCGCGGGCGCCGCCGCCTGGGGCCTGCTGCGCACCGCCCAGACCGAACACCCCGGCCGCTTCGCCCTGGTGGACACCGACACGACCGAGGCCTCCCACCGGGCCCTGCCCGCCGCCCTCGCCGCCGCCGGACCGGACGCGCAACTGGCCCTGCGCGCCGGAACCGCCCACACCCCGGCCACCGCCCGCGCCCGCTCCACCGGGAACGGCACCCGCTTCGACCCCGACGGCACCGTCCTCGTCACCGGCGGCACCAGCGGCCTCGGCGCCGCCGTCGCCCGGCACCTGGTCACCACCCACGGCGTGCGCCACCTGCTGCTCGTCAGCCGCCGCGGCCCCGGCACACCCGGCGCCCGCGAACTCGCCGCCGACCTCACCGCGTCGGGCGCCGAGGTCACCGTGGCCGCCGGCGACGCCGCCGACCGCGACCGCCTCGCCGCCCTGCTCGCCCACCTGCCCACCGCCCACCCGCTCACCGCCGTCGTGCACACCGCGGGCGTCCTGGACGACGGCGTGCTGACCGCCCAGACCCCCGACCGCGTCGACGCCGTCCTGCGGCCCAAGACCGACGCCGCGCTGACCCTCCACGACCTCACCCGGGACCTGCACCTCGACGCGTTCGTGCTCTTCTCCTCCGCGGCCGGCCTCCTCGGCAGCGCCGGACAGGCGGGCTACGCCGCCGCCAACGCCCACCTCGACGCCTTCGCCTCCTGGCGACGCGCCCAGGGCCTGCCCGCCCTCTCGCTGGCCTGGGGACCGTGGGCGGGAGACGGTATGGCCGCCGCCCTCGACGGCGCCGACGCCGTCCGCCTGCGCCGCACCGGACTCGTACCGCTCACCCAGGCCGAGGGCCTCACCCTGTTCGACGCCGCACTGGACACCGAGGCACCCGTCCTGCTGCCGCTGCGCTTCGACCCGGCCCGCGCCGGCACCGACGTACCCGCCGTGCTGCGCGGCCTCACCACCGGCGTCCCGCACCGTCCCGCCGCCCGAACGGCCGCGCTCCCGGCTGCCGCGCCGGCCGGTCCCTCCCTCGCCGACCGCGTCGCCGGCCTGCCGCGCGCCGAACGCGCCGCGCTTGTCCTGGAACTGGTCCGGGCCGAGGTCGCCGCCGTCCTCGGCCACACCGGCACGGACGGCATCCCGGCCGGCCGCAGCTTCAAGGACGCCGGCTTCGACTCCCTGACCGCCGTGGAACTGCGCAACCGGCTCACCGCCGAGACCGGTCTGCGCCTGACCCCGACCCTCGTCTTCGACCACCCGACCCCCCAGGCACTGGCCGCCCACATCGACGGCGCCCTGCCCGGCGCCGACAGCGCGGTCCTCGCCCTGCTCGGAGAGCTGACGCAGGCCGTGGACCGGTCCGACACCCTCGACGACCGAGCCCGGCAGACGGTCACCGAACAGCTCCGCCGGCTGCTCACCCGGCTCGACGAGGGCGGCGACGCCACCGCACCCGCGGGCACCGAACCGTCCACCGACGCCGCCGAAGCCACCGGCGACGTCACCGAACTACTCCGATCCGCCTCCGACGACGAACTGTTCGAGCTGCTCGACAGCGGTTTCCGCGCCGTCTGACGCCTCGGCAACCACACCTTCAGGGGAGAGCTGTGTCCGCCAACGAAACTCACAAGGACGCCGCCGGCAACGAGGTCCGGCTCCGCGACTACCTGCGCCGTGCCATGGCCGAACTGCACGAGACCCGGGAGAAGCTCCGCCAGGCCGAGGAACGCGGCACCGAACCCATCGCGATCGTGGGGATGGCGTGCCGGTTCCCGGGTGGGGTGGGGTCGCCGGAGGGTTTGTGGGATCTGGTGGTGTCGGGGGCGGACGCGGTGTCGGGTTTCCCGGTGGACCGTGGCTGGGACGTGGAGGGGTTGTTCGATCCGGAGCCGGGCCGGCCTGGGCGTACGTATGTGCGTGAGGGTGGGTTTCTGCACGGGGCGGGGGAGTTCGACGCGGGGTTCTTCGGTATTTCGCCGCGTGAGGCGGTGGCGATGGATCCGCAGCAGCGGTTGCTGCTGGAGACGTCGTGGGAGGCGTTGGAGCGGGCGGGTGTCCCGGCGGAGGGTCTGCGCGGGTCACGGACCGGCGTCTTCGTCGGCGCCATGTACCACGACTACGGCACCGACCGCACCGCCGCCACGGACGACACCGGCGGCTACGGCGGCACCGGCACCTCCGGCAGCGTCGTCTCCGGCCGGATCTCCTACGCCCTGGGCCTGGAGGGCCCCGCGGTGACCGTGGACACCGCCTGCTCGTCCTCCCTCGTCACCCTGCACCTGGCCGCGCAGGCCCTGCGCGCCGGGGAGTGCGATCTCGCCCTCGCGGGCGGCGTCACCGTCATGTCCACCCCGAACACCTTCGTCGAGTTCTCGCAGCAGCGGGGGTTGTCGGTGGACGGGCGGTGCCGTGCGTTCGCGGAGGGTGCGGATGGTACGGGCTGGGGTGAGGGTGTCGGGATGCTGCTCGTGGAGCGGTTGTCGGACGCGCGTCGGCTGGGTCACCGGGTGCTGGCGGTGGTGCGGGGTTCGGCGGTGAACCAGGACGGTGCGTCCAACGGGCTGACGGCTCCGAGCGGTCCGTCGCAGCAGCGGGTGATCAGGGCGGCGTTGGAGTCGGCGGGTCTGTCGGCGGCTGATGTGGATGTGGTGGAGGCGCACGGTACGGGGACGCGGCTGGGTGATCCGATCGAGGCGCAGGCGTTGCTGGCGACGTACGGGCAGGGGCGGGATGCCGAGCGGCCTTTGTGGCTGGGGTCGTTGAAGTCGAACATCGGGCATGCGCAGGCTGCTGCCGGTGTGGGTGGGGTCATCAAGATGGTGATGGCTCTTGAGCGGGGTGTGCTGCCGAAGACTCTGCATGTGGATGGGCCGTCGTCGCGGGTGGACTGGTCGGCGGGTGCGGTGGAGTTGCTGACGGAGCAGCGTGTGTGGCCGGAGGTGGGTCGTGCGCGTCGGGCGGGTGTGTCGTCGTTCGGTGTGAGCGGGACCAACGCGCACGTGATCCTGGAGCAGGCGCCGGCCGTCGAGGCGGTCGGGGAGCCGGCCGTGGTGCGTGACCTGCCGGTGGTCCCGCTGGTGGTCAGCGCCAAGTCCCGGGAAGCCCTCCGGGAACAGCAGGCACGCGTGCGCGCCCTCCTGGACCAGGAGGACCTCTCCCCACGCCCGGTCGACGTGGCCTACAGCCTCGCCACCGGACGCTCCGCCCTCGAGCACCGCTCGGTGACGCTGGACCAGGTCACGGTGGAAGGCGTGGTCCCGGAGTCCCCCGGACGGACGGTGCTGATGTTCCCCGGTCAGGGGACGCAGTGGGCGGGGATGGGCCGGGAGTTGCTGGACACCGCCCCGGTGTTCGCGGCTCGTATGGCGGAGTGTGCGGAGGCGTTGGCGCCGTTCGTGGACTTCGATCCCGTCGAGGTGCTGCGTTCGGGTGCGGCGTTGGAGCGGGTGGAGGTGATCCAGCCGGTCACCTGGGCGGTGATGGTGTCGCTGGCCGGGTTGTGGCGGTCGTTGGGTGTGGTGCCGGACGCGGTGGTGGGGCATTCACAGGGCGAGATAGCCGCTGCCGCGGTCAGTGGTGCGCTGTCGTTGGAGGACGCGGCGCGTGTCGTCGCTCTGCGGGCGCAGGTGATCGGCCGGGAGCTGGCCGGTCTGGGCGGTATGGCGTCGGTGTCGCTGCCGCGTGCGGAGGTGGAAGCGCGCCTGGCCTCCGGCTGGACGGGCCGCCTCGACATCGCGGCGGTCAACGGCCCCTCCAGCACCGTCGTCGCCGGAGACGCGGACGCGATCGTGGAGTTCGTCGCCGCCTGCCGGGCCGAGAAGATCCGGGCCCGTCAGGTTCCCGTGGACTACGCCTCGCACTCCGCACACGTCGAGCGCATAGAGGCCGAGCTTCTCGAGGTCCTCGCCCCGATCACCCCGCGCCGGGCGCGTATCCCGTTCTACTCGACCGTCGATGCCGCCCCGGCGGACACCACGACCCTCGACGCGGGCTACTGGTACCGCAATCTGCGCCACACCGTCCGCTTCGAGGAGACCGTCCGGCTGCTCACGTCCAAGGGCTTCGGCACCTTCGTGGAGTCCAGCGCGCACCCCGTGCTCACGATGGGCGTGCAGGAGACGGCCGACGTGACGGCCGTCGGATCGCTCCGCCGCGACGAGGGCGGACTGACCCGCTTCCTCACCTCGGCCGCCGAACTCTTCGTCCACGGAACGCCCGTCGACTGGGCCGCCCTCTTCGACGGCACCGGCGCCCGGCACGTCGACCTGCCCACCTACCCCTTCCAGCACCAGCACTACTGGCTGGAATCCGGCACGCCGGAGAACGACTCGCTCACCTACCGCGTCCAGTGGAAGGCCCTCGGCGTCGACGAGGGCGCCACGCGGATGTCCGGGCGCTGGCTGCTCGTACTGCCCGAAGGGCCCGCCGGGGAGGCCGCCGCCGACGCCGCCCGGCAGCACCTGGCCGCCCGCGGAGCGGTCGTGGAGTCGCTCGCCGTCAGCCCGGCCGCCACCGACCGGTCCCTGCTGCGCGCCCGGCTCGCCGAGACGGCCGACCGTCCCGGTGCCGAACCACTGACCGGCATCCTGTCCCTGCTCTCCCTCGCCGAGGGCGAGCACCCCGACCACCCGGCCGTACCGCTCGGGCTCGCCGCCACCCTCACCCTCGCCCAGGCCACCGCCGACGCGGGCACCGGGGCGCGGCTCTGGGCCGTCACCGAAGGCGCCGTGACGGTGACCGCCAGCGAGGTGCCGTCCCCCGCCCAGGCTCAGGTCTGGGGCCTGGGCCGAGTCGCCGCCCTCGAACTGCCCACCCTGTGGGGCGGACTGGCCGACCTGCCCGCCGGCGGAGCGGCCGACGCCCGCTCCTGGCAGCAGCTCGCCGTCCTGCTGTCCGCACCCGGCACCGACGACCAGGTGGCCGTCCGCGGCTCCGGCATCTTCGGCCGCCGCATCGTCCACGCCCCGCTCGCCCCGGACGGCGGTACGCGGCCCACGCACGGCACCGCGCTCGTCGTCGGCGACATCGCGGGCGTCGCCGAGCCACTGGCCCGCCGCCTGCTCGCCTCCGGCACCGCGCACGTCGTCCTCGCCGGACTCACCGGCGCCGTCGCGGACGACCTCGACGACCTCGCCGACCGCGCCACCGTCACGCCCTGCGACCTGACCGACGACCGCGCCCTCGGTGAACTCCTCACCCGGCACACCCCGTCCGCCGTCTACGTCGCCCCGCCCGCCGCGCCGCCGACCACGCTCACCGCGACCACGATGGAGGGCTTCGCCGCCGCCGTCGCCGCCAAGACGGACCTGCCCACCCGTGTGGACGGACTCCTCGCCGGCAGCGAACTGGACGCGTTCGTCGTGTTCTCCTCCGTCGCGGGCGTCTGGGGCGGCGCCGGCCAGGGCGGCTACGCGGCCGGAACCGCGTACCTGGACGCGTTCGCACAGACCCGCCGGGCCGTGGGCCTGGCCGCCACCTCGGTGGCCTGGACCCCCTGGCGGAACACCTCCGGCGTCCTGGCCGGACACCTCGCACGCACCGGCCTGTCCCTGCTCGCCCCCGAGCGGGCCCTGGACGCCCTCGACGCCGTCCTCGGCCGCGACGAGACCGGCATCGCGGTCGCGGACGTCGACTGGAGCCGCTTCGAACCCGCCTACACCGCCGCCCGGCCCTGCGCCCTCCTCGACGAACTGCCCGAGGTACGGCGGGCGCGCCACGAGGAACGGGCCGCCACCGACCGCGAGGACGGGGCCACCGGACTCGCGGCCGTCCTGCGCGGCAAGTCCGACCAGGAGCAGGAACGGGAACTGCTGCGGCTGGTGCGCACCCACGTCGCCGCGGCCCTCGGACACACCGACGCCGACGGCATCGCCCCCGACCGGGCCTTCCGCGCCCTCGGTTTCAACTCCGTCACCGCCGTCGAACTGCGCAACAGGCTGCGCGAGGCCACCGGCCTGCACCTCGCCGCCTCCCTCGTCTTCGACCACCCGAACCCCGCCGCGGTCGCCCGCCACCTGAAGGAGCTGGCCACCGGCACGGGCACCGACCGGTCCGCCGACGCGCCCTTCGCCCTCGCGCCCGCCGACCGCGCCGGCGAGCCCATCGCCATCGTCGGCATGGCCTGCCGCTTCCCCGGCGGCGTCAGCACCCCCGGAGAGCTGTGGCGGCTCGTCCTCGACGGCGGCGACGCCGTCACCCCCTTCCCCACCAACCGCGGCTGGGACCTCGACGGCCTCTACGACCCCGACCCGGAGGCCAAGGGCCGCACCTACGTCCGCGAGGGCGGCTTCCTGCCCGAGGCACCCGACTTCGACCCGGAGTTCTTCGGCATCTCGCCCCGCGAGGCCCTCGCCATGGACCCCCAGCAGCGGCTGCTGCTGGAAACGTCCTGGGAGGCGTTGGAACGTGCCGGACTCGACCCCGCCCACCTGCGCGGCAGCCGCACCGGCGTCTTCATCGGCACCAACGGCCAGCACTACATGCCGCTCCTCCAGAACGGCGACGAGGACTTCGACGGCTACCTCGGCACCGGCAACTCCGCCAGCGTCATGTCCGGCCGCCTCTCCTACGTCTTCGGGCTGGAAGGCCCCGCCGTCACCGTGGACACCGCCTGCTCGGCGTCCCTGGTCGCCCTGCACCTGGCCGTGCAGTCGCTGCGCCGCGGCGAATGCGGCATGGCCCTCGTCGGCGGCGCCACCGTCATGTCCACACCGGAGATGCTGGTCGAGTTCTCCCGCCAGCGCGTCATGTCACCCACCGGCCGCTCCCGGGCCTTCGCCGCCGGAGCCGACGGCGTCGCCCTCGGCGAAGGCGCCGGCACCCTGCTCGTGGAGCGGCTCTCCGACGCCGTACGCAACAACCACCCCGTGCTCGCCGTCATCCGCGGCTCCGCCGTCAACCAGGACGGCGCCAGCAACGGCCTGACCGCCCCCAGCGGCCCCTCCCAGATCCGGGTCATCCGCCAGGCCCTCGCCGACGCGGGCCTGCGACCGTCGGACGTCGACGCCGTGGAGGCGCACGGCACCGGCACCGAACTCGGTGACCCCATCGAAGCGCAGGCGCTCCTGGCCACCTACGGCGCCGAGCGCCCCGCCGGCGACCCGCTGTGGCTCGGATCGGTGAAGTCCAACCTCGGCCACACCCAGGCCGCCGCCGGCGTCGCCGGCGTCATCAAGATGGTGCTCGCCCTGCGCGGCGGCGTACTGCCGCGCACCCTGCACGTCGACGAGCCCACCCCCCGCGTCGACTGGACCGCGGGCGCCGTGTCCCTGCTCACCGACGACGTGGCCTGGCCCGAGCGGGACACCCCGCGCCGCGCCGGCGTCTCCGCCTTCGGCATCAGCGGCACCAACGCCCACGTCGTCCTCGAAGAGGCCCCCCGTCCCGAGCCGCGGCCCGACGCCGCCGGCCCCGGCCGGGACGACGACACCGACTGGTGGTCGGAGGTCACCGTCCCGCTGCTGTTCTCCGCCCGCAACGAATCCGCGCTGCGCGCCCAGGCGGCCCGGCTGCGCGCCGGACTGATCGAACACCCCGACACCCACCCCGCCGACGCCGGCTACACCCTGATGACCGCGCGCTCCCGCTTCGAGCACCGGGCCGCCGTCATCGGCGAGAGCCGCGAGGAACTCCTCGACGCCCTCAACTGCCTCGCCCAGGACCGCCCGCACCCCGTCGTGCTGCGCGGCACCGCCGGGCCCGGCGACCGGATCGTGTTCGTCTTCCCCGGGCAGGGCTCCCAGTGGGCGGCGATGGCCGAAGGACTGCTGGAACGCTCCGCCGCCTTCCGCGCGAGTGTGCGGGAGTGCGACGAGGCGCTGCGCGCCCACCTCGACTGGTCCGTGCTGGACGTCCTGCGGCAGGTGCCCGGCGCCCCCTCCACGGCCCGCGTCGACGTGGTCCAGCCGGTGCTGTTCACCATGATGGTGTCGCTGGCCGCCACCTGGCGCTCCCTGGGCGTGCACCCCTCGGCCGTCGTCGGCCACTCCCAGGGCGAGATCGCCGCCGCGTACGTCGCCGGCGGCCTCTCCCTCGACGACGCCGCCCGCATCGTGGCCCTGCGCAGCCAGGCCTGGCTGACCCTGGCCGGGCAGGGCGGCATGATCGCCGCGTCCCTGTCCGCAGGGGACCTCCGGGCCCGCCTCGCCCGCTTCGGCGACCGGCTCTCCGTGGCCGCCGTCAACAGCCCCCACACCGCCGCCGTCGCCGGCGAACCCGGGGCGCTGAAGGAACTCCTCGACGAACTCGCCGCCGACGGCGTCCACGCCCGGCCCATCCCCGGCGTCGACACCGCTGGGCACTCCGCGCAGGTCGACGCCCTCAAGGACCACCTCCTGGAGGTCCTCGCCCCCGTCGCGCCCCGCAGCGGCGACATCCCGTTCTACTCCACCGTCACCGGCGGTCTGCTGGACACCGCCGCACTGGACAGCGGCTACTGGTACCGCAACATGCGCGACCCGGTGGAGTTCGAGGCCGCCACCCGCGCCCTCGTCGCCGACGGCCACGAGGTGTTCCTGGAGCCCAGCCCGCACCCCATGCTGGCCGCCTCCCTCCAGGAGACGGTCGCGGACTGCGGCGCCCGCGCCTCCGTCCTCGGCACCCTGCGCCGCGAGAAAGGCGGCGCCCGCTGGTTCGCCGCGGCCCTCGGCACCGCCCACGTCAGCGGCGTCGAGATCGACGCCGACGCCCTCTTCGGCACCGGCTCCCGCCGCGTCGAACTGCCCACCTACCCCTTCCAGCGGGAGCGGTACTGGTACAGCGCCCCGGCCCGGCGCGGCGACCTGTCCGCCGTAGGCCTGCGCGAAGCGGCCCACCCGCTGCTCGGCACCGGCGTGGAACTGCCCGAGTCGGGCTCCGTCGTCTACACCGCGCGCCTGGGCGCCGACACCCAGCCCTGGCTGGCCGACCACGCCCTGCTGGGCACCGCCCTGCTGCCCGGCGCGGCCCTCATGGACCTCGCCGGCTGGGCCGGACGGCAGTCCGGCTGCGCCCGCACCGACGAACTGATCCTCCAGGCACCCGTCGCGCTGCCCGACACCGGCGCCCTGGAACTGCGGCTCCTGGTCGCCGCCGCCGACGAGGACGGACGGCGCACCCTCACCGTCCACTCCCGCGAGTCCGGCGCCGCCCCCGGCACCCCCTGGACCCGGCACGCCGAAGCCGTCGTCGCCCCCGCGCCCGCCGCCGCACCGCCGGCCCCCGCGCCGGCCCCCTGGCCGCCGACCGCCGCGGCCCCCGCACGGCACACCGAACCCGCCGCCTTCTACGCGGAGTTCGCCGACCGCGGTTACGACTACGGGCCGGCCTTCCGCGGCTACCGCGCGGGCTGGACGGACGGCGACACCGTGCACGCCGACGTGCACCTGCCCGAACAGGCCACCGGCACCGGCTACGGACTGCACCCCGCCCTCCTCGACGCCGCCCTGCAGGCCATGAGCCTGGGCCGGTTCTTCCCCGAGGACGGGCTCACCCGCATGCCGTTCGCCGTGCGCGGCGTGACCCTGCACACCGAGGGCGCCGCCCGCCTGCGCGTCACGATCCGCCCCGCCGGAGAGGAGGCCGTCTCCCTGCACGCCACCGACGACAGCGGACGGCCCGTCCTGGACATCGAGGAACTGCTGGTCCGCACCGTCTCCGACGCCCAACTGGCCGCCGCGTCGGCCGGCCGGGCCGGACACCACGGCTCCCTGTACGAGGTGGACTGGCCGACGCTGCCCGTCCCCGCCGCGCCGCCCGTGCGCCGCCTCGCGGTCGTCGGCGAGGACCACGCCAAGGTGCTCGCCGCGCTGGAGGCCGCCGGCCATGACGGCGACTGGTATCCCGACCTGGCCGCGCTGCTCGCCGCCACGGGGACCGGGCCCGCCCCCGACACCGTGGCCATCTCCTTCCCGCAGCACCCCTGCCCCGACGCCGCGGCCGCCCACGCCACCGCCCACCGGGCCCTGGACCTGGCCCAGAGCTGGCTGGCGGCCGGAGACCGGCTCGCCGGCACCACCCTCGCCCTGATCACCCGCGGAGCGGTGGCAACCGCCGCCGACGAACAGGTCGGCGACCCGGTCGCGGCCACCGTGTGGGGCCTGATCCGCTCCGCCCAGTCCGAGGAACCCGGCCGCTTCGCCCTCCTCGACGTCCTCGACGTCGACCACCCCGACACCCTCAAGGGCACCACCCTGGCCGCCGCCCTCGCCTGCGGCGAATCCCAGGCCGCCGTCCGCGGCAGCACCGTCCGCGTCCCACGGCTCGCCCGCGCCGCCGACGCCACCGCACGCGGCGACCTGCTGCTGCCCCCGGCCGACAGCACCGCCTGGCGGCTCGCCACCACCGGCACCGGCACCCTGGAGGGCCTGCGCCTGACCGACGCCCCCGACACCCTCGCCGCCCTCGAACCCGGACAGGTGCGCATCGCCGTACGCGCCGCCGGCGTCAACTTCCGCGACACCCTCATCGCGCTCGGCATGTACCCGGGCGACGCCGTCATGGGCGCCGAGGGCGCGGGCATCGTCACCGAGACCGGACCCGGCGTCACCCACCTGGCCCCCGGCGACCGCGTCCTCGGCATGTGGACCGGCGGCTTCGGCCCCTTCGCCGTCGCCGACGCCCGCATGGTCGCCCCCGTCCCCGACACCTGGAGCTACGCCGAGGCGGCCTCCGTACCGGCCGTGTTCCTCACCGCCCACTACGCCCTCACCCGTCTGGCCGCGGCCCGGCCCGGCCAGACCCTGCTCATCCACGCGGCCGCCGGCGGGGTCGGCATGGCGGCCCTGCAGCTCGCCCGCCACCTCGGCCTGACCGTGTACGCCACCGCGAGCACCGGCAAGTGGGACACCCTGCGCCGCCTCGGCCTGAGC
The DNA here is from genome assembly GCF_022696125.1 of Streptomyces sp. GB4-14. Classification (NCBI taxonomy): domain Bacteria; kingdom Bacillati; phylum Actinomycetota; class Actinomycetes; order Kitasatosporales; family Streptomycetaceae; genus Streptomyces; species Streptomyces sp. GB4-14. The sequence goes on along the minus strand of NZ_RZHO01000001.1, from coordinate 191,736 downwards.
GACCACGCCATCGCCAACTCCCGCACCACCGAGTTCGCCGACACGTTCCTCGCCGCGACCGGCGGCAAGGGCGTGGACATCGTCCTCAACTCCCTCGCGGGCGACTTCGTCGACGCCTCCCTGCGGCTGCTGCCGCGCGGCGGGCACTTCCTGGAACTGGGCAAGGCCGACGTACGCGATCCCGAACACCTCGCCCGGACCCACCCGGGCACCGCCTACCAGGCGTTCGACCTCGTCCAGGCCGGGCCCGACACCGTCGGCGAGATGCTCCGCGAACTGCTCGACCTGTTCGCCCGGGGCGTCCTGAGCCCGCTGCCGCTGACCACGTACGAGATCCGCGGCGCCCGCGAGGCCTTCCGCACGCTCAGCCAGGCCCGGCACACGGGCAAGCTCGTCCTCACCATGCCGCCGTCCTTCGGACCGTACGGCACCGTCCTGGTCACCGGCGGCACCGGCACCCTCGGCAGCGCCGTGGCCCGCCACCTGGTCACCGAACACGGCGTACGCCACCTCGTACTCGCCGGCCGCCAGGGACCCGACGCGCCGGGCGCCACGGAACTCGCCGCCGAACTGACCGGACTGGGCGCCGAGATCACTGTACGGGCCTGCGACGCCGGCGACCGCGAGCAGCTCGCGGCGCTCCTCGCCGACATCCCCGCCGACCGGCCGCTGACCGGCGTCGTGCACACCGCCGGCGTCCTCGCCGACGGCACCGTGCCCGCACTGACCCACGACGACCTCGACACCGTCCTGCACCCGAAGGTCGACGCCGTGCTCAACCTGCACGACCTCACCCGCGACCTGGACCTCACCGGATTCGTCATGTACTCGTCCTCGTCGGCGCTGTTCGGCAGCCCGGGCCAGGGCGGCTACGCCGCCGCCAACGCCTTCCTCGACGCCTTCGCCGGATACCGGCGTTCCCTGGGCCTGCCCGCCGTCTCCCTCGCCTGGGGCCTGTGGGCCGGCGACAGCCGGATGGCCGGCCACCTCGACCAGAGCGGCATGCACCGCCGGCTCGCCCGGGGCGGGATCCTGCCCCTCACCGACGCCGAGGGGCTGACCCTGTTCGACGCCGCCCAGGCCGCCGACAGCCCGCTCCAGGTACCCATCCGGCTCAACCACGCGGCCGTCCGCGCCGCCGGGCCCGTCCCCGCCTTCCTCAGCACACTCGTCCAGGGCGGCACCACCGAGGCCTCCCGGCCCGCCGCGCAGGAGGGCACCGCCGACGCGGGCACCCTCACCGCCCGCCTGGCCGGACTGTCCGCCGAGGAACAGGAGGAACTCCTCCTCGACACCGTCCGCGGCCACGCCGCCGCCGTCCTCGGCCACGGCGGACCCGAGGGCATCGCCGCCGACCGGGCGTTCAAGGAGACCGGCTTCGACTCCCTCACCGCGGTCGAGATGCGCAACCGGGTGGCCGCCGACACCGGCCTGCGCCTGCCGGCCACCCTCGTCTTCGACCACCCGACGCCCCTCGCCCTCGCCGCGCACCTGCGCGCCGCACTGGCTCCCGAGGAGACCGGGACATCACTGCCCGCCCAGGCCGACGGCACGTCCGTCATGACGGAACTCGACCGTCTGGAGGCCCTGTTCGGCGCCCTCGCCGGACAGGCCGCCGACGGCACCGCTCCCGACACCACCACACACCAGGAGATCGCCGGCCGCCTCACGGCCCTGGCCGGACTGTGGAACGGCATCGGCGGCACCCGCGGCACACCCGCCGCGGACGGAACGACGGCCGACTCCCTCCAGGACGCCGACGACGACGAGATCTTCGCATTCATCGACGAGCGGTACTGAGCCGCGACCACATGACGGGGTGACCAGACAGACATGGCGAACGAAGACAAGCTCCGCGACTACCTGAAGCGGGCGACCACCGAACTGCACCGCACCAGCGAACGCCTGCGGGACCTGGAGGCGCGGGCCCACGAGCCCGTCGCGATCGTCGGCATGGCCTGCCGCCTGCCAGGCGGCGCCGCCTCACCCCAGGCGCTGTGGGAGCTGGTGTCCACCGGCACCGACGCGGTCTCCCCCCTGCCCGGCGACCGCAACTGGGACACCACGGGCCTGTACGACCCCGACCCGGACGCGGCCGGCCGCACCTACTGCCGCGAAGGCGGTTTCCTGCCGGACGCGGGCGCCTTCGACGCGGCGTTCTTCGGCATCTCACCGCGCGAGGCGGTGGCCATGGACCCCCAGCAGCGGCTGCTGCTGGAAACCTCCTGGGAAGCCCTGGAGCGCGCGGGCGTCGACCCGCGCTCCCTGCGCGGATCCCGCACCGGCGTGTTCGTCGGCGCCTGGGACAGCGGCTACACCTCCACCGTCCGCGAGCCCTCGGCCCAACTGGAGGGCGACCTGCTCACCGGAGGCGTCGTCAGCTTCAGCTCCGGCCGCATCTCCTACACCCTCGGCCTGGAAGGGCCGTCGGTGACCGTGGACACCGCCTGCTCCTCCTCCCTGGTCGCCCTGCACCAGGCCGTCCGCGCCCTGCGCGCCGGGGAGTGCGACCTCGCCCTCGCGGGCGGCGTCACCGTCATGTCCACCCCGGCCGTCTTCGTCCAGTTCTCCCGGCAGCGGGGCCTCGCGGCCGACGGCCGGTGCAAGGCGTTCGCCGACGCCGCCGACGGCTTCGGTCCCGGCGAGGGCGCCGGCATGCTCCTCGTGGAGCGACTGTCCGACGCGGTACGCCGGGGCCACCGCGTCCTGGCGGTCCTGCGGGGCTCCGCCGTCAACCAGGACGGCGCCAGCAACGGCCTCACCGCTCCCAGCGGCGCCGCCCAGCAGCGTGTGATCCGCCAGGCCCTCACCGACGCCGGACTCACCGCCGCCGACATCGACGCCGTGGAGGCGCACGGTACGGGCACCCGCCTGGGCGACCCGATCGAGGCCCACGCCCTCATGGACACCTACGGCCGCGCCCGGGCCGCCGAACGCCCCCTGTGGCTGGGCTCGCTGAAGTCCAACATCGGCCACACCCAGGCCGCCGCCGGCGTCGCGGGCGTCATCAAGATGGTGATGGCGCTGCGCGCCGGTGTCCTGCCGAAGACCCTGCACGTCGACACGCCCTCCGCGGAGATCAACTGGTCAGCCGGCGGCGTGGAACTGCTGACGGAGAGCCGTGACTGGCCCCAGAGCACCGACGGCCGTCCCCGCCGGGCGGGTGTGTCGTCGTTCGGGGTGAGCGGGACCAACGCGCACGTGATCCTGGAGCAGGCGCCGGCCGTCGAGGCGGTCGGGGAGCCGGCCGTGGTGCGTGACCTGCCGGTGGTCCCGCTGGTGGTCAGCGCCAAGTCCCGGGCCGCACTGGAGGACCAGTCCGCGCGCGTGCGCAAGCTGCTGGAGCCGGCCGGTGCGCCGCGTCCACTGGACGTGGCCTACAGCCTCGCCACCGAACGCTCCGTCCTGGAGCACCGCTCGGTGACGCTGGACCAGGTCACGGTGGAGGGGGTGGTGTCGGCGTCGCCTGGCCGGACGGTGCTGGTGTTCCCGGGTCAGGGGACGCAGTGGGCGGGGATGGGCCGGGAACTGCTGGACACCGCCCCGGTGTTCGCGGCGCGTATGGCGGAGTGTGCGGGGGCGTTGGCGCCGTTCGTGGACTTCGATCCCGTCGAAGTGCTGCGTTCCGGTGCGGCGTTGGAGCGGGTGGAGGTGATCCAGCCGGTCACCTGGGCGGTGATGGTGTCGCTGGCGGAGTTGTGGCGGTCGTTGGGTGTGGTGCCGGACGCGGTGGTGGGGCATTCACAGGGCGAGATAGCCGCTGCCGCGGTCAGTGGTGCGCTGTCGTTGGAGGACGCGGCGCGTGTGGTGGCTCTGCGGGCGCAGGTGATCGGCCGGGAGCTGGCCGGTCTGGGCGGTATGGCGTCGGTGTCGCTGCCGCGTGCGGAGGTCGAGGCACGCCTGGCCTCCGGCTGGGAAGGCCGGTTGGATGTGGCCGCGGTGAACGGCCCCTCCAGCACGGTCGTCGCCGGGGACGCGGACGCGATCGTGGAGTTCGTGGAGGCCTGCCGGGCCGAGAAGATCCGGGCCCGTCAGGTTCCCGTGGACTACGCCTCGCACTCCGCGCACGTCGAGCGCATAGAGGCGGAGCTTCTCGAGGTCCTCGCCCCGATCACCCCGCTTGAGGCAAGTATCCCCTTCTATTCCACGGTGGACGCGGCACCCGTGGACACCGCGTCGCTGGATGCGCGCTACTGGTACCGCAATCTGCGTCACACCGTCCGCTTCGAGGAGACCGTCCGGCTGCTCACGTCCAAGGGCTTCGGTACCTTCGTGGAGTCCAGCGCGCACCCCGTGCTCACGATGGGCGTGCAGGAGACGGCCGACGTGACGGCCGTCGGATCGCTCCGCCGCGACGAGGGCGGACTGGCCCGCTTCCTCACCTCGGCCGCCGAACTCTTCGTCCACGGAACGCCCGTCGACTGGGCGCCCCTCTTCGACGGCACCGGCGCCCGGCACGTCGACCTGCCCACCTACCCCTTCCAGCACCAGCACTACTGGCTGGAGCCCGGCACCCGTTCCGACGCCGGCCGGGCCACCGGCACCGATGCCTGGCGTTACCGGGTGACGTGGCAGGGGCTGGGGTCGGCCGGGGATGTTGCCGGTTCGCTCGGTGGGCGTTGGCTGGTGGTGGTTCCCGGGGGTGTGGGGTCCGGGGTGGCCGACGAGGCCGTGGCGGTGCTGAGCGGTGCGGGGGCGGCGGTCGAGCGGCTGGTGGTGGACCCGGTGTCCGTCGGGCGGGCGGAGCTGGCCGAGCGGCTGGCGGCCCACGGTGACCTCACCGGCATCCTCTCCCTCCTCGGCCTCGATGAGCGGGCCCATCCGCGCGACCACGGGCTGCCGCTCGCGGTGAGCGGGACGACCGCGCTCGCCCAGGCCGCCGTCGACTCCGGCACCGCCGCCGCGCTGTGGGCCCTCACCCAGGGAGCCGTCGCCGTCTCACCCGCAGAGCGGCCGTCCCCCGCCGGCGCCCAGGTCTGGGGGCTGGGGCGGGGCATCGCACTGGAGCACCCCCGGTTGTGGGGCGGCCTGGTGGACCTGCCCGCCGAACCGGACGCGCGCGCCTGGCAGCGGGTCGTCGCCGCGCTGGCCGGCCGGGACGACGAGGACCAGATCGCCGTACGGGCGTCCGGAACCTACGGCCGCCGGCTCGCCCCGGACGCCACCGCGCCCGTCCGCCGCGCCTACACCCCGCGTGACACCGTCCTGGTCACCGGCGGCACCGGGGCCCTCGGCGGGCACGTCGCCCGCTGGCTCGCCGCCGCCGGCGCCGGACACCTGGTGCTCACCGGCAGGCGCGGGCCCGACGCCCCCGGCGCCGGGGAACTCGCCGCCGAACTGCGCGCGCTGGGCGCCGAGGTGACCGTCGCCGCCTGCGACGTCGCCGACCGGGACGCGCTCGCCGCGCTGCTGGCGGAGCACCCGCCCACCGCCGTCTTCCACACCGCCGGCGTGCCGCACTCCGAGGCCTTCCTCGACACCGGCCTCGACTCCCTGGCGGACGTGTACGGGGGGAAGGTCGCGGGTGCGCTGCACCTGGACCAGTTGACGCGGTCGCTGGAACTGGACGCGTTCGTGCTGTACGCCTCGGGCGCGGGCGTGTGGGGCAGCGGGGGCCAGAGCGCCTACGGTGCGGCCAACGCGGCACTGGACGCGCTGGCCGAGCGGCGCCGTGCGCAGGGTCTGCCGGCCACGTCCGTCGCCTGGGGGCTGTGGGGCGGCGGCGGCATGGGCGAGGGCGCCGGCGAGGAGTTCCTCGGCAGCCGCGGCCTGCGCACCATGGACCCGGCGATGGCCGTCCGCGCCCTGGCCGACGCCCTGGACCGCGACGACGTCTGCGTCGCCCTGGCCGACCTGGACTGGCCGCTGTTCGCCCGCTCGTACTGCGCCCTGCGGCCCAGCCCGCTCATCGGCCGGCTGCCCGGCGTGCGTGAGGCGCTGGGCCGGGACGACGACGGCGGCGAGCCGGCCGCCCTCGGACCGGTCGCGCACCTCGCCGACGTGGACCCCGCCGAGCGGTACGAGACCGTGCTCGCCGAAGTGTGCGGCGGCGTCGCGGCCGTCCTCGGCCACAGCGGACCGGAGGACGTCGACCCGGACCAGGCGTTCAGCGCCCTCGGGTTCAGTTCACTGACCGCGAGCGAGTTCGCCGCGCGGCTCGGCCGGGCCACCGGACGCAAACTGCCCCCGACCCTGGTCTTCGACCACCCGACGGCGTCCGCCCTGGCCGAGTACCTCGTCGGACTGCTCGCACCGGACGAGGACCAGGCAGGGGCGGCCGACCCGGAGGAGGCGGCCGTCCGGGCCGCGCTCGCCGGCGTCCCGCTGCCGGTGCTGCGGGAGGCGGGACTGCTGGACACCCTGCTGGCACTGGCGTCGCCCGAGCGATTCTCAGGTGCCACCCGATTCACTGAGCCGGACGGCGGTGCCGACATCGACGCCCTGGACGACGAGGCACTGATCGAACTGGCGTTGCGCGACGCCGCCTGAGCCGTCGCACGCCCGCCGAGAGAGGTGACCCTCACCGATGGCCATGTCCTCCGAGAAGCTGATGGAGGCGCTGCGGACCTCACTGAAGGAGACCGAGCGGCTCCGCCGGCGCAACCGGGAACTCACCGAGGCAGCGCACGAGCCGGTCGCCGTGGTCGGCATGGCCTGCCGGTACCCGGGCGGGGTGGACTCGCCTCAGGCCCTGTGGCGCCTGGTCGACTCCGGGACGGACGCCGTCGGACCGTTCCCGCGGGACCGCGGCTGGGACGTGGCCGCCCTGTACGACCCCGACCCCGAGTCGGAGGGCACCACGTACTGCGCCGAGGGCGGGTTCCTCTCCGGCGTGGCCGACTTCGACGCCGCGTTCTTCGGCATCTCGCCCCGCGAGGCGGTCGTCATGGACCCCCAGCAGCGGCAGCTCCTGGAGACCAGTTGGGAGGCCCTGGAACGCACCGGGCTGGACCCGCGCACCCTGCGCGGCTCCGGCACCGGCGTGTACGTCGGCGCCGCGCACGGCGAGTACGCCACGGACCCCCGGCGCGTCCCGGCCGGTTCTGAGGGTTACCTGCTCACCGGCAGCGCGGACGCCGTGCTGTCCGGGCGCATCAGCTACGTCCTCGGCCTCGAGGGCCCGGCGATGACCGTCGAGACGGCCTGCTCCTCCTCCCTCGTCGCCGTGCACCTGGCCGTCGCCGCCCTCCGGCGCGGCGAATGCGGGCTGGCGCTGGCGGGCGGAGTGGCGGTGATGCCGGACGCCGCCGCCTTCGTGGAGTTCTCCCGGCAGAAGGGCCTGGCCGCCGACGGCCGCTGCAAGGCCTTCTCGGCCGACGCCGACGGCACCGGGTGGGCCGAGGGCGTCGGCGTCCTGGTGCTGGAACGGCTCTCCGACGCCGTACGCGCCGGACGCACCGTCCACGCCGTCATCCGCGGCACGGCCGTCAACCAGGACGGCGCCAGCAACGGGCTGACCGCCCCCAACGGCCCCTCCCAGCAGCGCGTGATCCGCCGGGCGCTCGCCGACGCGGGCCTGGAACCCCGGGACGTCGACGCCGTCGAGGCGCACGGCACGGGCACCCGGCTCGGCGACCCCATCGAGGCCCAGGCACTGCTCGACGTCTACGGGGCCGGCCGGCCGGACGGGCATCCGCTGTGGCTCGGCTCGCTCAAGTCGAACTTCGGCCACGCGCAGGCGGCGGCCGGGGTCGGCGGCATCATCAAGACGGTCGAGGCGATGCGTCACGGCCGACTGCCGCGGACCCTGCACGCCGAGACGCCCACCCCGCACGTGGACTGGTCCGCCGGCCGCGTCCGCCTCCTGACCGAGCCCGTCCCCTGGCCCCCCGCCGACGGCCGTCCGCGCCGTGCCGGCGTCTCCGCCTTCGGCGTCGGCGGCACCAACGCCCACGTCGTCCTGGAGGAACCCCCCGCCCCGCCCCCGGGTCCGCCGGGCACCACGCGGCCCTCCGCGCCCGCCGCGGCGTCCACGGCCGTCTCCGGCCTCGTCCCGTGGTTCGTCTCCGGGCGGTCCGGCCAGGCCCTGCGGGCACAGGCGTCCAGGCTGCGCGAGCACATCGCCGCCGCGACCGGCACCGGACCGCGCGACCTCGGGTACGCCCTCGCCGCCACCCGCTCCGCCTTCGAGCACCGTGCCGTGCTCCTCGGCGACACCCCGGACCGGCTGGCCGCCGCGCTGGACGCGCTCGCCGCCGGGGAAGAGCACCCCTTCCTCGTCCGCGGCGTCTCCCGCCGCGACGCGAAGACCGCGTTCCTCTTCACCGGCCAGGGCAGCCAACGGCTCGGCATGGGGCGCGCACTGCACGCCGCGCACCCCGTGTTCGCCGAGGCGTTCGACGCCGTGGCCGCCCGCCTCGACCCCGGACTGGACCGGCCGCTGGCCGCGCTCCTCGACGACGAGCAGGCCCTGCACCGCACCCAGAACGCGCAGGCCGCCCTCTTCGCCCTGGAGACCGCCCTCTTCCGGCTCCTGGAGGACTGGGGCGTGCGCCCCGATGTCCTCCTCGGGCACTCCGTGGGCGGCATCGCCGCCGCCCACGCCGCGGGCGTCCTGGACCTCGACGACGCCTGCGCCCTGGTCGCCGCCCGCGGCCGGCTGATGCGGGCCCTGCCCGCGGGCGGCGCGATGCTCTCCGTACGCGCCTCGGAGGACGAGGTGCGCGCCTTGCTGGACGCGGACCCGACGGTGGACGTGGCCGCCGTCAACGGGCCCCGTTCCGTGGTCGTCTCCGGCGCCGCCGCCTCCGTGGAGCGGATCGGGGCCGCGCTGCGGGCCCTCGGCCACCGCACCAAGCCGCTGACCGTCAGCCACGCCTTCCACTCCCCGCTGATGGAGCCGATGCTGGAGGAGTTCCGCGCGCTGGCGAACCGGCTCACCTACCGGACGCCCCGCATCCCCGTCGTCTCCGACCTCACCGGCCGCCGCGCCACCGGCGACGACCTGCGCACCGGCGCCTACTGGGCCCGGCACGTGCGCGGCACCGTCCGCTTCGCCGACGCCGTCCGCACCGCCCGGGACCTCGGCGCCGCCACCTTCGTGGAGCTGGGGCCGGACGCCGTGCTGTGCGGCGCGGTCGAGGAAACCCTCGCGGACGGTGCGGACGGCGCGGACCCGGGCACGGTGCCCCTGCTGCGCCGGGACCGCGACGAGCGGGCCACGCTGCTGCGGGGCGTCGCCACCGCCCACACCCGCGGTACCTCCCTTGAGCGGGCGCGCCTCTTCCCGGACCCTCCCGCCTCCGCGGTGCCGCTGCCGGTGTACGCCTGGCAGCACCGCCGGTACTGGATCGAACCCACGCCGCGGAACCCGGACCGGGCCGGCGGACCCCGCCGTTACCGGATCACCTGGCGTCCCCTCCCGGCCGGCCGGACCGGACCGGACGGCACCTGGCTCCTGGTCGAGCCCCGCACCGGGTCCGCCGCCGGGGACGCGGCGGCGCGGGCCCTCACCGCGCGCGGCGTCACCGTCCACCGCCTCGCCGCCGACCCCGCCACCGCCGACCGCCGCACCCTCACCGCCGCCCTGCGCGAGGCGCACACCGACGCCGGCCCCCTCGACGGGGTGCTGTCCCTGCTCGGCCAGGACGACCCGGCCCCGGACCACCCGGCGTGGTCCGGCACCGCCCTGGCGGCCGACCCGGTCCCCGCCCCGCTGCGGGCCACCCTGGCCCTCGCCCAGGCCCTGGCGGACAGTGCGGTGCCCGCCCGCCTGTGGTGCGTCACCCGGGGGGCCGTGGCCGTCGCGCCCGGGGAACCGCCCGGTGTCGCGGGCGCCGCCCTGTGGGGCCTCGGCCGTACCGCCGCCCTCGAACTGCCCGCCCGGTGGGGCGGCCTGGCCGATCTGCCGCCGGAGCCCGGCCCCGCCGACTGGGACCGGCTCGCCACCGTCCTCGCGGGCGACGAGGACCAGGTCGCCGTACGCGCCGACGGCCTGCACGGCCGCCGGCTCACCCCCGCGCCCCGGCCCGCTGCCGCCCCGTACCGGGCACACGGCACGGTGCTGATCACCGGCGGCACCGGAGCGCTCGGCGGCCGGCTCGCCCGCCGCCTCGCCCGGGAGGGGGCGAGCCACCTGCTGCTGCTGGGCCGCCGCGGCCGTCGCAGCCCCGGCGCCGACGCCCTGGAGGCGGAACTCCTCGCCCTGGGCGCCAAGGTGACCTTCGCCGCCTGCGACGTCGCCGACCGGGACGCGCTCGCCGAGGTGCTCGCCGCCGTCCCCGCCGACGCACCGCTGACCGCCGTGTTCCACGCGGCGGGCGTCCCGCAGGTCGCCCCGCTCACCGGGACCGGACCGGACCTCGTCCGCGAGGTGTACGGGGGGAAGGTGGCGGGCGCGCTGCACCTGGACGAGTTGACGCGGTCGCTGGAACTGGACGCGTTCGTGCTGTACGCGTCGGGCGCCGGTGTGTGGGGGAGCGCCGGCCAGAGCGCATACGGTGCGGCGAACGCGGCGCTGGACGCGCTGGCCGAGCGGCGCCGTGCGCGGGGTCTGCCGGCCACGTCCGTCGCCTGGGGTCTGTGGGGCGGCGGCGGCATGGGCGACCTCGGCGACGGCGCCGGCACGGCCCATCTGCGCCGTCGCGGGATACGGCCGATGGATCCCGAGGACGCGCTCACCGAGCTGCTGCGGGCCGTCGGCGCGGGCGAGACGACCGTCACCGTCACGGACACCGACTGGCCCCGGTTCGCCGCCGGGTTCACCGGCCACCGGTCCAGCCCCCTGATCGAGGAGCTGGCACCCGCCCCCGCCCCGGACGGTGACGGCCTGGACGGCGAAGTCCCGGTCGGAACGGCACCGGAGACCGCCCCGCGCGGTCTGCCCCGCGAACGCGCCCGCGCACTGGCCGCCCTCGACCCGGCCGCCCGCGCCGCCGCCGTGCGCACCCTGGTGTGCACCGAGGCCGCCGCCGTGCTGGGCCTCGACGGAGCCGACGACGTCGCCACCGACACACCGTTCACCCACAGTGGTTTCGACTCCCTCGCCCTCACCCGCCTGCGGCGCCGCCTGGCCGGCGCCACCGGCACCGAACTGGCGCCGGAGACCCTCCTGGAGCACGACACCCCCGACGCGCTCTCCGCCCACCTGCTGGATCTGCTCGGCCGCGGGGAACCGGACGCCCCGCCCGCCACGGCTCCCGACGGCACCCTGGTCGCCCTGTACCGCGCGGCGCTGGACGACGGCCGGGTGGGCGATGCCGTGGACGCCCTGTCGGCCGTGGCCGCGCTGCGCCCGGCGTTCACCACCGCCACCCGGCGGCCGACCCGCCCCGTCCGACTCGCGGAAGGACCCGGGGAAAGTCCCGGGAACAGCCGTGGGGACGGCCCGCTGCTGATCGCGCTGGCCGGCACCGCCGCCGTGTCCGGCCCCGCGGAGTTCACCGCCCTCGCCGCCGCGCTGGCCGACCGGCGCACCGTACTGGCCCTGCCTCAGCCGGGGTTCCGGTCCGGCGAGCCGCTGCCGGACTCCCTGGCGGCGCTGTGCGCGGCGCACGCCGACAGCCTCGCCGAGCACACCGCCGGCCGGCCCTACGTCCTGATCGGCCACTCCGCCGGCGCCAACCTGGCCCACGCCCTCACCGCCCACCTGGAGAGCGAGGGGCGCACCGGGCCGGCCGGCCTCGTCCTCGCCGACATCTACACCCCCGCCGACCCCGGCGCGATGGGCGTCTGGCGGGACGTCATGCTGCGCTGGGCCGGCGACCGCGCGGTCGTGCCGCTCGACGACACCCGGCTCACCGCCATGGGCGCCTACCACCGACTGCTCCAGGACTGGCGGCCGCGGCCCACCCGCGCCCCCGTGCTGCACCTCAGGGCCGGCCTGCCGATGGCCCCCTGGACCGACCCGGACCGGGACTGGCGCTCGGTGTGGGACGGCGCCCACACCACCGCCGACATACCCGGCAACCACTTCACGATGATGACCGAGCACGCCCCGGAGACGGCCCGCGCCGTCGACGCCTGGACCGGGGCGCTGCCCGGCGGTGACCGATGAGGAGCCGCACATGACCGCAGAGCCGCTGCCCGCCGAGGCCGTCCCGGCGAAGCCGCTGTCCGCCGAGCCGATCCCGGCGCAACCGTCGCCGGGCGCACACCGGCCCGCCGAGCCGCCCACCCCCGAAGCGCCCGCCCCCGCGGAGCCCTCCGCGGAACCGGCGCCCCCCGCCCCCGCCGGGCCCGCGGCCCGGGACGTCGCCCTGGCGGAGGCCCGGGTCGCGCGGCGCAACCAGCTCACCCGTGCCGCCCAGTGGTTCGCGGGCATCGAGGACGACCCGTACGGGCTGCTCCTGCGCGCCGGACGGGACGACCCCGCCGTCCACGAGGAGCGCGTCCGCGCGCAGGGGCCGCTCCACCGCAGCGCACCGCTGGACACCTGGGTCACCGCCCACCGGGCCGTCGCCGAACAGGTCTTCACCGACCCGGCCTTCGACGGCACCGGCCCCGACGGAACCCCCGTCGGCCGGGACGACCTGCCCTACCGCAGCGACCTGCTCGCCCTGGACCGGGCCACCGCCGCCCGCCTCGCCCCGCTGACCGCGTTCGGCGGCCCGCTGCTGTGGGCGCAGGAGGAGGACTGCGTGGCGCAGCGCGCCGCCACCTACGCCCGGCGGCTCCTGGAGGGCTGCGGCGAGTACTTCGACCTCGCCGAGGACTTCGCCCGCCGGCTCGTCGGGCCGGTCCTCGCCGAGCAGCTCAGCCTGCCCGACGCCGCCCACGAGGAGTTCGCCCGCGTCCTGCCCGACTGCCGGCACGCCCTGGACGGCCTGGTCTGCCCCCAGCCGTACGCCACCGCCCGCGCGACCCGCGCCGCCGAGGCCGCCGTCACCGGGCTGCTCGCCCGGCACCTGTCCGACGCCGGCGAGGACGCCGTACGGGCCGCCGGCGTGCTGGCCGTCGGCGCCGCCGAGCCCACCGCCGTACTCCTCGTCGAGACGGTACGGCGCCTGCGCGCCCGGCCCGGTGCCTGGGAACGCCTCACCGCCGACCCGGCGCTCGCCGCCGACGCCGTCCGGGACACCCTGCGCACGGCCCCGCCGGTCCGCCTGGAAACCCGGATCACCCGCACCGCGACGACCCTGGCCGGCACCCCACTGCCCGCCGGGAGCCGGGTCGTCGTCCTGGTCGCCGCCGCCCACCGCGACCCCGCCGCACCGGCCGGCGCCGCACCCCTGGGCTTCGCCCCGGACCTGCACTTCGCGCTGTCCGCGACCCTGATCACGGTGCTGGCCACCGCCGCGCTGCGCACCCTGGCCGAGACCCTGCCCCACCTGCGGGAAGCCGGCGAGCCGGTGACCCGGCCGCGGTCGCCCGTCCTGCTCGCCCCCGCCCGTTTCCCGGTCGCCAAAAGGGAGTCGACGCCATGCGCGTCCTGATCACGTGCTTCGCGCACAACACCCACTACCACCCGCTGGTGCCCCTGGCCTGGGCGCTGCGCGCGGCCGGCCACGAGGTCCGGGTGGCCAGCCAGCCCGCCCTCACCGAGGTCGTCAACGGCTCCGGCCTGACCGCGCAGCCCGTCGGCGACCTGGACTCCATCACCGAGCTGATGACACAGATCGCCGGCGACCCCACCCCCTACCAGCGGGGCCTGGACTTCGCCGAGACCCGCCACCTGCCCTACGGCTGGGAGCACGCCCTCGGTCAGCAGACCATGATGACCGCGATGTCGTTCGCGCCCCTCAACGGCGACACCACGATCGACGACCTGGTGGACGTGGCCCGTTCCTGGCGGCCCGACCTGATCGTCTGGGAGCCCTTCACCTACGCCGGTGCCATCGCCGCGCACGTGACCGGAACCCCGCACGCCCGGGTCCTGTGGGGGCCGGACGTCGTCCTGAACGCCCGTGGCCAGTTCCTCGACCTGATGAGCCGTCAGCCCGCGGAGCGGCGCGAGGATCCGATGGCGGAGTGGCTGACCTGGACCCTGGAGCGCCACGGCATCACCCCCGACGCCGCCGAGATCGAGAACATCGTGACCGCCGACTGGACCGTCGACCCGGCCCCGGCGAGCCTGCGCCTGCCCGCCGTCGGTGACGTCCTGCCCATGCGCTACGTCCCCTACAACGGGCCGTCCGTCGTCCCCGACTGGCTGCGGACACCGCCCGACCGCCCCCGGGTCTGCCTCACCCTCGGCGTCTCCGCCCGCGAGACCTTCGGCCGCGACGCCGTTCCCTTCGAGGACCTGCTGCACGCCCTGGGCGACGTGGACGCCGAGATCGTCGCCACCCTCGACGCCGCCCAGCTCGCCGACCGCGACGCGCTGCCCGCCAACATCCGCGTCGTCGACTTCGTCCCCCTGGACGCCCTGCTGCCCAGTTGCGCGGCGATCGTCCACCACGGCGGCGCCGGCACCCACTCCACCGCCACGCTGCACGGCGTGCCTCAGATCATCGTCGGCGCCCTGTGGGACGCCCCGCTCAAGGCGCTGCTGCACGCCGAGGCCGGCGCGGGCATCGACCTGCCGCCGGACAAGCTGGACACCGACACGCTGCGTGCCGCGATCATCCGGGCCGTCGAGGACCCGGCGCTGGCCGCGGGGGCCCGGCGGCTGCGCGAGCAGGCCCTCGCCGACCCCTCCCCGGCCGCCGTCGTGACCCGGCTCGAACACCTCACGGCGGCCCACCGCGACCGCCACCGCACCGCACCCCGACGCCGAGGAGAGTCCCAGTGACCACCACCGACGCCCGTCCCGCCGACGGCTACACGGGCGCCATCGCCCGGGTCTACGACCTGGTGCACCAAGGCAAGGGCAAGGACTACGCCCGGGAGGCGGCCGATCTGGCCGACCTGGTCACCGGCCGGGTCCCCGGCGCCGACAGCCTCCTGGACGTGGCCTGCGGCACCGGCCTGCATCTGGCCCACCTGACGGGCCGCTTCACGCGGGCCGAGGGGCTGGAGCTGTCCCCGGACATGCTCGCCGCGGCCCGGCACCGCAACCCGGGCACCACGGTCCACCACGGTGACATGCGCGACTTCGCCCTGGACACCACGTACTCGGCCGTCACCTGCATGTTCAGCTCCATCGGCCACATGGCCGACCAGAGTGAACTGGACGCCGCCGTGGCCTCCTTCGCCGCCCACACCGCACCCGGCGGTGTCGTCGTGGTCGAACCCTGGTGGTTCCCGGACACGTTCACCCCCGGTTACGTCGGCGCCGCCGTCGTGGAGGCCGAGGGCAAGACCATCTCCCGGGTCTCCCACTCCCGGCTGGAGGACGATGCCACCCGCATCGACGTGCACTACCTCGTCGCCGAACCCGGACGGGGCATCGAGCACCTCTCGGAGAGCCACCGCATCACCCTGTTCCCGCGCTCCGCCTACGAGCTGGCCTTCGAACGCGCCGGACTCGGCACCGAGTTCCTCCCCGGCGGACCCTCCGGCCGCGGCCTGTTCCTCGGCACCCGCCCCTGACCGCCCCCGAACCGGCACCACCAGCCCGCCACGGCGACGATCCAGGCGCCTGCGAGCCCCATCGCCCCTCGGGAGCGACCGGAGAACCACCGGAGAACCGCTCGCAGTCCGCTGGAGGGCCGACCCCGCGCCGGCCCCCGGCTGTGAGCGCCGCGCATGCCGCGCCGCGCCGCTCCTCGGGCCATCGGCCCAGGCGGCGTCCGGGATCCGGTGCCCGGGCCACCGCCCCCGCCCGGCCCGCCCGCCCTCGTGGTGCGCGTGCCGCCCCCGCCGGGGCCCCCGCGGCCGATTGCCCGCCCGGACCAGGGCGGTTACGTTCCCGCGGGGAGCGCGAGCCGAGTCGCCGGGGCGACATGACACCCCATCAGCCACACCCGGCCCTGTCGGGCCGACCGACACCTACGGAGACCTCATGCTCTTCCGCCGCGGCCCAGGGGAGCCCCGCCCCCGCCCCCGTTCCGGCACGCCCGGCCGGCGCCGCCCCGTCCGGCCCGCACGGCTGCTGGCCGCCGCCGTAGCCCTCGGGTGCGCGAGCGGCCTGCTCACCCCGGCCACGGCGGCCCCGGCGCCCGCCCCCGCCGCGCAGGAGGGGAGCGACCGCGTCCAGTCGCTGGTCGCCCTGATGACCCTGGACGAGAAACTGTCCTTCGTCCACTGGACCGCCGGTCCCGAGAACGGGCCGCTCGCCCGCGGCGTCGGCCACCTGCCCGGCGTGCCCCGCCTCGGCATACCCCCGCTCCAGGTCTCCGACGGCCCGACGGGCATACGCCTCAACGGCGTCCGCGCCACCACCCTGCCCACCCCGACCGCGCTCGCCGCCACCTTCGACGACGGCCTCGCCCGGGAGTACGGCAAGGTGCTGGGCCACGAGGGCCGCGCACTCGGGCAGGACGTGGTGCTCGCTCCCATGGTCAACACCATCCGGGTGCCGCACGGCGGACGGAACTTCGAGACCTTCAGCGAGGACCCGCTGGTCACCGCCCGCACGGCCGCCGCCGAGATCGAGGGCATCCAGAGCCAGGGCCTGATGGCCACGGTCAAGCACTTCGCCGGCAACAACCAGGAGACCGACCGCTTCACCGTCGACGCGGCCATCGACGAACAGACCCTGCACGAGGTCGAACTGCCCGGCTTCCAGGCCGCCGTCGACGCCGGCGCCGCCGCCGTCATGTGCTCCTACAACCAGGTCAACGGCGCCCACTCCTGCGGCAACGAAGGCCTGCTGCGCTCCGTGCTGCGCGACCAGTGGGACTTCAAGGGCTGGGTCATGTCCGACTGGCTGGCCACCCACGCCACCAGCGACCTCACCAAGGGACTCGACCAGGAACTCGGCCTCGAGATGGGCAAGCCCACCGATCCCGTCCCGGACACCCGCTACTTCGGGGCCGCCCTGAAGGCCGCCGTCCAGGACGGCACCGTCCCCGAGACCGCCCTCGACACCGCGGTGACCCGCATCGTCGGCCGGATGGAACGTTTCGGGCTGCTCGCCACCACCGCCCCGGCCCGCCCCGTGCGCGACACGGCAGCCGGACGCGCCACCGCACGCAAGATCGCCGAGAACGGCGCCGTCCTGCTGCGCAACACCACCACCGGCGACCGCCCCGCCCTGCCCCTGACCGGCACGGCCGGCGCCGACCTCGCCGTCATCGGCGACAGCGCCAAGCACCCCAAGGTCTCCGGCCTGGGCAGCGCCCACGTCGTCCCGGACGCCGCCGCGGCGCCCCTCGACGCGCTGCGCGAGCGCGCGGGCACGGACGCGAGCGTCACCTACGAGCCCGGCATCGACCGGTTGGGCAGCCCCCTGACCGCCGACAGCCTCAGCCCCGCCTTCACCAACGGCAGGCAGCTCGACGCGGGCGGCGACCGCCAGTTCTACGAGGGCACCCTGACCGTGCCCGCCGACGGCGACTACCGCATCGGCGTGCGGGTCGACGGCGGCATGGCGATCCTCCAGATCGACGGCCAGAGCCCGGTCTACGCCGCCGACTCCTTCAGCGACACCACCAGCGTCCCGATGAAGCTCACCCGCGGCACCCACCGGGTCACCATGAGCGGCTGGGCGTGGCCGGACCGGCCGCTGGAGGTCGACCTGACCTGGGTCACGCCCCAGCAGGCCGCCGCCGACTTCGACCGTGCCGTGGCCGCGGCGGCCGCCGCCGAGACCGCGGTCGTCTTCGCCCAGGACGAGGGCTCCGAGGGCTACGACCGGCCCTCGCTCTCCCTGCCCGACGGCCAGGACCGGCTCATCGCGGCCGTCGCCGAGGCCAACCCGAACACGGTCGTGGTCCTCAACACCGGTTCCTCGGTGCTCATGCCCTGGCTCGACGACACCGCCGCCGTACTCCAGATGTGGTACCCCGGCCAGGAAGGCGCGCAGGCCACCGCCGCCCTGCTGTACGGCGACGCCAACCCGGGCGGCAAGCTCACCCAGACCTTCCCCGCCGCCGAGGACGCCCACCCCATGGCCGGGCACCCCGAGCGCTTCCCCGGCGTCGACGGCGAGCAGCAGTACAGCGAAGGCGTGCACGTGGGCCACCGCTGGTACGACCAGCAGGGCGTCCGGCCGCTCTTCGCGTTCGGTCACGGACTGTCGTACACCTCCTTCGGCTACCGGGACCTCGCCGTCGAGCGCACGGACGCCGGCGCCGTGGTGCGGGTCACCGTGCGCAACACCGGTGAGCGCACCGGCAAGGAGGTCGTCCAGGTCTACCTGGGCCCGGGCACGCGGACGGACGTACCGCAACCGGTCAGGAAGCTGGCCGGATACACCAAGGTGACGCTCGCGCCGGGCCAGGAGAGACGCGTGACCGTTCCGGTCGACGCCCGCGCGCTGCGCTACTGGGACGCGGCCCGGGACGCCTGGCAGCCCGCGCCCGGTGCCCGTACGGTCCAGGTCGGCTCCTCATCGGCCGACATACGCCTCACCGGCCGCCTCGCGGGCTGACCCCGGCCGACCGCACGCCGCGACCCCCCACCGCTCCCGACCGAGGGAAACCGAAAGGAACACGTTGACGAACCACACGAGCGACACGCCGCGGACCCGAACCGTCATCGGCCCCGCCGACGCCATCGACGCCACCGAGGAGACCGGCCTGCGCCACGTGGCCGGCCTGTCCACCGACCTCAGGGACGTCGTCGAGGTCGAGCAGCGCCAAGTGCGCCTGGAACGCGTGGTACTGGCCGGCGTCTGGACCTCCGGCACGGTCGCCGAGGCCGAGAGTTCCCTGGCCGAGCTGGCCGCCCTCGCCGAGACCGCCGGAGCCCTCGTCCTCGACGGGGTGGTCCAGCGCAGGGACAAGCCCGACCCGGCCACCTACATCGGCTCCGGCAAGGCCGCCGAACTGCGCGACCTCGTCGAGCAGACCGGCGCCGACACCGTCGTGTGCGACGGCGAGCTGAGCCCGGCCCAACTGGTGCGGCTGGAGGAGGTGGTGAAGGTGAAGGTGGTCGACCGGACCGCCCTGATCCTCGACATCTTCGCCCAGCGCGCCACCTCCCGCGAGGGCAAGGCGCAGGTCGCCCTCGCGCAGATGCAGTACATGCTGCCCCGGCTGCGCGGCTGGGGCGCGTCGCTGTCCCGGCAGATGGGCGGCGGCGGGGGCGGCGGCATGGCCACCCGCGGCCCCGGCGAGACCAAGATCGAGACGGACCGGCGGCGGCTGCGCGACAAGATGGCCAAGATGCGCCGGGACATCGAGGACATGAAGACCTCCCGGGACCTCAAGCGGCAGGAACGGCGCCGCAACAAGGTCCCCTCGGTCGCCCTCGCCGGCTACACCAACGCCGGCAAGTCCTCCCTGCTCAACCGGCTCACCGGCGCCGACGCCCACGTGCAGAACGCGCTGTTCGCCACCCTCGACCCGACCGTGCGCCGCACCGAGACGCCCGCCGGCCGCGCCTACACCCTGGCCGACACCGTCGGTTTTGTACGGCACCTGCCGCACCAGTTGGTCGACGCCTTCCGCTCCACCCTGGAGGAGGTCGCCGAGGCGGACCTGATCCTGCACGTCGTCGACGGTTCGCACCCTGACCCCGAGGCGCAGATCGAGGCGGTCCGCGCCGTCATCGGCGAGGTGGGCGGCGCGGGCGTGCCCGAGGTTGTCGTGATCAACAAGGCGGACGTCGCGGCCCCGGCGACCCTGGAGCGCCTGCTGGCCGCCGAACCCGGCGCGGTCACCGTCTCGGCCCGCTCCGGTGACGGCATTGACGCCCTGCGCGCCCGGGTCGAGGAGGAACTTCCGCACCCCGACACCGAGATCGAGGTCCTGGTCCCCTACACGGCCGGCCACCTGGTCGCCCGCATCCACTCCTCCGGCGAGGTCCTCGCCGAGGCCCACGAGGAGGACGGCACCCGCATCAAGGCCAACGTGGAGGCCCGGTTGGCCGCCGAACTAGCCGAGTACGCCGTCTGACACCGGCTCTCCGCACCCGCCGCGCCGACGGCGCGGCGGGTGCGGCACGTCCGGGCCACGGCTCACCGACGACCGCGGTGTCAGCCGCGGGTGGTGAACTCCCTTACGGAGGCGATCACGTAGTCCAGCATCTCCTCCGTCAGCCCCGGGTAGACCCCGATCCAGAACGTCTGGTCGGTGATCAGGTCGCTGTTGACCAGCGGCTCGGCGATCCGGTGCGGGCGGTCGGCGTAGGCGGGGTGGCGGGTGAGGTTGCCCGCGAAGAAGCGCCGGGTGTGGATCCGGCGGGACTCCAGGAAGTCGACCAGCGCGGCCCGGCTGTAGGACGCCTCGGGCGAGACGGTGATCAGGAAGCCGAACCAGCTCGGGTCGCTGTCCGGGGTGGCCTCCGGCAGCAGCAGACCCGGCAGCCCCTCCAGACCCTCCCGCAGGTGCCGCCAGTTGCGGCGGCGGGCGGCGCCGAACTCGTCGATCCGCTGCAACTGGCTCAGTCCCAGGGCCGCCTGGAGGTCCGTGGCCTTCAGGTTGTACCCCACGTGGGAGAAGATGTACTTGTGGTCGTAGCCGTGCGGCAGCTTGCCCATCTGCTGGTCGAAGCGCTTCATGCACCGGTTGTCCTCGCCCGGCTCGCACCAGCAGTCCCGGCCCCAGTCGCGGAACGACTCCACGATCCGGGCCAGGGCCAGGTTGCTGGTCAGCACACAGCCGCCCTCGCCCATCGCGATGTGGTGCGCCGGGTAGAAGCTCGTCGTCGACAGGTCGCCGAAGGAGCCGGTGCGCCTGCCCCGGTAGGTGGAGTCCACCCCGTCGCAGTTGTCCTCGACGAAGAACAGGTTACGGTCCTCGGCCAGTTGGGCGACCTCCTCGACCTGGAAGGGGTTGCCGAGCGAGTGCGCGATCATGATGGCCCGGGTCCGGGGACCGATGGCCGCGGCGATCCGCTCCGGCGTGGTGTTGTACGTGCCCAGCTCGACGTCCACGAAGACCGGGACCAGCCCGTTGTGCAGGATCGGGCTGACCGTGGTCGGGAAGCCGGCGGCCACCGTCACGACCTCGTCGCCGGGCCGCAGACGCTGCTCCTCCAGCTGCGGTGAGGTCAGCGAGCTGAGCGCCAGCAGGTTCGCCGACGAACCGGAGTTCGTCAGGTGGGCCTTGCGGGTGCCGATGAACCGGGCGAAGTCCCGCTCGAAGCGGCGGGAGGAGGGCCCGGCGGCGATCCGCATGTCCAGCGCGGCCGACACCAGCGCCAGCCGGTCCTCGGCGCTGAGCACCGCACCGGAGACCTGCACGGCGCTCTCGCCGGGCACGAACGGCCCCGGCGTGCGCTCCCGGTGGTACTCACGGACGAGCTCTTCGATCCGGTCCTTGGTCTCGCCCATGGCCGTTCCTTCCCAGATGGCACCGACTGACGGAAATCCCGAGCGTAGGACCGGCGCGGCATGAGATCGCCTGAGTACCGGTCGAGTTCCGACGGCTTCCGGACCCTGATTCGAGGGGTTGGCGAGGGGGCGGCGCGGGACTGGCGTAATTCCTTCGCCGCCCGCCGGACACCCCTGACGCCGTGCCGCCGCGAATGTCACAGTGAATCCGCTCGACAACTCGCATGGAGGTACGCATGACCGAACAGCCGGAACAGAACGCCACCGAGAGCGAGGCCAAGCTCAAGTTCCGCCAGGCCCTTGAGCGCAAGGCCAACAACGCCCGATCCCAGCGCGCCCACCTGGAAAGCCGCCTGAAGATCAAGGGAAGCGGAGGTGCCAACAACAGCACCCGACGCTTCCGCCGTAAGTCCGGCTGACCTCTCCCGACGCAGCCGAAGGGCCGCGGTACCTCCCCTCACCGGAGGTGCCGTGGCCCTTTTTCGCGTCATTCCCCCGCGCCATTCTCGAATGCCGCCCGAGTATGACCGGAGAACGGCTCGAGCATTCCAGGTCCCATGCATGGGATCCGGCCGAGTCGCCCGCTTCCCGAGCTTTTTCCGACCTGGCGGACCGCCGACGTCCGGCCCGTTTCCCTGGGGCGGATCTCGACCGTTTCTCGAGTGACCGTCCATAGAGTCTCGTGCGGAACGGCCACAATCCGAGGAAAGGAGGCCGTTATGACCGGTGTGACACGGCTCCGGCTGATGGCGGTCCACGCCCACCCGGCCGACGAATCCGGCAAAGGAGCGGCGTCCCTGGCGAAATACGCCGCCGAGGGCGCCGACGTACTCGTGGTCACCTGTACCGGAGGGGAGCGGGGGAGCATCCTCAACCCCGTGTACCCGCGCCACCTCGGTCCGGTCGACATGGGCGCGGTGCGCGCCCGCGAGATGGAACGGGCCCGGCGGATCCTCGGCGTCCGGCACCACTGGCTGGGCCACGCCGACTCCGGCCCGGCCCGGCCCGGCGCACCGCTGCCCGGGGGCTGTTTCGCCCGCGCCGACCTCACGGCGGCGACCGCGGGGCTGGTGCGGCTGATCCGGCGCTTCCGCCCGCACGTCATCACCACCCACGACCAGGAGGGCGGCCACCCGCACCCCGACCACGTCATGGCGCACCGCGTCACGGCGGCGGCCTTCACCGAGGCCGGCGACCCCACGGCGCACCCGGGCACCGGACAGCCCTGGCAGCCCCTCAAGCTGTACTACGGCCACGGCTCGCACCCGGCGCGCCGCACGGCGCTGCACCTGGCCATGCGGCGGCGCGGCAGCACCCTGCCCTGCGCGCCCCCGCCCGGCGAGCCGGCCCACCAGCCGCACCTGACGACCCGTGTCCCGTGCGCCGAGTACTTCCCGCTGCGCGACCGGGCCCTGCTCGCCCACGCCTCGCAGGTCGACCCCCACGGCGTCTGGTTCGCCGTGCCGACCTCGGTTCAGCAGGAGGTGTGGCCCACCGACGACTACACGCTGGCGCGTTCCCTGGTCCCGGCCGACCTGCCGGAGGACGACCTGTTCGCCGGCATCACCGCGACCGGCGGCACCGGCACCGCCGCCGGCCTCGCGCCGCTTCCGTCGGACGCCGCCGTGGTGGCGCCGTGAGGACGGCCCTCCCGTCCATCGCCGACCGGCGCGCCTGACCCTTCCCGGCGTTCCCCGTCACCTCGGGGACACGGACGGAAACGGAGGCCGAGACCATGACCGCCGACCTGGCGGGCACCGTGGAACACCCGTTCACGAGACGGGAGTTCGCGGCCCTGTACGCGCAGGCGCAGCGCTACTACGCGCACCAGATGCGGATCCTGGACGCGCCGGACACCGAAAGCTGGGCGGCCACCTTCACCGAGGACGCCGTCCTGGAACTGCCGTCCCTGCCCGGGCCCGTGCCGGCCCACGCCCAGCTCACCCACTACGCGCGCGCCCGCGCCGCACGGCAGCGGCGGGCCGGCGGCCGCCTCGACCACTGGGTCGGCATGCTCGACGTACGGCCCCAGGCGGACGGATCGCTGCGCACCCGCTGCTCCGCCCTCGCGTACGTGACACCGGCCGGGGGCGGACCCAGGGTTCTGTACGTGTGCGTCATGGAGGACGTCCTCGTGTGCACCCACGGCGCCTGGTGCACCGCGCACCGCCGGGTGATCCGGGACGACCTGGCCTGAGGCGCCTCCTGTCGCCGCGCCGCGAGGGCGGGCCGAGGGCGCTGTCAGGCCCGTGTCAGAGCTGCGTGGCCGGTCCCCGGCATGCTGGGGGCGACCGTCCACGGCACGCATCGTGACCCCGTACGCCCCGCACGACCCCAGGGAAGCACCTGTACCGAGAGCAGCCGTACGCCGAGGAGGCAGCCATGCCGGACCACGAGCCGGTACCGCACCCGGGCGAGGACGACATCGCCTCCCGTGCCTGGGCCGAGGCTTTGGAGATGGCCCACGGGGACCCGGACCGCGCCCCCGGCGAGTTGGTGGCCGCCGCGCTGGAGGCGCACCGCGAGCTGTCCCGGGCGCTCGGGCGGACCGTGCCGGTCACGGCGCTCGGACCGGACGGCGGCGTGCGGGGACTGGCCGCCTTCGTCGCCGTCTACGCCGCCCGGCGCGACCGGCGGACCGGCCGCGCCCCTGACTCAGACCAGAGCGGTGAACGCGTCGACGACGTCGTCGAGTTCGCGGCTGTGCACGGTGAGCGACTCGGCCGTGACCGCCGCCGCGTCGAGCACCGCGAGCACGGAACGCAGGCTGTCGACACCGGCGTCCCCGGCCATCCGGAGAGTGAGTGTCGCGGGGTCGCTCCACGCGTCGCCCAGGCCCGGCCCTGATCCGGCACCGAAGGCGGCACCGGCCCGGTCGAGCGCGCGCACGTCGGCGAACCGAAGACGGATGAGACCACCCGGGGGATCGCTCCACGGACCATCCTGCGGGCCGCTCCACGGACCCCCCGGCGGGGTGCCCCGCGGTGGCCGGGGCTCGGCACCGCCGCGGTCGCTGGGCCCAGCGGTGCGGTCCGCCACGTGTGCCGCACCGGCTTCGGCCAGGGCGCGCAGGAGGACGAGCCGGGCCTCGGCGGACAGGGAACCGACGAGACGGCGGGCGAGCCCGCGGGCCTCGTCCCCGTCCCGGAGGGCCGCGGCGGACAGCTCGCGGCCGGGGGCCGCCGGCGCCCCGCCGTGAGGGCGGCCGTCCGCCGCGGGTGCAGCCCAGGGCTGGTGGGTCACGGGCACTGCCCTCACCTTCGTATCGAGTGTCGTCCTGGAGTTGCGCACGACGGGCCGGGGCCGGCCGCTGCGGGGCTGGGACGGGCCTCGGTGCCGCGACCACGGTGGCGGGTCCCGCCCCGCGGTGTGCCGCCTCAGGCGGCCGGGGGCGCCACCTCCACGGGGCGGTCGCGCTCCAGCTCCCGCTCGGTGCGCCGCAGCACGATCGAGTCGGCGATCTCCCCGCTGCGCACCGCGATGTTCGACAGCAGGGACGACGACAGGCCGTGACTGTGCTCGGTGCCGCCCTGGAGGTACACCCCGCAGGTCAGGTCCGAGACGGGAACGAGGCGGTAGTCGCGCTCCACCCGGTGCCTGCCCGCCGCGTCACGCAGGAAGTGCCGGTCGAAGTCGCCGAGCAGCCGGGCCGGGTCCAGGCCGTCGTAGCCGGTGGCGAAGACCAGCGCGTCGACGGAGAGTTCCTCCGCCCGGTCGTCGAGCAGCGAGCGCAGGACCACCCGCGTCGCGCTCCCGGCGCGCCGGACCTCGGCGACCCGGGTGAGGTTGCGGAAGTGCAGCCGCTGCTCGCCGTGCAGCTCCTCGTCGTAGGCCCGCCGGTACAGGTCGCGGATGACGTCCGCGTCGACCACCGAGTAGTTGGTGTTGCGGTGGTAGCGCCAGAACGCGTCCCGTCCCCGCTCGGTGCCGAAGTAGTAGTCGTCGACCGCGGCGGGGTCGAAGACCTGGTTGGCGAAGGGAGTGTCGTCGGCGACGGAGTAGCCGTACGACGGGACGATCGCGCGGACCTGGGCGTGCGGCAGCGCGTCGTGCAGGAACCGGGTGATCTCGGCCGCGCTCTGGCCGGCGCCGACCACCGCCACGCTCTTGAGGCCGTCCGGGTCCTGTGCGCGGAACTTCCCGAGGAACTCCGAGCTGTGCCACACCCGTTCGTCGGCCGTCACGCCGTCCGGCATGCGCGGCACCAGGCCCGTGGAGATGGCCACGTTGCGCGCGGTGACCACGCTGGTGGTGCCGTCGCCGGCGCGCACCTCGACCTCCAGGAGACCGGGCGAGAGGGCCCCGTCCTCGACGCGGGGCCGGATCGAGGTGACCTCGGCGCCGTAGGAGACCCGGTCGGCGAGGGCGGCGGCGGCCCACTCCAGGTACTGGTGGAACTCCTGCCGGGTCGGGAAGAAGTCCTGGTTGTTCACGAACTGCACCAGCCGGTTCGAGGCGTGCAGAAACGAGATGAAGCTGAACCGGGACATCGGATTCCTGAAGGTGGCCAGGTCCTTCAGGAAGGAGATCTGCATGGTCGTCGACGGCAGCAGCATGTTCCGGTGCCAGCCGAAGCTGGGCTGCCGCTCGAAGAAATGGGACTTGACCGGGTGGTGCGGGGCGCTCGCCCTGTGTTCCTCCAAGGCGATCGCGAGTGACAGGTTGGACGGGCCGAACCCGATTCCGACCACGTCGTAGATCTCTTCGTCGCGCCTGCCAGTTATGCCCATGAAATTCTCCCGATTGCGTCTGGAAAACTCGGCCGGTGGCCCGAGAGACCGTCAGCAGTGTTGCCTCGGGCGGCGCTCGAAGGCAACTCGAATGGCACAGGAGGGGCGATGGAGAGGCGCATGAGTCTCTCTGGAGCCCGGAAGCGTTGTCCTGTCGACGGGACGGAGTTACGTTCGGCGCGAATATCCGAATCTCCGCGTGGCGCGGCCCGTGACGTGGGCGCCCGGATTCATGCGATCCGTCGTGCGGTCAGTCATGCCCCGAGCCGACGTCGTGCGTCGCGTCAACTGTCGAAGAGGTGAATGCGCATGTTCGTGCCCAAGTTCTACCGCGAACCGAGCAGTTCCTGGATGGTGGACCTGATCCGTGATAATCCGCTGGCTCTCGCGGTGACCAACGGAAAACCTCAAGAGGGTCCTTTCGCCACCCATCTGCCGGTCATCTTCGACCCCGAGACCTCCGGCGACTGGAGCGGCGAGCTGCCCGGCGCGACGCTGCTCGGGCACATGAACCGGGCGAACCCGCACTGGGCTTCCCTGGAGACGGGCAGCGTCCTGCTGCTGACGTTCACCGGCCCGCACTCCTACGTGTCGCCCACCGTGTACGAGGTGACGCCGGCCGCCCCGACGTGGAACTTCACCGCGGTGCACGTCCGGGGCGTGGTGGAGCGGATCGACTCGATGGAGGAGACGCTCGGCGTGGTGCAGTCCACCGTGCGGGCCTTCGAGGGGCAGTTCGGCGACGGCTGGGACATGACCGAGTCGCTCGACTACTTCCGCAAGATCGCGCCGGGTGTGGGGGCCTTCCGGCTCTCGGTGACCGGGGCCGACGGCATGTTCAAGCTCAGCCAGGAGCAGCCCGGCGAAGTGCGCGAGCGGGTGCGGGAGTCGTTCGGGCGGAGCGGGTGTGTGCACAAGCGCGAGACGGCCGGGCTGATGAGCCGGCTGCCGTGACGCGCGCGGAGGGTGGCGGCCGGGGGTTCAGGCGCTGATGGCCACCGGCCGGGGACGCCCGGCGAGGCCCTCGGGAGGCGCCTCGTCGTCACCGAGCTCCTCCAGGGCGCTCGCGGCGGCGCTGTCCAGGGTGGCCGTCACCCACTGCTCGAAGTCGACGCCCTGCTGCTCCGCGGCCTTGTGCCACCAATGGAGGCGGCTGCCGGGGACCTCCAGGTGCCGGCTCGGCTCGGCGGGGGTGCTCGGCCGCGGTTCGTCGCGGCGCGCTTCGCGGATCGCGCCGCGTAACTGCTTGGTGGTCCACTGCCGCTCCTCGGCGCGGTCCAGCCAGACCTCCTGCTCCTCGACCGGCATCGAGGCCAGTTCGGCGTGGTGCTGGAAGCTCAGGGCGGGCCGGCGCCGGGTCAGGTCGAAACGGCGGGAGACCCAGGCGTAGTTGCGCAGCGTCTGGTACGAGAGGCCGACGGCGCGGATCCCGCGCTGGTAGCGGTCGGTGTAGTGGTCCTTGCCGTACACGAGCCAGTCGCCCAGCCACCAGGACGACGAGTCGACGACGTCGGCGAGCTGGCGTCCGGCGCGCTCCCACTCCGCGTAGGCCATCCCGGCCGGCATCTGGAGGCCCACCTTGGTGGTCAGCACCTGGCCCCGGCGTGGTGCGGTCCCCGCGGCGCGCGGCGGTCGGGGCGGGGGCTGAGGGAGAGCGGCTGCCGGGCCGCCTTGCGACCCCGCGGTCTGTCCGGCCTGACGCGCCATCGTGCCTCCATGAAGAGGGTGCATACAACTGGCGAGAAAACTCGCACAGCTGGCTGGAACGGCGTCGGAGCGGCGCTCGAAGGGCTGTACGGCGCACCTGTGTGCGCCCGCCGACGCGCCGGCGGCCAGGGCGGCGCCAGGAACGCCCCGGCGACGGCACACGTCCGCTTCAGCGACGGCACACGTCTGCTTCAGGGGCAGCACATGACCGCTACAGCGACGGCACACGACCGCTCCGGAGGACGCCGCACGACCGCTCCGGGGGTGGCACGGAGCCGCTCCCCGGAGGGCGTGCGGCCGTGCCGCCCGGCGGCCGGGCGGCGGGTCAGGCCGCCGTCCGCACCTCGCCGAAGGTCTCGGACAGGGCGGCCCGGAAACCGTCGAGGAACATGTCCGCCTCACGGTCGGACACGGTCAGCGGCGGGGCGAGCCGGACCACGTCCGGCGCCACCGCGTTCACCAGCAGCCCCCGGTCCTGGGCCGCCCGCTGCACCCGCGCCGCGTGCGCCCCGTCGAGCACCACACCCAGCAGCAGCCCGGCGCCCCGTACTTCCCGCACCAGCGGGTGGGCCGGCGTCCGCAGGCCGCGCCGCAGCCTGCGCCCCGTGCGGGCCACATGCTCGAGGAGGTCCGTCCGCTCGATGGTGTCCAGAACGGCGAGGGCCGCCGCGCACACCACGGGGTTGCCGCTGAAGGTGGAGCCGTGCGCGCCGGGCGTGAGCAGCGTGGCCGCCGCGCCGAAGGCGAGCGTCGCACCGATGGGCAGACCGCCGCCCAGCCCCTTGGCGAGGGTGACCACGTCGGCCTCGACGGCTTCCGCCTCCGCGGCGAACCAGCGGCCGGTGCGCCCCACGCCGGTCTGGATCTCGTCCAGGACCAGGAGCGTGCCGGTCGCCGCGGTGATCTCGCGGGCGGCCCGCAGATAGCCGGGCGGGGGCACCACCACGCCGTTCTCCCCCTGGAGGGGCTCCAGCACCAGCAGCGCGGTGCGCGGGGTGACGGCGGCGCGCAGCGCCTCCACGTCCCCGTACGGCACGTGGCTGACGTCGCCCGGCAGGGGCTCGAAGGGGCGCTGCTTGGCGGGCTGGCCGGTCAGGGCCAGGGCGCCCAGGGTACGGCCGTGGAAGCCGCCGGCGGCCGCCACCATGTGGGTGCGGCCGGTGAGCCTGCCGATCTTGAAGGCCGCCTCGACCGCCTCCGCGCCGGAGTTGGAGAAGTAGACCCGTCCCGGGCGCCCGGCCAGCCGCAGCAACCGCTCGGCCAGCCGCACGGTCGGTTCGGCGATGAACAGGTTCGACACGTGCCCCAGTGACGCGACCTGCTCGGACACGGCCCGGACGACGTCGGGGTGCGCGTGGCCGAGGGCGTTGACGGCGATACCGCCGACGAAGTCGAGGTACGCGTTGCCCTCCGCGTCCCACACGCGGGTGCCGCGACCCCGCACCAGGGGCAGCCGCGGGGTGCCGAAGTTGTCCATCATGACGTGCTGCCAGCGGCGGGTCAGTGCCGCGTTGCCCGCACCCGTGTCCACGCCGTCGCTCATGCCGTCGCCCCCTCGGCCCCGGCGCCGTCGTCCGGCACGACCACGGTGCCGGTGCTCTCGTCGGAGAACAACGGCAGCAGCAGCGAGTGCTGGACCCGCCCGTCGACGATGCGGGCACTGCGCACCCCGTTGTTCACGGCGTGGAGGCACCCCTCCATCTTGGGGATCATCCCGGAGGCCAGCCCCGGCAGCAGTGCCGCCAGCTCGCCGGCGGTGAGCCGGGGGATCACCTCGTCGCTGTGCGGCCAGTCGCGGTACAGCCCCTGGACGTCGGTCAGGATCAACAGCATCTCCGCGCCGAGCGCGGCGGCGACGGCCGCGGCGGCGGTGTCGGCGTTCACGTTGAACACCCCGCCCTCGGCGGCGTCCTTGTCGTCCTCGGGCCGTGCGATGGAGGAGATGACGGGGATGCGGCCCCGGTCGACGAGGTCGCGCACGATCCCGATGTCGACCCGGGCGACGTCGCCGACCCGGCCGATGTCCACGGGCGCGCCGTCCTTGTGCGCGTAGCGCTTGACGGCGGTCATCAGACGGGCGTCCTCACCGGTCAGGCCGACCGCGTGCGAGCCGTGCACGTTGAGCAGCCCGACGAGTTCCCGCTGCACCCGCCCGGCGAGCACCATACGGACGACGTCCATGGTCTCGTCGGTGGTGACCCGCAGGCCGCTCTCGAAGCGGGACTCCAGGCCCAGGCGTTCCAGCTCCGCGCTGATCTGCGGCCCGCCGCCGTGCACCACCACCGGGTGCAGGCCCGCGTGCCGCAGGTGCAGCACGTCCATCGCGAAAGCCGCCTTCAGGTCGCTGTCGACCATGGCGTTGCCGCCGAACTTGATGACGACGGTCTTGCCGCGGTGGCGCGCCTTGAACGGCAGTGCCCCGACGAGGGCGTGCACCGGCTGCGGAGGCGGGGAAGCGCTCATGAGGAGTACTCGCTGTTCTCGTGGACGTAGTCGGCGGTGAGGTCGTTGGTCCGGATGACGGCGGAGTCCGCGCCGGCGGCGAGGTCCACGGTGATGCGGACCGCGCGGCCGGTCATGTCGACCAGCGCCCGGTCCTCGCCGACGCCGCCGTTCTTGCAGACCCACACGCCGTTGATGGCGACGCTCAGCCGGTCCGGGTCGAAGGCGGCCGAGGTGGTGCCGACGGCGGACAGGACACGGCCCCAGTTGGGGTCCTCGCCGTGCACGGCGCACTTGAGGAGGTTGCTGCGGGCCACGGCGCGGCCCGCCTCGACGGCGTCGTCCTCGCTCGCGGCGCCCACGACCTCGACGCGGATCTCCTTGCTCGCGCCCTCGGCGTCGCCGACGAGCTGCTCGGCCAGGTCGGCGCACACGCTCCGCACGGCCTCCGCGAACGCCTCGTACTCAGGGGTGGTGCCACAGGCGCCGGAGGCCAGCAGCAGCACGGTGTCGTTGGTGGACATGCAGCCGTCGGAGTCGACCCGGTCGAAGGTGACCCGGGTGGCGTCCCGCAGCGCCCGGTCGAGCACCCCGCACTCCACGTCGGCGTCGGTGGTGAGGACGACCAGCATGGTCGCCAGGCCCGGGGCGAGCATCCCGGCACCCTTGGCCATGCCGCCGACCGTCCAGCCCTCCCGGGTGACCGAGGCCGTCTTGGGCACGGTGTCGGTGGTCATGACGGCCTCGGCCGCGTCCTCGCCGCCGGACACCGACAGCCGGAGCACGGCCTCGTCGACGCCGGGCAGCAGCCGGTCCAGGGGCAGCGGCACCCCGATGAGGCCGGTGGAGCAGACCGCCACGTCGGCGGCGTCCAGGCCGAGGCGCCCGGCGGCCCGCTCGGCGGTGTCGCAGGTGTCCTGGTAACCCCGCGCTCCCGTGCAGGCGTTGGCGCCGCCGGAGTTGAGGACGACGGCGCCCAGCGATCCGTCCGCCAGGACCTGCCGGGACCACTGGACCGGCGCGGCCTGCACCCGGTTGGCGGTGAACACGCCCGCCGCCGCGCGGCGCGGCCCGGTGTTGACGACGAGCGCCAGGTCCAGGGCGCCGCTCTGCTTGATGCCGGCGGCGACCCCCGCCGCCGTGAAACCTCGTGCTGCGGTGACGCTCACGGTGCGACTCCGATCGTGGTCAACCCCAGCTCTTCGGGCAGGCCGAGGGCGGCGTTCATGCTCTGGACGGCTCCGCCCGCGGTGCCCTTGGTGAGGTTGTCGAGGGCGCTGATCGCGATGATGCGGCCGGCCGCCGCGTCGAGGGCGACCTGGATCTGGACGGCGTTCGACCCGTACACGGCCGCCGTGCCGGGCCACTGCCCTTCGGGCAGCAGGCGTACGAACGGCTCGTCGGCCAGCGCCTTCGCGTAGGCGGCCCGTACGTCGTCCGCGCCGACCCCGGCCCGCGCCGGGGCGGAGCAGGTGGCGAGGATGCCGCGGGGCATCGGGGCCAGCGTCGGGGTGAAGGAGACGGTGACCGGGCGGCCCGCCACGGCGCCGAGGTGCTGCGTCATCTCCGGTGTGTGCCGGTGACCGCCCCCCACGCCGTACGGCCGCATGGAACCCATGACCTCGCTGCCCAGCAGGTCCGCCCTGGGCGCCTTGCCCGCGCCGGACGTGCCGGACGCGGCGACGACCACCGCCTCGGGTTCCGCCAGCCCCGCCGCGTACGCGGGGAAGAGGGCCAGCAGCACCGCGGTCGGGTAGCAGCCCGGTACCGCCACCCGCAGGGTTCCCGCCAACGCGGCGCGGGCGCCCGGCAGTTCGGGCAGGCCGTAGGGCCAGGTGCCCGCGTGTCCGGTGCCGTAGAACGTCTCCCAGTCGGCCGCGTCCGCCAGGCGGAAGTCCGCGCCGCAGTCGACGACGAGGGTGTCCTCGCCCAGTTGTTCCGCGACGGCCGCCGACCGGCCGTGCGGCAGGGCCAGGAAGACCACGTCGTGACCGGCGAGGGCGTCGGCGGTGGTGGGCAGCACCTCCCGCCCGGCCAGCGGGGCCAGGTGCGGCTGGAGCGCGCCGAGCCGCAGGCCCGCGCTGGACCGGCCGGTCAGCGCCCCGATCTCCACGCCGGGATGGGCCAGCAGCAGACGCAGAAGCTCACCTCCCGCGTAGCCGCTCGCTCCGGCGACGGCTGCTCGCACGGTCATAGACCCTCCTGAGGGACAGGCATCTCGTTCTCACACGTCGTGAAAGTGCCGGCACGGCGTCAGCCGGACGTCGTGCCGCAGAACTCGGCGTTCAGGGTGGGCAGGAGCTGGGAGACCTCCCAGTCGCCGTTGTAGTTGAACGTCAACTGGTGGCGGCCGTCCTCGGTGGTGGCGACGAAGGTGAGGGAGCCGACCGTGCCGCCGTCGTGGTACCAGAGGGCCTTGCCGCAGCCCATCTCCAGCCGCTCGATGCCGAGTCCGTAGGACGAGATCGGCAGATCCGGGTTGACGACGGTCGTCTTCAGCTCCGCGAGCTGGCGCGGCGGCAGCAGGGTGCCGCGCATCAGCGCCCGGTAGAAGCGGTTGAGGTCGCTCGTGCTGGAGATGATGTCGCCGTCGCCCCAGACCTGGGACCCGTGGAACGCGGTGACGTCGTCGATCCGGTCCGGCCGGGTGTCGAAGAAGAGCTTCGAGTAGCCGCGGCCGCTCGGCCGGGGCGGGACGGTGGCCTGACCGGGGTGGGAGGTCGCCCTCAGTCCCAGCGGTTCGACGATGCGCGAGCGCACCTCCTCCTCGTACGAGGTGCCCGCCTTGTCGACGATCAGCGCGGTCAGGAGGTCGTTGGTGTGGGAGAAGGCGTGCCGGGCGCCGGGCGGGAACAGCGGCGGGCGGGCGAAGGCCACGTCCAGGCGCTGCCCCGGGGTCAGGGGGTCGTAGCGGTGCTTCAGGAAGCCGTCGCCCAGGACGTACTTCTGGTAGTAGGCCGGCTCGGTGAGGTAGTCGAACAGGCCGCTGGTGTGGTTGAGGAGCTGGCGCACGGTGATCGTGCGGCCGTCGTTCCCGTTGCCCGCCACCACGCCGGGCAGATGCTGCTCGACGGTGTCGTCGAGGGAGAGTTTCCCCTCCGCCGCCATCTGCAGCAGGACCGTCGCCACGAAGGTGCTGGTGATGCTGCCGACGCGGAACCGGTCGGCGGCGCCGCGCTCCGCGCCCGTGCGCAGGTCGCCCACGCCCACCGCCGTCCGCCAGACTCCGTCGGCGTCGCGCGCCTCGGCGGTGACGCCGGGGACACCGGCCCGGACGGCCGCCTCGATCGCGTCCCGGGTCCCCCCGTGGCCGGCCGCCGGCGCCGCGTCCGGCGCCGCGTGGGCGGGGCCCGTCAGCGCCGTGGCGGTGAGCAGGGCCGCCGCCAGGGCGACCAGTCCGGTCCTCGGTCTCATCCGTATCGTCATGTTCTCGCTCCCCGTTGATGTGTCCGATCCGTAGCCGGCCGACGCCGGACTCGTGGTGTTCGTGCGCTGTGTTCGCGGCACCGTGGGCCGCCCGTGTCGGGCCGGGCCGGACGTCCGCTCGGGCGCCCGCCGGGCCTTGCGAGGCGATGCCGGGCGCCCTTACGGGACCGGCCCCGACCGGCCGCCGGCCTCTTGCCCACATGCCGGGCAGCGCACGCCGTGCGGGCCGCGAGGGCCGATCCGCGGGGCCGCACACCCTGCTCCCGTGCCGGCCGGTGGTCAGGCACACCTGGCCGTGTCCGCCGCGTCGAGGGCCGCGGTCGCGTCCCGTTCGATCTGCCGCAGCAGCGGCCCGGGATCGTCCTGGAAGTAGAAGTGCCCGCCGTCGAAGACCCGCAGGCCCAGGAAGCGTTCGGTGTGCGCCGCCCAGCCTGCCATCCGCGGCGGCGGGGCGGAACGGTCCTCGCGGGCCGCGTACGCCGACAGCGCCACGGGCAGCGCAGCGGCGCCGGGCGCCGGGCGCCAGGTGTCCACGAGGCGCAGGTCGGTCCGGATGATCGGGTCGAACACGGCCCACAGCTCCGGGTCGGCGAAGATCTCGTCGGGCGTGCCGCCGAGCCACTTCAGACGCGCGCGCAGCTCGGCGTCCGACGGTTCGCGGTACGCCTTCGCCGTCCGCGCCGGGTCCGGCGGGGTGCGCGCGGACATACCGAGCCACACCGGCGGCGGCAGGCCGCGGTCGATGATCCGCCGGGTCATCTCGTACGTCACCAGGGCGCCCATGCTGTGCCCGAACAGGGCGTAGGGACCGGTCAGCCGAGGCTCGACGGCGCGCAGCAGGTGCTCGGCGAGCGCGCCGGCGTCAGGGATCCGCGGCTGGTCGAGCAGGAGGCCGTGGCCCGGGGCGTCGAGCAGCCGCACGTCCCAGGAGTCGGGCAGTGCGGCCGGCCAGGTGCGGTACAGCAGGTGCGAACCCCCCGCGTGGTGCATCACGAACAGGCGCAGGGCGGGCCGGGGGCTGTCCATCGCTCTCCCTCGGATCGGGCCACGCCTCCTCGCGCCGTACGGGCGGGGCGTGGCCGTCGGGGTCCGGGCACCGGGCGGCGCGCGGGGCGGTACTCGGGGCGGTCCGGCGGCGCGGCGCGGACCAGGGGCGGGGACGCCCGCCGCCTCCAGCGGATGCCGAGCGGATCTCGAACGCCCGGTGGGAAGGTAGGAGGGTCCGCGACCGGCGAGGCGGGACGCCCCACCGTACGGCGCGGTGCCGTACGACGCGATGCCCACGGGCCGCCCCGACTGCGGGCGGGGCCCGACGGAGTGGTCCGCCGGTGCGGGCGACGCGCCGCATGCTGGCACAGCGGCCCGGCGAAGTACAGGCGATCCGGGCCGGTGCGGACCCGGTCCTGCGGGCGGTCCGCCGCCGGGCCCGCCGCCCTTGAAGCGCCGATGGCCGAGTCCCTACGGTGACGTGGCAACGCCGGGGCCGCCCCCGATGCCAGATGTCCCGTCGACCGGACAGCCGAGCGTCCCGTCGACCGGGCCCGCCGGCCGGCGACCCCCCAGCCCGGTGCCGTCGCGCACCGGCCGGGCGACACCCATCGCGAGTCACGCCATGACGCTTAAGGACGGTGCCCAGGTGAGCACGAACCCCTTCGACGACGAGACCGGCCGCTTCCACGTCGTGGTCAACGACGAGGAGCAGCACTCCCTGTGGCCGGCGTTCGCCGAGGTGCCCGCCGGCTGGCGGGTGGTCTTCGGCGAGGCGGCCAGGTCCGAGTGCCTGGAGTACGTCGAGCAGAACTGGACCGACCTGCGCCCCAGGAGCCTGCGGGAGGCCATGGCGGGGGACTGAGCGCCGCGGCGCCGGTCCGGACGTTCCAGGCAAGCACTCTGAGTGGGGAGATGAAGGTTGTGAGGGGCGCTGTGAAAACCGCGACTGCGAGGCCTGCGGCGGGCGGCGGTGAGCCCGCGCAGCGCGACGTGGTCCTGTCCTTCGTGGGATCCCAGGCCACGGTGCGCACGTCGGGAATGATCTTCCCGGAGAACCTGCCGGAGCGGTCCTGGGAGCGCATCGGCAGCAATCTGCGCGAGCTGGTGAACTCCTCGGCGTGGTGGCTCGCCGACTGGCTGATCTACGGGGAGACCACCTACGGCTGGCGGCGGTACAAGGAGGCGATCGAGCGGACCGGGCTCGACTACCAGACCCTGCGCAACTACGCGTGGGTCGCCCGGCGGTTCGAGCACCACCGCAGGCGCGACAGCCTCAGCTTCGCCCACCACGCCGAGGTGACCCGCCTGTCGCCGCCCGAGCAGGACTACTGGCTGCGCAAGGCCGAACAGCAGAAGTGGTCGCGCAACGAACTGCGCCGGGCGGTCCGCGCCGGCCTCGCCGTGCAGAGCGGCACGGCCGAGGCCGCCCCCGCGGGCGGCGACGGGCAGCAGGAGGTGACCCGGCTGGCCGAGTCGGCGGCGGAGAAGCGGCGCAAGAAGGCCACCACGCTCACCATCGAGCTGTCCGCCGACCAGTTGGACCACTGCGCGAAGGCCGCCGCCGCGTACGGCCTGCCCGTCGACCAGTGGGTGGCCCGGATGCTCGAGACCGCCGTCCTGCCCGCCGCCCGGCGGCGCACCGCCTGACGGCGGCCCCGGCCGGCGCCCCCGCCGTGGCGGCCCCCTCCCCGGACACCTCCTACATCGGAGTCAGTTGATGATCCTTCAGGGAAAGCGGGTGGCCCTGCCCCCCGAGCCCGTCGTCCACCGGCAGTTCGAGGCGCATGTGGCGGCCACCCCCGACGCGGTCGCCGTCGTCCACGCCGGCCGGCGGGTGACGTACGCGGAACTGGACGCGCGGGCCAATCGCTTCGCGCGCTTCCTCGTCGCCCGCGGGCACGGCCGGGGCGCCAAGGTCGGCGTCTGCCTCGACTACACGCCCGACCTGCTCGTCGCCATCCTCGGCACGCTGAAGGCGGGCGCCGCCTACGTGCCGTTCGACCCGGCCTACCCGGCGGCCCGGCTGCGACTGCTGCTGGGCCAGGTGCCCGGCCTCGCCCTGATCGTGACCTCCCCGGCGACCGCCGGGATGGTCGAGTCGGCGGACGTGGAGACCGTCGACCTCGAACAGCTCGCCGGCCACCTGGCGGACCTGCCGGCCACCGCGCCCGACGCCGACGTCACCGGCGACGACGTGTGTTACGCCGTCTTCACGTCCGGGTCGACCGGGACGCCGAAACTGACCGCGGTGCGGCACGAGGGCTGGTTCAACCTGATGAACTGGCTGAGGCTGGAGTACGGCCTGCACAGCGGCTCGCACCACCTGGTCGTCAGCGCCTTCGGTTTCGACCTCTCCCAGCGCGCCCTGATGACACCGCTGTTCTGCGGCGCCACCCAGTACCTCCTGGCCAGCCGCAACTTCGACGCCATGATGGCCTACCGGGTCCTGACCGAGCACGACATCCGCGTGGTGCACTGCGCCTCCAGCACCCTGTACGTGCTGGTGGACTGGGAGACCGCACGGGGCGGCGACGCCCTCACCCGGCTCGACTACGTCCTCTTCGGCGGCGAGGCGCTCAAGGCCGAGCGGCTCACCGACTGGGCCCGGCGCGAGGGCAACAGCTGCACCCTTCTGCACCAGTACGGCGTCGCCGAGTGCACGGACGTCGCGACCTCCTACGACCTCGCCGGCCACGACCCCGGCCGGCCGGACGCCCCGCCGGTCGGCAGGCCCGCCTACAACACCGACATCCACCTCGTCGACGAGGACCTGCGCCACGTCGCCCCGGGTGAGCAGGGCGAGATCTGCATCGCCGGTGCCGGCGTCGGGGCGGGCTACCTCAACGCCGGCCCCGAGAACCGCAGGTTCACCACCCTCGAGGCCGGCGGCGAGCAGGTCCGCGTCTACCGCACCGGTGACCGCGGGCGGGTCACCGACGCCGGCGACCTCGTCGTCCTCGGCCGGATCGACGCCCAGGTGAAGGTGCGCGGCATGCGCATCGACCCCACCGACGTCGAGCGCGCCCTCGCCCGGCTGGACGGCGTCCGGGAGGCCGCGGTGGTCGTCACGTACACCGACGCCGGCGAGGCCGAGCTGACCGCGTTCCTCGTCCCGGCCGGAGGCGACCTCGCCGAGGACGACGTGCGCGCCCGTCTGCTGCGGGACCTGCCGCGCACCATGGTCCCCGCCCGCTTCCTGACCATCGCGCGGCTCCCCCTCAGCCCGCACGGCAAGGTCGACCGCGCCGCCCTCGCCGCCGCCCGCGTCGAGCGGTACGCCGGCAGCGGCACCTCCTAGCGGGCGAACAGCGATGACAACCGAGAGGACAGCGATGACTGCCGAGAGCGTGCGTGCCATCTGGTGCCGGGAGTTCAAGCGCGACGACATCTCCGTCGACGACGACTTCTTCGCCCTGGGGGGCCAGTCCCTGGTCATGGTGCGGATCCAGGGCGCCTACATCGAGGAGCTGGGCGTCGAGGTCCCGATGGACCAGATGTTCCTCCACCCGACGGTGGCGGCCATCTCTGCGTACATCGAATCCCAGGCTGCGACGACCGCCCCGTAGCCGCGTTGTGTCGAAGACCTACTGGTGAGAGAGGCGCGCCATGTACGACGTGATTGTCATAGGGGCCCGTTGTGCGGGATCGCCGACGGCCATGCTGTTCGCACGGCAGGGCTACCGTGTCCTGCTCCTGGAGAAAGCGCGCTTCCCGCAGGACACGCTGTCCTCGCACTACCTGCACATGCAGGGCGTGGCACTGCTCGACCGGTGGGGGCTGCTCGACCGGATCCGCGAGTCGGGCGCCCAGCCGATCACCCACCAGGTCTACCAGGGCCCGGGCGTGCGCATCGAGGGCTTCTCACTGCCGATCGACGGCCTGACGACCACCTACGCGCCCCGGCGGTACGTGCTCGACCCGATCCTTGCGGAGGGGGCCGTGGCGGCCGGTGTGGAGTTCCGCCAGGGCTGCGCGGTCAAGGACCTGGTGTTCGAGGACGACCGGGTCGTCGGGGTGCGGTACTCCACGCCCGGCGGCGCCGAGGCGACCGACCGGGCCCGCCTGGTCGTCGGCGCGGACGGCATGCGCTCCCTGGTGGCGCGCAAGGCCGGCGCGGAGTACGTCATGGAGCACCCGCGCATGACCACCACCTACTACAGCTACTGGTCCGGCGTCCCCGCCGACTTCGAGCTGTACGAGCGGCCGGGCCGCTGGATCGGTGTCCTGCCCACCAACGACGACCTCACGCTGCTCATGACGTACTTCCCGCAGGCGGACTACAACCAGGTCCGCAAGAACGTGGAACCCGCCTACCTGGAGGCGCTGCGCACCACGGCCCCCGAACTGTACGAGCGGATGCGCTCGGGCCGGCGCGAGGAGCAGCTCTACGGCACGGGCCACCAGGAGAACTTCTTCCGCAAGGCCCACGGGCCCGGCTGGGTGCTGGTCGGTGACGCGGTCAACCACAAGGACTCCATCACCGCCCGCGGCATCACCGAGGCCTTCGTCCAGGCCCAGTCCCTCACCGGGTTCATCGGGGAGAACCTGCACGACGAGGCCGCGCTGCGGACGGCCCTGCGGCGCTACGAGAACGAGCTGGGCAACGAGGCCCTGCACCACTACCAGGGCGCGCTGAACGTGGCCGAGCTGAAGCCCGAGGGGCGCACGGAGATGCTCCGCAAGCTCGTCGGCCACCAGGAGCACATCGACCGGTACTTCTCGACGCTGTCGGGCGCCTGCTCCATCGACGACTTCTACAACGACGAACTCCTGACCCTCCTCGACCAGGACTGAGCGACGACCCCGCCGTCTGGTTCGCCGATATTGGAGACACAATGATCCCGTTGTCGTTCGCGCAGCGCCGGCTGTGGTTCGTGGACCGTTTCGAAGGCCCCTCGCCGACCTACAACGGCGCGTTCGCGCTGCGGCTGACCGGCGACCTGGACGTGGACGCGCTCACGGCGGCGCTCCGCGACGTCGTCGAGCGGCACGAGGTGCTGCGCACGGTGATCGTCGAGGGCGACGACGGCGTACCGCACCAGCGGGTGCTGGCGGCCGGGGAGCAGCCGTTCGCCCTGCCCGTCGTCGAGGCCACCGGGCGGCTGCGGGCGGCTGCGGTCCAGGAGGCCGCCACGAAGACGTTCGACCTGGCCGCCGACGCGCCGATCCGCGCCGGACTGGTGCGCGGCGGACCCCGCGACCACACCCTGGTCGTCGTCGCACACCACATCGCGGTGGACGGGGAGTCCTTCGGGCCGCTGTTCCGCGACCTCACCACCGCCTACGCGTCCCGCGCCCGGGGCGGGGCCCCGGCGTGGGAGCCGTTGCCGGTGCAGTACGCGGACTACACGCTGTGGCAGCTCGACCTGCTGGGCGACGAGTCCGACCCGGAGAGCCTGGCGGCCCGGCAGCTCGCGTACTGGCGCGAGGCGCTGGCGGACCTGCCGCAGCCGCTGCCCCTGCCGACGGACCGCCCGCGCCCCCGGGTGATGAGCCCCGACGGCGACCGGATCCCGTTCTCCCTCGACCCCGCCCTGCTGGAGGGGGTGGAGAAGCTTGCCGCCGAGCTGGACACCACGGTGTCGATGGTCATGCACTCGGCGCTCGCGGTGCTCCTGAACCACCTCGGCTGCGGCGACGACGTGCCCATCGGCGCGCCCATCACCGACCGCACGGACGAGGACCTGCGCGACCTCGTCGGGTTCTTCGTCAACACCTGGGTCCTGCGCGTCGACCTGAGCGGCAACCCCACCTTCCGCGAGCTGCTCCAGCGGGTGCGGGAGCGGTCCCTGGCCGCCTACGACAACCAGGACATGCCGTTCGAGCGGCTGGTGGAGCTGCTCAACCCGCACCGCTCCACCTCCTACAACCCGTTCTTCCAGGTCATGCTCTCCTGGCAGCCGCCCGTCCCGCCGCTGGAACTGCCCGGGCTTGGAGTCCAGGTCGAACGGCTGGAGACCGGCACCGCCAAGTTCGACCTCTTCTTCGACCTGCTGCCCAACAACGCCGGCGGGGCCGACTGCCGCCTGGAGTACGCCACCGGCCTGTTCGACCGGGACACCGCCGGCACCCTCGCCGAGCGGTTCGTCCGCGTCCTCGGCCTGCTCGTCGCCGCACCCGAGCGCGCGGTCGCCACCCTCGACGTCCTCGGCGCGGACGAGCGGGACCTCTGGCTCACCCGGGCCGTCGGCACCCCGGCCGAACTGCCGGCACTGACAGCCCCCCAGATGTTCGAGCGGCAGGCGGCCGCCACGCCCGACGCCCCGGCGCTCGTGTGCGACGGCCGGACCCTGACCTACCGGGAGCTGGACGACCGGGCGAACGGCGTCGCCTGGGAACTGATCCGGCGCGGGGCGGGCCCCGAGGACCTGGTGGTCCTCGCCCTGCCGCGCACCGAGAACCTCGTCGCCGGCCTGCTCGGCATCCTCAAGTCCGGCGCCGGATACGTGCCGATGGACCCGCAGTACCTCAGCGGGCGGGCGCGGACCGTGCTGTCCGAGGCCCGCCCCCGGTTCGCGGTCACCGACACCGCGACCTGGCGGGAGCTGCCGGCCGGCGACCTCGTGCCCGTCGACCTCGACGACCGCGCCCGCTGGGACACCCCGGCCGGGGCGCCCGGCGACACCGACCGGACCTCGCCGCTCGGCCCGGACAACCTGGCGTACGTCATGTACACCTCCGGTTCCACCGGCACGCCGAAGGGCGCGGCGATCACCCACCGCAACGTCGTCAACGGTGTACGGGAACTGGTGCGCGTCCTCGGCACGCCGCCCGGGTGGCGGATGCCGGCCGGCACCTCGGTCAACTTCGACGTGTCGGTCTTCGAGCTGCTGACCACCCTCACCACCGGCGGCACGGCCGAGATCCTGCCCAACGCGCTGGCGCTCGGCGAACGGGACGGCTTCGACGGCCACATCCTCAGCGGCGTCCCCTCGGTCCTCGGCGAACTGGTCGGCCACCTGGACGCGGCGGCCGACGTGCGCACCGTCGTCTTCGCGGGCGACGTCCTGCCGGCCCGGCTGGTGCGGCAGGTGCGCGACGCCCTGCCCGGCGCGCGGATCGTCAACTCCTACGGGCAGAGCGAGAGCTTCTACGCCACCACCTACTCCCTCGCCCCCGGCGAGGAGTGGCCCGAGGGCGACGTCGCGCCCATCGGCACCCCGCTGGGCAACATGCGTGCCTACGTCCTCGGCCCCGGCCTCGCCCCCGCACCCCAGGGCGTGGTCGGCGAGCTGTACGTGGCCGGCGCCTGCGTGGGCCGCG
Organism: Streptomyces sp. GB4-14; assembly: GCF_022696125.1. NCBI lineage: Bacteria > Bacillati > Actinomycetota > Actinomycetes > Kitasatosporales > Streptomycetaceae > Streptomyces > Streptomyces sp. GB4-14. Next base: position 149,976 of record NZ_RZHO01000001.1, on the reverse strand, counting down.
GCTACCACGGCCGCCCCGGCCTGACCGCCGGACGCTACGTGGCCGACCCCTTCGGCCCGGCGGGCGAGCGGATGTACCGCACCGGCGACCTGGCCCGCTGGAACGCGCGGGGCGAACTGGAGTGCGTCGGCCGCGGCGACGGCCAGGTGAAGGTGCGCGGCTTCCGCATCGAGACCGCCGAGGTCGAGGCGGTCGTCGCCGCGCACCCCGGCATCAGCGAGGCCGTGGTCATCGGCCGGGAACTGCCCGCGGGCGGCAAGCGGCTCGTCGCGTACGTCGTGCACACCGGCGAGGGCGCCGTCGGCGACGACGGCGACGGCGGCATCGGCGACGTGGACGTGCAGGCCGGGGCCTCCGCCGCCGAGCTGCGCACGTACGTCGCGGCCCGGCTGCCCGACTACATGGTGCCCTCCGCGTTCGTCGCCCTCGGCAGCCTGCCGCTCGGGCCGACCGGCAAGCTGGACCGCTCGGCGCTGCCCGAGCCGGAGTTCCACGGCGGGACCTACCGGGAGCCCCGCACCGAGGCCGAGAAGATCATCACCGCCGCCTACGCGGACGTCCTGGGCGTGGACCGGATCGGCGCCGACGACGACTTCTTCGCGGTCGGCGGGGACAGTCTGCGTTCCATCCAGGTGGTCGCGCGGGTGCGCGCCAAGGGCCTGGAACTGACCACCAGGGAGATCTTCGAGCGCCGCACGGCGGCCCAACTGGCCGAGGTGGCAGCCGACCGCCGGGACCGGACGCCCGTCCTCGCCGAACTCGACGGCGGCGGCGTCGGCCCGATGCCGCTCCAGCCGGTGGCCCGGCAGATCTTCGAACACGGAGGCGGCACCGACCGGTTCGCCATGTCGATGGTGCTGGAACTGCCCGACGGCATCGACGCCGACGGCCTCGCCGCCACCCTGGACGCCGTACTCGACCGGCACGACCTGCTCCGCGCCGCACTGGTGCCCGGCGACGAGCCTTCCCTCCTCGTGCGCGAACCCGGCACCGTCCGCGCGGCCGGCCTGATCCGCCGGGTCGACTGCGACGGCCGCTGGGACGAGCCGGCCGCACGGGAGGCGGCCAGGGCGGAACTGGACGACGCGGTCGGGCGCCTGGACCCCGGGGCCGGCATCATGGCGGACTTCGTCTGGTTCGCCCCCGGCACCGGCCGGGGCCGCCTGCTGATGGTGCTGCACCACCTCGTCGTGGACGGCGTCTCCTGGCGCATCCTGATGTCGGACCTCGCCGAGGCCTGGCAGCGGATCCGCTCCGGCACCGCACCCGCACTGCCCGCGGTCGGCACGTCGGCCCGGCGCTGGGCGGCGGCGCTGGAGGACGAGGCGTACTCCCCCGAGCGGGAGGCGGAACTGACCCACTGGCAGAACGTGCTGGAGGAGTCCGACCCGCCGCTGGGCGCCCGCCCCTTCGACCCCGCGGTGGACGTGTGGTCCACCGTCGACACCGTACGGGTGGAACTGCCCGCCGACGTGACCGAGGCCGTGCTGAGCACGCTCCCCACGGCCTTCCGGGGCACCGGCACTGACGTGCTGCTCGCCGCCCTCGCCCTGGCGATGAGGCGGTGGCGCGGCGCGGACGCCTCGACCCTGGTCCGCCTGGAGGGACACGGCCGCGTGGAGGACGTCGTCCCCGGGGCCGACCTGTCCCGCACCGTCGGCTGGTTCACCAGCATGTACCCGGCCCGCGTCGACGTGCGGGACGTGGACCTGGACGACGTGCTGGCGGGCGGCGTCGCCGCCGGACGGGCCGTCGCCCTGGTCAAGGAGCAACTGCGCGCCGTCCCCGGCAAGGGCGTCGGCTACGGGCTGCTGCGCTGGCTGAACGAGGAGACCGGCGAGCAGCTCGCCGACTGCCCGGCGCCGCAGATCGGCTTCAACTACCTCGGCCGGATCTCCGACTCCGACGTGCCCGAGCATCTGCGCGCCGAGGGATGGGGACCGGCGTCCTGGTCCGCCGAGCTGATCGCCCTGCCGGACGCGGACCTGCCGGCGCTGTCGGCGCTGGAGGTCAACTCGGTCGCCACCGACACCCCCGAAGGCCCCCGGCTCCAGGCGGCCTTCATGTTCCCCACCGGGGTCCTGACCCGGGAGCGGACCACGGAACTGGCCGAGCTGTGGACCGAGGTGCTGCGCGGCATGGCCGCCTACGCCGCCCGCCCCGGCATCGGCGGGCTCACCCCCTCCGACGCCCCGCTGGTCCCGGTGCGGCAGTACGAGATCGAGGCGTGGGAAGAGCGGTACGGGCGGCTGACCGAGGTGTGGCCGCAGGCCCCCGGGCAGTCCGGCATCCAGTTCCAGGCCGCGCTCGCCGAGGGCTCCTTCGACGTCTACCACATGCAGTTCGCGCTGCACCTGTCCGGGCACGTCGACCCCGACCGCATGCGAGCCGCCGGACAGGCGCTGCTGGAGCGGTACCCGAACCTGCGCTCCGCGTTCCTCACCACCGACGACGGCGAACCGGTGCAGGTCGTGCCGGACCACGTCGACCTGCCCTGGCGGCACCTGGACCTGACCGGCCTGAGCGAGGCCGAGCAGGACGCGGCGCTCGACCGGGCGCTGGCCGACGACCGCGCCGACCAGCTCGACCCGGCCCGGCCGCCGCTGATCCGCCTGGCGCTGCTCACCTGCGGGCCGCAGCGGGCCAAACTCGTCCTCACCGCGCACCACACCCTCTTCGACGGCTGGTCGTCGCCGATGGTGATCACCGACCTGATCAGGCTGTACTCCGGCACCCGGGAGGCGGCGCCGGTCCGCGGCTACGGCGACTACCTGGCCTGGCTGGCCACGCGGGACCAGGCGGTCTCCGAGGCGCGGTGGAAGGCCGAACTGGACGGATTCGACGAGCCGACCCTCGTCGCCCCGAACGCCGCCCTGCAGGGGACGGCGTCCGCCCTCGGGCGGGTCGAGGTACCGCTGTCGATCGACAAGGGACGCGAACTCGCCCGTCGCGCCGCCGAACTGGGCGTCACCCTCAACACGCTGCTCCAGGGCGCCTGGGCGGTCCTGCTGTCGCGGCTCACCGGGCAGCAGGACGTGGTCTTCGGAGCCGCCGTCAACGGCCGCCCGGCCGACCTGGCCGGCTCCGACGAGATGGTCGGCCTGTTCATCAACACCCTGCCGACCCGGGTGGACTGCGCCCCCGAGCACACCCTGGGCCAGGTCATCACCGACCTCCAGGACCGGCAGACCGCCCTGCTCGACCACCACCACTACGGGCTGGCCGACATCCAGCGCGGCGTCGGCCTGCCCGCCCTGTTCGACACGCTGCTCGTGTTCGAGAACTATCCGATCGACCGTGAAGGCATGGTGGAGGCCAACACCTCGGCGGGCTTCACCATCGACGGCATCCGACCGTTCGCGGGCTCGCACTACCCGCTCACGCTCAACTCCTCCGACCCCTACCTGCGGCTCTCCCTCGACTACCAGAACAACCTCTACGACCGCGACGCGGCCGAGGAGATCGCCGTCCGGCTGGTGCGGGTCCTCGACCAGCTCCTGGCCGACCCGGCCACCCGCCTCGGCGACCTCGACGTACTCGGCGACGAGGAACGCGACTGGCTGCTGCGCGAGGTGAACGACACCGCCGAACCGGCCCCGGCGGCGGGCCCGGCGGAGTCCGTGCGCCGGCAGGCCGAGGCCACCCCCGAGGCCGCCGCCGTCATCGCCGAGGACACCTCGCTCACCTACGCGGAACTGGAGGAGCGCGCCAACCGCCTGGCCCACTGGCTGATCGACCGCGGCGTGCGGCCCGAGTCGCCGGTGGCCGTGCGACTGCCGCGCTCCGCCGATCTCGTGGTCGCGCTGCTGGCCGTGCTCAAGGCCGGTGCCACCTACGTCCCGATCGACCCGGACCACCCGCGCTCCCGCATCGACCACATCGTCGAGGACGCCCGCCCCGTGCTCGTCCTCGACGCCGACACCCTCGCCGGCGCCGACCGCGCGGCCCACCCGGCGACGGCGCCCACCGTGACCGTCCGCCCGGACAACGCCGCGTACGTCATCTACACCTCCGGCTCCACGGGCAGGCCCAAGGGCGTGTCCGTCACCCACCGGGGGCTGGCCAACTTCCTGGCCACCATGCGGCGCCGGTTCCCGCTGACGCCCCGCGACCGGCTGCTCGCCGTGACGACGGTCTCCTTCGACATCGCCGGACTGGAGCTGTACCTGCCGCTGACCTCCGGCGCGGCGGTGGTGCTGGCGGGCAAGGAGACCGTCGCCCAGCCCTCGGCCGTACGGGAGACGGTCCGCCGCCACCGGGTGACCGCCGTGCAGGCGACACCGGCGTTCTGGCAGATCCTGCTCATGGAGGAGCCCGACGGCGCCGCCGGCCTGCGGATCCTGGTCGGCGGGGAGGCACTGCCGCCCCAGCTCGCCGAGGCCCTGGCCGGGCAGGCCGCCGAGGTGACCAACGTCTACGGTCCCACCGAGACGACGATCTGGTCGACGAGCGCGCCGGTCACCCCCGGCGCCGGCGTCCCGTCCATCGGCACCCCCATCGGCAACACCCAGGTGTACGTCCTCGACGCACGGCTGCGGCCCGTACCGCGCGGCGTGCACGGCGAGCTGTACATCGCCGGCGACGGCCTCGCCCGCGGCTACCAGGGCCGGCCCGACCTCACCGCGGGACGGTTCCTGGCCTGCCCGTTCGGCGGTCCCGGCACCCGGATGTACCGCACCGGCGACCTGGTGCGCTGGCGCGAGGACGGCCGCCTGGAGTACATCGGGCGCACCGACTTCCAGGTGAAGATCCGGGGCTTTCGCATCGAGCTGGGCGAGATCGAGCACGTCCTGGCCGAACACCCCGCCGTGGCGCAGGCCGTCGCCCTGGTGCGCGAGGACCGCCCCGGCGACCAGAAGCTGGTCGCGTACGTGGTGCCGGCCGGCAAGGCGGACCCGGCCGGGCTGGACCTCGCGCCCCTGGCGGAGCTGCTGCGCCGGCGCCTGCCGGAGTACATGGTCCCGTCGGCGATCGTGCCGCTGGCCGAGCTCCCCACCAACCCGAGCGGGAAGCTCGACCGCGGCGCGCTCCCCGCTCCCGGCCAGGGCAGGGCCCAGGCCGGACGGGCGCCGCGCACCCCCACCGAGGAAGTCCTGTGCGAGCTCTTCGCCGACCTGCTCGGCCGGGAGGAGATCGGCATCGACGACGACTTCTTCGGCAACGGCGGCCACTCCCTGCTCGCCACCCGGCTCAGCGGACGCATCCGCAACCGGTTCGGCGTCGACTCCAAGGTCACCCTGGTGTTCCGCAACCCGACCGTCGCCCAACTGGCGGCGCGCATCGAGGAACTGACCGCGGACGACTCCCGGCCGCGCAAGAAGAACCGCCCCCAACTGCGCCAGATGACCGTGTAGGAGTGTGCGCCCGATGATTCCGCTGTCGTTCGCCCAACGCCGGCTGTGGTTCCTCCACCGTCTGGAAGGCCCCTCCGCGACCTACAACATCCCCTTCGTACTGCGTCTGGAAGGGCCGCTGGACACCGCGGCTCTGGCGGCGGCCGTCACGGATGTCGTGACCCGGCACGAGACGCTGCGCACCCTCGTCGCCGAGGACGCGGACGGCACGCCCGAGCAGCGGATCCTGCCCCCGCGGGAGGCGGCCGTCCCGTTCCTGGTGGTCGACGTGGCCGCGGACGCGCTGGACGCCGCGCTGGGCGAGGAACTCGGCCGGGGCTTCGACCTGGAGACGGAGCTGCCGCTGCGCACCACCGTCTTCCGGCTCGCCCCGCGGGAGCACGTCGTCGCGTTCGTGTTCCACCACATCGCGGTCGACGGCGCCTCCATGGCGCCGTTCCTCCAAGGGCTGGTGTCGGCGTACACGGCCCGCCACCGGGGCGCCGCGCCGCAGTGGGAGCCGCTGCCGGTGCAGTACAAGGACTACACGCTGTGGCAGCGCGAGGTGCTGGGCGACGAGGCGGACCCGGAGTCGGTCGCCGCCGGGCAGATCGACCACTGGCGCAGGGAACTCGAAGGAGTGCCGCAGCCGGTCCAGCTCCCCCTGGACCGGCCCCGCCCGACGATGTCCGACCACCGCGGCGGCCATGTCGCCTTCGAACTGGAACCCGAGCTGCTCACCGGGCTCGGCAAGCTCGCCGCGGAGCACGGCGCCACGCCGCCGATGGCCGCGCAGGCCGCGCTCGCGGTCCTCCTGCACAAGCTGGGCGGCGGCACCGACCTGACGATCGGCAGCCCCATCGAGGGACGCGCCGACGAGCAGCTCGACGAACTGATCGGATTCTTCGTCAACACGTGGGTGCTGCGCGCCGACCTGTCGGGCGACCCGTCCTTCGTCGCCCTGCTGGAACAGGTGCGGGACAAGGCCCTGGCCGCCTACGACAACCAGGACATGCCGTTCGAGAGGCTGGTGGAGCTGCTGGGCCCGCAGCGTGCCACCTCCTACCAGCCGCTGTTCCAGGTGATGCTGGCCTGGCAGTTCGTGTGGCCGCCCATCGAGATGCCGGGGCTGCGGGCGACACCCGTCGCGGCGGACACCGGGACCGCCAAGTTCGACCTCTTCCTCAACGTCGTCCCGCGCGCGGACGGCGGCGCCTACGGGCGCCTGGAGTACGCGACGGAGCTGTTCGACCACGCCACCGCCGAGGCGATCGTCGACCGCTTCGCGCGCGTCCTGCGGCAGGTGGTCGCCGACCCCGGGGCGCCGCTGGCCGCCGTGGACGTGCGCACCGACGCCGAACGGGACCTGCTGGCACGGGTGAACGACACGGCGGCCCCGGTGCCGGGAGCGACGGTGCCGGAACTGGTCGCCGAGCGGGCCGCCCGCACACCCGACGCCACGGCCGTGGTGTGCGCGGACACCGAACTGACGTACCGGGAACTCGACGCCCGCGCCGGCCGGCTCGCCGCACTCCTGCGGGAGCACGGCGTCGGACCGGACGTCCTGGTCGCCGTGGCCCTGCCCCGCCGCGCCGACCTGGTGGTCGGGATGCTCGCCGTGCTCAAGGCCGGCGGCGCCTACCTGCCGGTCGACCCTGCCTACCCGTCCGCGCGGATCGGCCTGCTCCTGGACACCGCCCGTCCGGCGCTGGTGCTGACCGGCGGCGAGGCGGCGGCGGTCGTGACCGGCTCCCCGGCGCCCGTCCTGAACCTGGACGACCTGCGCCTCGACGACCCAGCCACCGGCGCCGGCCGCGAGGGCCGCCGTGACGTCCGTGTCTCGGCGGACGACCTGGCCTACGTGATGTTCACCTCGGGCTCGACCGGCACCCCCAAGGGCGTCGCCGTCACGCACGGCGCCGTCGTCAACGGCGTGTGGGACCTGCGCCGCACCGTGGGCGTCGGCCCGGGGTCGCGGATGCTCGCCGCGACGTCCGTGAACTTCGACGTCTCCGTCTTCGAGATCTTCACGGCCCTCACCGCCGGAGCCACCGTGGAGATCGTCCGCGACGTCCTCGAACTCGCCGAGCGCGGCGCGTGGTCGGGCACCACGATCAGCGCCGTGCCCACGGTGTTCTCCGCACTGCTCGACCAGCTCGCCGCCGCGGGCCTGGGCGCGGGCGGTCTCGACGTCGAGACCGTCGTCTTCGCCGGCGAGGCCCTCACCGCCGACCTGGTGCGCACGGTGCGCGACGCCCTGCCCGGCGTCCGCGTCGTCAACGCCTACGGGCAGACCGAGAGCTTCTACGCCACCACGCACACCCTCCCCGGGCAGCCGGACGGGACCGGCGCGGTCCCCGTCGGCCGCCCCCTCGCCAACATGCGCGCCCACGTCCTCGGGCCGGACCTCGCCCCGGTGCCGCCCGGCGTCACCGGCGAGCTGTACGTCGCCGGCCGGCTCGCCCGCGGCTACCACCTCGACGGCCCGGCCACCGCCCAGCGGTTCGTGCCCTGCCCGTTCGGCGAGCCCGGCGCGCGGATGTACCGCACCGGCGACCTGGCGCGGTGGGACGGCGACGGCCGGCTCACCTACGCGGGACGCGCCGACACCCAGGTGAAGGTCAACGGCATCCGCGTCGAGCCCACCGAAATCGAGGCGGTCCTCGTCCGGCACCCCGCGGTCGGCCAGGCCGTCGTCACGGTCCGCGAGGACCCCGCCGGCACCGCGCGCCTCGTCGGTCACGTGGTACCCGCCCCTGCCGAGGACGGCGCGGACGCGGGCCCCGTCCCGGTCGCGGAGCTGCGGCGGTTCGCCGCCGAGCGGCTGCCGGACTACATGGTGCCCGCCCTCGTCGTGGCGCTGGACCGGCTGCCGCTGACCGCGAGCGGCAAGCTGGACCGGGCCGCGCTGCCCGAGCCGGAGTTCACCGGTGCCGAGTACCGTGCGCCGCGCACCGAGACCGAGCGGATCCTCGCCGACGTGTACGCGGACGTGCTCGGCGCCGAACGGGTCGGCATCGACGACGACTTCTTCACCAGCGGCGGCGACAGCATCCGCTCCATCCAGGTCGTCGCGCGGGCCAAGACGCGCGGCGTCGTCGTCGGCACCCGGGAGGTCTTCGAGCACCGCACGGTCGTCCGGCTCGCGGAACTCGTCGAGGGCCGCCGCCGCGAGGAGCCGGTACGCCTGGCGGAGCTTCCCGGCGGCGGCACCGGCTGGGCGCCCCTGCCGCCGACCGCGGCCCATGTCCTCGGACTCGGCGGCTCCATCGGCCGGTTCTGCATGTCCGCGCTGCTGACGCTGCCCGAGGACATCGGCCACGGGCAACTGGTCGCCACGCTCCAGGCCGTACTGGACCGCCACGACGCCCTGAGGTCCCGGCTGGACCGCACCGGACCCGGCCTGCGCATCGCCCCGGCCGGCACCGTGGACGCCGGCCTGTCGCTGCGCGAGGTCCCCCGCGACGGCTCCGACCCGCAGGCCGAACTGGACGCGGCGGCGGGCCGGCTGGACCCCGACGCGGGCGTCATGGCGCAGTTCGTGCGGTTCACCTCCGCCACGGAGGCGGACCGGCTGCTGATCGTGCTGCACCACCTGGTCGTCGACGGGGTGTCGTGGCGGATCCTGCTGCCGGACCTGGTGTCCGCCTGGCAGCGGGTCCGCGACGGGCTCCCGCCGGAGCGTGCCGGGGCGGGCACCTCGCTGCGCCGCTGGACGCACGCTCTGGCCGACGAGGCGGCCGCCCCCGAGCGGGTGGCGGAACTGCCCCGGTGGCAGAAGATCCTGCGCGGCGAGGACGCCCCGCTCGGCGCGCGCGCCCTGGATCCCGTCCGCGATGTCGCCGCCACCGTGGACACCGTGCGCGTCCAGGTGCCGGCGGACGTCACCCGGACGCTGCTCGACACGGTGCCCTCGGTGTTCCGGGGCGGCGCCGACGACGGGCTGCTGGCCGCCCTGGCGCTGGCGCTGGTGCGCTGGCGCCGTACCCGCGGCGTGCCCGGCTCGGCCGCGCTGGTCAGGCTGGAGGGACACGGCCGGGAGGAGCACCTGGTGCCCGGCGCCGACCTGTCCGGGACGATCGGCTGGTTCACCGCCATGTTCCCGGTCCGCCTTGACCTGGCAGGCGTCGACGTGGCGGACGCCTTCGCCGGCGGCCCGGCGGCCGGCCGGGCCGTCAAAGCCGTCAAGGAGCAGCTGCGGGCGGTCCCCGGCAACGGCGTCGGCTACGGCCTGCTGCGCCACCTCAACCCCGCCACCGCCGCCGACCTCGCCGGACTGCGCCCGCCCGAGATCGGGTTCAACTACCTCGGCAAGTCCTCCGCGGCCGACATCCCCGAGGAACTGCGTGGCCTGGGCTGGACTCCCGACACCACGCACCGCGACCTGATCGCCGCCCCGGACGCCGACATGCCGGTGCTGTCGGCGCTGGAGATCAACGCGGTCGCCACCGCCACCCCCGCCGGCGACGAACTGACCGTCTGGTTCGGCTTCCCGACCGGGGTGCTCTCCCGCGACGAGGTCACCGAGCTGGCCGCGCTGTGGGTCGAGGCGCTGACCGCCCTGGCCCGGCACGCCGCGGTCCCCGACGCCGGCGGACTGACCCCGAGCGACGCGCCGCTGGTCGACGTGGCGCAGGAGGAGATCGACACCTGGGAGGCCCGGTTCGGCCCGCTGGCCGAGGTGTGGCCGGTGACCCCGGCGCAGTCCGGGATGCTGTTCCACACCATGCTCGCCGGGGCGTCCTCGTTCGACGCCTACCACATGCAGATGGTGTTCCACCTGTCCGGCGACATCGACCCGTGGCGGATGCGCCGCGCCGGGCAGGCACTGCTGGACCGGCACGCCAGTCTCCGCGCCGCCTTCGTCGAGCAGGCGGACGGCGACGTGGTGCAGGTGGTCCCGCGCGAGGTGACGCTGCCCTGGCGGCACCTCGACCTGACCGGGGCCGGCGCGGAGGCGACCGGGGCGTTCGACCGGTTCCTCGCCGAGGACCGGGCCGCCCACTTCGACCGGGCCGCCCCGCCGCTGTTCCGGCTGGCCCTCGCCGTCCTCGGCCCCGACCGCACCGAACTGGTGATGACCGCCCACCACGTCCTGTTCGACGGCTGGTCCACGCCCCTGCTGATGAGGGACCTGCTGCTGCTCTACGCCTTCGACGGCGACCGGGCCGCCCTGCCGCCCGCCCGCGGCTACGGCGACTTCCTGGCCTGGCGCGCGCGGCAGGACCGGGAGGAGTCGGCCCGGGCCTGGGCGGCCGAACTGGAAGGGCTGGAGGAGCCCACCCTGCTCGTCCCCGGCGCCGAGGCCGCGGGCGACGACGGCCTCGGCACGGTCGAGGTCCCGCTGCCGCCCGCGACGGCCCGCGACCTCGGCCGCCACGCCGCCCGTCTGGGCGTCACCGTCAACACCCTGGTGCAGGGCGCGTGGGCGCTGCTGCTCGGCCACCTCACCGGCCGCCAGGACGTGGTGTTCGGCGCGACCGTCTCCGGGCGCCCGCCCGCGGTGACCGACGTGGAGTCGATGGTCGGACTGTTCATCAACACCCTCCCCGTCCGCGTCCGCCACGCGCCCGGGGACACCCTCGCCGAGGTCCTCACCCGGCTCCAGGACCGCCAGGCCGGCCTGCTGGACCACCACCACCTCGGGCTCACGGAGATCCAGCGGGCCACCGGACTCCAGTCCCTCTTCGACACCCTGGTCGTCTTCGAGTCGTACCCGGTGGACCAGGAGGGCCTGGGCGCCGCCCTGGACGCCACCGCCGGGATCGCCCTCACCGGCATGACCGCGGACACCGGCACCAACTACCCGCTGACCCTGATGGCGCTGGTCGAACCCCAGGTGCGGCTCACCCTCCAGTACGCCAGGGGCGTCCTGGACCGCGAGACGGTCGAGACGTACGCGGCGCGTCTGGTCAGGGTCGTCGAGCAGCTCACCACCGCGCCCGACCTGCCGGCCGCCCGCCTGGACACCCTGGGCCCGGACGAACGCCGCCGACTGCTCACCGGTTTCAACGACACGGCCGCCCCCACCCCGGACACCACCGTCGGCGGGCTCGTCGAGGAACAGACGGCCCGCACCCCGGACGCGACCGCCGTCGTCGCCGACGACGTGACGCTCACCTACCGCGAGCTGGAGACCAGGGCCGGCCGCCTGGCCGCGGAACTGGTCCGCCGGGGCGTGAGCCCCGAGTCGCTGGTCGCCGTGTCGCTGCCGCGGTCGGCGGAGCTGGTGGTCGCCCTGCTGGCGGTGCTGAAGGCGGGCGGCGCCTACCTGCCCGTCGACCCCCGCTACCCCGGCCACCGCCTGCGGGCCATCCTGGAGGACGCGCGGCCGTGCCTGGTCCTGACGGACTCCGCCACCGCCGGGACCCTGCCGGAGCACGACGCCCCGCACGTCCGCGTCGACACACTCGACCTCGACCGCGACCCCGGCGAGGGCCCCGCGGATCCGGCGGTACGGGTGCACGCGCGGCAACTGGCGTACGTGATGTACACCTCCGGTTCCACCGGCACCCCCAAGGGCGTCGCCATCACCCACGCCAACGTGGTCAACGGCGTGCTGCGCCTCGCCTCCCGCGTGGGACTCGGACCGGGCAAGCGGATGCTGGCCGGCGCCTCCGTCAACTTCGACGTCTCGGCGTTCGAGATCTTCACCACGCTCGCCACCGGCGGCATCGTCGAACTGGTCCGCGACGTCCTGGTGCTGGGGGAGCGGGCGAGCTGGAGCGGCGCCGTCGTCTCCACCGTGCCGTCCGCCTTCGCCGAACTCGTCGACCGGATCGCGGACCGCACCTCGGTGGAGACCGTCGTCTTCGCCGGCGAGGCCCTGCCCGTCCCGCTCGTCGAGAAGGTCCGCGACGCCTTCCCCGGCGTCCGCGTCGTCAACGCCTACGGGCAGAGCGAGTCGTTCTACGCCACCACCGGCACCGTCACCGGCGACACCCGGGACGCGACGGGCAACGCGCCCGTCGGCACGCCGCTCGGCAACATGCGCGCCTACGTCCTCGGCCCCGGCCTCGCCCCCGTGCCGCAGGGCACCGTCGGCGAGCTGTACGTCGGCGGCAGCGTGGGCCGCGGCTACCACGGCCGCGCCGCGCTGACCGTCGAACGGTTCGTCGCCGACCCCTACGGCCCGCCCGGCGCGCGCATGTACCGCACCGGCGACCTGGCCCGCTGGAACGCCGACGGTCAGGTGGAGTACGTGGGCCGCGCGGACACGCAGGTCAAGGTGCGCGGCTTCCGCGTCGAACCCGGCGAGGTCGAGGCCGCGTTCACCGCGCACCCGGACGTCACCGGGGCCGCCGTCGTCGCCCGGGGCGCCGGCGCCGCCAAGCGGCTCGTCGCGTACGCCGTGTCGTCGGGCGCGACCACCGTGCAGGAACTGCGCCGGTTCGTCGCCGAGCGGCTGCCCGAGTTCATGGTGCCGTCCGCCGTGGTGCTCCTCGGCCATCTGCCGCTGATGCCCAACGGCAAGCTGGACCGGGCCGCGCTGCCCGAGCCGGAGTTCACCGGCGCCCCCTACCGCGAGCCCGGCACCCCGCGCGAGAAGGCCCTGGCGGAGCTGTTCGCCGAGGTGCTCGACGTGGACCGGGTCGGTCTCGACGACGGCTTCTTCACGCTCGGCGGGCACTCCCTGCTCGCCACCCGGCTGATCAGCCGCGCCCGCGCCGAACTGGGCATCGAGATCCCCATCCGCCAGGTCTTCGACCAGCCGACGGTCGCCGCGCTCGCCGCGTGGTCCGAGGCCTCGGCCGCCCCCCGCCGCCCCAGCATGCGCCAGATGTTCACCAAGGAGTGAAGCAATGATTCCGCTGTCATTCGCACAACGCCGCATGTGGCTGCTGCACAAACTGGAGCGGGGCGCGGCGACCTACAACATATCGGCGGCCTTCCGGCTGACCGGCACCCTGGACCAGGACGCCCTGGTCGCGGCGATCCACGACGTGGTCGAGCGGCACGAGATCCTGCGCACCACCTACGGGACCGACGACGCCGGCGAGCCGTACGCGCGGATCCTGCCGATGGCCGAGGCGGCGCTGCGGGTGCCGGTGGCCGAGGTGACGCCCGAGGGGCTGTCCGCCGAGGTGGAGCGGGCCGTCGCGCACCGCTTCGACCTGACGGCCGATCTGCCCTTCCGCGCCGCCCTGCTGCGCTGCTCGCCTCAGGAGCACGTCCTCGTCCTGGTCATCCACCACATCGCCTCGGACGGCAGCTCCAGCGCGCCGCTGATGCGGGACCTGGTCGAGGCGTACACCGCGCGCCGGGACGGCCGGGCGCCGGCGTGGGAGCCGCTGCCGCTCCAGTACAAGGACTACGCGCTGTGGCAGCGTGAGGTGCTCGGCGACGTGGCCGACCCGAACAGCCTCGCCGCGACGCAGATCGAGCACTGGCGCAAGGAACTCGCGGACGTGCCGCAGCCGTTGAACCTGCCGCTGGACCGGCCGCGGCCCGCCGAGGCCGGCACCCGCGGCGACACCGTCGGCATCGAGGCGGGCCCCGAGGTGGCGGCCGGGCTGCAGAAGCTCGCCGACGCGCGCGGGATGAGCCTGTCGATGGTCGTGCAGTCCGCGCTGGCGGTGCTGCTGGGCACACTCGGCGGCGGCGAGGACGTGACGATCGGCTCCCCGATCGCCGGGCGCACCGACGAGGCGCTGGCCGACATGATCGGATGCTTCGTCAACACCCAGGTGCTGCGCACCGACCTCTCCGGCAACCCGTCCTTCACGGAAGTGCTGGCGCAGGTGCGCGACAAGGCGCTGAGCGCCTACGAGCACCAGGACGTGCCGTTCGACGTGGTGGTCGAGGCGATCAACCCCGAGCGTTCCGCGGCGTACCAGCCGCTGTTCCAGGTGATCTTCTCCTGGCAGAGCTACGAGAAGCCGGACCTCACCCTGCCCGGCCTCCAGATGCGGTTCGAGCAGGCCGTCCCGTCGACCGCCATGGTCGACCTGACCTTCTTCCTGGCCGTGGACGGCACGGGGGCGCTGAGCGGGGACCTCCAGTACGCGACCGACCTGTTCGACCGCGGCACGGCCGAGGAGATCGCCGCCCGGCTCGTGCGGGTGCTGGAGCAGTTCGCCGCCGACCCGGAGATGCGCGTCGGGGACGTCGACGTGCTGAGCGGCCCGGAGCGCGAGCGGCTGCTGGTGGAGCTGAACCCCGCCGGCGCCCCCGTCGACGAGGTCACCCTGGTGGAGCTGTTCGAACGGCAGGCGGCCCGGCGGCCCGACGAGACCGCCGTGGTCCACGAGGACACCGCGCTCACCTACGGGGAGCTGAACGCGCGGGCCAACCGCCTCGCCCGCCATCTCGTCGACGAGGGAGTGGGCCCCGAGTCCCTGGTGGGGGTCTGCCTGGAGCGCTCGGCGGAGCTGGTCGTCGCGCTGCTGGCGGTGCTGAAGGCGGGCGGCGCCTACCTGCCGATCGACCCCGACTCCCCGGCCGACCGCATCGCCTACATCGTCGAGGACGCGGCGCCCGTCCTGCTGGTCACCACGGGCGCGGTTCTGGACCTGGCGCACGACCTCCCCGTGGTCCGCCTCGACGAGGCCGGTGACTTCGACGCGCGGTCCGCCGCCGACCTCACCGACGCCGAGCGCCGCACGGCCCTGCGTCCCGCGCACCCGGCATACGTCATCTACACCTCCGGTTCGACGGGCCGCCCCAAGGGCGTGCCCGTCCCGCACCGCAATGTGGTGGGGCTCTTCACCGCCACCCGGGACTTCGGCTTCGGCGCCCACGACGTGTGGACCCTCTTCCACTCCTACGCCTTCGACTTCTCGGTGTGGGAGCTGTGGGGCCCGCTGCTGCACGGCGGACGGCTCGTCGTGGTCCCCTTCGACGTCTCGCGTTCCCCCGCCGACTTCCTCCGGCTCCTCGCCCGCGAGCGGGTCACCGTCCTCAACCAGACGCCCTCGGCCTTCTACCAACTGGCCCAGGCCGACGCCGACGCCCCCGGCCAGGACCTGGCGCTGCGGTACGTGGTGTTCGGCGGCGAGGCCCTGGACCTGAACCGCCTCACCGACTGGTACACGCGCCACGCCGCCGAAGCGCCGGTGCTCGTGAACATGTACGGCATCACCGAGACCACCGTCCACGTCACCCGCGTCGACCTGGACGAGCACTCCGCCGCCCGCCACCGGGCCGGCGTGATCGGCCCCGCCGTCCCGGGGCTGCGCGCCTACGTCCTGGACGCGCACCTGCGCCCGGTGCCGGCCGGCGTGACCGGCGAGCTGTACGTGGCGGGCTACGGCCTGGCCCGCGGCTACCACGGCCGGCCCGGCCTGACCGCGGGACGCTTCGTGGCCTGCCCGTTCGGCGGGCGGGGCGAGCGGATGTACCGCAGCGGCGACCTGGTCCGCTGGGGCCGCGACGGCAACCTCGAGTACGTGGGCCGCGCCGACTCCCAGGTGAAGATCCGCGGTTTCCGCATCGAGCTGGGCGAGATCGAGCACACGCTGGCCGGGCACCCGGACGTGGCGCAGGCGGTGCTCCTGGTCCGCGAGAACCAGGAGGGCGACAAGCGCCTGGCGGCCTACGCGGTGCCCGAGTCCGGTGCCGCCGTCTCGGGAGAGGAGCTGACGGAGTACCTGCGCGGACGCCTGCCGGACTACATGGTGCCGTCCTCGGTGACCGTGCTGACCGAGATCCCGCTGACCTCCAACGGCAAGGTCGACAAGCGGGCCCTGCCCGCGGAGGACGCGACGACGACCGCGGCCGGCCGGGAGCCGCGCAACGCCTACGAGCGCGCGCTGTGCGAGCTGTTCGCCGAGCTGCTCGGCCTGGAGAGGGTCGGCGTCGACGACGGCTTCTTCGCGCTCGGCGGCCACTCGCTGCTCGCCACCCGGCTCAGCGTCCGCATCCGCAACCGGTTCGACATCGACATCCCCATCAGGACGATCATCCGGTACCCCACGGTGGCCGAACTGGCCGCGCTGATGCTCGCCGGCGGCACCCCCGACGACGACGCCGACTCCTTCGCGGTCGTCCTGCCCCTGAACGAGGACCCCGGCACGGGCAAGAAGCCGGTGTGGTTCGTCCACGGCGGTGGCGGTCTGGGCTGGGCGTACTACAGCTTCGTGCTGCACCTGCAGGACCGGGCCGCCTACGCGCTCCAGTCCCGCGGCTCCGACGGCGTGGAGCCGCTGGCCACGTCCGTGGAGGAGATGATCGAGGACTACGTCGCCCAGATCCTGAAGACCCAGCCGCAGGGTCCGTTCAACCTCATCGGCTGGTCCTACGGCGGCTCCGTGGTCCAGGCCGTCGCGGACGCCCTGCAACGGCGCGGCCACGAGATCGCCCTGGTGGCCGTCCTGGACGCCCAGCCGGGCGGGCACGGCTTCGAGGAGGTGCACGCCGGCAAGGACTCGTCGGACTTCCGGGCGGAGCTGGAGGACGACTTCGGCCAGTACATCCGCACCGGCAACCGGCAGGAGTTCCTGGACACCATGTCGAAGGTACTGGCCAACAACACGGCCCTGATGATGGATTTCGAGTCGCCGGTCTACCGCGGCGACCTGGTGTACTTCAACGCCACGCTGGAGGACACCTCCTACGCGCACCTGTGGCGGCCCTACGTCCAGGGGTCCCTGGAGGTGCACGACGTGGCGGTCACGCACCACGAGATGCACATGCCGGGACCCGTGGCGGAGATGTTCGAGGTCTTCCACCGGAAGCTGGCGTAGCGCATGCGCGCCCAGCGAACTTTCAGCGACGTCTGACGGATGACGGAGGTTGGTCGTGGTGACGGATCCTGGCGTGCCCGCGGGGCACGGGGAGGAGACCACGCTGCTGTGCGTGCCGTTCGCGGGGGCGGGGCCCTCGTTCTTCCACCCGTGGCGGGACCTGGCCGCCGGGCGGTGGCGGGTGACCTCGGTCGAACTGCCGGGCAGGGAAAGGCGGTTCCTGGACCCGCCGTACCGCAACGTCGTCGAGGCGGCCCGCGGCGAGATCGACGACATCGTCGCGGACCTCGGTGAGGGGACGCGGACCGTGCTGTTCGGGCACAGCCTGGGCGCGGTGCTCGCCTACGAGCTGGCGCACCTGCTGAGCGCGCGGGGGGTGCCCGTCGAGCGGCTGGTCGTCAGCGGCTCGCCGGGGCCGTGGACGCAGCGCGAGCGGCGGGCGGCGGGTCTGGAGGGCGACGAGTTCCTCGCCCGCGTCGAGGAGTTCGCCGGGTTCCGGCACGAGGCGCTCGACCATCCGGAGATGCGGGAGCTGATCCTCCCGACGCTCCAGGCCGACTGCGAGATGCACGAGGCCTACGTGCCCAGCACCGACGACCCGGTGCGGGTTCCGGTCACCTCGCTGCGGGGCGACCACGACGGGCTGGTCACCGCCGAGGAGGCCCGGCAGTGGCGGGCGGCGACCACGGCCGGGTTCGACTACGTGGAGTTCCCCGGCGACCACATGTACCTGGTCGACCGCGGCCGGCAGGTGCTGGACGTGATCGAGAGGGAGTCGGCCCGCGAACGCGGGGCCGGCGCCGCCGCCCGCCCCTGAGGGCCCCGCGCGTACGGTGCGGTGCGGGATCCGGCGACGGCGCGGGCCCACGCCCCGGCCGCCGGGACACCGCGCGGGCCGCTGACCGGTGGCCGCTCACGACGCGAGCGTGACCCGGGCCGGACCGCCCGGCATTCCTTCCAGCGCCGCCCCGGCCAGGCATCCGCCGCCGGGGCGGCGCCGCGCTGTGCGAGCGTCCCGGGCGAAGACCACGAGCCGCAGCACCAGGAACCGGCCCACCCCGGCGAGCGCAGAGGCGGACAGGAAGACGGCCTGCTCCAGCACCGCGCCGGGCGCTGCCACCAGCAGGTGCAGCACAGCCATCGCCGCGCAGGTCACCGCGTACGCGACGGCGGCCGACCCGGCCGACTGCGTGTGCTGGCGGCGGGTCGCCCGTCCGCCGGTGCCGAAGGTGAAGCGGGCGTGCAGTTCGGTGGCGAGGAGCGTGGACACCACGGTGATCACGGCGTTGGCCAGCGCCCAGGGCAGCACCGCGGCGAGGCCCGCCACGGCGAAGCCGGAGGCGAGCCCCACCCCGCCGCCGCAGAGCACGAAGCGAGCGGCGACGAGGGCGACGGGTGCCTTCTGCGGCCGACACGGTGGTGTCGTCATGGTCCCGCCCTCCTTCCGACTCACTTCGCATCGTTGTGGTGCCATAGTGGCACTCCAATGACGCCAAGTCGAGGCACTTTTGCGAGCGCGGGGCCCCTGCAGAGGTCGGATGGCGATTTCCGGTCATGCTGGCGGACGGGCTCGGCGGCGCCCTGGCCTGCTGCTTCAGCGCTGGCGGGCGTCCCCGTGCTCCTCACGCGGCGCGCGACGGGGCCAGAATGGCTCGGTTTGGCGCTACCAGTGTGCCAAGGTGGAGTTCGCTGGCGTTGGCCGGTGCCCCGGTTGTGCTGCGAAAGGAAATGCGATGAGCCAGACGGTTCCCGTCCCGAACGGCCTGCCCACCGAGCGGGACGCGGGCCCCTTCGACCCGCCCCGCGCGATCACCCGGCTGCGCGCGGCCCGCCCGGTCAGCCCTCTGCACTTCCCCGACGGACACCAGGGCTGGCTGGTCACCGGCTACGAGGAGGTGCGCCGGCTCATGGCCGACACCCGGTTCAGCTCCCGCCAGGACCTCGGCGTGCTGCACGTGCCCTACGAGGTCCCCGGCATGCCCGTCCCCACCGAACCCTCCCCGCAGATCCCGGGCGTCTTCATCGCCATGGACCCGCCGGACCACACCAAGCTGCGGCGCAGGCTCACCGGCGCCTTCACCGTCAAGCGGATGAAGGAGCTGGAGGACCACATCGTCGACGTCGCCGAGCGGCAGCTCGACGCCCTGGCACGGCTCACCCCGCCGGTCGACCTGGTCGAGGAGTTCGCGCTGCCGGTGCCCTCGCTCGTCATCTGCGAACTGCTCGGCGTCCCCTACGAGGACCGGGCGACGTTCCAGACGAACACCGCCAAGTTCCTCGTCCGCGACCAGGCGTTCGACGAGAAGATGGCCGCCTACGGCGCCATGACCGGGTACCTCGCCCAACTGGTCGTCCGCAAACGCGCCGAACCCGGCGAGGACATCCTGTCCGACCTCGCCCGGCAGGAGGACCTCACCGTCGAGGAACTGACCGGCTGCGCCTTCCTGCTGCTGCTCGCCGGCCACGAGACCACCGTCAACATGCTCGCGCTCGGCACCTTCGCGCTCCTGGAGCACCCCGAGCAGATGGCCGCCCTGCGCGCCGATCCGGAGCTGATCCCCGACGCCGTCGAGGAACTCATGCGCTACCTGTCCGTCGCCGACATCTTCTACCGGTACGCCACGGAGGACCTCGAACTGGGCGGCGAGACCATCGGCAAGGGCTCGACCGTCGTCGTCTCCCTGCTGGCCGCCAACCGCGACCCCCGCCGCTTCGAGAACCCCGACACCCTCGACGTCCGCCGCAGGGCCCGCGGCCACCTGGCCTTCGGTCACGGCGTCCACCAGTGCCTCGGCCAGCAACTGGGCCGCATCGAGATGCGCGCCGGCTTCGGCGGACTGCTGCGCCGCTTCCCGACCCTGGAACTCGCCGTCCCCGCCGACGAGGTGCCGCTGCGGACCGACATGAACATCTACGGCGTCCACGCCCTGCCGGTCACCTGGACGCGGACGGCCCCCTGAGCCGCCCGCCGGGAAGCCTCAGGGCGTGGCGCGGCGCACGTGGATGGTGCCGTGCCGGGTGCGGGCCCGGATCGTGACCGTGTCCTCGGCATCCTCCGGCGCGCCGGAGGCGGTGAGGGCGTTGCGCACCTGCCCGGAGGCGGAACGGGCGTCGAGCCAGGCGGCCGTGCCCGCGCGGACGCCCACCTCGATGGCGCCGGTGGACGTCTCCAGCTGGACGGTGCCCCGGGCCACCTCGCCCAGCCGCACGGCGCCGTGCGCGGTGGTGGCGGTGACCGAGTCCTCGGCGCGGGCGATGTCGATGTCGCCGTGGGCGCCGCCCACCCGCAGTTCGCCGGTGGCCGCACCCACGGTGGTGGTGCCGTGCGAGTTCTTCAGTACGGCCGGACCGTCCAGGAGGCCGGCCCGCACACTGCCCGAGCTGGTGGTGATCTCGGTCGCCCCCGTCACGCGGTCCACGCTGACGGAGCCGTGCGAGGCGGTGACCGTCAGCGGCCCGGTCCCGTCGAGCCGGACGTCCCCGGAGGAGGTCTTCACCCGGACCTCGCCCAGCAGGCCCTCGCCGAACACCTGCGTCCAGGCGCCGGTCAGGTCGACGCGCGAGCCCGCGGGCAGGCCGACGGTCACGTCGACGGTGCCGGTGCGGCCGAACAGGCCCGGCTTGGGGGTGCGCACAGTCAGGACGCCGCCCGCGTACGCGACCTCCGTCTGGTCGGCCGCGCGCACGTCCAGGTCCTTCTTAGGGTCGCGGGGCCGCACCTCGACGACGGTGTCGGCGCGCTCGCCGGCGGTGAACTGGATGGACCCGGCCTCCACGCGCGCGGTGACCGAGATCGCCTCGGGGGTGTCGAAGGAGGGCATGGCGGTCCCGTCTGGTGAGGTGGGTGACGTGGTGCGGGAGGCGGGCGCGGTCAGCGCACCCAGCCCGTGAAGCTCTGCCCGACGGTGCGCGCCGTCTTCTCCGCGGCCGGCGGGCGGGCGCCGCCGTCCACCGCGGCCGACACGGCACGCACCAGCCACGCGTTGACCGACAGGCCCTCACGCGCGGCTGCCTCCTCGGCACGTGCCTTGAGGCGGGCGGGCAGGCGCAGGTTGACGCGGGCGGTGCCGCCCTCCTCGCCCGCGGGCGGGGCAGCGGCCGGCAGCGGTTCGGCGGACGCGGCCGGCTGCCCGGCTCCCTCGCCCTCGGCCGGCGGCAGGGTCACCACGAAGTCCGGGTCCAGCCCGCGCAGCCGTACGTCGACCGAGCCCGGGGCCAGTTCCCGGGTGATCTCGTCCATCGCGGCGGACAGCACGCTGAGCATGGTCAGCCGCGCCGACGACTCCAGGGGAGCGGTCAGCCGGTCGGCCAGCTCGCGGGCATCGTCCCCGCCGGCCTCGGCGGCCACCGCGAGGGTGCGGCGGAGGGTGTCGACGTACGGCGTGAGGTCCATGACGTCATGGTGGTACCACCATGACGCCATATGCAAGCCGGGTGAGCTGCCACCAGACGCGCCGCGCCGCCCGGGGCGGGGCGGCACGGCGCCGGGACGGTGCGGCGTGGCGCCGTCGTGGTGCGGTGGGCGGACCGCTCCTCACCCCCGCAGGGCCGGGCCGCACCAGGTGGTCAGGGCGGTGCGGAGCGCGGCGAGGCGGGGCGTCCGGCCGGCCTCGGCAGCCCAGGCGACATGGCCGTCGGGGCGGATGAGCAGCGCGGCGGGAGCGGGGATGTCGCCGATGGCCGGGACCGTCCACAGGTCGTCCGCGCTGCGCGCCTCGACCAGGTCGACCCGGTCGGCCCAGCCCTTGACGGCCGCCGCCACCTCGGCGCTGCCGCCCAGCTCGAGCAGGACGGGCCGGGCGGCGTGCAGCAACTCGTGGACGGCCGCGGGGCCGTCGGCCGTGTCGAGATCGGCGTCGGGGACCCGGCGGCCCTCCAGCGGGTGGTCGCCGTCGGCCGGGTAGCGGATGTCCAGCGCGTTCAGCATGTGGCGGAGCTGCCGGTTGACGTCGTCGATGACCATGAGCGAGCCGAACACCTCGCGCAGCGCGTCCGTCTGGGCGCCGGGGCGGACCAGCGCCGACTGGGCGCGGGTGTTGTGCAGCACGCGCTCGCCGACGGGATGGCGCTCGGCGTGGTAGCTGTCCAGCAGGCTCTCGGGCGCCTGGCCGCGCACCACCGCGGCGAGCTTCCAGCCGAGGTTCACCGCGTCCTGCACGCCCGTGTTCAGCCCCTGGCCCCCGGCCGGGAAGTGGATGTGCGCCGCGTCGCCCGCGAGCAGCACCCGGCCCGCCCGGTACCGGTCCGCCTGCCGGGCGGCGTCGGTGAACCGGGAGATCCACCGGGGCTCGCGCATGCCGAAGTCGGTGCCCGCGACCCGGATCAGCGACTCCCTGAGCTGCTCGAACGTCACCGGCTCGTCCCGGCCGGGAACGCGGTCGTACTCGGAGGTGATCACCCGGTACCAGCCGGGCTCGAACGCGATCGCCGAGTAGTCGCCGGCCGGGCGGCGGCGTACCCAGACGTACTCCTCGGGCAGGTCGGGCAGTTCGACGTCGCCGACCAGCGCGGTCATCGTCGGCTCGGTGCCGGGGAAGCCGATGCCCGCCAGCTTGCGCACGGTACTGCGCCCGCCGTCGCAGCCCACCAGGTAGCGGGCGCGCAGCGTCGCGGACGCCGCCTCCTGGGTGTGCAGCCCGACCGTCACCCCGTCCGCGTCCTGGCGGACGCCGTTCACCGGGGCCGACCAGCGGATGCGCACGCCGAGTTCGACCGCCCACTCCTCCAGCAGCCGCTCGACGGCGGACTGGAGGATCATCAGCGGGTACGGGTGCCGGGACTCGGACTCGTCGAAGTCCACGTAGAGCCCGGAGAAGTGGCCCACCGGCTGCAGTTGGCCCTCCGCCAGGAAGCGGTCCAGGACGCCGCGCTGGTCCAGCACCTCCAGGGTGCGGGAGTGGATGCCACCGGCCCGTGACTCGCCCGTCCGCCCCGCGAGCCGTTCGACCACCACCACGTCGGCGCCCGCCAGCCGCAGCTCACAGGCGAGCATCAGGCCGGTCGGCCCGGCGCCCGCGACGACCACGTCCGCGTCCATGCCGGTGTCTCCCACGTCGTCCGCCCCTCTTGTTCCCCGCTCGTTCCGGGCTCTCCCGTGTCTTTTCCGTGCTTTTCCCGCGCGCTTTTCCAGTGATTCTCCAGTGGCGTTCCAGTACGCCTCGAGCGCCCTTTGTCGCTTTCCACTCGACTTTCCGCTCGCCCCGTCCCGCCGGCGGGACGGTCACGGGGCGCGGGTGCTCCGGGGGTGTCAGCATGCAAGGCCGCCGGGTCATCCTCAACCCACCGGCCGACGCGGGCCGGTGGCCCGCCGGCCCGGTG
Source organism: Streptomyces sp. GB4-14 (assembly GCF_022696125.1). Lineage (NCBI taxonomy): Bacteria > Bacillati > Actinomycetota > Actinomycetes > Kitasatosporales > Streptomycetaceae > Streptomyces > Streptomyces sp. GB4-14. Next base: position 126,641 of record NZ_RZHO01000001.1, on the reverse strand, counting down.
GGAGCGGGCCCCGGTCCACGCGACACTCGACGCGGCCGTTCACCCGGCCCTCAAGGGACGCTGTCCCGCCGGCGGGACACCGGAGCAGAGCTCGGCGGAGGAAGGAAAATGGCGATGGAACAAAAGGCCGCACCTTCGAGTGCACCGATTTCCCTGGTGCAGGAAATAGCCGCGCTGTGGGGAGAATGCCTGGGCGGCCGTGAGGTCGGGGCGGAGGACGACTTCTTCGCGCTGGGCGGCAATTCACTCACCGGCATCAAGATCATCGAGCGGGTCTCCCAGGACTACGGCGTCCAGCTCTCCGTGCGCGACTTCTACCTGGCGGGGACCCCGACGCGGATCGCCGAGCTGATCGAAGAGGGGAGGGCGGGGACGTGAGGCTGACGCCGGGTCCCGCACGCGGCCCCGACCTCGACGACGTCGACCTGTTCGACCTGGACCTGTACACCGGCGGCGACCCGCACCCCGTCTGGGACGTGATGCGCCGGCAGGCGCCCCTGCACCACCAGGTCCTGCCCGACGGCCGGGAGTTCTGGTCGGTGACCCGCTACGACGACGTCTGCCGCGTGCTCGGCGACCACCGCGAGTTCACCTCCGAACGCGGCACCGTCCCCACCCACCTCGGGACGGACGACGTCGCGGCCGGCGTGCTGCTGACCTCCACCGACCCGCCGCGGCACACCGAGGTCCGCCGGCCGCTCGGCGTCAAACTCACCGCGCGGGCGGTGAAGTCCTGGGAGGACTCCGTCCGGCGGACGATCGCCGCCTTCCTGGAACCGGCGCTCGACGGTGAGCCCTTCGACCTGGCCGAGCGGGCACTGCTCCTCCCGGCCATGGTCACCGGGCCTCTGCTGGGGATCCCCGAGAAGGACTGGGCCGAACTCGTCCAGCTCACCGCGATGGTGACGGCCCCCTCGGACCCGCACTTCCTGGAGGGCAGCGAGGCGGCCACCCTGGCCATCGCCCACCACGAACTGGTCTCCTACGTCAGGGACTGGGTCCGCGCCCGACGCAGGACCGGCTTCGAGGACGACAGCCTCCTGCACCACCTCATGAACGTCCGCCCGGGCGGCGCCGCGCTGTCCGACGAGGAGATCGCCCTCGACGGCTACAGCATCCTGCTCGGCGCCAACGTCACCACCCCGCACACCGTCTCCGGCACGGTGCACGCGCTCATCGAGCGGCCCGAGCAGTTCGACAAGGCCCAGGCCGACCCGACGCTGATCCCGAACCTGGTCGAGGAAGGGCTGCGCTGGACCTCGGCCGCGTGCAACTTCATGCGGTACGCGGTGGACGACGTCGAGATCGCCGGGGGCACCGTCCCCGCCCGCGGCGCGGTCGTCGCGTGGATCGGCTCGGCCAACCGGGACGCCTCCCGCTTCCCCGACCCGCACACCTTCGACCTCACACGCACCAACGCCAAACGCCACGTCGCCTTCGGATTCGGCCCGCACTTCTGCATCGGTGCGCCGCTGGCCCGCCTGACCCTGCGCGTCTTCTTCGAGGAACTGCTCCAGCGCTTCGGCTCGATCGACCTGGCCGGCGAACCGCAGCACCTGCGGTCGTACTTCATCGCCGGGATGACCCACCTGCCCATCAGCGCCCAGAAACGGCGGACGCCATGACCTCGCTGTCCAGCACCGTCGCGTCGCCGTGGTTCGTCCGGCCGCCGGCCGCCGGCCACGCCGCCCGGATCTTCGGCTTCCCCTTCGCCGGGTCCGGGGCCTCGGCCTTCAGCGCCTGGCCGGCCGCGCTCGGCGACGCCGAGTTCTGCCCGGTGCAGTTCCCCGGCCGTGAGAACCGGCTGGCCCACCCCCACTACGGCACCTACGAGAACCTCGCCGACGGCGTCGCCGAGGCCCTGCGGCCCCTGCTGGACGTGCCGTACGCGTTCTTCGGCCACTGCGCGGGCGCGCTGCCCGCCTACGAGACCGTGCTCCGGCTGGCCGCACTCGGCCTGCCCGCACCCGCGTGCCTGTTCGTGTCCGGGCAGTTGCCCCCGCACGAGACGGCGCACGACCGGATGCTCGCCCTGACCGAGCCCGAACTGCGCGCCGAGGTCGAGACGTTCCTGCGCGGCCGGGGCCTCGAACCCCGGCCCGATCTGGTCGGCCTCGGCCTGATGGTGCTGCTGCGCGACCACGCTGCCGCGGCCGCCTACCGGCGCACCGAACCGGCTCCCGTGCCCTGCCCCGTCGTCGTCCTGCACTGGCGCGACGACCCCGACCTGAGCCTTCAGCGGCTCCAGGGCTGGCGGCGGTACGCGGACTCGGTCGAGTTCCTGGCCGTCGACGGCGGCCACTACGACTTCATGGACGCGCCCGACGAGCTGCGGAACGTGCTGACCCGTTGGCGATGAACGAGGCACCGCCGCCCGCGAGAGCGGTCCGCCGAAAGAACCGAGGGAACCGGAGGGAATTCGCATGAGTGGCGCAGCCCACGACATCGCCGTCATCGGGATGTCGTGCCGCTTTCCCGGTGTGCACGACGTGGACGGTTTCTGGCGCCTGCTGCTCGACGGCGGGTCGACCTTCGGCACGTTCCCCGAGCACCGCACGCCCCACCCGGACCGCACGCCCCACCCGGACTCCGCCACCGTGAACACCGGCTCGTTCCTCGACGCCGTCGACGGCTTCGACGCGGAGTTCTTCGGCACCCCCCCGGCGGAGGCGGCCGCCATGGACCCCGTGCAGCGGCTGGGCCTGGAGCTGGCCTGGGAGGCCGTCGAGGACGCCCGCGTTCCGGCGAGCGCGCTCGCCGGCCGCGAGGTCGACGTCGTGGTCGGCGCCGGCCCTTCCGGGTACGACCTGCTGCGCAGGCTGACCGGCAGCGACCGGGACGACCACTACGCCGCCCTCGGGTCGAGCGGCGCGCTGATCGCGAACCGCATCTCGCACCTGTTCGACGTCCGGGGCATGAGCCTGTGCGCGGACTCGGGCCAGTCCTCCTCCCTGGTGTCCCTGGCGCTGACCTGCGAACGGATCCGCAGCGGCGCGGTCGACCTGGCACTCGCGGGCGGCGTGCACCTGATCGCCGACCCGGAAGCGGGACTGGGCCTGGCGAACCTGGGCGCCCTGTCGCCCGACGGCCGCTGCTTCCCCTTCGACGCGCGCGCGGACGGCTTCGTGCGCGGCGAGGGCGGGGCGTTCGTCCTGCTCAAGCGGCTCGACCAGGCGCGGGCCGACGGCGACCACGTCTACGCGGTGGTCCGCGGCTGGGGCGTCGGCAGCGGCGGCGCCACCTCCCGGATACCGGACCCCAGCCCCGCCGGGCAGGCGGCGGCCGTCCTGGCCGCCCTCAAGGGCGCGGACCTCCCCTTCGACGGCGTCGAGTACGTCGAGGCGCACGGCACCGGCACCCGGCGTGGCGACCCGGCCGAGGTCGCCGGCCTGCGCGAGGTGATCCGGCACACCGGCCGCAGCCGCCCCCTGGTGATCGGCTCGGTCAAGGCGAACGTCGGGCACCTGGAGCCGGCCGCCGGGATCGTCGGCTTCGTGAAGGCGGCGCTCTGCCTGGACCGCGCCCGGCTGGTCCCGCACCCCGGCTACCGGTCCCCCCACCCCGACATCCCCGACTTCCAGGACGACTTCGAGATCCTGCGCACCGCGCGCCCCTGGCCGGACACCCCGGACCGGCCGCGACGGGCCGGCGTGACCTCGGTCGGCATGGGCGGCACCACCGCCCACGTCATCCTCGAACAGGCCCCCGCACCGCTGACCGGGACCGAGGCCGGGGACCCGGCGCCCGGCGTCCCCGGTGCGGTGCCGTGGGTGCTGTCGGCGCGCTCCGAACCGGCCCTGCGGGAGCAGGCGGCACGGCTGCGCGACCGCGTGGCCGCCGACCCCTCGCTCACGGCGGCCGACGTGGGCCACTCGCTGGTGACCACACGGACGGCGTTCGCTCACCGGGCCGTGGTGCTCGGCGCCGACCGCGAGGAGGCGCTGACCGGCCTCGGCCTGCTGGCGGCGGGCGACGACGCGCCCCGCGCCGTGCGCGGGGTGGCCGGCGGACCGACGGGACCGGTCGTCTTCGTCTTCCCCGGCCAGGGCTCGCAGTGGCTGGGCATGGGACGGCGGCTGTACGCGGAGTCGGAGGTCTTCGCCCGTGCGATCGACGACTGCGCGCGGGCACTGGAACCGTGGCTGGACTGGTCCCTGACGGACCTGGTGACCGGCGCCGGGCCGGCGCCCTCGCTGGAAGCCGGGGACGCCGTGGTGCAGCCGGCGCTGTTCGGGATGATGGTGTCCCTGGCCCGCGTCTGGAGGTCCCTGGGCGTCGTCCCCGACGCGGTGGTGGGGCACTCGCAGGGCGAGATGGCCGCCGCCTGCGTGGCCGGCGCCCTCTCCCTGCCGGACGCGGCCCGGGTGGTGGCCCTGCGCAGCCGGGCCCTGACCGCGCTGGCGGGCCTCGGCGGGATGCACGCGGTCGCCGCGCCCCTCGCCGAGGTCGAGGAACGGCTGACCCGGTGGCCCGGGCGGCTGTCCGTGGCCACCGTCAACGGACCGGCCTCCGTGGTGATCTCCGGGGACCTGGAGGCCCTCGACGAGTTCGCCGCCGCGGCCGCCGCGGACGGTGTGCGGTCGCGGCGGCTCAAGGTCGCCTACGCCTCCCACTCCCATCAGGTCGAGCGCATCCGTGAGCAGGTGCTCGCCGCCGCCGCGCACGTGACGCCGCGCCGGACCCCGGTGGAGTTCCACTCCACGGTCACCGCGGGACGGCTCGACCCCCGCGCCCTCGGCAGCGCGTACTGGTACGACAACCTGCGCTCCACGGTGCGGTTCGGGGAGGTCGTCGGCGGGCTCATGCGCTCGCGCGGCGGTGTGTACGTGGAGGTCAGCCCGCATCCCGTGCTCCAGGTGGCGATGGAGGAGACCGCCGACGCGCTGGCGAGCCCGCCCCTGGTGGTGAACACCCTCGACAAGCACGAAGGCGGCGCCGCCAAGATCCTCGCGTCGGCGGCCGAACTGCACGTGCGGGGCGTGCCGGTGAGCTGGGAGACGGTGTTCGCCGCGGCCCGGCCGCGCCGGATCGGCCTGCCCGCCTACCCCTTCCAGCGGCAGCGGTACTGGCTGACCGCGCCGGACGAGGCCCCCGCCCCGGACGCGGCCGCCGAGCGGCCCGACCTGGCCTCGGAGGCGTCCGTCCGCGCACTCGTCCACGCGCAGACCGAAGCGCTGCTGACGGCGAAGGACGCCGGCCTCGTCGGCGACGGTCTCGCGGCGCGGTCGGGCGAGACCTTCAAAGCGCTGGGGTTCGACTCCTCGATGGTGGTGACGCTGCGCAACCGGCTCATCGCGGTGACCGGAGTGCGCCTGCCGGCCACCGTCGCGTTCACCCACCCCACGCCCCGGCAACTCGCCCGGCACCTCTTCTCCCTCCTGACGCCGGCCGACCCCGGCCCGGCGGACACGGCGGCGGGGACGGCCCAGGACACCGCCCCGGCGACGGGCCCGGACGCCGCCCGGGGCACAGCGCCCGACGAGCGCCCGGAAAGTCGCAGTGATGACGATCTGTACGCCTTGATCGACCGTGGATACGTGTAGCAGCACCGTCCGTCTCAGCAACCGTTAGGGGGAGGCCCTGGTGGAGGATGTCGACAAGCTCCGGTCCTATCTGCGTCGCGCCGTCGGCGACGCGCAGCACCTGCGTGAGCGCGTGCGCGAGCTGGAGGAGTCCGCGCGCGAGCCCATCGCGGTGGTGGGCGTGGGGTGCCGCTTCCCGGGTGGGGTGACGTCCCCCGAGGGACTGTGGGACCTCGTGTCCGACGGCGTGGACGCGATGGGCGACTTCCCGTCGGACCGCGGCTGGGACGTGGAGACGCTGTACGACCCGGACCCCGGGGCACACGGGAAGACGTACACCCGCTCGGGCGGATTCCTGCACGAACTGCCCGACTTCGACGCGGAGTTCTTCGGTATCAGCCCGCGCGAGGCGCTGGCGATGGACCCGCAGCAGCGGCTGATGCTGGAGACGTCCTGGGAGGCGCTGGAGCGGGCGGGCATCGACCCGGCGGGGCTGCGGGGTTCGGCGACCGGGGTGTTCACCGGCATCTACGGCGTCGACTACGGCCCCCGGATGGGCGGCGGGGCGGCCGGCGAGGTCGAGGGCTTCTCCCTCACCGGGAACCTCCTGAGCGTGGCCTCGGGCCGGGTGGCGTACGTGCTGGGCCTGCACGGCCCGGCGATGTCGACCGACACCGCGTGCTCGGCATCGCTGGTCGCCGTCCACCAGGCCGTGCGGTCCCTGCGCTCCGGGGAATGCGCGCTGGCGCTGGCCGGCGGGGTGTCGACGCTGCCGACGCCGGGGATGTTCGTGGAACTGTCCCGGCAGCGGGGCGTGTCGCCGGACGGACGGTGCAAGGCGTTCGCGGAGGCGGCCGACGGCACCGGCTTCTCCGAGGGCGCGGGCGTACTGGTCCTGGAGAAGCTGTCGGACGCGCTGCGGGCCGGCCGCCGCGTCTGGGCGGTGATCCGGGGCTCGGCGGTCAACCAGGACGGCGCGTCCAACGGGCTGACCGCGCCCAGCGGGCCGGCGCAGCAGCGCGTGGTCCGGGCGGCCCTGGCCGACGCGGGCCTGACCCCCCGTGACGTGGACGCGGTCGAGGCGCACGGCACCGGCACGCGGCTGGGCGACCCGCTGGAGGCGGAGGCGCTGCTGGCCGCCTACGGCCAGGACCGCGACCCTGAGGCCCCGCTGTGGCTGGGGTCGCTGAAGTCCAACATCGGCCACACGCAGGCGGCGGCCGGCGTCGGCGGCATCATCAAAATGATCATGGCGATGCGGCACGGGGTGCTGCCCCGGACGCTGCACGTCGACCGCCCCACGACGCACGTCGACTGGTCGGCCGGGGCGGTCGAACTCCTCACCGAGGCCCGGGAGTGGACGACGGACCCGGGCCGCCCCCGCCGCGCGGGCGTGTCGTCCTTCGGCATCAGCGGCACCAACGCCCACCTGATCCTGGAACAGGCCCCCGACCCGGCCCGCTCGCCCGAGGCCCCCGCCCGGGACGCCGGCGCGGTGCCGTGGGTGCTGTCGGCGCGGTCGGAGCAGGCGCTGCGCGAGCAGGCGCGCCGGCTGCGTGACCACGTGGCCGCCGACCCCTCGCTGACGGCGGCCGACGTCGGGCACGCGCTGGTGACGACGCGCTCGCGGTTCGAGCACCGCCAGGTGGTCATCGGTGCCGACCGCGACGCTCTGCTCGCCGCCCTGTCCGCCCTCGCCGCGGGCGACGAGCCCGACTCCGCCGCCGCGGTGTCCGGCGTCGCGCGGCCCGTCGGGAAGACCGTGTTCGTCTTCCCGGGCCAGGGAGCCCAGTGGGTCGCGATGGGCCGGGAACTGTGGGAGACCTCCCCCGTCTTCGCCACGCACCTGCGCGCCTGCGCCGAGGCGCTGGACCCGTGGGTGTCCTGGTCGCTGGTCGACACCGTGTGCGGGGGGCCGGACTCCGCCGACCTGGAGGACATCGCCGTCGTCCAGCCGGTGCTGTTCGCCGTGATGGTCTCGCTGGCCCGGGTGTGGCAGTCGTTGGGCGTGACCCCGGACGTGGTGATCGGCCACTCCCAGGGCGAGATCGCCGCAGCCCATGTCGCGGGAGCCCTCACCCTGGAGGACGCGGCCAAGATCGTGGCCCTGCGCTCCCGGATGCTGGCCACCCTCGCCGGCCAGGGCAGCATGGCCGGGATCCTGCTGCCCGAGCACCGCGTGCGGGAGCTGATCGCGGGCCAGGAGTCCCGGATCGGGATCGCCGCGGTCAACGGACCCACGTCCACGACGGTGTCGGGCGAGACCGGAGCGGTCGAGGACCTCGTCGAGGCCTGCCGGGCCGAAGGCGCCCGCGCGCGGCTGATCAAGTCCAGCGTGCCCGGCCACTCGCCCTTGATGGACCGCTTTGCCGAGCGGCTCCCGCGCGAGCTGGGCCGCATCACCCCGGCGTCCACCCCGGTCGAGATCCACTCCACGGTGACCGGCGGCCTGATCGACCCCCTGGCGCTGGACGCGGCCTACTGGTTCCGCAACCTGCGCGAGCCGGTCCAGTTCGCCGGGGCGATGGGGCGCCTGGTCGCACAGGAACCCGACAGCGCGGTCGTCGAACTCAGCCCGCACCCGCTGCTGGTGATGACCGTCCAGGAGATGTTCGACACCACACCCGGCGCCACCGGCTTCGTCGTGGGCTCCCTGCGCCGGGACGAGGGCAGTCTCGCCCGGCTGTACCGGTCGGCGGCGGAGGCCTTCGTCGCGGGCGCCGAGGTGGCGTGGCGGGCGGCGTTCCCCGGCCGCGACGGCCGCTGGGCCGAGCTGCCCACGTACGCCTTCCAGCGGCGGCGCTACTGGCTGAACACCCCGCGGGAGAGCACCCACGGCACCACCTCCGACCACCCGCTGCTGGAGGCCGTGGTCGACCTGCCCGCCGACGGCGCGAGCGGGGGAGTGGCGGGACGCGGCCGGCTGTCGCTGGAGCGCCACCCGTGGCTCGCCGAGCACGTGGTCCACGGCGCCCACCTGGTACCGGCGACCGTGCCGGTGGAGCTGGCGGCGTGGGCGGCGCACAAGGCCGGGTACGACGCCGTGGACGAACTCACCCTGGAGCAGCCGCTGGTGCTGTCCCGCACGGCCGAACGGGAGATCCGCGTCGTGCTCGACGGCACCGGCACCGTCGGCGTGCACTCACGCGGCGCCGGCGAGAGCGAGTGGACGCGCCACGCCGTCGGCACCGCCGGCGCCGCGGCACCCGCCCGGGACGGCCTGACCGCCTGGCCGCCGCCGGACGCGGACCCGGTGCCGTTCGAGCAGGAGTACGCCCGGCTGGCCGCCCTCGGCTTCACCCACGGCCCCCTGTTCCGGGGCCTGAAGGCGGTGTGGCGCCAGGGCGACACCCTGTTCGCGGAGGTCGAACCGCCCCCGGCCGGCGGCGGGGACCAGGACCGCTTCCGTATCCACCCGGCGCTGCTGCACACCGCGCTGCTCCCCCTCGGGCTGGGCGGCACCGTCGACGCCTCCCGGCCCGAGGGCTGGCTGCCGTACCGCGCCACCGGCATCCGGCTCGGCTCCGCCCGGCCGGCCGCGTTGCGCGTCCGGCTCGCACCGGCGGGCGAGAACACGCTGTCCGTGACCCTCGCCGACGACCGCGGCACACCCCTCGGCGGCATCGCGTCGCTGACCCTGCGCCCCGCGGACGCCGCCCAGTTGACCGCGCTCGGCTTCGACCACCGGGACGCCTTGTTCCGCCTGGACTGGGACCCGGTGCCCGCCCCGGCCGGGGCGAGCGCCGACGCGTACGCGGTACTGGGCACGCCCGCCTTCCCCGCACCGGACGCGGCGGTCTTCGCCGGCCTCGACGCACTCGCCGCCGCCGACGGCCCCGTGCCCCCGCTCGTGATCGCCGCCGTGGACGGCACGGAGAGCGACGGCGCGGGGGGAGGCGGCGAGGACACCCCCGCCGCCGTGGAGCGGGCCCTGCACCAGGTGCTGCGCCACACCCAGGCCTGGCTGTCCGACGACCGCTTCGCCGCATCGCGGCTGGTCGTCGTCACCCGGGGCGCGTTCCCGGACGCGCGGGGGCCGCGCCCCGACCCGGCCGCCGCCGCCGTCTGGGGATTCGTGCGCAGCGCGCAGACGGAGAACCCGGGCCGCTTCACCCTCGTGGACACCGACGACCACCCGGCCTCCCGGACCCTCCTCCCGGTGGTGGCCGCCACCGGGGAGCCCCAGCTCAGGATCCGCGCCGGCGCACCGGCCGCCCCGCGACTCGTCCGCGCCGACGCCGGCGCACGGGCCGGCGCCGGGGACGTACCCGCCCTCGGCTCCGGAACGGTGCTGATCACGGGCGGCACCAGCGGCCTGGGCGCGCTGCTCGCCCGGCACCTCGTGGACCGGCACGGCGCGCGCCGCCTGCTGCTGACCAGCAGGCGGGGGCCGGCGGCCCCGGAGGCGGCCGGGCTGATCACGGAGCTGACCGGAGCGGGCGCGCACGTCGACGTCGCGGCCTGCGACGTCACGGACCGGGACGCCGTCGCCGCGCTGCTCGCCGCCGTACCCGGCGACCACCCGCTGACGGCCGTCGTCCACTGCGCCGGCGTGCTGGACGACGGCGTCGTCGAGGCGCTCACCGAGGACCGCCTGGACGCCGTCCTGGCACCGAAGGTCCGCGGCGCCTGGCACCTGCACGAACTGACCCGGACCCTCGACCTGTCCGCGTTCGTGCTGTTCTCCTCGGTCGCGAGCGTCCTCGGCACCGCCGGGCAGGCCAACTACGCGGCGGCCAACGCCTTCCTCAACGGCCTCGCGGACGCCCGCCGGGCCGCCGGGCTGCCCGCCACCGCCCTGTGCTGGGGCTTCTGGGCCGAGCGCAGCGAGATGAGCGCCGACCTCGACGACACGGACCTCGGGCGCCTGCGACGGCAGGGCGTGCTGCCGATGTCCTCACGGGAGGGCCTCGCCCTGTTCGACGCGGCGGTCTCGGCGGACGGTGAACCGGTGCTGGTGCCCGCGCGGCTTAACCTCGCGGCTCCGGCACCCGGCCACCCGGGCTCCCCGCTGCTGCGCGGCCTCACCGCGGCGCCCGCCGCGGGCGGCCCGGAGCGCCCCCAGGCCGACGGCTCGCTCGCCGAACACCTGGCGTCGCTGCCGCCGGCCGAGGCCGAGGCGGTGCTGCTGGACGCCGTCCGGGACCGGACCGCGACCGTCCTCGGCCACGCCGACCTCACGCGGATCGGCCCCGCCGTGGCCTTCAAGGAGCTCGGTGTCGACTCGCTCACCGCCCTGGAACTGCGCAACAAACTGGCCGCGGTGACCGGCCTGAAACTGCCCGCCACGCTCGTCTTCGACCACCCCAGCCCCAGCGCCCTCGCCCGCTTCCTGACCGAACGGATCGCGCCCGGCGCCGAGGCCGGACCGCGCTCCCCGGCCACCCGCCTGGCCGAGGAGATCGAGCGGCTGGGCGCCCGCCTCCAGGAGGCCTTCCCCGACCTCGCGGCGGAGGAACGAACCACCGTCTCCGCGCTGCTCGGCGACGTACAGGGCCGGGTCCGCTCGATGGCGGGCGCCGGAGCACCGGCCGGCATCGCCGACCAGATCGGCTCGGCCTCGGCGGGAGAGCTTCTCGCGCTGCTGGACAAAGAGCTCGGCTAGGGAGAGCCATGACGAACGGCAACAACGACAACAACGCCGACGTTCTCGACTACCTGAAGCGGACGTCGATCGAGCTGCTGGAGACCCGGAAGCGCCTGCGGGAGCTGACCGACGCCGCCGCCGAGCCCATCGCGGTGGTGGGCGTCGCCTGCCGCTTCCCGGGTGGCGCCCAGTCCCCCGAGGACCTGTGGGAACTGGTGCGCTCGGGCACGGACGCCGTCTCGGACTTCCCCCAGGACCGTAACTGGGACGTGGACGACCTGTACGACCCGGACCCCGACCGGCCCAACAGCTGCTCCGCCCGCGCGGGCGGCTTCCTGTACGACGCGGGCGACTTCGACGCGGAGTTCTTCGGGATCAGCCCCCGCGAGGCGCTCGCCGCCGACCCGCAGCAACGGCTGCTCCTGGAAACCTCCTGGGAATCCCTCGAACGCGCCGGCATCGACCCGCACGCGCTGCGCGGCAGCGACACTGGCGTCTTCGCGGGCCTGGCCTACTTCGGGTACGGCAACCACTTCTTCACCCCCGAGGCCATCGCGGGCTACGCGCAGACCGGCTCCCTGCTGAGCGTGGCGTCCGGGCGCGTGTCCTACGCCCTGGGCCTGGAGGGGCCGTCGGTGTCGACCGACACGGCGTGCTCGTCGTCGCTGGTGGCGGTGCACCAGGCGGTGCAGTCGCTGCGGCAGGGCGAATGCGGCCTCGCCCTGGCCGGCGGGGTCACCGTCATGGGGACGACGCAGGTGCTGCGGGAGATGACCCGGCTGCGGGGTCTCGCCGAGGACGGCCGGTGCAAGGCGTTCGCGGAGGCGGCCGACGGCGTCGGCTTCTCCGAGGGCGTCGGCGTGCTGGTCCTGGAGCGCCTCTCGGACGCGCGACGGGCCGGGCGCCGGATCTGGGCGGTGATCCGGGGTTCGGCGGTCAACCAGGACGGCGCGTCCAACGGGCTGACCGCGCCCAACGGCCCGGCGCAGCAGCGGGTGATCCGCGCCGCACTCGCCAACGCCCGGATGCGGCCGGCCGACGTGGACGCCGTCGAGGCGCACGGGACCGGTACGACGCTGGGCGACCCGATCGAGGCACAGGCGCTGCTGGCCACCTACGGGCAGGAGAGGGAACCCGGCAGGCCGCTGTGGCTGGGGTCGCTGAAGTCGAACATCGGCCACGCGCAGGCGGCGGCCGGTGTAGGCGGCATCATCAAGATGATCATGGCGATGCGGCACGGCACCCTGCCCCGCACGCTGCACGTCGACCGGCCCACGACCCACGTCGACTGGTCGGCCGGAGCGGTCGAACTGCTCACCGAGGCCCGGGAGTGGACCACACCCGAGGGCCGGCCCCGGCGCGCGGGCGTCTCCGCCTTCGGCGTCAGCGGCACCAACGCGCACCTCCTCCTCGAGGAGGCCCCCGAAGCGGCCCTCGAGGAGGCGGTGGGGGACGCCGCACCCGGGCAGGTGCCCGGCGCCCTCGTGCCCTGGGTCCTCTCCGCGCGCTCGCGCCAGGCACTGCACGCCCAGGCGGCCAGGCTGCGTGACCACGTCGCCGCCACGCCCGGCCTCGACCTCGCCGACGCCGGCTGGTCGCTGGTGTCCGGCCGGGCCCGGCTCGAACACCGTGCCGTGGTGCTCGGACACGACCGGGACGAACTCCTCGCGGGCCTCGCGGCACTGGCCGAGGGAGAGGAGTCGCCCGCGACGGTGACCGGCCTCGCCGCCGGCACCGGCGGCCGCGTCTTCCTGTTCCCCGGGCAGGGCGCGCCGTGGGCCGGCGCCGCGGGCCCGCTGTACGAGGCCTTCCCCGTCTTCGCCGAGGCCCTCGACGAGGTGTGCGCCCACTTCGACGCGCACCTCCCCTTCGCCCTGAAACCCCTGCTGCTCGCCGCCGAACCGGAGCGGCGCGAGCGCACGGACGTCGCACAGCCCGCCCTGTTCGCCCTCCAGGTCGCCCTCTACCGGCTGCTGACCCGGTACTGCCCGCCGCCGGACCACCTCATCGGCCACTCCGTCGGCGAGATCGCCGCCGCGCACGTGGCCGGAGCGCTCGGCCTGGACACCGCGACCCGCCTCGTGGCCGCCCGCGGCCGGACCATGCAGACCGTCACCGAGCGGGGCGCCATGCTCGCCGCCCGTCTCACCGAGGCCGAGGCGGGAGCCCTGCTCGGCGCGTACGACCGCGTCGGCCTCGCCGCCGTCAACGGCCCCGAGTCGGTGGTGTTCTCCGGCCTGCGCGAGCAGGTCCACGCGCTGCGCGACCGCATCCTGGCCGACGGCGGGTCCGCGAAGCTCCTCCCGGTCGACCACGCCTTCCACTCCCCGCTGATGGAACCGGTCCTCGGCGACTTCGAGGCGGCTCTCGGCGACCTGCCCGCCGGGGAGCCCGCCATCCCCGTCGTCTCGACCCTGCTGGGCCGCGAGGCCACCGCTGCGGAGCTGACGTCAGCCGTGCACTGGGTGCGCCACGTCCGCGAACCCGTCCGCTACCACGACGCCGTCGAGCACGCCCGCGCGGCCGGCGCCGACATCCTCGTCGAGGTCGGCCCCGGCGCGACCCTCACCGGTCTCACCAAGGACGCCTTCGCCGCCGCCGGCGTCGACGACGCGCTGGTCGTCCCCGCGTCCCGGCGGGACCGCGAGGCGGCCCGGGCGCTGACCGGCGCACTGGCCGCCCTGCACGTACGGGGCGCCGCGGTCGACTGGACCGCCCTGTTCGGCGAGCGCCGGCAGGTCGACCTGCCGACGTACGCCTTCCAGCGGCAGCGGTACTGGCTGGACCTCCTGGCCGGCATGGGGCCGGCGGACGTGGCCTCGGCCGGTCTGTCGGCCCCCGGCCACCCGCTGCTGGCCGCCGTCGTGGACCACCCCGGCACCGACGAGGTCGTCCTCACCGGCCAGTGGTCCCTCGCCGCCCACGACTGGCTGGCCGGCCACACCGTGTTCGGCGCGGTCGTCGTACCGGCGACGGCCTACCTGGACCTGGCGCTGTCGGCGGGCGCACACGTCGGGTGCGCCGCCCTGGAGGAACTCACCCTGGAAGTCCCGCTGATCCTCCCCGACACGGGCGACGTGCAGGTACGGGTCGTCGTCGGCGCGGCGGACGGGACGGGACGCCGCTCGCTGGAGGTGTACTCGCGCCCCCGCGACGACGCCCGCACCGTCGGCGGCTGGACCCGCCACGCCCTGGGCAGCCTGGCACCGGACGCCCCGCAGGCGGCACCGCCCGCCGACGCCACCGCCCGGCCGCTCGCCGCCTGGCCGCCGTCCGGCGCGACCCCGCTCCCGCTCGACGGCCTCTACGACGCCTTCGCCGACGCCGGGTTCGACTACGGCCCCGCCTTCCGCGGACTGCGTCAGGTGTGGCGCCACGGCGACGACCTCTACGCCCTCGCCACCCTGCCCGACAGCGCCGGGCCGGGCGCCTTCGCCCTGCACCCGGCGCTGATGGACACCGTGCTGCACGCGTCGGTGGCCGGCGGCATCATCGAGGTGACGGGCGAACAGGGCCGGATGCCCTTCGCGTGGGCCGGCGCCCACCTGTCCGGCCCGTGCGGCCCGACCGTCCGGGTCCGGCTCACCCCGGCCGGCGAGGAGGCCGTGTCCCTGACGGTCGCGGGCGAGGACGGCCGCGAGATCGCCTCCGTCGCCTCCCTGACGTTCCGCCCGGCCAGTGCCGAGCAGGTGCGCGCGGCCCTCGGCGGGCAGGACAGCCCGCTGTACGAGGTCCAGTGGCGGACCCTCCCCCGGAACCGGCCCGCCGGCCCGCCCGGACCGTGGGGAGTCGTCGGCGCGGACACCGGCCAGGCCGCCCGGCTCCTGCGGGCAGGCGGCGACCAGGCCGTGGCCTGCGCGTCCCTCGACGAGATCCCCCCGGACGCCGCCCCCGCGCACCTCGTCCTGTGCCCGCCCGGCCCCGCCCCCGGCTCCGATCCGCTCACCGCGGTCGCGGCCGCCGGCCGGCACGTCCTGGAGCAGGTGCGGCGGTTCCTCACCGAGGAGGCGTTCGCCGCGTCCACGCTGGTGGTGCTCACCCGCCTGGCCGTCGACACCGGCGCGGGCGAGCGGGCCGAGAACCTCCCCGGCGCGTCCCTGTGGGGTCTGATCCGGTCCGCCCAGACCGAACACCCCGGCAGGTTCCGCCTGGTGGACATCGACGACGGGGAAGCCTCCTGGGCGGCCTTCCCGGACGCCCTCGCCCTCGGCGAGGAGCAACTGGCGCTGCGCGACGGCACCTTCCTCGTCCCCCGCCTCGCCCCCGCCGCACCCGCCGGCCGACGGCTCCCGGAGGCGCCTCAGGGCGCCTACCGACTGGGCATCCCGGACAAGGGCACCCTGGAGAACCTGACCTGGGTGCCGTGCCCCGAGACCGAGGCGCCCCTGGAGAGCGGGCAGGTCCGCATCGCCGTCCAGGCCGCCGGACTCAACTTCCGCGACGTCACCATCGCCCTGGGCCTGGTGGACCGCACGGCCTTCGACGCCGGTATCGGCAGCGAGGGCTCCGGCGTCGTCCTGGAGGTGGCCGACGACGTCACCGCCTTCACCCCGGGCGACCGCGTGACCGGCATCTTCACCGGCGCCTTCGGCCGCGTGGCCGTGGCCGACCACCGCCTGCTCACGGCCGTCCCCGACGGCTGGAGCCACGCCGAGGCGGCGTCCATGCCGAGCACCTTCCTCACCGCCTACTACGCCCTCTTCCACGTCACCCGCCTGAAGAAGGGCCAGCGGATCCTCATCCACGCCGCGGCGGGCGGCGTCGGCATGGCCGCCGTACAGCTCGCCCGGTACGCCGGCGCCGAGATCTACGCCACGGCAAGCCCCGCCAAGTGGCCCGTCCTGCGCGGCCTGGGACTGGACGACGCGCACCTGGCGTCCTCCCGCGACCTGGAGTTCACCGGGAAGTTCCGCGCCGCCACCGACGGCCGGGGCGTGGACGTCGTCCTGAACTCCCTCGCGCACGCCTACGTCGACGCCTCGCTGGAACTGCTGCCCGAGGGCGGTCACTTCATCGAGATGGGCAAGACCGACATCCGCGACGCCCGGCAGGTGGCGGCCGACCACCCGGGAGTGACGTACGACGCCTTCGACCTGTACGCGGCCGGCCCCGACGCCATCCACGCCATGTTCCGTGACGTCATGGCCCTGTTCGCGGACGGCCGGGTGCGCCTGACGCCGGTGTCCGTCCGCGACATCCGCGACGCGCGCGGCACCTTCCGCGAGATGAGCCAGGGCCGCCACGTCGGCAAGCTCGTCCTCGACGTCGGCGGCGGTTTCGGCGGCGGCACCGTGCTGGTCACCGGCGGCACCGGGGGAGTGGGCTCCCTCGTGGCACGGCACCTCGTCACCGCGCACGGGGTGCGCTCCCTGGTTCTGGCGAGCCGCCGGGGACCGGCCGCCGAAGGGGTCGACGACCTGGTCGCGGACCTGCGGGACGCGGGCGCCGAGGTCCGCGTCGTGGCCTGCGACGTCACCGACCGGGCCGCGGTGGCGGACCTGCTCGCCGACCTGCCCCCGCACCACCCGCTGACGGCGGTCGTGCACGCGGCGGGCGTCCTCGCGGACGGCACCGTGGAGTCGCTGACCCCGGAGACCATGGAGCGGGTGCTGCTCGCCAAGGCCGGCGGCGCGCTCACCCTGCACGAGATGACCCGGGACCGCCCGCTGACGGCGTTCGTGCAGTTCTCCGCCCTCGCCGGCACCCTCGGCACCGCGGGCCAGGCCAACTACGCCGCCGCCAACGCCCTCCTGGACGCACTGGCGCACCAGCGCAGGGCGTCCGGACTGCCCGGCACCTCGCTGTGCTGGGGCTGGTGGGAGGAGAGCAGCGGAATGACCGGCGACCTGGACGAGGCGGACCTGCTGCGGCTGCGGCGGATGGGCGTCGCCGCGATGCCCACGCCCGAGGCGCTGGCCCTGTTCGACGCCGCGTGCGCGAGCGGCAAGGCGGTCCTCGTCCCGGCCCGGCTGGACCTCGCCGCGCTGCGCGGACGCGGGGCCGCCGACCTGCCGCCGCTCCTGCGCGACCTCGTCGCCGCCCGCGGCCCCCGCCGCGAGCGGTCCGGGAGCACCGGGGACGACGGGCCGCGCGGCCTGCCCGCCCTGCTGGCCGGAGTACCGGCCGACGAGATGCGGACCACGGCCCTGGACTGGCTCCGCGAGCAGGTCGCCCTCGTGCTCGGGCACCCCTCCGGGGCGTCCGTCGACGCCGAACAGGCCTTCACCCAGCTCGGCTTCGACTCGCTGACCTCGGTCGAACTGTGCAACCGCCTGGCGTCCCGGACCGGACTGCGTCTGCCGACCACCCTCGTCTTCAGCTACCCGACCCCCCGCGAGCTGAGCGACCACCTCCTCGGCCTGCTGCGCCCGGCCCCCGCCCCGGACACCGGGGCCGGCACCGGTACCGACCCTGTGGCGGACGCCCTGGCCGAGGTGGAGGAACTGTCCGCCCTCGACCTGGACGCACTGGTCGACCTGGCCCTGGACGAGAAGAGGTAAGTGACATGACCGAGTCCACCCAAGGCACGGAAGGCACGGCGGACGGCGCGGACCGGGTCCAGCGGGCGCTGCGCACCCTGCTGGAGGAACGCGACCGGCTCCGGCGGGAGAACGACGCCCTGAAGGCCGTCCGCGACGAGCCCGTCGCCGTCGTGGCCATGGCCTGCCGCTACCCCGGCGGCGTGTCCTCGCCGGAGGACCTGTGGGACGTGGTCCGCGACGGCCGGGACGTCGTCGGCGACTTCCCCGCCGACCGGGGCTGGCGGGACGTGTACGACCCGGACCCCGACGCCGTCGGCAGCTCGTACACGCGCCAGGGCGGCTTCCTGCGGGACGTGGCCGGCTTCGACGCCGACTTCTTCAACATCAGCCCGCGCGAGGCGCTCGCCGTGGACCCGCACCACCGCCTGCTGCTGGAGACGTCGTGGGAGGCCTTCGAACGGGCCGGCATCGTCCCCGCCGACGTGCGCGGCACCGACGTCGGCGTCTTCTCCGGGGTCAGCTCCTCCGAGTACGGCTGGCGCTTCCTCCAGGGCGGCCAGAAGGAGCTGGAGGGCTACCTGCTGTACGGCAGCGCGCTGAGCGTCGCCTCCGGCCGCGTGGCGTACGAACTCGGGCTGACCGGTCCGGCCGTGTCGATGGACACCGCCTGTTCCTCGTCCCTGGTGGCGCTGCACATGGCGGTGCGGTCGCTGCGCTCGGGGGAGTGCTCGCTCGCCCTGGCGGGCGGGGCACTGGTGATGGCGACGCCCGCGATGTTCGTGGAGTTCTCCCGGCAGGGCGCCCTGTCGCCCGGCGGCCGGTGCAGGGCGTTCGCGGACGGGGCCGACGGAACCGGCTGGGCCGAGGGCGTGGGCGTGCTGCTGCTGGAGCGGCTCTCCGACGCACGGCGCAACGGCCACCCGGTGCTGGCCGTCGTGCGCGGCAGCGCGGTCAACCAGGACGGAGCCAGCAACGGGCTGACCGCCCCCAACGGCCGCGCCCAGGAGAAGGTGATCCGCCGGGCCCTGGCCGACGCGGGCGTCGCCCCCGGCGAGGTGGACCTGGTCGAGGCCCACGGCACCGGCACCACGCTGGGCGACCCCATCGAGGCGGACGCGCTGCTGGCCGTCTACGGCCGGGACCGGCCCGCCGGCCGGCCGCTGCGGCTGGGTTCCCTGAAGTCGAACATGGGGCACGCCCAGGCCGCCGCCGGCGTCGGCGGGGTCATCAAGGCCGTGATGGCCCTGCGGCACCGGTACATGCCCAGGACACTCCACGTGGACGCCCCCACCCGCCACGTCGACTGGTCCTCCGGCGCGGTCGAGCTGCTGGTGGAGGGCCGTGACTGGGTGCGCGGCGACGGCCCCCGGCGGGCCGGGGTGTCGTCGTTCGGCGTCAGCGGCACCAACGCGCACGTCGTTCTGGAGGAGGCACCGCCCGAGGAGCCGCCCGGCGAGCGGGCCGGGGAGACGTCCGGCGAGCACGGGCCGGACACGCGCGGCGCCGTCCGCCCGGTGCCCTGGGTGCTGTCCGCCAAGAGCGCCAAGGCGCTGCGCGGACAGGCGGCCAGGCTGCGCGACTTCGTCGCCGCCGGCGCGCACACCGACGACGCCGACGACGCCGGCATCGGCTGGTCGTTGGTGTCGGGCCGCTCCCGGTTCGAGCACCGCGCGGTGGTGTTGGGGCACGGCCGGGAGGAGCTGCTGAGCGGACTGACCGCGCTGAGCGAGGACACCGAGTCCGCCGCGGTGGTGCGCGGCAGCGCCGGCAAGCTCGGCGGCGTCGCCTTCGTCTTCCCCGGCCAGGGCTCGCAGTGGGCCGGCATGGGCCGGCGGCTGTACGAGACCTTCCCGGTCTTCGCCGAGTCCCTCGACGCGTGCGCGGACGCCCTCGCCGAGTGGGTCGACTGGTCGCTGCTCGACGTCGTCCGCGAGGAGCCCGGGGCGCCCGGCCTGGACCGGGTCGACGTGGTGCAGCCGGCGCTGTTCGCGGTGATGGTGTCCACGGCCGCCCTGTGGCGGTCCTGGGGCGTGGAACCGGGCGCGGTGGTCGGCCACAGCCAGGGCGAGATCGCCGCCGCCTGCGTCAGCGGCGCGCTGTCCCTGCGGGACGCCGCCCGGGTCGTCGCGCTGCGCAGCAAGGCGCTGGTCGCCCTGGAGGGTCATGGCGGGATGGCCTTCGTCGCCCAGCCCGCGGACGTGGTGGCCGAGCGGCTGGCTCCGTGGGGCGACCGGGCGAACGTCGCCGTCGTCAACGGGCCCCGCTCCGTCGTGATCTCCGGGGACCCGGACGCGCTCGACGAGTTCGTCGAGAAGACGCGGGCCGACGGCGCCCAGGCCCGCCGCATCCCGGTCGACTACGCCTCCCACTCCCCGCAGGTCGCCCGGGTCCGGGACGAGGTGACCGGCGCCCTGACCGGCGTACGGCCGCGCACGTCCGGGCTGCCCTTCTGCTCGACCCTGCGCGGCGAGGTCGTCGACACCGCGGGGCTGGACGCCGAGTACTGGTACGACAACCTCCGCGAGCCGGTCCTGTTCGACACCGCCGTCCGGCGCCTGGCCGACGACGGGTTCCGGGTGTTCGTCGAAATGAGCCCGCACCCGGTGCTGACCGTCCCGGTGCAGGAGATCGTCGAGGACCTGGACGACACGCTGGTGCTGTCCTCCTCGCGGCGGGACCGGGACGAGGCCCAGGCCCTGCTCGGCTCGCTGGCCCAGCTCCACGTCCGGGGCGGTCCGGTGGACTGGGACGCCCTGTTCCCCGCGCGCCGGCGGGTGGATCTGCCGACGTACGCGTTCCAGCGGCAGCGGTACTGGCTCAGCTCCTCGCCCACCGCGGCGGCCACGGCCGAACTGCCCGCGGTCCCGCCCGCCGAGGACGACGACCAGGCCGTTCCCCTGCCGGAGCGGATCGCGGCCCTCCCCGACGACGACGCGCGGGCCCTCGTGCTGGAGCACGTGCGGCAGAAGGTCGCCGTCGTGCTCGGCCGGCCCTCCGCCGACGTGGTCGACCCCGACCAGGAGTTCAGGGAACTGGGCTTCGACTCACTGCTGTCGGCCGAACTGAGCAAGCGCCTGACCGCGTCGACCGGACTGCGCCTGAGGGCCAACGTGGTGCTGCGTCACCCGTCCCCGCGACGGATCGCCGGGCACATCGTGTCCTCGCTCGCCGCCTAGGAACGTCCCGCCGGCGGGACACGCAAGGGCCGCGCGCGGCCCGTCCCGCCGGCCCCGAGTTGTCTCGAACGGCCGCCTCACTTCCCGGAAGGTGGGGGTGATCCGCGAATTCCCGGTGATCCGGGTCTGTTTGCTGAGGGGTTGATCTGTGTGACTTCGTACGGAGCGTCGTCCGCGCACCTGGGCATGTGGCGAGCGCAGGAAATGGCTCCCGACACGCCGAACCACGCGCTGACCATGTGGGACGTGGACGGTGTGCTGGACGCGGCCGTCATGGAGTCCGCCTTCCTGCACGTGATGGGCGAGGCGGAGGTACTGCGCGTCACCTTCGTCGACGACGGCGGCGGTCTGCGCCTGGTCCCCCGCGAACTGGGCGACTGGCGGCCGTTCTTCCTCGACCTCGCCGCCGAGACCGACCCCGAGCAGGCGGCCCGCGAAGCCCTGGCCGACCTCGTGCGCCGGCCGTTCGACCTGGGCGGCGACCTGCTGTTCCGGCTCGGCGTGGTCAGGCTCGCCGAGGACCGCTCCCTGCTGGTGATCGCCTACCACCACCTCGTCTCCGACGGGTTCGGCGCGGGCGGCCTGCTCTCCCGGCGCCTCGCCGAGGTGTACACGGCGCTGTCGCGCGGCGAGCGGGTGCCGGAACTGCCGCACCCCTGGGACACCGCGTCCTTCGCCGGTGAGGCCGTGGAGTACCTCGCCTCGCAGAGGTTCGCCGAGGACACGGAGTTCTGGCGGGATTACCTCAAGGACGCGCCCCCGCCCGCGCAGGTCCCCCGCGTCGCCCTGTCCGAGGCGCGGCGCGCCGCGCTGTCGGAGCCGCTGAGCGGCGCCGACCGCTGGTCGGAGGTGGCCGGCACCATCGGCATGGTGAGCCGCACCCTGACAGTCCCGCGCGCCGAGGCCGACCGGTGGACCGAGACCGCGGGGTCCCTGGGCGTGTGGATGTCGCAGATGCTGACCGCGGCGGCGGCAGTGTACTTCCGGCACCGCTGCGACCGCCCGGAGTTCCTCCTGTCCCTCGCCGTCGGCAACCGCGTCGGCGTGGCGAGCCGGACGCCCGGCCTGGCCGTGAACGTCGTCCCGGTACGGGTGAAGGTCCCCCTCGGCGCCACCTTCGCGGAGGTGGCCGACACGCTCGTCGACGAGACGTACGAGATCTTCGACCACACCGCCTGCCACTACTCCGACATCCAGCGCGCGAGCGGAACCGCCTTGAGCGGTCGCGGCAGCTTCGGGGCCGTCGTCAACGTCGTCGAGTTCGCGGAGCAGCTGCGCTTCGGCGACAGCCCGGCCCGCTACTTCGGCGCCACGACCGGCACCTTCGAGGAACTGTCGATCGGCGTCTACACCGACGGCAGCCCCGACAGCGACCTGTTCATCCGGCTCGACGCCCCCCAGGGCCTGTACGACCGTGCGGAACTGCGCTTCATCGGCGAGGAGCTGATCTCCTGCGTCCGTGCCGTACTGGCCTCCGGCGACCGGCCGGTCGGCGCCCTGGACGTGTCGGGCGGCGCCGGGCGGGACCGGGTGCGCGCGGCACCGGACGCGAGCGGCGCGCCGCTGCCGGGGCTGACGGTCCCGGAGCTGTTCGCCCGGCAGGCCGAGCACGCCCCCCACGCCGTAGCCCTGGTCGCCGGCGACACATCGGTCTCCTACCGCGAACTGGACGAACGGTCCGGCCGGCTGGCCGCGGCGCTGCGCCGGCGGGACATCGGCCCCGAGGACGTCGTCGCGGTGGCGCTGCCCCGGTCGCCGGAGCTGGCCGTCGCCCTGCTGGCGGTGGCGAGGGCCGGCGCCGCCGCCCTGCCCCTCGACCCGGCGTCCCCGGCGTTCCCGGCCGGCGCCGTCACTGTGGCCGCCGTGCTCACCGACACCGCCACGGCCGGCACGCTCCCGGACGGCCGGAACGTGCCGGTGCTGCTGCTCGACGACCTCGACACCGACCCCGCCGACCCCGCGGGCGGGGCCGCCGTCCCGCCGCACCCGGACCACCTGCTGGCCGTGCTGTACGGCACCGGACCGGACGGTGCCGCGCGGCCGGTCGCCGTGACGCACCGGAACCTGGAGCGCTTCGTCCTGGACCGCCGGTGCCGGGAAGCCGGCCGCGGCACGGTGCTGTGGCACGCGCCGTTCGCCTGCGACGCGCTCGCCCTGGAACTGTGGACGCCCCTGCTCAACGGCGGCCGCGTCGTCGTGGCCCCCGCCGGGGATCTGGACGCCGACGCGCTGACCGGGCTGCGGGCGGCCCACGACATCACCACCCTGTGGCTGCCCGCGGCCCGTTTCGCCGAGATCGCCGCCGCGCACCCCGAACGGCTCGCCGGACTGCGCGAGGTGTGGACCGGCGCCGACCGGGTCCCCCCGGCCGCGCTGCGCCGGGTCCGCGAGGCCTGCCCCGATCTGACGGTCGTCACCGGGCACGGCGGGGCCGAGACCACCCTCCTCGCCGTCGGCCGCCCCGCGGACCACACCGCCCTCTACGTCCTCGGCCCCGGCCTAGCCCCGGTCCCCGTCGACGTGGCCGGCGAACTCTACGTCGCCGGCCCCGGCGTGGCCCGCGGCTACCCCGGGCGTCCGGCGGCGACCGCGGAACGCTTCGTCCCCTGCCCGTTCGGCCCGGCCGGCACCGTCATGTACCGGACCGGGGACCGGGTGCGGTGGACCGCCGACGGTCTGCTCGCCCACGTCGGCGGACCCGGCACCCAGGCCGACGTCCGGGGCGTCCGCGTCGAACTCGCGGAGGCCGAGGAGACGCTGTCCGAGCACCCCGCGCTCGCGCAGGCCGTCGTGACCGTCCAGGAGGACCCCGGCGGCCGGCGGCGCCTGACCGCCCACGTTGTCCCCGTCGCCGGCCGGACCCCTTCCGCCGACGAACTGCGCCGCTTCGCCACCGAACGCCTGCCCGAGGTCCAGGTGCCGTCGGCGTTCACCGTCCTGGACCGCCTGCCGCTCACCGCGGGCGGCCGGGTCGACCGGGCCGCGCTGGCGCAGCCGGTGCCCGACGACGAGACGTACCGGGCGCCGCGCAACGAGACCGAACGGGTCCTGGCCAAGGCCTTCGCCGAGGTGCTGGAACGCGACCGGGTCGGCATCGACGAGGACTTCTTCGACCTCGGCGGCAACTCCCTGCGGGCGATCAGGCTGGTCGGCCTGATCCGGGCGGAACTGAACCAGGAGGTGTCCATCCGCAGGCTGTTCGCGGCCCGCACCGTCCTCGGGCTGTCGGACATGTGGAAGGACCTCGGCCGCTCCAGCAGGCCGGCGCTGCGCAGGCGGACGAAGGAGGGGGCGGTCCTGTGAGCAGTACCGAAGGCCCCGCCCGGCCCGCCCCGCCGCCCGCACCCGTCCGCCCGGAGGTGTCCTGACATGGGCATCGGCATCCTCTCCACCGGCTCCTACCTGCCCAAGCACGAGGTGGGCAACGAGGAGGTCGCCGAGCGCGTGGGCGTCACCGCCGAGTGGATCGAACGCAAGACGCAGATCCGCTCCCGCCGCTACGCCGCCCCGCACGAGGCGACGTCCGACCTCGCCGCGAAGGCCGCCGAACGGGCCCTGGAACAGGCGGGACTGACCGCCGGTGACATCGACTACGTCATCGTCTCCACCTCCACCGGCGACCACCCGCAGCCCCCCACGTCCTACCTGGTGCAGCACCTGCTGGGCGCCTACGGGGCCGCCTGCTTCGACATCAACGTCGTGTGCAGCGGCTTCGTCTACGCCCTGTCGCTGGCCCACAGCCTGGTGTCCGTCCGGCCGCGGGCCCGGGTCCTGGTGATCGGCGCGGACGTGTATTCGCGGATCCTGGACTTCACCGACCGCAGGACGGCGATCCTTTTCGCCGACGGTGCCGGCGCGGCCGTCGTCGGGACGGTGCCGGAGCCCTACGGCATCCTCGCCTCGGACCTGACCAGTCGCGGCGACGCCCACCATCTGATCCGCGTCGAGGCGGGCGGCAGCCGCCACCCGGCGTCGGCGCGGACCGTCGCCGAGGGTGGTCACTTCTTCCGGATGGACGGCCGCGGCGTACGGGACTTCGTCGCCGAGCACGTCCCGCCGGCGCTGACAGCGCTGGCCCGCAGGGCCGGCGTCGACATCGGCGCGGTCGACCACTTCGTACCGCACCAGGCCAACGGTGTGATGCTCGGCGAGGTCGTCGAACGCGCCGGCCTGGGCGCCGCCCTCACCCACCGCACGCTCGTCGAGTACGGCAACGTCGGCAGCGCCTCCGTACCGGTCGCCCTCGATCAGGCCCACCGCACGGGCGCGCTGGCACCGGGCGACCTGGTGCTGCTCGCCGGGTTCGGCGGCGGCATGTCGATCGGCGCGACGCTGCTCACCTGGGGGACCCGCACCTGAGCACGACCAGCTGTCTCTCCATCGCGTCGCCGACCGCGCGCCGCCCCGCCGGCGAACAGGCCGTCAGGTCGGGTGCCCGGGCGGGCGCCTGACCGGCGGTTCAGCGTCGGCCGGCGGCCCGTTCGCCTGCCGTAGGAGGCGGTGAGGGCGGCAGGGTCAGGGCGGGGGTCAGCGGCGCAGGGTGAGGGGCAGCGCCTCCAAGCCGCGCAGCATCATCGTATTGCGCCACCGCAGGTCGCGCTCCTGGCAGGCCAGGGTCATGCCGGGGAAGCGGGCGAGGAGCGCGGTGAGCGCGATCTCGGTCTCCAGCTTGCCGAGCAGGGCCCCGAGGCAGCGGTGGATGCCACCGCCGAAGGCGAGATGGCCGGCGTCCCGGCGGTCGAGGATGAGGCGGTCGGGGTCCTGGAAGCGCGCCGGGTCGCGGTTGGCCGCGCCGAGGGACAGCAGCACGAACTCGTCCTGCGGGATCTCCACCCCGCCGACGTCCACGGGCTCGGTGGTGAAGCGGGTGGTGGCCATGCAGATGGGGGAGTCGTAGCGCAGGAACTCCTCGACGGCCCCGGGCATCCGGGTGAGATCGGCGCGCAGCCAGGCGGCCTGGCCGGGATCGCGCAGCAGCGCGAGACAGGAGGTGCCCAGCAGGTTCACGGTGGTCTCATGCCCGCCGATCAGCAGCAGGGCGACCATGCCCACGATCTCGTCGTCCGTCAGCTCCCCGCGCTCGCGGGCCGCCAGCAGCTCGGTGAGCAGATCGGCCGGACGGTCATTGCGGCGGATACGCCGGTCGGCGAGGGCCAGGACGTACGAGCCCATCTCCTGGACGGCTCGCCGGAACGCCGCGTGGTCGCCCCCCTGGGTGACGATGGCGGTCGACCACGTCCGGTAGAGGTCGCGGTCCTCGGGCGGGAAGCCGAGCAGTTCGCAGACGACGAGGATCGGCAGCGGGAAGGCGAAGTCACGTATCAGGTCCACCGTGGCGGTGGTGGTGCGGGTCGCGTGGCGCGCGGCTGCCGCGTCAAGCCCGTCGAGGAGTTCGAGGGTGATGCGCTCGACCATCGGCCGCATCGCCTCGACCCGCTTGCGGCTGAACGCCGCCTGGACCACGCGGCGGAGGCGGGTGTGGTCGGGCGGATCGCTGCTGAGCATATGGGTGATCTCGCTGCCCAGGTTGACGCCCTCGACCCGGCTGTCGGCCAGGGCCTGGGCGCGCCGCACATCCTGCGCGAAGCGGCGGTCGAAGAGCGCGGCCCGGACATCGGCGTAGCGCGGGATGATCCACAGCCGCAGGCCGCCGTCGCCGTGCAGCAAGGAGACCGGGGCCGATTGACGCATCCTTGCCAGGGTCGGGTACGGGTCGCTGAGGAACGTCGGCGGGGTCTGGCGCGGTTCCGTCGTCCCGGGCCCGTCCGGCCGGTGTTTCTCCGGCCGGGGACTGTTCGTCCGGGGTGCTGCCGTCGCTGCCGTAGCTGTGGTCATGATGTCTTCCTGTCCTCACCGGCACGGCCGGCGCCGCGGCGGGGTGCCGGGCGTGGCACCCCGCTACGGCGCTGCTTGGGCTCACTGCAGAGGCGACGTCGTCTCCGTGTTCTTCTCCGTGCGGGTGGTGCAGGTCCGCGCCGGGCCGTTCGGCCGGACCGGGACCGCCTTGTCCAGGGCGGCCTGGGTGTCCGGCGGAATGATGATCCCGCGCTCCCGCTCGGTGGCGCTGATGGGGTCGACGCGCAGTCCGTGCCGCTTCATGGTTCTGACCTTTCTTCGGTGTGGTGGACGGGGTGGTGCGAGCCGGTCCGCCCGCTGTCGCGGCGGTCGGCGGTTCAGGGGGAGGCGCGCAGCGTGTCGTCGGCGTAGCGCACCATGTCGGCCCAGGCGGCGGCGTGTCCGGCCGGGTCACGGCCCACGTCGTGTCCGCCGCCGAGCCACCGGACGCGATGCGGGACGTCGCGGCGCCGCAGCGCGGCGAGATAGCGCTCGATCTGTTCCGGAGGGCACTTCTCGTCGTCCGTCGAGGCGGCGAGGAAGAGCGGGCCGCGTACGCGGCCCACATAGGTCATCGGGCAGGCCGCGCGATAGCGGTGTGGCACCTGCTCGGGGGTGCCGCCGAAGAGGCGGTCGTCGACCTCCCGCAGCGCCGGCGTCGTCGCCCGGTACGCCGCCGTGTAGTCGGCCACGGGGGCGACGGCCAGCCCCACGTCCCACAGCCGGGGCTGGACGCCCATCGCCAGCAGCGTCAGATAGCCGCCCCAGGAGTAGCCGCACAGTCCGGTACGGCCCGGCTCCGAGACTCCCGCGTCGATGAGGTGGCCGCGCACCGCGGCGAGGTCTTCGAGCTGGGCGAGGCCGACCCGGTGGCCGAAGTCGTCCCGCCAGCGGGGGCCGTAGCCCGTCGAGCCGCGGTAGTTGGTGCGCACCACGGCGAATCCGGCCCGGACCAGGGCCTCGGTCCGGGCGTCGTAGGCGTCCCGGTCGTGGGTGTGGGGCCCGCCGTGGACGAGGAAGACCGTCGGCCAGGGGCGGTGGCCGGCCCTGCGGCCGGGCGGGGTGGCCACAAAGCTGTGGATCTGCCCGTACGGCCGACGTGTCCACAGCTCGCGGCGCCTGGATCCGGTCGTTCCGCCGGGCGCCGTGCCGCGTGACGCCGTCGTGGAGCGGCCGGAGCGGTCGGGATGTACCGGGGGTTCCGGGTGCTCCGCACTTTCCGCGCTGTCCGGGTGGCAGATCAGTGGCCGGGGCGGTTCGCCGTCGCGGCTCCACAGGCCGTGGACCGTGCGGTCGGGTGCGCAGGAGAAGTCGATGATCGTGCCCTCGGGCGTGGGAAGCACCGTCGTCGTACCGCGGTCGAGGTCGGCGCGGAGCAGGCGGCTGCGTCCCGCCCGGTCCTGCTGGACCAGCGCCGTGCGGCCGGGCCCGTACCAGCAGGCGGTGATCTCCGTGTCGAAGTCGAGGGCGGAGCCGGGACCGTGCGCATGGATCCCCTCGCCCTGCCGCCAGAAGGCCAGGGTGTAGCGGCCCGCGCGTTCGAGGACGAGCAGCAGTTCCGGCCGTGCGGTGGTGAGGTTCGGGCGGAAGCCCAGCGCCCACACCGCGCCGCCGTCGCCGTCACCCGCTGCGCCAGGGATGGCGTCCACGAGGACGCCGGAGGCCGGTGACCACAGCCGGACCGCGGCCGGTCCGGCCGGGCACCCCGCGGTGGCCAGCAGTCGGCCGCCGGGGGCCAGGCCCACCACTGCCGCATAACCGGGCTCCTCGGCCACCAGGCGGGCGCGCTCGCCCGGTCGGCCGAGGTAGTACCGCGAGCGGTCCGCGACCCCGACGCCGACGGCGGCGAGGCCGCTGCGGGGGTCGAAGGCCAGGCCGTGCATCCGCCCGGCGGGTACGCCGTCGAGCGCCGGGCGCGGGTGCCCGCCCTCGAACGGCCCGCGCAGCCAGCGGCCTTGACCGCCGGGAGCGGCGTCGAACCACCACAGGCCGTGGCCGTCCGGCTCGATGGCGGCGGTCTCCACACCCTGCGGTGCGGTGGTCGCCTGGCGGCGCTGACCCGTCGTCAGGTCCCAGGCCACGATCTGCGGGAGACCGTCCACGTACCGGGTCTCGACCGCTCGCCGTCCGTCGCGGGCGGCGAAGGACGGGACGTGCACCGCCGTTCCGATACCGCCGCTCATCGCCGTCCCCCCTTCGTTGGTGTCCGCTTCCGCCGCCGGTGGCCTTGGCCGTCGTGGGCTCCGACGGCCATCACACTGCCGGACGGGCCGGCTGCGTGGCAGGGAAGAAAGCGCAGCGGCACCGGCAGTGAGCTGCTGCCGGTCCTTCCCTGGCACCGGACGGTGGGCGGGCGCCAGGGTGCGGGGGCGACCACATGGTCCGGACCCACCGAGGAGAAAGGGGCGACCCGATGACGATCGCGGCGACCCGGCCCGGCGCAGCCCCCGTCCCACCCGGCGGAGCGCCGAACGGCACAGCGGGTGGCAGGCCGGGCCGTGCGCTGACGGCGGTCTATGTCGCGGGCGCGGTGACGGCGCTGGGCACCCAGATGACCATGCTCGCGCTGCCCTGGCTGGTGCTGGAGACCACCGGCTCGGCCACCCGCGCGGGCCTGGTCTTCGCGGCCCAGGTGCTGCCCATGGCGCTGCTCGGCTTCGCGGGCGGAGAGGTCATCCAGCGCCTGGGCGCCCGCCGGACCATGGTCGTCTCCGATCTCGCCCGCGCTCCGGTCGTGGCGCTGATCCCGCTGCTGCAGACCCTGGGCGCGCTCAATCCGGCCGTCCTCGTGGCGATCGTCGCGGCGCTCGGGGCGCTGGCCGTTCCGTACCACGCGGCACAGCGGGTGCTGGCGATGGAACTGCTGAGCCCGCACGCCCGCTCCCTGGCCCGCGCCAACAGCGCGCTGGAAGGTGTGCAGAACGGCTCGGCGTTCGCCGGACCGGCGCTCGCGGGCGCGCTGATCCCGCTGGTGGGGACCACATCGGTGGTGTGGCTGGACGCGGCCACGTTCGCCTTCTCCGGGTTGCTGCTGCTGCGCCGCGTCCCGGCAGGGGGCGGCGGGGCCGGAGGGTCCGCGGCCGGGCCCCGCGGCCTGTGGGCGGGAGTGCGGCATCTGTGCGGCGACTGGTTCCTGAGCCGGGCGATGCTGTCCACCGTGGTGTTCGGGCTGATGCTGCGGACCCTGATGATCACCATGCCGGTGCTGGCGTTCGCCCGGTTCGAGGGGGACGCCAGGGTCGGCGGCCTGCTGATCGCCGCCCTCGGCGCCGGTGGCCTGGTGGGCTCGGTGGCCGCCTATGTGCTGGCGGCACGGGTCGCCCCCGTACGACTCGCCTGTACGGCCCTGGTCTGCGTCGCTCTGCCCCTGTGGACGCTCCTGGTGCCCGTGCCGGCCGGCGTGCTCGTCGTCGCCGTCGGCCTGTCGTCGGCCGCCGCGCCCCTGGCGAACGCGCCGCTGATGGGCCTGCTCTCCGCCCGGCTGCCGGACGGCCTCGGGCCCAAGGCGTTGCAGGCCGTGGTCACGATCAGCACCCTGGCCGGGCCGCTGGGCTTCCTGGCCGCGGGCGCCGTGCTGGACCGGGCCGGTGTCGCGGCGACCCTGTGGGGCGTCGCCGCGCTCGCGACGTTCGGCAGCGGCAACCTGATCCTGGCCCTGCGCCGCCTCCAGGCCACCGAGGATCCGGACTGACCTGGTCCTCCGAGAAGACCCGGGTGGACGAGGGTCACGCGGCGGTTGCCCGCCGAGCTAAGGATCAGCGACCCGGCCCAGTTCACACACACCTGCTGAGGGCCGGCCGGCCCCGGTCGGTCAGGAAGCGGCGGCCTCGGCGCGCAGTCCCTCGGCGACGGCCGCGGTGACCTCGGCGAGGTGGTCGAAGAGGTAGAAGTGACCGCCGGGGAACACCTTCACCGCGACGTCCCCGCGGCTGTGCGACCGCCAGGTGCCGGCCTGCTCGACGGTCACCATCGGGTCGCTGTCGCCGACCAGTACGGTCATCGCGGCGGTGAGCGGTGCGCCCGCCCGCCAGCGGTAGGCGCCGAGGGCCCGGTAGTCGGCCCGCAGCGCCGGCAGCACCATCTCCACGATGTCCGGGTCGTCGAGCATGGACCGGGAGGCGGCGTCCAGCCTGCGCACCTCGGCCAGGACTTCGGCGTCGTCGTACAGTCCGAAGTGGGCCGTGCTGTGCGCGTCCGGCGCGCCCCGCCCGGACAGGAACAGCCGCCGCGGCCCGGGCAGCCGGCCCGCGGCGAGCAGCCGGGCCGTCTCGAACGCGACGAGCGAGCCCATGCTGTGGCCGAACAGGGCGTACGGCCGCCCGGGGTCCGCGGCCAGCACCCGCGCCAGCTCCTCGGCCACCGCCCCGGCGAGCCGGGTCAGATCCGTGAAGGGCTCCTCCAGGTACCGGTCCTGACGGCCCGGATACTGCACGCACATCACGTCGAGGCCGGCGGGCAACGCCTGCGCCAGGGTCCGGTACGCCGTCGCGGAGCCCCCGGCGTGCGGGAAGCACACGAGCAGCGGCCCGTTCCCCGGGGTGGTGAAGCGCCGGAACCAGGTGCTGTTCACAGTCGGTGTGTCCCTTCGTCCGGGTCGGCCGGTGCACGGAAACGGCCCGCCGGTGCCCTCGGGGGATGTGGGGCACCGACGGGCGGTCCACCGCTCCGCGAGGGCTCGCGCCCGTCCGTCACCGGAGCGTTCGCCCCGAGCGTCCCGCCCCGCCCTCGACCGGAGGTCGCGGGCGGGTGGAGAGCGGCCGGCCGGCGGGGAGGGGCGGGAGAGCCGGCGGGGGGAGCGTCAGTGCACGAGGTCCGGCTCGTGGTCCGTCCGGCCGCCCGGCACCCCCGGGCCGGCGGACCGCAGCCTGCGCTGCAGCTTCTCGCCCTCGACGTCCACGTCCGGCAGCAGCCGGTCGAGCCACCGCGGCAGCCACCAGGCGGCGTCGCCGAGCAGCGAGTGCACGGCGGGCACGATCATCATCCGGACCACGAAGGCGTCGAACAGAACGGCCGCGGCCAGGCCGAAGCCCATCATCGCGACGAGGTCGTCGGTCTCGAAGACGAAGCCCGAGAAGACGCTGATCATGATGATCGCGGCGGCCACCACCACCCGGCCGCTGTGCCGGAAGCCGGTGACGACGGCGTCCTTCGCCGAGGCGCCGTGGACGTACGCCTCACGCATCCGCGTGACCAGGAAGACCTCGTAGTCCATGGCGAGGCCGAAGACCACACCGATCATGAAGATCGGCAGCGTCGTCATGATCGGGCCGGTCTGTTCCACGCCGAAGAAGCCCGAGGCCCAGCCCAGTTGGAACACCGCGACCAGCGCGCCGAGCGCCGCGCTCACCGACAGCAGGAAGCCGAGGGCCGCCTTCAGCGGGACCAGGACCGAGCGGAACACCAGGAGCAGCAGCAGGAAGGCGAGGCCCACCACCAGGCCCAGGTAGGGCAGCAGCGCGTCGGACAGGGTTCGGGAGAAGTCGATGAACATCGCGGTCTGGCCGGTCACCAGGATGTCGGTGGCGCCCGAGGACGCCTCCAGCGCCGCTGCCCGCGCGCGGAGGTCCTTGACCAGTTCCTCGGTCTCGGTCTCGGTCGGGCCGGACTTCGGGACGATGCTGAAGATGGCGGTGTCACCGGCCTTGTTCGCGGTGGCCGGGGACACCGAGGCGACACCCGCGTCCTTCTTCAGCTCGGCGCCGATCCGGTCGCCGGCGGCGGCCGCGTCCTCGCCCTCGACGGTCACCGTCAGCGGGCCGTTGAAGCCGGGCCCGAAGGAGCCGGACAGCAGGTCGTAGGCCTTGCGCTGGGTGGTGTCGGCCGCCATCGTGCCCTCGCCGGGCAGGCCCAGCTCCAGCTTGGTGGCGGGCAGGGCCATCGCGCCGAGGCCGACCACCGCGAGGAGCAGCACACCGAGCGGGCGGCGCACCACGAGGGAGGCCCAGCGGGTGGACAGGTTCGGCTTGGTGCGCGCGGCCAGTTTCGCGGCCTTCTTCTCGGACCTGCGCAGCTTGCGCGCCGACAGCGGCTTCCGGGTCCGTACGAGGTGCCGGTCGGCGAGCCGCACCACCCGGCGCGGCGCGAAGCCGAGAAGGGCGGGCACGAAGGTGACCGCGATCAGCACGGCGACGGCGACCGTACCCGCCGCGGCGAGCGCCATCTTGGTGAGGATCGGGATGTTGACGACCGCGAGGCCGCCCAGCGCGATGATGACGGTGAGCCCGGCGAAGACGACGGCCGAACCGGCCGTGCCGGTGGCGATGCCCGCCGCCTCCTGCGGGGTACGGCCCTCGGCGATCTCGGACCGGTACCGGGAGACGATGAACAGCGCGTAGTCGATGCCGACCGCGAGGCCGATCATCATGGCCAGCGTCGACGTGGTGGCCGACAGCCCGAGGGTGGAGCCCAGCGCGGCGATGCCCGAGACGCCGACGCCCACGCCGATCAGGGCGGTGAGCAGCGGCATGCCGGCGGCGATCACCGAGCCGAAGGTGAGGAACAGGACGACGGCCGAGATCAGCACGCCGATCTGCTCACCGGTGCCGGAGACGTTCTGCTCGATCGGGACGGCGTCACCGCCGGTCTCGACGGTCAGCCCGCCCTCGCGGGCCCGGTCGGTGGCGTCGGCGAGCGCGTCGTGCGCCTCGGCGGTGAGGTCGGGCGCGGTGACCTCGTAGGTCACCACGGCGTAGGCGGTCCGGCCGTCGCTGCTGACGGTCCCGGCGGCGAACGGGTCGGTGACGCCCGCCACTTGGGGCGCCTTACCGAGTTCGGCGAGGAGCGTCTCGATCGCCGGCTTCTCGTCGGCGGCCTTCGCGCCCCGGGGCGCTTGGATCACCACCCGGGCGGTGGCGCCGTCGGCGCCCGCGTCGGGGAACTTCTCCTCGAGCAGGTCGAACGCCTTCTGCGACTCGGTGCCAGGCATCGAGAACTGCTCGTTCGGCGGTGCGGGTGCCGAGGACGCCGCGGCACCGACGCCGACGACGATCAGCACCCACAGCAGGGTCACGAGGCCGCGCCGCCGGAAGGCGAAGCGGCCGAGTTTGTACAGGAAGGTAGCCACGGGTAACCGCACTTCCGTCGAGTGGGGGGCAGGAGGGACGTAGTCGCCTGCCGCCCCGTCTCAGCACAGGGCGGTGGCTCTGACACGCACATACGGTGACGCGGCCGGTGCCCGGCGACCCGGATCGTGCGGCGGAACGAGACCGCACCTCGAGCGACCGTCGAGCCGACGGGCCACTTCCGGCCAACGCCCGCGCCCCTCAGCGCCGTCGCAGCCGACCGCGGGGGCGCGACCACGAGCACCTCAGGCGCTGGTGCCGTGAACTCGCCGCGGACTTGGGGGAGACCGTCACCCTCGATGCCGCCTCCTGGGCCGCCACCCGCTTCGCAGAGAAGGACGACACCGCAAGCCGCGCGGGCGTCGGAGAGCAGCAGGCCGCCGGGCAGGCGGAAGGCCCGTCGGTGCCCTTGGGGGGGGTGGGGCGCCGACGGGCGGTGTACCCCGCGGGGGCTCACGCCCGTCCGTACCGGAGCTCACGGCCCCGACCCTGACGTCCCGCCCTCGACCGATGCTCGGGGGGTGCCGGAGCGGCTCCGCACGAGCACCCCTCCACCGCTGGTGCGTAACCTCCCGGGAGGCTCCCGGCAGGGGGCACGCCCGGCACAGCGGAAGCGGAAGCGGGAGAGGGAGCACACCATGGCGCGCGAGTCGGAGTCCGGACTGCCCATCAAACCGGTCTACGGGCCCGGCGCACTGGCGGACTGGGACGCGGCGGAGAAGCTGGGTGAGCCCGGGCAGTACCCGTACACGCGGGGTGTGTATCCGTCGATGTACACGGGCCGTCCGTGGACGATGCGCCAGTACGCCGGTTTCGGCACGGCGACGGAGTCGAACGCCCGCTACAAGCAGCTGATCGCGAACGGCACGATGGGTCTGTCGGTCGCGTTCGACCTGCCGACGCAGATGGGGCACGACTCCGACGCGCCGATCGCGCACGGCGAGGTCGGCAAGGTGGGTGTGGCGATCGACTCGATCGACGACATGCGGGTGCTGTTCGGCGGGATCCCGCTGGACAAGGTGTCCACGTCGATGACGATCAACGCCCCGGCCGCGCTGCTGCTGCTCCTGTACCAACTCGTCGCGGAGGAGCAGGGCGTCCCCGCCGACAAGCTCACCGGCACGATCCAGAACGACGTGCTGAAGGAGTACATCGCGCGCGGCACGTACATCTTCCCGCCGAAGCCGTCGCTGCGGCTGATCGCGGACATCTTCAAGTACTGCCGTGCCGAGATCCCGAAGTGGAACACGATCTCGATCTCCGGCTACCACATGGCGGAGGCGGGCGCCTCGCCGGCGCAGGAGATCGCGTTCACCCTCGCCGACGGCATCGAGTACGTCCGCACGGCCGTCGCGGCCGGGATGGACGTCGACGACTTCGCGCCGCGCCTGTCGTTCTTCTTCGTGGCCCGCACGACGATCCTGGAGGAGGTCGCCAAGTTCCGTGCGGCCCGCCGGATCTGGGCGCGGGTGATGAAGGAGGAGTTCGGCGCGAAGAACCCCAAGTCGCTGATGCTGCGCTTCCACACGCAGACGGCCGGGGTGCAGCTGACGGCCCAGCAGCCCGAGGTGAACCTGGTGCGCGTCGCCGTGCAGGGCCTCGCGGCGGTGCTGGGCGGCACGCAGTCGCTGCACACCAACTCCTTCGACGAGGCGATCGCGCTCCCGACGGACAAGTCCGCCCGGCTCGCCCTGCGCACGCAGCAGGTCCTCGCCTACGAGACCGATGTGACCGCCACGGTCGACCCGTTCGCCGGCTCCTACGTCATCGAGAAGATGACCGACGACCTGGAAGCGGAGATCGTGGCCCTCATCGACAAGACGGAGCAGCTCGGAGGAGCCGTCCGCGCCATCGAGCACGGCTTCCAGAAGTCCGAGATCGAGGGCAATGCCTACCGCATCGCGCAGGAGACCGACTCGGGCGAGCGGGTCGTGGTCGGCGTCAACCGCTTCCAGCTCGACGAGGAGGAGCCCTACGAGCCGCTCCGCGTCGACCCGGCCATCGAGGCCCAGCAGGCCGAACGCCTCGCCAAGCTGCGCGCCGAGCGCGACCAGCAGGCGGTCGACACCGCGCTGGCCGCGCTGAAGAAGGCCGCCGAGGGCGAGGACAACGTCCTCTACCCGATGAAGGACGCCCTCAGGGCCCGCGCCACGGTCGGCGAGGTCTGCAACACCCTGCGCGACGTCTGGGGCACCTACGTCCCGGCCGACGCCTACTAGAGATCGGTAACACCTGTTACCATCCATCCATGGCGAAGACACAACTGGGTGCACGCGTGGACGAGGACGTCGCGGAACTCGCGCGGAAGCGCGCCGCCGACCTGGGGCTGAGCGTCGGGGACTACCTCGCCCGACTGGTGCAGGACGATGCCAGCGGCCTGCGCGCCCGAGCCGTGGACGCAGCCGCACGCTTCCTGGCCGAACACCAGGCGATCTTCGACGAAGCCGAAGCCGAAGCCGAAGCCGACGGCCGGCGGCCGGAGGGCTCGCGGGGAGCTCGCGCCGCCTGATGAACCTGCACATCGACGTCCCCTGGATCCTGCAGGTGGCCGAAGCCGCCGGCGCGGACGACCCGGCCCCCGACGACTACGGCGTCCCCGTGTCCGCGGTCGCCCGGCACCGGGCCGAACTGTTCGAGCAGCCCGTCTACGACGGCCCCTACGCCAAGGCTGCCGCCCTGGTCCACACCCTGGGCCGCTGCCGCTGGCTGGAACGCTCCAACCTGGCGGTCGCCGCCGCCACCGGCGTCATGTACCTCGAGGCGGCCGGCATCACCGTCAAGCCGACCCGCGAGAACGCCCTGGCCCTCAAGGACCTCCTCCTGGACCCGTCCTGCACCGCCGGAAAGATCGCCACCCTCCTGCGGACCTGGCCCACCGCAACCTGACCCGGCCCGGTGGCCGCGCGGTCCTTCGGTGAGGCCCCGGAACGCCGTGCCGAGCATGAGGGATCATCGGCGGGGGTGTACCCGCATCCGCCGACGCCGCGCCGCCTCGCGACGTGCGGCGGCGGTCCGGAACCATGGGGAGAGAGAGTCGTAACGCATGGAGTGGATGACACCGCGGCAGGCCGCGCCGCTGGCGCGCTGCGCGGCTGTGTTCGAACCGGGGGACCCGGCCCGCACGGGCCGGATCGCCTTCTGGGACCCGGCCGGCGGCACCCCGCCCACGGCGCCGGGCGGCGAGCCGGGTGAGGCGGACCTCGTGGTCCCCGACGGCGACGGCTTCGCCGTCCGGACCGTGCCCGTCCTGCGCCTGACCCCGGCCCACGCCCTGCCCGCCCTCCTCCACGCCCGCCGCACGGCCACGACCGCGCCCGCGGGGCCGATGGCGCCCACCACGACCGAGCCGGCCCCCGCCGCCCCCCACTCCGCCACCGTCTTCTGGGGAGCCGTCACCGCCCTGGCCCTGCATCTGATCGCCCGCGAGCGCCTCCTTCCCGGCGTCTCCCCGGCCGGCTACGACACCTGGCGGGCGGGCCCGTTCGACGCGGACGACATCGCCCGCCTTCGCGCGCTCGCCGACGCCGCCCCCGGCGAGGCCGTCGCCGTCCCCGGCACCGACCCGGCCACGCTCGTACGCGCCTTCCTCGACGCGGTCGCCGACACCCTGCCGCGCACCCCCGCGGCCGAACTCGCCACCGGACGCGCGGCGTTCGCCGCGACCGCACCTCAGCACGTGCCCCAACTGCGCGCCTGGGCCGAGGAGATCTCCGCCGGACTCGACTCCGGCGTACGGATGTCGCTGCGCGTCGAACTCACCGACGCCCCCGCCACCGCGCGGGACACGGAGCCGCCCCGCCCGCGTCTGATCCTCCGCGCCCACAGCCTGGCCGACCCCACGCTGGCCCTGGACGCCGACGACCTGTTCGCCCGCGCCGACCACGCCCTCGGACCGCGCGCCCAGGCCGACATGGTCCTCGCCGTCCGCCGCGCCGCGGCCGTGTGGCAGCCACTCGAACGCCTGCTGCCCGTGCCCACCGCCCTGGACCTGACCGACGAGGAACTGCGGGAACTGCTGGGCGGCGCGGCGGGCCGGCTGGCCGGGCACGGCATCGACGTCACCTGGCCGGAGACGTCCACCGGGGCGCTCACGGCCCGCGCGGTGGCCGGCGCCGACCGTGAACCGCCCGCCGACCTGAGGTCCTTCTTCGGCGGCGACGGCACCGTGGACCTGCGCTGGCGCCTCGACCTGGACGGCGACCCCCTCACCGACGAGGAGGCGGCGGCCGTCGCCGCCGGCGGGGCCGTCGTAAGGCTGCGCGGCCGCTGGATCCTCGTCGACACACGCATCGCCCGCAAGGCCCGCGACCGCAGGCTGCCGCCGCTCACCGCGATCGAGGCGCTCGCCGTCGCCCTCACCGGCCACACCGACATCGGCGGCGAACGCGTACGGGTGGCGTCCAGCGCCTGGCTGGACGCCCTGCGCCGCGCCCTCGCCGACCCCGACGGCGGCGACGGCCCGGTGGAGCAGCCCGCCCGCCTGACCGCCACCCTGCGCGACTACCAGCTGCGCGGCCTGCGCTGGATGGACCGCATGACCTCCCTCGGCCTCGGCGGCTGCCTCGCCGACGACATGGGCCTGGGCAAGACGATCCAGCTGATCTCGCTGCACCTGCTGCGCCAGGAACGCCCCGAGGACCGCGGCCCCACCCTGGTGGTCTGCCCCGCCTCCCTGCTGGGCAACTGGGAGCGTGAGGTGGGCCGCTTCGCGCCGGGCACCCCGGTACGCCGCTACCACGGCCCCGGCCGCACCCTGGACGGCGCCGACGAGGGCTTCGTCCTCACCACGTACGGCACCATGCGCCTGGACGCCGACCGGCTCGGCGCGCACACCTGGGGTCTGGTCGTCGCCGACGAGGCCCAGCACGTGAAGAACCCTCACTCCTCCACCGCCAAGGCTTTGCGGCAGATCGGCGCCCGTGCCCGCATCGCCCTCACCGGCACCCCCGTGGAGAACAGCCTCTCCGAACTGTGGGCCGTCCTCGACTGGACCACGCCCGGACTCCTGGGCACCCACCGCCGCTTCCGCACGCGCTGGATCGCCCCCATCGAGACCGAACGCGTCCTCGCCTCCGACGGGGACGGCGAACAGCCCACCGCCCGCCTCCTGGCGGAGCTGGTACGGCCGTTCCTGCTGCGCCGCCGCAAGACCGACCCGGGCATCGCACCCGAACTGCCGCCCAAGACCGAGACGGACCGCCCCGTCGGCCTCACCGCCGAGCAGCAGACCCTCTACCGCAAGCAGGTGGAGACGGTGATGGGCGAGATCCGCTCCGGCACGGGCGGCATCGCCCGCAGCGGCCTGGTGCTGAAACTGCTTACCGGCCTCAAGCAGATCTGCAACCACCCCGCCCAGTTCCTCAAGGAGGACCAGGCCCCGCTCACCGGACGCTCCGGGAAACTGGAACTGCTCGACGAACTCCTCGCCACCATCACCGCCGAGGGCGGCTCCGCCCTGGTCTTCACCCAGTACGTCACCATGGCCCGCCTCCTCGAACGCCATCTGCGCGACCGCGGCACCCCCGCCGCCCTCCTGCACGGCGGCACCCCGGTGGCCAGGCGCGAGGAGCTCGTACGGCGTTTCCAGGACGGCGAGTTCCCCGTCTTCCTGCTGTCGCTGAAGGCGGCCGGCACCGGACTGAACCTCACCCGCGCCGACCACGTCGTGCACTACGACCGCTGGTGGAACCCGGCCGTCGAGGCGCAGGCCACCGACCGCGCCCACCGCATCGGCCAGACCCGGCCCGTCCAGGTGCACCGGCTGATCGCCGAGGGCACCGTCGAGGACCGCATCGCCGCCCTGCTGGAGGCGAAGAAGGAACTGGCCGACACCGTCCTCGGTTCCGGCGAGCAGGCCCTGACCGAACTGAGCAACGACGAGCTGGCCAACCTGGTGGAACTGAGGAGCATGGCATGAGCGAGGCACAGGGCAGCGGCGCACGAGGCCGTGGCGCACGGGGCTTCCCCGCCTTCGCGGCACGCCGGGGCGGCCGCGCCCGCGGCCAGTCCTTCTGGGCCGCGCAGTGGACCGAGGCTATGGAAGACGTCTGGCCGGAGGAAGGCCCGCTGAAGAAGGGCCGCTCCTTCGCCCGCACCGGCCGCATCGGCCCGATCACGGTCAGCCCCGGCCGGGTGTCCGCCGAGGTGTACGGCGGCGAGGAGACGTACCGCACGCGGCTGACGCTGACCGTGCTGGACGACGACGAGTGGGACCTGCTCTGGGAGAAGACCGCCGACCGCCCGGCCGAGACCGAGGCGCTGCTGGCCGGCGACCTCCCGGAGGACCTGCTGGAGGCCGTCGAGGACGCCCGGGTGCGCATGCTGCCCGGCTACGGCGACCTCGACGCCGACTGCGACTGCGACGCCCTCGACCACCCCTGCCCGCACGCCACCGCCCTCGCCTACCAGCTGTCCTGGCTGCTGGACACCGACCCCTGGCTGCTGCTCCTGATCCGCGGCCGCGACGCCGAGGATGCGGTGGAGGAACTCAAGTCGGCTTTGCTGCTGCGGGCGTTGGCCGGCGACGACGAGGAGGACGGCGAGCCGTACGACGAGGAGGCCGGGGACGGGACCGCCGGCGGGACGGCCGAGACGCCCGACGACAGCCTTCAGCGCGCGGCCTACGCCCGCCCCGCCGCCGCGCTGCCCGCCCTGCCGCCGCTGCCCGAACCGCCCGCCGCCCCCGAGGAGCCGCTGACCGGCATCGAGGCCGACCCGCTGGACCGGCTGGCCGCGGACGCCGCCCTGCGCGCCCGCGAACTCCTCGCCTACGCCCACGGGTTCGGCGCCGAGCCACCGGAACCGCTCGACGTCTGGCAGGACACGGTGCGTCTGGCGGCCACCCACCCTGACCCGCGTGCGGCGGAGCGGCTCCGCACCGGCTCCGGCCGCCCCGCCGAGGACCTGGACCGGGCCGCCGCCGCGTGGCGCACCGGCGGCCGGGCCGCCCTGGACGTCCTGGAACACCCCTGGACCCCGCCCGAGCAGCAGACCGCGCGCGCCCGCACCGCGCTGGCCACGGCCTGGGAGGCGGAGGAGCTCCCCCCGGTCGACGTCGACGGCAACCATTGGACGCTCACCGGCCGCGGACTCCAGCTCCGCCTGGGCCGCGACGGCCGCTGGTACCCCTACCGCCGCCGCGACGGCCTGTGGTGGCCCGCCGGCCCCCCGTCCGCCGACCCGGCCGAGGCCCTCGCCGACCTGACCGGCCTGGCGGACGACATCTGAGGCGACCCGCCCGGCCCGGCCCGGGCCCGGCGCGGCGCGCATCGCGCGTGCCGTACCGGGCCCGTCGTCGTGCGAGGACGGGTGCGGTGCGGCTGCCACCGGGCTCCAGCCCTGCCGTCAGCCGTTGCCGAAGCGCAGCGCCGAGTGGTGCTCCTGCGCGAGCCGCCGCAGGGCCAGCAGCGCGGGCTCCAGCAGCACGGTCAGCAGGACGGCCCGTTCGGCCTGCTGCAGCGGGTCGCCCGCGTCCCGCAGCTGGTCGAGGTCGAGCCGCGCCGCCCGGTCGGCGAGTTCGGCGTACGGGACGAGGGAGCGCCAGTCGTAGTCCACCCCGAGCGCCCGCATCGTCTCCAGCGTCTCGGCGACCACCTGCGCGGCGGGCGGGTTCGGGGACGTCTTCCAGCCCATCTCGGCGGTCAGCGCGGCCACGTCCCCGGCGGCGTCCCCCGCAGCGGTGCCGGCGTCCCCCGCGGCGGCCCCGGCGCCGGCCGGTTCCGCGGCGTCGTCCCGGCGAGGCGGTCTGCCGGACCGCTCCACGGGCAGCGCGCCGAGCACCAGCCCGAGCAGCAGATGCAGGTCGCCCTGCTGTTCGTCCACCGCGGCCAGGACGTCCCTGGTGGCGCTCACGGACAGCCCGCGGACCCCGATCAGGGAGCGGATCAGCCGCAGCCGGCGCACGTGGTCCTCGTCGTACTCGGCCTGGTTGGCGGCGGTGGGCCGGCCCGCGGGCAGCAGACCGTCCCGCAGGTAGTACTTGATCGTGGGGATGGAGACCCCGCTGCGGCGGCTCAGCTCGGAGATGCGCATCGGTCCGCTTCCTGCTCGTCCTGTTTTCCATGGTCCATCGGAATACGGCTAGTGCCACTGTCCATATCTGATTACGATGGATAGTGCCACTCACCACTCCAGAAGGCGAGACCACGGTGCCCACACTTCCCTGGACCGTCCCGAACCCGCCCCCGCCGCACGGCACGGCGTACGTCATGGCGTCCCGCTTCGAAGTGCGGACGCTCAAGGACGTCCCCCGCTTCTTCCTCCGCTCCCTGGCCGCCTGGAAACAGGTCCGCTCGGCCCCCGGCGCCTACGGCGCCTCACTGATCGCCCAGCCCGCCCGGCGCGTCTTCTACACGCTGTCCGCCTGGCAGGACCGCGACGCCCTCTACGCCTACGCCAGGACCGAACCGCACCGCGGCATCATGATGTCGCTGCGCTCCACGATGCGCACCTCCACGTTCACCTTCTGGGAAGTCGACACCACCAAACTGCCCATCACCTGGGACGACGCCAGGCGCCGCCTGGCGGAACAGGCGCGCACCGACGCGGCGGGCGACGCCTGAGCCGTGACACGACCTCCGGCCCGGGGCACCCCCGGGCCGGACCCCCTTCCCGAAGGCCGCACCGAGCCCCGTCTCCCCGAGGAGTCCTCTTGAGCACCGCACCGCACCGCTCTGCGCGGCCGAACGCGGCCGTCCGCCCCTGTGGCTGTCGATCGTCGCGTGCAGCGTCCCCATGTTCATGGTCGCCCTCGACAACCTGGTCGTCTCCACGGCACTGCGCACCTTCGCCGCCGAGTTCCAGGCCGACACGACCGACCTGCAGTGGTTCGTCAACGCCTACGTCCTCAGCTTCGCCTGCCTGCTGCTGACCGGCGCCGCCCTCGGCGACCGCCTCGGCAGGCGACGCCTGTTCGTCCTCGGCATCGCCGCCTTCACCCTCGCCTCCCTCGCCTGCGCCTTCGCCGACACCAGCGGCGAGCTCATCGCCGGCCGGGCCGCCCAGGGCGTCGGCGCCGCGGCCGTGATGCCCCTGTCCCTGACACTGCTGGCGCAGGCGGTGCCCGACCAGCTGCGCAGCCTGGCCCTCGGACTGTGGTCCGCCGTCAGCGGCCTGGCTGTCGCCCTCGACCGGTCGTGGGCGGCGCGGTCGCCGACGGCCTCGGCCGGCAGTGGATCTTCTGGATCAACGTGCCCGTCGCGGCCATGGACTGCGCCCCCGGCCTTTTGGCAGACCGCCGAATTCCGTCTAGACTAGGGTGTAGTCAAATTTGAACAGTCGGATCACTCACCGGGAGCCCGTGTGACCCTGCCCCAGATCGGCTACACCCCCACCGCCGAGGACCGCGCGAGCCTCGACGCCTGGTTCGAGCACTACGACGCGCTGTGCACCGAGCGCGACGTCGAACGCATGGCGGACCAGGCGGTGTTCCCGCTCAACGTGATCAGCGACGACTCGGCGGCCAACGGCAGGTCCGCCCAGTGGGACCGCCGCCGGTTCGTCGAGACCATGGCCCACGTCATGGGTGACGACAGCCAGCAGGTCACCTTCCGCAACACCCGCACCCCGGTCTTCCTCTCCGCCTCCCTGGCGGTCGTTTTCACCCACTCCACCGTCACCGCGGGCGACCAGGCCTACGAGACCGACTACGCCGACGTCCTCGTCCGCAAGGACGGCGCCTGGGCCTTCCAGACCATGATCCAGGGCGGCTGGGGCGACAACCTCTGACCGCCCGGCGCAGTCGCGCTCACACCGGCCGGAACCAAGCGCATGGAGGGAGAGGGTGTCGCAACGCATGGAGTGGATGACACCGCGGCAGGCTGCGTAACCGGCGTGCTGCGCCGCCGTGTTCGAACCGGGC
Source organism: Streptomyces sp. GB4-14 (assembly GCF_022696125.1). Lineage (NCBI taxonomy): Bacteria > Bacillati > Actinomycetota > Actinomycetes > Kitasatosporales > Streptomycetaceae > Streptomyces > Streptomyces sp. GB4-14. The sequence continues at coordinate 83,119 of NZ_RZHO01000001.1, read as the reverse complement.
GACCCGGCCCGCACGGGTCGGGTCGCCTTCTGGGACCCCGCCGGCGGCACCCCGCCCGCCTCGCCGGGCGTCGAGCCCGGCGAGGCGGACCTCGTGGTCCCCGACGAGGACGGCTTCACCGTCCGGACCGTGCCGGTCCTGCGCCTGACCCCGGCCCGCGCCCTGCGCGTCCTCCTCCACGCCCGCCGCACGACCAGCACCGCGCCCGCGACCGCCGCGCCGCCCGCGTCCGCGGCACCAGCCACCGCCGCTGCCGCCGCGCCGACCACGGCCACCACCGCGCCCACCTGGCCGCCCGCGCCCGCCACAACCGCCACCGCCACCGCGACCGCCGAGCCGTCCGCGCCCACCGCGCCGCTCACGGCCAGCACCTCCGCGCCCGCCACCACCGCCCCCGCATCCACCCTCTCCGAGACCCTCGCCGACCTGACCGGCCCGGCGGACGACGACGAACTGCGCTGAACGGTACGGCGGTTGGAGGAGTTGGGCGCTCACATCGCCCTACAACCTTCCAGGGTCGTGGTTGATCTTGGTGTGTGACCGGCCGGCCGCGCGGGCGCGCCACGCGCCCCTCAGGCCGTGACCGGCGCACAGTTCCTCGACCCGAAGGATGCGTACCGATGCAGATACGGCACCTCGTCCGCGGAGCGGCCGCCTCCCTGGCGCTCGCCTCCACCCTGCTGGCCGCCGGCGGAGCCACCGCAGCGCCCACGTCCTCGAACTGGGAGATCTCCCTCTCCGGCGAGAGCCCGGCCGGCAGCCTGAGGTCCGTCTCCGCCGTGGACGACGACCTGGCCTGGGCGGTGGGGAGCAAGGACGGCCAGGGCGTCATCGTGCGCTGGGACGGGACGCGTTGGAGCAAGGACCCCGCGTCGGGGCTTCCCGACGTGTGGGAGTGGTCGTCTGTGACCGCCGTCGCGGCCGACGACGTCTGGGCCTACGGCACGGTGCGCCGGGACCAGAGACTCGTGCACTTCGACGGCACACGCTGGACCACGGTGCCCACGGTGGGCCCCGTCGACGACTCCTTCCCCGAGGTGCCGCTCGACGCCGTGCCCGGGCGCCTCTTCAAGGGCGGTGACGCCCTCTACACCTACGCCGACGGCGCCTGGCAGACGTTCGCCCTGCCGGAACAGGTGCACATCCGCGACATCGACGCCCTCGCCGCGGACGACGCGTACGCCACCGGCATGAAGTACCCGGTCGACGGAGGCCACCCGGTGACCTACCACTGGGACGGCACCACGTGGACGCTTCTGGAGGAGGTACCGGTGCGTGCCGGTACGGACACCGCGAAGATCGCGGTCGAGTCGACGGACAGCGTCTACGTTGCGGGCTGGGCCGATGACGACGCCCGCCCGCCGATCCCGTCCGTCGCCCACTGGAACGGCGCCGAGTGGCGGGACGTCACCGGTGACCTGTCCGCTCTCTACGTCCACGCGATCGCCCCCGACGGCCGCGGCGGACTGTGGGTCACCGGCAGTGACCAGACCGAACCGACCTCCTCGGGCCCGGTGTTCTGGCACTACGACGGCACCGCGTGGACCGAGCAGGACGGGGCGACGGCTCCCGACGGCGACGCGCGGTGGCCGTCCTACACCTTCTACGACCTGGCCCCGGCGGACGACGCCGGCTCCTTCTGGGCGGTGGGCCACTACACCACGCCCCTGGACCCGCGCGGCGACCAGGACGTACACGGTCTGATCGAACGCTCGACGCCTTCGCCCGCCAGCTGACCCGCCCGGGCCCCTGCCGCACGGCAGGGGCCCGGACCGTGCGCCGTCAGCCTGCCCGGACGCCCGCGACTCCCGCCTCCCGCCGCGGCAGATGCAGCCGTTCGCCCTCGAACCGCGCCCGGAGCGAACGGTCGTGGGTGACCAGCACGATCGCCCCCGGGTATCCGCTCAGCGCCTCCTCCAGTTGCTCGACCAGCGCCGGCGACAGGTGGTTCGTCGGCTCGTCGAGCAGCAGGAGATCGGCGGGTTCCGTGACCAGCCGGGCCAGATCCACCCGCCGGCGCTGCCCGTAGGACAGCTCGCCCACGCGCAGGCGCAGGTCCGCGGGGCGGAAGAGGCCGAGGGCGAGCAGGGCGTCGGCGTGTTCGTCGGGGGAGCCCACGCGGCCCAGCCCGAACGCCTCGGCCAGCGTCAGGCCGGGCGGCCACGGCGTCTCCTCCTGCCGCAGGTGCCCCACCCGGCCGGGCACCCGCACCGTGCCCTGGTCCGGCCGCAGTTCACCGGCGAGCACCTTCAGCAGCGTGGTCTTGCCCGCTCCGTTGGGACCGGTGACGAGAAGCCTCCCGCCGCGGCCGAGGGTGAGCGAACCCAGCCGCAGACGGTCACCCACCCGCACGTCCGACAGGTGCGCGGCGGGCAGGTCCTCCGGAACGGCTCCGGCGCCGGCCTCCGGGACGGTCCCGGGCGCCGCCAAGCGGGGCGTGAAGGCCAGCGGCTCGGGCGGCGGCGCCACCGCCTCGGCGGTCAGCCGCTGGACCCGCTCACGGGCGTTGCGGATGCGGGCCATCGCACCGTGCGCCCGGCCGCGGGCCCGGAAACCGCCGTGGCCGAAGTTGGCCAGCGGCGCCTTGCGCGGGATGACGCCGAGGCGGGCGGCGTGTCCGGCGGCCAGCCGCTCGTTGCGGGCCAGCTCCGAGCGCCACTCCTCGTACTCCTGGATCCGGCGGCGCCGTTCGGCCGCCTTCGCGGTGCGGTAACCGTCGTAGCCGTCGCCGTAGCGGGTGACCTTCCCCTCCTCGGCCTCCAGGATCGTGGTGGTCAGGCGCTCCAGGAAGACACGGTCGTGGGTGACCGCGAGCACCGTGCCGCGGTGCGCCCGCAGCTGCGCCTCCAGCCACTCGACCGCCCGGTCGTCAAGGTCGTTGGTCGGCTCGTCCAGGAGCAGCAGCTCCGGCCGGCCGGCCAGGACACCGGCGAGGGCGAGCCGGGAGCGCTCACCGCCGGAGAGGGTGCCGAGCGGGCGTTCGCGGCGCAGCCCCGGCAGGCCGAGGTGGTGCAGCGCGATGTCCACCCGGTGGTCGGCGTCGTACCCCTCCCGGGCCTCGTAGCGGGCGAGGAGCTCCTCGTACGCGGCGAGCGCCGCCGGGTCGCCGCCGTCCTCGAGCGCCCGCCCGGCCCGGTGCAGCCCGGCCTCCAGGGCACGCAGGTCCGCGAGGGCCAGGTCGACGGCGTCCTGGACGGTGGCGGACGGCGGCAGGGGGACCGACTGGGGCAGATATCCGACACCGCCGGCGGTGGCGACGGTCACCTCCCCGCTGTCGGGGCGCTCCTGACCGGCGATCAGCCGCAGCAGCGTGGACTTGCCGGCGCCGTTGTCGCCGATCAGCCCGGCCTTCTCGCCGGGTTTGAGGGTGAAGGAGACGTCGTCCAGAACGGTACGGCCCGGATAGCCCTTGGTGACGTTGCGCAGGGTGAGTTGTGCGGTGTGCAAGATCGGTTCCCTCCCGGCCGAACAGGTCGACAGCCCGGGCCTGACAAGGTGATGGACGGCTGCGCGGCGAGGCGCGACGACGGCGGAGCACGGCTCTACGCGGTCGGCGCCGGCGATCTCACAGGGAACCCATGTGCAGGACACTACGCCACATCCGCCACCGAGGCAAGACGATACGTCTCGCCTCGGTGGCGGGGCGGGGGTGGACGCCGGCGCCGGTGCCCTCCGCGCGGCGGGGGAGAGACGCCGGTACGACGACCGGCGAGCAGGGCACGGTGATCGGCAACGGCGTCAGAAATCCCGCCGGGACGCGGCGGCCCCTCCCCGGAGCACGCGAGGCGGCGCGGGCCACCGACGAGCAGGGGCCGACGGACGACGGCCGGGCCCGCGCCCACACCGTCCACCGCGCCGCGGCCGCACGCCTGCGGGAGCTGTCCGTCGCGCCCACCGGCACCGCCCCTCCCTGCCGCCCGGCCGGCCCCGACAGCCCCCGCCACCGATCACCGAACACCCCCCTCCCGGCCGCGCGGACGACCCCGAACGCCCGCGCGGCCGACCGCACTTCACACCGCGAACCGATGCGTCCCCGAACCCACGCGGAACACCTGGCACCCGTCCTCGTGCCGCAGCATGGCCGCACCCGTGTGCTCGACCCGGTCCGTCGCCGACGCCGGGATCCACACCTGCGCGGTGGTGTTCACCGGTACCGAGCACGTCAGCTCGAAGTGTCCGCCCCGCCGCCTCCACCGGGTGGAGACCGGCCCCCGCACCGAGCTGAGCGTCGCCCGCGCCTCGTCGATGCCGCCGCCCGGACGCGGCCGGACGACGACCTCGCGGTAACCCGGCCGGCCCGGCGCGATCCCCGCGATGTGCGCATACATCCACTCGCCCACCGAACCGTAGGCGTAATGGTTGAAGGAGTTCATGCCCGGATCCTGGAAGGTGCCGTCGGGCCGCAGCGAATCCCACCGCTCCCACATCGTCGTCGCGCCGCGTTCGATCTGGTAGCCCCAGCTCGGGAAGGTGCGCCGGGTGAGCAGCCGGTAGGCGACGTCGGTGTGCCCGGTGTCGGTGAGCACGGGAAGCAGCCTCGGCGTGCCCAGGAACCCGGTCGACAGATGCCAGTCGCGGGCCTCGATGAGCGCCACCAGCCGGCCGGCCGCCGCATCCCTGAGCGCGTCGGGCACGAGCCCCATGGACAGGGCGAGGACGTACGCGGTCTGCGTGTCGCCCTTCACCCGGCCCGCGGCGTCGACGTACGCCCGCCGGAAGGCGTCCCGCACCCGCCCGGACAGGTCATCGTAGGGCGCCGGGTCCCGGCCGAGCTCGCGCGCCATCCGCCCGGCGAGGTCCGCGACGTGCGCGAAGTAGGCGGTGGCGATGACGTCCTTCGGTGTCTCGTCGTCGACGTTCAGCCAGTCGCCGAAGCCGTCCGCCGGCCGCAGCAGACCGTCGCTGTGCTTCTCCAGGTAGCCCAGCCACGCCACCACCGACGGCCACGCCTCCTCCAGCACCCGCACATCCCCGTACGCCTGGTACAGCGCCCAGGGCACGGTGACGCCCGCGTCGCCCCAGCCCGCCGCCCCGTCACCGAGACGCCCGACGTCGGGCGCCACGTGCGTGAAGGAGCCCTCCGCCGTCTGCGCGTCGCGCAGGTCGGTGAGCCACTTCGCCAGGAAGCGCGCCGACTCCATCGTGTACGCGGCGGTCGGCGCGAAGACGTTGATGTCACCGGTCCAGCCGAGGCGTTCGTCCCGGGCGGGGGTGTCGGTCGGCACGGACAGGAAGTTCCCCCGCTGCCCCCAGGTGATGTTGCTGTGGAGCCGGTTCAGCATCGGCGAGTCGGTGGCGAACGTGAGCGTCGCGGGCGCGTCGGTGTGCATCACCCGCCCGGTGACCGCCCGCGCGGTCGGCGTGCCGGGAAAGCCGGTGACCTCGACGTAGCGGAAGCCGTGGAAGGTGAAACGCGGCTCGTACGTCTCGCTGCCGCCGCCCTTCAGAACGTACGTGTCGGTCGCCTTCGCGGTGCGGAGGTTCGCCGTGTAGAGGGTGCCGTCCGGGTTGAGGACCTCGGCGTGCCGCAGCCGCACCACCGTGCCCGCCCGGCCCCGCACCCGCAGCCGCACGGAACCGACCATGTTGCGGCCCAGGTCGAAGACGAACACCCCGGGCCTGGGCTCGCTGACACCCACCGGCGTCAGCTCCTCGGTGACCCGCACCGGCGCGTCGACCTGTGCCACCACCCGCTCCGGCACCACCCCGTCCGCCTCACCCGCGCGCAGCCATCCCGCGTCGTCGAACCCCGGCAGGGCCCAGCCGGGAGTCTCCTTGCGGGCGTCGTACGTCTCGCCGTCCAGCAGGTCGGCCGCGACGACCGGCCCAGACGAGGCGGACCAGTCCGTGTCCGACACGACGCGCTGCACCGTCCCGTCGGCGTAGTCGACCTCCAACTGCGCCAGCAGCGCCGGGCGCCGACCGTACTGGTGCGGGCCGAACATGCCGACGTTGCCCGCGTACCAGCCCGGGGCGAGATGCACCCCGAGAGCGTTCCCGCCGCCGGAACGCACCAACTCCGTGACGTCGTGCGTCTGGTACTGCACCCGCGTGCGGTAGTCCGTCCACCCGGGGGCGAGCTGGTCGCGGCCCACGCGGACACCGTTGAGATGCGCCTCGTAGAGCCCGAGCGCGGTGACGTACAGCCGCGCCCGCCGCACCTTCGCCCGCCGCAGGGAGAACTCACGGCGCAGCCGGGCCACCGCGTGCGGCGCGGGCGTGACCGTCCCCCACGGGCCCGCCCCCCACGGCGCCGCCTCCCGCGCGGCCGCCCATCCGGAGTCGTCGAAACCGGCGCCGCGCCACTCACCGGCCGGCTCCCGGTCGGTGACCCTCCAGGCGGCGTCCGTCACGATCCGCCGCTCGCCGAGGGCCGTCCGCACGACGAGGACGGCGAGCAGACCGGCCGGCCCCTCGGTGCCGTTGACCGCCTCGACCGCGATCACGTTGCTCCCGGACGTCACCTGCTCCAGGACGTCCACGACGGCGGGCCGCCGCCAGTCCTGGTTGTCCGTGGCCAGGTCGGTGCGGGCCACCTCGCGGCCGTTGACGGACACGGAGTAGGCGTTGTCCGCGGTGATCACCAGCGTGGCCGAGACGACCGCCGGGGGCAGGTCCGCGGTGCGGCGGAACCAGCGGGTGGCGGCCGGGGCGCTGCTCGCCGGGTCGCCCTCGGGGAACCAGATCCAGTGACCGCCCTCGAAGGACGGCGCGTCGGTCAGTTCGGCGGGGGCGGAGATCCACCGCGCGGCCCACTGCCCGGCGCCCATCAGGCCGGTCTCCCACCACTCGGGCTCGCTCCACCTCGAGACCCGGCCCTGGCCGTCCCAGACCCGCACGGCCCAGAAGTACCGTGTCCTCGGCCGCAGTTCGGGCCCCTCGTACGGCACGAGGACCGACTCCTCGGACGCCACCCGGCCGCTGTCCCAGACGTCGGGCCGCGCCAGCGCGGAGGCACTGGTGGCCACCCGCAGCTGGTAGGCGCTCTGCCGCAGCCCCGGCTCGTCGGAGGCCATGGGCCAGCTGAACCGCGGACGCGGCTCGTCCAGGCCCAGCGGCTGACGGGCGTACTCGACGGTGGGGGAGGTGATCTCCACGGGCGCGGCCCGGCCGCCCGCCCGCGCGGTGGTGGGGGACACGGGCACGGCCTGCGCCTGCCCGGCTCCGGAGGCCGCGGCGGCCACCACGGCCGCCGTGCTCGCCAGGACGTTTCTGCGACTGATCACTACGCCACCTCGCACGGTAGGAATTGAATCGTTTCACATGCGGTGAGCGTGGCCACCGTAGAGGCGTGGGCGGGTGGGGTCAATGAGGAGGACGCGGCGAAATGGGCGGGCGGGGGCGGGTAAGCGCTTGCAGAGCGCGGGTGTTGAAGGAAGTGGCGTCCGTGCGGCGCGAGGGGGAGGGGTGGGGAGGCGCCCTCGGTCGGGGGGCCGGCAGGCGGCCCGGGGCGGGATCCGGTGCGGGAATTGAACGGTTTCAATGAGTCCGAGAGGGGCCGGTCGACAGCCGCTCGACCTGAGTCGCAGCCGTCCCGCGCGGCCGGTTCCGGTCACCGCCCACGCGGCCGGCGGGCGACGCCGGCCGAGCGCGGAGGACCGGACCCGGCATCCGGCCGGAGCCCGGGGGCGCCGGCCGGATGCCGCGTCACGCGGGAAGTCACCGCGCGTCGGCGGCGGCGAAGTCGGGCAGCTCGGTGGAGACGAGGTCGTGCACGGCGCCGTCGAGGAGCCGGGAGGTCTCGGCGGAGCGGGGGAGCATGGTGTCCTCGTAGGCGCGGACGGCCTGCCCGACGGTGTCGTGGCGGGCGAGGGCGAGGGCGAGTTCGCAGGCGTCGAGCAGGGCGAGATTGACGCCGACGCCGAGCGGCGGCATGAGGTGGGCGGCGTCCCCGAGGAGGGTGACGGAGGGGCTGTGCTGCCAGGTGTGGCCAGCGGGCAGGGCGTGGATGGGGCGGTCGACGTAGGGGCCGTCGTTGTCACCGATCAGCCGCCGCATACGGGGTGACCAGTCGCGGAAGCGTTCCAGCAGCAGGGCACGGACCTGGTCGGTGTCGCGCGGGTCGAGGCCGGCGGCGGTGATCCAGTCGGCGGGGGCGCGCTGGATGATGTAGACGCGGATGTGGTCGCCGCCGTTGCGCTGCGCGAACAGGCCGCGCTCGCCGTCGGCGGCTGCGGCGCTGCCCTGTCCCACGAGGTCGGCGACACCGGGGTGGCGCGTGGTGACGTCGTGGAACCACGCCTCCAGGAAGCTGACGCCGGTGTAGCGGGGCGTGGCGTCGGAGACGGCGCGGCGGACGGTGGACCAGGCGCCGTCGGCGCCGATCACGAGGTCGCATTCCACGGTGGCGCCGTCGGCGAAGTGCAGCCGCCGCGGGCCGTCGGCGGGCCCGGTGACGGCCCGCAGGGTGTGCCCCCAGCGCACGGTGCCGGCCGGCAGCGATGTCAGCAGCACATCGCGCAGCAGACGGCGGTCGATCTCCGGCTTGAACCGCTCGTCCGGCCCGGGCACGTGGTGGAACAGGACCGCGCCGGAGGGATCGAGCTGCCGTATCTCCTGCCCTTCGGGGCGGGCCAGCCGGAAGAACTCCTCCAGCAGCCCGGCCTCCCGCAGGGCGAGCTGGCCGTTGTCGGCGTGCAGGTCGAGGCTGCCGCCCTGGTCGCGCGCGTCGGGTCCCGCGTCACGGTCGTAGACGGTGGCGGTGATGCCGTGCCGGGCCAGGATGCGGGCACAGGCCAGGCCGCCGGGGCCGGCGCCGACGACGGCGATGCGCGGCGGGGGAGTGGGGGACATGAGAGGACTCCGTTCGTGGGCGGGACGGCGGCCGGGCAGGGCCTCACGGCTGCCGCGCCCAGAAAAACACAACAACTAAATAAGTGCAACAACTCAACTTTTGGATCCGGTCAACCAAACGGGTAAGGTGCGGGCATGCCCCCGACCACCCCCGCACCCGGCACCACCCCCGCACCCCCGGGCCGCCGCGAACGCAAAAAGGCCGCCACACGCAAAGCCATCGCCGACGCCGCCCTGCACCTCTTCCTGGAACGTGGCTACGACGCCGTCGGCATCCGCGAGATCGCCGACGCCGCCGACGTGTCCACCACCACGCTGTTCAAGCACTTCCCGGTCAAGGAAGCCCTCGTCTTCGACGAGGACGACGACCAGGAGGAACGCCTGCTCAACGCCGTCCGCGAACGCCCCCCGGGCGCCTCCGTCCCGGCCGCCCTGCGCGAACACGCCCTCAACTCCCGCCTGCTCACCCCCGACGGCGACGACCGCCTCACCGCCTTCCTCAACCTGGTGACCACCACCCCCGCACTGCGCGACTACGGCCAGAACATGTGGCTGCGCCATACAGCCGCCCTGGCCCGCGTCATCGCCGAGGAAACCGGCCGCCCCGCCGACGACCCCGCCTGCCTGGCACTGGCCCACTTCGCCCTCGAAGCCCCGCGCGCCGCATACGGCCACGCCGACCCCAGGGCAGCGGTCATCAGCGCCTTCGACCTGCTGGAGCACGGCTGGGAAACCCTCACCCAAGATCCCTGAGCGGGTCCGTACCCTCGACCCTCGCCGGGTCCGTTCCGCCGCACATCCGCCGCGATTCGTACGCAAAACGTACGCGGTTCGTACGCCCAGAGGATGCTCAGGGGGTAGGATGCCGATTGGGAGGTGTCCGGTGTCCGAGTTGTTCGACGCGGTGGACGCGCTGGTCGCGTCACGGGCCGCGCTACCACCACCGGCCGAGCGGAAGCGACTGCGGACCGCGCACGGCCTGACCATCGAGGAAGTGGCCGCGGCGCTGAAGGTACGCCGGGCCACGGTCTCCGGCTGGGAGGCGGGCAAAACGGAACCCCGCCCGCCGGAGCGCGACGCCTACGCCCGGCTGCTGAACCAGCTCGCGGAGCTCTACCCCGCACCGCCAGCGCCCGCTCCTCCCGTGGCGACGCCGGCCACCGGGCCTGCCCCGGCCGCCGAGCCCTCCACCCCCGAGCCCTCCACCTCCACCCCCGCTCCCTCTCCCGTCACGCCCCAGCCACCCCATGCCCCTGCCCCTGCCGCGGACGAGACACCCGCCCGCACGGCCGACGGACAACCCACCCCGCGAAAGACGACCCCGGTCCCGGCGAAGACCTCTGAGCCGGCAGCGCCCCGAGACGCGCGCTTCGAGAACGGACCCCTGGCGGTCGTCGACGCCGAGGACGGGAAGGTGTCGGCCTACTGCGTGGGCGGCCAGATCCTGGACGTGCCCGCCACGTCCCTGCCGTCCCTGGTGGAGTGGACCCTGTCGAAGGCGAGGCTGGGGCAGCCGAAGCTCTCCGGCCCGGGCCGCCCTGCCGACCCGCTGCTGGTCCTCACCGAAGCCGCTCTGGAACACTTCGGCCTGCCCACCGCGCTCACGGACGAGGAAAAACGGGCGGGCCGCATCCCCGACGGCCACACCACCGTCAGACAACTGGCACGCGCCGACTGGAAACTCACCCAGCGGGGCCTGGGCCCGTGGGCGCGGATCTACCGCCCCGCCCAGGGCTCGGAGCGCCAGTGCGTGCAACTGTGCATCCCCGCCTGGCACGCACTGGACACCCGTCACTGGGGCCACGCCGCCCAGCTCCCCCCGGCGGAACTCGCCCGCGTCCTGGGCGTGTACGCCACCCGCGTGATGACACCCCGCGGCTCCACCGCCGTCACCGGCCTGGAACTGATGACGGCGCTGCACCCGCCGACCCGCGCGTCCGAGCCCGACGCCGCCGGCCGACGGCACCCGGAGCGCAACCCGGGCTCACTGGGCGCCCAGCCGGTCGACCCCGCACCGTGCGAGGCCCCCGACGGGCATCCCGTCCTGGCCCACCTTCCCCGCTTCCACGTCCGCGGACCGGACGAGAAACTCTTCGAAGAGGCCTACGACTGGGCACGGCCCATGACGGACGAGGAATGCACCCTGCACCACCTCGTCGGCATCGACGTCAACATGGCCTTCGCCGCCGGCGCCAACGGCCTGAGTGTCGGCCTCGACGCACCCACCCACGTCACGAACCCGGAGTTCGACCCCAAGCTGCCCGGCTCGTGGCTGGTCGACCTCTCCCACGTCGACCTGTCACGGGTGAGACTCGGCAAGGAATGGGTGAACCTGGACGGAGACCTGCTGCCCTCCCCGTTCACGCCCAAGGGCGACCGCCCCCAGGGCCCCGCCTGGTACGCGACCCCCACCGTCGCCTACGCGACGGAACTCGGCTACGACGTACAGCCCTTGGAGGCCTGGCTCCGCCACCACCACGGCCGCTACCTCGACAACTGGTACAAACGCCTGCGCGACGCCTACCTCACGACCATGGCAGACCTCGGCGTCCACACCGACCTGCCCCCAGCCGAGTTCCTCACCGCGATGGACAGCTACACAGACCGTGACCCCGACCTGGGGCTGGTCGTCTCAGCCATCAAGGCAACAGTGAAGGGCGGACTCGGCAAACTCCGCGAACGCCCCCGCGGAGAAGGCTGGCGCCCCGGCCAGCCATGGCGCGCCCTGTCCCGCCCCACCTGGCGCCCCGACATCCGCGCCGCGGTCATCTCCCGCACCCGCATCAACCTGCACCGCAAAATCGTCAAACACGCGGCGTACACGGGACAGTACCCGGTGGCGGTCCTGTCGGACTGCGTCGTCTACGCATCCCCCGGCCCCTCTCCGCTGGACTTCCTGCCCTACCGCGACGACAAACCGCTCCCCGGGGGCTTCAAACTGGGCGTCAACCCAGGCCTGGTGAAACACGAGGGCACCCAGACCGTCCTGTGGGGAGAGGAAGTCCGTGAACGCTTCGACGCACCGACCCTGAACCTGGCCCGGTACATCAAGGACGGCACCGTCACCGACACCGACACCGGCGAGTGAGGCAGAGCAGGAATGACCGTGATCGGCGACGGCCTGGAGGCGGCGGTCCACAAAGCGTTCACCCGCCCCGCCCCGAAAACCGCACCCGCACAGATGCGTTACCTGGTCAGAAAACTGAAGGGCACCAAAGCGGTCGCCCAACTGCTGCGCGTCTCACAACGCACCGTCGAACGCTACGTGAAGAACCAGATCAGGAAACCCCGCCCCGAACTGGCCGCCCGCCTCGAACGGGAGGTGAAAAAACGCTGGCAGCCCCAGATCCGCGCCCAGGCCCGGAAGCGGGCGGCGACCAGCGACGGCATCGTCATCGACACCCGCGCCCGCCTCGGCTACACCGCACCCATCGGCTCCACGGACGAGTCCCGCGTCCGACACCTGACCGTCGCCCTGCCCCCGCACCACGCGGCACGCCTCTTCGACGCCCAGGAAGCCGGCGCCGACGACCGCCAACTCCAGCAGATCACCGCCGACGCACTCCGCGAGGTGTACTTCCAGGACGGCGGCCGCCGCGCCGGCACCCTGGAAGAAGTGCGCTTCACGGACATCGAACACGTGGAGTTCGAGCTGTAGTCGGCGGTATCAGCCCGCTCACAGGCCTGCCGCTCCCTCTTGCGCCCGGAAGATGCCGAGTTCGCGGGGAGCGGCCTGCTGCTCAGGGGTGAGCCGGCCTCTTGTCCGGCCGGCGTCACCGCGCAGGGTGACCGGCAGAGGTGGAAGGCGAGTTTGCCGCCGCGTCTTTGATGCCGGCCACCACTGTGACTTACGAAAAGTAAGTAGCTAACGACCGCTTTGGCGGGTGGGGGAAAGCGGAGCCAGTCTGGACGCAGGCTCCCCGCGAGCCGCCCGACCTGATCATCCGTACAGACCTGGAAGCACACATGGCTACCCTGCTGCACATCGACTCCTCCCTGAACCTCGGCACCACCTCGAAGTCCCGCACCGTGGCGATGAGGTTCTGCGACGCGTGGCGGGAGCAGCACCCCGACGGAGAGGTCATCTATCGCGACCTTGCCGCGGAGCCCTTGCCGCACCTGGACCAGCACGCTTTCTCCGCAGCGTTCGTGGACGCCGAGGCACGTACTCCGGAGCAGGCCACGGCGATGGCCCGCCGTGTCCGGCTGATCGAGGAACTCGAGCGGGCCGACGCAGTGCTCCTGGCCGCGCCGATGTACAACTTCACGATCCCCTCGACCCTCAAGGCGTGGATCGACCACGTCCTCATGGTCGGACGCACCACCGGAGACGCCTCCAGCGTCAAGGGCCTGCCGGTGACCGTGATCGCCAGCCGCGGCGGGTCGTATGCGCCGGGCACACCCAGGGAAGCGTCCGAGTACGTGCAGAACTACCTGCGGTCCATCCTCAACGAGTACATGGGCCTCGAACTGGACTTCATCGTCCCGGAACTGACGGCTGCGCACTCCAACCCGGACATGGCCGAACTCATCCCGCTGGCCGAGAAGTCCTGGGCACGCGCCCTGGAGGACGCCGTCCTCAAGGGCAAGGAGACCGCCCGGCGCGTCACCGCCGCCTGATCCCTCCCGCCGCATACCGCGCCGTCCCCACTGGGCAGTGCGGCCCGTGCTCGCCCGGCCGCTGCAGACGGCCGCACGGCGCCCGGGCCGCGGCCCGGTATCGGAGGGCCCGAGCCGGCGCCCCGTCCTGTGGACCAAGAAGGCCGGCCGCAGCTTCCCATCAGGGCGGGGGAGGGGTCATGCCGGCGGCTGCGTGTCCTGTTCGGTCCAGATGGTTTTGCCGCTGTCGCTGAACCGCGTGCCCCATCGCTGGGTGAGTTGCGCGACGAGGAACAATCCTCGCCCTCCTTCGTCGCCGGTGCGGGCGTAGCGCAGGTGGGGAGCCGTCGTGCTCGCGTCGGACACTTCACAGATCAGCGCCTGGCGATCGCGTATGACGCGCAGACGTACGGGGCCTTCGGCGTGACGGATGGCGTTGGTGACCAACTCACTCACCACCAGTTCGGTGACGGACCCTGCCTCCTCCAGCCCCCAGACGGCCAGTTGGCGTTGCACCAGGCTGCGGGCAGTGGCCACGATCGCCGGGTCGCCGGGCAGATCCCACGTGTGCACATGGTCGTCGTCCAGGCGGTGGGTGCGGGCCAGCAGGAGAATCTCGCCGCTGGGCGTGTGCCCGGTGTCGGGGGAGGAAGCCAGGACGGTGTCGCGCAGTTCGTCCAGCGGTGTCCCGGCAGCCGGGCCCCTGACGCCTGTAAGCCATTCCGGCGTCCGGTCGTCGCGGGCCGTGGGGGTGCCGGGCCCGAGGGCCGGCGTGTGGAAGGCGATCACACTGCCGTCGGACAGATCGAAATCAGCGCCTACGAAGTGCCGCTCATCAGTGCCGAGCGGCTTACCGACCAGCATAGGAAGCGTTCTGAACCTCTCCCCGGGCTCCGCGACAGCAGGAGGGACGTGCCCGGCGACGGCCACGGACAGACGGCCGGACACGGGATCGTAGACGCCGTACAGGCAGCGGATCTCCGCGGCAGGGGAGACGTTCGCGTGCCGGGGGGCGTCGTCCTCGGGGCCGGCCATCTGCGTGACCAAGGTGTCCAGGCGGGCCAGCACCTCATCCGCAGCCAGGTCCAGGCTCGCCAGCGTGTGCACCGCTGCCCCCAGCCGGCCGATGAAGGCCGCCCCAGACAGGCCCGCCTCGGTCGTTTCTCCCAGCACGAAGGCAACGCGGGCTCCGGACACCGGAATGACGTCGAACCAGTGGGCACCTGCGGAGGCGGGAGTGAAGTAGTGGCTCGTCGTGACGGCGCTCTGCCCGGTGGTGCGGCGGCGAAGCATCTGGTGCTGCAGGGCCTGCGCCGCGTTGTGCTCGCGTACATAGCGGCGCGCGTTGTCGATGCTCAGAGCCGCCCTGGAGGCCAGATCGCGGGCCGTGAGGCTGTCGAAGTCGGAAAAGGAGCTGCCCGGCCGAAGACGGTAGAACGTCACGGCCCCCACGACGCTGCCGCGGGCCTTCATCGGGGCTACGAGGCAGGGGACGGGCCGGCTGCTGCTGGTACTCCGGTACAGCGGTTCCCCGTCGTCCGCGGGGATGTGGACCTCGGACCGGTAGGGGGCGTCGACGTGCTCGGTCATGGAGATCGGGTAGGGAAACCTGGGACGGCGTCGCTGCCGGTGGTCACCGCCGCCGTACCGCAAGCCCACGCGGCGCAAGTCGGAGTTGCTCGGATCGGGTTCCTCTCCTGCGAGAACGGGTGCATGGACGTCGACCGTTGCAGCGTCGGCGAAGCGGGGCACTGTGACATCCGCGAGCTGCTGGCCGGTCTCGACCACACTCAGGGACGTGCCGACCACAGCGCTGGCGTCCGCGAGCAGCGCAATGCGTTCCTCCGCGTTGCGCTGTTCGGTGATCTCAGCCGCTGTGGTGGCCAAGCCCAGCACGCGCCCCTGGGCATCTTCCAGCCTGAAGATCGAGTTCGCGAAGACATGCTCATGCTCGGGATCGTCCGGAGGACGGCCCCGCTTGTCGAAGCCCAGCACCGGAATCCCGGACTTCAGGACCTGACGCATGCGCACTTCGAACTCCTTCGAGTTCGAATCCGGCCACACCTCGTGCGGCCTCAGACCCAGAGAGCGAGGGCCGAAAACCCCCTGCATGCCCTGCGCCGCCGGATTGAACTGGCGAAGCCGCAGGTCACAGTCGTACACACACAAGCTGGACGGTGCCTGCGTGAACAGAGTTCCGAGCACCGCAGACCCCACCCTGTCACCGTGTTCGCCCGCAGCCACGGGCGTCAGAGTCACGGCCCAGCCGCCGGCGACGTCATCGGCGGGCCGGATACGCACATGACAGGCCTGGGCGCGACCGTCCTTGCCGTGCACCAGAACCGGAGCGGTGGTGTCCGCGCCCTCGCCCGATGCATCGACTCGGGGGGACAAAAGACGGGTGACCGGTTCGCCGCGCATCTCCGAGGCCGTGAAACCGACCAGGGACCGGGCAGCCCCGCTCCACCGGGTGATCGTCCCGTGCTGGTCGACTGTCAACTCGGCTGTCGGAAGCCGCTGCGTCAGCGACTTCTCCGAGTCGTCATACGGGGTGCTCACCACCATCAGTCCCCTCTGCATCCCCGTCCGTCAGAATCGCAAGGCCGACCCCGGGATGCACCCGCGACGACGGCCTGCAGGTGCCGCCGGACACGAGTGCCGACCGGAGCTCTGCCACCCGCACCCCAGCGACCCCGTACCTGTTGCGACGACGGTGAACCGGTCACTGCGGTGCGACGTCCTTGTGGATGCGGGCCGCTGAACCCGTGAGCGGCGAACCGCTCCCTCCTCTGTGCGACGCAACCAGCTCAGCGGCAATCGCGACCGCGGTCTCCTCCGGGGTCCGTGCTCCCAGATCGAGGCCGATCGGCGCGCGCAGCCGGGCCAGCTCCTCGTCTGTCACACCGGCCTGCCGCAAGCGCCGGACGCGGTCTTCGTGGGTGCGGCGCGATCCCATGGCCCCGATGTAGGCCACTGGCAGCCGCAGGGCGTGGGCGAGCAGGGGCACATCGAACTTGGCGTCATGCGTCAGCACGCACAAGACGGTCCGACGGTCGATGCCGGTGCCTTCGAGGTATCGGTGCGGCCAGTCGACGACCACCTCGTCGGCCTCCTGGAAGCGCTGACGGGTGGCGAAGACCGGGCGGGCATCGCACACCGTCACGTGGTAGCCGAGGAACTTCCCCAGCCGCACCAGGGCGGCCGCGAAGTCGATGGCGCCGAAAACGATCATGCGTGGTGGTGGGGCGCTGACCTCCACCAGCAGGCGCAGGGGCTGGCCGCAGTACGAACCATCCGCACCCACCGTAATGGTGGACGTGCGTCCGACGTCCAGCAATGCACGGGCCTCGCCGGCAACTGCACGATCCAGTTCGGTGTTCCCGTCGAGTGTGCCCTCCATCGAGCCGTCGGCCCGCACGACCAGAACACGGCCGATGTACGGCTCCGGTCCGTCGATCACACGGGCCAAGGCCACAGCTTCGTCAGCACACACTCCCGCCAGGGCTGACGCCAGGAGCCGGCGGTTGGGATCAGACCGACGGACGGGGACGGTGACGATGTCGATGACACCACCACACGTCAAGCCCACAGCAAAGGCGTCCTCGTCGCTGTAGCCGAAACGCTGGACCAGGCTGCGCCCCGTGCGCAGGGAGTCCTGGCACGCCTCGTAGACCGCTCCTTCGACGCATCCGCCCGAGACCGAGCCCACGGCCGTTCCGTCGGCGTCGACGGCCAGCGCCGCACCGGGCATGCGCGGCGCGCTGCCGCTCACAGAGACCACGGTGGCGACGGCGAAATCCTGATCAGCTTTGATCCAGCGGTACAGGTGCTCCGCAACATCCAACATCTCCAGCTCCTGAAGTGTGGAATCGGTCCCTATGCACACGCGGTACGAGACGGCCGTGGCGCCACCGAGAACGGCGGGAAAGAACAGGCAGGCGCGCGTGGAACCAGCGTAAGCGGCCATCCCTGCAGGCGCCCGGGACCGTTCGACCGTCACGCCGCCCGGCTCGGAACACCCCACCTGACGAGTCGAGAACACAGAGGTACCGGTTCCCACTTCTTGATCAATGCCCGCGTTTTGCCACGAATGGCGGACCTTTGTGCCCGGTTTTAGCATCGACCAGAAACCACTCCGGTTGCCAAGGCGCGCTCCTGCTCTGAACACGAACCTCATGAATCGAGGCGCTATGAAGCATGCCGACACGCCGACGCGCCCCAGCGAAGCGACATCACAGATCCCGGACGTAGAAGTCACACTCAGCGTCAATGGGGATGCGTACCGCATGCGGTTCGACTCGCGTGTGACGCTCCTGGACGCCCTGCGCGACCACCTGGGACTTACCGGCGCGAAGAAGGGCTGCGATCAAGGCGCATGCGGCGCCTGTACCGTTCTGGTCGACGGGAAACGCATCGTCTCCTGCCTCGCTCTGGCTGCTCAGTACGACGGCCACGAGATCACCACGGTGGAAGGGCTCACCGACAACGGCGAGCCGCATCCCTTGCAGAAGGCGTTCGCCCGGCACGACGCATTCCAGTGCGGCTACTGCACCCCGGGACAGATCATGTCCGCGGTCTCCCTGGAAGCCGAGGGACGCGCAGGCACGGACGCGGACATCTGCGAGTTCATGAGCGGAAACATCTGCCGCTGCGGGGCCTATCCGAATATCCGCGCAGCGATCCGCGACGTCGTTTCGGAGGGCAACGATGCGTCCGTTTGAGTATGTCCGGCCCGCCGAGACCGAGCAGGCGGTGGCAGCCGTCACCGCAGACCCCCGCACGTCGTTCCTGGCCGGCGGCACCACTCAGCTCGACCTCATGAAGGACGGCGTCCTCGAGCCCGAGCGGCTGGTCGACATCACCAGGCTGCCCCTCAAAGGCATCATGCACGCCGACTCGACGGTGCACGTCGGCGCACTGACGACGATGGAGGAACTCGCCGCGGACCCGCTGCTGCGCGAACGGCTTCCCTTCGTACGTGAGGCGCTCCTGCTCGGGGCGTCCACACAACTGCGCAACATGGCCACGATCGGCGGCAACCTGCTGCAGCGGGCACGGTGCCGGTACTTCCGCGACCCGACCGTCGCGGCGTGCAACAAGCGCGATCCCGGCTCCGGATGCGCCGCCATTCACGGCATCCAGCGCATGCATGCGATCTTGGGAACGAGTGACCAGTGCATCGCCCTGCACGCATCGGACGTAGCCGTACCCTTCGTGGCGCTGGACGTCGTCGTCCACATCCAGGGCGCGGACGGGCCGCGCGCCGTCCCGCTGACTCAGTTCTACCGTGAGCCCGGCACGACACCCCACATCGAGAACGTGCTGAACCACGGCGAACTGATCACGGAAGTCGAGATCCCCCTTCTTCCCGAGGGAGCGCGCTCGCACTACATGAAGGTCCGCGACCGCGTGTCCTACGAGTTCGCTCTCACCTCCGCCGGCGTGGCCCTGCGGATGGAGGGCGACACCATCCGTGAAGCACGGATCGGCCTGGGTGGAGTGGGAACCGTTCCCTGGCGGGCCTGGAGCGCCGAGGACGTGCTGCGCGACGCCACGGCCAGTGACGAGAACTTCCGGACCGCCGCGGAAGCGGCTCTGGAGGGCGCCCGGACACTGCCCGGTACTGCGTTCAAGGTGGAGCTGGCCAAGCGCACCCTGGTGCGCACGCTCGAGACCGTCGCGGGAGCCTCGTCATGACCACTCTGGAAGACCCGACGCGCACGGTCATCGGTGAAGGCGTCGACCGCGTCGATGCCCCCCTGAAGACCACCGGGGCCGCGCACTACCCCAATGACTACATCTACCCGGGCATGGTGCACGCGGCCCTGGTGGGCAGCACGATCGCCGCAGGGCGCATCCGCAGCATCGACGCCTCCGAAGCGCAGCATGCTCCTGGCGTCCTCACGGTGATCACCCACCTGACCGCACCCCAGCTGGAACGCGGACCGATGACCTTGCTCGGCCCCTCTCCGCCGGCTCCCATGCAGGACGACCGCATCCTGCACTACGGCCAGCACATCGCCGTCGTCGTGGCCGACAGCCCGGAACAGGCACGGCACGCCGCCTCGCTGATCAAGGTGGAGTACGAGCCGGGCGAGGCGCTGCTCGACATCGAGGACCCCCGCGCCGAAATCCTTGAGAACCCCTGGGGACTGGACACCGAGCGCGGCGACGTCACAGCCGGATTCGCGCAGGCCGACATCGTCGTGGACGAGCGCTACACCACCCCCGACAACACCAACAACCCGCTCGGGCTGTTCACCACCATCGCCTCCTGGCACGGCGACTCGGTCACCGTCCACGACTCCACCCAGTGGCCGCACAACGTGCGCACCTCCTTCGCCCGGATCTTCCGGATCCCCGAAAGCGGCGTGCGGGTCCTCGCTCCCTTCGTCGGCGGCGGCTTCGGCGCCGGACTGCGCGTGTGGTCCCACACCATCCTCACGGCGATGGCCGCGCGCGAAGTCAAACGCCCGGTGAAGCTCGTCCTGACCAGGCCACAAATGTTCACCTCCGTCGGACACCGCCCCAACAGCGTCCAGCACATCAAGATCGGCGCCACCTCCGGCGGCCAACTGACGGCGATCGAGCACCGCGCCATCTCGTCGGTGGCGATGGAGGACGACGACTACGAACCGGTCGCCGCCGGATCAGCGGTCGCCTACGACTGCCCCAACGCCCGCACCCACGACCGTCAGGCCCGCCTCAACATCCCCTGCCCGGGCTCCATGCGCGCCCCCGCCGAGGGCCAGGGCAACTTCGCCCTGGAATCCGCCATCGACGAGGTGGCGTACGCGCTCGGCATGGACCCGCTGGAACTGCGGCTGCGCAACTACGCCGAGCAGAACCCGGTCCTGGGCCTGCCCTGGTCGAGCAAGGCTCTGCGCGAGTGCTACACCGTCGGCGCAGAACGCTTCGGCTGGGCACGCCGCACACCGGAAACCGGCTCCATGCGCGACGGCAACTGGCTGGTCGGATACGGCATGGCCGGCGTGTCCTATCCGTTCTACCAGGTGCCCTGCCAGGCACGGGCGTCGCTGCGCCGCGACGGGTCCGCCTACGTGACCAGCGCCGCAACCGACATCGGCACCGGCACCTACACCGTCATGACCCAGCTCGCGGCCGAATGCCTGGGCCTGGACCTCAACAGGGTCCGCTTCGACCTCGGCGACTCCGACATGCCCTACTCGCCCCAGGCCGGAGGGTCCGGCCTGACCGGAGCGCTGGCCAACGCTGTGCACATGGCCTGCGGCAACCTCGTCAAGGAGTTCCTCGACATCGTCCGTGACGACGATGCCTCCCCGCTGCGGGGAGCGGCAGCGCACGAGGTCACCGCAAGCGGGGGCCGTCTGCACCGCACTGACGCACCGGACCAGGGAGAGGCGTACACCGACATCCTCGACCGTCACGGTCTGGAGGAGCTCAGCGCGGACGGCCGCAGCACACCACCCGACCCTCAGAAGATCGGCATGGCCACAGCCGGCGCCTTCGGCGCGAAGTTCGTCGAGGTCCGTATCGACCCGCAACTGGGCCTCCTGCGGGTGGCACGCGTCGTCAGCGCGATCGACGGCGGACGCATCCTCAACGAGAAGACCGCCTCGAGCCAGATCACCGGCGGCACCGTCGGCGGCATCAGCCAAGCCATGTTCGAGGAGACGGCAACCGACGCAGGTACCGGACGCATCGCCAATGCCACCTTCGGGGACTACCTGATGCCCGTCAACGCGGACATCCCCGACATGGAAGTGATCTTCTGCGGCGGCCCCGACCGAGCCACCACCGTCGGCACGAAGGGAGTCGGCGAAGTCGGCCTGGTCGGCATGGCGGCAGCCATCGGCAACGCCGTCCACCACGCCACCGGCCGCCGACTGCGCTCCCTGCCCTTCACCATCGACCAGCTGCTCCTGTGAACCAGAGCCCACCCATGCGGTGAGGTGGGGTGAGGGGCGGCAGTCACAACGCCCCACCACACGGGCAGGACCCCCACCTGGGCACCCGACCGATCCGCCCGGCGCCATGGCCTTCCGGGGCGCCGGACGGCCCGGCGGCATCCGCACACCACGGGCCCGCACCCGTCACCCACGCAACGGTGAACACCATGGACTCCAGCAGCACCGCCCGCCCCACGGTGGTGCTCACCGGTGCCACCAGCGGCATCGGCGAACACGTCGCTCACCTTCTGGCCGCGGACGGAGCCCGGCTGATCGTCCACGGCCCCCAGCCACCCGAGAGCCAGTCCCCCCTCCTCGACCGCCTCACCCAGCTGGGCGCGGGCGAAGTGCACTACCTCCAGGCGGACTTCGACCAGCTCGCCGCCGCCGGCAGACTCGCCGGCCACATCACAGACATCACCGACCGGGTCCACGTACTCGTCAACAACGCAGGCCGCCCCGGCCCGCCGACCCGGCAACTCACCGGCGACGGCAACGAGCGCACCCTGCAAACCAACTACCTGGCACCGGTACTGCTCACCGCCCGCCTCACCCCTCTGCTCCGCACCGCGCGCGGACGCGTGGTTCATGTCTCCTCAGCCACGCATCTGACCACGTCACTGGACGTGGACGACCTCAACATGCGACGCGCCCCCTACAGCTCCGCCGGCGCCTACTCCCGAAGCAAACTCGCCCTGGTGGCCCATGCGCGATGGCTCACGGAGCAGGCGCCCGAGCCCCGGTTCGACGCCGTGAGCGTGCACCCCGGAGTCATCCGCACACCGCTGCTGCACGCCATGTTCACCATCGAGGGAGACCCGCCCTCCCGAGGCGCACGCCACGTGGTCCAGGCCGCCCTCGCCACCGGCACCTGGAACGGGCAGTACCTGGACGAGGACACACCTGCGCAGCCGAACCCCGCAGCACTCGACGCAGAGTGGCGAAACCGCCTCATGCGGCACACGTTCCGCCTCCTGCCACACGACCCCTGACCCGCGCACCGACCTCACTCACCTACGGGGGCGCAGAACGCCGTCGGGGTCGTAACGCCGCCACAACGCAGCGACACGCGTGCCGACGGCGCCCGGGTAGGCGCGGTCGAACGAGGCCTGGCTCGGATTGCTCTCGAAGTTCACATACGCCCCTTCCGTGTGCTGTTCCACCGGCTTCCAAGCCCTGAGCAGGTCGTCGTAACCGTAGGGAGGGAAGGTCGAGGCGGTGACGAGGAACCGCTGATGCCGGTGCGGGAAGGCGGTGGCCGCAGGATCGGTCTCGGCCACCGCACCGCCGAGGGAGCGCATCTGGACGAACAGGGGCGTGGGCCCGGCCACCATGTCGACCAGCGCACGGCCGGCGGCCGGCGTGACTTCCGTGAGCAGCCCGTTGGTCGTGGAGGCGGGCATCTGCCCCACGTTGACGTGCATGTGCTCACGCGGAACGAGACTCGTGTAGGGCGTCAGCAGCGCCTGCTGGAGGGTCACCTCACCGATGCCGAGGAGAGGGTCGATCGCATCACTGATGGCCCGCGTGTCGTCGGTGGCGACGACCGCGGTGATGAACGCGTTCGTCACCGGCCCCTGCGAGGAGAACATGACGGCCGTCGTGAGCTCCCGCGGGGCGTCCTTCAGCACCGCGTCCAGACGCTGCAGCAACCCGCCCGCCGGATCGACCCGCGCGGCGATCTGCGCGTATCCCACGTTCCGCAGTTCGAGGGCCTCGAACTCGAAGGCCACGGCTATACCCGCGCCCGCGCCCGCGCCCCGCATCACCCACAACAGGTCCGGCTCGTTGGCCGCGTCGGCGCGCACGAGCGAACCGTCGGCCAGCACCACCTCCACCGCCCGCACACGGTCCACCGTGAGCCCGAAACGCCTGACCAGCCATCCGACCCCGCCACCCGTGGCGAGCCCGCCGACGCCGACATTGCCGTGGTCGCCGGAGCTGATGGCCAGCCCGTGCGGGCTCAGCGCCTGGGCGACCTGCGCCCAGCGGGCGCCCGCCTCCACCCGCACGAGGCGCCTGGAACGGTCGAGGACCGTGACATCGTTCATCCGCCGCAGGTCGATGACCAGCCCGCCGTTGTTGGTGCCGCGGCCGGACAGACCGTGCCCGCCGCTGCGCACCGCGACGGCAAGCCCGCGATCCCGCGCCAGGAGCAGGGCGGCGGCGACGTCACCGGCCGATTCCGGGACGGCGACGACGGCGGGACTGCCCACCGTGGTGTACGTGGAACGGTAGGTCCGGTAGCGGCTGTCGTCCGGCGTGATCAGCTTGCCGGACAGGGCGGCAGGCGCGGTGACGGGTCCCGGGTTCATCGCTGCCCCCTGCGCTCCGCGACGCGTGCGCGCACCGCCGGGACGACGCGTGCGGCGAAGAGCTCCAGCTGGGTCTCGGCATCGCCCACAGGCCAGAAAATGAAGGTGTCGAACCCCAGACGCAGGGCCCAGTCGGTGAGCGTGTCGACCCACACCTCGACGTCGCCGACGAGTCCGTGGCGGGCGCCGTGCGTCCCGATGGCGCCGATGACGTTGTAGATGCGCCGGACGGACCGCGGGTCGCGGCCGGCGGCCGTGGCCGCCTCGTCGATGATGACCTGCCGTGCGGGCACCTCCTCGGGCGGCACGTAGATGTTCAGCGGCGAGATCCATCCGTCGGCCGCCCGCCCGGCCACGGCGAGCATCTTGGACTTCTGCGCCCCCAGCCACAGCTGCACCGGGGCGGCCGGGACAGGGCCGGCCCGGTAACCCATGACGGTGTGATGAAGGGTCTGCATCCGTACCGCACCACCGGCCAGCGCCTGGTGCATGAGAACGAGGGACTCCTCGGTGAAGGCAACCATCTGCGCGCCCCGCCGGGGCAGGCCGCCCATGGAGGCGATCGCTTCGGGGAAGGCGCCGCCGCCCACCCCCAGCTGCACACGGCCGCCGGTGAGGACATCCAACGAGGCGGCCGCCTTGGCCAGCAGCGCCGGAGGCCGCAGCTGAAGATCGGCCACGTCCGTGAGGAAGGAAATGCGCTGCGTCGACGCTGAAAGGTGACTGAGCAGTGTCCAGGTCTCCAGGTGGCCCGGCTGGTACGGGTGGTCCTGGACGGCGAGGTAGTCGAGCCCGCCGGTGTCGGCCTGGTGCGCGAGCCGGCGGGTCTCTTCGAGAGCGTCCGCTGCCGGGTCGAGGCTCAGGCCGAACGACAGCGGGTGTCCGTAATCGGTCATGGCACCACAGTGCGGCCGCCCTCACGCCAGACCAAACGTCCCGTAAGCTGCTAATCTTACGTAAGTAGCTCAGGAGTAGACCACATGCCACGACAGCTCGAACGCAGTTCCATCCACGACGAAACCTGCCCCCGCTTCCAGGAAACCCTCGAAACGGTGGGCCGCCGCTGGACCGGCTCCATCCTGATGGCCGCCACCCAAGGCGCCAGACGCTTCGGCGAGTACCGGGCAGTGATCCACGGCATCTCCGACCGCCTGCTCTCCCAGCGCCTCAAGGAACTCGAAGCCGAGGGACTCATCGAACGCACCGTGGTGCCCACCACACCCGTCCAGATCACCTACACCCTGTCCCCCGCAGGGGAGGCCCTCATCGAAGCCCTGCAGCCCCTGGTCCGCTGGAGCACCCGCAGAGCAGCCCAGAACGCCCACACCCCACATCACGCCAGCGGCACACGCACCTGACACCTCCCGCCACGCGCCGCACGACAATGCGACGACAACACACCTGCCGGGACACCGCACGGCATCGTCTCCCTCGCCTGCGGCCTCATCTGCTGCAGACGCCTCAAGAAAGCCAGCCGTGATCGGGCGTGAGCGATAGCGGAGGGTGGCTGGTGAAGGTCGACGACGGCATGGCCGTCCGCTGTGCTCCGGTAGGTTGCAGCGAGAAACGCGATCGCGGCTGAAGGACGCATGACTTGAGCACGTTGGAAGCGGTCGAGGTCCCGCAGTCCCTGGCGGTGTCGTACGCCAGAGGTTTCGGCGAGGAAGGCCGGGCCTGGATCGCCGGCCTGCCGGCCCTCGCCGCTGAATTCCTGGACCGCTGGGAGCTGAAACGGGACGGCGCGGCCGGAGCCGGGGAAGCCTCGCTGGTGCTGCCGGTGCTGCGTAGGAACGGCACGCGCGCGGTCCTCAAATTGCAGATGCCCAGGGAGGAGACCGCTGCCGCACTCATCGGACTGCGCACCTGGAACGGCGACGGGATGGTGCGGCTGCTCGACCACGATCCCGAAACCAGCACCATGCTCCTGGAGCGGCTGAACGCTGCCCGCACGCTGACCTCGGTCGAGGACGACGACGCTGCGATGGGCATCCTCGCCGAGCTTCAGGCCCGGCTGGTCCGTGTCCCTGCGCCCCAGGGACTGCGCAGCCTCGGCGACATCACCGCTGAGATGCTGGAGAAGGTTCCCACGGCGGTCGAGGCTCTGGCTGACCGGGCAGACCGGCAGCTCCTGCGCGGCTGGGCGTCGGCGGTGGCCGAGCTTGCGGACGAGCCCGGAGACCGGATGCTGCACTGGGATCTGCACTACGACAACGTTCTCGCCGCGCAGCGTGAGCCGTGGCTCGCCATCGATCCCGAACCGCTCGCCGGGGACCCCGGCTTCGACCTCTGGCCCGCCCTGGACAGCCGGTGGGACGACGTCGTCATGAAGAACGATGCCCTGCGCGTCGTGCGGCGCCGCTTCGACCTGCTCACGGAGGTCCTCGGCCTGGACCGTGCACGCGCGACCGGCTGGACGCTCGGGCGGCTGCTGCAGAACTCGCTATGGGACATCGAAGACGGCGAGACCACTCTGGCCTCGTCCTCCATCGCGATCACGAAGTCACTGCTCAACCGGTGACCCTGCCCCTTCGGGGGGTGAACATCCACCACCGGATGCGGGTCGGCCGTTCCTACGCTGCCCGGTCCCAGTGGCCCGGAAGGGTGTCCCCGCCGGGTGGGTCCTGTGCGGCCTTTTCGCGAGCGCGCAGGATGGCCCAGGCAGGGATGGACAGGCCAGTGAGGTACCAGGGCAGTGGCCAGACGGTGGGCCACCAGGCTGCTTGGGGTGAGGCGACGAGGTCGAGGGCGGCGGTGGTCATGCCGGCGGCGAGGCTCCAGCACAGCAGGCGCCCGGCCCACCGGACGGCGGGGGTGAGCCGGCGTGAGGCGGGGGAGTGGCGGCGGGTGGAGCGGGAGCAGGGCATGCGTCTGCCCGGTGCGTTCATCGGAGAGGAGGTCCTTCACAGCGGGGCGGTTGCCGCGGGCTGGGGGACCACGCGTGCAGGACAGGTCCAGTGTGCATTCCGTGAGGTCCTGCACTCAGGAACTGCCCGTGTTCGCCACCGCACCTGAGACAACTTCTCCGGCCGACGTGTTCTCGGCATGACCAGCATGAACGACTCGGTGGTTACTCCCTCATGGTCGACTTGCAGGTCTGAACCTGTCTGAAAAGGACCGGTCGCTGACCTTGGCCCGTGAGGCACAGGACCTGTTCGAGCATTTTCGGTCAAAATGCCTGTCAAGGTCGGTGAAAGTTTCATCAACTGGGCCTACTTCACGTCCCTGTTGCGACGATACGAGTGCGTCTGAACCAGGGAAGCGGCGGGGCGCATTCCGGCCCGTTGCATATGACGCTCAAGGGAACGCCGCGTCGGTTTGTGTTCCTCATGTGACAGCTGTGTGCCGCTGGTGACCGCTGGGGTCGCCGGGTCTGACTTCCTGTGGGGGGAAGCTGATGCACTCGCGTGCTGCGCGCACGCCCATGTGGCGTGCCCGGAGAACACACCGAACCGCTCAGCACTCTTGCCGGAAACCTAGTCGGTGGCTGACCGAATCGGTATCAGCTAGAAGATGAGAAGGAGTGAGCATGCCTCTGGGATGGACCAGTGAGCAACAGGCTGGAGTGAAGCGATGGTGGCAGTTCGCTACCTTCTTCTGCGTCCTGGGATTGGCCCTTTCCGTGTTCCTGATAGTCAGCGGGAATTCTGGAGGGTGGGGACTCCTGGTCTTTATCGTTCTCCTGTGGGGAGTGGGTGCGTACTCCTTGAGGACGATGAAACGTAATCGACCTTGAGAATGCCGGTTGCCCTCCCTGCCGGGAGGGCAACCGGCGCGTGGTGCAGCAGCCCCTCGGCTTTGTCGACGACGCGGGCAAGCAACGCACACGTCGGCGGCGCCACCGGCCTGCCGCGCTCCACGCCGACCGACGCCGCCCCGCGGCCGACCCGCTACGCGGGTGCGTACGCCGACCCGACGGGCCTGTACAAGATGGGGCACCGCTACTACGCCCCCCTCGGCCACTTCACCCAGCCGGACCCGTCGGGGCAGGAGACGAACCCCTACCTCTACGCCAGCGGCGACCCCATCAACAACATCGACCCCCCTGGCCTATTCGATCTCGGGGGCACGCTGGCTGCCGCAGGTGCGAGCATCCCCGCCACCGTGGCCGTCACGCTGGTAGCAGGACCGGTGGCCGGCGCAGCCGTTGGTGGCTGCGTAGGCGGTGCTGTCGGTGAGATCGTGACCGGTGGCCGCGGACCCTGGAAGGGAAGAGAGCGAGCGCGCGGAGCCGCAGTGGCTCTTGCAGTGTGCGGTGTCACCTTGGTGATCACTGTGCTGTGGGTGGAGCACCGGACGCTTCTGCTCTGGGTCCTTCTGGGTGTTGCCATCCTCGCCATCCAGCAGCTGTTTCAGGGCTTGCGGGAGGCTAAGCGCGTACCCAACGACGGCAGGTACTTGGCAGCAAAGAGGAAAGCGCCACGCGTGAGGCTAGGCTCCCGGTCGTGCCGGGAGCCTAGCCTCACGTCTTGTAGAAGCCCGGCAGCGGTTCGCCCCGATAGCCGCCCCGCCCTCAAGAGCAGCCCGCTCCCGGGCCGCGTCGATGTCGTCCGGGACGGCGACGCCCACCCGGTCCAGGCGGTGCGGTATGACCGATGTCGAAGCCGCCGACTGGCTCACCGCCACGGCGGCCGGGGAGAAACGGAGAGCAGAAGTACCCGTGGCGGGCGGTGGAGGCCGACGGGACCGTGCTGGGCATCCTCGTGCGGAACCGCCGCGACAAGGCCGCGGCCAAGCGCTTCTTCAGGAAGCTGATGAAGGCCACCCAGTCGATGCCACGAGTGATCGTCACCGACAAGCTCCGTTCCCACGGCACCGCCGGCCAGCCGCAACGGCCTGAACACAGGCCCGAGCCGTGGGCCCACCACGCCCCGAAGCCCCATCAGACAATCACGCACCAACGACGTGACCACGCCGCGCCACGGACCGGACGGGACGCCCCGCGCGCCGATGGGGCGCGCGTCCGGCGCCGGGCGGGGAGTACCCGCCCGGCAGGCCGTCGACGCGAGGGCGCCGGGACCGTCAGATGTCGATGACGCGGTAGGCGATGGTGTAGACGCCACCAGACCCCTCGAGCGAGCGGTACTGGATCTCGGCGCCCGCCTCACTGCCCGTCACCAGCGTCGCACCCAGCTTGTCGTCGCCGCTCGTCGTGTCGTAGTCCCACAGCGTCATGGTGCGCGCCTGCTGCTTGCCGAGGACGAGGGCCGCGTTACCGTTGCCATCGGTCATCGACCGGACGTAACCCGGGCCCATCGTCTGGTACTTCACGCTCCCCGGCCACACCTTGACGGCGTTTCCGTTGGCGTCGGTGACCTTCAGGTAGGCCTCGTCGTGATCGCCCTCGCTCTGCTGGTGACAGGTCAGCTCCAGCAGTTCGATGCGGACGTAGTCGATCGGCTCGGCCTGGGCCGCCGCGGCGAATCCGGCGACGCTGCTCAGCGAGAGCAGAGCGGCGGTGGCCACTCGAGCGATTCCACGCATGGTTGGTTCCCCCTTGAACGGTGTGGTGGCCCCGCGTCGTCCTGCGAGGGCCTGTGCCGTCCCCCGGCACGCATCCACCCTGCCGCCGTCACCGCCTCGCATCTACGCGCGTCCCACTGAGCGGAACACGGCCGGACGCTTTCACGGACGTACCTCGATCCGGGACCGGCCCAGTGCACGGGTGACGGCGGCGGCTGCTTCGGCGACCCGGTCCGCCATCACATCCAGCCGCTGGCCGGCCTCGACCATCACGGCCACCGCCCCCACCACGGCTCCCGTCGCGAGCCGCACCGGGTGCGCGGCGCAGCAGACCCCGGCCACCACATCCTCCCGGTCCAGGACGGCGCCGCTGCGCACCGGGCCTCGCAGCGCTTTGCCCAGCGCCGTGTCCAGCGAGAACGCCTCGCCGTTGCGGACCGGCACGAGTGGCTCCGCCCGGCCGGGCACTGAGCAGACCGTCAGAGCCCGTTCCTCGTGCATCACCGCCAGCACCGCACTGCCTCCGGTGGCGGCTCTCAGCCGGTGCAGCGGCAGGCGTCCCGCCATGCGCAGTCCTGGGTGCGGCTGCCATGCCTGGCCGAGCCGGTAGAGCTGTGCGCCCAGCCGGTAACGCGCGCCGCGGCGCTCCACGGCCCCCAGGGCCACCAACTGCTCAAGCAGTCGGTGAGCCGTGCTCTTGGGCACTGCGCAAGCTACCGCCAGTTCCGTCACCCCTGCCTCGTCTCCGTGCTGCCGCAGCGCTTCCAGCAGCGCGAACGCCCCCTCCAGCACTCCGCGTCCTCTGTCCGCCGTTCGTGTACGTACGGCTGTGTCCATGACATCCCCCGTTGGCGTGTCCCGGTCGCGTCCCCCCACAACGGCGCGGCCCTCAACGTCCGGGACCATGTTCCCCGGACCGCTGTGCCGGGCGAAACCATTCCGGCGTGTCGCCCCGCACACACCCGGGATGGCTTTCGTCAGGATCAACGGAGAGCGGAAGTACCTGTGGCGGGCCGTGGAGCAGGACGCAACGTGCTGGACATCCTCATGCAGAACCGCCGGGACAAAGGCCGCAGCCAGACGCTTCTTCCGCAGGCTGCTGAAGAGGACCGGTGCGGTGCCGCGGGTGGTCATCACCGACCAGCGCTGGGAGGAGACCACCGCGAGAACGGCCACGGGTTGTGGGGGGTGTTGGCACGAAGCTCCCGTCCGACTGCGTCGTCTACGCGGCAGGCGGCGAGAGCCCGCTGGGCTTCCCAGGGCTGTGGGGCCGGTGGGAACTGCTCGGCCGCGGGCGCCGGCGGCGGTGGTGCCGTGCTGCTGTGGGCAGCCGGGCCGCTGTTGAGACGGCGCCGGTGGGCGGCCTGGCGGTAAGGATCTCCGCAGTACTTGCGGGGCAGGTCGCGAAGCCGCAGCCCCTCACGTGCAGAATCGGCGAAGGCACACCCAGACCGTTCCCAGCGCACCGATCGCCGGGCACCGGTCCCTCCTTCTCGGGTGGCCGGAGAGTCATCGTGCGCAGCGACGGCCAGGACGAGACTCTCGACACCGCCTACAGCGACCACAACCTGGTCGTGTTCCTGGAGGGCGCCTGCGTCGCCGGACCCGAGACATCCTGGACGACCCGCAGTGGGTGGAGGGTGGCGCGGCGGCCACGCCCACGCATCCCACGCCGCCTGGCGGATGTGGTGGCAAGTCAGTACGAGGCCCACCGTCAGTTCCCGTGCGGAAACTGACACCCGGCCGGCCGCACTGACGCGCGCCCACCGCCTTTCGCACGCCTGATATTCGCCTCCCCTCAGTGGCGACAGAAGCTACAGTCGGTGGGCGGTCGGGTGTTGATCCGAGGGGGCGGACCATTACCGGAACCATGAACCCGCGGCATCCGGCGTGCACGGCGCCCACGGCCCGGCCGAAACGCGTCCCTCCACGGCGCCGCACACCCCGGTGGACGACAACCGCCGGCCGCTTCCCGGGTGACCCCTCTCCCCGCCGCCTCCGCGTCGCCATGACGTTCGCGCCCGGTCACTGCGGCGCACAACTCCTTCTTCCCGGAATCAGTGAGGTGGTATTCCCATGAGCGTGGTCGACCTCGCGGCGCTCGGCGAGTCCTTCACCCGCGACCCCTACCCCGTCTACGCCCGACTGCGGTCGCAGGGCCCGGTGCACCGCATTCGCATGCCGGAAGGAGGCGCGGAGGCCTGGCTCGTCGTCGGATACGAGGCCGGACGCGCCGCCCTCGCCGACCAGAGACTCTCCAAGGACTGGAGCAAGGCCTCGCCCTCCCTTCCTCTCGGCGCCATATCCCCCGGCACCCATATGCTCAGGGCCGACCCGCCGGACCACACCCGGCTGCGCAAGCTGGTCGCCCGGGAGTTCACCACGCGCCGCGTTGACGAACTCGCCCCGCGCATCCAGGAGATGACGGACACGCTCCTGGACAGGATGCTCGCCGCCCCCGGCGGGCGGGTCGACCTCGTCGAGGCGCTGTGTTTTCCGCTGCCCATCACTGTGATCTGCGAGCTTCTGGGTGTGCCGGACCTGGACCGGGGCTCCTTCAGGGCGTGGTCGAACGACGCACTCGGCGCGGCCGACCCCGAACTGCGTCAGACCGCGGCGAAGTCGATGGCGCACTACCTGGTGGAGCTGGTGGAGCGCAAGCGGCAGCAGCCCGGTGACGATCTCATGAGCGGACTGATCCACGACTCGGACGACAACGGCGACAGGCTCTCCCACGAGGAACTCCTCGGCATGGCCTGGCTGCTGCTCGTGGCCGGCCACGAGACCACCGTGAACCTCATATCCAACGCCGTCCTCGCCCTGCTGACCCACTCCGAGCAACTGGCCGCCCTGCGCGCGGACCTCTCCCTCGTCGACGCAGCCGTCGAGGAGGCGCTGCGCTACGAGGGACCGCTGGAGACCCCCACGTTCCGCTTCACCACCGAACCGGTGACGATCGGCGACACGGTCATCCCCGGAGGAGGCGAACTCGTCCTCGTCGCCATGGCCGATGCCAACCGCGACCCCGAACGCTTCCCCGAGCCCGACCGCTTCGACATCCTCCGTGACGCCCGCGGCCATGTCGCGTTCGGCCACGGCATCCACCACTGCCTGGGTGCACCGCTGGCCCGGCTGGAGGCGCGCATCGCCCTGCGGACGCTGCTGGAACGCTGCCCGGACCTGGCCCTGGACGTCCACCCGGCGGCGATCACCTGGCGCCCGGGAATGATGATCCGCGGTCCGCGCAGCCTTCCCGTTCGGTTCGCCCGGTAGGACGGAGGAGCCACAGGGCTGTCACTTCCGCTGATCCGGCGCGGCCCGCCGGATCAGCGGCGGGCCGCGCCGTCGAGGAGCCCGGTCTTCCTGTTGACGTCTTCGGTGACCTACGGCCCGCCTCGTAAGGCTCATAGTTGACTGAGGTCTTTGACGTAGCCGATCAACCGACCGTCCAGCCAGACCGTGGAGGACGACTCGCTCGTCCGGCGTGACCGGCACACCGGCCCGCACCGAGGAAACGCCCGCGGTTAGAGTGCCCTCATGAACTGGCGGTCCCCGACGCTCGAGGACGTCGCGCGCGAGGCGGGGGTGTCCCGCGCCACCGTGTCGCGGGTCGTGAACGGCGTGCGCAACGTCGATCCCGGCATCCAGGAACTGGTCCGCAACGCGATCGAACGGACCGGCTACACGCCGAACCGCGCGGCGCGGGCGCTGGTCACCCGGCATCCCACCGGCAGCGTGACCCTCGTCATCTCCGGCGCGGGCGACGCCTTCGCCGGCCGGGTGTTCGCCGACCCGTTCTTCGGGCGCGTCGTCAACGGCGTCGTGGGGTACCTCCGGGCACGCGCCATGCAGCCGGTGCTGCTGTTCGCCGAGTCCCCGGTGGCCAGGGAGCAGGTGGTCGGCTACCTGCGGCAGGGCAGCGCGGACGGCGCCCTGGTGGTCTCCGTCCAGCCGGACGACCCGCTGCCGGACCTGCTCCTGGCCGCCCGGGTGCCGACGGTGCTGTTCGCGCGTCCCGCCCGCGACACACCGGTCAGTTGTGTCGATCTCGACCACTACGCGGGAGGGCGGCTCGCCGGGGAGCATCTGCTGGCCCGCGGCTGCGGACGGATGGCGACGATCTGCACGTCGCCGGAGGTCAGGGCTGGCCGGGCACGCCTCGCCGGATTCCGCGACGCCCTGGCCCGGGCGGGCCACGGCAGCGTGCCCGCGGCCGAGGGGTCCTTCAGCCTGGACAGCGGGGCTACGGCGATGGCCGCGCTGTTGCGGGACCACCGGGAGGTGGACGGCGTGTTCGCGGCCAACGACCTGATGGCTCAGGGCGCGTGCCACGTACTGCGGGAGGCGGGGCGGCGCATACCGGAGGACGTCGCCGTCGTCGGGTTCGACGATTCGAGCGTCGCCGTGACCTGCCGGCCGCCGCTGACCACCGTGCGCCAGCCCGTGGAGGACATGGCGGCGGCCATGGCCGGGATGCTGGAGGAACAGGTCCGCGGCGTCCGCACCGCACCTCGCACCCGGGTCTTCGCACCGCAGTTGGTCGTACGCGAGTCCGCCTGACCGCCGCGCCCGCTTGTCCGCTCCGTCGCACGAACGACGCACGGGCCCGACGGCACCCCTGTCACGCGGGTGCCGTCGGGCCCTCGGGCCTCCGGCCGGGTCAGGGCAGCCGGTGGTCGGCGTTCAGTACCGCTCCGCGCTCGGGGTGGTTCTGGTCGTAGCCGCGGGTGTCGCACTGGAGGCCGCCGACGATGCAGTGGTCGACCAGCGCCTTCAGGGTCCGCTCCTCCCAGGCGTTGAAGAAGTCGTAGTGGAAGGAGTACCCGCGGCCGCTGGCCAGGCGGACCTGGCTCATGTCGCCGTTCACCGGGAACGCCATCTTGAACTCGATCATCGGCAGGGCGACCGGGTGGGAGGCCGGGCACATGTTGTCGTTCGTGCCTGGTTTCACGACCGGGTAGGCCATGTGGCTTTTGTGGTCGGGGGTGTCGAGGTACTTGCCGTCCCAGCAACTGGGCGCCTGGAAGCGGATGTTGAGCTGCACGTCGGGACGGCTCGGGCAGGTGGCGGGGAAGTCGACGTTGAAGAAGCTGTCCCCGCACTCCCAGCCCTCGACGAAGCCCTTGTGGGCGCGGAACTGCTGGGCGCTCTGCAAGGGGTCACCGACGACGTACCGCAGCCCTCTGGGGAACGGCCGCACGCTGGTGTAGTCGGTGATGCCCGACTTGTAGTAGATGACCTGCGGGCCCACGGGGAGGATCTTCTTGTCCCCGTTGTACAGCGAGGGCATCCAGTACGCGGAGGCGTCGGCCGGTGCGTTGCAGGTGGTGTTGCCGCCGTAGAGGCTCGCCGTGGTGCTGCCGGCGTTCGTCGTGGTGTTGCCCATGAAGGTGTGGTCGTGGGACTTGCCGGGCTGTCCCGGGTAGATGATCGGATCGTCCGGCGCGGTGTGGGTGACGGAGCAGTTGGCCTGGAACTCCTTGTGGTAGCGCGGCGGCGGGGTCGCGGTGGACGGGGTCACGCCGGTGACCTGGGGCACGGCCGGTATGTAACCGTCGCCGTCGGGGTCGTCGGCGGACGCCCGGGTCGACACTGCCGTCGTGTGCCCGCTGTGCCCGCTGTGCCCGGCGGCCGGGGCGGCCGGGGTCGCGGCGGGACCGGCAGCCGTGGCGACGGTGCCGACGCCGAGGACGCTTGCGAGCAGTGCGGTGCCGAGCAGCAGTGCGGGGAGTTTGGAGCGTGGTCCCATGGGGCCTCCTTGCCCGCTGAGGTGCCGGTGTGGTGACAGCCGCGACGGTGCGAGGGGCGATGCCGGACGCCCTTCGCCGTCGTCAGCCGTAGATGCCGAACTCGTGCAGCGAGTAGCCCCAGCCGGTGCCACGCGCCGTCAGGTGCAGGCGTACGTGCCGGGCGGTGGCCGCCACGTCGATGGTGTCGATGTCGCCGTTGCCGGCGGTCGTGGAGTGGACCGTGCGCCAGGCGGAGCCGTTGTCGGACACCTGGACCTCGTAGGACTTGGCGTAGGCGGGGTCCCAGACGAGCTGGAGCTTGCGGACGGGTGTGGCGGAGCCGAGGTCGACCTGGATCCACTGCGGGTCGCTCCAGTCGCTGGCCCAGCGCGTGTCGGCCCGGCCGTCCGTCGCCTTGGCGGGCTCGCACGGGCAGTCGCCGTAGGAGGGCTGGAAGGAGGAGGCGGTGGTGGGCTTGTTCAGCGCCACGTTCGTGCCCGTGACGGGCGGGGCGACGACCTTGACCGATTTCGTCTCGATGCCGGCGTTGCCGCGGCCGTCCTCGGCCTGGAGGTACACCTTCCACACGCCGAGCTTCTCGGGGGCCCGCACGGCGAAGGTGCCGTTGCCGGTGGACCGCCAGGAGGCCTCGACGAGGCGTTTGTCGCCGTTGGCGTAGTTGCCGCTGAGGAAGATCTTGTAGGTGATCGGGTCGCCGTCGGGGTCGCGCACGTCCGCGCGGACGGTGAACTCGCCGCCCGCAGGAGCGGACGAGGCCGGGCTGACGGCCAGGGCGGAGACGACGGGCGGGGTGTTGTCGTTGCCGGCCGTTGCGGTGTAGGCCCGTTTGACGGCGTAGTAGGAGAGCCGCTTCAGCCCGTCGGGCAGGAGGTTGAACCAGATGCCGCCGAAGTCGTGTTCGGTGCCGTAGTGGAAGAGCGTGGCGCCGAGGGCGACGCCCCGGTGTCCGGTGACGCAGTTCCAGGCCTTGGTGTAGCCCTCGGCCTTCTGCACGTCGGTCGGCTCGTCGGGGACGCCGTTGGCGTCGTCGGGCACCTCCCACTCTCCCGCCGGTCCGCCTTCGGTGATGAGGTACGGCTTGGTGTAGCCGCCTTGTTCCCAGTCCTCCCGGACGCCGCAGATGTCGCCGTAGGAGTTCATCGAGTACAGGTCGAGGTCGGGCGCGTTGCGCTGGTAGTAGGGCCAGGCACCCGTCCAGGCGTCGGTGGAGGTGACGGGGTGGTCGGGGTCGATGCTGTGGATCTTCTTCGCGACGTCGTTGACGAAGCCGGTGTAGGCGTTGCGCTGTGCCTCCAGCTCCGCTCCGCTGTAGCAGTTCTGCAGGCCGAGGACCGACTCGTTGCCGACGTTCCACATGAGCGTCGCGGGGTGGTTCCTGTACGCCTCGACCCACTTGGTGAACTCGGTGAGCATGGTGTTCTTGTAGGCGGTGTCGGTGACGTAGTTCACGCAGCCGCCGGAGCCGGGGCCGCCGCCGGGCTGCAGCCAGAAGCCGTTGACGACCTTGAGGCCGTTCGCGGCGGCGCTGTCCAGCAGCGGCTTGGTGCCGCCGTCGGTGCCCCATGTCCGGATGGTGTTGACGCCCATGGACTTCACGTCGGGCAGGTACTTCGGGGCGTCGGCGATGGCGGGGCCCCAGGTCAGGCCTTTGACGGTGTACGGCTGCCCGCCGACGGTCAGCTGCCAGTTCCCCTGGGAGCCGGTGACCTCGACCGCTCCCGTGGCGGGCGGCGTGCCGTCCGTGGAGCCGTACACCTGGAATTCCCAGAGGGAGTAGCCGTAGCCGCCGGAGCGTTCGGTGCCCAGCATGCGGACGTAGCGGCCGGAGCCGGTGACGGCGAGTTCGTCCGTGCCGCCGTCGCCGCCGGTCACGGTCTGCAGCGTCCGCCAGTCCGTGCCGTCGTCGGACGCCTGGATCCGGTAGCTCCTGCCGTACGCGCCCTCCCAGGTCAGTACGACACGGCTGAGGTCGGACCGCTGCCCGAGGTCGACCTGGAACCACTGGGGGTCGCTCCACCGGCTGGCCCAGCGGGTGCCGGTGAGGTTGCCGTCGACGGCCGCCGAGGGGGCGTATCCGTCGCCTTCCTGGGAGGAGGCGGTGGCGGGTCTGCCCTGGGAGAGCAGGGTCTCCGCGGCCTGGGCGGGCGGGGCGGCGAGGGCGAGCGACGACGCCACGAGCGCGCCGAGGGCGAGCAGGGGGACGGCGCGCCGGACGGCTGGTCCGTGGTACGGGGGTGAGGGGGACACGTCTGCTCCTGGCGGGGTGGGGAGAGCCAACGGGCCGGCGCTGTGGCAGCACCGGTGAGGGCCCCTCCGGGCCGGGGCGCGGGGATGTCGTCCGGCCGGAGGGGACGCGTGGCCGGCGGGCGGCCCTATCAGGGGTGGGACGTCAGGGGAAGGACACGACGGTGGACGGGACGGTCGAGGTGCCGGCCGGGACCGTGGAGGCACCGGTGTCGTTGATGACGTGGTTGTAGTGGCCCATGCCGCCGAGGGAGACCACCAGGAGGCTGTGGAACTTCACGCCCGGTTTGACGGGGACCTTGAAGCCGTGGTCCTGGCGGATGTTCGGGTCGACGTTGTAGTTGCAGTAGCTGCCCAGGCCCCATGCCTCGTGGGTGTCGACCGAGTCGTCGACCCGGTAGGCGGCGTACCCCTTCGTGGTGCCGTTCTGGATGGCCGCCTGGTTCGGAGCGTCGTACGCCTTCTCGTTCTGGTAGAAAATCGTCCGGCCGCGTTCGCCGTACCACTCGACGTCGTACTTGTTGAAGTGCTCGACGAACAGGCCGGTCGCCAGCACGTCGTCACCGTTGACGCGGACGCCGTAGTCGGCCCGGTTGGTCTCCCAGCCGACGCCTTCGCCGTGGTCGGCCCGCCACACCCAGGTGTGGTCGATGATGGTGTCGTGGCTGTTGACGACCATGCTGGTGGTCGCCCTGCCCGCGCCGGCGCCGCCGATGCGGATGTACACGTCCTGCACGGTGGTGGGGTTGGCCGCGTGGTCGGCGGACGCGCCCTGCGGGCCGATCTCCAGCAGGGTCGGGGAGTTGACCGGTCCGGCGTCGATGAGGAAGCCCGCGAGCCGCACTCCGTCGACGTCGGCGACCCTCATGGCGGTCACGCCGTTGTCCGGGATGATCGTGGCGAGGCCGAGGCCCAGCACGATGGTGTTCGCCCGCTCGACGGTGATGGTCCGGTCGACGTGGTAGACGCCCGGCGTGAACAGCAGGTGCAGGCCCTGGGCGAGCGCGGCGTTGATGGTGGCCGCCGTGGCGCCGGGCTTGACGACGTAGAACTTGCTCAGCGGGACCGACTCGCCCCGCGGGGTGCCGCTCGCCCAGGTCGTGCCGCGCGCGTCGGTCCGCTTGGCGGGCGCGAAGACCTTGTACTCGCCGCCGTCCAGGTAGAGGAAGGGCTTCTCGCGGGAGATCGGTGTCGTGCCGAGCGTGGTGTAGCGGGGCTCGGGGAAGCTGGTGGCGGGAGCCCCCTCCACGCCGGAGAAGACCTGGTTCCAGACGCTGTTGGACCAGCCGCCGATGGAGCTGTCGCGGGTGTACCACTGCTGCTGCGAGTAGTTGCCGACCTGGCCGTCGATCCTGCTGTCGGCGATGTAGCCGCCGCTGGCCCAGCCGTAGCCGTTGGGTGCGAGGTTGAGGCCGCCCTTGACGTGCATCCGGCGGAACGAGGCGGCCTGGGAGACGGCCCAGCGGTTGGTGCCGTTGACCGGCTTCACGGCGAGGTTCTCCGCACCGCGCCAGAAGTTCTGCGTGGCGTTGCCGTTGAACCAGCCCGCGTCGACCGTGATGTCACCG
Organism: Streptomyces sp. GB4-14; assembly: GCF_022696125.1. NCBI lineage: Bacteria > Bacillati > Actinomycetota > Actinomycetes > Kitasatosporales > Streptomycetaceae > Streptomyces > Streptomyces sp. GB4-14. The sequence goes on along the minus strand of NZ_RZHO01000001.1, from coordinate 44,459 downwards.
TTGATCGTGGTGTCGTCGGGGCTGAGGCCGAGGCCGGCGATCTGGGTGTAGAAGCCGATCTGGGCGTTGAGGTTGTCGTACGTGCCCGGCTTGAAGAGGAAAGCGTGCCGGCCGGAACCGAACTGGGCCGACTCCTGCTCCCTGAACACCTGGTCCAGCTTCGCCTGGATGCCCGGGGTCGAGGGGTCGAAGACGTGCACGTTCGGGCCGAGGTCGCCGCCCGGCGTGACCGGGCCGGGGTCGTCGCCGGTGGTGCCGTACACCTTGAACTCCCAGAGGGAGTAGCCGTAGGGCGTGGCGCGGACGGTGCCGAGCATGCGGACGTAGCGGGCGGTGCCGGAGAGGTTCACGGTCTCCGTGCCGCCGGCGCCGGTGGTGGTGGAGTGGGCCGTCGTCCAGTCCGTGCCGTTCGGGGACGTCTCGATGCGGTAGGACTTCGCGTAGGCGGCCTCCCAGCGCAGTTCGACCCGGCTGAGGGAGGCGGGGGCGCCGAGGTCGACGCGGATCCACTGCGGATCGGACGCGGCGCTCGACCAGCGGGTGCCCTCGTCGCCGTCGACCGCTGCCGTGGCCGGGGTGCCGTAGTGCTCCTGGCTGGAGGCGGTGACCGGCTTGCCCTGGGAGAGCAGGACGGGTGCGGCCTGGGCCTGCGTGGCCGGGACGACGGCGAGCAGGGCGGCGGCCAGGGCGGTGACCAGGAAGCCGACGAGGCCGTGGCGGCCGGGTCTGTGCGACGGCGGCGAAGCTGGGCGTATGCCGACAGCGGGCATGGGGAGACTCCTCGACACGGGGTGAGTGGGGGAGAGCGCTCTCCCGACCATGCCCGCCGTGCCTGACACGGTCAAGGTTCCGCGCAGGCTTTTCTTTTGACTTGCATTAAGTCGAGCGTGATGTGCGGCGGCGTACGCCCGAGACGTCCGCCGCGCGGGATCACCCCTCCGGCCGACGCGCGGCGAGAGCACGGTCGGCGCAGCCGGCGCCTTCGCTCAGGGCTGCCGGCGGGCCTGTTCGGCGGCCGCCTGTTCCGTCGTGGCATCAGCCGTGCTCAGTCCCCAGCCGCTGCTCTCCAGGTGGGCGCGGACGAACCACAGGAACAGTTCCAGGCCGCGCAGTTGCCCGATGAGGATGTCCTGCGTGACGGGGCCGGAGGCCTCGGTCGCCGCCATCGCCTCGCGGTGGTCCTCGATGAGCCTTTCGTGTTGACGCCTTCGGTGACCTACGGGCGGGCTTCGTAAGGCTCATGGTCGGATGCCGACGTCGATTTCCCGGCGCGGTCCGTTGCGGTGGGGAGCGCGTCCCTGGGGCGACGAAGTCCATGTCCGCTCTCATGCACGCTCAATGATCACAGGTGAGCACTCACCGTCACAGTCCCGCACCCGCCTCACTGTGAGGGGCCGGTCAGGCGGTCGGCACGGTGCCGGGCTGGTCCTGCACGTTTGCTGCCGCGTTGATCTGATCTGTGCCCGCCTGGGTGAGGAAGACCCACGTCCCGTAGACGCCCCACGTGAGGCCGAGCAGCGAACTCGCGGCGTAGAAGCCCATTCCGTTGGTGGAGCCGGCGGTGGCACGGCGCCACCGTCCGCGCAACCCTCCTCGAGCTGGTCGTGCGCTGCTGCTCGTCTTCAACCGAATCGGCCGGCGCAACCCCCAACACCGCCATCGCGCAGTTGGCCGATCTCACCGAGCGGCACTGGAAGGGCACCGTGTACGACGGCGGCTTTCACATGGACGACGGCAAGCTCCCCATCGTGGTCACCGGCAAGGACCCGCCGCTTCGGCCTCATCGAGCAGTTCGCTACTGTCTGCCTCTCCGCAGGCCGACCGTCAGGCAGTACTACCTGACGGGGCAGCGAAGGGCATAACGAGCAGCCAGTGTTGATTCACGCCGCTGTGTTCGCTCCACAGCACCGGCCAGGTGCCGCGCTCTGCGTCATGCGGCCTGTCGAGCACCAGACCGGTTGCGGCGTTCTCAAGATAGTGCGCGCGATGGCCGGGGGCCGGCTTGAGGCGCCACCGCTGTCGTGGCCCATTGGTCTCAGCACACATCTGCGGGTGGTCCCCCTCGTGGCTGCCGCGGCCGTCGAGGAACAAGTTGTTGCTGAGTGAGACGATGCGTGCTTCGCCTTCATGCCCCGAGGGAATGAGCCGCCACAACTGATGAGCCTGGCCGTGTGCTGTCCAGAGATGCGGATGCGAACCGTCCTCGGTCCGGAAGGCCGTGTCCATCGCAAGGCCGGAATCCACAGATATGATCAGAAATGGCCCGGTCTGCGTGATACTGCGCCGACGCCGCCTGAAGATCGCACCAACATCGGTGGTGGTGATCTTCAGGAAAGGCGGAAAGGGGCTGATTTCTGCGCTGATTCGGCGGTCCGCGTCTGTCACAGAACCAGCCTAGGGAGTGCGTCCCCAGTTGGAGGGCAACGCCTTGAAACTCCCTGTCTGAGTACTCCAAACGCAGCCGCCGTACTCAGCGGCACATGACCGGCGACAGCCCAACTCCGTGCCAGGCGCGTGCCGGTGGTCACCGCCAAGCGCCTGCTGGACTGGGAAGGATGGGGCATGGCCCAGGAGCGGTTTGACGCTGCCACTCTCTACGCCTACGTGCTGCTCCAGCCGGACAATGCCGGCCGCGCCCGTACCGCCTTCCCCGTGCTGGGCAGTCCGGCCGGCCTCGCCGCCGAAGCGGCCGTGTGCGCCCAGCTGCTCCAGACCGTGGCCCGCGGAGACAACCTGGTCCTCGAAGGACCGCTTCAGAACTGGGCTGGGGAACTCCGCCGCCGCTGAGCCCGCGTGCTCGCCCCGACCACGAGGTCGACCACGCCGAGTGCGACCCTCGACCACGGCGCCGGACGGCGTGTCGAGTCCTGCCCCGCAAGGGATCAAAACCCGAGATTGATCACGACCTCACACAGGGCCAAGCCGGATCGCTGATCAGAGCGGAACCAGGGAGCGAATCAGAGCCGGGACTCAGAGCTGGAATTCGGCCGGGGACAGCCCCAGCGTCGCGCAGGCCTCGCGCAGGACCGTCGCCTCTGCCTGGGAGAAGTGGCCGTCGGCACCGGCGATGACCATGCCGGTCTGGATCACGGCCCGGGCCTCGGTGGGCTTCTTGGCGGCCTTGGCGATCTCCTGCATGGCCTGGTTCTTGCCGTGCTGGAAGTTCATCGTGAGCTGGTCGACATGCTTGTTGAAACGCTGCCGCAGCTGTTCCGGCGGGAAGTTCTGGAGCACGTCGTTGCTGAGGATCATCGACTCGACCTGCTGCCGCTCGGCCGGATCCACCTGCCCGTCGGCCGCCGCGACCAGCGCGCACACCGCCATGCTCGCGTCCCGGTAGGCACCGCTCTTCAACTCGGTCTTCAGCGAGCCGAGCTGCGTCTTCAGCACACCGATCAGCTGGGCCTTGCTGCCACCGCCGGACCTCGTCCCCCCGCTGCGCCCACCGGTGGCGCCACGCCCGCCCTGATTCTGCTGCAGAGCCTTGGCCTGGTCCTTGAGCTTGTCCCAGACTGCCATCAAGTCACCTCGGTCATCGTCGGAAGTCATCTCGCGAACCCGCTCCCGCGCGCTCACTGGCCCAACGCCCGACCCCGGGCAAAGGTTCCGTAAAACGCGCGCCTCTCTCCTCACCTGTTTCTCCGGTGCCCGAAACGGTGATGACCCCCACCCGGTGATCGGGTACGGGCAGTCGCGGTGACGCCTGGTGTCAGGCGTTGTGCCTCCGCGTCACGCGTCGTCGCGCGAGCGGAGCCTCGGGCGCGGGGCGGGGGACTGTCAGTGCACGACGCGGACCAGGCCTGGTGCCAGGATATTTGCCTGAGTCATGCTTCCGGATTGTCCGTCACGGGCAGGCACTCGGCGAGCAGGTCGACGACGTCGCGCCAGGCTCGCTGCGCGTGCTGTGGGTGGTAGCCGACGCCGGGGACCGTGGGGTGGTCGACCGGCGGGTGGTGGAAGGCGTGCAGGGCGCCGCCGTAGACCGCGAGGCGCCAGTCGACGCCCGCGGCCTGCATTTCGGCGGTGAACGCGTTTCGTTGTGCGGGCGGCATGATCGGGTCTTCCGATCCGACCCCGGCCCACACCGGGCAGCGAATGTGCGCTGCCTCGCCCGGTCGCCCCGTGGTAGTCGCGTTGACGGTGCCGATCGCGCGCAGGTTGACGCCGTCGCGCCCGAGTTCCAGCGCGATGGCGCCTCCGGTGCCGTAGCCGACGGCGGCGACCCGGTCGGGGTCGGTCCGCGATTCGGTGCGCAACACGTCGAGCGCCGCATGACCGATGCCCCGCATCCGGTCGGGATCAGCGAGCAGCGGCATGCAACGACCCAGCATCTCCTCGGGGTCGCCCAAATAGCGCCCGCCGTGCAGGTCGAAGGCCAGCGCTACATATCCCAGCTCGGCGAGAGCATCGGCCCGGCGACGCTCGACGTCGCTGAGCCCCATGCCCTCTGGTCCGAGCAACACCGCGGGCCGGCGGTCGCTACCGGCCGGGAGCGCGAGGTGCCCGACCATCGTCAAACCGTCCGCCGGTACTCGACCGTACGCGTCGTAATCGCCGTCATGAGACTGGACTGTAGGGATCGTCGAGCCCGGCCCGGCCACTGTTCTGCCGCTGGCAGAACAGCGCGCGTGGCCCTCTGAAATGCGGGGGGGGGGCGAGCCATCAGGGCTTCAAGATCATTTTGCCTGCGGCGCGTACCTCGGTCACATCCGAGGAGCTTGTCGAACACGACCCTGCCCGGGACGCGGGGGCCGATGACAGCCCAGCGGGTCAACGACCTGGCGGCGCGGGAGCAGCGCGTGGAACTGCTCCCACAGAGGGCCGGTGAGGGATGAAGGCAGGACGGGCACGTGACCTTCTGCTTGACCGGTGCTGATCGTGAACCTGTTGTTTCCAGGGCTGCGCCCGGCCGGGCCGCCGGACGGACGCAGCCCTGGCTAAGATCACCCGAGCGTTTCCTCTGACACCGCGGCGGGCAGGGAGATCCGCCAGGCGATGCACCCGGCCGCAGCGAGCCCGGGGATGGTCAGGAAGCTGCTGGCGAGGAACGGGTCGGTGCCGTCCAGGGTGGGAGCGAACCCGATGCCGACGTAGAGCGTGATCCCGGTGGAACCGCCCAGTTGGTCGGCGGCTCGCTGGACGCCGGAGGCGATGCCGGCGTCGTCCTCGGTCACGCCGGTCACCGCGACGTACTGCAGCCCGACGATCCCGAACCCCATCCCGGCCGCGATGAGCACCATGGCCGGAACCATCACCGGGCCGGTGGCCTCGAGGGAGGAGACCAGGGCGATGGCGGTCATCGCCAGCGCGGTGAAGCCGAGGCCGGCCAGGACGCAGGCCCGGGCTCCCCACCGTCCGAGCAGCCGGGGAACCAGCACCGAGGCCGCGATCAGGGACACCGCCAGGGGCAGCATCGTCAGACCGGCCTGGAGCGGGCTGGCGCCCGACCGGTCCTGCAGGTAGTAGGTGAACAGCAGGAACGAGGTGGACAGCGCCGCGCTCAGCAGAGCGGTGGCGAGGTTGGCCAGGACGCGCGGCCGGTTGCGGAGGAACCGCAGCGGCACGAGCGGGTTCCGTGAACGGCGCTCGACCCCGACGAACAGGGCTCCGGCTGCCACCGCGCCGGCCAGCGCCACCGGCGGCAACCAGGGCAGCGTGCCGTCCGCTTGTCCCGCCTCGACGACACCGAGGGTGAACAGCAGTGGAGCCGTGACCACCAGGAACGAACCGGGAAGGTCCAGCGGTGCGGGCCCGGCGGGCCGTTCGCCCGGCACGAGAAGGGCCGCAGCCGCGAGCACGACCAGGATGAACGGCACAGACACCAGGAAGATCCACCGCCAGCCGAGCAGCTCGGTGATGATCCCGGAGACCACGAACCCGAGGACGAGGCCACAGCTCGCGACGGCCGCCCACACGCTCAGCGCCCGCGACCTGCGCGGCCCCTCGGGGAACATGAGCACGATCACCGCCATCGCCGCCGGAAGCGCGATCGCTTCCCCGGCACCCTGCAACAGCCGGGCTGTCACCAGCACGGCGAAGGACGGCGCGAGCCCGGCCAGCAAGGATGCGGCACCGAAGAGAGTTGTGCCGAGCAGGAGGATACGGCGCCTGCCCAGCACGTCGCCCAGCCGGCCGCCGAGCATCAGCAGCCCGCCGCCGGTGATCGTGTACCCGACCACGACCCAGACCAGGGCGTGCCCGTCGACCCCGAAGTCGGCGCCGATCGAGGGCAGGGCGACGTTGACCACGGTCACGTCCACCGCAATGAAGAACTGCAGCATGGCCATGCAGCACAGCACCAGCCACGCGCGAACCGGGGACGATCCGTCCCCGCGCGAAGAGAGAATGCCTGAAAACACCGAGTGCTCCGTTGCCCAGAAGAAGTTCCGAGCAGCACAAACGTGCCGCTCCGGTTCAACCACGAAGCAGCAGAACGTTCAACAGAAGTGAGACGAACGCCCCGCCGCTAGCGGAGCGTCCTGGTCACCGCGGCACAAGCCGCGCACGAAGCACCAGACATGTCGCCGATGCTATCGGAGCCGACGGCAAGTGATCCTTTGACGTCACGCCGCCGCGGACCTAACAACCATCCCCGCACCACACCCAGCCCTCATCCCCCGTCACGCCCGGCCGAGCCGGCGCCGTCGGGTCAGATGCTGCCTCCTCTTGCTCCCACCTATCCGCGTGACCTCTTAGTCGCGGACGAAGTCCTGTCCGGGGCTCATGCGGGCCGTGTACCGGCAGGCTCATCGAACAGCCGTGCCCCGCAGGCTGGCTTCGTTCACGAGTTCGGGTTCTGCTCAAGTTCTGTGACCGGTGGATGTCATGTCCGCCCCATCGGCGCGCCTCTGTGTCGTCGTGCCGGGCTGGTCGTGGGTGCCACGGCCTTGAGCTGGGTGCTGAGTGGCGCCAGGATCGGCACGGTGCCATGTCAGTGCCGTGCCCTAGGTTGCCGAGTATCAGGCGTTCCCGGCGACGAGGGGATGAGGGTGCGCAGGCCAGTTGAGGGCGAAGTCCACGTGCACTACGGACAGATCTACGTCGAGAGTGATCCGGACAGCTTCGGTCCGGACCTCCAGGAGTCTTTCGCCGGGCAGAGCGCCGGGCTGTGCGGGGCCGCGACGCCGGGCGCGCTGTGGTTGTCGACCGGGCTCCACACGGGCAGCGTCGGCTTCACCGTCGAGGTGCACGACCAGGCTCCGCCGCTGGATCCGGCGTGGGAGGACGTCGTAGAGGCCTCCTTCCGCCCCGTCTCGGCCGGCAGCGCTCTCGTGCAATGGGCGGGGGAGGCCTCCTGGGACCTCGCCCTGGAAGAGACGGACTACCGGGTGCGCTACTGCGCCCAGGGCATGGACGAGGCACACCGCCAGGACACCCGGCTGGACGACGAGCCGCAACTGGACTGCTACCTGCTGCAGTTCTGGCCCGCTCCACCCGCACCGGACGGCGTCCTGAAACAGACCTCGGCGACTGCCGCGTACTGGCACGACTACGCCCGCCGGCAGCCCGCTCCACCCACACCGGCCGAACGCGCCGAAGCCGAACGTCAGGCCCGCCTCGCGCAGGAACAAGCCGAGGAAGAGCGCCGGCTCGCACACGAACGCTGGCAGTGGGGCGGACGATCGCCGAGCCGCGCCCTGCGCGAAGTCAGCGGCAACGTGCGCGGCCTGCTCGTCTTCGACCCGGCCCTCGTCCACGCCATCGACGCCGCCACACCCGGGACCCAGCGGACAACAGCGCTGCTGGCCGCACGTCGCGCCTGTGAGGCGGCCGGGCTCACCGACCTCGACTGGATCGCCGCAGGGCTCACCGCCCTGGCCGAGGGCCGCCCACTGCCGTCGCCCCTCGACGACCCTGCCCAGGCGTGGCAGGCCCTGGAAGCAGATCCACGGGTCCCCGACAGAACCGTCGCCCAAGCCGTCCCGCCCAAACGGCCCCCCTTCCAGCCACCCGCCCACAGCGACACACACACGCCGATGCCCAAGCCCGCCACGGTCCCGCGGATCACAGGTCCCGCGGCCGCCCTGGTGAAGCCGCCGGACCGTGCCGCACCACCGACACCGCAGCCCGGGGAAGCGACGCCGCGCACGATGAGGGTCACGTTCGGCGAGCTGGACCCGTCCCTGCGGATGTCCCAGCCCCACATGGCCCTGCCCGCGCTGCTCGGCGCCGCCGAAGCCAACCCGCTCCAGGCGGCCCTGGACGCGGTGTACGCGGCCGTGACCGCCTACGGCGAGGACTACCAAACCCTCCTGCAAGAGATCCGGTCCGCCTGCCAGGAGCTATGAAGGAACACCGGCCGCGGGTGATCAGAGAGCTCAATCAGCCAGTTCAGCGCACCCGCGGGGATGGTCCCCGGGCCGCGATGTGGAGTCCGCCAGGTAAATGGGCGCGGTCTTGTCATAACGAGTGGCGAGGCCGCGCCGCTGCTTGAGGCGGTTGATGCACCGCTCGACGGTGTTGCGCTGTTTGTAGGCCTCCCGGTCGAAGGGCGGCGGTCTGCCACCGGCCTGTCCGCGCCGCATCCGGTCGGCCTGCTGGTCGGCCCGTTCCGGGATCACCCCGCGGATGCCGCGTTTACGCAGGTGGCTGCGGATCGCGCGGGAGGAGTACGCCTTGTCGGCCAGGACCACGTCCGGCGTGGTCCCGGGCCTCCCACGGCGGCGGGGGACGCGCAGGCGGGCCATCACCTTGGTGAAGGCAGGCGCGTCGCCGGCCTGTCCGGCGGTGAGGTCGAAGGCCAGCGGCCGGCAGCGGTCGTCGGCCGCGAGGTGGATTTGGTGGTCAGTCCGCCGCGGGTGCGGCCGATGGCATGGTCGTACCGGTTCGCCGGCCGGGCCCCGGGCTCCGGCGGCGTGCTGGTGGGCGCGCACGATGGCGGAGCCCACCGACTCAGCGTCGTCCAGGTGCTACGCCTCAGTCCCTGTTCTCGGCGTCGCTCGTCGCTTCCCCTTGGCCCTGCGCCGAGCGGGACATGCCGTGTCCCTACTGCGTGGCCTGGGCCGAGTCCTCATGCTCCGGCTTTACGGCGGCGAGGTGCGGCCGAGCGGGACGGCATGGAGCGCATGTGGTCGCGCACCGGAGCCAGCAGGCCGGCGAGAGCTTTGACGTCGTCGCGCGAAAGCGGCTCGAACAGGAGGCGGCTGACCACCTCGACGTGACCCGGCAGCACCTTCGCAAGCAGCGCACGCCCGGCATCGGTGAGGGTGACGGTGATGCTCCGCTCGTCGTCCGGCGAGGGAGCGCGGACGACCAGGCCCTCCTTCTGGAGCAGATCCACCTGGTAGGTCAGGCCGCTGCGGCTGTAGACGACGCCGTCGGCCAGGTCGGTCATGCGGTGGCTGCCCGTCGGCGAGTCCCCGAGGCGGGCCAGCAGCTGGAACTGCACATAGCTGAGGTCACCGGTCTCGCGCAGCTGCTGCTCGACGGCGTGCCGGAGCAGGCTGGTCACCTCGATGAGGTCGAAGTAGGCGCCGAGCTGCACGGGATCGAGCGACGGCGGTGAATCAGACATGCCCGAAGTCTACTGCTTCGAATTCGAAGAATGCGGCGGGGCGCGGTTCCAGCCACAAGAGGAGGAACTGGAACTGAACTCCTCCGCGAGTTCCGGTGCCACCCCCGGCAGGTGGATCGGACGGGGCGCGAGGGCTTCCCAGGCCCGAAGGCGCGACCTCGTGAGCGCACGGTGTGGGCAGCGTTGAGCCGACTGAGCACCGCAGAACATGGAGAGCGGGCAGTGCCGCGGCACCGGGTTACGAGCAGAAGGACGGCGCCGCCGCCCACGCATCCCGAGGACCCGCCATGAACATCCCCTGCCTCGGGCAACGTCATCGTCCTCGGCCCTCCCCGGTGACGGCACGAGAGCCCGGCCGCAGCGCAGAAGCCATGAACACGATGCCGGGATGAGCACCGCCGCGTGGACTCCGGTGTCCTTGGCCGTGGTGAGCGCCGGTGTCGGCTGTCCGCGTCCGGCTCACCGGCCCGCGGACTGGATCACGGAGGCGGTGTGCCGGTCACTGACGGCCGGGGGTGCGCGCGCCGAGGTGGAGGTGCTGGAGCTGCATCGGCTGGCAGCCGACCTCGCCCAGCACTCCATCCAGGGCCGCGTCAGCCTCGACCTGCGTGAGGCGATCGCGGCGGTCGTGGCGGCCGACGGGCTGGTGGTGGCGACCCCGGTGCGCGCCGCATCCCCGAGCAAGGTGTTCGACTCGTTCCTCGCCATCCTCGGGGACAAAGTCCTCTCCGGCATGCCGGTGCCGCTGGCGCAACAGCGGATCCGACCGGCAGCCACCCGACATCACACAGGTGATGCGCAGGCGCCTGACTGCCGTGCACGCCGAGCCCGTGCCCACGGTCGTCGTCGCAGGCCCCGTCGACTGGCAGGCCACGGCGCTCAGCGGCGCGGCTGCGCGCCTGCATCGACCGAGCCGCCGTCGAACTCGCCGCGGCGATGCGCTCGAACCAGCAGTAACCCAGCACTTGCTTCGAATTCGAAGTAGATGTACCGTCGTCAACAGTTGCTTCGAATTCGAAGCAACATCGATCGCAGTGAAGGTGAGAACCGGAATGAAGGCAGTGCGTTTCCACGAGTACGGCGACCCGAGCGTCCTGCGCTATGAGGACGTGGAGCAGCCCGTTCCCGGGGCCGGCGAGGTCCGGGTGCGCGTCGCCGCGACGTCGTTCAACCCCGTCGACGGCAACATCCGCGGGGGCTTCATGCAGGGCCCCATCCCGGTGACGCTGCCCCACACGCCCGGCATCGACGTCGCCGGAACGGTCGACGCGCTGGGCGAGGGCGTCGACGGCATCGCGGTCGGCGAGGACGTCGTCGGCTTCCTGCCGATGGACGGCAACGGCGCCGCCGCGCAGTATGTTCTCGCGCCGGCCGACGTCCTGATCCCGGCCCCCAAGAGCGTCCCCCTGGCCGACGCCGCCGCGCTGCCGCTGGTGGGCCTGACCGCGTACCAGGCGCTCTTCGACCACGGCAAGCTGACGGCCGGGCAGCGCGTATTGATCAACGGAGCCGGCGGTGCGGTCGGCGGCTACGCCGTGCAGCTGGCCAAGAACGCCGGCGCCCACGTCATCGCCACAGCCGGCCCGCGCAGCAGCGAGGCGGTCACATCGGCCGGCGCCGACGAGGTCATCGACCACACCGCCACCGACGTGACCGCGGCGGTGACCGAACCGGTCGACCTCGCACTCAACCTCGCGCCGGTCGCTCCGGACGAACTGGCCTCGCTGGTCACCCTGGTCCGTCCCGGCGGGGTCGTCGTGAACACCACGGTGTGGATGCCCGCCCCCAGCGACGAGGAGCGCGACGTGCGCGGCATCGACCTGTTCGTCCGCAGCGACGCCGACCAACTGGCCCAACTGGTGGCGCTGATCGACCGCGGCGAACTGCGCGTCGACGTCGCCGAGCGGGTACCGCTGGCCGAACTCCCCGCGCTCCACGCCCGGGCCTCCGAAGGCGCGGTGCACGGCAAGGTCATCGTGGTCCCGTCCGCCGACTGACGCCGATCCTCCACCGAACGGGAAAGACCATGGCACTCAGTCTGGATCCCGAAATCGCTCAGGCGCTGGCCCCGATGGCCGGCGCGATGGCGGACGCCACACCACCGGCCGTAGGCGACATCGCGGCGCGGCGCGCCATGTGGGAGCCGATCATCGGCGCCGCGGGAACGGCCCAGCCGATCCCGGACGACGTCAAGACCAGCGAGCACCACACGACCGCCGACGACGGCGTGCGGATCACCATGCGCTGGTACACCAAGGACGGCGCGGCGCCGGGCCCGGCCGTGCTGTTCTTCCACGGTGGCGGATACATCTTCGGCCACATCGACCTGTTCGACGGCCCGGTCTCCCGCTACGTCTCCGCCAGCGGCGTGCCGATGCTGTCGGTCGAGTACCGGCGCGCCCCCGAGCACCCCTTCCCGGCCCCGCTCGAGGACGCCTACAGCGCACTGCGCTGGCTGCATGCACACGCCGCCGAACTCGGCGTCGACCGCGACCGGATCGGTGTGATGGGGGACAGCGCCGGCGGCGGTATGGCCGCGGGACTGACGATCCTCGCCCGCGAGCGCGGCGGCCCGAAGATCGCCCGTCAGATCCTCATCATGCCGATGCTCGACGACCGCACCACCACCCCCGATTCCCACATCGCGCCTTACCTGCTGTGGTCCTACGACGACAGCCTCACCGCCTGGCCCGCCCTGCTCGGCGAGGCCGCCGGCGGGCCCAAGGTTCCGGCCACGGCGGCCCCGGCCCGACTCGAGGACGCCACCGGCCTGCCGCCGGCCTACATCGAGGTCGGCCAGCTCGACGTCTTCCGCGACGAAGACGCCGCCTACGCCACCAAACTCAGCCGCGTCGGCGTGCCGGTCGAATTCCACCTGCACCCCGGTGCCCCACACGAGTTCGACTCCATCGCCTTCACCTCCGACGTCGCCCGCCGCGCCATCACCGACCGCATCCGCGTCCTCACATCCATCTGAGCCGCCACCGAGCGCGCTCACCCCATGCCACAGGAGGGGTATGCAGGCGCTCCACACAGGTGGCCCGCACCCCGTTGCCCGCCGCGACGGAGTCTCTCGGACACCGGCACGAACACACTGAAGCACCGCGCGGCCGGGCCGGAATCCCGCTTCGCGCCGCATGTGCATTGACGGCCGGGAGACTGCCGGACTCCATGAGAGCTGCCCGGCACCTGATCCTCACCCGACTGACCTCTGAAGGAGACGATTTCGATGATCCCCGACGACGACCTGTCCCGCTCGCTGACCGTGGCGGACCCCGACGATCCCGGCACGACGTACATCTCTTTGGTGGGCAACACGTACGCCATGCTGGTCACCGGCGAGCAGACCGACGGCCGGTACTGCCTGATCGACATGCGTGTGCCCGACGGCGGCGGCCCGCCCCCGCACCGGCACGACTTCGAGGAGATGTTCACGATCCTCGAGGGCGAGATCGAGTTCACCTTCCGCGGCGAGAAGCACACCGTACGGGCCGGGTCCACGGTCAACATCCCGGCCAACGCCCCGCACAACTTCCGCAACGCCTCTGGTGCGCCGGCCCGCATGCTGTGCATGTGCACCCCGGCAGGCCAGGACGAGTACTTCACGCGCATCGGCGATGTCGTCGCCGGCAAGGACGCGCCGCCGCCCCAGCTGTCGCAGGACGAACTCGCGGAGCGCCGCCGCCGCGCGGCCGAGTTGGCCTCGGCCTACCGGAGCGAGTTCCTGTGAGTGGCAGAGCCGCCAGGCCCGGCACCGGTCGACAGGGTGAGCTCATCGACAAACGACTCCCGTTCTCGCGAACAGAGCCAGCCTTGGCCGCGCAGGCCGCCGCCGAGGCGATTTCCACGAGAAGACCCAGATCGACTCGGGGGCGCTCAGCGAGGACACCACCTTGGTCATGTTGACCATCGGCGGTAACGACGCGCGTTTCGACAACAAGATCCAGACGTGCGTCATGGAGGGGTGCCCCTCCGAGGCCTCGATGAAGGCAGACATCGACAACGTCGTAGCCGAGACCCGCACTGTGCTGGAACAAATCCATGCACTCGCGCCGAACGCGACGATTTCGCTGATGGGCTACCCCTTGCTCTTCAGCCGCACTCAGGCCTGCTCGACCTTGGTCAGTGCCTCCCAGCGTGTCATCCTGAACGACATGGCCGAGTACTTCGAGAGCAAGCAGCGCGAGCTCGCGCTCTCGATGAGTGCCTCCAATGTCCGTTACCGATCCCCGCAGGCGGCGTTCGAGGGTAAGCGGATCTGTGATTCACCTGAAGGCATCAACGGGGTCGTGGCAGGGCCGAATGGTGACGGCGACTTCCACCACGGCGACAAGAACACGCAGCTCTGCTGGTGGTTCACCGGGGACACCTGCCTGAGCCGCGAGAGCTACCACCCGAACCCGACCGGAACGAGCGCCTACGCACAGGCGTTCATGACGGCCAGCCCTCTGTCAGCTGCCACTCGACAGGGCCGGTGAACAGGCACATGTCCAACAACGGCACCGTGGCGCAGCAGAGCCGTGTCACGGTGCCGTCCCCTGGGTGCCTCGCCGCCATCATGGTGCCCATCGTCGCGGTCCTGATCGCGGTTTCGGTTCTCATGGTCATGCACTGTCGCCAGGAACGCGCGAACGAGCGAAACAAGGCAGAAGCCTTGGAGCGGACAGCAGACTTGGCCCATTCTTACGCGCGCGACATGGTGGTAGCCCCAAACGGCTTTCCCGGCCAAGAAGTCGTTCGGGGGATCGCCGAGAGGCACGACGGCAGGCTTCTCTCTTACGCGCGGTCGGAGGACTCGCTGACCACCACCGTCCGCTTCTTCGGAGAGTATGAGGACACGAACATGTTCGGCGTGTCACACTCCCGGGCCTACCACTGCTACTCCATTGTGCTGCGGAAGGGGGCCGAGGGCGCACCACAAGCGAGGACGTCTCCGCTGGAAGAGTGCAACGTCATCTGACCAAGCACTGCGCAGCAGACCAGATCGCCCACGGTTGAGTGTGCTCCACGACGTCCCTTAGCGGTGTCGACGTCGCGGCCGACGGCAGCGACGAGAGCAGCAGGTTCTGCGAGGCGCCGGTGTAGTTCTTCTCGACGGCCACGTAGAGGCCGTTGGCCTGGGACTTCATGGCGAAGGTGCTCTCCTCCTCGATCCATTCGAAGGTGAAGCCTTCCCAGGAGCCGCCGTAGACGTCGGAACGGGCGCGCAGGGCACCGGTGTTCGGGGCGGCGTAACACCCGGATCCGGGACACGGGACAAACCCGAGGTCGGCGCCGGCGAGGACGACGAACGGGTCGCAGCCGACGAATGCGAGGGCTTGCCTTTTCAGTCCCGGGGGCGGCGCTGCGGTGCAAACGCCGGCGGACTCATGTCCGGCAAATAATGACGAGCGAAGAGCGTGGCGACCAGATCTCGTCGGCTGCGGACGCCCGTCTTGTCGAACACCGACTTCAGGTGGTCCTGGACCGTGTGTGGTGACACACCTGCACTGCGGCTGATGTCGGCTGTGGACCGCCCCCGCAACACCAGCGTCATGACGTCCCTCTCGCGAGGAGTCAGACCGTACGCCGCGACGATCAGTGCGATGTGCTCAGCGGGACCGGCTCGTTCGACGACGACAGCGGTGCGGGCCGGGGCCGCCGTGGGTTCCTCCAGGCGCCAGGCGTGCAACCGTACCCGGCCGTGCCGGCGGCTGTGCATCCACGAGGTGTGGGAGGCCGCGGCCCCCGCGGCCTGCACCGCCGCTGCCACCGCGTACACGGCGGGAGGCAGTCCGCGATCCCCGGACGGCACGCCGTCGGCGTGCGCCAGGTCGTCGAACCACATGGCCACGGTGGGTGTCGCATGCACCACCTGGTGGTCGGCGTCCAGCAACACCAGTCCCGGCGCCGTCTCGGAGACGTTCGCTTCGGCCAGCCGCGTCAGGTGCAGCCGGCGCAGTGCGTTCCCCAACGGCTGGACCAGCGACGCCGCCGCAGCCAGCTCTGCCGAGCCGAACGGAGGCGCGTCGTCCGCGCGTCCCATGACCAGGGCGCCCCATGCTCCGTGACGGTCCCGCAGCAGCACACGCAGCTCGTCGCGGAAGCCGAGGGGCCGCATGATGTCGCGGTACCGGGGACTGAGGGTGAGGTTCCCGCTCGTTTCCCGGCTGAGCAGGCCCACCGGCGTTGGCCTGGCCGCCAGATCGGACAGGTCGTTGGCGTCCCCCTCGCGGTACTCGATGTCGAGCATGCGTGGCATCAGGGCGGGCGGCAGGCCGTCTCGGTAGTCACCGCCGGTGTTCATCAACGTCTGCGGATCCACGGTCAAGCAGGCGCAGACGTCGAAGCGCAGCGCAGGCCGTACGACCCGTTTCACCGCCTCGAAGAACTCCTCGACGCTCCGCGCGGACTGCGCCGCCCGCGCCGCCGCGTCCCCGGTCTCGCCGACCCGTCTTGCTCCCCCATGGCGCCTCATGGTCCGAGGCTAAGCGTGCACAACGGGTCCCGAGCCCGGTTTGCGCAGGTAGCTGTGCCTCCGCTTACCGTGCCCGGGAACCGTCGATGTCCGGGGCGCGCGATCGACGCCTCGGTACGGGTCAGCGGTTGTTGTGCAGGACGAGGTTGAGCTTCGCCCAGTCCTTGCCGCCGTTCTCCCCGTTGCGGAGCGTGATCTCGCTGACCGTCGAGGTCTGTCCTGCGGGGACGTACCGGTTGAAGTTGTACTCGGCGTCGAGGTCGGTGTTGGTGTCGTTCGTGCCCTCGTAGAACCGCAGGGTCACATAGATCATGACTCCGCCGCCGGCGTCCGTCTCCGCGGACACATGCTTCTCCACACGGATTTCGCCCCCGCACGTGGTCTCCCACCACACCGACGGCGTGCGGACCTCGTTCACCCAGCCCTCGGAGGCGACGTTGCCGTTGCAGTACGTACCGGCGGCGAAAATGCCTTCGTCGTCGCGGATCGTGTAGGTGCCGGTCAGAGCGACGTTCCGCCACACGGAGGCCGTGACCGCGTCACCCGCCGCAGACGGGGCCGCACCGGCAGCCGGAGCCCCCGCCACCGTCAGACCGGCGACTGCGGCCACGGCCAGCATCCCCATGGTCCTTCTTCGCATGGACATCTCTTCCCCCTCGTTGTCGTCACCGAAAGCGCCGAAGGCGGTTCACCACCCTCGACCGGGTAAAGAGTGCCGCGGCCGGTCGGCGTATCCCATCCCAGACATCTGGGGGGTCGCACCACCGGTGGGCTGTCGCCTCCAGACCGCCGCGCCGACCACGCACATCGCCGACCTCGACCACGCCATTGCAGAACTCACCGCCACCGGAACCCCCGACGCATCAATCACCCTTCGGCACTGCGGCTGCGACACGCCCTGGAACACGCCGGCATCACCCCGCGCGCGTGGTCCTCGAACAGGACATCCGATCACCAGTCCCAGTCGAAGTCGCGGCGGTCCTCGCTCGGACCCTCCACTGTTTCCGCCACCAGACACGGCCGGTTCCGCGTCAGCGACTTGGCCCGGTCGATGCCCAAATGCAGGGCCATCTCCTCGCCGGTGCACAGCGGGCGGACGGCGTGCGTCTCGGCGAGTTCGGCGGCCAGGTCGTCGAAACAGCGGGCCATCTGCCGCCGCCACTGCCGGTCCTGGCTGAAGGTGAGCGGCTGTCCACGAGCCCTCCGGCAGAACCTGCGCTGTGGCCCACGGACCGAACCGCTCGGGCGCAGCCGCCAAGCGGGCCGGCTCATGGCGACTATCACCCGACCATGACCCACTACACAAGATCATCCGAAGACACCGCTTGGATCCCTTGCACGCTCACACGCCCGGACTCGCCTTTCCGTGGAGGCGGGTCCGGGCGCTTGGGAGCGTTGCAGGTCAGCCGATGGCGATGCGAGTCTTCCAGTAGGAACGGGCTGTGATGATCTCCGTTCCCGCGCCTGTGAGGACATCGGTTTTTCCGGTGTACAGGCGGACCGAGCCGTCTGCGCGAACGGTCCAGATGTCGGGGACGGAGTCGCCCGTGACGTCGGGGGTGCCGATGATGTGCGGGATGGAGGCGCGGGACCAGCCGCTGGAGCCGTACGTGATGTCCTGGCCGCCGGCGGAGTTGGCGCCGGAAGCCAGCGAGTTCAGATCGACGCCGCTGCCGGAGGCGTTGGCGATGCCCTTGCGCAGTTGGAGAGTGGCGTCCGGGTCGGTCCGGTAGATCAGGTCGGCGACTCCGTCGCCCGTTACGTCCCCGACGGTGACGATGTCCCGCTGGTCCCAGAGGGTTGCCGTCAGCCGGGTCGCACTGCTGATGGTGGCGCCGTGGTATCCGATCAGCGCCCACAGTTGCGTGCCGACCCGGGCGAAGAAGTCGGTCTTCCCGTCACCGGTGACGTCGCCCGCGGCCACGATCTGGTCCATGGACGCGGGTGACGGGGCGCCCGCCGGAAGAATGATCTCCCGGCGTTTGTCGATGTTCACGGCACCGTAGCCGTCACCGGGGTAGACCCATAGCTTTCCGCCGACCCTGACGACGAGGTCCTGGAGGCCGTCGCCTCCGTAGATGTCACCGTTGTGTGTGATCAGGGAGTCGTTGAAGTGGCCGGCGGGTGCCGCGACGAAGGGCGGAAGACCGTCCTCGGCGCCCGGGTCCTTGGCTGGATTGGCGCGGTAGGCGCCGGGCATGGAGAAGTCGAGGTCACCGCTGGGGCGGGCGAGGTCGGGTGTGGCCTGGGACGGGTAGAGAGCGAGATCGCCCGCGGCAGTCACGACCATGAGGTCGGCCAGGTCGTCGCCCGTGAAGTCGCCGGCGCTGTCGGCTTCGTCACGCGGGCTGAGGTAGAAGAAGTAGCGGGTCGGGTCGGAGGGGTTGCCCGCCGAGTCGACCGCGCGGATGTACAGGACGTTGGGGCCGGCTGCCGGGGGCTTCGCGTCGGCGATGGTCGTCGGGGTGGTGACCGGCGTCCCGGCGGTACGGCTCTTGGAGAAGTTGTAGCTGGAACCGTTGAAGGAGTACTCGAAGCGGACGGTGTCGGTGGACCCGGCGTAGACGGTGAAAGAGCCCGCCGTCCCGAACTTCACCTCCGACCAGTTGGCGTCCTCGGCGTCATTTCCAAAGCCGTTCTTCGAGCCGTCGGCGTCGGGGAAGTCGGTGGAGGTGACTCGGGGGCGCTTGGGAGCGGCGGTGTCCAGAATGAACCGGCAGGGAGTTTTGGCCGGCGAGTATCCGGAGGTGGCGCCCTTGTCGTCGACGCCGCGCACTCTCCAGGAGTAGAGCGTGCCGTTGGTCAGTTTGCTGGTGGAGAAGGCGGGTGTGGAGCGCAGGGCGTCGCCGCCGTCGCCACCGGTGGAAACCTTGCCCGTGGAACCGAGTATGTCGCCGGTGGTGCCCCACTTGCCGGTGGGCCAGAGATCGAAGTCCAGGTAGTCGAGGTTGGAGTCCTTGTCCTTACCCCGTGCGGTGAAGGTGACGCTGCCCGCGCCCATCCGGACGTACGGCTCGGTAGTGGTGCACTTGGCGTCGGGCGACAGGTCGAGGTTGGTGGGGGGCGAGGGGCGACGGTTGTAGACGAGCTCGAGAGCTGGGCCGTTCTCGCCGTTGGCTTGGAACTTCTTCCAGGAGTACTGGGATTTCTCGTCCCGGGAACGCAGGCCGAAGGTGATCTTGGAGCGGCCGAGGTCGGCGTAGTTCTGGGCGGCCTTCTTCACGTCGAAGGTTTCGTAGGCGTCGCGACAGCCGGATTTGTAGCCGTGTGCGAAGCTCCGGGTCTGCAGTTTGTTGCCGTCGGTGAGTTTCGGGGCGTTCTTCCAGTTGGTCTTCTTGCTGATGGCTCCCGTGACGTGGACGCTCATCGAGCGTGCGCTGCAGGACCAGGAGTACGTTTCCAGCAGACGCAGCTTGGCGCTGCTGATTTTCGCGCCCTTGAGATTCTTGTCGAAGTCCATGTTGAAGAAGGAACGCGACGTACCCCAGGTGTCGGACTCGAAGCCGACTCGGGCCTCGTGCGTGCCGCCCTTGTTGAAGCCCTTGCCGTTGTAGAAGGTGGCGTTGGGGTGCCGGCTGTAGGCGGTGGTCCAGTTGTCCATGTCCTTGGTGATGGACGGGTCGATGAAGACCGGATAGGTCGTCTCCGGAGCGTTGAGGAAGTCCAGGTCCGGGGTGACGACCCAGTTGTCGCCCGAGAGGTCGGACTCCACGGTGTTGCCGAGGGAGTCCGGTGCCGGCCCGTCGAGGAGCGGGAGTGAAAGGGTTGCCGACGATCCGGTCTGCGACGGGCTCGGGGTGGGTTCGGCGGGGGCGGTGGGGGTGGCGGTCTCCGAGGGGGTGATCTCAGGGCCGTCGGTGGGGGTCGGCAGGCTCGCGGCCTCGGACTCCCGGTCGGTCTGCTCATCCGACTCGGCGTCGTTCGTCGCCTCCTCGGCCGGTACCGCTTCCGGTTCCCAGGACGCCGAGTCGCTGGGCTCAGGGCTCTCTGAGCCGGTCGGCTGGGCAGTGGCCCCGACCTCTCCGTCGGTGACCGCGGGCTGGCCGGTGGAGTCCCACATCAGCGGGGTGCCTGAGCTGGCCACTTCGTTTCCGTAGAAGGTCTCCGCGGTGAGGACGCCGGACAGAGGGTCGAGGCGGAAGGTCAGGTCCTCGGAGGTGATGCCGTACGAGAGCCGCTGCGCCAGGAGATTGGCGGCGGCCGCCCGGTTCTTCAGGACGAGGAGTTGGGCGAAACCGTCGTTGTCCGCCGTGAGAACCAGGTCGGCGCCGGGAAAGATCTCCGGGTAGAGGGCGCGGGAGCCGTCGATGACGGGCGCGGGAACCGTTCCCGGCCAGGTGAGCTGGATCGCGTACTCACCCTCATCGCCTACGTAGAGCGTGACGAGGTCGTTCGCTCCTGCCGCCGCAGCGACGGAAGCGTTCTTCACCAGTGACACGCGCTGCTGCCCCCCAGCGCGCGAGGTTCGCTCAGACTCTCTCGTGCCCGAACCTGCTGAGAACACCATCCGGGCACTGGTGGCCGTGGTCTCCCAGCCGGACTTGCCGCGTCGGAGATTCGGGTTGATCGCGCGCCACTGGCCGTCCTTGCGGACCCGGACCGGCGAGGAGTGGAAGCGCGTGGCGAGCTGCCCGTCGGGGCGGGCCCAGGTGGTGGAGCGCTCGGTGCGGTCCGCGGTGACCTCGACCTGCTTACCGGTGCGGGCGGCCTGGACGACGGCGGCACTCTCGGTGACCGCCTTGGCCCGCTGGGGCTCGGTCTGTTGTCGTCCGTCGGAGCTCGTGTATCCGGCATAGCCGATACCGGTCGCTGCGACGGCCGTGACCAGGGCGAGTGCCAAGGCACGGCGCCCGGGCATGCGGAACTGAGTGGTTGGCATCGTGAGAGGCCCCTTTCCCCGTGCCCGGCACACCTGTCGACGCGTGCGGGCTCCTCCGGAACGACGTAGCCGGCCATGGCGAAGCGGACCGTTCCGTACGGGGGCGCGGGCATGGCAGGGCGAGCTGATGATGACCCATGAGTCGTCTGCCGTCACCCTCTGAATTCCCACGCCAGGAACGCGGGCCGGGTGAACGTCGTTCCTCGAGGAGCTTCCCGGCTGCGGTCGGCGGGCGCTGGAGGCGCCGAGATTCACCTCAACTCACCAGAAATCATTATCAATACGAGGTATTTGATTTGACATCAGATGCCTTGGGGTGACATCAGGCCTACGTCTTATTGCGTCTTCAATGAGGGATGCGTTCTGATCATCAGCGTCCGCGTGTGATTCTGTCGTTACGTGGCGTGACGATGATCACTAATGGTCTGAACCTCTAGCGTTCCTTCACATCGCTCTCACAGAATTCGCCCGATCTGTTTCGTCCTGCGCGAGGTCCAATTCCGGCCCCGCTCCAAGTGGTCCGGGGGACCCTCCGTGTTCGGTCGAACTCTCCTTTCCTCGAGCCTGCGTATGCGTAGAGCTGTTGTCGCCGCAGCCGGTGCCGCCGTGCTCGTGGGTCTGCTGCCCACGGCGGCGACGGCCGTGCCGCCGGTCCCGCCGGACGACGAACCGGGGCGCGAGGCCGTGCTTCTCGAGTCGCTTGACAAAGTCGTCCCAGCCGACGGCAGCCCGGTCAACGAGGACATCGAGAGCCTGAAGATCGAGGCCCCCCAGGACAGGGAATCGGCGCCGCCTGGTACCGCCGTCCCACCCCCCGCCTCCACCTCGACGGTCACGTTCCCGTCCAGTGCCGCACGGACCTTGTCCACCGCCGTCGAGTCCCAGACCTCGGACCAGGTCCCGGTCACCCTCGCCCCGGCCGAGGGACAGCCCAGCCCCACCGGTACATGGGGATTGACCGTGGACGCCCGCTCCGCAGTCACCACCCAGGGCGTGGACGGTGCGGTCATCCGTGTCGACCCGCCGGACACCAGTGCGGTACCGGTCTCACTCTCACTGGACTACGGCACCTTCGAGAACCTGTACGGCGCCGACTGGGGATCCCGCCTGCGTCTGGTCCAGTTCCCCGCCTGCTACCTGACCACTCCCGACGTCGAGGAGTGCCAGGCGTACACCGAGCTGGAGACGGTCAACGACCCGGATACCAACACGGTTTCCGCGACCGTCGACCCGGCCGCCGACGACATCGTCGCCACAGAGTCCGAAGGCACCTCCGTCCAGTCAGCGGGCTCACGCCTGCTGGGCGCGGAAGGCAGCGCCGACTCCACCGTGATCGGCGCGGTGGATTCCGGAACCGGCCCCGGTGGCTCGTTCAAGGCGACCCCGCTTGCCTCGACCGGCTCCTGGTCCCACGCAGGCAGCTCCGGCGCCTTCGTCTGGTCCTACCCTCTGACCGTCCCGGCGGCCCCGGCCGGCCCCACGCCGAAGGTCGCGCTCACCTACAACTCACAGTCCGTCGACGGCCGCACGGGTGTCTCCTCTCCTCAGGCCTCCTGGATCGGCGAGGGTTGGGACTACGATCCGGGCCACATCGAGCGCCGCTATCGCAGCTGCAAGGACGACCGCAAGACGCTTGACGCCGGCGCTCCCAACAACACGGCCAAGGCCAACAAGACGTCCGATCTGTGCTGGGTCTCGCACAACGCGGTGATGTCCCTCGCCGGCCGGAGCACTGAGCTGGTCCGCGTCGGTAACACCAACACCTACCGCCCCGCGTCCGACGACGGTAGCCGCGTCACCCTCAAGACCGGTGCGACCAACGGTGACAACGACGGCGAGTACTGGGAGGTGACGACCACTGACGGAACCGTTTACACCTTCGGCCGTCACGAGGTCGGCGGCGGTCACGCCGACACCAACTCGGTCTCCACGGTCCCTGTCTTCGGCAACCACCCCGGCGAGCCCTGCCATGCGACGGCCTTCGCCGACTCCCGCTGCGGCGCCGGGAAGCAGCAGGCCTGGCGCTGGGGCCTGGACAAGGTCGCCGATGTCCACGGCAACGTGATGGTCGTCAACTGGAAGCAGGAGACGAACTATTACGCCGTCCGGGACAAGCGCAAGACCCCGGAAGCCTACGAGCGCTTCGCCTACCCCACCACCATCGACTACGGAATGCGTTCGGGCGACCTGTCCAAGCCCTCCGCCCAGGTCAGCTTCGGCGTCAAGCAGCGCTGCCTGAAGTCCACCACCGCCTGCGACGCAGCGAACTTCGCCAAGACCGACGACCCCGGCGCCTACCGCCCCTGGTGGGACACCCCCGGGAACCTCAACTGCAAGTCGACGTCGAAGCTCTGCCCGGGCTTCCCGTCCTTCTGGACGCAAATGCGCCTGGACACCGTCACCACCCTTGGTGCCCGGCCCGGCGTGACCGGCCTCGGCAAGGTCGACGTCTACGCCCTCCACCAGTCCTTTCCCAGCGACTGGTACGACACCTCTCCCGGCCTTTGGCTCAACTCGATCACCCGCACCGGCTTCGGCCCCGGAGACACCACCGGCACCGTCCAGTCCAAGGACGGCGTGAGTTTCGCCGAATACCGCGTCGGCTCCTCCTCCCCGCTCCAGTCCCGCCTGCGTGACCGCCAGCTCCCCAACCTCGTCCGCACCGGCCCCAAGGACCAGCGCCCCGCGTTCACCCGCCCCCGCATCGGCACCGTTGCCACCGAGGCCGGCGCCGACATCGAGGTCGAGTACACCGGCGGCTGCGCCACCCCGCCCGCCGAGGACAAGGAGAAGGCGAACGGAACCTGCTTCCCGGTCCGCTGGTCCCCGGACGGCGACGAGCGGACTCCGCCCAAGGTGTGGTTCAACAAGTACGTCGTCGCCTCCGTCGTGGAGACCGACAAGGTCACCAATCACGGTGTGCCGATCGTCACCAAGTACAAGTACACCGGCCCGGCCTGGGCCAAGTCCGACGACGAGTTCCAGCGACCCGCCCTGCGCACGTACAGCGACTGGCGGGGATACCGCCAGCTCTCCGTGACCAAGGGCAGCAAGACCACGTCCAGCGACACCGGCAACGACGACCCGCAGTCGCAGTCGTACTCCGAGACGCGCTACTTCCTCGGAACTGGCGGTGAGGTCAAGGACACCACCGGCACCTACACCCTGGTCAGCGACGACGCCCCGCAGTACGCGGGCCAGGTGGCCGAGGCCCTCACCTACAAGGACTCCGACAAGCACCTGGTCCGGCGCACCCTGAACTTCCCCTGGTCCAAGCAGACCGCCTCCCGCACCCGGGAGGCCGAGGACGGCTCGGCCATGGAACCGCTCCTCGCCCACCGCGTCGGCATCAAGCGCACCGACGACATCCAGTCCCTCGACCCCGGGTGGCAGTCCAAGCGCACCCTCACCAGCGTCGACGACATCTACGGTCTGCCCACCGAGATTGAAAGCTTCGTCGTCAAGCCCGACGGCTCTGGCGGCGAAACGCTCTCCGAACAGGAGTGCACCCGCAATGCCTACGTCCACAACACCGACGCGCACCTGATCGGCCTGATATCCCAGAGCCGGACCATCGCCGTGCCCTGCGCCCGGTACGCCGACGCGAACTACGCCACGCACCTGCTCAAATCGGTCCGCACCAGCTACGACAACCTCGCCCACGCCGCCACGCCGCTCAAGGGCCTGACCACCACCGTCGCGGAATCCAACGGCGAGGGTGACGCACACAGCGTCGTCACCACCACCACCTATGATCCGCTCGGCCGTGTCCGCAAGGTCACCAGACCGGATCAGGGCACCACCGAGAACGTCTACACCCCGGCCGACATCGGCGGCCCCCTCACGGGGCTGAAGACCATCAACGCTCTCGGGCACTCCACGACGAGCACCTTCGACCCCGGCCGCTCCCTCCCTCTCACCGTCACCGACCCCAACGGCCGCGTGACGCGGTACGAGTACGACGCCCTCGGCCGCCTGGTCAAGGGCTGGTCCCCGACGCGCTCCAGCGGCAGCCAGACCCCCGACGTCCAGATCGGCTACCAGCAGGCTTCCGCCACCCCCTCCAGGACCAGCCCTGCTGCCGTCACCACCAAGACCATCAGGGACGACGGCAGTTACGCCTCCTCGGTCACCATCTACGACGGCCTGCTCCGCCCGGTTCAGACCCAGAACGAGGCCCACGGCCCTGGCCGCATCATCACCGACACCTCGTACGACGACCACGGCCGTCCCAGCATCGTCACCAGCGGCTACCTCGCCGCGGGCCAGCCGACCACCACGCTGTTCGAACCCAAGTCGACCAAGCTCATCCCCAGCTACCTGAAGACCCAGTACGACGGCATGGGCCGCACCATCCGCCAGGCGACCTATCACGACGGCGAGTTCGAGCACGAGACGTTCACGTCCTACGGACCGGACACGACGCATGTGAATCCCCCGGGCAACACCTCCCCGGCAACATGGACCACCACCGACGCTCTCGGCCGGGTCACCGAGGTCGAGCAGTACACCGACGCCGGCCAGTCGACCACCCGATCGACCCGCTACGCCTACGACGTCCGCGGCAACCGCTCGGAGGTCACCGACCCGGCCGGCAACAAGTGGACATACAAGTACGACGTTCGCGGGCGGGTCGTCGAAGCCACCGACCCGGACACCGGCACCACCAGGACGACCGCGTTCGACGGTGCCGACCGTCCCCTCGTCACGGTCGATGCCAACGGCAAGTCCCTGTACACGAGCTACGACCTGCTGGGACGGGTGACGGCTGTCCGCGAGGGTTCGGCCACGGCCGCCCCGATCAAGTCCTTCACCTACGACGCCGTCGGGGCCCTCGGCATGCCGGTCACCTCGACCCGCCACACCGTGGACGGCGACTACGTCTCCAGGACCATCGGCTACACCACCGACTACCAGCCCACCGGCCGGGACATCACCATCCCCGCCAACACCAAGACCGCCGGGCTCTCAGGCACCTACAGCTACACCTACGGCTACACGCCGACCGGCAAGCCCTTGTCCGTCACCTACCCGGCGAAGGGCGGCATCGCCGCCGAGAAGGTGGTCACCCGGTACAACGAGGACGGCCTGCCCGAGTCCACGGCCGGCTCCAGCTGGTACACCGCTGACGTCACCTACTCTCCCTTCGGCGAGGTCCTCCGCGCCGTTTCCGGTTCCCAGCCCTACCGCGTGTGGACCACCAACTTCATCGATCCGCACACCGGACGCCTCCAGCGCACCGTCGCCGACCGAGAGACCGCCTCACCTCACCGCATCACCGACAGCTACTACTCCTACGACGCCTCCGGCACCATCACATCGAACTCCCGCAAGCTGAGCGAAGCCTCCGGTTCCACCTGGGACACCCAGTGCTACACCTACGACGCTCTCGGTGAGCTCGTCCACGCCTGGACCTCCAACGTCGTCCCCACCGGCACGGGCAACGGCTGCAAGACCGCCAACGGGGCCACCTTCGGCTACCGGACCGACTACGCCGCCTCGTCCGGCCCCGTCGCGGACGCACCGAACGAGGCCGGCGACACCTCCAGTCCGGATACCTCGCTGACCAGCACGCTCGCCGCGGCGGCTCCGGCCGCCGACACGGTGGCGACTTCCCCGACCGCCTACCGTCAGGCATTCACCTACGACTGGATCGGCAACCGCTCCACCCTCACCGAGCACAACGTCACCGACGCCACCAAGAACGTCGCGTATCGCTCCAGCTACGGCACCACAGCCGGAAACGGCGCCACCCAGCCGATCATGACTCAGCCCCACACCCTGGCCTGGGTCTCCTCCACCCCCTCCGGCTCCGGCAGCGCGTACTCCTACGACGCGGCCGGCAACACCACTAAGCGTGACCTCGCCAACGACACGCAGCATTTCGTCTGGACGAGCGAGAACAAGCCGGCCACGGTGACCGCCGGTGGCACCACCGTCAATTACACCTACGACACCGAGGGCCAACGCCTCCTGGAGAACTCCAGCGCAGGTTCCACCCTCTACCTTCCCGGCGGTGAACTCACGACCGACAGCACCGGGAAGATCACCAAGGCCACCCGCACCTACGCTCACCCCGGCGCACCGGCGGTCGTCCGCACGTCGAACGGCACCAGCAGCGGCCACACCCGCAACGTCCAACTCACCGACCATCTGGGCACCGCCACCACCTCGATCCAGATCGCCCTCAACCAGCCGGTGACGAGACGCGCCTTCAAGCCCTTCGGCGAGGCCCGCGGCCCCAAGCCGGCCTCCTGGCCGGACAGGCGCAGCTACCTGGGTACCGGCGTCGACGACGCCGCCACCGGGCTGACGCACATCGGCGCGCGCGAGTACGACCAGGCCAACGGCCGGTTCATCAGCGCGGATCCGTTGCTGGACATCACGGACCCGCTGCAGATGAACGGCTACTCGTACGCCAAGAACAGCCCCATCAGCACCAGCGACCCCGACGGCCTGAAGCCGGTCACGGATTGCTACCGGGGTTGTTCGGACGGCCCTGATGGCCTGTATCGGGACTGGATGGTCCCGGATGGTTCCGGAGGCTGGAAATACGAGGGTGCCGTTTACACCTACGACGTGGTGGGTGATCTCCACAGCGTCTATCGCTTCGGCGGCCATCATCCGCCGATGGGCACTCGGACCGTCATCAAGCCGTACGACACGAAAGCCCAGAAGAACAGTTTCAAATTCATCGCTTCCCTCGTCATTCCTGACGTCGAATCGTGGAAGAAAGTCGTCTCTGGAGAGGCGAACGGCTGGGATTACCTGGGTATCACTACGGACCTCCCGTTCGTCAAGGTTTTGAAGCTTGTGCCCGACTCGGTTGTGAAAAAGGGTAAGGGCGCCATTGAGGACTGGCTCCGCAAGTTCAACGCACCAGACTGCAAGTGCTTCCTCGCTGGCACCGAAGTCCTCATGGCCGACGGCGAGACCAAGAAGATCGAAAAGATCAAGGTAGGCGACAAGGTCGTCGCAACAAACCCGGAAACAGGGGAGACCGGTCTCCGGAAGGTCACCCGCCTGATCGTCACCGAAGACGACAAGCACTTCAACGAACTGACCATCGAGACACCTGACGGGCGCGAACAGCTCACCGCTACGCATGAACACCCGTTCTGGGTTCCTGAGATCGGCGCCTGGGTGGAGGCTCGCAACCTCGCCGCCGGCATGACCCTCAGAACCCCCGACGGCACCACGATCCGCGTCCTTAGCAACCGGGCGTACACCAAGCATGCGCGGACGTACAACCTCACAGTCGACGACCTGCACACGTACTATGTGCTGGCGGGCGAGACGCCGGTGCTCGTTCACAATTCTGGCGGTTGCCCCACTCTGGACTTGGATTTCGCTTCTGGCTCGGGCCGGAAGCTGGACCCCAAGGATAAGAGGGGAGAGTTTGAGATGGCCGGTAATGCACTCGCAAAGCATGCAGGGCGCAAAACGAACACCGGGCAGTGGCCAATCCCTTCCGGGAAGCAGAACCCTGCGGCTTGGAATGCGCTTGGCCGGGATGTATTGGACGACATCTTGACTCACCCTGGTTCTGTCACCACGCGGGAGTATGGCAGGATCGGCGGGGTCTGGCAGGACACCATCGATGTCCGTCTCCCCAATGGGGGCATAGGTGCCCGGTTCTCGGTGGACGGCAATTTCTCCGGGTTCCTGGATTGACCGAAGGGTGAGCGAGATGAGAGAAGTCTTCAACGGCAGCGAAATTGAAGTTGTCGATTTTAACGATGTCACTTCAGGTGAGCATGTGATCGAGTTTCAAGATCCTGCCTGGCGTTCAAACGAAGCGGTCATGGCTGTCTCAGTTCCGGACGGCGGAACATGGAGCGATGCGGTTGTGAGTGTTAATCCTCACAGGGGTGACGTTCCGGTTTCGTTTGTCATCTGGGCAATCGGTGTTGCTGAGGAGAGAATGCACTGAAGGTCGCAGAGCCCGTTCCGGAGACTCTCCGGAACGGGCTCTGCGCGTCTTGACGGCAACGCTGACGGCAATGTCAGCGGACCATGGCTGCGGCGGGCGGATCGTCGGGGTTGTCGTCGGTGTGCGGGCCGCGCGCTTCTCCCTCGCCCGCAGGACCAGCGGGACGGCTACCGCGCCCACGGACATCACCGCGGCTCGCGCGAGGTCCACGAGGGGCGGCTCGCCCGGCGACATCAGCATGATGGCCGCTCAGCCCGCGAGGACGGTGAGCAGCACCTAGACCCACATGTGGCGGCCGAGGAAGGTGTTGATGCGTTCCATCGCCGTCCCTTACCGCCCGGAGCGAAGGTTCCTGCGGCGTACGCCCAGCGTCCGGGCGGTCAGCGCGATCGCCAGCAGCGCGCACGCCACCACGCTGTACGCCCAGCCGATCGCACCGCGCGCCACACCGACGATGCCCCACACCACCCACAGTGCGAGCACCACGCACAGCGCTGTCGAGGCGATGTCGGCGACGCGGGCGCGTAGCTGGCCACGCTGGTGCGTGCCCGGTTCGAGATCATCGAGTTCCCTGCCGCCGTGCGCCTGGCGCACTTCCATGGCTTGTCTCCTTCCACCCTTTTGCCTTGTTCACCTTGTGAGGTCTATCGGCTACCCCCCGTCGGAGGCGCCAAGCGGCGGACGCGGAGGGGGACTTGACCGAGGCGGCTGGCGCTCCGCAGCGCCCGGTGGCTGGGGCTGCCCGGCAGGACGCGGCTGCCCGGGGGGTGGCGTCAGGTGGAGACGGCTGCCGGAAGCCCCACCCGTGTCCCCTTCCGACAGCGGTGGGTGCCGGACTCGCCCTCCGGGAACCGCGGGAGCGCCACGGTGCGCAGGATGAGGAGCCCGGGCGTCAGCTGTGGCAGACTCCCCAACCGTCCGTGCGACCGCACGAAGAGTCTTGGTCCGCCACCACCGCGGAGGTGACGGACCTGGCCCGGGAACACGGTGCCATAGCTGTGCTTGGCGCGTGTGGCCTGTGGGCGAGATTGCCGCAGGACAAGGGCCGGGTGGCACGGGCCGTGTCAGCTTCCAGCGGGCCCCGCACCGAGGCCGTCCCTCATCCGACGCGTGGGAGTGCCGTCCAAGCCCACCGGTATGTTCCGATCCAGCGAGCACCATCTGGAGTTGCTTCGTCAACTTCCACGGGCTCTGGCTCAACTTCTGTGACGCGACCTCGTGAGCCGGATTGTCGTGAACGTTCGGGGATATGGGAGAAGGGAACCAGCCGAAGGGGACAGGAGGACCTCATGCAAGGTGGCATGACGCCTCTGAGGAATCGGCACCTCGCTGCGTGCTTCATCATTGTCATGTGCCTGCTGATTGGCGCCCTGTTGGCCGGCTTGCTCGCTGCGGCGCTCTCGCCCAGCGGCGTGTGGGCAGGAGCGGCAGCTCTCATGGGCGGGGCTCTTGGGGTCGGCTTCGGTGCGTGGCGTCTCCGACAGACGCCCGAGGATGAACGCGCCGACGACCACATCTACTACTGAGAAGCCGTGTCTTGCCGAGATTGACGGGTTCGTTTCCGCTGGTCAGGTGTAGGGATGGTGTTTCGGCGGGAGAGGACGGGGTCGTGTCGTCTCTTCGGTGGAGGTGCCGGGATGCCGTCGGTGATGGGGTTGCTGGAGGAGCGTGAACGCGCTGCTCGGCAGCGGGTAGAGGCCCTTCAGGCCGAGCTGCGGGAAGCAAGGCGCTCTGGGAGCGGTTCGTGATCGCCCGTGAGACGGTGGGCGAGGTTCTGGCGGAGCCCCGCGGAGGCGAGGATGTGGCGCCGCCGTTCGTGGTGGCCGGCGAACGGCGGGTGCAGGTCAGGCAGACGGTGCCCGGCTCAGTGAAGCCGCACTGGGAGGAAGGGCTTGGTGTGGCGGTTCTCGCGCCGGACTACCAGCGGATCATGGAGGTGCTGGCCAGCGGGAACGGGATGCGCGGGGGCGATGAGTTCGCCGTGGTCTTGGAGCTGCCCTCCGAACGCCGGGAGCAGCGCCTGGAACAGCTGGTCCGGATGCTGCACACGCCGGTCACTCTGGACGACGGCCGCACCGTCGACGTCGCCGCCTCAGTCGGCGCCGCGACCCCGGACGTGATCGGCGCACGCGACCTGACGCGCCTGCAGAGGGCAGCAGACGCTGCTCTTTACGACGGGAAGCACTCCGGCCGTGCGGTCTTGGTGACCGCCGCGCACGCCGCCACGCCGTCCGTCAACGGGCGCCGCGCGGGCAGGCCGGGCACGGCCATGTGGGGGCGAGCCGCATGAGCGTCGTGACTCTGCCCGAGGGCGACTGGATCCGCGGCATCAGCATCCGGCAGCCCTACGCGGCCTGCATCCTCGCCGGTGCCAAAACCATCGAGAACCGGCCCGGACGGTGGCGGACCGGCTGGGTGCTGCTGCACACGAGCAAGACCATCGACCAGCCCGCCCTGCGCAACCCGCTGATCGGCCGCACCATCCGTGGCCGCCAACTGGTCACGGGCGCGGTGGTCGGCATCGTCCGAATCACCGACTGCCACAGGACCCCGAAGGCGCACCGCTCTGCTCGGAGTGGGCGCACCCAGGCGCCTGGCACCTGGTCCTCGACAACGTCCAGGAGCTGCCGCTGCCGGTCCCCGCACGCGGGCAGGTCGTGCCCTGGAAGCCGACCGAGGAGCTGCTGGCCCGCGTGTTCCAGCAGCTGCCCGCCTTCCGGCCGTGACCCACCCTGGACGCACGAAGAAGGAGCCGCCGTTCGAGCCGGGCCTGATTCCGGCTCCCGGTGAACTCCTCGTCTGGCGCGACGGCCGGCACTTCGACCGCTGGCAGGACCTCCCCTGCACGCTGTGCGGCCAGCCCACGCCCATGCGCTCCCACTCCGGCGAGCCCGTCCACAAGGCATGCGCGGAGGGCTGGATCACCGGCCACCCTGTTGAGGCCCGCCGCGGGCGGTTCGCCTCCGACCTCGCGCCGAAGCTGACCACCCACCCGTCGCCTTGAGCGGCGTCGCGGGCCAGCGGGCCACCACAGCATGAGCAGCGCTGCCGCCAGGCAGGCAATCCACCAGCCCATCAGCACCCGCCAGGCGAACCGCTCTCGCCGGTACTCCCGCCGGCGGGCGGCCCGCGCCTCCGGGGTGTGGTACAAGTGCCGTTCGAGCAGGGGCGTGCGCTGTCGTCGCTGCCGGTGGTCATGCCGCAGTCGCCGGGCCCGTGGGCGGCGAGCGCCTGGAGGGTGTGGTTGCCGGCGAGGACGGTGAGGGTGCCGTCGTCGTGTTCCCGGACGACGAGCGAGCGGTATTGGCCGTTGCGGCACAGTGACTCGAGGATCTTCGGGACGTTGCCGATCTTGGCGTTGCCGGGGTACGGGCGCAGTCGCGGGAGCAGGACGTCTTCTGTGCGTGCGTATGTGGCCTTGTCCATGCCGTTTCCCCTGGTCGCCGGGCCGTGTCGGCGGAGAAGGATAGGCAGGGGGTGGACATGGCCGGGCGGGGCGTCGTCGCTGCGCCACCTAGGAGGAGGCAGTTTCTCTGTTCTGGGGGACGGTGTTGGCGCTCCTCGCCATGATCTGAGCATGAGCGATCAGTCAGCACCTTCCCGACGCGACGCCGTCCGCAAGCTCATCTTGATCACGATGGGTTGTGTGGGCTTCTTCTCCCTGGCGATCGTCGCGACCCTGGCGGTGAAAGACGACAGCGACCCCGATCTGGGAGCCGTGGTGATCCGTGCCGGCATCGCGCTCGTGACGGTCGTCCTTTTCATCTCCATCGTGACCGACATCTTCAGCCGCGAGGACCCGGAGATCGTCAGAATCCGTCAACGCGTTCAGCAGGCGGAAGACAGCGTCGAGGGCGCCCTTCGTGGCGACGCCAGCGGCGATAGCCGTGCGCGCGTCCCGGCGCAAACGGTGAGCTGGGGGGTGGGTGACGAGACCGGCACGGTGATGACGGTGCCGTTGCCGTCGGAGGACAGGGCGACGGCGCAGGAGCGTCGTGATTTGGCGCTGTCGACCCTGTGGACGCTGACGCAGACACGGCTCGACCTGTATCACCGGATCGCGACGACCCAGGCGAGGCGCTCATTCGGCACTGCTCAGGCGTCGATGATCGCCGGTTTCGTCATGCTGGCCGTGTTCGTCGGCCTGGCTTTGAAGGTGAGCAACACGACGGGTGCCATCGTGGCGGGCGGGCTCGGCGCGGTGTCGGCGGCCCTGGCGGGGTACATCAGCAAGACGTTCGTGAAGTCGCAGCAGACGGCCGCCGAGCATCTGAAGGCGTATTTTGATCAGCCTCTGGAGTTCTCCCGGTACCTGGCGGCGGAGCGTGTCCTGACCGATGCGAACCTGCCCGAGGAGAAGCGGGCCGAGGTGGTGGCGGCGCTGGTGCAGACGATAGCCGCCGGACCGGCGGGTGCCGCGCCCGGGGACATGAAGGGGCTGCTGGAGCAGTTGCAGGACCTCGCGCCAGGTCAGTAGCCGGTCCGCTCCGGCTCGCCGTCGTCGAGTGGAGCCCCGCCCGCAGCCTGGCGGGGAATAATCCTAGAATCGAACGCATGGCCGATGGGTCGTCGCGGCTGGAGCTGCTGCACTTCGCGCGCCGCGTGATCGTGCAGCAGGCGCAGGCGAGTCTGGCGCAGGTCGACGCGTGGATAGCCGACAAGGAGCGGCGCCAGGCGGAGCGGGAGCGCAGGTGGCAGGCGCGGCCGCCGTCCCCCGACTGGCTGCTCGAGCGGGGCATGAACTCCCGGAGCGGGCCGGTGTACGTGCACATGGGCGGCTGCTGGAACGCGGGCAAGAGGAGCGACGGCGTCAGCCGCGAGCAGATTGTGCGGGCGCTCGCCGAGGGGGTGTCGGCGTGCTCGCACTGCCAGCCGGATACCGAGCTGGGGTTCGTCGACGGTTGAGGGGCCGGGGGCGCGGCGCCGCTGCGCCAACAGGCTGTGCCGGTGCCGTGTCCCCGGCCCGGTTGGAGCCTCCGAAGCCGGCCGTGCGGTGGGAGACGCGGCGGACGTTAGCGGACCGGCCGGCGGGCGCGCCAGGGGGCTGAGACGGCGCTGCGTCATCGCTGGCGGGGCCGGTCGGCTGCATATGCCCGCACTCGGCAGCGCCGGCCGTGAGGTCTCCACCTCCATCCGCACCCCGCAGGTGTGGCTGGACCACCAGGTCGTCGAGGACGCGGGCGCCCTGATGGTGAACTGGGACGTTGTCGAGGAGATCTTCCCCGAGGGAATGATCGACGCGATGTTCGCGTCCTACGTGGACCTCCTGCGCGGCCTCTGCCACGACCCGCAGGCCTGGCAACGCCCCTCCCCGGTCCTGATGCCGGACGTCGACCTGGCCGTGCGCCGGGAGGTCAACGCCACCGCCGCGCCGCTGCCCACCGGGCTGCTGCACGAGCCGTTCACGGAGCGTGCCACGGCACACCCCGACCGCACCGCCGCCATTGCGGCAGACCGCACCCTGACGTACGGCGAACTCGACGCCCACACCAACCGACTGGGCCGCTGGCTGCGCGAACACGGAGCGCTGCCGGGCAGCTTGGTCGGTGTCGTGATGGAGAAGGGCTGGGAGCAGGTCGCCGCGACCATCGGCGTGCTGAAGTCCGGAGCGGCCTACGTGCCCATCGACGCGACCGTCCCAGCCGAACGGCTCCGGCTGCTCATGGAGAAGGCGGGCATCTCCCTCGTACTGACACAGGGCCGGGTGGAGAAGCGCATTGCCTGGCCGGACGACACCATACGGCTCAGCGTCGACGGGCCCGGAGCCGAGGCGCTGGACGCCGCACCGCTGACGCCGTCCCCGGCCTGCCCCGACGACCTGGCGTACGTCATCTTCACCTCCGGGTCCACCGGCACGCCGAAGGGCGTGATGATCGAGCACACCGGCGCCCTGAACACGTGCCTCGACATCAACGAGCGCTTCGGCATCACCGAGGACGACCGGGTGCTCGCCCTGTCCGCGCTCAACTTCGACCTCTCCGTATACGACATCTTCGGTGTCCTGGCCGCCGGCGGCGCGATCGTCCTGCCGGAGCCCGGTGACCAGCGGGAACCCGCGCGCTGGGCGCAGCTTGTCACCGAGCACGACGTCACGCTGTGGAACAGCGTGCCCACGCTAATGGAGATGTTCACTGAACACGCCCTCGGCGAGGGCCTGGCCGACACTCTCCCGCTGCGGACAGTGATGATGAGCGGCGACTGGATCCCGGTCACCCTCCCCGACCGCATCCGGGCCCTGCTGCCCGACGCGGCCGTGTGGAGCCTCGGTGGAGCCACTGAGGCGTCGATCTGGTCGATCCTCCACCCCATCAGTGACGTCGACCCCGACTGGGCGAGCATCCCGTACGGCACGCCGATGCGCAGCCAGCAGTTCCACGTGCTGAACGACGCGATGCAGCCTTGCCCCGTGTGGGTGCCCGGCCAGCTCTACATCAGCGGCGCCGGACTCGCCCGCGGCTACCTCGGCGACGAGGCCAAGACCCGGGCCGCCTTCCTGCGCCATCCATCCACCGGGGAGCGGCTCTACCGCACCGGTGACCTCGGCCGCTACCTGCCCGACGGCACCATCGAGTTCCTGGGCCGCGAGGACTTTCAGGTGAAGGTCCAGGGCTACCGGATCGAGTTGGGCGAGATCGAGGCCGCCCTCGCACAGTGCGCCGGCGTGCGGGCCGCGGTGGTGTCCGCCGTGGGTGAGAGGCATGAGGCCAAGCAACTCGTCGCGTACGCCGTGCTGGATGAGGGGCACGACCCCGCGGGCGCGCCCGAGAGGCTGCGCGAGGCGCTGGGCAAGACGCTGCCCGCCTACATGGTGCCGCAGCATGTCCTCGCACTGGACGCGCTGCCTCTGACCGCCAACGGAAAGGTGGACCGGACGGCACTTCCGGTACCCGGCGCCCATGCGGACGACGACAGTGCCGTGGTCGCTCCTCGTGATGAGATCGAGGCGGAACTCGACGCCATCTGGGCCGAGTTCTTCCCCGACGCCAGTGTCGGCGTGCACACCGACTTCTTTGCCCTCGGCGGCAACTCGCTGCTTGCCGTTCGCCTCATGGCCGGGATCAGCGCCCGCCTGAACTGCTCGCTTCCCCTGTCCACCTTGTTCGCGCGGCCGACGATCGCATCGCTCGCGGAGGCCGTCCGGGACGCCGGCAGCGGCCTGAAGCGCACAGCGCTCGTCCCGGTCCGCACCGAGGGCAGCAGGCCCCCGCTGTTCTTCGTGCACCCGGTGGGCGGCGACGTGCTCTGCTACGCCGAACTCGCTTCACTGCTCAGCGAGGAGCAACCGTTCTACGCCCTCCAGGTGCCGGACGGCCTCGAGCTGACAACGGTCGCCGAGCTGGCCGCCCACTACACCGGGGCCATCACGGCGGCAAACCCCGACGGCCCCTTCCGGCTGGGCGGCTGGTCCATGGGCGGTGTGGTGGCCCTGGAGATCGCCCAGCAGCTCACCCGGGCCGGGCGCACCGTGGAGAGCCTCGCGGTCATCGACCTGCTGGAACCGCCGGGGCCAGCGGACCACGCGCACGTCGATGACGCCGTTCTGCTGTCCTGGTTCGCCCGCGACCTCGCAGGTCTCGCCGGAGAGTCCTGGGAACCTAAGCCGGACACCTTCCGTGAGGCTGGTGGTCTTCCCGACGCGCTGGGCGTGCTCCACACCGAGGCCCGTCAACGATCGGTGCTGCCGCCCGACGTGGACGCCGGGACCCTCGGCGCGATCTTCGACCGGTTCGCACGCAACTTCCGGGCCCTGCTGTCCTACGAGCCGCGGCCCTACACGGGCCCGGTCCGCTTCTTCCGGGCGCGGGAAGGCGCCCCGGACGCGGTGGTGGCCGCCTGGCAGGCCTACTTCCGGAACGCCACGCAGGTCGTCGACCTGCCTGGCGACCACTACACCGTCATGCAGCAACCTCAGCTGCGCCGCCTGGCGGACGAGCTGACCACCTGGCTCGACGACTCCCGCCCGCAGTCACGACACGACAAAGAAGGAAGCCAGCGATGACTCTCCGCTTCGGCGCTTTCATCCCGCCTTTCCATTCGCTCGACGAGGACCCCACCACCGCCTTCTGGCGTGACCTGGACCTCATCGACTGGCTGGACGTGCTCGGCATCGACGAGGCCTGGGTGGGCGAGCACCACTCCGGCGGCTGGTCCACCGTCAGCTCACCGGAACTCTTTCTGGCCGCCGCGGCCGAGCGGACCCGCCGGATCAAGCTCGGCACCGGTGTCGTCAGCCTGCCTTACCACCACCCCCTCACCACGGCCAACCGCATCGTGCAGCTGGACCACCAGAGCAGGGGACGGGCCATGCTCGGAATGGGCGCCGGGGTCTCGCCGGCGGACGCTCACATGATGGGCATCGCCGCAGGTGACCAGCGGCGGATGATGGCCGAGTCGCTTGACGCCCTGGTGCAACTGCTACACGGGGACGAGCCGGTGACGGTCAAGACGGACTGGTTCGAACTGCGGGACGCCCGCCCGCACCTGAAGCCCTACACCAAGCCGTGCTTCGACATGGCCGTGGCCAGCGCAGGCTCGGAGCGGGGCATGCGCCTGGCAGGCCGGTACGGCCTGAACTCGCTGACCTTCGCCGGTCGGCCAGGCATGGAGGAGCCGCCGCTGGCGCGGCTGTGGGCGGCCGCGGAAGACGAAGCGGCCAAACACGGCAAGACCGTGGACCGGGCGAAGTGGCGGGTTGCCATCTGCGTGCACATCGCGGAGACGCGGGAAGAGGCTCTGAGTCAAGTCCAGGACGGCATGGCCCGGTGGTTCCGGGAGTACGTCCGGGACACAGTCGGTGCTCAGGCGAAGCTGCCCGAGGGACGCGAGGCCGAGGCGGCAGTCGAGACGCGGACCGCCATCATCGGCTCAGTCGACGACGCCATAGAGGCGATCCAGCGCATGCTCGACGAGAGTGGAGGGTTCGGAACTCTGCTGGTCAACACCCAGGACTGGGCCACGCGGGAACAGACCAAGCGCAGCTATGAACTGCTCGCCCGCTACGTAGCTCCGCACTTCACCGGTGCGCTGGAAAGTCGGCGCGCGTCGCAGCAATGGGTTGCGGAGCAAAGGGACGACTTCGCAGCCCAGGCGCGTGAGGCCGCCCGGCAGTCCCCGGCCAGCCGATAGCTCTCAGCGGGAGGTGCGCATGGTGAGCACACAGGTCGGAGACAGTCCGCCCGCTCTGGGTAGCACGGAGTTCCGCGAGGCGATGTCGTTCCTTGCAGCTCCGCTGACCATCGTCACGGCACGGGACGCCGAGGGGCGTTTGTGGGGGTTCACTGCCAGTTCGGTGACGTCTGTGTCGCTGGAGCCCCCGCTTGTGCTCGTGGGAATATCGCATACGTCCAGCTGTTTCGGGGCACTGTCCGAGGCCACCGAATTCAGCATCAACATCCTCGGAAGCGAGCATCGGGCTCTGGCCCGAAATTTCGCCACCAGTGGAGTGGACCGGTTCTCCGGAGTTCTCTTGGCGGACTGGCCCGACTCGACTGTGCCGTACCTCGCTGACATCGCGGTCGCTCTGCGGTGCGTTGTGACCAGTCGCATACCAGTCGGCGACCACACCCTGCTGATCGGAGAGCTTTCTGGGATGCGCAGGCAGGGGACGGCGGCATCGCCCCTGGTGTGGTACCGGCGCGACTTCCGGACATCTCTGTGAACGGCTGGTAGATGCCCTCTCTCGGACTTCCGGTTCGGTGCATAGCCGCATGTCGTCCCGGAAGGCGTACCCCTCCGCCAGACGGGACCCGCTGACGGAGGGGACCGGTCGCCGATCACCGCTCGGTGACCACGACGCCGCTGATCTCCGGTCGGGCTCACTCTTATCTGAGGGGCCCGGCCGGAGAGCATTGAACCGCTCCGGGTCTGACGGAGGCTCTGATGCGCCCCTCGCGGCGGGACACCGGTCACGTCTGCTGGAGTGGTGTATCGACGGCCACTCGGTGATCTCGTTTTGAGGCTATGCGGTGAGTTCGGTGGGCAGGGCGGTGTCGTCGGTTTCTGACTCGATCGGGTGGAGTCGGGCCTTGGCGAGGAGCTCGCGGCCCATGTAGCGGCGGGCTTCGGTCCATTCGTCGTTCTTGGGGGTTGTTCGACCAGATCTGCCGCCAGATCTCCCTCGGGAAGGCGGTGAAGGCCAGCAGGTCGTGCTGGGCGGCGTCCAAGTGGGTCGCGGCCTTGGGAAACTTGGCCTCCAGCGCGTCCAGGACGTGCCGCATCTGTGCGTGGACCGCGCCGGTGTCGGGCTGTTCGAAGACCGTCCGCAGCAGCGTGGCCACCCAGGGCTGGGCCGACTTCGGGACCTGGCTCAGCAAATTCCTCGCGTAGTGGGTGCGACAGCGCTGCCACGACGCACCAGGCAGCACTGCGCCGATCGCATCCACCAGGCCGGTGTGGGCGTCGGAGATGACGAGCTGGACGCCGGACAGGCCGCGGGCGATCAAGGAGCGCAGGAAAGCGAGCCAGCCGGCGCCGTCCTCGGCGGTGGTGACGTCCAGACCGAGGATCTCGCGGTGGCCGTCGGCGTTGACACCAACCGCGATCAGCGCGTGGACGTTGATGATCCGGCCGCCCTCGCGGACCTTCTGAGTGAGCGCGTCGACCCAGACGAACGAGTAGGGGCCGGCGTCCAGGGGCCGGTTGCGGAAAGCTGCGACCTGCTCGTCCAGGTGCTTGGCCATCGCGCTGACCTGCGACTTCGGTAGCTGGGTGACGCCGAGGGACTCGGCGAGTTTTTCGACCCGGCGGGTGGAGACGCCGAGGAGGTAGGCGGTGGCGACCACCGAGATGAGTGCCTGTTCGGCCCGGCGGCGCTCGAGAAGCCAGTGTGGGAAGTAGCTGCCCTGCCTCAGCTTGGGAACGGCCAGTTCGACGGTCCCGGCGCGGGTGTCCCACTCGCGCGGGCGATAGCCGTTGCGATGATTGACGCGTTCCTCGCTGACCTGCCCGTATTCGGCGTTGCAGAGGGCCGTCGGCCTTGGCGGACATGAGGGCGTCGGCGAACGTCTTGATCATCGCGCGCAGCAGATCGGGACTCGCCGCAGCGAGATTCTCCTCGGCGAGGGCGTGCAGGGGCAGACTGTCGGGTGCGGTCATCGTGCTGATCTCCTTCGAGCTTCGACATCTCGAAGATCAGCCGGTGGCCGTTCTCATATCCGGGCCCTCACTCCGACGCCAGGACAAACGCCCGGATCAGGTGGGAACCCGTACACCACTTCCCAGGACGCAACCCCGCCCGGCTGCCGCCCACCGACACCGTGCGCGATCGTCCGCGGCCCGGCAGTCTCCGTGCTTGTCTGAGCGCCGGGCTCAAGATCGCCCTGGCAGACCCGGAGCGGTTCATAGTGAGGCGGTCGCATGGCGAGGGCCGTCGTGAGGGCCCTCCCCGAAGGTGTGACCGTCGGCGTCGTAGAGAAGCACTGGGTTGTCGACTGCGCTCAATGAGACATGCCATTCCATCGTGCAGCCGCCGTAGGCGAGAAAGAGCCACGATGGTGGCATGCCCTCTGACAGGTTGCGTTCGTGGACGCTGGCCGCGCACGGCCAGTCACGCCGCACGTGCCCGGGGGCCCGGTTGCCGTCGTTCAGGGAGGCAAGCCCGCCATCGGGTCCGAATCCTCCGTTGGCGACCTCGGTGTAGAGACGCCGAAGCAATTCGGGAAGACCGCGCCCGATTCTGTGCTCTGCCTTCTCGATGTCTGGCAGGCAGATCGGAGGGAACAGCGGCCCGCGAGGAGCGTCGGCGTAGTAGTCGGTCACCTCCTCGGTCTCGGCCCTGAGCTCAACCGTCCCGTCACTGCCATAGGAAACTACGCCGTTTCGTATCTGCTCCAACCGGTGCTTGCCATAACGCTCGATGATCCATGCGACAGGCGCGTCCGCGCGGTCGAATCGCAGGCCCGGATCCCATGCACGATCCTGCAGAGCTTTGATCAACGCGTCGTCGTCCGCCTCTTGCCTGGTCTCCGGGCTGGGCTCATGACGGAGTGGCGCAGGTACGCCGTGGGGAGAAGAGGTCACGCGTCAGGAGCCCACTGCTGCACGTCGACTGCCTTCAGAAGCCGTCTGAGGCAGATGATCGCGCAGGCGAGTTCGAGCATGCCTTGATGGAGGACGGCGCGTCGCTCGTAGCAGGTGCGGAGTCGTTTGAACTGGTGAAGCCAGGTGAAGGCGCGCTCGACCACCCACCTCTCGGTGGACGGGGCAAGCCGCTCCCGGCCCGGAGTGGCGCTTCCCGGTCAGGCGTCCGGCAGGGCCGCGAGGACCTGCTTGGC
Organism: Streptomyces sp. GB4-14; assembly: GCF_022696125.1. Lineage (NCBI taxonomy): Bacteria > Bacillati > Actinomycetota > Actinomycetes > Kitasatosporales > Streptomycetaceae > Streptomyces > Streptomyces sp. GB4-14. Next base: position 3,404 of record NZ_RZHO01000001.1, on the reverse strand, counting down.
GGTGGTCACGCTGGACTGCGGGTTCTGCCCGGTAATCAGGTTGCCGTCGACGATCACGGTGTCGGACCAGGCCGCGCCGGTCCTGACGTCGGCGCCGCGCTGGGTGAGCCGGCTCTCCACCAGCCAGGGAGCCTGGTCGCCCAGTCCGCCCTGCTTCTCCTCCTCGTCGGTGAAGCCGGTCAGGCTTCGGCCGGCGAAGACGAAGGTGCCGTCCTCCTTCGTGGCGCTGAGCAGCCCGGCGACACCGTGGCACAGCGCGGCGATGACCTGTCCGCGGTGGTCGGCCTCGGCGAGCAGGGCGCCGAGGCGGGCGTCGTCGGCCAGGTCGGCCATCGGGGCGTGCCCGCCCGGCAGGTACAGGGCCTCGTAGTCGGCGGCGCGGACGGCGGCGAGGTCGAGCGGGGCCGCCAGGTCCGTGTTGATGGACTCCAGGTACGCCTGGAACCCGGCGGCGTCGGCAGCGTCGACACCGCCGCGCTCGTCGAGCGAGATCGCGTCGACGGTGGGCCTGGCACCGCCCGGGGTGGCGATGCGCACGGTGTGACCCGCTTCCGTCAGCACCTTGTGCGAGGCGGTGACCTCCTCGGCCCAGTAACCGGTGGGATGAGTGCTGCCGTCGGCCAGGGTCAGGGTGTCGGCCGCCGAAATGATCATCAGGATCTTCGCCATGGGACACGTCCTCGATTCGGAAAGGAGATACAGGGTGATGTCCGGGAGGGACATCACCAGAGTGCATCGGGAAAGCAGGCATGGCACGTCGCTGCCATAAGCATGCTTATGTATTGTCACTTGACGTGAAGGACTTGGATCTGGTCGCCACCTTTCTGGAGATCTACCGCCGGGGCTCCCTGACAGGCGCCGCGAAGGCGCTCGGTGTGTCCCAGCCCGCCGTCAGCGGGCAGCTGGTGCGCCTGGAGGAACAGGTGGGCGGCGCCCTGTTCACCCGGTCCCGCAGCGGAGCCCGGCCGACACACCGGGCCCACGAACTGGCCCGCCGTGTCGGCCCCCACCTGGACGGCCTGCGCCACGCGCTCAGAAACGACGAGGCGGAAACCGCCCCGCGGGGAACCGTGCGGCTCGGAGCAGCGGCCGAATTCGCCACCGCCCGCCTGCTGCCGGCCCTCACCCCTCTGACCCACCACGGCCTGGAGCTGGCGTTCACCCTCGACCGGGCCGAACCGCTGCTCACCCTCCTCACCGAGGACCGACTCGACCTGGTGGTGTCCTCGATCCGGCCGCCGCTGACCATACGGGGACTGGCTGCGATGCCGTACGTCGATGAGGAATTCGTCCTGGTGGGCACACCCACCGCCGCCCGGTCCATCGACCCCGGCCACCTCGACGACGATCCGGTCTCCGCCCTCGCCCATCTCCCCCTGGTCGCCTACGCCGAGGAACTGCCCATCATCCGCCGGTATTGGCGAAGCGAGTTCGGCCGCAGGCCCCCCAACCAGGTGGCCGTCGTCGTCCCCGATCTCCGCGCGGTCCTGACTGCGGTGACCGCCGACGCGGGCATCTCCGTCCTTCCCCGCTACCTGGCCGAACCCGCCCTCCACAGCGGCTCACTGGAACAGCTCCACCACAGCCCCGTCCCACCGCTCAACACCCTCTACCTCGTCACCCGCTCCGGCCCCCTCGCCCCGCCCGTCGACCACCTGCGAACGCGCCTCATCGACCACGCCACCACCTGGGGATCCCTGTAACTCCCGGACGACAACCGGACAATGAGACGGTATGGATGCGGGCCGCGGCGGCTCCCGGACGGGGCCCGCATGGTCCTTCAGTACATCCTGGAGCACGGCGTAGTTCCGCCCAGTCAGAACATCGAACGTCGCTGAACCGTAAAACATCCACCGCCTCGCTCCCCAGACGGCTTACACCTCTGACCTGCCAGAACATCACCCGGCGTGCACACAGCACCGGGCCCTGGGCCTTGAGATGCCCGGGGTCCGGTGCGATGTGTCGGCTTTGCGTCAGTGAGGTTGTGCCAGTCACGATTGAGCGAGGAAAGGGTGTTCCTGCTGCTCATCGGTTCGTGACTGGAGCTTGCCACTGACACAGCGGTGGTACTTCGTGATCTCGCGGCTGTCATGAGTCGGTACATCCCCAGTTGGATCACTGCCACGAAGACGGCACATCGCAGGTCGCGAACAGAGCCGCCCCGGAACGCTCTTGGCCTGGGTACGGATACTCATGTGCGTGCAGCGGACCCGGAGGACCGTGACGGAAGGTGCCGGCCCGGGCCCAGGCCCCCGGGTGGAACGGAGCTGATCGGTCGCTCAGTCGTCCAGTAATCCAGCCGTCGTCACGGGCGCAGTCGTCCGGTCAGGTAGACGGCCGCGAGCGCGACGACGGCCGTGGTGACGACGACGCCCATCACATCCAGCGCATGCCGATGGCGGTCAGCTGCTCGATCCGCTCCGACGACAGGGTGGCGGCTCTGCTGCGCTGGTTGCTGATCCATGCTCCGAGCCGGACTTCTCGAACCTCCTGGTCCTCGCCACTGCCGCCGCCCTCATCGCCGTTGACGACGATCCGTTCGACGTGCTTCCTCGGCACACGCAGGTGTCCCTCGCGTTCGTAGAACTGGCGGGCGGCCTGGTAGTTCAACGCCCACTTGTCGGCCTGGCTACGGCGCTGCTTGGGCTGCTCGTCCTCGCCGGCGGGTTCGATCCCGAGTACGTGCTCGCACATCCACTTCTGGACGGTGGTGAGGCTGTCCCAGCCGAGCCGGACGGAGCGCACCCACCGTCCGAAGTCTTCGCCCTGGTACACAATCTCGCCCGGCGTCATGGGCAGCGGGTGGCCAGCCTGCAGGTGCATGCGGGTGAGGTGGAAGCAGCGCTGCCATTCCACCGACCAGCTCGGGCACCACGACGGGTCGATGTCCTCCAACTGCTCGCGCCGCGTCTGCGACAGCGCGCCGGCCGACGACTGAGCCGGCAGGCCTTCAGCACGCCGTTGTTCGATCTCTGCCGCTTTGCGGGCGGCGGCCCGCTGGTTCTTCAGCCAGATGCCTACCCGGTAGCCCTGGTAGGTGGCGTCGGTCGGTGCCAGCAGGTGTCCGTTCTCCTCGGCCCACCCACGCGCGGCGGCGAGACCTTCCTCCCACGCGACGTCGAAGTGCGACCAGATCATGCCGAGCTTCTCCAGGTGCTCGATGCGGTCCCGCTCGAGACGGCCGCGGGCGTGGAAGCGCCGGTTGTCGGCGATCCACTGCCCGAGCGGGAACCCGGCTAGCGTGGCCGGCCACCCCTCGCCCTCCACCACTTGGTCCTGGTCGTTCCCGCCGGGTACCCGGTACGTGAACGGCACCTTGAGGTCGCCGTGCAGCCGCTGATAGATGACGGCGGCCTCGATGCCGCGCCGCCAGTGGGCGTGTTCGGGGTTGATCACCCGCAGGT